>NZ_KK211289.1:0-239495 GCF_000621505.1 Ruminiclostridium cellobioparum DSM 1351 = ATCC 15832
CTGTCTATGAAGCCGCATATTTTTTTGGATATTCCGGGGAATCTGGCAAATACTTTTTTTACAAGTCCTTTCAGTACGTTTCCAAGTCCTTTGATTGCACCTACTATAAGCTTTCTGCCTGCTTCTATCAGTCCCAGTGCCGCCTGTTTTGCTTTTTCAAATATGGTTTTTACTGCCTGGCGCAGCTTGTCAAATACAAAGCTTACTGCTTTCTTTACGAAGTCCACCGCTTTTTCTGCTTTGTCCCTGGCCCAATCCCAGGCTTTTTCGAATATGTTCTTTTTTTCGCCTTCCTTTTTCTTTTCCTCGGCTTCCTTTTTTGCTGTTTTACATTCCCTGTCTGCATCCTTTTCTGCCTGGGACATTGTCTTTTTGACTTGGCCCTCTTTTTCTTCTTTTATCTTTCCTACTTCTTTTTTCTTTTTTTCTGCCTCGGTGCCTGCTTCTTTGTCATATTCCGATGCTGCTGTGTTTACTTCTGTCCTCCACTGTTTTCTATAGCCTTCCACCTCTGCTTTTGCACTGGCCTGCTCCTTGAGCTGGGTGTCCTTTGCCTGTGTTTTCCGGCTTTCTATTTGCTCATTGGCATTTTGCTTTGCATTGGATACTCCCGTATCGAATTGTGCCTTGCCCTGCTGGTATTCGTTTTCTTTTCCCTTCATAAAGGTTTTTAGTTCGGAACTCAATTGTGGATTGGCTATGGAAGCCACATCAGGAGGTATGGGTGCCGTCCTGTTGATTTCCAGCCCAAGGGGTATGACTGGGCTTATGGGTTTTGCAGCTTTTATTTTTGTTGGATCCTCTTTAGGTGCTATGTCGTTTTCTCCGAAGTCCTGGTTGGTCTGAATCAACTCAGCCTGTTCTGCTGATCGAACGTTTTGTTCTGCCTCACTTTTAAAGCCCTCCATCTGATTTGGATCGGCTTCTCCTGTCATTCCAATTGAAGGTGTATTTTTTGAGTACTGTCTGGCCTCGGCCATTACGTCATCTGCGTCGGCTTCAGGGTTTGAGCTCAATTTAATTTCACCGGGTATTCCCTCGTGTGCCTTGCCTCCTGTTTTCTCGCTCCTGAAGGCAGCAGGCTCATTATGCTTTATTTCCTTTACCTTATTGGCAGCAGCAGCTTTGAAACCCTTGTCTTTTATTGCAGGAAGCCCTGTAGGTGTAGGTATTTCAGGCATGACAGCCTGAGTCCTGGCCCGCTGCTTCTCAAAGGCACCGTCTGAAACAGCAGCGGCCTGTGAAAATGCATTTACTGCTTCGGTAGGCGGAATGCTTCCCAGCTGATTCAGTATCTTTAAGGGGTCTTCGCCGGATATTTTAACTGCAGGTGCCTTTGCTGCCTGCTTTTGAGCTTTCTCGCTATTTGCAGCATTTTCAGCCTTGCCTGCTTTTTCAGAGCCTGCTGGAGTTGGGACATCTTCCACAGGTGACACGGCTTCCTGTTTGGCCTGGGCATCTTTATTAGCAGCTGCTGTATTTTTATCAGAAACTGCTTCTGCTCCATTGTCGGCTGTTTTCACCAGGTTTTTATTTTCTGCTGGCTTACCGCCTTCAGCAGCTTTTTCTTCCTTGAGGGAAGCAGGTTTTGATTCTTTATCTGTCTGGAGATCGGTATCCCCCTTGTTTTCAAGTTTTGGTTGAAAGAGTTCTTTGTTTTGCTGTAAAGTCTCCTGCCGTGAAGAGCTTTCCTTTGCCACCTGGATCTGTTTTGAGTTTGCTTCCTTAACGGTATTACTGCCTGCATCGGATTTACTTAAAACAGTGTCGGTGTTACTACCCGTATTTGAATTATTCAAAGCAGTTACAGTGATGGACTTTTCTGCCGTTACCGGAGCAGCCTTTTCCTTTGTTTCCTGCTTTTCAGCTTTTTGTTCAGCCGACCCGGATGCCTCTGTCAACCTAGTATTCAGGTCACCTGAGTCACTTTGTTCTTCTCTTTTTTCCACGGTCTTGCTGCCGGTATCCTGCTGCTGCAATCCGGATTGCCGTTTTTCCGACTGTTGTTTTTCCGATTGCTGCATTTTAGAATCCGGCTGCTTGTCCTGTGTGCCGGGAGTAGTTTCTTTGTCTTGACCGGGTTGGTTGTTTTTTGGAGGTATCTTTTTAATATCGGTAAGCAGCTTAATAACTGCCTGGTTTCCGATGGTTTTCTGGAGAATATTTATATCCTGCTGTGTCAATGAATTGGGCAGTCTTCTGAGACGCAGGATTATTTCCATGTAGTTTGGCTGCTTGACTAACGATTTTTGCCTTGATGATGAGTTCTGGTGATTTTTATTATGTGCGGCTACGGATTTGTCCGGTACTCTGGTGTACATCCTTTTCAACTCCTAAAATTTATTCCTATATTGATTAGTAATTTTTGAAGTTGATTTAACACCCGGATTTATAAATTTTTTGAGTAAATTATGATTTTGTTAAGAAGTGATGCTTTTTAGTTGCTGATATGCATAAATTAATCTATTGTGCTAGTTGAAATTTTGTTTTGCTTTACAGATAAATTTATTTGGAATCAACTGGTACGCGAGGACAACTTCATGAAATAGGGATGCATGGTTAAAAACAATTACGATAAATTATCGACGAAGGTAAAGCGGTTTTGCCGTCAAAGCAGCAGGACGCTGCTTTGAGCTTCAAATCGAGATAGGATGTTGAGTTTGAGCGACGACAAAATCGCTTTATTAATGAGGCGATACAATTTTTGTAATTGTTTTGGGTGCACCCTATTTCATGAAGTTAGTGCGGAAGTTACCAGTTGATATAAAGAATTACACAGGTAAAGCAAAACAAAATTAATTAGCACAACGCGTTAAATTAACTACTGTGTCAGTTAATCCATAAACTCGCCGGTAAAAAATTGTTACTTTAACGCCAGGCCTGACAGCTCTATGTACTGATTTTTCAGGAATATGTAGTCATAATGATTTCTTGACCATAAAAAAACGGCTATAAACATAGCCGCCGCATTACTTCATTCAGATATAAATTTTTCAGATATGAATTTTTTATTTAATCAAATTCATTACCATCTCAACTGTTGGTATGGAGGAGACGGCACCTGCCTTTGAAACAGCCAGTGATGCGGCAAGCGAGGCAAGCTTCAGGGAAGTAGGAATATCAGAGCCCTTTGCTATGGACCCTATAAAGTATCCTAAAAATGTGTCACCGGCTGCAGTTGTATCAACCACTTTTACATTATATGCATCATGCCTGAACCGGCCGGACTTATCCGAATATATAACCCCGTTTTTTCCCAAAGTCAAAACAACGCAGATATCTGGATATTTCTCCAAAAGCCGTTCTGTTATTTCTTCCGGCTTGCCGGAACCTGTAAGATCTTCCCCTTCTATTTCATTGATTACCAGCCAGGTTATACCTTCCAATGAGGTGTTTTTAATCCAGTCTTCCATGGGTGAAGGATTAAATGCTATTTTCATATTACGCTTCCGGGCTTCTTCAAGCAGATAGGGTACGTTGCTTATTTCATTTTGGGAAATTAGAATATCGTTCTCAGTAAACTGCTCCAATATACTGTCTATCTCACCGGCAGTAATTTCCCTGTTTGCACCGCCGAAAAGTATAATACTGTTTTGACCGGACTTATCTTTTTGAATCAGCGCATTACCCGTACGCCCTTCACTTTCCAGCAGGAAATCGCACTTTATCCCCGCCCCGTCCAGGACCTCTCTTATTACAGCTCCGTCCCTGCCTATTTTTCCGGCATGATAAACCTCAAGTCCCGATCTTGCTATTGCTACAGACTGATTCAGTCCCTTTCCTCCGCAGAAGGTATTGATTTTCCGGGAAGAAATTGTTTCGCCGGGGCGAACTATATGATCCAGGCTATAGACAATATCTATATTCAATGATCCAAAATTCAGTATTTTATTCAAGCTGCACACTCTCCTATGCTAAAGACTGGTTATTTCTGATCACGGACACTGTCCCTGACAATAAGTTCGGTATTGATCTGAATTTTTTGTGAAGGCCCGCCGCCTTCAGTCATTAATGACATCAGCCTTTTTACGGCAGTGCTTCCCATTTCCTGCTTAAATACCTTTATTGTTGTCAGTCTGGGGCTTGTTATCTCGCAGAAGGGCATATCATCAAAACCTATGATGGAAACATCCTTTGGAATATTAATACCCTTTTCCTTCAGAGCTCTCATTACCCCGAAGGCAATAGTGTCATTGTCTGCAAAAAAGGCTGTCGGCAGGTTTTTGTTATTTTCCAGAAAAATTGACATATCCCTGTATGCACCTTCCATTGTGGGCTCGACAGATATGAGATACTCCTTTTTTACAGCTATCCCGGATTCATGCAAGGCGTCCAGAAATCCCTGCCTTCTGTAAAAAAAGTTTTTTATAAAGGCCGAGCTGCCGATGTAGCCTATCTCGGTATGCCCATTTTCTATTAAATAACTGGTTGCCCTGAATGAAGCATCTTCATTGTTTATGAGAACCGAATTAATATTGCTGTCCCTGAGACAGCTGTCAAGTAAAACAATTGGGTTTCTGTAATTACCGAACAGCTCAAGGTCTTCACTCAGCATTTCGGTTGCAAGTATAAGCATTCCCGAAGCACTGTCATTATTCAAACCTGCTATGATCTCCCTGAAGTCCTTCTCCATGATGCTTATGTGGGAAATAAGCAGTTGATATCCCTGCTGCCTGCATTCCTTCTCTATTCCCTCTATCAGGGAAGAAAAAAATGGAGTATCATTGACAACATAGCCATGCCTTTTGAATATAACCAGCCTTATGGTACTTTTGTCGGAAGCGGTTTCCTTGGTATACCCAAGCTCTCTGGCAGCTTTCAGGACATTCTGCTTTATTTCCTCGCTTACTCCCTTTCTGTTGTTAAGAGCATTGGACACTGTGGCAGGTGAAACATTTGCCGCCTTTGCTATATCCTTAACAGTTAATTTCATCATAATCACTCCATTTTATCCAGATAACAGATAACCCGATTTTAGTCTGAGACATTATAAAAAAATAACTCTCCTAAAGCGGTTTTTTACTATTTTATAATGTCAATATGTTAATTATATCAAATAAATTTTATGAGTTATACTTGTAGGTGTCAAACGTTTTTTGTATTCAGCACAGTACTCTTTTTACGGCAGCCCTCCAGCCCCGATACAGTTCATCCCGCGTACCGGAATCCATTGCCGGGCTGTAAACATTGCATGCTTTTCTTAAACACTTTATCTCTTCCTTACTGTCCCATAAACCCACAGCCAGTCCTGCCAGATAAACCGAACCCATGGAGGACAGCTCTGCAATTTCAGCACCTGCCACCTGAATATCCAGCATGTCTGCCTGAAATTGCATGAGGAAAGCATCCCTGGTGGGGCCTCCGTCAACACGCACTTCCCTGGGCCGTATACCCGCCTCCTGTGTCATGGTATCTATGGCATCCTTGATCTGGTATGCGGTTGATTCTATGGCTGCCCTGACAACGTGCTCCTTCCGGCTCCCTCTGGACATGCCCACAACAGCCGCTCTGGCATTTGAATCCCAGTAAGGTATTCCAAGCCCCACAAACGCAGGGATAAGATATACCCCTTCATTGCTTTCAAGGGAATTGACCATATCTCTTGCTTCTTCAAAATTCTGAAAAAGACCGAGATTATCCTTTACCCATTTTAATGCGTCTCCGCTGCAGTGGACTATTCCCTCAATGGCATATTCCACCCTGCCTCTCATACCCCAGGCCACAGACGTAACCAACCCGTTTCCTACTTCCTTATAATCGCAGCCGATATTCATCATGATGGACGAGCCGGTGCCGTAAGTGGCCTTAACCATCCCCGCTTCAAAGCAGTTCTGCCCGAAGAGCGCACCCTGGGAATCGCCAATGACACCCGTTATGGGTAGCTTTGCCCCCAACAGCTCATTTTCAGATGTATACCCGAATATATCATCCGAATATTTTATTTCGGGCAGCATGCTCTCATATATTCCGAAGAGTTTTATGAGCTCTTTGTCCCAGCTGAGAGTACGTATGTTAAAAAGCAGCGTCCGGCTGGCATTGGTATAATCCGTGGCATGCACCGCCCCGCCCGTAAGTTTCCAGATAAGCCAGGAGTCAATGGTACCGGTGAGGATTTGTCCAGCTTGGGCCTTTTCCTTCACACCTTCCACATTATCCAGTATCCATTTTATTTTTGTTGCAGAAAAATAAGGGTCCAGCAAAAGCCCTGTTTTCTCATTTACTGTCTTCTCCAGGCCCTTCTCTTTAAATTTTTCACACATATCCGACGTGCGTCTGCACTGCCAGACAATTGCATTGTACACCGGCAGGCCGGTGGCTTTATCCCATAAAACTATTGTCTCCCGCTGGTTTGTTATTGCCAAAGCCCTGATATGTTCAGGCTTCAGCTCAGCTTGAGACAGGACGTCAGCAAGCAGCTTTTTGGCATTTTCATATATTTCAAGGGGATCATGTTCAACCCAGCCGGGCCTGGGATAATGCTGAGTGTGTTCCAGGGAAGCTTTCGCAATAATATCTCCGTTTATGTCAACTATCATGGTTTTAGTTCCAGAAGTACTCTGGTCCAATGCTAAAATAAAACCCTTATTCATAATTAGCCTCCTGTGTTTATAGCATTTATAAGAGGAACATTTATTACAGGCTAATTTGTTCACCCCTGAGTGCTTTGTGTCAAACAGTATTACCTCAGTTTAAACCGGAAAGGCCACTCCTGCCCTCAGTATAATATTGGGGAAGGGGGTAAATTCACCTGTTCGTATGGCGAATTTGACCTTTTTTGTGAATTCCTTAAACTCGGAATGGGGCATAAACTCATTATCAACATTTGGCAGGGAAGCCTTTATATATTGCAGCAGGCAAACATTTTTCCCTGTAATTTCCTCTGCCAGATAATAAAATTCCACCTGTGTCTCTTCAAGGACGGCACTCAATACCTGCTCAAAGCTGGGTACGCCGCCGCACAGAGCAAGGTCAACCGTTGGAACACCTGCCGGAATGGGCAGCCCTGCATCACCTATTAAAAATATGTCGTTATGTCCAAGAGCTGCAATATAACCGGCAAGCTGTGCATTTAGTATTCCTCTTTTTTTCATGTGTACCTCCGCCGTTACTTATTTTCATTACGGGACTGCAGTGCCATTTTAGCCTGCAGGTTGCGCTGGAACTGGTCGATAACTACTGCAAATATGATAACCAGGCCCTTTATAACCATTTGCCAGAATTCCGAAACGCCGCACATAACCAGTCCGTCATTAATAACACCTATTACGAAGGCACCGATTATGGTTCCGCCAATTGTTCCCACACCGCCTGCCATTGAGGTTCCGCCCAATACCGTTGCAGCGATGGCGTTCATTTCCCAGGATTCCCCCGATGCCGGATGCGCAGCTACCAGCTGGGACGCTGTTATTATACCGACGATGGCCGCACATATTCCTGAAATCATGTAAACCATTATCTTTACTTTTTTGACCTTGACGCCTGACAATCTTGCAGCCTTTTCATTTCCTCCGATGGAGAGAATATGCCATCCAAAGGGAGTCTTTTTGAGCACAATGGCTGCTATTACTGCTATGATTGCAAGTATTATGGCCCCTACGGGAATCCCTCCCACATTTCTGCCAAAAACCTCAAAGCCCGTATTTCCAAGCCCTTCCTTTCCCACAATATTGGAGAAGGTCGCACCGTTGGAACGGAGCAGTGCAAAACCTCGGGCGATATACATCATACCAAGTGTTGCTATGAAAGGAGCTACATTAAATTTTGTTATTACCAGACCGTTTACTATACCGATCAATGCCCCGCAGATTATTGTTATAAGTACGATCAGCGGTACACTGAAATAAATGGTGTAACCGAACATACGGAGGCCTTCATTTATAAGACCTCCGGCAATCATACCAGAAAGGCCTACTATCGCACCGACAGACAGATCTATTCCTCCGTTTATGATAACATAAGTCATACCGATACCAAGTATTCCATAAAGTGCAACGTGCTTTGCAATCAGGAGCAGGCTGCTGGCCGACAAAAACGTAGGACTTGCAATACTGAAAAATACAACTAATATGGACAATACTATCAGCGTTCTGCCTTTGAGCAGATTCATGACCAGAGTATTATTTGATTTCTTGATTGTTTTAGAATTATTCATGTCCCTTTCCCCTTTTCTTCCATTAGTTACCGTAGTGGCCTTTATATGAGGCTAATACCAGACTTTCTTCCTTAATTTCATCACCCGAAAACTCATCGGTTTTAATCCCATTGGAAACTACGATAACCCTGTCTGCAATAGCCACAATTTCCTTCAATTCGGATGAAATAACAATTATAGACAGGCCTCTTTCGGCGTATTGGTTAATAATATCAAAGACTTCAGTTTTTGCACCAATGTCGATACCCCTGCTGGGTTCATCAAGCAAAAGAATCTTGGGACTTGTCAGAATACCCTTGCCTATAACTACCTTCTGTTGGTTTCCGCCTGACAGTGATAAGATTGGCAGGCTTTTGTCCGCAACCTTTATATGAATATCTTTTATCTGTTCATCAATAAATTTATTTTCCTTTTTGGAGTCAACAAAAAAAGCTTTTGCATAATTTTTCAGACTGGAAAGAGATATGTTCTTGCCTATATCCAGAGTCTGAATGATCCCTTCTCTCTGTCTGTCCTCCGGAACGATTGCAAAGCCTCTGTCAAGCTGCTCGGATATGTTCCTGACTTTAAGTGCTTTACCTTCCAGATTTATTGTTCCGGTATGCTCGGGTCTAAGCCCCATGATACATTCAAATATCTCTGTTCTGCCCGAGCCCATAAGTCCATATATTCCAAGTATTTCACCTTTTTTCAGATCAAAACAGACATTGTCCAGCAGATACCCTCCGCCGCTTTTGGGCAGTGTGAGGTCTTTAACCTCCAATACCTTTTCCTGCCTGCTCCAGTCTATTTTCCTGTCTCTTTTGGGGTAGGACTTGCCCTCTCCAACCATCTGCTGTACGATCCAGGGCACACTTATGTCCTTTACCGCCGCATTTGCAACAAATTTACCATCCCGTAATACTGTTACATAGTCACCTATCTTCATTATTTCTTCAAGCCTGTGAGAAATATATATGATTGATATGCCTTCAGCAGTTAATTCCCGCATTAATTTAAACAGTACATCAACTTCCTGCTGGCTGAGTGATGAAGTCGGTTCATCCATAATCAATATCTTCAGGTCATCCTGAATCAGATTTCTGGCTATTTCTATCATTTGCTGCTGACCGACCCTCAAATCCCCCACCAGGGTGTTGGCATCCAAAGGGTGTTCAAGTTTATTCAGAATTTTATTTGTCAGTCCTATATGTGTTTTATTATCGAGAATCAATTTTCCCCTGGTCTTTTCTTTTGCCATAAAGATATTCTGATATACCGAAAGATTTGGAAACAGGCTCAGCTCCTGATGTATAATGCCTATTCCATGTTTTCTTGCCTCAGTGGTATCCCTGAACAAAACCTCTTCCCCGTCCATGTAGATCTTTCCGGAGGATGGCTGTTCAATACCTGCAATAATCTTCATCAGTGTGGATTTCCCCGCCCCGTTTTCTCCGATCAAAACGTTAACCTTGCCCTTTATTACATCAAAGGAGACATTATCCAGGGCTTTGGTGCCGGGATAGATCTTATCCATGCATTCGGCATGCAGGCAAACATTGTTCTGCGAGAAGTCTTTCAAGCTAACTTTATCCATTGCGGTGTTTTGCCCCCTCTTCTATTTCACATTTAAAGCAACCGGAGTAATTAAAATAAGATCTTCCTTGTCTGCCGTAAAGCAGCCGGTAAATTCGATTTTCTTACCTTCCAAGGAAGCAAGGTCCACCGGTTTTATTATTTTTTCCTCAACAATTTTATGAATACTCTGGGATACTGCGGCAAAATCAACCTGATTCTTATATTCCTCAAATTTGATTATATTTAACGAATCCCTTATGGAAGTACCCTTAAATACCGGACCAACCTGCAGCCTGATAACAGCCGGGCCGGTATAGCCCTCCAGAGTCACTTCCATATAGCCCGATTTCTTTTCGGTGTTGACTTCCTTTACCGTTGCCTCGCCCTTTACCGTATAATTAAGCTCGCCTGATGTACCCATGGAATACTTTCCGTACTTCTTGTCCAGAGATTTGAAATCCCCGTTGGCCTCATTTAAGAAAGCAAGCAGGTCCACCGCCTTTTCAGTCAACTCGGGAACTGCTTTTGAGTCCCATATCCCTGCAACATCATCCCCCGCATTGAATTGGGTCTCACCTGTCAATTTATATTCTTCGCCGGTTTTAACAATCTTGATGCAGCCTGTTAATGATGAAAGCATTAAAACTGCTGCCAGCAACACAAGCAAAACTTTCTTTTTCATATACTTCCTCCTTGTCCTGATAGAATATCTTGTCTTTTGTGAGCTTCTCATAATGATAAAAGAAAATTCGAAAATCAATTACATCTCAAAATATCATCAAAGTCCATAAATAGCTAGAAATTTATGAATTCAGGAGGCTTTGCGGACTGATAATAACTGACTTTTTTCGGATTTAAGGGGCTGCTGCCAATTTAAGCAATTGAAATATCTGCATTACATTTGCTTTATTCTGCAACAGTCCCCTTATTAACTATACAATATTATTTACTATTATTCGCTATTATTTGCTGAATTTGAAAGCTGATAATTTATCGGCATTATCTTTTGTAATGGCGATACAGTCTACAAGCTGCTTTTCATCAGCACCGGTAGCGCCGGTCTTTAAATATTTGTCAGCCTGTTCGACTGCCATCTCAGAGATCAACGCTGCCTGCTGAAGAGCTGTAGCAGTGATGTCACCTGCTTTTATAGCATCTCTCACATCGTCGCTGCCGTCAACCCCTATTATGGCTATACCTTTCAAACCGGCCGCCTTTATAGCTGCCGCAGCACCCATTGCCATTGTATCGTTACCGCAGATTACGCCTTTGATATCGGGGTTGGATTGAAGAATGGTTTCCATCTTTGTATATGCTTCTGTCTGTTCCCAGTTGGCGGTTTGTGTAGCAACAAGCTTCATGTCGGGATACTGGTCTATAACCTCATGGAAAGCCTTTGATCTCACACCTGCATTTGTATCTGATTCCTTGCCCAGCAGTTCTGCGTATTTACCCTTTTCACCCATTGCTTCAACAAATATTTCGGCAACTGCCTTTGCACCCTGGTAGTTGTTTGCAACTATCTGCGAAATTGCAATTCCGGATTCGTTTATTTCTCTGTCTATAAGGAAAGTTGGAATATTATTGTCTCTTGCTTTCTTGACTGCTGCAACGGTTGCATCCGAACCAGCGTTGTCACAGATGATTGCAGCCGCCTTTTCAGATATTGCGGTATCAAATAATTCTGCCTGCTTTGTAGGGTCGTCGTCGTGTGATACCGTCTTGACTTCATAACCCAGAGCCTTTGCTTTTGCAGCAGCTGCTTCAGCCTCAGTCTTAAAGAACGGATTTGAATGTGAAGGGGTGATTATATACACTATTTTCGATCTCCCGCCTGTAAGAGGCTTGGCTGCGCCAGTATCACCCGCAGATGTTTCTGCTGCCTGAGTTGATGCTGCAGTTGATGAAGGAGCTGCCGATGAATTGGTTGATTCGGCCTGTTTGGTGCTGCCGCAGCCGGCAAGCAGTGAACCTGTTAATGCAACTGCCATAAGAAGTGATAAAAACTTTCTTTTCATAAATTACATCCTCCCGAAAATTTAATATATATTTTTTATATAGATACTACGGAGTTTGACCCCCCGTCAGTTCCCGCAACGGTGCCCGGTATGGGCAGTTTAAAAAACGTAATTTACCTGTTCAGCAATTCTTTTGCTATACTGACCAATCCGGTTTCATTTAAGCCGTAGTAGTCAAATATCTCTTTGGATACTCCCGTCACTACCGGCTCATCAGGCAGCGCCAGGTTGATCACTTTTTTCGGAGCGGTACTTGCTACAATCTGGCTGACCATAGCTCCAAGCCCGCCATATTGTGAATGCTCCTCCATTGTTATTATAGCCCCTGTCTCAGCAGCAGCCTTTTCTACGGCAGCCCTATCAATAGGCTTGACACAATACATATCCAGAACTCTTACCGATATACCCTGTTCCTGCAGGATCCCGGCAGCTTTCTGAGCCGGCTTTACCAGCTCCCCGCAGGCTATAACGGTCAGATCGGTGCCTTCATGGACAACGGTTGCCCTGTCCATTTCAAAGTCCAGCCCGCCCTCTTCATAAACATCTTCCACAGGATTTCGTCCCACACGTATGTAGGCCGGTTTTTCATCTTTCAGCAGATTTTCGAATAAAGCCCTGGTCTGTATACGGTCGCTTGGAATGTATACCCTCATATTTGGTATTGAGGTCATTGATGCAATATCCTGTGCCGAGTGATGGGTCATTCCCAGGGCCCCATAGCTGACACCTCCGCTGATGCCGATAAGCTTTACATTCGTATTGGAGTAAGCCACATCAACCTTTGCCTGTTCCATGCTCCTTGTGGACAGAAAACAGGCCGGAGAAGCGACATAGGCTTTTTTGCCGCATTTTGCAAGCCCTGCTGCAATGGATACGATGTTTTGTTCGGCAATACCTGTCTCCACAAACTGTTCCGGATGGGTATCCGCAAAAGGAGCTAATGAAGCAGAACCTCTGGAATCGCTGCAAAGAACTACAATATCCTTATCAGTGTTTGCTTTCTCTACTAAAATATCACATATTGCCTGACGATTTGGTATTTTATTCATTTGCCGCCAACCTCCTCTGGTCCAACTCTGCAATTGCCCTCTCATACTCATCCTGACCCGGAATCTTATGATGCCACTGTTTTGAATTTTCCATAAAGGATACTCCATAGCCTTTTATAGTATCGGCAATAATCACTGTGGGCTTGCCCTTTGCTGCCTTGGCAGCCTCAAATGCCTTATCCAGGGCTTCCAGGTTGTTGCCCTCGGCATGTATCACATTCCAGCCGAAACTGCTCCATCTTTCGTCCTGGTTGTCCTGGTTCATAACTTCTTCTGTGGTTCCGGAGATCTGCAGACGGTTTCTGTCCACTACCGCCGTGAGATTATCCAGCTTGTAGTGTCCGGCCGCCATGGCCCCTTCCCACACCGAGCCCTCTGCCAGTTCACCGTCCCCCATGACTGTATACACTCTGTAGGAGGATTTATTCATCCTTGCAGCCAGTGCCATGCCAACTGCCACAGACAGGCCATGTCCCAGGGAACCGGAATTCATTTCGATGCCGTTAACCTTGTTGGTAGGGTGTCCGATATATTTTGATTTAAATTGTGAATAGGTTTCCAGATCTGCTTTGGGAAAAAAGCCTCTCCCTGCCAGAACACTGTACAGGGCTTCCACACAATGCCCCTTGCTGAGAATAAATCTATCCCTTTCACTGTCGTTAACTGTTTCGGGCGAAACGTTCATATGCTTGAAATAAAGAGTTACCAGTATATCCATGACACTGAAATCTCCGCCGATATGCCCCGTCTTTGCTTTAAAAATCATATTGAGTACATCTTTTCTCAGCTCAAAAGACAATGCCTTCAAATTGTTCATTAATATCCCCCTCTCCACCGCGGAAGCGGTGTAGCAAAAAGTAATAAAAATTTTAATCTGTTACAAATCAACTGCATACGATATATCAATTACTCTCCTCTGAGATATGCTTTAACGTCTTCTTCCACCGGGTCATAAAAATCCGGCTTGACATTGATATATTTGCAGGCCTCATATAATACCGGGACAATGTTTTTGTGAATCCCCACGCAATGGTGGATATATGGCCCGGAAACCAGCTTTTCCTCCAGCCTTTTCAAGTTGTCCACTTCTATCCAGAGATAGGTACCTTTTGTATAGGGGCCTTCAATTGCCCTTGCATTGCCCAGCAGAAGTGAATACTCTCCGTTGTCCCCGTCAAACCTGCACAGTGTAAGCTCGCCGTGTTTTGCTTCTGCTTCCACAGATCCCGGGTAGCTGAATGCAAGGGGGTAACCCAGCGTAGGCTTTTCCCTGGCTACCGAAACCGGCCATGGTCCGCAGTGCTGGAGCAGCTCACCGTTTTCATTGTCCGGGTGGCGTACCGTCCAGTCTGCGAAGAAGGATCTTGTCTCACCCATACCTGCGGCTTCGGCCAGCAATGAAGTTATTGCACCATGGATATCCGTTTCGCAGACAACCGGAATGCCTTCATCGTTCAAAAGCGAGTTTGCCGCACAAGGCATGATTCCCAGTTCAGACTGCAGGCAGTTCCAGCACTGCAGTGCAATGGCATTGCAGCCGTATTTAGCGGCCAGTCCCTGCATTGCAACCTTCATTGCCGCAACATTCTCCAGGTGCTGGTCAGCAATTTTAACATTCATTTCAGCTTTTATGGTCTCTATGACTTTTTCAACTTCCGTCTTTTCCTCTTTGGCTGCATTTACCGCATATATCAGTTCGGGCATTGGGATGGGAGAGAGCTGTATGTTGAATTTCTCAAGCAATTCCCCCTCGTTGCACATTGTGGACCAGAAATCAAACGGTCTTGTGGAAATCTGCAATATCCTTGTATTTCTAAAGGTTTTAACAACATTGCATACAGCCAGGAAGTCCTTCATACCTCTTTCAAACTCCGGATCATTCAATCTGCAGTTGGACATATATGTGAAAGGAACTCTGAATCTTCTCAACACCTTTCCGGTGGCAAAGAGTCCGCACTGGCTGTCTCTCAGGCGTATCCCCTTTTCATCGGGTCTTTCATCCCGCGGGCCCCATAATAACACAGGAACATTCAAGGCTTTGGCCAATCTGGCACATACATATTCGGTACCAAAGTTGCAGTGTGGTAAAAACAGTCCGTCAATTTTTTCAGACTTGAACTTTTCCGCAATCTTCTTCATATCTTCGTCGTCATACAGAAGTCCTTCGGAGTTAATATCCGTAATATCAACAAATTCCACATTCAATTCCTTGAGTTTATCTCTTGTGAGGTTACCGAATTTGATTGCATCCGGTGCGCTGAATATACTTCTTCTGGTGGGTGCAAAGCCGATTTTCACTTTACTCATTCTACATTTCTCCATTCTTTAGATATATTTTGTTTCGATGGTTATTGAATTAATCAAAGATAGGCCAGAAATTACTTATCTTAAATAATTACTTATCTTAAATTAGGTTTACATAATTTCCTTTAAAAAGTATATTAATACACTATTTGCAAATAAAATAATTTATTAAAATAAATTACATAAAAATATAAGATAGCTGGTAAATTCTGTTTAGCAATAGTATTTAAATTATTTAAATCAAGTATATATTTAATGTTTATCACTTAAGTATTATTATAAATCGTTTATTTAAATTTAGCAATAAATTTATTTAAATCTTTATACAATTTGTTGTATTTACACAGTATATATAGCATTAATTTATATATATTGCATAAATTAGTTTGATTATTGAGTACGTTTAGCTAAATGCATGTTTATAAATCTTTTAGTTAATAACTAAATGTATGGCTAATTATTTAGTGATTCATTTAGCAGTTGAATATAATACAATGAATCTTAAAATTGAATACAAAAAAAGAGCTGCCTCAAACATAATGTAATAAGCATTATGCTTGAAACAGCTCTTGGGGTTATGCCTTAGGATTTATTTTTTAGCGGCTAAAAAGTCATCAACCTGCTTCTGAGCATCGGCGCAAACCTTGTTGATACCTGCTTTTTCAAGAGATTCCTTCATCTTTGGATAATACTTGTCATAATCAACGATACCTTCGTTTAACGGATTACCCATATTTTTACCGACAGTTGCCAGAGTAGCAATTTCAGTCTTTACAGCTTCAGGATTATATACCCAACCCAAAAGCTTCTCAGGTTTCGCAGATTCATTGAATTCCTTCATCTTGGTCCATTTATCCGGACTCTCATTTGCCCACAGGTAATCAAGGAACTGGTCTCCTCCCATTGCCCACTGGGCAATTCCTGTATAACCGGAATTATCGGCGGTTACTCCATCCGCAAAATCAATCTGATTTTCACCTATCTTCTTATAATGCTTGTTTTCAATACCCCAATCCAGGAGATTCTTTATTTGTTTGTCGTTGAACAATAAATTAATAAACATCATAGCTCTTGCAGGGTCCTCTGAGGTTCTTGGAATAACGAGCATGGAATTTGTCAGGTCACCGGTTGTGGCATAATAAGGAATATCCTTATATGCATTTACCTGTATCAAATCATATCCCAACTGTGCCTTCATTTCATCGTTCTTGCCCGGCTTAAGCTGTTCTCCCCACATGAATGCCTTCTGGGCTTTCTTAACAGGCATAGAGTCTTTGAGTGTGGCAACATCCTTATTTATGTAACCCTTATTGTACCATTCTCTGGTCATTTTTATCACGTTTATATACTCAGGTGTTTCCTGGAGATTTACAACTTTAATATCCCCGTCGGTCTTCTGATATCCTACCGGAACCTCTGTCTGTGATATATGAACCAATGCATCCTGGGTAAAATAAGAAGCATGGTCACCCTGTGCAGAAACGAATGGCACTATTCCAGGTTCCTTTTCCTTAATTGTCTTCAGCATGGGTTCAAAATCCGCTGGAGTCTTTATATTGGAAAAATCAAAATTATATTTCTCTGCTAAAGCTTTGTTAACAAGTACTCCGCCTACACCAAACATATCCTTGTTGGTAGGGATTGCATAAAGCTTGCCGTTAATAACCGGTGCCTTGAGATAAGCTGGGTTGATATTCTTTGTAATATCTGCTCCGTATTGTGCAAGCAGATCATCCAGCTCAAGCCATGCCTTCTGGGCTACAAATGTACTCCAGCCCCACCAGGAAGGTGAAAACATGACATCAATCTTTTCACCGGAAGCTACCACCAGTTTCTGTTTGTCCTGATAGCTATCCCAGAAAAAGTAATTAAGCTTGATGGTTGCGTTGATTTTTTCAGTTAAAAGCTTGCTTACTTCGTCCTGAATTAATGGGAGGTCCTTTGTTTGAGGAGCCAGGAAATAACAGTTCAGCTCATAAGGTTTCAATTCAGGAGCCTTGCTTTCGGCCGAAGCAGAACTGTCAGCAACTGAAGCCTGACTGTTTGACGAAGACGACACAGTACTGTCCTTTGAGCCTCCGCAGCCTGTTAAAACAACACTGCAAATAAATACCAGGGCAAAAACAATACACCCCATTTTTTTCATCCTATTCATTTATTTTCCTCCTTCAATATGAAAATAATATATTGACCGGCAAACAGATACAAACCAATCTGCCGGAATCAACCTTTTACAGCACCAATGGTGAGACCTTTAATGAAATATTTCTGAAAGAACGGGTATGCAAAAATTATCGGACCTATTCCAAGGATAGCCATTGCCATACGCAAGGTCTCTGCCGGCAGTTTGGCAAGTTCACTGGAAGTGCTCCCGATAGAAACCGCATGCGAGGAGGTTAAAAATTCTACCGAACGCAGGGCCTGATACATTGAGAACTGGATGTTGTAATATTTTGCATCATTGATAAAAAGCAGACACAGGTACCAGTCGTTCCAGTATGCCAGCATGGCAAACAGACCAACTGTTGCAATAGCAGGAGTTGATAATGGTACGACAATGGTATAAAATATCCTGAATTCGCTGGCACCGTCAATCCTGGCCGACTCCAGAATTGAATCGGGCAGATTTGTATTAAAAAATGTCTTCATTATCAACACATTAAATGCGTTTAGCAGAGCAGGAATAACAAGCACTGCTGGGTTGTTCTGCAGGTGAAGATATTTTGTATAAAGAATATACCATGGCACCAATCCACCCTGAAACAGCATGGTGAAAAACATAAAGAAGGAGAAAAAGTTCCTGTACTTAAATGACTTTCTGGATATTGGATAGGCATACATCATTGTAAGCAGCACACTGAAAAATGTACCTATAATACATGCCCCGATTGTGATGCCGTAAGCCCTGAACAGTTTTTCAGAATCCATAAACAGATATTTGTATGTACTGAAACTGATTTCACTGGGAAAAAACGAGTACCCGTTTGTCACAAGGGAGCTCTCGCTAGTGATGGACACCATGAATACCAGAAGCAGCGGAGCTAGACAGACAATACAGTATATAATAAATACAGCGTTGAATATGGCATTTGAAACATGAGAAATAGAGTTTGATTGAAAGGATGATTTGGATGGTTTAGTCTTCATAGTTTTTCTCCTTGTTTAAAATATTTTGTTTTCCGCACTGATTTTGCCTACCGACCAGTTGGCAAACAACACCAGGAAAAAGCCTACAATTGACTGATAGAAGCCCGCAGCCGATGACATACCCAAATCACCGCTGTAAATCAAGGCATTATATATATATGTATCCAGTACATCCGTGGTATCCTGGAGCAGCCCCTGCTGCATGGGTACCTGGTAGAACAGTCCGAAATCCGAACGGAATATATTACCTAATGCCATTATTGTAGTCACTATCATCAAGGGAACAAGAAAAGGAATTGTAATGGAACGTATCTGCTGTAATTTGCTTGCTCCGTCCAGCACGGCCGCTTCATAGTACTCCTGGTCTATTCCGGTGATTCCCGCCAGATATATGACAATACCATACCCGATGTTTTTCCACAGATTTACAAAGGGCAATATAAAAGGCCAGTACTGTGGCTGTGTATACCAGTCTACGGCTGTCAGATTAAGCAAGGGTGCAATGGATTTGTTATAAAGGCCTTCCGGACTAAGTATGGCAAGGACAAGATAGGCTACCACCACCCAGGATAAAAAATACGGAAGGAAAATTACAGACTGGTATAATTTAGCTGCCACCTTATTTTTCAATTCATTTAGAATAAGAGCTATAGTTACGGCAAAAAACAAATTTAATACAATAAAAATGAGATTATAGCCTATGGTATTTCTGGTGATTCTCCATGCTGCATCGGATTTAAACAAAAACTCAAAGTTTTTAATTCCAGACCATGGGCTGTGTAAAAAACCATCCTGGTAGTTGAACTCCTTGAAAGCTATAATTATCCCGAACATCGGCAGATAATAGTTAATGACTACCAAAATAAACGGAGGTAACAGCATAAGAAACATTGCTCTGTTGGTCACCAATTCTTTCAAAAAGCCGCCCGGACGTTTTGTAAGCTTTGGTTTGAGTGTGGTGTCCACATTTGTAAACATTTCATACTCTCCTTATATGATTTTTTCATTTATTTGACATTTTTGGTTTGATTAGATATGTGAGTAGATTTAATAAACAGACTTGTTAAGCCCAGCCATTTTCCTTGCAAATTCTTTTGAAGACATCCTTCCGGCAAACAGTTCAGCCACCAGATCCTTGTGGGTTTCAGCGTCAGCCGCCGGCAGGATGGTATCCCACCAATTAACAAAAGACGTTCCAGTTTCCATCAGCTTCAATGACTGTTTGGAGATGGGAGACATTTGGGATTTATCCAGATCATCTGTTTTCCAGCAAGAGAAACCCGCACCGCTCAGATACCCTTCTCTGCCGGCCTTCTCACTGATAAATTCCAGTACGTTAACAGCCTCTTGTCTGTACCTTGTATTAATATTTACATAGTACCCGTCTGCACTTCCTCCATAAAACTCTTTCAGGGTCCCTCCTCCGCCGGTTATTACCGGGAAGGGTACCACCGTTACATATTTTTTGGTTGTGGATTCTGATTCTTCTATATTGGATTCGACCCAATTCCCCTGATACATCATAGCCGCCTTCCCCTGGGAGAATTCGACCACCATATCATTAAAACTGGTGCTTAAGGCATCGTTGTTAAAGGCTTTTGCGTTTACAAGCTGCAATAACTTTTCAGCGGCAGCTTCAAAGGCCTGATTTTCAAACTGAGCAGGATTGTTTAGTGCATTCAGGCATACCTGATTACCTGCCTGCCGCATGGCAAGTATGTTATACCAGTACATACCGGTCCACCGGTCCTTTTCACCGACAACAACAGGTATTATTCCTTTGGCTCTCAATTTTCTCACAGCATCCAAAAGTTCATCATATGTTTCAGGAATTTTTACACCCGCCTGTTCAAATAACTGAGTATTGCAATATAAACTCGCAATAAAAATATACATGGGCAGACTGTATATCTTTCCGTCAAACCTGCAGTAGTCGATTGCTCCAGGAACCAATTTATCCAATGTTCCCGCGTTTATATATGAATCCAAAGGAAGGATATTTCCTCCGGAGATATAGGGCTCTACAAAACTGCCTCCCCACATATAGAACAAATCCGGAGCCTCATTTGCTGCCAGCGCAGTTCTGATTTTTGATTTATACTGTTCACCATTCCAGCTTAACTCTTTAACCTGGATGTTTGGATTTTGAACATTCCATTCTCTGATTGCATTCTTTAGGGGGTTTGTCTTTTTATTGGATACATTTACCCATTGATGCCATAAAATCAACGTTTCCGGTTCTGAAGCGACATTTTCCCGAGAGGTTTTATTGAATCGCATTTTTATGCTGCATGCAGTCTGGCTGAATAATAAAGAAATCACAATTACCGTTAATAAAATAACTCTCATTAACTTGCTCATTGTTTGTTCTCCCTCAGTTGAATTTAACTTCAGCTTGTATATTATTATAACCGGTATTTGACATTACTCAATTCATTATTTTGCTGTTTACATTCAAAATCTTAGCATGGAAGAACTTTTTATATTCATATTGATATTATACTTTTTGGAACTATAATTTTGGGTATTTCACTTTTGGTATTAGAATTTTAGGTATTATACTTTTGAGTTTTTGCGGAATTCATTAATGCTGCAGCCGGTAAATTTTTTAAATATTATACTGAAATAGTGGGAATCGTTTATTCCGATCCTTTCACCTATTTCGTATACCTTAAGGTCGGTTTCCATAAGGATTTTTACAGCATTCTCCATCCTGACCTTTGTGAGATATTCCACAAAAGTCTGGTTGGTTCCCTGCTTGAACAAGCGGCACAAGTGGCTTGGACTGATAAAGAATTCTTTCGCCACAACCGAGAGTGAAAGTTCCGCATTACTCATGTTGTTTTGTATGTACTCACAAATCTGCATAATTAAAGAATTGGCCTTTTTTTCATTTATGCAGTGCACTTTATTTATAACTTTAGTAATTAAGCTTTTAATATAACTCTTTAATTCAACCAGATTATCTATTCTTGAAACCTGCTCATAAGCTTGTGTAGGATATTCCCACAGGCTGGACGCATCAATTTTCAGTTCAAGCAGAACATGCATGCAGGCTAACAGCACATCAAAAGCCTCCAGGCGTAAATTTTCCACAGTTGCTGCCGAACAATAACAGCCTTCTGCAAAGAGCTCTTCAATCAGCTCATACATTTTTTCCTTCATACCTGCTTTAATGTAAAAATCTATTTTTTCAGCCTTGTTGGGAATACTTCTTCTGGAAACTTCATTGGTGTAGGTTATGTCCGAGTAATTTATAACCTGGTTTTTGCCGATTACAACCTTGTACTTTAATGCATCACATGCTTCACGGTAGGAGATTTTAATATTTTCAAAACCATGCACCTTGCTTCCGATGCCAATGCATACAAAACAGTTGCAGCTGTTAATGATCATTATTTTAATGGCTTCACAGCAATCGGTTAAATCCAGTGATTCATTATTGCTCAAGAGGACAATTTTCCTGCTGTTATCAAAAAATATCCATGTATAGTCATCTTCTCTGGTAATCTGACGTATTCGTTCGGCACACTGAATTTCCAGGAGAATACTGTTTTCCTCTCCGGCGTCCATAACCATGATAGAATTGCTGACTTCTACAACAGCCGTTTGAAAGTAATCGGATTCCGGATTTATATCCAGCCCGA
Organism: Ruminiclostridium cellobioparum DSM 1351 = ATCC 15832; assembly: GCF_000621505.1. Classification (GTDB taxonomy): domain Bacteria; phylum Bacillota; class Clostridia; order Acetivibrionales; family DSM-1351; genus Ruminiclostridium; species Ruminiclostridium cellobioparum. The sequence goes on from NZ_KK211289.1 coordinate 21,875, forward strand.
AATACATTAATTTATCCGCTATTTCATCTGCACCCAGTTCACCCTGTAAAAGCTGAATCATAAACTTTTCTTTAATATAAGGAAGATTCAGCTCCAACTGCTGTTTCATTTTCTCATACTTCTTAATATGTGTTCTCTCGGCTTCAATTTTTCTTTTCAACTCCAGTGCAACCTTTTTTATTTCCTCCGCATTGATGGGTTTTAACAGAAAATCTGAAATACCGAGTTTTATGCTCCGCTTTGCATAATCAAACTCATCATGGCCGGTTATGACCACAATTTTAACGTGGGGGTACTTTTCAATTACATTTTTACTGAATTCAATTCCATCCATAAAAGGCATGCAAATATCCGTGAAAATGATATCAGGCACCAAAGCATCAATCATTTCCAGCGCCTGTCTTGCATCGGGCGATTCACCCACTATTTCCATGTCCAGTTCTTCCCACTTAATCCGCATTTTTATAAGATTCCTGATTAAGTATTCATCATCTACTATAAAAATTTTCAAACTAGGCATGATTATATTCTCCATTTCCATTATCAACAGGTATCAGTATTGTAATCCTGGTCCCTATACCCACATCACTTTCTATTTGAAAACAGTCCTCGGTACCGTAAAAAATAGACAGCCGTTCAATTGTGCCTCGCAGACCAAAGCTGGTATCGGTTGTTCCGGTTTTATCTCCTAAAACTTGTTCTATATATTCTTTAGCCATCCCAATACCATCATCTTCTATTGTAATCCGTATACGGTCAATCAAATGTTCTGTTTTTAAAGTTATCGTACCGCCCCCATCCTTGTTCCGGATGCCATGATACAGTGAATTTTCTACAAGAGGCTGTAAAACAAGTTTCAGAATTTTATAACTGCTACATTTTTCATCAATAATGAAATGTGCCGTAAACAAATCAGGATATCTCATTTTTTGAATCTTAAGATAGTTTTTTACCATGACAATTTCCTGTCCAATGTTTATAACTTCCTTTCCCTTGCTTAAACTTATCCGGTAGTAGCTTCCCAGTGCCTCAACCAGATCGCATACAGAGGAGGTTTCTCCCATGAGTGCCAGGGAGTTTATGGAGTCCAGAGTATTATACAGGAAATGTGGCTTTATCTGCGCCTGCAAAACATTGAGTTCCGCCTTTCTTTTTACTTTCTGTTCTGTTATAACACGCTTTATGAGATTTTGTATTTCTCGGATCATAATGTTATATCCGTCCCGCAGCTGTCCAATCTCATCCTTGCCTGCTTTGATATTAACCTCGTTAAATTCGCCTTTTTCCACACCCTTCATTGATTTCAGAAGCTTTTTGATGGGTATGGTAATCATTTTAGAGGTAAAAACAGTTCCTATAAACAGCAGCACACTGTTTATCATTATTATTGCAAATCCAATCAAGCCCGGAACCGCCGTTTCATTGGACAGTTCCTTAACCGGCATGACACTGACAATCTTCCAGCCGTACCTGTCTTCAAGCAGGTATGAAAGAAGGCATTCCGTATTATTAACATCCCGGATCAAAAACCCTTGCTTTTGTTTTTCAAATAATTCGGTCAGATTACCTTTACCTATATCAACCCCATTGGATTTGATTATGCTTTGATTGTTCTGGTCAAATATTGTAATGTCTGTCATGTAATTGTTCGTTATATTGGCAAACGAATCTTTGAAGGTATTTTCAGATATGTTTATTATCAATACTCCAAGCGCTTCAGTGGTATTTATATCTCTGACAAGCCTGATCATCGATATGAAATTATCATCGGGAGCATGACTGAATGCCCCTCCTCCATTGAGACTCAGAATGTAGGAGCCCTTTTTACCCAGAACCGAATTGTACCAGACGGCATCCTGGATTTTTTCCGGAATAAATTTCAGATCGTCCTGATTACCTACCGAATACTCATTACCGGAGGTATCAAAAATATATACCGAGGATATGTATGGTGTTTCCTGAGTAAGTTTATTCAAGTATGTACCCACTTTTTTCTGAACGTTTAAGTCGGAGTATATATTTCCTCTTCTTAATAGAATCTGTAAATCATCATCGGATATAATCATTTTTGAGTAATTGCTTATATTTGTGATTGTAATGTTCAAGCTGGTTCTGATGGAATAGAGGGTTTGGATGGAAACCTCACTTACCTTTCTTAATGCGATTTCTGAGTATATTTCCTGAAAAAGCATATTGCTCATCAATATGGAAAAAACAGATATAAGACAATAAATTAATGTAAACCGGACTCCTATTTTAAAATTATTAAATTTATTCCTGATGGCATTGATTAAAGCCAATACCCAATTTAGTATTATTTCCAGCATACTGTTTTTACCTCATATACCATATAATATTAATTATAGTGCATATTATGTTTACAGTAAATATGTGGTTTTTTATAGAATATATCAATGTTCAGTTTGGTTTGATCAGAAAAAATATTTAAATGTGTATAAGGGTGAAAACATTGTATTTAAGTTTGAATAACGGTATACGCAAATTGTCTTGTTCGCTAGGGGATTTCTGATCCTTATTGCCATATATTCCTTACCGGATAATTCTACAGTAAATTTACCTTTAAATACACCGGCTTCTTTAATTGCCATTTCCCAGGTGTCTATTACCTCCACCCGGTACTCACTCTCATTGTCAAAATAAAAATTTCTTACAACATTCTGAAATCCAATTTCCATGAAATACAGTTCCCGGAAGATTTGCAGCAAAAGCTGGCACAGCCTTGAATAACAAATCCCAACTCAATGAAGTTGTAATCGGTGAAATCCATATAACAATGCTCCCTGGGTGCGGAGGGCATGTTAAAAGCGGCTGACAAGTCTGCTGACCTGATAACCGTATTCCACATATCCTCCGGAAACTTCTGACGTATACACTAGATCATTCTTCGTTCTTTTCCTGTTCTTCACAGATAGCCTGCTTCTCAATTTCTTCATCGCTGACTTGTGAATTCAAAATTTGATGGGCTTCTTCATAAAGTTCGGACGGCACCATAATATCAACAGGTATGCAGGGGCCAAGCACTATATTCAGAAATCCGCTGTCCATCAGATCCAGGGGTTTTCCTTTTCCTATGCAGGTTATACCGTTTTCCTTTAATAACCCGCTTACCACATTGTATTCAAATTCATTTTCAGCTGTGGTTAAATGCACCCAGTCCTCAGGTCCCGCTCTGTTTTCTTGCTCATTGTTTTTGTTTAAATTAAATAATCTTTTCATAAACATCCTTTCCGGTAATTAATTTACCTCAATTGTTTATGTTCTACTTATATTTTAACATATTTTTTTAAGAACAAAGACAATAAAAAATCCCGTCCTCCTATTATAAGAAGACAGGACATTTTTTATCATTATATCAGGTTTTTCCAAAACAAATAGAACTCTCTGTTTTTGAATAGTATGGCTTTGCACAGATGGTTCCTTTTTTATGCCTGCCCAATATTTTTACACGTTTTACTTCTCCGGGGACAAGGTCAAAATAGTTGTCCTCAAACATCCAGCCGAACCGGTCACCGTCCTCGTCTCCAATAAGTTCCACGCTGCGTGCGAATTTATTACAGGCAAGCATCAAATCACCATCTTTTATATCAAGCTCAATACCGGCATCCTCCGGAAATATCAAATGCCGCTCGATGTCCACGTAATCTACATTCCTTGCCAGCATTTTATCTGCCCGGTCGAATACATATGCCACCAGAACATGCTCCCGGCGGAACTGCAGAAACCCGTTCAAATTGCCCACAGGTATTGACTGATCCGGTTGGACCGAAAACGGAAATTCCATCTCCTCTGCGAATTTATTTTCCGGTAAATTGAAAAGTTTTACAACAACAGAACCGCTGTAATGCTCCTGTGTATCGTTGGTTAACCAGACATGGATTTCATCCTCTACGGAAAATGAAACCAACAGTGGTGAATATGCATTACGGAGAGCATAGTAAGCCATTCCCGGCTCATTAAAATAGTCCACAATTCCATAGGAGATAATGTTGCTGTTATTATTAAACTTCCAGAGCAAATGTCCTTTAGTCAGACGCGGGCCTTCCGCCTGAGAAACGGGCTTTCCTCTCCTGAACCGTTCCACATCACGTTTTATATAATTCGCATGAGCTGCACCCAGGCGGTAAATCAGCGACGCCGGATCTTCTGCATCAAGATAGTTTTCAACAGGTCCCACTTTTACCGCACCATTGTTGGTATTATGCTGATTCCAGGTTTCGGGCCAGCAAAGCCGCTGTTTTTTAGTCATGATATTGGTATAACCCTCCGGCCAGAGTTCCCCGGGAGTCATCATAATCTGCATGGTGCGGAGGGGAGGTGCCGACACACGGCAATTTTCACTGAGAAACACCGGATAATATGAGCCCGGGACATACCAGAGATGCGTATAGCCGTGAGTATCGCCTTCTCTCGGATCGTTGGCAAACAATCCCCCGGCGGGAGAGGATTCATGATAATACCGCCCCGGATCAAGTTTTGCACAGACGGAAGGAAAAATTTCACCAAAAATTTTCTCTCCCCAGCAATATTCCCCCGGATGGTCATAATCCCTCGAAAGCAGCATCTCATTGCCGCCGCACCACAAGAGAACGGAGGGATGATGCTTGAGCCGTGAAACTAAACTTTCGGCCTCCCTCCGGCACAATTCCAGGAATTCCTGCTCTTCACTGTACATTGAATAGCACAGGTAAAAATCCTGCCACAATAGTATTCCCCTGCGGTCACACTGTTCATAAAATTCATCAGCCAGTATTTCGCCCTCGCCCCAAACCCGCAGGCAGTTGAAATTGCCCAGCTCCGCAAGCTCCAGCAGTTCACCCGCACGCAGGGCATTGTAGCAGCCGCTGACCGTATCCATATGTGTCAGGTTTGCACCCCATAATTTCAATGGCCTGCCGTTCAGGATGAAGTCGAAATCTCCAACCTTGTCAATACGCCTGAATCCAATTGTACGCCTTACCACATCCTGGCAGGAGTCCCCGCAGAATGCCGAAACCTCCAGCGTATACAGATTTGCCGCTCCATGGGTGCGCGGCCACCAGAGCCGGGGGTTCTCCACATGCAGAACCATGTCCTGCGAAAGCTCCCTCTGCTCGCAAACAGCTGCAATATTACCTTCATCATCTTTCAGACTGGCAACAATACGCAAATCTTTACCGTTTCCGGCATAAGTACCTTGCAGCGAAACCGTTCCCCGCATCAAATCCCCACTGAGAACAACCTCGGCCTCCAGCTCTTCGATGCCGAAAGTCCCGCTTTGTTCCAGGGTAACATGTCCGTATATACCCACCCGGATCAGTTCGGGGATGGGCCCGCAATACTCATGAAAACCCGACCGGAATACACGTGCCATTGAAATAGCCGGGACTTTTCCCTGATATTTTTCAAGGCCGGAGATAGAATTCACTATTTTCCTGGCTGATTTGAAGTGCAGCACAAGTGTATTTTGGAGACGGAGATTATCAAGCTTTGTGATAATGCATGGCAGAAAAGCATCGTTATGCTGAGCAATCAGCCTGCCATTCAGATATATATCCGCAAAAGTATCCAAACCGCCGAAGTGCAAGGTCCACTCTCCCTGCCACTCGTCCAGGGAGAAGTCGCAAACATATATCCAATCCGATTCGCCGATCCAGCAGTCATTGTTTCTGCCCTTGATATTGGGATTTTCAATTATGCCTCTCTCAATTAATGCATCATGGACCTGACAGGGAATTGTTTTGAGCTGCAGCACACAATCACGTGGTAAAGAGCCCTCCGTCAAAATTTCATCAAGCCTGTCAATATTAAACCGGCTGTTCTGCTGAGATTCTTCCAGCCGTTTCAGCTTCCAATTTTCATCAAGGTTGATTCGCTTCATCTTATGTTCTCCTTTGTTATACAGTTTTCCAGTCAAACGCGTTTAAAAGAAATTTCAGCTGCATGTGGCGAATAATGTGGTTTTAATGTAATGCGTCCATATGGGATATCTCCCAGTATACTGACAGTTTTAGTCTCACCAGGCATCAAATCAAAATAGTTGTCCTCAAAAAGCCATCCGAATGGGTTTCCGTCACACTCACCCGTTATTTCCACACAACGTGCAAACCGGTCTGAAACAATATTAAGTACGTTTCCGGTTATACTCACCGAAAGCCTTGCATCGGGAAAGTTCAGATGGCGTTCAATATCAACATAGTCAACCGAACTGCAGATAACACCGCCGTTTTCGTCCTCAAGCCGCGCCGTCAGCAGGCAGTCCTTAGGGAAGAAATGCAGTGCAGCAAGATCAAACAAAATTCCGGCTTCACCCTGAGGCATTGATGCATCTATTAATTTTTCCGCCAGAAAGCATTCCTTTGAAAGGCTGTACAGTCCGAATTTTATATGTCCAGAAAAATCTTGGGCAGAATCGTTTACCAGCCACAGCCGGATACTGTCCTTCCTGTCAAAGCAGACCAGCAGCGGTGCCTGGGCACACCCTGTGGCATAGTAGGGAATGTATGCTTCCTGGAAGTAATCAATAATGGAGCAGTACACCTTGGGCCAGGTATCAAGAAGCTTACAGGAAAAATGTCCTTTTGACCTTTTCCCCGGCTCCGCATTTCCGTCGGGGCTTCCCATTCTTATCATTTCAAGCCCCCGCCGGACCTCCTGCCCATATGCCGCACCAAAACGGTAGATCAGCTCCTCCGGGGTGTCCGCATCATAATATTCCCAATAGGGTCCGGTTTTCAGCTCACCCTTTGCAGGATGATGGCTGCGCCGGGCCCAGCTGTCGGGCATGGGAAAACGTGTGCCATACAAAAACTTCCCTGTATAATCCCGGGGCCACAGCTCTCCCCTTATCATTTTTTTCAGGCTGTGAAGTACAGGCGGAGCAGTTCGGATATGCTCGCTCATAAAGTTGGGATAGTCTGCATAGGGATACTGCCACACACACTCATAGGTGTGATGATCCCCTTCCCGCGGGTCGTTTGCATATTCACCTCCATAAGGAGAGTTCGGATGATAATAGCGTTGGGGATCAACTTCGCTCAGAAGTTTTGGAAAAGCCTCCAACAAGATTTGTGAGCCATGGGGTGTTTTTCCCTGAAATTCAGCTCCCATAATGGTTTCATTCCCACCGCACCACATCAGGAGCGAAGGCCTGTGCCGAAGCCTCAGCACCAGCTCACAAGCCTCCTGAACACATTTATCCTGATACTCCCGTGTATCGGGATAGGCGCCGTGCCCCATAAAGAATTCCTGCCATACAAGAATTCCCCGTCTGTCGGTTTCATCATAAAATTCGTCGGGATAGGGAATTCCCTCCCCCCATATACGCAAGGTATTCATGTTGGCGTTTTCCACCATCTCAAACATGCGCTTTGCCCGTTCGGGGCGCCAGCAGTGCGTATATCCCTGCAGGGGATCCATACTGCCTCCCCAGAGCCTCACGCGCTTTCCGTTGATGATAAATTCAAGCGGGGAAGGCATTTCTATTTTTCTAAAGCCGACAGATTTCTGTATCCTGTCACAGAGCTTTCCATCCTGAAGCAGTGAAATCCGTACACTGTATAAAGGCTGGGAACCAAAACCCCGGGGCCACCAGAGCCGGGGATCATTCACAGGCAGCGTGAGCTCCGCCTTCCACCCTGAAAGCACCGGTTTGACACAGCACTCCCCGCCTGCACATTCCCTTCCGGCCTCATCAGTCGTTGACACTGTCACATTTAATCCCTTTGCTGTGCCGGAGCCTGCAACTGCCAGACGGATTTCTCCGCAATTCATGTCCTGCAGAACCGCACGCAATTCACATTCCTCTATCTCAGGGCCATCCGGAATTGTCAGTGTCACGTCCCGGTATACACCTATGGGAGAAAAATACGGATGGGCTCCCTGATAATTGCTGCCTTCAATTTTGTCCGGAGGGAAATCATGGATTGGCTTCCGGATCAGTTTACATTTCATTACGGCATTGTCCCATGAGGGATCAAGCTCAAGAGTTTTCAAATGCCCCCGGATATTGTGAAAATGGATCAGTAAAACATTATTTACTTCTACAATTCCCGCAATTTGTATTTTCCGGCTGGTATAAAAATCATCGTGCCGCCCTATTTTAACTCCATTCAAATAGATGTCGGCTATTGTATCCAGACCGGCGAAATTCAAATACGCACCTTCCGAGGGGCCGCATGTAAAAAAGCAGCGGTAAACCCAGTCGTATTCATCTGTCCATACCGCATCCTCACACCAACCCAGAAGCATTTCCTCCGAGATTAGCCCATGCTCCAGCAGCACATCATGCACCTGTGCAGGCATGCTGGAAATGGTAAGCCAGTCCCTGTCATCCACGGCATAATCCTTGGGATTGATGCTCTCTGCAGGCAGAATTTTTTTAAGACACCAATTTTTATCCAGCAGAACTGTATTTTTCATATTGACCCCTGCTCCTTTAAAATACAAAACCCTTTACTGAAGCCAATTTTCTCATTATTTCCGCACTCAGTTCAATACCGCTGGCCGCTACGTTCTGCCGTACCTGACCTTCATTCTTCCCCCCGGGAATAACGCTGCATATCCCCGGATAGTTCAAGTTGTACGCCAGCGCAAGCTCATTCATTTTCAGGCCGGTTTCCCCGGCACATTCTTCAATTATTCTCATATCATCCCGGACTGCCTCAAAGCGCGCTTTGCTCCAGAAGCCTTTTCTGTTATCCCCGTCGGTGAATTTTGTATCAACACCATATTTGCCTGTAAGGATTCCGCTGGCAAGGGGCTGACTTGTAAATACGGGAATATTCCTTTCCTTTGCAATTTTTATTACCTCTATATTGGATTTATTCAGAATATTGAAGGGACATTCAAGTGCCTCTATGGCACCCTCCTTGTCTTTTTCCAGCGCATGAAGGGTATCGGCGGCTCCCCACATTGCAAGACCGCAGCACCTTGCCTTGCCGGACTTTTTGATTTCTGCCATTGTTTTAAAAATTTCAGCTTCATCCTGCCATTTTGAATCTGGAACGTGTAAAAGGTAAACGTCGGCATAATCTGTCTGAAGGCGCTGTAAACTCTCATCCAGGCTCATCATCAGATAATCCCGTGTAAAGTTCTTGCTGCGCTCCGGTACGCGGAAGTTGGTACCTCCCTTTGTTACTATGACAACCTCCTTGCGTATTCCCTTGAAAAACTCGCCTATCAATTCCTCGCTGTGCCCATCCCCATATGAATCACAGGTATCATAAAAATTAATTCCGGCAGCCATGGAGGCCCTTAACGCCGCTTTTGCATCCTCATCATTTCTGCCGCCGCCCCAGGCTGTCCCGCCAATTGCCCAGGCACCGAATCCAATATCTGAAACTTTAAAATCTGTTTTTCCAAATATATTATATTTCATAATTAATCCACCCTTTCAATATAGTGTGATACACGATTTCATTAGTTCAAATACATATATATCAAATATTTTTTATTTTAAATAAACAGCCTGCGAAACATGTGGGGAATATGCCGCTTTTGCCGTGACGATCCCACTCGAATGGCGGCCAGCCACCCTGATCTGCTTCACTTCACCCGGGAACAGGTCAAAATAATTATCCTCAAACCTCCACCCGAATTCATCCCCGTTATCGGAACCCAAAAGCTCAACACAGCGGGCAAATCTGTCGGTGGAAACCGAAAGTATATTATCCTTGCAGGACAGGGAAAGCTGTGCCTGGGGGAACACCAGATGGCGCTCGATATCCGCGAAATTATTTACCGATCCAATTACATTTCCTTCACCATCCTTCAGACAGGCCCGTAAAAGCTTATCCCGGGTAAATTGTCCGAATTCGTCCAGGGTGGTAACCGGAACAGCTTCACCTGCACCCGCATGGAACGGGCGGTCAAGAGAGCAGCAAACCTTATTTTCCCCCATGTCGAACAAATGGGCGGTAAGGGTGCCCTGTACTTCTTTTGCAGTATCATTGACAATCCAGATATTGATGTGATCCGCAACTTCTATGGAAACCAGCAGCGGTTCATAGGCACGCTTCAAATAATAATAGGGAATTCCGGGCTCAAGGTAATAGTCAAGTATCGAGCTGTATATATGGGGAAATGTTGTATTCAGCTTCCATATGAGATGTCCTTTGCAGCCGCGGTGTGCAAACGGAGCCGAAACAGTTTTCCCCCTGCGGTATCTCTCCACCGACTCTTTAAGGTAACTGCCGGCAGCCATGCCAAACCGGTACACCATTTGCTCCGGATTAACCGCATCGTAGAACTGCTCAATGGGAGGAATTTTTTTGAAGGACTCCGCAGAAGTCACTTTTTCAAATTCTTCTGGCCACGGCAGGCTCCCATGTGTCAGAGGAACCGGCTGGGGCAGCTTATCGGTTTTTAAATAACGTTTCAGGCTCCTGACCGGAGGAAGTGATACCCGGAGATTTTCACTTACGAATTTAGGTATTTCACCGCCCGGCACATACCAGGAGTTGGTATAGCTGTGGGTGTCTCCAAAATCCGGACTGTTTGTGTATGGGCCGCCGAACGGAGAATTGACATGATAATATCTCCCGGGATCAAGCCGTGCACAAAGATTTTTTAAATCGTATTCAAAGAGCTGCGCCGCCCCATACTCTTCACCGGGCTTTGCAAAATCCCTGCTCATAAAGCATTCATTTCCTCCGCACCACAGAAGTAAGGAGGGATGATGGCGCAGACGCCTTATCTGATATTCCGCTTCCTCTAATATCAGCTCCCGGACAGATTTTTCAGGCGGGTACTGTGCATGACCGCAAAAGAATTCCTGCCAGAGAAGGATACCCATCCGATCGGCCAGCTCATACAACATATCGCCGAATCTGTCCCCTTCTCCCCATACCCTGAGTGTATTCATATTGCAGTCAAAAGCCAGCTGCACTATTTCTTTCACTCTTTCGGGGTTTTCACAGGCAGTACGTCCGTCAACCGGAGTGAGATTGCCTCCCCATAGTTTTATCTGGCGTTTGTTGATTGTGAAATCCAGACATTCCACCATTTCAATCTTGCGGAAACCTATCTGTTTTGTTTTTTTGTCCAGAAGCCGCCCGTCCTCCGAATACAGGCTGAGACTGAAGCAGTACAAATCCTGCCGGCCATGGCCCCGGGGCCACCAGAGCATTGGCTGCTGCACCAGAATGTCCAGAGCCTCTTCCACAGCAAAGCTGTATTCCAATTCCGTCCCGTCCGGGCATGAAACGGCAAGCTCCAATCGCTTTCCCTGGGCGGCTCCGGCAGTCAGGGCAGAAACGCGGACATCTGCACGGTTTAATGTATCATTCAAGGAATAGTCAATGTCAAAATCAACAAGTTCAGCTTCATCAATCAGCTCAAGGGCTACCTCACCAAAGATCCCCGCCTTCAAAAAATCAGGCTTTGCCCCCAGATATCCCGTGAAATCATGGAAGCTCTTTCGGATATACCTGCTGGCTTGGGCCCCGGCAGGAGTGCCCTTCCGGAGTATTTCCCCCTCAAGCTGTTCAAGCCGCTCTATTACCGAATCAAAAACAACCTCAAGTTCATTCCTTTGCCCCGGGCGTAGGATGTCTTTCACATCATACCGGACAGGCAGATAACTGTCCGAATGCTTTCCTATTGCCACACCGTTTAAAAAAATTTCAGCCAGCGTGTCAAGGCCTTCAAACCCGATCCGTATTCCCTTCTCCCAGGCAGGGCACTCAAAGGAGGTCTGATAAATCCACCTTTGCCCGGATACCCAGCGGCAGCCGGAGGTATTTCCATATTGATATTCATCATTGATAATTCCGTGGCTGAAAAGGATATCATGTACCTGCGCAGGCATTTGAGGAATAGCAAGCAAAGGATATTTATTTTCAGCATCCTTCAGTGTCCAGCCCGAATGTAATAAAATCTTCTGTTTCATATTTTTCACCAACCATTCTTTTAACCTTTTACACTTCCGGAAATCAAGCCTTGAATCAGGTGTTTCGAACCAATACAGAACATACCTATAATAGGTATTGTTGATAATGCCAGCGACAGAATACGCGCCGCATAATCAGTGCGGTATTCGCTGCTTATCAATGCAATGGAAAGCGGGATGGTGTAGTACCTCTCCTTGCTGATGGTAACCAGCGGAGTCATGTAGCTGTTCCAGGACCATAGGAACAGCAGCAGAAAGATGGTAATAAGGGCTGAACGTATAATTGGCAGCACCAGACGGAAAAAGATCACAAAATCATTACAGCCGTCTATCCTTCCGCTTTCTATAATTTCATTGGGAACTGATGAAGATATATACTGGGTCATCCAGAACACTCCAAATGCACTTGCCATACCTGAAAAAATCAGCGGCAAAAGAGTATTGATCCAGCCAAGCGCACGCATTTCAACCACAAATCCGACCAGGCCAAGCTGTTGAGGGATTGCCAGTGTTGCCACAATAAAAGCAAACAACGGTTTCTTCCCTTTAAACTGGTATTTTGCAAAAGCATATCCTGTAAGAGCACTGATGAATACTCCTCCCAAAGTGTTGCAAACTGAAACGATTATACTGTTTTTGTAAAAGATAAAGAAATTCTGTTTTAAAACGGTCTGAAGATTTGTAAGAAAGTAGTCCCCCGGCAGCAGCTTGACTCCCGAATAAAGCTCTTCACTATAATAAGTTCCCATAATAATCATCATGTAAAATGGAAGCAGGGCTGCCACAGAAAAGATCAGAACTACCATGTACACCGGCAGCCGCTTGATAAGTTTTATTTCCATAAAACTCCCCCTTTAAAAAATTCTGGTATCATGCCATATCACTCTCACGGTTGATAAATTTGAATAAGAAGAAGGATACGATAGCTATAATGATAAATAGGCAATATGCCAGTGCTGACCCATATCCAAATTCAAAACCGTTAAATGCGGTTTCATAAAACCTCATTACTACCGTCATAACTGCCCGGTCGGGCCCGCCGATGGGCTGGGAGGTGGAGGAAAACAGCAGCTGGGGCTCATCAAACAGCTTGAATCCGTTAATGACACTTGTTACAATTACAAAGGTAAAGATAGGGCGCAGCAGCGGAATTGTAATATGGGCGAAGGAATGCCGCCACTTGGCGCCGTCAATCCTGGAGGATTCATAGAGCTCCTCCGGTATGGTGGAAAGTCCCGACAGGAACATAATCATCATGTACCCAAAACCCTTCCATATCTCCATTATGACAACCACCCCGCGGGAGGCCCATGCATTTCCAAGCCAGTATACCGAATCAATTCCGAATAAATTCAGCAGTCCGTTTACAACGCCGCTCTTCCAGTCAAACATCAATTGAAATATGATTCCAATGGCAACCGGAGTTGTGATGTAGGGAAGAAAATTTATCAATTGGAAGGCTCCCCTGGTCTTTTTGAAAAAATCCTTGAGCAGCGTTGCCATTAATAAGCCCACTGAAATTTGAATGGGGGTATTTACCAGCAGAAGCAGAGTTGTATTCCCCAGGGACTGATAAAAGAACTTATCCTGTGTAAATGTACGTATATAGTTTTTTAATCCGATAAAAGTGGCGGTGCCGATACCGTCCCACTGGGTAAAACTGATTGCCAGTGAAAAAATGATGGGAAATAAACCGAACGCGATGTAAAGAATAAAATAAGGTGCTATCATGGTATAAGGAATATATTTTTTTTTCATGTCTATTACCTCACTGAGTCTGATAATAACCAGGGGATCCATATTTTACTACAGATCCCCCTGATCATATACAAATATATCTGTTTCAGATGTTATTTAGTGATGGCGGGCTGTTTGTTAACCAGATCATCCTCCATTTTGGAAATCATGTCATCAGCAGAAACATTTCCGTCCTTGGACGCATTGATTGTTTTAATTACAAGGTTGTAAGCGTCATTGATATCCTGGTCATATTTGCTGGGAAGACGGACTCCCTTGATATTCGGCAATATGTCCTGACTGATTGCCTGCAGAACATCCTGCCCTGCAAAGTATTCATCCTTTGCACTGTAAAAATCAGCGTTTGCATACAGAGGTTTGAAAGGAGAGAAATTACCCTTGAAATCCCTTTGGAGGGAGGCACCTTTTTCGGAACCAAAGAAATATTTAATATATTCTACGGCAGCTTCCTTGTTTACAGCTTTCTGCGGAACTCCCATTACAGTGCCGCCCCAGGGGAACGGACCGCCTGGAGGAAGCATAAAGCCCCATCTGTTTTTGCCGTCTTTATCATTGGATTTAATTGTAAACTCTACAGACCAGTTGGCACACGGATAGAAAATATGTTCATTTCCTGCATAGGATGCGCCTTCTTCCGGAGAGTCAAAGTCAAGTACATCAACCATGCCGCTCTTTTTAAGTTCAATCAGCCTTTCAAGAATCGGCTTCATGGAAGTCTTCAGATTCAGCTTGTCTCCATCGATAAAAGGATCGGTGGATTGACCCTTCAGCATGTTGCCCACTGCTCCCAGGCTTGAGAACATGAACACCTTGCCCTGTGATTTTGCCATGACATCCTTGCCCACCCTGATTACCGAATCCCAATCGGGTATCAGCTTTTCAAGTTCTTTAGGGTCGTCGGTGCCAAGGTATTGTTTTGCCAGTTCCCGTTTATAGGCCAAACCGGCAACCGACGGACATTCCGGTCCGACATACTGCCCATCCTCGGAAGTTTCCAGGGGAATAAGATAATCAAGTACATTTGCCTTATCAAAGTTGTAGGGAGCTTTGGAAATATCCTCCCAAATGTTTAAAGAAAGAAGCTTTCCGCGGAAAGTCGCTTCCAGCCATGCTATATCCGGCATATCACCGTCGGAGGCTAAGGTTGTCTGCAATTTTTGAGTCATATCTTTGCTCTGGACAGCTGTCAGTTCAACAGTAATACCTGTCTCCTCGGTAAACTTGCTGTGCATTTGGGCACGTGAATCACTCTTGTCCCAACACCAAATATTGATTTTAGACGGTGCTCCGGCTGATGCGGCTGATGAAGCGGCTCCGCCCTGTGAAGTGTTCACAGGTTCCTTGGAAGCACATCCGCTGAAAGCTGACAATGTTAAGAATGACGAAACAGCTAGTGCTAAAACTCTGGTTCTTTTCTTCATATTGATTCCTCCTGATTTATTTGGGTTTATTAACGGGTCTGTTCGACAAGATCATTGTACTTTAATATTGAACCTAAAAATACATAACAAAAATATTAAAATTTATACATTTTTAAACCCCATAACAGAAATTATCAATTCAGAATTTCTTCGTGTATCCCTTCCGTTTTAGTTATATCAACACTGGCGGCATTGCAAAAAAATGAAAAAGAAACCTTTGTGCCTTTCTGAAATTCGCTTTCAATTTTTAAGGAGGAGGAACTGCCATAAATCAACTGCAATCTGCTGTTAACATTGGAAAGTCCGATATGACCGCTCTCATCATCGGGTGTTCTGAGCTTTCTTTTCAAAAGCTCAAGCTCTTCCTGTGAGAATCCGCGTCCGTTATCCTCCACACACAGGGTAACGCAGTTTCCCGTCCGGTGGCAATGTACCGTAACACCGCATTTTTGCTGTGATGGAACAATCCCATGGAAAATACTGTTTTCCACCAGGGGATAACAGATCATTCTGGGCAGTTCCATGTCAAGAAGCTCTTGGTCAACATTCCACACGACGTTTGGTATCTTGTTATAGCTGAACTGCAAAACACCCACATAATTATTGATATACTCCATTTCATTTTTCAGTGTGGTCATTGACTGGGGATTCACCCTCAGCATTGATCTCAGCAGCATGATAAAGGTTTTGGTCAGCCTGATGATATTGCCGAAATCTTCACGCCGTGCAAGACAAATAATACAATTAAGCGTATTGTAGATAAAATGCGGATTGATTTGATAGAGCAGCATTTTGATTTGCGTCTCATGTTCCTTTTTCTCACTTGTAATCAGCTCCTGGGTGTGCCGGTCTATATCTTCAACCATTTTATTGAAAACCAGGGCCGCCTCCTCAATTTCATCTCCTGTGCTCAGGGATATATGCTCGTTCCTGCTGCCCCTGGAAACCCTCTGCATTCCCTTTACCAGCGTCTCGAGAGGTACAACTATATTGGAAACAATTTTACTGATGACCGACAGCATGATTATAAGACAAATAATCACGATTCCAAGGATAATCTTATTAATTTTGTTAAAGGATTCGCTTATCTTATGACTTGAGATGGAGTATACCACGTACCATCCATCCGTTCCCACCTTATCCTTGAAATAATAATTCTGGCGGTTTTGAAAAAAATTGGTTTCAGCACCGAACTGTTTCAGTTCCGATTCAAGATTTTTTTCCATGCTGCTGCTGTATATTGTGTTGCCCAGATTGTCATGAAGTTCAATCTCAATTCCGGAGCTTTTATCAAATACGATTGGCTGTACAAGCTCGCTGTACCTGACAAGTACGATAAGCTTGCCGATGTGTTTATAGGAAGGCTGCTTGCTGTATATGTTATTGATATATGCAATGGCTTTCCACTCACCGCCTGAGCTGTTGTACCTCACATTATGTATTGAGGTAAAACCATTTTGCGAACTTTCCAGAAAACCTTTATAGATGGGCTGCTTCAATAAATCGGAGTAGGTATGATTTAATTCTAAAACTTGATCGTAGCAATCGGTAACAAACATATCATAAACAATATTATCTCTTAAAATTACATATTCCTTAAGCTTTTTTTCCAATCTCTGAACCATGGAATAATAATTATATGTGTTTTCCATCCGGTAATTATCACAGGAAATCTGTACGGTGTCATCAAAAGAAATATTGCGTGCATAGGCCATAATTTCATCAAAACTGCCCGAAACCTGCTGGGACATTTTAACGACCATATCCCGGTTGCTATTGACAATGGACTGCTTGATTATGGGCTCCAAATAAAAATATATGGCCAGGCTGCACATTACCACAGAGAGAATGATTGCACATAGAACCGCAGACAGAATCCTTAAAAAAATTCTGGTTTTTTTTCTAAAGAACATTTCTCTTCTCATCTTTGCTCCTCCAGATAGAACGGCCGAAATCACTGGGCATTTTCCCGGTTTCTTTTTTGAACATTTTACTGAAATACTGAATTGTCTGATAACCCACCATTTCACTCACTTCATATACCTTGTAATTTCCGGTTTCCAGTAATTCCACGGCCTTGTCCATGCGTACCTTGGTTAAATACGAAGAAAAGTTCATGCCAACTTCCCTTTTAAATAATTGACTGATATAGATCACACTGATATCAAGCTTTCTGGACAAGTCGGAAAGATTGACCTCTTCCTGGTAATGCTCATGTATATACTTGATGATATCCCGTATTTTTTTTGAGTACTGGGGCATAAGTGCCGCTTCCAATTTACCGATAGCCTCGTTGTAGAGCTCAACCAGTTCATAAACATTCCCCGAACGGGAACAAAGAATAATATTATCAAGGCGGTCATGAAGATTTTCCAGACCATTTTGATTATGGACATTGGCCAGCGTGTAAATAAGTTCATGCACACATTCGTCCAGAAGCTCCACACTTTTATACTGCACCAGTAAATCAGTGAACAATGCTAAAAGCTGCTTGTGCAACACATCCCTGTTCATGCCGGATATATTCTGTTTAATGGCTTTTATCAGTTCTCTTACTTCCTCTGCCTTTCCATGGCCAGGTGGAATATCCTGTATATCAAGTACACAGTCTCCCTTATAAAAAACTTTTTGCCTGAGAATTTTTTTAGCCACTTTATATCCGTCTAAAATTTTATCCGTATGAAAAATATACGGTCCAATCCCCACAGCAGTATTTACTTCAAGAATCTTCGAGAAAGCGTCCTGCTGCTTTTTTACAAAAGCCCGGACAAAATCCCGGCTTCGCGCTTCACTTAAGGATTCAGGCACCTTCAAAAATATAACGTACTCCCGTGCTCCTATATCCACACTCTCAAATTCATATTCAGACAGCATAGCCTCCGTTGTTTCCTTCAAACGTTTGTATGCCGTCAAACCGTTCCCGGGGATTTCCCCCAATTCAACTACCATAACAATACTTCTGCCATGCCATCTGAAAAAATTATCCACTCCCTGACTGACAATATCTCCCCGCGTCAAATATTCCTTCAAAGACATGGATTTGGTAATTCTCCCCATATTTCTTTCTTTGTTCAAGGCAGCTTTTTGTTTTTCAAGTTCACATAAAAGAATTTCGTCATCCACCTCATGCTTTAGTACATAGGAATGGACATCCAAATAAAGAGCCTTTTTTGCGTATTCAAATTCTTCATAAGCAGTGAGCAAAATAAACTGTGCATGTGAGCCGGTTTTCCGTATCTGATCGATCATTTCCAGCCCTGACATGACCGGCATCTTGATATCGGTAATAACTATGTCGGGATTATATCTGTGAAACATTGCGAGTCCCTCTTCGCCGTTTTTGGCCCCGGTGACAAGTTTATATCCGTGTTTGGTCCAATCAATCAAATGTTCAATATCTTCACGGATTATGTCATTATCCTCTACAATTAATACTTTATACAAATTACACATATCTCCACCTGCCTGTCCGCAAATTATTATACACATTAAACAAATTATATACATTTAATATTGAATAAACAATAACCACAAATATGAAATTACCGTACTGTCACCTGCAACCTTGACATTCGGCGGATTTGCCCCCGTTTTCGATATAAAGCATTGAACATCGCACCGCATATGTTGTAATATAAAGCTGGAGGTTAATATGGGCTTTAATGATATCTATGATCAAAAACTTATAAATGAGGACTATCAGCCAGAGGTAAAGGCGTATTATTTCCGCAGGTGGAATAATTATTCAATGGATTTCCATTATCATGACAGGGTTGAGATAATGTATGTTATCAAGGGCTCCTGCCAGATTTATATTGAAAATTATGAAGCTGAGAAAATTAATTTCAGAAAAGGCGATTTTATTATGATCAATGCGATGGTCCCGCACAAGCTCATAGTTAATGGGGATTCGGACTGTATGATGATGAACATTGAGTTTGTATTTGCAAAGCAGTCGAACTTCCTGCCTTCCTTCAGAGAGTTTGTAAACAACTCAAAGGAATTGGAGGAGCTCATTGCAGCAAAAGAACCCTTCTTCATTTTAAAAGACTATGAAGATGTATACCAGCTTTTAAAAAGCCTGGTGGTGGAGCTCAGTGCCTCATCCTCCGAACAGAGTATTTCGGCTTTTCTTCTGATGTATGAAATACTTTTAAGAACCTCCGGTGCGGTAATGAAAAGGAAGAATGAATCTCCTGCCGACAATTATGTCAACAAAACAAAGCTCTTTATTAACCTTAATTATGATAAGAAGATTAGCCTGAAGGACATTTCGGCCTATTCAAATATTAATGAGGACTACCTGAACAGGATATTCAAAAGGAGCACAGGAACTTCTGTCATTGAATACCTGACCGGTATACGGGTACAAAAAGCAAAAATGCTGCTTCGCAATACAAATATCCCGATAATTGATATTTCAGACATTGTGGGAATAAGCAGCCGGCAGTACTTCAATCAGGTATTTAAAAAGGCTGCCGGCCTTTCTCCTAAAAAATTCAGAAAAAGCTTTGAGGTGGAACTTTTCGGAGAAGATCATAAAAATTAAAAAAGTCGCTATTTCTTTCATTCTATCACCAAACTGATCTTTATTTTTAAAACATCCTCACCGTATATTGCTTATAATTAACTTAGGATTCTTAAAACAATTTGTGGTGGGAGGAATATGATATGTCTTTTAAAATTGCCTTTATAGGAGCGGGAAGCATAGGCTTTACCAGAGGACTGCTAAGGGATATTCTGGCAGTAAAGGAATTCAATAATATTGAAGTGGCCTTTACAGATATTAATGAACACAACCTGGAGATGGTCACACAGCTGTGTCAGAGGGATATTGACCAGAACGGGCTTAAAATAAAAATCCAGGCGACTGCCGACAGGCGGGAGGCTGTAAAAAATGCAAGGTACGTGTTCAATGTTGTAAGAATCGGCGGTATTGAAGCATACCAGCATGACATTGATATCCCGTTGAAATACGGCGTCGACCAATGTGTCGGCGATACTCTGTGTGCCGGCGGAATCATGTATGGGCAGAGGGGAATAGTCGCTATTCTTGACTTTTGCAAGGATATCAGGGAGGTTGCCCAACCCGGATGCCTGCTGTTGAATTATGCCAACCCCAATGCAATGGTGACCTGGGCCTGCAACAAGTACGGCGGGGTCAGAACCATAGGACTATGCCATGGCGTGCAGCATGGACATGAGCAGATAGCCAATGTTTTCGGACTTAAGAAGGAGGAAGTGGATATCATATGCGCCGGCATCAATCATCAGACCTGGTATATTCAGATCCGGCATAACGGGGAGGATCTGACAGGAAAGCTGCTGGAGGCCTTCCAGAAGCATCCGGAATATTCCGTTACTGAAAAAGTCCGTATAGATATGCTCAAAAGATTCGGTTACTACAGCACAGAATCAAACGGACACCTGAGCGAATACGTTCCATGGTACAGAAAGCGTCCCGGTGAAATAACGGACTGGATTGATCTGGGCTGCTGGATAAACGGTGAAACAGGCGGATACCTGAGAGTTACAACCGAGGGAAGAAACTGGTTTGAAACCGATTTTCCCAACTGGATGAAGGAACCCGCCTTTGAATACAAGGAAGAACTGAGAAGCAAGGAGCATGGGTCTTACATAGTGGAAGGCCTTGAAACAGGCAGAATTTACAGAGGTCATTTCAACGTGGTAAATAACGGTGCTATTTCAAATCTGCCTGATGACGCCATCGTTGAAGTTCCGGGTTATGTTGATGCAAACGGGATAAATATTCCCAGAGTTGGTAATTTGCCGCTGGGCTGTGCTGCCGTCTGCAATGCCAGCATATCTGTTCAGAGACTGTCTGTGGAGGCAGCTGTCAGCGGTGACGATAAATTACTCCGACAGGCTATGATGCTTGACCCGCTGGTAGGTGCCGTATGCAATACAAATGAAATATGGCAGATGACCGATGAAATGCTGGTGGCTCAGAAGCAGTGGCTGCCGCAGTACGGCAAGGCAATAGCCGAGGCCGAAGAACGGCTGAAGAGCGGCAGCCTCATACCTGTAAAGGAAGGCTATAAAGGTGCTGCAAGGCTCCATACCAAAACAGTGGAGGAAATGGCCCGGGACAGGGAATCAGCCAAAAGAAACGCAGGTGCCGCAGACAAAGCGGAGGAACGTCCCGCCGAAAAGAAGTAAATACAACAGGATACAGCCGGCAATATCTGCAAAACAAAAAAATTGAAATATGGATACGTCTGTAAAATACTGTGATAGTGCCTGCTTTCTTTTTCAGGCAGTAATTTTATTCTATAAGTTACTGCCTGAATTTCTGTATTCCGTTGGCTGTAAATCATACACTTTTTTGAATACCTGGCTGAAGTAGCGAGAATCGTCATAGCCCACGGCGCGGGAAACTTCATATATTTTCATATTTGTATTTTTCAAAAGGTAAGCTGCCTTTTTAACTCTGACTTCCAGCAGATAATCCGAGAAAGTCTTTGAAGTCAGAGTTTTAAACAGTGTAGAAAAATAGTTTTTATTGAGAAAAAAGTGCGAGGATATATCTGTCAGGGTCACGTTCCTGTAGTGTTCATCGATATATTTTTTTATTTCCTCTTTAAACTGCTGTTCAGTGTAGCTGTAGGCTTCCAAAACAGACGGCAGAAGAACCAGTAGTTCATCAATATATTGTATTGCTCTCCTGATATTGTACTGCTCCAAATGCTTTGATACCCGGTCAATTATCGTATGGATTTTTTCATGCAAGTTATCTTCCTTCTCCCTGTACCGCAGGATAATATTTACTTTGTCAATAAACCAGCTTATATTTTCAGCCATATCACCCATGGTCAGATTGTTTACATAATCGTCAGACAGTACATACCGGAGTCTGTTTAAAAGATCCTGATAACTATAAATACTCTTATTCTCAATTATACAATCCATAAGCAGATTGATCTCCCTCCATTCCTCCGAATTTGAACAAATGCTGTCTCCATATGTGCAGAAAAACTCCCTGTTGTTGAATTTGGTCGTTTTTAGAGCTTCAGATGCCTGCCTATAGGCGTGAAACATACCGTCCAGGTATTCAAAGCTGCCGCTGGAACCAGCTGTAACAGTCAGGTTCATATCCTTTTTTAAAGAATGATATATTTCATTTAAGCATTTTCTTATCTGATCATTGTCTGAAGCGGTATGAATAATCACAAACTCGTTTACCCTGTAAAACTGCCTGAATACAATAGTCTTGCTGAAAGTAAAGCGTTCATGAATAAATGCCCTGATATAATCGTAAAATTCATTCAAATTTCCGTTAAAGCTATTTATAAGGCACTGCTGTGTACTTTGAAGTTTTATGGCGATCAGGGAATAATTCCCTTCGGGTAAAACCACCTTTTGCTGATTGGCTTTGACTATAATAAAATTTTCATCTTCAATATCGTTATAGGTGATCTCGCTCAGAAATTCCTCCTGAACCATTTCCAGACCCTTGCTGGAATATCTGCTGCCTGTGTCCTTCGCAGGCTGCTCCCTGAGAAGGCTTTGGGCAGTTTTCTTCAATATGTCCAGGAGATCCATTTCATTAACAGGTTTCAAAAGGTAGTCAACTGCTTTGAGCAAAAAGGCAGGCCGGGTATAGGAGAAGTCCCCATAGCCGCTCAGGACAATTATTTTACAGGCATGCTCCAGAGCGTTTACCCAGCTCATAAAGGTTAACCCATCGGAAACAGGCATTTTCATATCTGTTATAATAATGTCGGGGGACTGCTCCTTGAACATTTCAAAGGCCTCCTCCCCATTAAAAGCATTTCCCGAGATTTCAAAATCCAGGCTGTTTTTTTCGATAAGGCCTTTAATAGTGTTATGTACCGTAATGTCATCATCAACAATCAGTATTTTCATTTTCGTTTCTCCTTATCAAGGGTAGTGTATATGTTATTACAGTTCCGATATCCAACTGACTGTCAATCTGTAGACCATACTGCTTCCCGCAAAGAAGGTTGATTCTTTTTTGAACGTTATAAATGCCTATACTGTCATAGCTTTTATATTTTTCCTCAAAATTTGCATTTCTTAAGTTGCTGTTTATATGGGAAACTTCCTCAGCTGTTATTCCGCGTCCATTATCGTTTACATAAATATATAACAGCTTATTCTCCCCATCACATTCAAAAGTTATTTCAAGCCTTTTTCCGGTTTTAGGCGAAGAAAGCAGTCCGTGCATCACGGCATTTTCCACGGTTGGCTGCAGTATCAGCTTAGGGACCTGTAAAGAATGGAATGCCGGAGGTATTTTTATCTTGAAATTTATTGCATTGTTATACCTTTTGGAAATAATAAGCATATAATTCCGGACATTCATGATTTCGTTCTGCAGCCCGGTATAATTTTCGTTAATATTCATATTAAAACGGTACATATCGCTCAGCGATTTACATATGGTATTTATATCGGAGGTATTGTTTTCGCTTGCCATATTGGAAATGGCCTGAAGCGTATTATGCAGGAAATGCGGAGAGATCTGGGCCTGTAAAGCCCCTATCTGTGCATCCTTGAAGTCCAGTTTGGATTTAACCTCATACTCAAGGTACCACTTTATTGTGTCGGTCATCTCATTATATATCATGCCCAACTCACCTATTTCATCATTTGAGACTATTTCAACCTTGTTGTTGTAATTGCGCTGCTTAATGCTGTTCATGCTCCGGCTGAGCATAACTATCGGCCTGGTAATTTTTCTGCTTAAAACATAGGATATGTATATTACGGCAAGGATGGTCAGAAATAAAACCGCAATGGTGATATACACCGAAAGCCTGGTGGAGAGACTGTCTTCGTACAAATATATTAAATCCGAATTTATATTGTCAATATGCTTTACAACAACATTTTTTCCGTTTGGAGCAACCTGCTTATAATACAGCCCTGTCCGGCTTATATGTGAATTATACATTATCTGGCCGTTGCCGGCTACAATATAAAAGGTTCCCTTGTGAAACTGATTGAAACTTTCAATGACCTCCTCAATGGATTTTGCATCAAGTGTAAATTCAAGAAAGCCGATGTAACTGCCCTTAAAGTTTATAGGATAATAATAACGTACCACCTCCATCTGAAAATCACTATCTGCCATAAATACCAGCATTCTTGTGTGATCTCCGGTTTCTTCCGAAACACGGGTATAATACTGATAATTATTGGGTATTTTTCCCTTAAGGGTAACAGGTCTATAATATAAATAATAGCTAAGCAACTCATTATCCGAATTATAAAAGTTTACATTCAGCAGGTTGTTTTTCCTGGTGGAACCCGTATATAAATTAAAAATGTCTGTTATGGCATTATGCACCAGATAGTAATTTGCATTGGTTTTCTTATCGGCAATGCCTCTGAGCAAGTTAAAATTGCTGTAAATATTGTAGGCGGCATTATCAAGGTTTGCAATTTCGTATTCCAGACTCCGGTACATATTTTCCTGTATTTGTACCTGGGCATAGTTATAATTTGATTGCTTTACCTCGTCTGTTTGGTATATTATGTAAACAGATAAAAGTACCAGAGGGATGGTGACACAGCACAGCATGGCTAACAGAAACTTTTGTTGTATGTTAAAATCTTTTATGGATTTCATCAAGATGCGCCTCGTCTTTTCTATCGGAATATTAACATCATTATAGCATTGATCATTATTCTAATCGACGATTGCAGACAACAATCTGAAAATATTAAACAAAAAACCGATCTCTACCGCATTTGTTTTTTATATATATTGCACTATACTTTGCTTAGAATTTATAAAAATAATATTTTCAGGAGGAAATCAGTATGAAAATGAAAAGGTTACTATCAGTACTTATCAGCCTGTCACTTGTTGCAGCTCTTGCCGCCTGCGGCAGCGGTAACACGGCGAGCAGCGGCACCCAGTCAGCTGCAGGCTCAACAACCGCCGGAACAGCAGCGAAAAGCGAAGGTAAAACGATTGAATATTGGGTATCCTGGACTCCCGGTGCCGACACCGAAAAGGCAAGCCTGCCTATGTTTAAAGAATGGGAGCAGAAAACAGGCAATACAATTAACTACTCAGTTGCTACTTATGATATGCTGCATGATAAACTGGTTACGGCAGGCGCTGCCGGAAACGCACCTGATCTGGCCTGGGCACTGCCCGAATGGGTCGGAGAATTCAACAACATGGACCTGGTGGTCAATCTAACCGACAAATTCAATGCCTGGAACGACAAGAGCAATCTTTACGATTCAGTTGTAAAATCCATGAAAGTCGGTGATAAAGTTATAGGTATCCCCTATGAAATGACCTTAAGAGCATTGCTGGTTCACGCCGATACCAATTCAAGCGCCGGTGCAGATGTTCCAAAAACCTGGGATGACCTTATGAAATTAGGGGACTATAAACAGAAAACCGGAAAATATCCATACGGCATAGCAGCCACCGGAGTCCGCTCACCTCAGGAACTACTGGTCTATCTGGCTCAAAAGGACCTTGAAATTGCCACCCTGCAAGCCGACGGGAAATACAAAAATACCTGGAAGGACAATCCCGACCAGCTGAAAAAAGCCGCAGAAGTTTTCCAATTCTATAAAGATCTGATTGACAAGGGTATTGTTGATCCTAACTCCAAAACCTGGGGCTGGGAAGAAACAGATGAAAACTTCGCCACAGGAATCACAGGTATGTATGTATCAGGCAACTGGCTGGCAGAAAGAGAGAGCACAAATGCCAATACCATGAAGGACGTCCAGATAGCCCCCATCCCTTATCCATCAAACGGAAAAGCCGCTACCTACATGGAGGTAAAGCCCATGTTCATATTCAACAGCAGTAAAAACCAGGATGAAGCCTTTGATTTAGCCACTTTCGTAGCAAGCAAGGAATTCCAGGAAGCAGCATTTAAAGACAGATCACCAAGAAGCGACGTATCAACCGATTCAAAGTGGTGCAAGGATTTCAAGGCTCTGGCCAATGACGGTATCATATTCCCTCCTGTTACACTGGGCGGAGTTACAAAAGCAATGATAGACTCCGTTGCAAAGGTACTGCATGACGGTATGAGCCCTACCGATGCCGCAAGCTGGTTATCCGATCAGATTAATGCCTCGTTGAAGGATACAAATGAATTGAGTGAGAAATAATAGTCCATTAAATTATAAGTCTTAAAAATGGGGATTTGTAATGTTAATACTGCTTTTAACAGTACAAATCCCCATTATACTTTCTAAATAAAGGGGGTTTTCGATTTTGCCGTCAAAAAATCAAACAGAAATAGTAAAGAGAAAACTCAGCAGAGATCAAAGAAGCAAAGTCACAGCAATACTGCTGTTGATGCCGGCAGTAATATTTTTGCTTGGCTTGATTGCATACCCGCTTGTAAAAGTTGTTTTTGACAGCTTTTCCTACTCGCATCTTATCAATAAAACACTTTCAGGTTTTGCAGGCTTAAACAATTTCAAAAAGGTTGTTTCAGACGAACATTTTACTCAAGCCCTGATAAATACTGTTGTCTGGACGGTTTTTTCAGTACTGGGCGAATATGTACTGGGGCTTGGAAGTGCAGTTTTACTCAATCAGGATATTAAAGGAAGGACTGTATTCAGAATATTCATTTTTATACCCTGGCTTGTTCCTATCATAGTTGCCGGCATGACCTGGAGCTGGATATTAAATCCTGACTTCGGAATATTAAACAATTTACTTGTTAATTTTCACTTTATCAAAACTCCCATAAACTTTTTAGGCGATAAAAACATAGCCATGGCATCGGTTATTTTTATAAATATATGGAGAAGTTTCCCCTACTATACTATTTCAATTCTAGCGGCATTACAGTCAATTCCTTCAGACATCCAGGAAGCAGCCTCCATAGACGGAGCCGGAATGTTTAAACGATTTTTCAAAATCACTTTGCCGCAGCTGAAATCAGTATCCCTGGTTTTGGTATTCATTCACATAATATGGACTTCTATAAACTTTGACTTTATATGGATATTAACACAGGGCGGGCCAAATTACGCCACCGAAACCCTGCCTCTTATGATCTACAGGTATTCCATGAAGCTGTTTGATGTAGGAGCAGCATCCGCACTGTCTACAATCATGATCATATTTATGACGGTACTGTTTGTATTCTACTATAAGAAACGCAGCCAGTTAAGTGAATCAGCAATGTAAAACCTGAGGAGGTGGAAATATGTTAAACAGCAAAAAGCAAACACGCATCAATCATATTGTAACTTATTTTTCTCTGGCTTTATTTTCAATATACTGCCTGTTCCCATTCGTTTGGATGGTAATATCAGCTTTAAAACCAAAAGCGGAAATCAGAACGGCCAATCCGACGTTTTATATAAAAAATGCTACGTTTGAAAATTTTATAAAGGTTTTATTTGATACAGGCTTTGTGGGCTTCATGAAAAACAGCCTGGTAGTATCGGTGTTTTCAACTCTTATTTCGTTAGTGATAGCAATTTTTGCAGGTTATGCCCTGAGCAGGTATTCCAGACAGCAGTACGTAAAAGTTACGCATATAGGTATGCTTGTATCCCAGATGGTTCCAGGAGTCCTGCTTTTGGTTCCCCTGTATCTGATTATGCAGAAATTTAAGCTGCTGGACTCCTACTATTCACTTATTTTAGCGTATACGACCTTTGTCATTCCGTTATGTACTTTCATGATGAGCAGCTTTTTTGATACCATCCCCTATTCACTTGAGGAGGCTGCGGAGGTGGACGGCTGCGGTAAGCTGAAAACCATATTCACAATAATTATCCCTGTTTCAATCCCGAGTATCATATCAACCGGATTGTATGCATTTATAAGTGCCTGGAACGAGTTCATGTTCGGTTACACTTTTATTTCTGTTGATAAGTTTAAAACCATTACACCTGCAATTATGCTGTACAGAGGTGCGAACATAACAGATTGGGGCGGCCTGATGGCAACCTCGGTGCTGGCGGTACTGCCGGTTACGGTTATTTTCCTGTTCCTTCAGAAATATTATATGTCAGGTTTGTTAAGCGGGTCGGTAAAGGGATAGAACTGGATGTACATATTGGGCCAATTGAAATTTTAGTTTGCTTTACAGATAAATTTAATTGGAATCAAATGGTACGGGAGTTACCATTTGATCAACTTTCTTCTATGGAAACCTTATTGTATATTACCGTTTCCTGCTCTTTTTTTTGCAGCTGCTTCCGGTTTAAATATTTAAGTTCAAACGACAGCCAGATTCCGGTTATGATAAATGATATTAAATCCGATAAAGGTCCGGCCGCAAGTATTCCATTCATTTCAAAGAAATACGGCAGTATCAGCAGAGCCGGAATCAGCACAAGCACCTGCCTTGAAAGGCTGAGCACCATGGACTTTACAGGTTTTCCCACCGCCTGGAAATAACCCGAACCGATAACCTGGAAACCCACAACAGGGAAAAACAGCATAAACATCACTATAGCATGGCTGCCGAAGGAAATCAGCTCCCTGTCACTGCTAAAAAGACCAACGAGCTGGGTCGGCAGCAAGCGTGTGATGATAAATCCTGAAGTTGTAATTATGGTTCCCCCGATAACGGCAATTTTCAGTACCTTTTTTACTCTGTCATAGTTTTCTGCTCCGTAGTTATAGCCTATAATAGGCTGTGCACCCTGATTTAGTCCCAATACCGGCATGACCACCAGGGTCATGAGGCTGTTCACTACACCCATTCCCGATATGGCGATGTCTCCGCCATAAGCTCCGAGCCTTAAGTTTAAAATGGCTGATAAGGCGCATTGTGCAACCTGCATTGAAAAAGGTGCTATTCCGATAGAAAAGATGCCTTTTACTATATCAAACTTCAGACGCAAATTTACCTTTTTAAGCTTTAAAGTGCTTTTACCCAGGATGAAATGAGACATAATCCAGGTAGCAGAAACAGCCTGAGACACTATTGTAGCCAGTGCCGCTCCCTTCATTCCCCAACCGAATACAAAAATAAACAGCGGAGCCAAAAGCACATTAAGGAATACACCTATTATCATAGTAAGCATTGAAATGGCAGGCTTCCCTTCGGCACGCATAAAATTATTCATACCGAAGCTTGTAGAGCCGAATACACTGCCGGCCAGGATTATGCTCATATAGTCTCTCGCGTATGGAAGCACCTCATCACTTGCTCCGAATACTCTCAGAATGGGATCCATGAAGATAAGCCCCACTGCCGTTACAATAACAGAAATTATCCCAAGGAGTATAACTGCATTTCCCATGATCAATTCAGCTTCATCTTTTTTCTTTTGTCCAAGCCTAATGGAAACCATGGCAGTAGCACCAAGTCCTATAAGTCCGCCAAAGGCCATCTGGATTATCATGATGGGAAAGCCTATGGTGATCCCTGCCAGTCCGAGGGGCCCTGAGCTGTTTCCGATGAAAATCCTGTCCACCACGTTGTAGAGTGCGCTTACCAGCATTCCAACAATTGAGGGTATGGAAAATTGCATTAAAAGTTTTAGTATGTTTTCTTCTCCCAGTCTCTTTGTATTATCCATTCTTATTCCTCTTCCAATTTAATATTTTAAATTAGTTAACAATATTTTTATGATATTCTATCAGAAATACCTGGAAGCCCATTATTTTGCGGGCTCAAATGTATTATGTGAATAGTTAGGACGCATATAATTAGAATTCTAACTATTTGCGTCCTAACTGTTAGTATACTATCTATTTTTTATATTTACAAGTAGGTTTTATCCCCATGTCAGGTCTGCCTGAACAGGGTCCCGCAATATGAATCATCAGTAAAAAAAGGCAAACTTTTAATAATAAATTCATCCATATAAAACCTTGAATTAACAAATTCTTTCGTATCGGCTTCATTGTAGTATCTGCCAATCAGTTTCGAAATTTCCGGCTTCAGGTATTCCCGCATTGTTTCCAGCTCCTTGACCTTCCTGACTGCAATATCTTTTTCTCTTTTTGATGAGCCGTCGAATAACTTGTACAGCTCCCTGTATACGGCCATAGATTTTTGCCTGTATACCGACAGCAGTGACATAAATTTATAAACCCGGGCAACATAATTATTCCTTTTACAGTTTTCAGCAATGCTGGCGGTCTTTTCATACACTGCTTCATTCTCACTTCCGAAGCAGTCTTCCATCCCTTCCACCCCAAAATAATTTTCCAGAAATCTCTTTTCAAAATCAGAGCTATCCGCCCCAGCATTCCAATACCTTTCTGCCGAATATACAATAGGATACCACATGGTATCAAAGAAAGGATGAGGCGGCGCAATTGTACCCGTATAATTCGACCAGACAGTGGTTATTACCCCCATCAAATCAAGTTCTGCCGACAATCTGCTCCAATCCTTTATGTTTATAAGGCGGTCTTTCATATTGGGCATATCCAGGTAATCGGAACTCATACCCTCACAGCATTTTGCAGATGAAGCTCCTATTACTTTGAAGCCGGATTCCCGATATTTTTTAATCAGTGCCGCACCTTTTTCATAATCTCCGTCGTAATACAGCCAGCACATTATTACTATATTTTTGTCCAGTAGTTCAAAGTCTTCCTTTGAAAACCCCCGAAGCATATCATCCCAGATTACAGGAACCTTATTCAGCGAAGTTATAAACCCGGCCATGCGGTTTGTATGTTCCAGGAAAATTTTGTTGAAGCCTTCCTTCCCATACTTTTTCCTGCAGGTTTCACAATGGAGCAAATTCCATGCTTCGTCACACCCGACATGAATATACTTGCTTGAAGGATATTTCTCTGCCATTTCCCTGCACATTTTTTCAATTAACCGGTATGCTTCTTCATTTGAGGGGCAAAACTCGTCAATATCGTTGAAGGAAAGACTGCCAATGACATTCAAGGAAAAGGGGAATTCCGGATTAGCCCTGTTGTCCCTGACTTCCCTCAAGGCATAATAGCGGTCATTTTTAAGTATGTATTCCACATGCCCAAGGGTCTGCTGCAGGGGAATTATTTCAATGAACCGGTCATTGGCATACCTGACTATTTCACTTAATTGATTCTTGTCCAGTGCATTTGCCGAGGTTATACCTCCAACCTTTTCATAGGGAAACTTATCTTCCAGCTCCATCAAAATTGTGTTGAATTTGTACCTGCACAGTTCATCTATTATTTCCAGTATCCTTTCAAATTTGGGGATACCAAACCTTGTTTCCAAATGAAAGCCTCTGATATCATTATCGGGCCAGTCTGTTATTTCCAGCTCCTTATTGCAGTCCTGCTGCTCCAGCTGCAGATAGGTCTGTATTCCATAAAACAACCCTTTGCTGCTTTTAGCTGCAATAACAACACCCTGTTCATCAACCTTTAATATATATCCCCCTTCTTTTTCGGGCAATATTTCCGGCAGCTGCCCGGTTTCAATAGCAAATTCATCTGAGATCCGTATAAAAGGGAATACTGCCGTATCTTTTGGTATAGCCTCCAGGTTTAATTGGGCTGCTGCATACTCCAGCACAAAGCCGCTTATATTTGTATATATCTTCTTTTCCGAATGAATTCCTTCGGGCAAAGTTCTGCCTTCACTGACTTTTTTGGGTCTGGGTATTATATTCATGAATCCACCCCTTATATTTTAATATTATTACATTACGCCAATTTGACCGGTGGCTGTTCTCTTTCATATACTGTTTTACCTTTTACAATTGTTGTCAGTATATTTATATCCTGGTCAAATATGACAATATCAGCAGCCTTTCCTGCTGCCAGACTGCCTTTTTTATCATCTATCCCTATAACTTTGGCCGGCGTGGCCGTAATCATACTGATTGCATCGACCAGCGGTACTCCTGCCGATTTTACCATTGTCCTGACAAGCCTGTCGGCTGTGGCAACGCTGCCTGCAAAAGCTTTCCGGCCGGGCAGCTTGGCAACCCCGTCCTCAACAATAACCTCCACACCATCCCTTAAGCTTCCAAGTATGCTTGGTCCTTCACCCATACCTGCCGCACGCATGGAATCGGTAACCAGCACTGTCCGGGAAGGTCCCTTTATTTTATATACCAGCTTTAACAGGTCAGGCGGAATATGTATGCCGTCGGCTATTACCTCCACCGTCATTTCATCTATGAGGAAAGCACTCTCAATAACTCCTGAAACCCGCAGCCCATTGATCCTCTTTACGCCTGACATGGCCGAATACAAATGGGTTACATGTGTAAAGCCATTTTCAAAGGCCTCTGCCACCTCTTCACCTATGGCATCAGAATGCCCTATGGACATTAGGGCCCCTTTTTTCCTGGCATATCTGCAAAACTCCATCGCCCCTTCAATTTCAGGTGCGGCACTCCAGCGAACAATGTCGTCACTCCATTCAAAAATCCTCTCATACTCTTCTTTCAAAGGTTTTCTGATATATCTGGGGTCCTGCGCCCCTTTCTGTTCCGGTGAAAAATACGGACCTTCCAGGTGTATTCCTATCAAATCGGCACCTTTGCGGTTTATGGCCTTTGCTTTCCTGAATGCTTCAAAGGATCGGCGGAGCTCTTCATTGGTGCAGGTAAGAGTGGTAGGTACAATAGATGTGGTTCCGTACTGCGCATGTACTTCGGCAGCCCCAAGATAAGCTTCCACAGTGGCATCCATAAAGTCATACCCTCCGCCCCCATGAGTATGGATGTCAATAAAGCCTGGAGCCACATAATTGCCGTATGCATTTATTACAACCGCATCTTCTGCAGGCACATCTTTTTCGCTGACATACGATATGCATCCGTTTTCAATGACAATAGTGCCTCTCTCAAGCATCCTGCAGGGGGTTATGATCCTACAGTTAAAAATTTTTACTCTATCCATAAAACACCTCATTCTGCCGCCATGCAGCGGCATAAACAGCAATCAAAAATGTCTTCACGCTATCTCTGTCATTTCGGCCAGTTTGCAAAATATAAGTATTCCAGCTTTTCTTCAGATATACATTTCATCCTGTGAACGTTATTTCTGGGGACATAAGCCACATCCCCTCCGGTAACCTCACCTTCCTCATCTCCTATGGTCAGAACTGCTCTGCCCTTGAGGATAACATATATCTCTTCCTCATCCTCATGAAATCCGGTTTTGGTGCTTTCACCGGAATTTATCGAGACATAGCCCAAGGCGATTGTTTCAGCCTCTTCAGGGTTGATCAGCAATTTTTCCCTTATGTCACTTGCGTCTTTTTCTTCCCATATCTTCCTTAATATCATAGTTTACCTCTGTTCCCAATCGTCATATTTTTGCAGCACTGTCCGCATCCAGAAAAAGCTCTGCCGCTTCATGGGTTCTGAGTATGGATGCAGGACAGGTCTCCGATACAGGACCATTCAATGTCCTCTCCACAGCTTCGGCCTTGGTCTTTCCGGGTACCATACAATAAATATATCCAGCCGACATTATTGCCGGAATAGTAAGTGTGAGCGCATGCGCAGGCACCATGTCAAGAGCCGTGAAGCATCCGTCATTGACCTGCTGCTTCCTGCAAACCTCATCCAATTCCACAATCTTCACCAGGGCTTTATCATTGAAATCCGCAACCGGCGGATCATTAAAAGCAAGATGCCCGTTCTCCCCGATACCAATACAGGCTATATCCGGCGGGAATTGTTTTAAAAGCTTTGAATATCTCTCACACTCAGAAATCTCACCGTTTCCACTTCCGTTTAAATAATTTACAGACTTTAAATTAACACAGTCAAACAATTTTCTTCTTAAAAAATTCCCAAATCCTTGCGGGGCTTCAGGCCTCAAACCGATATATTCATCCAGGTGGAAGGCGTTGATCCTGTCCCACATGATTTGCCTATTATTGACCAGAGCCTCAAGGAACTCATTCTGTGACGGAGCCGCAGCAAATACCATGTTTATTTCGTTCTTGTCCGCCAGAAGTTTGATTATTCTTTCGGCCACCGCGGTTGCAGCCGCTTTGCCCATTTCCAGTCTATTTGCATATATATTGACTTTCAGTTTGTCTTTAAGCATTGATAAATTACCTCCATTTTGGAACTATTTGACTTGGAACCATTTTAAACCATTATGTCAAAGCGTAAAAAGTGTTCATGAGCATCTTTTCTTTCTGAATTCACCGGGATTGAACCCGGTTACCTTTTTAAAAACTTTTGTGAAATAAGCTTTATTTACATGTCCGACCTTCATTGCTATTTCTTCTATGGTCAATTCGGTTTCCAGCAAAAGTTCCTTTGCCTTTTGGATTCTGACACCGGTCAGGAAATCAATAAAGTTGCCTCCGGTTTTACTTTTAAAATATCTGCTGAAATAGCTGCTGTTCATATTTACGTGTGCTGCTATGGTCTCAAGACTAATGTCCTCCTGTAAATGCTCCGAGATATATTTTAGGATCTTTCTCATTTCGGGAGTACAGGTGTAAGAGGCATTCTTTTTTAAGACATCCACCGTAGCTGACAGATGCCTGTGGAATGCCTCATTTAATTCATTGACGTTATCAATATTAAAAAGTTGTTTCACCCAGGAATCCTGGATGACCTGCCGGTACATGAAGCCGCTCTTTTCCACAGACTTTCCCAGGCTGTTGACCAGCCTTTCAATCACAATTTTTACATCTGCGGCAAAAACATTTTCCCTTTTGACCTTTTCAAAAAAAACATATTCCAGGTGTGCAAGCAATTCAATATTCAGATCCCCCAAATAATGATCGAACTCTTTAATAAGGTCATTCATGTAATTAAAATCAATATTTGAAAAATTAAATTCTCTTTTTGAGTTATATAAAATTAATCCGTCCTGCATGTAAAATCTATAATTTTTTAATATCAGCATTTCTTCGTATGCACGTTTGATTTCCTGCATTGAACCAACCTGAATCCCCATGTAAATTGTGCAGGTTGCTTTAATAACCTCACTTATACAGCTCTGGATTTCTTTGGACACTGCAGTTATTTTCTCATCTATGCTGATTTTAAGGTTTGGAGTGTAATTGAAAATAATTATATATTCATTTTCACCGCTGGGGAAAACTTCTCCGATATCATATTTTTTAAGAATCTCCTCAACAATATTTAAAACCGCAAATCGTATAAGTTCGGTATCGTTATTGAACAGATCACCGTTAATCAGACCAATATATCTGTCCAGGGTAAGTAATGCAGGAATATACTTTTGCTTTGATAAATTATAGTTGTATATACTTAAACGTCTCTCAAAGCTGTTTGTATCTATTTTTCCCTTTTTAAGCAACTCATTGATGAGTATTTCACTGAGCTGACAGCGGTTACGGTTTAATTCCACCGACAGCTCATTGGCCTTCTTCTTTTTCAGCTTTCTTTCCTCAATACCGGTTTTGATCTTGGCCAATGCCGAATAGATCTCCTCCCTTGTCATGGTATCTTTTATAAGGTATTCATCAGCACTCAGGTTGACAGCTTTCCTTGCAAAATTAAAGTCCTCATGGCAGGTCAGAAATATAATATTCGACTCAGGCAGTTTTTCACGGATTTTCTCAGCCATGCCAAACCCGTCCATCCTGGGCATCGTAATATCCGTTATTATGAGATCGGGCTTGTGTTCCATTGCCATATAATAGCCATCTTCCCCGTTGGCGGCGGTACAAATTATCCCAAACCCATGCTTTTCCCAGTCTATTGAGACCTTCAACCCCTCTATAACATTAATTTCGTCATCCACCAGCATTACTGTCAGCAATGTATACTCACCCTTTCTGGAATGGCAGATATAAAGTTACCTTTGTACCGTTTCTTTCTCCTTCGCAAATATCTATTCCGTAGTTTTGACCATAAATAAGCTTGATCCTGTCATGTATGTTTTTCAGCCCAACACTTTTATAATACCTTTTGTTATCCAGCTCTGAAGACTCCCTGTTCAGAATATTCTCAAGAGTGTTGCCCTGCAGCCCTCTGCCGTTGTCCGTCAGCTCTATCATAAGCGAATCCTCTTCTACTGATGCGGATATACGGATAACTCCCTGCTCATTCAGTCCTTCGAATCCATGCAGTATTGAATTTTCAACTATGGGTTGCAGCAAAAGGTGAGGTATACGGTATTTCATCAGATTGTCATCTATATTGCATTCAAAAATGTAACTGGAACCCTGTTTCATGCGGATTAAATCAAGATAATTTTTCAGGATCCCAATCTCAGTTTCGAGGGCAACCATTTCCTGCCCGTTTGTAATACTGGCCCTGAGCAATACCGACAGAGAATGCACCATATCTTCAACTTTCCTGTCACCATTGGCAGCTGCCGCCCATCTTATGGAGCTCAGGGTATTAAAAAGAAAGTGAGGATTTATCTGCGCCTGCAGTGCTTCAAATTCAGCATCCCTTTTCAGCCGTTCCTGCTCTTTTGTGAGTATCAGCAGCTCACTGACCTTATCCAGCATGTTGTTAAAATTCCGGCTTAATCTTCCGATTTCATCCTCACTTACAACTTCAACCTTATGACTGAAATTCCCTTTTTCAACCTTCTTCATGCTCATTCCCAATTTTATGATGGGCTTGCTTATTATATTGGAAATAAACAGTGCAACCATCAAAAAGGCTACCATGAAAATCAAATTGATAAATAACAGGATATTCCTGATGCTATTTAAAGGTGCTACCAATTTTTCATAGGGTATCATTGATACCAGTGTCCAGTTGCCTTTTTCAATGTGCACACTGTTTACAACCAATTTTTCTCCGTTCCTGTCAACATCAATATACCAGTTTTTAATATTTTCGTTGATTTTCGGAACCTCCAGCCTGTAATTAAGGTTTTTTGAAATTTCCTCCTTGTTTTTGCAGGACAGAATATCACCGTTTTTTTGTATCAGATAAATTTCATTGGTCCCGTTGTTTGAGCTTAATGCCTTATAAACATCCTTCTCATTTATTTGTATATGCACTACGCCAACCCTGGCCAGACTGCTGTTTCCC
Organism: Ruminiclostridium cellobioparum DSM 1351 = ATCC 15832; assembly: GCF_000621505.1. Classification (GTDB taxonomy): domain Bacteria; phylum Bacillota; class Clostridia; order Acetivibrionales; family DSM-1351; genus Ruminiclostridium; species Ruminiclostridium cellobioparum. The sequence continues at coordinate 58,847 of NZ_KK211289.1, forward strand.
TTGACAGGCATTGCAGCTTCCAGGAAATAGCCTCCGCTGGTGCCAATACCAGGCCTAGTGCCTATCCACCTGATCCTCATGTCCCTGGACCGGACCATTTCCTTATACCAGCTGCTTTGTTTCATAGAACTAGTATAGCTTGAATAATCTTCCCAGTTGCCGTAATCAAATTGTTTTTCTCCCAATATGGTTATGCTGGCATTATAGGTCATCAGAGAAATTGGGATACTCTCAAATATATCGTCAAATTTCTTTTGTTTTTCATACCTCTGGATTTTACCGGATTGAGTGCTGCTGATATTGTCGTCAATGAGAATTTCCCTTACATGGCTGTTATTGGCTATGTTCAATAATGTAAAAGCTATATCATCAAGGGTTCTGTTTAATACCTTCGAGGAATCGTTTATAGAATTTTCGTTTAAATCGGCGATTTTATCCAGCATGAAGTTTGTCATCACATTATTGGACAGCAATAAGGAAATTATTAATGGGAATACCACAATAACAGAGTAGGATATAGTTAATTTTCTTTTTATGCTTAAATTCCGAAATTTTTCGACAATTTTCCTCACAAAATCACCTATTCATATTTTAGCATGGCCCAATTTAAATATCCATAACTTCATGCCGTTGAAAACTGTATGGAATTCGGCAAGCAATCACGGCTGAGAGCCCGAAACAAAGCTTTCAGCCGTGATTGGCTCTATAAATTGTACAATATTCCCTTGCCGGATCCTATACTTAAAGTTCTCTTACTTGGTGGCCTTTTCCATAATTGCATTTGCCTTATTTTTTGTATTTTTAAGAGTGGTGTCCAAGGACTGTCCGCCTACGAAATATTTCTCTGCTTCCTCAGTAAATACGTCTATGATTTCACTTTCACCGGGGCCGGATCTTGTCACAATATTATCAACCCTTTCAGGATCAAATACAACATTCTTAAAGGCTTCTAGATCATATAAGCTCTCATCAGGACCTACAAGACCTTTTATCATTTCATCTGCATTTGTTTTCTTCCAGGCAGACCATGTTTTATGACCAATTTCCAGACCCTCGGAGGTCAAAGCAGTCAGGAATTTAAAAGCTGCTTGTTTATTTGCCGACTTTGAATTTATTGACCAGCCGATTCCGGCTCCGTCAAGCTGTGATGTGTTAGGTTTGCTGTTTGTAGTCCATCTGGGGTATGTAGCAAAGGTTGTCTTGAAGGTGTGAGGATATTTGTCGGTCAACTGAATATCGGTGACCATCCAGGAGCCCATGCATACCATGGCAACTTTTCCGCTGAAGAACATGGTTCTGTATTTTAATTTCTGCGATGTCAAATCTACATAAGGCACCTGGGATTTGTCCACATTCTCCAGGTCATATCTGAATTGCAAACCGTCTCTGAATGTGGGATGATCAAAATTCAGCTTGTTGTCGGCTGTAAAGAAAGGATTGTCCATTATCTCGCTTTGGGTGCCAACAGTAAAGAAGTTGGACCATTCGTTCATAAAAGAACCATATATCTTATTCGCACCTTCACCTTTGGTAAGCTTTTTGGCGTATTCTCTATAGTCCTCCCATGTCCAGTCTTTCGGAGGCAGAGGAAGTCCGGCTGCATCAAGCATATCCTTATTTATAAATACCAGCCACGGAGTTATCTCTTCAGGTATGGCATAAATTTTATCATTATAAGGAGCAAGACCTTTATATTCGTCAAGTAAATTAACACCTGCATTCCCGGCATATTCATCCAGAGGTTCAACTACGCCGTTATCGGCCCACTCTGTTAATTCATACAAAGCAGAGGTTCTGAGCAAATCAATCTGTTCACCGGCTGCAATCATAAGATCGGCCTTTTTCTTGTACTCATCATTGTTTACATTTGCTACCAGCGGAGCCATTTCAACCTTGATACCGGGATTTTTCTTTTCGAACTCTGTAATAAACTCGGGCCATTTGCGCTGATTATTTGTGGCCTCATCTGTGGCAGTATAGAACTTAAGAGTTATCTCCTTGGCAGGTGCTCCTGTTGATGCTGACGTGGAGGAATCTCCGGCATTGCTGCTTTCGGAGGCCGGCTTTGTCCCGCCGCACCCTGTTAGTGTTGCCGAAATCAGAAAGGTTGCAGCTAAAGCTGTCGATAAAAGTTTTGCCATTCTTTTCATATAATCTCTCCTTTTTTATATTTATAAAGGCGTTACCTATATTATAACGAGGCAATAATAGATATCCACCACCTTTACAGGTGGCTGGTACCATCTGGTTTTCGGGCAGTGAGCATATCCAGGGTGTCCTTGAGGACACCTTTACCTCGTTGAAACGCCAATATTTCCTAAAGTATTAACCCTTAAAGCACTAACCCTTAACACTTCCTGCAGTCAGGCCCTCGATGATATACTTCTGTCCAAGTGCAAATACGATAAACAGCGGTATTATTGCCGATACCGAGGCAGCCATTATCAGTGAATAGAATGATCCGTATTTGTCGGTGAACATCCGCACTCCGATCTGTATGGTAAACAGTTTTGCATTGGTAATAAAAATCAAAACGTTTTGATAATCATTCCATGACCATATAAACTTAATAATTGCCATGGTTGCAATAGCCGGTTTTGTCAGAGGCAAAATAATGTTCCAGAAGGTCCTGAACGTTCCGGCCCCGTCAATTTTAGCAGAGTCGCTGAGCTCCGCGGGCAATGATTTCATAAACTGGGTAATAAAAAATATATTTGACTGGCTGAACAGCATGCTGATTATCAGACATATATGTGTATCAAACAGGTGAAGCCACTTAAAGTACAGAAATCTTGGGATAAGCGTAACCTGGTCAGGTATTATCATTGTGGCGATTATTAAAAGGAATATTTTATCCCTGCCCGGAAATTTCAGCTTTGAGAATGCAAATGCAGCCATACTGGAAATTAACAGTGAAAGGACGGTTGTTATTACCGTTACCTTAATGGAATTAAAATAATATAAAGTAAACGGAGCATCCCCAAACCAAACTTCCCTGTAGTTTTCAATAATTCTGAACTTTGCCGGAATCCATTGAATCGGGTAAGTAAATACATCGACCTCATATTTCATAGAGGTGGAAATCATCCATATAAACGGCAGAACCATTACAAGGCTGAATGCGAATAAAATTAATGTAATCACTGTCTTTCCTATTGCATCCCTTAAATTGCTGCCCTTCAATTTTTTATTTATGTTCAAAGTTTTAACATTATTGTTAGCTGCTATACCATTCATAATAAAAAGTACCATTAGCCTTTCTGGCTCACAAAAATTGATGGAATTATTCCACGCGCATACCGTGAGCCGGATAAGGCGTGAATGGTACTTTTCTATTCATGCACCCATTTTTTTCTGAATATCCATTGAACCAGAGTTATTGCAAAAACTATAATAAACAGCACAACGGTAATAGTTGCTCCATAGTTTATATGGCTGTTTCTGAAGGCCTGCTTGTACAGATAATAGACGAGAACCTGTGTGGCATCACCAGGGCCGCCATCTGTCAAAACACTGATCTGGTCAAATATTCTGAAAGTTTCCATTATCTCATATATGATCAGAAAAAATATCGTGGGTGTTATCATAGGAAGTGTTATTTTCCGGATCTTTACGAACCAGTTTGCACCATCTATATCAGCCGACTCATACATTTCAGCCGGAACAGTTTGAAGTGCGGCCAGTATAATTACAATATCGTATCCAAGATTCTGCCACACAACCATACCCGATAAGCTTGGCAGTGCCCAATGCAAATCAGAAAGCCATTTCGGCGTATTTTCAATTCCCATGGCTTTCAGCATTTCTGTAAGCGGGCCATAGGATGGTTGCATAACAACCATCCAGATAGTTGCAACAGCAACAGTACTTGAGATATAAGGCAAAAAGTAGATGGCCTTAAAGAAGTTTTTAAAATAGCAGTACTTATTTATTAAAACTGCTAATATAAAGCTGACTACCAACTGAACAGGTATTGTATAAAAAAGTAATAGAATATTATTTTTTAAAGCTGTATAAAAGGTTGCATCCTTAAATAAATCAATGTAATTTTTAAATCCTACAAATGACAGCTTTGAAATATCGGTAGCAACCGAACCCCAATTGGTAAAACTGATTATGGCAGTCAGGAATACTGGCAGAATTGCCATAAACAGCAGAAAAAACAAGCATGGGAGTATAAACATATACCCGGCAAAACTTTCACTGTTGCGCAGTGAATTAATTTTTCTAAGAATAGAATCCATTATATCGACCCCTTATATTTGTTTAACTATGCTAGTAACATCTTCTACAATCTAAATGATATACTGAGGTCCATATAGCCTCAATCTTATATTTTTACGTATAATTCTTCTTTCTTTACCTTCGGTAGCAATAAAGTCGTTTTTACTATTACACCGGTTTTTCATCCCACTTTTTAAAGGCTTCCTGCAATCTGTAATATGAAAGTTTGGGTCTTCTGTAAAAATCCAGCACACCCTTATGATTTATTCCCATGGGTCTAGAGGGCCATTTTGCCTCTCCGTCAATCAGCCATGAAGAAACTCTGAAATCATTAAAGGTCCACACAATTTGTCCTATGATATAGTCTTTTGAAACATAGAGGTCTATAAGCGATTCCAGGTAATCGGCCTGTGATTCTTCGGACCATTTGATCCTGGCTTTCCGGGAATGTTGTCCATACATGCCCTCCCAGCCTCCGGAAGTCATAAGGACCGGTTTTTCGGGATATCTCGCGGCAATCCTGTCCAGTAGAAGGCTTCCATCTTCAATGGTATGTCCGTTATACCAGCCAAGCCAGTAATTTATCCCTACCACATCAAAATATTCGTAGGTTCTGTCTTCAGTGGGTATATCCGATGCATGCACCACAAACCTCGTGGGGTCCATAGCTTTTGCAAGCTTTATGTACTTCGGAACGAAATCCACAGCTGCGTCCTCGTAGGTTTTGCATTCAATAAACAGACTCCAGAACATAATGCAGGTCTCATTTTTGTAATATTTAATGGTATCCTGCATCTGTTTGTTTGCAAGCTCCAGGAGCTCCGGATTCTGGAACTGTTCTTTTTTGAAGTTGACATTTGGCACTTCAGCTATGACAAGGAAGCCTGTCTCACTGGCTATTTCATACTCCTTCAAGTGGTGCGGGTAATGGCAGAGTCTTAAAAAGTTTGCACTGCCCTTTTTGCACAGATCATAGTCCTTCCTCACGATGTCATCTGAAAACGTCCTTCCGGTGACGGGATATTCTTCATGTTTGGAGTACCCTCTCAGGTATATGACTTCTCCGTTCAGCAAAACCTTTCTGTTACTTATGGAAAACTCTCTTATTCCAATCCGGTGAGTCCAATAGTCCATGGGTTTATCATTTTTCTTGAGACATATTTTAAAATCATAGAGGAATGGGCTGTCAGGAGACCACAGTTTTGGGGTTTCAACCACCAGAGTGATTGTTTTTTTACCGCAGGTGATCTTTTCTGTCACATCATATACGGGTTCCATCCTGTCCTTATCATCAACCGTCAGATTTATTGAATAGTCACCGGCAGCGGTAAAATTACCAACATCTATAGTAACTGCCACCTCCCCGTTCATTTTGGTAACAACGGTCACATCCTCCAGCCAGCTTTCACCTGTCCCTATAATGGATATATCCCTATAGATGCCTCCATAATTGAACCAATCCACACCTATGGGAGGAGAAGTCATATTGTTTATTTCACTGTCAACACGGACAGCAATTAAATTTTCGCCGTTGATAACAAGGCTTTCAGTAATGTCAATTTCAAAAGGTGTAAAACCTCCGGTATGAGAGCCCACAGCTTTGCCGTTAAGCCAGATATCGCATTTGTAATTGACACCGTAAAAGAATAAAACATATCTTTTTACGTCCTGTATTTCCTTAAATATAAACTTCCTGAAATACCAGGCTACGCCCTCATAGTCGAACAGCTCTTCATCCGATTCATTCCAGCAGGAGGGCACCCAAATATTGTCTGTATTATCCGGAATAGCCGTATACCATTCATTGCCAAGTCCTTCATTTTTTCTGTCCAATTTAAATTCCCAGTATGAGTTTAACGATATTTCCTTAAGCATTTTTATAATCCTTTCTGATGATTGACTCGTTGTGAGGTAAATTTACCACTCAAAAACGTATTGTACATTGTCAATAGAGGGTATGTATGTTTTAACAGCTGTTGTCTCACAGATGGACAGCTTTAAACAAGCCAGTAAAAGCATAGTGTTCCCGTCCAGCCTCGCACACTATTGCATTACGTTTTTTTAAAGCTATTCTTTTTAAAATAACAGCTATTAAAAAAGTCATAAATTTAACCAACAAAACGAGTCAGTTTATTTTTAAGGCTGGTTAAAAGGCTACTGCAGTTATATCAGTAGCCTTAATGGAGTCCTTATTCATAAAGCCGGATATTTCTTTCTATGCAGCAATTCAATAGCATTATAATATTAATTTACAAATCATTTGACAATAAGTACAGGTTTATTAGCTATACCGTCCTTGCTGCATATAGCGGTACTTATTCCATCCGCACTTTCATTCTGTAATACGAGGGATACCGTCTTGTCTCCTGCAAGCTGACTGTTCACATAGCTGGTAATGTCGATTGTATACCATCCTTCGGTAGACAGGTCCAGTGTGCCTATTAAAACCGCCCCCTTTGTACCGGGTTGATTTGCCCAGGTCACAGCCTTTTCGGCCCATTTATCTTCAGAGAGACCATAAACTTTGACCGATGTGGATGAATTGGCAGAACTGTTATATATTTTCAGTACTGCTGATGCTGCCGTAGCCTTTGTAAATTTTGAAAGATCTGCTTTAATCAATGCTCTTCTGGAGTAACCGGGATCAGGATCTCCTTTAACAGCAAGAGTGGATTCCGTTCCGTAATTCACGGCTTCATATTCGCCATCTCTCACATATGAATCTTCACTGACCTGGTATTCATCTTCCGGCGGAACAGGGGTTGACGGCTGCGTACCCGGAGCTTTGGGCCTGTATATACCGGGGTCGGTTGACGCGAACCACGCCATTGCTGCCACACCGGCGGCATTTGCATTAATGCAGGCCTCATTGGTCACATAATCCATTCTGTTATCGTGCCAAACTGCTCTCTTGTCCTGGAATTCAGTATAGTTATTGTTGTTTTTCATATCGGTATCCAGCGGATCATTCTGATTAGGAGTATAAACTGCTTCAGATACAGGCCCTTCGCTCCATAACCCGGTTGGATCCCATTTCGGGTTATTTTTTAAGACTTGCTGCTGATAGGTTATGCGATGGCGCGGATGGCGTACAAATGTAGTTCCGGCGCCATTGAGGAAAGAAACACCCCATGGGTTGGAGCCCAGCAAATAGTCGGTCTGCTTTTGAGCCAGTGGAATGAAGCTATTGTCACCTGTCAAACTTTTAAACATGGAGGCCTCAACTATCAACTGGCTCATCATTGCACCGCTGCCCCAGCGCAGCTCATTCAGGCCGGTTCCCCACACATTGCTGTCTGAATAGCCCTGTGCCGTATTAAGGTGTTTGTACATGCGGACTGCGGCAATGGGCGCATACGAAGCATCCAGTTTTGCCAGCTCGTAGTTCACATAATGACAGCATCTTGACCAGCTGAGATTTATGTTTGAGTAGTCGCCGTCACTGTTATCTCCCAACGTATCGGCATAATTTTTTGCTTCGGTCAGATAGGACTTGATGCCGGTAGTGCGGTACAGCTCTGCTCCTGCCAGCGCCATGTCATCCATCCAGGCCCATTCTTCAGGCAGTTCCTCATATCCGCCGTCCCTGTCGGACATGGTCGCAGGATTGTTTTTTCCATAATTATAAATCTGCTTTGCCGCAGTAAGATATGTATCAGCTAATTCCTGATTGTAGCAAGGTCCTTTCGGGTCACCCCATATCTTGGCTCCCATGGCCAGCGCTGCAGCTGCTTTACCAGCAATATTGGCACCCTTGCCCGGTTCGCACGGATATACGGGACGTGGTCCCTTATAGAAATTATCTTTTTCAGGGTAGGTCTCCCACCTGGATATATTATCCTCACCGCCGTGCTCATCTGCATCGGCTACAGATAAATATAACACCTGGTTTTCGTTGTCCCACATCTTCACCATAAAATCAAGTCCAACTTTGGTTTCGGCAAGAATACCCCTGGCAGGATCCTTGAATTGCTCAGGGTCATTCAAGTAGGTTGAAAGCATAATATTACTGCAATAACCGATTGTACTCATAAACTTTATATAATCGGCAGCATCGTGCCAACCGCCTGAAACATCTATAAGCTTCCCTTTTGTCACTCCCGAAACAACTATTCCATCGTCCAGGTGGCATGCTTCGTGGCCCTTGGGCTCAGTATCCCCGCAGCGCTGAAGGCTGAAAAACTCCAGGGATAAATTATCCAGGTTATCATAAACAGCGTCATTGATAATAAATTCCGGTGAGGTAAATCCTTTGACCTTTAATTTGTATCCGGTGCCCGGTTTGGTATAGCTGCTGAAGTCCAGCTCATAGGTGTGGGCATAGTTCTTCCCCAAATCTCCCCAGTTGCCCTTATCGATCCCAACTTTTCCGGTGTATACTTTATTGCCTTTGGAATCATGAACAGTAAATTCCTTGCCTTTTAAATCACTGCCGGTCAATACCATGGCCGTTTTAGCCGCTTTGCTCTTGTAACCGACCTGGTTAACTCTGATAAAAGTATCACCGGCAGCTGCAAAAGTGTTTTGCGGCGGTATGACAATTGTTAGGAACATCGTTATAACTGCCAGCAATGAAATTAATTTACCCGCTTTTTTCATATATTCCTCTCCTCCACCTTTAGAGCCTGTTTAAGATATCAGACACAAGCGTATATTAAACAGACTCTTAAAAATTTTATTCAGTATTATCCTATAATCGTTCAGCCCAAGCAGCAATCTCATATATTTACGTATTTTACTTACTTCTTTACATGTTTACTTTTTTACTGGAGAAAAAAACTGCCTCATCCCTAAGAGGTCCTTAGGAACAAGGCAGTTAAAAGAATAACGTTAAACAATCTGGTGGGTTTTAAAAGAACGGTATGCGAACGGTGTAACCAGAATGCCGGCCACAGCGGCAAACAACGGCAGGAACACATAGGGCTTCACGATCACACCGGATAATTCATACTGAACAGGGCTTGTCACAGAACCAAATTCCATCATGCCGGACGGCAGGAGATGTAAAAGATTGTACAGCCATATCCGGTCATAGGATACGTTTATAAACATCGGTACAATAAGAATTAAGGTTATGATTATGATTACACCGTAAGCTGATTTGGATTTTGCCGATAAAAGCATGGTAATTGCCGCAGTCATCAGGCAGGCAAAAAAGACGCAGACAGAAAATAACAGGGCTGTCTGTCCCATGGTCAGCGGGTAAGTCGACATGGGATAGTAAAGCTGCAATTGGGAGTTTAAACCGTCAAAGCCAAAGGTCAGAATTGTAAGAATATAATTTATGGCAGTCAGGACAAGGCATATGGCTGAGGCTAAGGTAAAACCCGTAAACAGCTTGGCTGTTATGAGCATATTCTTTCCATGCTTTGAAGCAAGGATGAGCTGATCGGCTCCCGAGGAGTATTCACCTGAAAAAATCGGAGCAATGCAAATTGCCATGACAAACGCTGCCATCAGGCCAACTGTATACATGAGTGTGAAAAACCGTGTGTATCCGTCTGTATAGGAAAATGTAAACGGAGTTTTTATCTGCTCATCCAGAGCAATCAATTTCTCCTTTGCCTTACCGCTCATTCCTGTTTCTTCCAGGGCCTGAACCTGTCTGCTATGACGTGCAGCATAAAACCCGGCTGCCTGTTCTCCGGTCAGTCGCTGGAAATCTTCCATATTGAACCGTCTGGACTCACTGTTATATATAGGCCGGACAATCCTGTATATTTCACTGTATTTTCTTGCAAAAGCCTGGTATTCCGGGGTATCGTAATATCGATCTTTTTTGGGGATCTTTGAATAAGCCTCCACTGTCTCCATAATCAATTTCGAGTCGATTTCCCGGCCTGAAAGGGCTCTGGCATAAGAGCGGTCCTTAACCATGGCATCATAATTGGACTCAAACACCTCTCCCCCAATATAATAATTTCCCAGCAGCGTCCCCCAGACACTGACGGCAGTGACAATTACGGCCAGCGCCAGAACTATAATCACACTTTTTTTATATAATATCTTTTTATACTCAAAACCCACCAATCTCCAAAAAACTCTCATCCTTCGCTCACCTCACTGAAATAATACAAATAGAGATCCTCCAGTGAAGCCTGTGCTGTCACGGCACAATCACAGGGTTTCTCTTCACTTATCAGACGTAAAAACATATTTTTGCCTTCATTCCGGAGATTAATAACAGGATACCTTTCACAAAGCCGGTCTGCCACAGAAGGCGGTATGCTGCACTCCCAAACCTTGCCCTGAATTGTGCCGATGATTTCTTCCAGCGTCCCCTTATGTACAAGCTGGCCGCTTTTCATTATGAGAATGGTATCGGCAATGTGCTCAACATCGGAAACTATGTGGGTAGAAAGAAGTACAATGCGGTCTCCTCCAAGCCGGGAGATCATATTGCGGAAACGCACCCTTTCTTTTGGATCAAGTCCGGCAGTGGGCTCGTCCAGGATCAGTACTTTCGGATCGTTGAGCAATGACTGGGCAATGCCGAGCCTCTGTTTCATACCTCCGGAAAAGGTTTTTATTTTCTTTTTTGCTTCATTTTCAAGGGATACAAGCTCAAGCAGCTCCAATGATTTTTCTCTGGCCCGGACTTTGGACAGTCCCTTAAGCACTGCAATGTAAAGCATGAAATCAAGGGCAGAAAACTCGGGGTAATAGCCGAAGTCCTGGGGCAGATATCCCAACAAATCACGGTAATTCTCCCGGCTTACATCAATCCCGTCATAATTTACAGTTCCGAAGGTGGGGGCCAGCACGCCGCACATCATTCGCATCAGGGTGGTTTTACCTGCGCCGTTTGCGCCCAGGAGCCCGTACACACCCCGGCGGAGAGTCAGAGAGATGCGGTCGCAGGCAATTTTATTGCCATATTGCTTTGTCACTCTGTCAAGAGTAAGTTCCATGTTCTTTCCTCCGTTTGTTTTATTAATTTGCGCAGCTGAATAGCTGTCAGTACGCCGCCCAGCGCAAACAGCAGCAGCCAGTAACCCAGGGTTGAGCTGGAGTAAAGAAGCTGCACCCTGCTGCCGGTAATAATATTAACCATGCAGGTAAAACAGGCCGCGGCAGCACAGAAGTACATACCTTCCCCCAGTCTCACCCGGTTAAGTATCAGCAGACAAACACCGCAGGTTATGAGGTACGGTACCATCAGGTAGATTATTACCTGGAGCAGGTTGAACGGAGATACCCTGCTGATAAAAATTAAAAGTGCTGTCAGGATTACAAAATTTCCTCCGCCCAATATTGCTATCCGCGCCATGATTATCTGAGGCAGGTTGAACCGGAAACTCATTTCAAGTTCCGACATGCGGTAAAATTCCGAGCGGTAAATTTCTGCCGTCATCATCAGCCCCAGAAATGGAAGTACGGCAGAAACCGCCCATATTTTCCCTGCTTCCGCCTTCCAGTCTATGAACACCGGTGATCCGAAGGTAACTGCCCAGCCAATAAAAATAATTACAACTGAAAAAGCCCATACCCTTTTCCGTATATAAAAAAACTGGTTAAGCAGAAATTTCAGGTAAGTGCTGCCGGGATGCTGCAGCGTTTTCAAGAATCTCTGCTTATCCATGGGCGGCGGCGCTTCAAAGGTTTCTCTCAAAGCTTTTTTCATTTTTTTATTCATAGAGAATTCTCCTCTCCAAGCAATTTTTTCAGAGATGCCAATGCAGATTTTATTCTGCGGTAAACAGCAAAGCGGGAAAGCCCCGTAATCGCGGCAATTTCTCCGACTGAAAGCTCGTTTGCATACCGGAAAAGCAGCAGTTCCTGCTCCTGTTCCGGCAGCGTTTTCAGTGCCTGCCGTAATGTGCTCCTCATTTCCAGCCGTTCAATAAAATCAGTATCCTGCAACTCATCGGTCAGCTTTTCGGGTTGTTTTCTGCGGAAGTAATCAATACATAGATTTCTTGCCACGGTGTAAAGGTAGGCAAGTTTCTTGCCGTATTCCATGTAAGAATTCTGCGCAAAATATTTGAGAAAGGCTTCCTGGGTCAGGTCTTCCGCCAGTGTGGCATTGCCAGTTTTATAGTAACAATATCGATATATCTTGTCGTACTGTTCTTCAATATCAATCGACACCCTGCGGCCTCCTCTCAAACTGTTTAACGTTTTATCTCCTGAAAATGTGCGGATGAACGAAAATTTTTTCGATTTGTTTCCTGATAACTTTCAGCTTCAAAGCATGAAAAACCTCTTTTCGGTGTAAAAAATCTCCCGGAGGTATGCTGAAACCGTATAATCTTTCCGTATTGCACAAAACGGCAGTAAAGGCGGACAGAAAATCTGTCCGCCCCTCCGGGATTTTACAATATTTCTTAATTTACGGTAAGAGCAGGCTTATTTGAAGTATTTTCCCTGCTGTTGAAGCTCAAGCTTGCTCCATTATTATTCTCAACCTGCAATTTGAAGGTCATTTTTTTATCTCCGCTCATCTGGCTGTTCACATAGCTTGTAACGTCTATGGTATACCAGCCTGCAGCCGATACGTCAACCGTGCCAATTGATACCGCATCTGTGCTGCCGGGCTGATTGTCCCAGGTTATACTTCCGCTGCCCGATTCGATCCAGGAATCGGTGCCCGAAAGTCCGTATATTTTTACAGGTGTAGCCGCAGATGCGGCATTGCAGTATATCTTCAAGGCAGCCGATGCAACCGATGTTCCCGCACGTCCGGTAAGGTCAAATTTTATGAAACCCTTCCTGTTGTATCCGGCGTCCGGATCACCTTTGACATCAATCGTAGTGGCTGTGCCATAATTGGTTGCTGAGTAAGTCCCGTCCCTTACATATGCATCAGCGCTTGCCGGATAGTCCACAGGGACAGCTGAAGTCGTAGCGCTCACAGCCGTGCTCCATGCGCTCGAACCGGCACTGTTTTTAGCCCTTACCTTGTAGCTGTGTGTTGACCCCAGTGTTAAACCTGTATGTGAGTAGGGTGATGTTACATTGCTTATTGTCGTGCCGTCAACTTCAAGGTCATAGCCTGTTGCACCGGCTGCTGAATTCCAGCTTACATTTATTTGTGACGGACCTGCCGCTGTAGCAGTCAAGCCTGCAGGCACTGCCGGTGCAGCCGGTGTGTAGCTGCCTCCCATAAATGCTGCCATTGCCATACCTGCCGCATTTCCGGTAATAGTAACCTCATTTGTTGCATAATCTCTGCGGTTATCATGCCAGATCATACGATTATCATTGAATTGCACTATGTTTGGATCTTCCTGTCCTGAAAGCAATGGATCCAACTGATCCACAGCATATTGGGCACTTGTTTCAAAACCTTCGCTCCATGCGCCAAGGAGCTCATACGCCGGATTACTGACACGGTTCAGAGTTGTGACACGGTGGCGGGGGTTCTTGAACCAGGTGGTACCTGCTCCATTTAACATACTGACGCCCCACGGATTTTTGCCCAGCATAAAATCCATCTGCTGCTGTGCTAAATTTAAGTATGCGGAACTGCCTGAAAGCTCCTGAAACATCAATGCTTCAACCGCATTATTGCTCATTGCCTCATAAGTGCCCCACTTCGGCTGGCTGCTGTTATTCCAGAATTGCGCATCCGCGTAGGATTTCTTTACATTCAAATGGTTGTTCATACGGGCTGCAGCAGTACTCTTGTATGCCGGATCAAGTGATGCCACTTCATAGTTTGCCCATGCATAGGATCTTGACCAATTGAGGCTGGTGTCGCTTTTGTTATACCACTCCCCTGCGCTGTCACAATATGACCTCGCATCTGTCAGGTAAGAAGCTGTCCCTGTGGCACGGTAGAGTTCTGCCGCCGCCCAGGCCATATCATCCCTGTAATCGGTATCCACATAGAACTCATCCGCATCTCCTGCAATTCCTGTCCTTGTCTTTCCCCAGGTGTATATCTGCTGTGCTGCCACAAGATAATTGCCGGCCAATGCTGCATCATAACAGGGTCCGCTGGGGTCTCCCCATATTTTTGCTCCAAGTGCCAGCGCAGCTGCCGCTTTCCCTGCCAGGTTGGCACCGGTCCCCGCCGGACACGGATGCACCGGACGCGCCGGACCATATATGGTATTATCATTTTCAGGCCAGCATTTGCTGCGGGAATCAAGATCATCATTTTCAACATCATGGTCAAGGCCATCGGCTACTTCCATATATAATATCTGGTTTGTGTTGTCCCACATCTTTCTTATGAAGTCAAGTCCGACTCTTGCTTCGGTTAATACCCCGCCGGAGCTTCCGGGGGAAGGAAATGCCTCAGGACGGTGTATATATGTTGTTAAGATTACATCAGTCACATGTCCTATGGTGCTCATGAATTTAATATAATCGGACGCGTCGTGCCATCCTCCGGTAACATCAATAGTTTTGGATGTTCCGTCAGGTTTTCCGTCTATTGACGAATTTGAACCTGATATATGGCAGGGGCCATGATCCTTCGGATTGGTATTTCCACAGCGCTGTACTTTAAAAAATTGCATTGAAAGATCGGCCAGGGTACTGTAGACTGAATCACCCACTGGAAAGGACGGCGATTTATATGAGTTGATTTTAATATAATATCCGCTGCCCGGTGTATTCAGAGCGCTGAAGTCAAGAGCATATGTATATGCGCATTTTGCTCCGCCTGCGTCGCCCCAGCTTCCCTTATTGGGTGACGAAATTGTTCCATTTAACACTGATACATTGCCTGAATTAAATACGTCGTACCTGACGCCGCTTAGATTGGTGCTGGACAGCACCATAGCAACCTTTCCTGCTGACGGCTTGTACCCTGCCTGGTTAACCCTGATAAATATTCCGCTGGCATTTGCCCAGGCTGTGTCTGCCGGCATTATCACTGCCGTCAGCATGATAATTGCAACCAGGAATGAAATAACTCTGCTTCTTCTTTTCATTTTTTACACTCTCCTAAACTTTTAATATATGTGAATTTGACTTACAAGATCCCCTTGTCAATTCTACAAATTATGTTTAGTTGGCATATGCATTCAAAACTTTTTCCCTGTTATGCCTTTTACAGCCATTTTCCTCTAAAGCCCATAAAACCGCACCCGCCACAGGCGGTGATTTTAAGATGTTAAAAGCTATCCGCCTTTCTTTATTCTTTTCAATGACTTCCTGCTTAATTTTATCAATCGCCCTTGAATTTTCACCTTTTACAAATATTGAACCGGCCAGAATGACATTTATGGTTTCCTCCCTGCCAAAATCAAGATTGGTTATAAGTCCATTTATACATCTGGCATACTCCCGGCCCATGTTATCCAATATTTCCAGCGCTACCGCATCATTTTTATTGGCGGCTTCAAAAATCAATTTATTAAAAAAATCATATCTATATTCACCTTCATCGATTTTGTATTGCAGAGCTTCTACGAAATCAAATTTTGATTTTATATTTAAAATTTCAAAAAAAAGGTCAGTCAGATATGTATCAGGGTCTCCTTTAAAAATTGAATTGTACGTTGCGGACATGGCTTTACCTGCCAGATATTCCCCGCCTCCGAAATCTCCCCCGCTCATAGCTCCCAATCCGCCAATCTGGAGCATATTTCCCCTGGAATCAATTCCACCTATGTTAAAAGCCGTCCCGTTTATTGCACAAATCCCAAATCCATTCTCACATCCGGCTTTAACTCCAAGATAGGTATCATTGCACAGAATAAAGTCTTTTATTCCCAGGTCAGCTATTATATTTGAAATGAGTTCATGCTGTTTTTTTGTATCGACTCCTGCCAAACCGAATACGCATTTTCCAAGCTCGTCTGCAATTATGCCGTTTTTATCAAATACATATGTAATAAGCTTGTCCAATTCTTGCTTAAGTTCATCATAGCCGCCTTTCAGGCATTCATGGTTGGTTTTTCCCCAGCTTATAAAATCAACCGGGTCCCCGTCCAGATTGAAAACAGAACAGTGGGTCTTTGTCCCCCCTCCGTCAATTCCCAGTATGTATTTCTTCATAGCTTCTCCTCCTGAAACTGTGGTAAAAATTCCTTATTTGCCTCAAGCATTTCATCAAGTACACCTTTTGCCTTATAGTAATCCCCTATCAGCGGATGTGTCAGCAGTGCTCCCTCTTTTATCCAATACTCTCCTGGTCATTTTGGCATCCTTGTATTTTTGTATCATTTCATAATTTTTATAAGTTCTCTTGGTTTAATGATATCCCCCCACAACTGCGGCCTCAATGTTATATTTTTACCGATAATTCTTCTTTTTTTACATATATTGCTATAACACCCCATATAATTTTTATCACAGCAATTTTTGCAATATAAACAGCAACCAAAACATATTTGTGTTATAAAAATATTGCTAGTATTTAAAATTAAACTGGCCTTTCCAGCAGTTGTCATAAATCAGCAATACAGGTATAATTTCTTATATTGATTTTATGTATATTTATAAAAAGAATATGGCTAATAAAAGGTTAATGTTTACAATATAAGACAAGTGCTTTAATTAAATTATTCCGTGCTGAAAGCACGGGGATGGAGGTCACATGAAATTATCATTCAGATGGTATGGCACGGACGATCCGGTCAAAATAAGCTATATCAGGCAAATCCCAAATATGTACAGCATAGTTACAGCTGTTTATGACGTTCCGGTGGGAGAAATCTGGAGTCATGAAAGCATAGCACAGTTAAAAGATGAAGTTGAAAAGGCAGGACTCAAGTTTGATGTTATTGAAAGCGTTCCTGTTCATGAAGATATCAAGCTTGGGCTTCCTTCAAGAGACAGGTACATTGAAAACTACAAGGAAAATATCCGGAGACTTTCAAAAGCCGGGGTGAAATGCATCTGTTATAATTTTATGCCTGTATTTGACTGGACACGCACGCAATTGGACAAGACTCTGCCTGACGGCTCAACTGCTCTTGTCTATTATAAAGACCATCTGCAAAAAATGGACCCTCTAAAGGGCGAATTATCTCTTCCCGGTTGGGATGCAAGCTACACCAAAGATCAATTGGCAAATATTTTTGAAGCATATTCCAAAGTGGATGATGAAAAATTGTGGTCACATCTGGAATATTTTCTTAAAGAAATTATTCCTGTTGCAGAAAAGTGTGATGTTAGAATGGCCATTCATCCGGATGATCCGCCGTGGCCCATATTCGGTCTTCCAAGGATCATAACAAATGAAAAGAACCTGGACAGATTCCTCAAACTGGTTGACAGCGAATACAACGGATTGACCTTCTGTACCGGTTCACTGGGAAGCGGCAGTTTTAACGACATCGTTAGAATGGTTGATAAATATTCCGCCATGGGCCGTATTCATTTCATGCATATCAGAAATGTCAAGCTGCTTGACGACGGAAGCTTTGAGGAAAGTGCCCACTACTCGCCCTGCGGCTCACTGGACGTAGTTGAAATTGTAAAAGTGCTTTATAAAAATAAATTTCAAGGCTATGTACGTCCTGACCACGGCAGGATGATATGGGGTGAAACCGGCCGGCCGGGCTACGGGTTGTATGACAGGGCTTTGGGAGCCATGTACCTCACCGGCATATGGGAAACCTTAGTGAAAACGGATAGCAAGCAACTATGAATTTAACGCTATTTTTTACATTTTACTGCAGACATGGAGGTTCATATGGATTTACCATTTAAAATCGATTTAAGCAATAAAGTGGCAGTTGTCACCGGCGGAACCGGTGTTTTGGGTGCATACTGGGTCAACGCACTTGCTGCCTGCGGAGCCAAGGTTGCAATACTGGGAAGGGATCTTGCTCTTGTTGAAAAAAAGGCTTCTGAAATTGTCAGCTCCGGCGGCTCTGCCATAGGAGTTGCCGCAGATGTTCTTGACAGGGAAAGCCTCAAAAATGCCCATAATATTGTACTGCAAAAATTAGGCCCTTGCGATATCCTTATCAACGGTGCCGGAGGAAATCATCCCAAAGGTACTACTACAAAGGAATACCTTTATCCTGAGGATCTTACCGATAAAAAGGACGGCATTACAACTTTTTTTGATCTGGATGAACAGGGCATAAAACATGTGATGGATCTGAACTTTCTGGGCACTCTGCTGCCTTCCCAGGAATTTTCAATAGACATGGTCGGGAGAAAGGGCTGTACAATAATCAATATTTCCTCCATGAATGCCTATACTCCGCTTACAAAAATCCCTGCATATTCAGGAGCAAAAGCGGCGGTCTCCAATTTCACCCAATGGCTTGCAGTACATATGTCCAAGGTCGGAATAAGAGTCAACGCCATAGCACCCGGCTTCTTCCTGACAAAACAGAATGAGGCTCTGCTTAAAAATCCCGATGGGAGCTACACCGAACGGTCCCACAAGATTTTGAACAGTACGCCTATGGGCAGGTTCGGAGAAGCTCGGGAGCTGGTGGGCGTGCTGTTATTTCTGGTGAATGAGGAAGCCTCAAGCTTTGTAAATGGTGTGGTTATTCCTGTGGACGGAGGCTTCTCGGCATATTCAGGGGTGTAGATGTGATTTAAAGACAAAAATTTTATATTTCACGTAAATAAACTGCATAGTCTGGTATGCAGTTTTTTACTTCACCTAAATCCTCCAAATTACGCAAGGCCGTATTAATTCCAAATCCTTAGGCAACAAGAAGAATTACTTCCTCCTCAGCTCTTCCTGCTGTCCATCACAAGGCTCTTTGCCACCACATTCATCCTTCTGATGTTCAGGGCGGTAAGGTGCTTGATCTGTTCGCTGACCTGCTCCTGAACTTCTCTGAGCAGTTTTTTTATCATATAACCGTATATAAGTACAATATCCATTTCGATATATATTCCGTCCGGCCTGTTTTCAGCGCGGAACCTGGATATTTTGGATACACCTTCAATATTGGAGGTGACATATTCAACTATCTGGTAGATAGTATAGTCCGAAATGGTATAATTTCCCATATAGCTGAAGGTAGGCCTTACCACGGATTTTTCGCCCACCAGCTGGTAGCTGCCCTTACCCTTTCTCCTGAAAATCTGGAGCGGGTCAAGAAAATACCCCGAAAAATCCTTTTTTATCTCAAAGGTAGGAACGGGAATTACATGTTTTCCCTGCTCTCTTCTGGTGGATAACGCCTGCTTTATTTCATATTCACTGGCCACGTCGGTTATATATACCTTTTCGGCAACAGGACCTAACCCAAGACGTCCGGCTATTTTTTCCACCATCCCGTCAGAGGTCCCAATTATGAGCAGCACCTGGGTGTCATTATTTTTCAGCGCCTTAACAACATCCTCGGCGTGCTTCGGATCTGTAAATAAAGCTCTTTTGACCGAGGCTATCTTTGTACTTTCCCGTTTTGCAGAAACCCCTGCTACTATGGTATTCCCTTTTATCAGCAGTCCATCGTCTATTATAAAGTCTGTCCCATGTTCTCTTGCAACCCAGGATGCTCTGTGGCTTTTTCCCGTACCGCTTGGTCCAATAAATCCAATTACTTTCAAGGTCTTCCTCCTAATATGGCGTAAACAATAAACATAGAGTCTTTAATCTGAATTATTTACATGTTTTAAACAAATTATAAATTATAACGGTATTGTATGTAAATCATTGATTCCAAACCTGCTTAAATGTTTTGTATACATTTGTATACAAAGGGAAAAAGAGAGCCATTTGACTCTCTTTTCTTTTTCCCGGACATTTTAATCTTTTGTAATTTTAAACTTTGTCTGTTGTAATTTTATCGTTTTATCTTTTGTAAGGTATAAATTATTTATATTGGCTGTTAACCAATATAAAGTGTTTATTCATTTCAACTACACTTTATATAGTTACTACACGATATATTGTATTTATATACCAACTTTTTGTCAATATCTATTGTGAAAAATATCATAGTAATATTTTACTATTTTTTTTAGTCTGTCGACCCTTAGTCTTTTCTGTCGGATTTTGCAAAACTGTATTCACAAACGCTGCAACCGCTGCAAAGTATAACTTTCCCCGAAAAAACATTTTTAATAGTATCCAAAAGTTTTTGGTTTTTAAACCTCTCCCAATTATGAATAATTATGCTTTTGGGAGCCAGCGTTATCAATGAGCTGACCAGCAGGTCATCGTGATTTATTTCAGACTCGGGGAGCTCGGCTATGAACTCCTGGATACACTCATTGGTAATTTCACGTTTCTTCTCATCCAGCAAAATATAGTTTTCATCATATTGCATTACCACATGGATGAAATTAAACTTCGATTCCTGTATCTCAACAAAATACCTTAAAAGCCTTATGAATTCCTTGTACTCCCTTTCAACGAGAAAGTCATCTACTGCATTGTCAATAATATCTTCAAGTTCCTTTATATAATCCTTCAGCCTGAAATTGACAAAGCCGTCCAGAATGATGCTGCTTGAGCTTTCAAAATACTCCATTAGTTTTTTTATAATAAGATTTCTGCGTCTTATTTGAAACAGGGTGTTGAAAAAAACCTTGTCATCGTTTCTGATTATTTTAAGCGAAATGCGTAATATTTCTTTCTTTTCGGCTGAATTAAAATATCCATAGTTACTATTTATAATTCTATTTAAAAGTTTTTCTTCATACTGCTGTATAACATGGTCGGCAAGAGCATTTGACACATGATATTTCAGTAATTCATACTGGTTGGATTTTTTTGAGAACACCGGCTCTCCTTCTAAATTACACACAACTGAAGTTGTACCCTCAAAATCAACCTCTTTAATAGAGTAATCTATATTCTTTTCCCTGAGTTGCTGAAGCTCTTTATCTATTTGTTGTATTATGTTTTCTGCGCTATCTGTTATCCCTATTGAGAGATATGGATACTGCATCAACTTCACTTCCCTTCGTGTGTAGTATGTGCTAAGTCAATTACTATTACTCCAAATGTAAATGAATAGTTTAACCGTAATTGACTTTGGCAAAATGTTGTATGCAGTGAGCGTTTTTACAGTTTATGCTATCAAAAATTATTTTTATAATTTCCCAGCAGCTTTATCCGCTCTTAAGTCTTGCTACATTATATGCACTGTAATTTTTTAAGGTACTACACCTTCAAGATTAATTTATAACAGAGCGAGCAGCGTATTTTCTTTATTTTCAGAACCAAAGATTGTACTGCCGATTCTGTTCCACAGGAATTATTGTTCCTATGTCCATAAGCTTTCCATCATTAAGCATAACCACGTCTACGCGTTTTAAACTCAAAAAGTCCATTATTTTATGGTAATTTTTATGAAAACGTAAATCTCCGGCTATTGCAAGTTTATTTTTCCCTATCATACCTGTGGCTCCCCCGAAAAAACCCATATTAAAAGGCTCCAGCCTGATGGACTCATCAGGCTCTATCAGCAATGAATCCAAACCTGCGGCACAGACTCTTCTATGGATGTCGTGATCCGAGGTTATGATACTGTTTGAATCAACCACACAGGTCAGACATTTGGAATAACCCTGATTTGTGTGAATAAACTCAACTCCTTTCGAGGCAAGCAGCTCCCGTACAACAGGATCGGTATATTTGGTGTTGTGAATTGCATAATTTCCGACTCTTGCAACATTGTAGGCTACAGTCATAGGGTATTTGTCTCCCAGCACGGTATTGCCCTGAAACAACCTGAAGCCTCTTTCCCGAAGTGTATCCAGAAATTGTTCCGGTGTGCCCGGTGCGTATACCAAAACATCTCCGCCTATGTGGTGCAGCATGATGTCGGGATGGAACGCAACGGCAGCATATACATCCGGATGGGCCTCTGTGGGTACTATGGCTATTTTGAGCCTTTCAAGCGCAGCTTTTATTTCGCGGGGTATCCTTCCGTCAATAATGACGGCGGTCACTGTCCCAGCCGGTAAATTTGGTGTTTCTATCAGATTCAAACCCTGCCTCCGTTAATCTAGTACAATATGCAGAATATTGTACTGGTATTTGTTATAAATAAATATTTTTACTATCACACATAATTTTTCTTTTTCATATTATACTAAGGAGTGACTTTACAAAATAGTTATTTATTATGATTTTAATTAATTGTCACTCCCTGGAATAGCTTAATTATACGTTATCTCATTTGGATGCTTTAAATTAAAAACATCAAGTTAATTCAAATACATTACTGTTAATGTTACCTGATCAGTAAATCTTATTATCATAAAACCTGATTATGGTTACAAAAAACATTGTTCTCTAAAAAAGAAAATTCTTTGTACGCATCATATATCAGGACTAACTGCCTGTGAAAACAGACGGTTATTTAAATACACCGCATTTCCCGTAAAAAAGGAAGTGCGGTTATTTTATGCATGTAATGACCGCAGTGAATAAAAAATATGTACATTAATTATAATATATTCAAGCACAATTTCTAATATAGAAATTTGCCAAAACTATCAAGAAAGGAAGTTATGACAATGAGAACACCTTTGGATAGGGTTGCACTAGTACTGGTTATCATTGGAGCTTTAAACTGGCTTTCTGTTGGCTTATTCAGATATGACCTGGTTGCCTCCATATTTGGAACCGCTTCGCTTTTAACAAGGACAATATTTACCATAGTAGGTATTGCCGGTTTGTACAGCATAAGTCTTTTATTTAGGGAAACTGAAACTGCAAGAAATCAATAATAGCCTAAAGTGGCGGGTGTTTGACGCCACTTTATTACTTTTATGGCCGGGTAAAAATATATTTATGTTTCTATTTCCAGAATTTTTTATTAAAAAAGTTATAAATTTCTGTAATAATTTTTTCGGTATTGCAAATTATATAAGTACACCAGCAAAATCACTGATAACAGTGAAATATGGTGACACTAAAAGGAGGAATGCGATTATGGCAAGTAGAAGTAATAACAGAAACACTGGTTTTGAGAACATGAAGTATGAAATAGCTTCTCAGGTAGGCGTAAACCTCAAAGAAGGTTACAATGGTGATTTGACTTCCAGAGATGCTGGTAAAGTCGGTGGAAACATCACCAAGAAAGTATTCCAGACATTTAGAGATCAGCATCAGGAAATGAACAAGTAATATTTGCAGGTGAGTGTCCTTAAAGGGCACAATAATAAAAGGATGCCGTTTAGGACGGTGTCCTTTTATTTAATTAAACTTATTTGCAAATAAACACTTTATAAGTTATGAATATTTTTATATAATTGAACTAATAAGTTAATTGCACCAAGCCTGTACATACACTGCGGGGATAATGTATTTTCTTATAATAATAACAAGGAAACGGTTTCTATGACAACATTTAAAACAATCCTCACAAATCAAATGACAAGGCGTATACTGATACTTCTTGCTTTCGGATTAGGCATCTACCTTTTAAGAGGTATGGCAAACATGTTTTTGCTGACCTTTATCTTTGCTTATCTCGGCTATACTGCGCAAAATTTTGTTTTTAAAAGGGCTAAAAATCTTAATTCAAGAGTCTTAAAGGCTATTATCATTACAGTATACCTTGCAATCCTGACACTTGCCGTTTATGTACTGTATCTGTATATTCCGAAAATAATTTCCGAAGTAAACTCAATCATACAGCAGGCAATTGTTTTCTTAAACGGTACCTATGAAAATGAAACCTTGAATTACTTCATATCACTTTCAAAGGAATTTAAAGTGTCAACGTATATCAACAATAATTATGAGGGTTTGATCAAATCCATCACCAATATAGGCAAATGGGGCATCGATATCTTTATAGCCCTGATATTGAGCTTGTTTTTTATACTTGAAAAAAACAGGATCGTCAAATTCACCTCATATTTTAAAAATAGTAAAATTAAAGTTGTATATGATGAAATGTCCTTTTTCGGAAGAAAATTTCTTCAATCCTTCGGAAAAGTAATCCAAACTCAGATAACCATATCATTTATCAATGCCATCCTGTCAATGATAATGCTGTACGTACTTGACTTTCCGCAGGTATTGGGTTTAGGCGCCATGATATTCGTATTGGGGCTTGTCCCCGTAGCAGGTGTGGTTATATCACTGCTGCCGCTTGCTATTATAGCTTTTACAATTGGCGGCTTTAGAATGATTGTTTATGTTTTGATTCTGATTGCAATATTGCATGCCCTTGAGAGCTATATTCTCAATCCGAAGCTTATGTCCCAGAAGACAAAACTTCCGGTGTTCTATACTTTCGTAATTCTGATAGTATCAGAGCATATCCTTGGGATTTGGGGACTTATAATCGGAATTCCGATATTTATTTTTATATTGGATGTACTTGAGGTACAAAATCCTGACGTACCGGCTGCAGCAGAACCTGAAGACCGGGCTGGTCAATAATAAATACCGGGAGTTACAACAAGTTTTACTTATCACTTAATTATTATTATGGAGGTTGTTTATGGCTTGCTATAATGTTATGACTGTTCTGACAAACAACAGAATTGAAAATGTTTCTGAAATGCAGCATGTTTTTACTAAATCAGGCTGTATTATCAAAACAAGGCTTGGAATTCATGATGCAGGTGAAGACTTTTGCTCAAACGAAGGCCTTATTATCCTTCACTTGATTGGATCTGACAAGGAAGTGCTGGAGTTGGAGGAGAATTTGAACAATATTCCTGGCATTAAGGCAAAAAACAGCCAGATTTGTTCGGATTAATATTACTAAAATATCAATTATAATTAATTACCGGGGTTATATATGGCTGAAACAAAGCAATGTAAAGAATGTATGGGAATGTTCCAATATACCACCAGTGACGGTCTTTGTCTGACCTGCAGCCAGAGAAACGAACTGGAATTTAAAAAAATCAAGAACTACTTGAAGCTGAATCCAAGAGCTACAATAGGTAAAATTGCTACTGATTTGGACATCAAAGTTGCCCATATTCAAAAGTTCGTTGACGAGGGCAGACTGGAAATCATTGATAAGCAGTAAAATTAAAATGCTTTAGTTGTTGTTAAAGTTAAAAGCCGGCATCAGCCGGCTTTTTTATCGGCGGCCACAAGGGCCGTTCCCATTTTATATCTATTCAACACGTTCCGAATTATTCTTCATCCTGTTCCCAGCTGTGATATACATTGGAAACATCATCAAGGTCCTCCAGATTTTCAATCAGCTTATCCATAAACTTGATCTGCTCAGGATCGGTAAGTTTTGTAGTCGTTGTAGGAAGCATTGACACTTCGGCTTCAAGGAATTCATATCCCTTGTTCTCAAGCGCCTCACGTACAGCTGAAAAATCCGCAGGGTCAGTCAATATTTCAAATACATCCCCATCCGCCTTGAAATCCTCGGCACCAATCTCAAGGGCTTCCATCATGAGATCATCTTCGCTGATTTTTCCGTCATTCTCAATAACTATAACACCTTTTTTATTGAACATAAAGGAAACACAGCCGCTCTGACCCAGATTACCTCCGAATTTATCAAAGTAGTGCCTTAAGTCCCCCGCAGTCCTGTTTCTGTTATCGGTGGTACATTCGCAAATAACAGCTACCCCGCCCGGACCATAGCCCTCATAGGTTATTTCTTCATAATTCGCATTATCACCGTCGCCGGCAGCCTTTTTTATACTTCTCTGAATATTATCATTAGGCATATTGACAGCTTTACACTTGGCAATAACATCCTTCAGTTTGGAATTTGTAGCTGGATCTGCACTTCCACCAACTTTAACAGCAATTTGAATTTCTCTGCCAAGCTTAGTAAAAATCTTTCCCTTCTTTGCGTCGGCTTCTCCCTTTTGACGCTTGATATTGGCCCATTTTGAATGCCCTGACATAAATACCTCCCTAATGCTCACTGCATTATAATAAACATTGCTGATTAATTTTTTGAATTATTACTTAAACATTATAATAGTAATTTCTCAAATAATCAACCTGCTGGCATATGAGTTTGCTAACCTATGACTTTCCCTTCACCATCCAATGTTATATATTCTTTTTCACCGCATCCGATGATGGCCCTGCCATTTGTGTTCTCAACGACCTCCCTGATTAAGGCTTCCTCTCTTCCGTCCTCAATAAGGACCGTGATTTCAACATCCTGTCCATACTGTGTATCTTTTATTATATTATTGTTTGTCATGAGCATATTCTGTAATTTCCCAAACAATGTATATTCAAGCATTATGTTAACATTTACACATAATTTTCTCGTAACTACTTCAGCGGCCTCCAGACCCAGAGAAGCCCCGTGGCTGTATGCGCGTATCAAACCGGATGCACCCAGGAGCGTACCTCCGAAATATCTGGTCACAACAACGGCAACATTTTGCACACCCATCCTCCTGATAACCTCAAGCGCCGGCATACCGGCCGTTCCTGACGGTTCACCGTCATCGCTGTATCTCTGGATGAGGCTGTCACCGCTTATGGAATAGGCATAGACGTTGTGGGTGGCATTCCAGTGCCTGGATTTTATTTCATTTATAAATTCAACCGCATCCTCCTCAGAAGACACAGGCTTTACATTCGTTATAAATCTTGATTTCTTTTCCTCAAACTCGGTTACAGCAGTATTAAGGACTGTTTTATATTCGGATATCATTTTGCCTCCATAAAAAAGGTTATAGCAGAATAGTAATTATTATACCTCAGTATACCTGAAAATTAAAGGCTGCAAGCTTTTTCACCTCAATAAAATCAGCACTCCCCATCATGGAGAGTGCTGTAATTTATTTACTTTATTATTGTCAAACTTAATAAAACCCTACCGCATCGGAATTTTCCACCTTGCAATACTTTGAATAGGAACAGTTTATAAGGGATCTGTCCTGACTGTAGGTTATTTTTTGCAAGGCCTCCTCAATGGTAAAATAACCGCCATCGGTAAAGTTCTCTTCTTTATTAACTTCAAATTTATCATCCAGGGATTTCATGACGTACCATGTGATCTTATTGCAGACTGGCCTTTGACGTGTGACTGAAAAGAATTCGTAATTGGTATTACCCGCAGTAGAAATAATTTCGGCATTAATTCCTGCTTCTTCTTTAACTCTTCGCCTGGCAACTTCATCGGGATATTCCCCGATCTTAATTACTCCCTTAGGAAGCACCCACTCATCCTTCTCATTTTTGAGAAGAAATACTTTCTCTCCGGAAAAGACAACACCACCTGCACAGTTTCTAACAAGCATAATCAAAACCCCTTCCCTGATAGATTTTTTTGAGTTTTCAGAATAATCAGATAATAATATAATTATTCATATGTATATATTATCTAACTATTCCTTATTATTTCCAATGCATAGAATTTAATACATTCTATTATAAATATAATACCGTACTTATATATATTATACAAGGATAAATTCTTCGAGTTTGCCAATTTTGTCTAATTTCACTAAAGCCTTAACCTGTATTCCGTTCTCCAGATACTCCTGATTGATTATTTGCCCGTATTTGTAAATGTATGGCAGCACCCACCCCTCATTATATGGTATGAGCAGATTTATTTCCCTGAGCCTGTCTTTAAAACCTTCGGTAATTTGTTCAAGCAAACGGTCAATACCGGTTCCGGTAACTGCTGATATTTCACAGACTGAGGAATAGCCTATGGAATTTATTCTGCCTCCCGAGGTGACAAGATCCTGCTTGTTGAGTACAAGTATCGTATTTTTTGAGGAAGCTCCCAATTCATCCAACAGCCCCTCCACAACACTGATCTGCATTGCTGCATTCTCATTTGAAGCGTCAACAACATGCAGCAGCATATCTGCGTGCACTGCCTCCTCCAGTGTTGACTTGAACGCCTCTATCAAATCATGGGGCAGTTTTCTTATGAAGCCGACCGTATCTACGAGTACGGCTTCCCTTCCGTCGGCCAGTATCAGCTTGCGGGCAGACGGATCAAGAGTGGCAAACAGTTTGTCCTCCACAAATACGGCCGCTCCGCACAACCTGTTCATGAGTGTTGATTTTCCGGCATTTGTGTAACCAACGATGGCTATAACAGGCACATTGTTTTTACTTCTTGTGCTCCGCATAAAGTCTCTTCTTTTCTCAAGCTGCCCAAGTTCTCTCTCAAGACCTGATATTCTTCTGCGGATATGCCTTCTGTCCACCTCCAGCTTTTTCTCACCAGGGCCACGTGTTCCGATACCTCCGCCCAGCCTGGACAGTTGGGTTCCCAGGCCGATGAGTCTGGGAAGCTGGTACTTGAGCTGTGCCAGCTCCACCTGAAGCTTGCCTTCCTTTGATATGGCCCTCTGGGCGAAAATATCCAATATTAATGTGGTACGGTCTACCACCCTTACACCTGTTGCGTCTTCTATATTTCTAATTTGGGCGCCCGAGAGCTCATCGTCGAATATGAGCAGCTGAACATCCCTTGCCTGGCACAGCAGAGACAGCTCCTCTATTTTGCCCTTTCCCACATAGTAGGCCGAGTCCTGGGCCTGCTTGCGCTGGAGGACCTTGTCCACAACTATTGCTCCTGCGGTCCCGGCCAGTTCCTCCAACTCAGTGAGAGAGTCCTCCGCATCCCTGAGCGAGGCACTTTCCAGTCTGCTCTGACTGGTTTCCAGTCCAACAAGTATGGCTTTCTCGGCCTCTCCTTCATTTTCATATATATCATCCTTCACCGAGGCGTCAAGTTCCTCTATGATTTTATACAGATAGTTAAGCCTCGGCTCGCCCAGTGTAAACGGGCCATACACATCCACATCCTGCTCGGCCGACAGGCAGCCCGCATATATTTCCCCAGGCTGTCCCTCATTTATGCCCATTGCCAGCATTGCATCCAGCCTCAGCTTTTGCAGTGTACTTATGTCAACCTGCGACAGCATCCCGTTTCCGCCGGGGTGTGTATGAATGCATCTGATAGCAGACAATCTGGATTTCCCTCTTCTGTTGTCCAACTGGGGCAGCGACACTGTTCCGCTGTCGCCAATACTTATGTCAACTACAATTCCTCTTCTGTTTATAAGAACAGATATCTCCCTGTTAATCTCATGAGAAATTCTTGCTATGGTTTCAGCCAATTCGGCAGGAACAAGTTCCCTTGATTCGAATTTTTTATCATACAACTCCTCAAGCTCGTTAAGAAGCCTCTCCTTGATGGATTGGGTATTTCCGTTAATATTTATAAGCTCGCCTCCTATAATCCAGGTACGCCCCGGCACACTTGCACACCAATTTTCCATGATGCAGATTTACCTATATTATATATTACTATTAGAGAATAAGGCAGATAAATGAAAATTTCAAGGAGTGCTGTTAACTAATAAATTTAAATTTGTACCTTTAATAGAGCTTACCATTTTTTGAAGTTGTACTCGCGCACTATGATCAGTATTTCATAAAAAGTCCGATTATTTGCTCTCTGTCCATTATATCCTCAAGGGCCCATATGACCGCACCTACGACCGGCGGCTTATCCAGGAGGATAAACTCTATAGCCATATCCCTGTTCGCCGAGGTCACACATTTTTTTAAAGTGTCGGTAATTGTGGGATTTGCCGCTTTTGTATTAATGGAGCCCGATAGTATTACCTGCAGCCCAGGTGTATCAAATTTCAGCTCCCTGATACACCCGTTAACCGAGTTTGCCAGACTCCGGCCAAGCTCCTCGAGTATTTTTATGGCCAGGTTATCTCCTTTGTTGGCAGCATCAAAGATAATTCTGTTCAGTTCCCGTACACTTATGCTTCCTTCTTCTATTTTCCGGATAGCGTTGTCAATGAAATCATATTTTGACTCCACCTTCAGTTCTTCGGGAATCATATCCAGCATACAGGTCTCTGCCCCGCACCTGAAATAGTAATTGTAAACAGACTGTATAAACTTTTCTCCCAGGTATGCACCGCCGCCCAGATCTCCCGTAATGGCACCCATACCTCCCACCTGGAGAACGCCTCCCGTCCGGTCAATACCGGCCACACTGCACCCTGTCCCATTGACAACTCCGATTCCCCACCCGTTTTTACTTCCGGCTTTTATTGCAAGGTAGGCGTCATTATACAATTTAAAATCATTGAAGCCAAGTTCCTTCAAAATTCCTGAAATGACCTTATGCTGCCATCTTGTATCAACTCCTGCCATGCCAAAAACACTTTTAACTATCTGACTGATTTGCAGCCCGTTACGCTTTACAAGGTAGTTGAGCATCAGTGTCATTTCACTTTTGAAGCCTTGATAGCCGCCTTTTAATACCTCATGGTTCGTCGGGCCCCAGTTAATTAAGTCAACTTCGTTACCTTCAATATCATACAGTGCACATTGTGTTTTTGTACCGCCTCCATCCACCCCAAGCACGTATTGCTTCATATTAGCCTCCCAAGCCATGTTATGGCTTTGAGCCACATTTGTGGCCACAAAATGTTATGTAATTAATTGTCCTTTATCGCTGTGCGGCGAGTAAAGGAAGTTAGCAACTGTTTCTATTTCTTATGGAACTGCGGCAAAAATTTTCTGTTGGCTTCCAGCATCTCATCGAGCATGGGTTTTGCCTTGTTGTAATCACCTATTAACGGATGGACCAGCAAGGCGGACAGTGCCGCATCATAATCCCCTGTCAGTCCTGCCCTGGCAGCCAGCTTTTCATATGCCTTCACAGCCTTCATCAACCCTATGATCATATGGTTATTAAAATTCTTCATTTTAACCGGGAAAATTCCCTTTCTGTTTACAAGACACTTTACCTCAACAACATCATCATTGTCCATAAAGGGTAATGCACCTTCATTCCTTACATTTACAACATGATACTCATTTTTGTCATTTTCCAGCGCATCGATCAGTGAGACTGCTGCGGTGGAATAATACGCTCCGCCCCTCTGCTCCAGCAGTGCCGGTTTATCAACCAGGTTAATGTCCTCATACAGCTCAAGCAGCTCCCTTTCAAGCTCCTTGCACACCTCGCCCCTGGTTTTCTCCGCTTCCTTGCAGTGATTTATCTGAGCATCCCTGAAATAGTAATAGTTAAGGTACGAGGAAGGAATTCCTCCGGTGGCTTTCAGCAACGGTTTTTGAAGCTCCGCCTCCTGGATATTTTTCATAGTTGTTATTTCCAGTCCACTCTCAATAAGCTGTGGCAGGATATTGTTTCCTTCTGCATATACTCCTGTTATCCAGCTCAGGTGATTCAGCCCGACGTAATCGTAGTCAAAATTCCGCGTATCAGCTGAAACCATGGCTCTGGCATCTTTTATCATGCTGGTGGGGCAATTGCACAATCCTGCCATCTTAATGCCGCTGTTGTTCAATACTGCTTCAGCCACCAGACCCGACGGATTTGCAAAGTTGATGAGCCATGCGTCGGGAGCAAGTCTTTCCATGGTTTTTACAATATCCATAATAACGGGAATGGTCCTCATGGCCTTCATAAAGCCGCCTGCCCCCGTGGTCTCCTGTCCCAGCATGTCATATTTAAGGGGTATCTTTTCATCGCTGATCCTGGCATCCAGTTTACCCACCCTGACCTGGGACAGCACATAATGAGCCCCCTGTATTGCCTCCTCGAGATTGTCTGTCATAACAACCCTGCATTTCATGGAATTTTTCCTTAATATTCTTTCGGTCAGTGCACCCACTATACCCATTTTTGGTTTATCTATATCCATGAGATAAATGGATTCCACGTCAAGGGTCTCCCTCCTGACGATAAATCCCTCGATAAGTTCGGGGGTATATGTACTTCCTGCACCAATTACTGCAATCTTTAAATTTCTCATAATCCCATCCTCCCTGAATTACACCGAATTACATCTGAACTGCACCTGAACTGCATCTGAATTTAATCCATTGCATTTGTCATTTCCTCTCTTCCGGATCTTTCAGGACAAAACCGTTCATGATCTCAAAAGTCTGGATAAATTCGTACAGATCAAAAACCGGCTGTACCTGGTCCTCGATGCTGCAAATATATTTCTTCAGCCCTTTCCAGGCGCTTTCAACCATTTCAAAATTATTAAGCGTTCTGTACTTTAAAAGTTCAGCCATACGTATGCAAATTTCCATGTGAAAGGTTAGATATTGCCAGGACAGCCTTTGACTTGGATGTCCCTTCTCCCTGTTCTGATTTATTAACAATCCGAACTCCTCACAAACCTTATGTATGGAATCGTATTTATTTGAAATTTTCTCATCAGCCGCCGGAATCTCTCCCCGCATATACGGTGGTGTAAATAATTCCGACAAGGTCAGCAGGTATGAAAAACACTGGCTTCCCTGTTCGCCAAAAGCACTGTTAAAATAGTCCCCAGCTGTTTTATCAAAGTCCAGCCTGTCATTCCAAAGGGTCCGGGCCATTGTGTATACACCAAATCCCGTGGGAAGAAACGCTCTCTGGCATTGACAGCTGATCAGGCCATCCAGGCCTATTTCCTTCAGATTCAGTACATCTTCATAAACAGTTTTAGCTGTGTATATACTGCCTGGATCATAAAAGTGGTCCCACATGAAATGATAATCAAAATCAAAGCTGTCTCCTTTAAACTCCTTTTTCCAGTTTTTTAAGAACCCAAGATTTTCACCTATGGTTTTGGGCAGCTTAATATCATTTCTTTCATGCCTGACGGTATTTTCACTTACGGTGCTGCCGGCAAAAGAGTGGGTATAGGTTCTTGTTATGGGTGCAAACATCATTATAAATCTGTCCGGGTTCTCAATATGATACTCTTCGGGAGTCCACAGAAGATCATAGTACAGCAGGAATACGATTTTGGTTTTAATATTATTTTCCGTCAACACCCTGTCCAGTTTATTCAATATCTGCACATAAAAATCCGAAGGTATATGCTTTTTACAGTTTTCACACTCGCATTGGTTGTTGTACCCGTCTGCCAGCCAGAAATGAAGGATATCAACATTTTTATCGGACTTCAGATAATCCAGCACACTCTGTACCATCATTTCCTGAACTTCCGGATTGGAATAACACAGATTCAGGTTTAAGGGGATCCCGTCAACCATCTTTCTTTCACCCTTGACCATTGCAAAATACCTGGTGACCTCAGGGCTGATATCCTCCTGGATCTTTTCCCAGCTTACGCCGGGGATACCCAGGGGTTCACAGGTCCAGCCATGCCCCACTCCATGGTAAATCAGGCCTCTTTTTTTAATCTCCGCCTCCAGTGCTTTTGTAAGTTCTCTTGCTTTTTCAATGGTAAATTTCTCACCCTGCTTTTCAGGATTATCGGTATGGTTATACCACCTCTCAAAAAAAGTATATGCCTCCCTGAACTGGATAAAATAACTGTTCAATCCCACTTTTGGCAGCCAGTCTACAGTATCCGTGACATTTTCCAGGCTGACCGCCCCTTCAATACATATGCCGCGGTGCCTGTATGACGGCCTTTCCTGCAGCCTTACTGAAATATCCTCAATACACCGCCCAGGAATGATTTCTCCCCCGGCTCCGGGCCTGACCCATCTGCAGCCTGCCTCTGTGAGGAATCTGTAGACTCCAAGCAGAACACTTCTGGGATTTGCTCCTGCAATAATGCCCTCACCGTTGTCAATATCAATGAAAATCTCATCATCAAATGCTGTTGTACTGCCGTTTATGGGCTTTATGTCAAAATCCCCGAATACTCCAAGCTTTATCAGGTGCGCTTTTTCAAGACCTCCGGTCCGGTTGTTTTGCATCAACTCCAGGTATCTTTTCAATTCCTCTGCGGCGAAAACTGTCACTTCATTATGGGACTGGGATGTAACCGTCAAATTTTTTTCCATATAATCACTCCTCATAATTACCTATTATTAATTGCTTCTTATAATTGCTTTTCAAAAAAATTGCTGCCGTATAAAAATTATACGGCAGCGCATCTTTTACATCTTTATATATATTACAAACTAATTTATATATTCTCTTATGCTCCTGAAATCCTTCGGAAGTTTTCCGGTGTATTTTTTAAAGCAGCTTATAAAATGCGGCAGGCTCAGAAAACCAGCCTCTGCGGCAATATCTATAATTTTTCCGTCTGTTTCCAGCAGCATTTGAGATGCTTTTACTATCCTGAATTTATTTATATATTCAGTAGGTGTTGAACCGGTTGACTTTTTAAAAACCAGATTGAAATTTGATGAGCTCATATTGACAAGCCTGGCCAGCTCCTCTATTTTAATCTTTCCTGAATAATTTTCCTTAATATACTCAAATACCGGAATAAAAAAGTCGTAATTCTTTGTGTTATTATGTAAACTACTTTTTAACTCAATATTAAAGCACCTCTTAATATTTACAGTCATTTTTAAGAGAGCTGCTTTAACCATTAACTCATATCCGGGGTTTTTACCGGTATTTTCATGCATTATCTCCAAAAGAGCGTCAAGAATAGCTTCATAATGGCTAAAAGAGGGCGATATCCTGTGAAACAGCATCCTCCTGGCCTCCTGAAATGTGCTGATATAATCCATCTCAAAAGAGTACCCTGCTCCATTATAAATTAATGCGGGCATAAAAAGGACTACAAGCATTATGACATCTCTGTCATTATAGGCCAGGTGTATTTCATTGCTGCCGATGACAAAAATATCACCGGCTGCAAAAGAATATTCATTTCCATCGATCAGGTAAGTTCCGGTCCCCTGCTTTATATAGCATATTTCGATACAGTCATGGTAGTGAAGCATGCAGCTGTTCTTATCAATACCGTAGGTTTCACCTATTATTACAGGAAAATCATCTTTTTTCTCTTTGGAAATGTCAGTAAAAATAAATTTTTTATATTTGTCCCTTTGTTTTATCAGAGCGGATTCCCCCTATTTTACTCCGGTCGAGCCAAAGCCGCCTCCCCTGTCATTCCCCACAGCCTTTACCGACGGGACTTTTGTAAACACCATTTTTGGTACTGCCTGCAATACTATCTGGGCAATCCTGTCACCCTTTCTTACAATATACGTTCCCTGCCTGTTGCCCTTCTCCTCCAGTGTAAAAGGTGTCCGGCCGGGTTGGCACACATTCCTGTCGGAATTGTTGCTTACAATTATCCCCAATTCATCTCTGTAACCGCTGTCAATGGTACCAGGGGAATTGGGAATCCTGATGGGAGTTTTCAGTGACAGCCCGCTCCTGGGTCTCACCTGTATTTCATAGCCCTCCGGTATTGCGAGCTTTAAACCGGTGGGCACTATGGCTGTCTCACCCGGGGCTATAATCACCTCTTCGGCAGCAAATACATCC
Organism: Ruminiclostridium cellobioparum DSM 1351 = ATCC 15832; assembly: GCF_000621505.1. Classification (GTDB taxonomy): domain Bacteria; phylum Bacillota; class Clostridia; order Acetivibrionales; family DSM-1351; genus Ruminiclostridium; species Ruminiclostridium cellobioparum. The sequence continues at coordinate 94,096 of NZ_KK211289.1, forward strand.
ATCCCCGCATCACCCGGATTCGCATATACCGGCAGTATTGCATCCTCCCTGCACACCTCTACAAAAACTTCAACCACCTGTTCCTCCATTTCCGGGTATAACTGAGCCCAGTATCCTTAATAACTGCTAAACACCTCTCTGCAGGTGACCTTTTGTTATACCCCTGCTTCTGATTATTTCCATTGTTCTTTGGGCGGAAGGTGTGTTTCTTCCGCCTTCTATCATATCTCTGTGTAAATTAACAATATCATAAACTTCCTGACTTATTTCGTCAATAAAGCTCATCCTCAGATAAGCCGCCCCCGTTTTACATATATCGTCCAGCAGATCGGGCGCAAACAATATATCCGAGTTGAATATGGTGCTTCTGCAATCCAGGCAGTCGCACCTGACAAGGAATGCCGCATTCTTTCTGTCCTTTAAGTGAAAAACTCCGTTTTTACACTCCGTTCCGCACCTGTGAGGCGCGGCATTTCCCACACTTCCTCCCACCGGACAGTACTCGCTGGTCATAACGGGTATTCTCCCGTAAACTCCAATTTCGGCTTCAAAATCCCCCGGGCAGGCAATGGATGCCAGCTGGGTCAAATTCAGCTCATAGGATAAGGCAGCCCCTTTATAGCCTGCTTCCTTAAAGAAACCCAGAGTTGAACTGTTTAGCACATTGAGAGTATAATCACCCATTAATTTCACATTCTCACCCAGCACATCCCTCAGCAGCTCCCCAACTCCTATATTTCCCGCCAGAAATCCATCGGTTTTTTCCCTGACGGTTCGGGCGTTTTTAATGAGAAGCTCTGTCTGCTTTCCCCTGATCACTGCCGGAATATATGCATACACTTCTTTTCCCTGGCTTCTGACTTTTGTTATCTGCTCACCGGTGTCCCGGTCCAAAATATCTTTCAAAGGAATATACAATCTGTCTGCATTGACCCGGTCCAGCTCCATATCCCTGTTTACATGATAGAACATGGCAGAAATTTTTGGCTTTTTCAGACTATATGACAGGTCTGCAGTATTTCCCGGGAAATATGTCGGATTATTTTGCAGTCCGTGTTCCGGCTTTCCTGCCAATACGCGCTTACTTTCCAAAAGTTCGGCCGCTCTTCTCCTGATATTGTTTAATTCACTTATAGGTATCACAATATCGTTATCCATATCTATATTTAATTCAACCACATTAAAGGGTGTTGAACCCATTTTTTTTAGCTGTTCTGAAATCCTGTCCCCGGTGAGAGGCCTGTTAACAGCTTTTTCAGGAAGGCTGCCACCCCTCGAAGAAACAATATTGCCGTTGAAATCCTCCAGGATTAATTCCGGCAGTTCCCCGGCCTTCATTTTAAAGGCAGCTTTAATATCTGCTTTTCTGGAGGGCTTTGCAAAGGAAGCTGCTGCCTGCTCCAGCATTTCCTTATCCGAAGTCTTGTAAACCCTGCTCCCCTTTTCTATATTTCCCCTGATAACCGAGACCCAGACCGTATGGCCGGAGTTGGCGCGCTTGACCTGTTTGCCCCCATCCAGGACTATCTTTGTGATAATACCGCCGGGACTTTCCTCGCAAGCTTTCCCCGACCATATCTCTATGCCGTCTCCATTTCCCAATGTATTTTCCAGCCTGATCTTTACAGAGTTGGTGCTGCTGTCCCGGGCAAGCGCCGTGCCTAAATAGGTTCCCCAGTTTTTAGGCTTATGGTAGGCCATCATCTCAGGCCCGGTCTTGCCCAGCAGGTATCCCTTTGAAAAACCCCCCCTGTTAAAGCTTTGCAGGAGCTGATGCCTGTCCTGCTCCGAAACCCCGGGACCCGATATTTGCTTTTGATTTGCTTCAACCGGCGTTTCACCCGGGAGCTTTCTCTGCTCCTGCTGGAGCAGATCCAGATATTTCCGGTAGGTGCCCACCACGGTGGCAACGTATTCGGGGCTTTTCATCCTGCCCTCTATTTTAAAGGAGGCCACACCTGCGTCAACCAGTTCTGCCAGATGGTCTATATAGCAGATATCCTTTGGGCTGAGCAAATAGCTGCTTTTAAGGTTTTTTCCATCCCTGGCCAGCGAATAATACATTCTGCAGGGTTGGGCACATTTCCCCCTGTTTCCGCTCCTGCCGCCGATCATGCTGCTCATCAGACACTGGCCGGAGTAACTGATACAGAGTGCGCCATGTACGAATACTTCAATTTCAAGCCCGGTATTGCGGCAAATTTCTCTGATCTCACCAATTCCAAGCTCCCTGGCAAGTACCACTCTTTCAAAGCCGGCTTTTTCGAGAGACCTTACGCCCTCCAGGTTATAAACAGTCATCTGGGTGCTTGCATGGATGGGAATACCGGGAACAGCTTTTTTTAGATTTGCCGCAAGTCCCATATCCTGTATTATAAAAGCATCCGCGCCCATTTCATATGCCCTGGCCGCATATTCCACAGCCTCCTGCATTTCACTGTCCAGCACCAGTGTATTTAGGGTGAGAAGTATGCGTACTCCCCTGACATGTGCATAATCTATTGCCTTTTGCAGTTCTTCATCCTCAAAGTTTCCTGCAAACTGTCTTGCATTCAACAGCTTTCCGCCCATATAAACCGCATCCGCGCCATTTTCAACCGCAGCAAGGAATGCAGCATAATTGCCTGCAGGTGCCAAAAGCTCAATTTTCTTTGTCATTGCCGTCTAATTCCCTCCTGAATAATTCCATGACAAAAGGCATTATGTCAACCAAAGAGTTTATTTCCTTCTCCACCTGCTCAGCCTTCTTTCCCTTTACAATTACCGGAACCCTGTTCATGGTATGTGTCCGGACCGATATATCCTCGAGATTTCCATGATCACTGGTGATTATAAGTACGTCCTCCTGCTCAAAGTCCAGCATATCAACCAATTTACCCAGAAATCTGTCCAGGTTGACTACCACTTCGGTTGCCCTGTCCATTTCAAATTTATGACCCGCGTAATCAGTTATGAAATGTTCGTACAAGGTAAAGTCATATTGGCGGCTTAACCTGTAAAGGTTTTGGGCTGCCTCCTCCGGCGATATCACATCCACTTCATATCCAGACTCTTTTAATATATCACCGGTTATATCATGATATACTCCGTTATTCTCCATAAAATCTTTTACATTGCGGAACTTGATATTTTCGGCCATTCCCATGACGGAAGTCACAGATGGCCTGTTCCGCCTGTCCTTGACCTCCAGCATGTTGGCAAGATATTCATCCCGGTAGACATTTGCATTGGTAACCGTCAATCCCTTTTTCATCAGTTGTCCGAAGATATTAATATCCTGAATAAGCTTCTTCAGTGTGACGGTAGGCTGTCCGCTGAGGTGTCTGTTCAGTACTGCCGGCGCATTGATACCAGTGAAAATGGCAGTCTGTCCGGTAGCACTCTGAGGCAGTCCCGGCACTCCCATGGATGCATCGGCTGTGAACCGGGCATTGTCGATCATATTTGACAAAACCTGTGTGTGCGCGGCATATATTGGGTTTGTATCCCGGTTTTTATTGCCGGTACCTATTCCATCTATAAATATAAAAATTACTTTCATATAAACCCTTCGTATTCGTATATGTTTTTTGTATTTCCCATCAATTCTAACTATATAATGCAGATTTTTAAAAGTCAAACCTGTCCTGTGTAACAAAAAGCCGGAGGGTATTTTTCCTCCGGCTGTGTCAGCTATGAACAACTACATATCATATCCACTCAAAGTTTTTTGAATAAGAGTTCTGCTCCCCTTATCTATTGAATTTCTGACTTCGCCAAGCTCTGCTTCCCTTTTGGCAAGTTCCAATTGAAGGCTGGTATTTTTTGCAGCCAGGCTGCCGTTTTCTTCCTTCAATTGCATGATTTCATTCCTGAGTTTCTCAAGTTCTTCATTTACAGCTTCTTTTTCCTTCCTGACATTAACCTCCGCTTCACGGGATTTGAAAAAATCGTCGGCCACGTTTATTGCGGTGAGAACAGCTGCAAGCGAGGTACTGAGCCTATTGTTGCGCATCAATATTTCATTCATTTTTTTGTCGATATACAGTCCGACCTTCTGAATATATTCGTCTGACTCCATACCTACCAGCGTATAATCTTTGCCGGCTATACGGATAACAACCTTATTTTTTGAGGTCAAGGTGATCAGCTCCTTCAATCTCGCTGTGGAACGGCTTATACAAGCCTTCCTCAATTTACCTCAATTATACTATATTATTCTATATTTCGGCAAATAATTTATTTCTGCTGCTCTTTTACGTAGGTGGCAAAGGCCTTGTCCATGCTTCCGATATGCTTGATCAGCCAGTCCACAAATAATTTGTTAACAGTAGAAACAAAAAGAACACCTGCACCTTTTTCATCAAATTCCTGTTTCAATTTTTCAAAATTCTTCAAAAAATTATCATGTACATTCCTATGGTTGAGCCTTTCAGGATAATTGAATTTTATGTGCAGCTGCTGTTCATCGGTAAAATGAACCTTGGTATATTCCTCTAAAAACTTCAGTGTATTCCCCACTTCTTCCTTGCCTTTTCCCTGACTGCATGCTGCAAAAAGTTTGTCAACCGCATCGAATAACTGTTTATGCTGATCGTCGATCTCCTTGATGCCAATCATATAGCTGTCTCTCCATTGTATTGCCGCCATTTTTATCCCTCCGATACATTACAATATTAGGCCTATAATTCTATTATATACCATTTTGTAATGCTATGAAACGACAATTATCTACTTAATTTTAATTAACTTTCCTGTTCTCGGATCTATAAGAATGATCCAATACCCGAAGGCACCGTATTTTGGCCTATAGCCTTCCAGCTGGGCCCAGCTTCCCAGGTTTCCGAAGGGGTTCTCATCAATGCTGTATACTCCTGGAACACCGCATACAAAGCGCTCTCTTCCCGAATATTTATCATACCGGATGCCGAAAACAATATATCTGTACTTATAATGTGCCAGCATAACCTTTGGATTAAATAAAAGATATGTTTTTACATTATTTCTGAAAAGTATATTATTGAGGTATCCGGGACTATTGATTTTCCACCATTTGAACCTCTTGCTCCTGGTGTTGAAGGGGTTGCATATCTCAAAGCTTTTGTCCAGTTCCTCTTTCAGAAGGTCAATATCAAGCTCTTTTCTCACCCTGTCCCCTTCTGCATTTATTGAGGAGATATCTCTGAAATTTTTTTCGGCGGCACTTATTATATCACTTTCCGCACTTATTGCATCATTCACCTTTTCGTGATTGTATATGCTGGTCAGGGTTGCTTCAAATTTGCTTGATATATCATCGCGGCTTTTATCGGCCACGTTCTCAGGCTCCGGTTTCGCAGCAGTACGAGAATGTTCAGCTTCATTTTCATTCTTAACCGAAACCTCTATCAGATCGGACAGCTGACCCACGGTTTCCTCTTCAAGCTCTTCCCTTTCAAGGCCCTCTCCAGTTATTATGTTCTGTCCTTTCTCTTCAAAACCCTCTTCGGCTACTATATTCCGCCCTTCCTCTTCAATGCCCTCTTCGGTTACTATATTCCGCCCTTCCTCTTCAAAACCCTCTTCAGTTATTATATTCCGACTTTCCTCTTCAAAGCTGCTTATTTCTTCCGGAATATTGCCCCTATCTCCATCTGCCGGAATGTCAGGCAGCGCAGCATCTTCCTCTATGGTCCTCTGCATATCAATTCTTTCGTTCATCTTCTCAACCGCTGCCTCCACAATTACCGGAGGTGCGGGTTTTCTCAGAGCGGCCTCGAACTCCTGCTTCCAAGGCACTTGACCGTTTCTATATGCAACCAGCGGGCAAACAACCGAATTGTTATCGGGAATTGCTGCTATTACTGCAAATACATTAATATCATCAAAGCAAAGATTACTTCCTCCTATATTGCTGTTTTCCAGACCAAACTTATAGTCCGCTCTGCCGTTGTTATTCCCGATATCACATATTTCAGCATATTGTAGCTCATTTTCCTTCCTGCTTATGCCATACAGCCGGTATGCCATTCCCGGTCTATCTGTCAGGTTCCCGAGTGATATTTGCAGCTTTGCAGTCAGATCATTTATCTCAACCTTTATATAGCCCGTTGGATTGCCCAGATTGCTATCCATGTTCTGAAATATATAAAACTGTCTCTGATAATTATTGCCCATGACAAGGATTCTCCTTTGCTTTAATATTATAAGGCCGTGATATGCCTTAACATTAAAGTATATGAGGGGCATAAAAAAATAAGACTATTTTTTTGAATAGTCTTATTGCATACAAATTAACCTGTTGTGCGGGTTATTTGATCAACTTTTTCAGTATAAAATCAATATTAATATACCGGTACTTCCGTACTAACTGCGAAGTTGAGAGGCCGTTTTAACAGCATGACGGTTAATTTAACATGTTGTGCTAATTGAAATATGTTTTGCTTTACAGATAGATTTAATTAGAATCAACTGGTAACGCGAGGACAACTTCATGAAATAGGATGCACGGTTAAAAACAATTGTGCTAAATTGTCGGCGAAGGTAAAGCGGTTTTGCCGGCAAAGCAGCAGGACGCTGCTTTGAGCTTCAAATCGAGACAGGATGTCAAGTTTGAGCGACGGCAAAACCGCTTTATAATGAGGCGATACAATTTTCGTAATTGTTTTTGGTGCGTCCTATTTCATGAAGTTAGTACGGAAGTTACCAGTTATATAAAATTTACGCAGGTAAAGCAAATATAGAATAACTAGCACATAAAGTTAATCTAATTATAAAATATTACTATTCTTCAAAAATTGCGTCAGTTCCTCAGCCCCCTGGAACAGATGAGCGTTGAGTCCGGCACTTTGAGCACCGTCGATATTGGCCTGCAGATCATCAATGAACAGGCATTCTCCGGCGTTTAAGCCGAATCTGGAGCAAATACATTCAAAGATTTTTCTGTCGGGTTTTACCAACTTTTCCTTGGCTGATATTATAAACCCATCGAAGTGTCTGAACATTTCAACTTTATCCATATAACTGAAAAACTTCATACTTGTATTGGAAAGCAAATATATATTATAGTTTTTACTTTTTAACTTTTCCACCAGCTCTGACATGCCTTCTATTGGAGTCAGATCGGAATGCCAGTTGTCCATGGCCTTCCTGACCAGCCCGGCATATTGAGGAATTCTCAGGCTGACACTCTCTACAGCACTTTCTTCGGTTATGCTCCCTGCATCCAGCTCCAGCCACTCACTGCTGCGGAAGAGCTCCCGGAGCAATGCCTCCGCAGCCTCCGCATCTTCTGTCAGGGTTGCGATATATTTATCCGGTGTGTATGCCAGCAGTACATTTCCCATATCAAAAATAATATTTCTTATCATCAATTAACCTCCATTAGCCCAATGTGCAAAATAAATTGCCCAAAATCATCAAAGCCTGCTATTCAATTTATCACGAAATTCCTTGGGTGTCACTCCCACCAGCTTTTTAAATATCAGGCTGAAATACCGCTGGTCCTTGTATCCTATTTTTCCTGCTATTTCGTATATTTTACCGTCAGGTTCACGCAGGTACTCACATGCCTTTTTTATCCTGTAATACGTCAGGTAATCGCCGAAGGTCTGACCTACCTTTTGCTTGAACAGCCTGCTCAAATAGCTCTCACTAATAAAAAGGTTATCGGCCACGGTTTTTACAGTGATATCCAGGCTGTAATTCAGACTTATATATTTGACAGCCCTTCCGACATAGTCCTCCTCCGACACCTGATCCACAATGTATTCCTTGAAGAGCATTACACGGCTCTCACCAATATTATCAAGCTTATCCCTGATTTTTTCAATCCTCTGTTTGTCCAGTACGGCCTGACAGGTATTTGTCAGGGCATTATCCAGATCATCATCGTCAATGGGCTTTACAAGAAAATCCCGCACTCCCAGCTTCAGAGCTTTTCTGGCATACTCAAATTCACCGTAGCCTGTGATGATGATGAATTCAGGACTCACCCCGTTCTCCTTGAGACTTTCTATCATTTTAATACCATCCAGTCCCGGCATCCTTATATCCGTGATCACAATATCGGGTTTCACCCTGTCAATAAGCTGAACACCTTCAAAACCGTTGGATGCCTCACCTACCACTTCACAGCCGTACTTCTGCCAGTCTGTCGTCAGTATCAGACCTTTTTTCACCAGAATTTCATCTTCAACTACAACGATTCTTATCATGATCTTCAGACTCACCTTCCGTTTTTTCCTGCTGTATTTCGAAAAACGGCATGACCACTCTCATTATGGTACCTACATTTACTTCACTGCTTATTGCAAGTCCGTACTGTTCACCATAGTATAATTTTATCCTCTTATCCACGTTTGCAAGTCCGATACTGCTCTTTCCCATGTCCTCGGCCTGCACTTTTTTCCTGATGCCCTCCAGGTCGTCCGAACTCATACCCACACCGTCATCCGTAATCTCAAAGATAATTCTGTCATTATCCTTCCAACCCCTGATTTTAAGATGTGCTTTACCTATTTTATCTTCGATACCGTGTATGATTGCATTTTCAACAATGGGCTGTATAATGAGCTTTGGCACTTCACAGCCCATTATATCCGGGTCAACTTCCATATCCACTTCGAATTTATTGCTGTAACGGACTTTCTGTATTGAAATATAGCTTCCGATAAGCGAGATCTCCTCCGATATCTGTACTATATCCCTCTGATTGTTGATGCTGCTTTTCAAAAGCCTGCCAAGCTGGGAAACCATAACGACAATATCATTAATTCCGCTTAGCTTTGCCAGCCACTTTATGGAATCAAGAGTATTATAGAGAAAATGAGGGTTTATCTGTGAATGCAGTGCTTTCAGCTCAGCAAGGCGAAGCCTGTTCTGCTTTTCCAGATCCTTCTGATAGAGCTCATTCAGGTTATCCAGCATGGTATTCAGATTTTTTCCTATATACCCGAATTCATCATTATTTTTAACGGTGACTCTAGCTGCAGTATCCCCGTTTCTAACCCTGTTCATTGTATGAATTATAGTACTGAGGGGTTTGGTCAGTCCCCGGATTATAAGAGGGGATAAAATAAGGCACATCAAAATAGCACCTATTGCCACCGCTAAAGTAGTAACCGTGATATAATTGCTGTTGATAACCACCATTTCAACCGGAACAGAGGATATGATCCTTAGCTGATAATCATCTTTTGTTTCACTGTAACTCAGCAGCCTGTATGGTTCATCAAGATAAATCTTTTTCCCTGCCTGCATTTGAAATATTTTATCCCGGATATTGTTGTCCAGAAAGCTTCCTGACCTGTAACCAAAAGTTTCATCATATAAAATGTAATAGTTTTTGTCTGCAATGGCATATTTCATGGGAATTGCAGGATTTACGGCGCCAAGTGCGGCTTTGAAAGCCTCCTCAGGTATGTCTATGATCACATATCCCAACACAACATTGTCTTTTTTAATGTTATGGGCAACTGCCATACAGTATCTGATACCGTTCTTTGCAGTATATCTGTTGGAGTACTCCGAGGATTCGTCATTTGAATTGAGCTTCCTGAACACGCCCCAATCCTCGTGATTTTTTATTTCATATGCCTCGGGTATTTGAGATGTGGAAACGCTGAAGCTTCCATCGGCCTTTATCAGATGCATTGCTACCGACGTTGGTTTTCCCGCAAGCATGATATACATTTTCTGATAAATGGATGTACGGCTTTTTTCGGTAACACGTCCGGCATCAAGCATGCTGATAATTTCCTCATCCTTGCAGAAATAGGATATGGCAGACTTATACTCATCCAGTGTTCTGCCCAGACTGTTCAATGCCTGGTCCACAGTCTCCGAGGCCTGGTTCTCAAGATTCCTCATGGATTCCCTGGAGGAAATGGTGTACGTAAGTGTCCCCAGTACCAGGACCGGTATAAAACTCATAACTGTAAAACAAATGAATAGTTTTTTAATAAAACTCAATCTGATTTTTTTGTCAGAACGCATTCGGCACCATCCGTCCAACGGCTTCATTTTTAGCTTTATTATAACAAATGATTGCAATAAAGTTAACATAATTTGTGTATATTAAATTACGGAAACTTTTCCTTTACTTACCCAGTTAAACAATAAAAGGGACAGAATGGTGGTAATTGTCAAAATGGAGGCCAATGCCGCCGCAGTACCGAAGCTGGAACGTACAACCTCGGTGTATATTGCGACCGAAATTGTGGCTGTTTTACCGCTATACAGCATTATACTCGAACTCAGCTCATTTATTGTGGTTATCCAGCTCAAAATTGCACCTGACAAAACTCCCGGCGCCATCATGCGGGCAGTGATCTTGAAAAAGGTCTTCATGGGCGAAACCCCCAGATTGATGGAGGCTTCCTCTATACTTGGCTCAATCTGGTACAAAAGCGCACTGCTGGACCTGATGGTATAAGGCATTTTTCTGATAACGTAGGCTATGATCAGTATGGCAGCCGAACCGGACAATATGATCGGCGGCTTGTTGAAGGCTACCAGCATGCATATACCTAACACGGCACCCGGAATAACATATGGGAACATTATGAGCAGGTCGAGAAAGCTGTTGATCTTGCTTTTTCGCTTTACAATCAGGTATGACAGCAGCATGCCCGCCACTATTATTATTGCAATGGCAATAATTGAGAAGGTGAAAGTATTTGTTATGTTTTTTGATAATTTATAGAATATCTTTTCATAGCTCTCTAAACTAAAGCCTTTTACAAATATGGGGCCGCTTGTTTTTACAAAAGAGGTGATGACAACAACTATCTGGGGCAGAAAAGCAACAAACGCCACAAACATGCATATTGCAGTCAACAGAATTCGCTTTGCCATGGATAGCTTTTCAATGATGGGAGGTCTCATGGCAGTCATTACGTAATTCTTTCTGGATATGACGTACTTCTGGATCAGAAGCACTGCAGTGGAGCAAAATACGATTACAACGCTGAGGGCTCCCGCCATGTTGGCATTGCCGCCCATTTCGCTCATATACTCCTCATATACCAGAACCGGAAGCACCTTATAACCTTCCCCGATCAGCATGGGTGTACCAAAGTCGGCCAGGGAGGACATGAATACCATTATGGCTCCTGCAGCCAGTGTTGGCATGATTACCGGTATTGTAACAGTAAATACCCTCCTCAGTTTGCTGGACCCCAGATTCTCGGCCGCCTCTTCCAGGGAACGGTCGATACTGGACATTGCCCCTGAAACATACAAATAAACGTAAGGGAACAATTTTAGGGTAAATACCATGATAATCCCTCCAAAGCCGTATATCGGAGGCATGGTAATCCCTATTTTTTCAAACAGATTTGTTATGAAGCCGTTCCTTCCCAGCAGCATTATCCATGAGTAAGCTCCTATAAAAGGCGGAGACATCAGCGACATGATAATAAGGAGGTTGATAAGCTTCTTGCCGAAAACATTGAACCTCGAGGTGATATAGGCAAGTGGAACTCCCACCGCCACAGATAAAACCGTTGTGAGGACAGACACCTTCAAGCTGTTTATCAGAGTGCGGTAATAGTATGCCTTGGTAAAAAACGTCTTGTAAAACTTCATGGTGAATTCGCCTTCAGTGTTGTAAAAGCTCCTGAATATTATTGCAAACAGCGGATATACCAGGAATATCAGCAATAGTATTATAAACAGGTATTTTGTGATATTCCAGAAGTTGAAATGATTTTTTATCTTTCCAGCAATGCTTTGCTCATTTACCATAGATAAGCCTCCGTCCCTTCCTGGTCAAACAGACTGATTTTTTCAGGGTCAAAGTCGAGCCTGATCCTGTCTCCTATAGCCCTTACAAAGTCAATGTCCTTGGTGTATTCATTGGCCTCAACCACCTGGCCGCCAGGAAGCTTGATTTCATAATTTGCAAAATCTCCAAGAAAGGTATACATCTGAATTTCTCCCGGAATGCCCCTGCCGTCGGGACCATTTATGATAAACTGTTCCGGCCTTATTGACAAAATGGCGGTTTCCAGCTTTCTTTTCAATTTTACGGGATATTCCAGGCCGCCCTCGACTTTTATAAACGTGTTCATCTTATCGTCATATCTCACCTGGACATCCAGGAAGTTGGAAGTTCCAATGAAGCCTGCAACAAATGTATTCCGGGGCCTTTTATATATATCGGCCGGCGTATCCAGCTGCATGATTTTTCCCGACTTCATTATGGCTATTCTGTCCGATATGGCAAGTGCCTCTTCCTGGTCATGGGTAACGTATACCGTTGTTATCCCCAGATCCTTCTGCAGCTTCTTGATTATGGTTCTCATCTGGACTCTGAGCTTTGCATCCAGGTTTGAGAGCGGCTCATCCATCAGCAGAACTCCCGGCTTTATGACAATGGCACGTGCCAGTGCAACACGCTGCTGCTGTCCCCCCGACAGCTCGGACGGCTTCCTGTCCTTTAAATTTTTGATTTGAACCAGGTCGAGGGCCTCCATGACTTTTACCTCTATCTGGTCCTTCGGAACCTTGCGGGCCTTAAGCCCATATGCCACATTATCATATACCGTCATGTGGGGAAATATGGCGTAATTTTGGAATACCATTCCTATATCCCTTTTATGAGCCTCTATCTGATTAATTACTTTATCTCCGAAATAAATTTCACCGTCGTCAATTGAATTAAACCCTGCGATCATCCTCAGCAAAGTTGTCTTTCCGCAGCCTGACGGACCAAGCAGGGTAAAAAATTCACCCTCACGGATTTCACAGGATATTTTGTCTACTGCAACAAAATCATCATACTTCTTGACTACATTACAAACCTTAACACTGTGGCTCATCCACTCAACCCCTTTTCTCAAAGCCTGGCAGTCTGTGACATCTAAAACGTATATTGTCCGGCGGAAAAATTTAACCGCCGGCAGTGTATGAATTTAAATGTATAAATTTAGATGTCATAGATTCCTGGACAGCTATATATTGTACAGGCGCCTTCCAGCTTCTGAAAGGTGCCTGCATAAACTGATTTCCATTATTTTTATTTAATGTATTTATCTAAAATCCCGTATTACCCGGTACCGAGGTTTATCCCACTATTATCTCTTTCCACTTCTCCAGGATATTCACCTTTTCCGAGGAAGCCCAGTTAAAATCATAGTCCACGAATTTTATATCCTTTATTGCAGGAAGGCCTTCGGGAGCTTCCGTATCAGTTCTTACCGACCTTCTGGAGAAGTCATTTGACATCATTGTCTGGCATTCCTTCCCAAGGACGAAATTAACGAAGATCTCTGCATTTTCCTTGTTTTTGCCGCCCTTTACTATTGCGATTCCATCGGGAACAGCCGAAGTACCTTCCGACGGATAAATGATACCAACATCGGCACCGGCTTGAACATATTTGATGGCTTCCTTCTCAAGAGTCAGGCCAACACTGTACTCGCCATCGGACACTTTTTTATAGACATCGCCGGAGGAGCTCAAAATCTTTCCATCCAGGTTGCCAACAAACTGTTTTACAAAATCCCAGCCCTTTCCGTCGTCTTTTCCGAAGGCGGTGAGCATGGTGCACAGTATGGTATAGGAAGATCCGGACTTTGCAGGATCAGCGTAGGCAATTTTACCCTTTAGTTTTGCACTTGTCAGGTCGGCCCAGCCTTTCGGAACATCGGCCTCGCTTACAAGCTTCTTATTATACATGATTACCATCGGAAGGGGTGATTCACCTGTCCAGAGGTTATCCTTGCTTACATACTGCGGATCTATACTGCTTAAATCTGCGGGTTTGAAGGTGTCGAAATATTTGCTGTATGCGGCCAGTGAATCGGCCCCGCCGCCCCAGAATACATCACACAGGGGATTGCCGCTTTCTGCTTCTATTCTTTTAAGTAATTCACCTGTTCCGGCAGCCACAAGATCCACCGTGATGCCCGTCTTTTCCTGGAATTCCTTAATACCCGCATTTAAAGGATCTGCCGGGTGCGGAGAATAAACTGTGACAGTTTTTGAACCGCCGGCTTTTGCAGTTGAGCTCTCGCTTGAAGCTACAGAAGTACTGGCTGCCGCCTGGGAACTTTCAGAGGAACTTCCGCCGGAACTTCCACAGCCAGCCACTGCCCCCATGATCATAATTGCAGCTAACATGGAACTGAGAATTTTTTTCATTTTCATTTTTCTTCCTCCCGATTTTTTATTGAATATCTACAAAAATATTATTGCATCTTAGCTTTTTTTATACAATGTGACGATTCTGAACTTTTGTTGAGAATACTTGCATGTTGTTCAGATTTGCTGCCGATTCCTTGAAAAATGGCGTTGCGGGTGTTAGAATACTGCCATGAACGGTATTTACGGAAGGATTAATGGAGGTATTGTTATGATAAAATTTGGAACAGGCGGTTTTCGTGCAATAATAGCCGAAGATTTTACCCGGGAAAATCTCGAGTTCATATCCCTTGCACTTGTAAGAATAATCAAACGTGATATGAAGCAATCTTTACCCGTGGTTATTGGATATGACCGGAGATTTTTATCGGATCTGGCTTCTAAATGGATGGCCTGCGTATTTGCAGCCGAGGGCATTAAAGTTAACCTTATAGACTATGATGCTCCAACGCCGCTTATAATGTACGAGGTCATGAAGGAAAATGCCGCATACGGCATGGCTGTCACCGCAAGTCACAATCCGGCCCGGTACAATGGAGTAAAAGTGTTCACCTCAGGCGGCAGAGATGCCACGGAAACAGTCACAAATGATATTGAGGCCCAGATCGCTCTTATATCAAAATCCGATATCCGCAGCATGGAATATTCCAGAGCAATCGCTTCAGGCCTGATAACAGTCATAAACCCACAAAATAGCTACATTGACAGCATACTTAAAATAATTGATTCTGAAACAATTAAAAATAAGAACTTGAAGATCCTGCTTGATCCCATGTACGGCGTCAGTAAAACCACCCTCCAGACAATCCTGCTCACCTGCCGCTGCCAGGTGGATGTCATACATGACCGGCATGACACACTGTTTGGAGGAAGGCTCCCCTCCCCCAACAGTTCAACGCTGTACCACCTGTCCCAGCTGGTTGTACAGGGCGGTTACGACATGGGCATCGCAACAGACGGAGATGCCGACAGAATTGGTCTGATCGATTCCAGCGGCACTTTTATACATCCCAATGACATCCTGGTGCTGCTGTATTTTTATCTGCACGAATTCAAAGGCTGGAAGGGGGATGTTGTAAGAAACATTGCCACAACCCACTGCCTCGACCGGATGGCAGCCGCATTTGGAGAAAAGTGTCACGAAGTGCCGGTAGGCTTCAAGCATATTTCCTCCAAAATGCTGGAAACCGATGCCCTTATCGGGGGCGAATCCTCGGGAGGCCTGACGGTCAGAGGGCACATACAGGGCAAGGACGGTGTTTATGCCGGATCACTTTTAGTTGAAATGATGAGTGTAATCGGAAAGCCTTTGAATGAAATTTTGAAGGACATACACACTAAATACGGAAGTTTCCTTATGGATGAATTTGACTGTCTTATGACGGGTGAACGCAAATTGGAGCTGTCAAATCTCCTGTTCCGGGAAAAACAGATTCCGGAATTCCCATGGGCTATAGATAAAATTTCATACCTTGACGGCTGCAAGATATATTTCAAAGACGGCGGTTGGGTCATCTGCCGTTTCTCCGGAACCGAGCCTGTCCTGAGAATTTTCAGTGAAATGCCGTCCCTGGAGGACGCCAAAAGTGTAATAAATACATTCCGCAGCTTTCTTCAGCTTTAGAACAACAGTCCTACCCTGGTTTCAACCACAGCTGAAACCCTTCTGCACAATCGGCCAGGAGGCTGCCCGTTAATTGAGCAGCCTCCTGGCCGATTGTGCATTGTAATATTTATATCTCCGCATATACCTGTACCAGAGTTTTTTCCTCCAAATAAGCAGCCGGAACCTTGTTGCCCTCCAGCACATTACCATCAACAACCATATTATTTACTCTTTTATCAACTCTTTTACTGTCGCCGGTATTTTTTACTGTGATAACAACCCTGACATTTCTGAACATTCTTTCGGCCTTAAACCCATCCCACTCCTTGGGTATGCAGGGATCAATTACGAGGCCGTCATAATCCGGACGTATACCCAGTATATATTGAGATGCCGCAAGAAACATCCATGCCGCAGTTCCTGTAAGCCAGGAATTTGTACCTGCCCCGAACTCCGGATGCTGTTTTCCGAATATATGTGATGCATAGACGTAAGGTTCAATGCGGCAAAGATCGGAAATGCCGTTTCTTCTGCAGGGCAATGCAGTGCTATAATATTCAAAAGCATGCTCATTTCTTCCGAGCAAGACTTCAGCAATAACAGCCCAGGCATTTGTATGATAGAAAATTCCGCCGTTTTCCTTTGTTCCCGCAGCACAGGGCATATAGGCCTTTTTTTCAACATCATAAAAATCAGCAGCAGGATAATGGGTAAGCAAACCGAACTCTGTCATTAAATTTTCATGGACGGCATCCAGCGCCGAATGAGCCTGTTCTTCGGTTGGAAGTCTGCTCATGACGGCCCAGGTCTGCGGATTCAGAAAAATTCTATTGAACTCGTCATCAGCCGTTCCATATTTTTCACCGCAGCTGTTAAAGGCTCTTAAGAACCATTTGCCGTCCCAGATAATATCAAGTTTTGATTTACAGTAAGCATATATCTCCGATGCCCGTCTCTCCTTTTCAGTATATCCGTATTGCCTGTATAAAAGCAGCAGTTCATATACTGCATGAGCCAGCTGAAAAAATACGAATATGCTCTCGGAGCCGCCCTTTTTATTGATTGAAGCCAATGTATCATTCCAATCGCTGAGCAGCAGCAGCGGTATGCCATGCTCTCCAGGATTGTCTACGGTGAACTTCACAGCATTCTCCAGGTGCTCCAGAACCGTGCCTTCTCCTCCGTCATAATAGGGTACGGTTTCATTCAGAAATTCCCTGTCCCCTGTTTCCCTGATATATGTACAGACCGAAAAGACAGACCACAGGTGATCATCGGAGCGTCCTCCTCCGCAGGCTTTCCTGTCTGCGGGATACAGTACCGACATGGCATCTCCCTTTTTGAATTGTATGCTCAGAAGGTCTTTAATTCTGGCTTTAACCTTATCAGGAATTGCATGCACAACTCCCAATATATCCTGCATACTGTCCCTGAATCCCAAACCCCTGTCTATTCCGCGCTCATACAGGGAAATGAATCTGGACCAGTCAAAGGTAGTTTTGCACTGATACTGGTTCCAGATGTTCAGCATAAGATTTACATTATCATCGGGAGTACTGAAGCTGGCATGGGATAAGAAATTATCCCAGTAAGCCCGTAATTCGTCAAAATCCTTCTCAATTTGCCGCTCATCAAGATTCTCCCTGCCTTTTTGCACTGCAGTTTCCTTGTTTTCCGAAAAACCCAGAACCACAACGAAAGCCTTTTCCTCCCCGGATTTCAAATTTACGGGGCAGCACATGGCTCCGACTGCGTTATCGGAAGATACCCGGGAATTTGAACACTTTCCGTTTTCAAGTGCAATAGGATTGCTTTCGGAACGGTATGCCCCAATGAATTTTTCCAGACTGCAGTCATAGCCTTCAACCCCGGCATTTGTGCCTATGTATGGATAAAAGGCTTCAGCCGTCATGGACTCAAAGACAATGAATCCTTCCTTAAAATCAGCATTAAAAAGCATTCTGGGCCAATCACACATCAGATCCAGAGAAGCCGTATGGTAACTGAATTCCACATAGGTAAAGGCTTTCAGGCTCAGTTCCTTCCCGGAATTATTCCTTATTTTCACTTTCCAGACTTCATGATCTTTCCCAACCGGTACAAAATATGTGATCTGTGTTTCAATTCCGCCGTATGAGCTGCTTATAGCCGTATATCCAAGGCCGTGGCGGCATTCATAGGAATCCGGTGTTTTCATTACAGGCTGCCAGGTAGGCGACCAGTATTCCCCTGTTTTCATATCTTTAAGATAAATATATCTGCCCGGCCTGTCAGCAGGCAGGTTATTATACTTGTATCTTGTTATCCTCTTTGAATTGGGATCCTTGTAATAACTCATTCCTCCGGCATTGTTGGAGATAAAACCTCCGTACTCCCCGTTTCCAAGGAAGTTTATCCAGGGAGTGGGAGTATCCGGTCTGGTTATTACATATTCCCTGTTTTGATTGTCAAAGTATCCGTAATGCACAGTCTCTCTCCACCTTCTATAAATTGTCATAGCTCAACTCCGGTATGGTAAACCGAAAAACTCCTTATCAGAGGCTGATTTTCACAGCTCAGTACGGTAAACCGGACCCTTGAGGCCATTATCCTGTCAAAATGATTTATTTTTTTATGTCCTACTGAAGTACCCCTCGCCAGCTCAATCCATTTTCCGCTTTGCCCGGCTTCCAATTTATATTCTTTAATACGTTCTCCCTCTGATATCTCTTCCATAATTATCGCATGGTCCATATAAGCTGGTTCTTCCAGCATCAATTCCAGACTTTTCCCCGGTCCTTCAACGGTTTTTATTGGTTTTGAAAAACGCTTCCTTATCTCATCCCCAAATTCCAGCAGCCTTTCAGCATCAGCTTCGGGAAATAAACCGTTTCTGTCCGGAGACACGTTTAGCAGCAAATTGGTGCCCCTTCCTACAGATTTATAATATATATCCATAAGTTCCTCAAGTGAAAGAAGACTTCCTTCATCATCCGGATGCCAGAACCAGTGCTTCTTTCTTATGGGAACATCACATTCGGCGGGCACCCACTTCGGTGTATCAGGCAGCCAGGTGAGCATATCCTCGGTAAACATGCTGGCTCTGGCTTCACTTGCCGTATTCCGGCAGGTCTCTGGTGCAAGGCCGTCCTCGTTTCCCACCCAGCGTATAGTGGGTCTTCCCATGTTGAATATCATTGCATCGGGCTGATATTCAGTCACAGTATCGCATATCTTCTTCCAGTCATACTGACGCCCCTCGGAACCCGCTCCGTCAAACCAGAGCTCTATTAGCGGGCCATAGCCTGTTAACAGCTCTTTAAGCTGTTCCAGATAAAATTGGTCATAGTCGGCCTTATTTTCATAACAGGGTTCATGCCTGTCCCAGGGTGACAGGTAAATGCCGAAATGTATTCCCTCCTGACGGCAGGCTTCTGCACACTCCCTTACAACATCCCCTTTCCCATTCCTCCATGTAACCGATTTTACCGAATAATCAGTTGTTTTTGTGGGCCACAAGCAAAATCCGTCATGATGCTTTGCAGTTAGAATCAAATATTTGAAACCTGCTTTTTTGGCAGTCCGGGCCCACTGCAAACAATCCATGGAAGTTGGATGGAAGGTATCCGGGTCGTCGATGCCGTCCCCCCACTCTTTATCATTGAAGGTATTTATTCCGAAGTGGCAAAAAAGCCCCAGCTCCAGGTCCTGCCAGATCTCTTGCTGCTTTGTGGGTTTTGCTGCTTCATCAGGTTTATGCATGGCGGCCTCCGTTTCTGAGTTCCCGGGTATATTCCTCCATATGGATTACCCGTTTTTCAATTCTGGATTTCTCGGCTGCAAATGCCAGAAGGTGGCTTTGGACTGAAATTCCGGAGGCTGTGAGCCGGTCTTCCTCTTCTGTCTGCATGAGTTTTACGAAATTACTCATAATCCCCTCGTCTCCTCCCCCATGTCCCGAAGTACCGGGGTTAAGGCAGATTTTAGTTTTTGCACCGTCAGCAAACCTGGTGATCTCAATTTCATTTTTTTCCATGGCACCTCTTATTTCGCCTCTGGTACCCATAATCTTAATTGTCCTGCTTACTTCATTTGTAAAGGCACACATCGTAAACGATACGGTAACGCTATTTTTGAATTCCATTGCTACTATCTGATGGTCAACCACATCATTATCGCAGCGGTACACGCACCTTCCGTAGGGGCCGTCCTTAAGAGCCGCAGTAAGTGCCTTCACACTGGTGTTACTGCTGATTACCGATGCGGGAAACCCTGTATTTCCGTTTATATATATCCTGGGTGCATAAAACGGACACTCCTCACGGTGAGGACATCCGTCAAGACAGCGGGCGGGAGCATCAACAGGGGCATTTTCCTTTCTGAAATGGGTCAATTCTCCGAAAGATGCCACACTACTGCATTCCGAATCTGCCAGCCATAAAAGTATATCCAGGTCATGGCAGGATTTTGCAAGAATCATTGGACTTGACTCCCGGGAATTCCTCCAGCTGCCCCGCACATAGCTGTGTGCCTGATGCCAGTATCCCACATTTTCATTGTGCTGTATCGATATGAGCCTGCCTATTTGACCTTCGTCCAATATCTTTTTTAATGTTGAAAAGAAAGGAGTAAATCTCAGAACATGGCATACCGAAACCATCCGGCCATACTTCTGTGAATGCTCATCTATCGCCAAACATTCCAATGCATTATTTGACATGGGCTTCTCCAGCAAAACATGGTATCCCGCCTCCAATGCCCTTATTGCCGGCCCTGTATGCATATTATCCTGGGTACAGACCAAAACGGCATCTGCTGCCTTGGGAGACGACAGCAGTTCCTCCCAGGTGGGATAACACATGTTTTCCGGGATTCCATGAAGCCTTGCGAAAGCTTCCCTTTTATTTGTATCAGGCTCTGCAACAGCAGCAACTCTGAGCTCCTCAGGATGAGAAAGCGCATAAGCGGCATATATACTGCCTCTCTGCCCGGCTCCTATCAATGCGATGCTTACTTTTTTCATATATACCTCCATATTACAAAATTCTTTATTTTAACCTTTTATGCCAGAGGACATGATACTTGTCTTGATCTGCTTAGAGAAAACAGCTGTGATTATCAGAACGGGCAGGATTGTCACTACAGAAAGTCCCATCATCATATTCTGCCGCACCTGGGATGTCTTGGAAATGGTATATATGGCCACGTTCAGTGTCCAAAGTTCGGGTTTGTTTGCCACCAGGAAGTACCAGAAAAAATCTCCCCAGGCTCCTACAAAGGTTTGAAGGGCAATCAGGGTTATAATGGGCTTGGACATGGGAATACATATTTTCAGAAAAGTATTGAGCTCTCCTGAACCGTCCATTCTTGCAGCATCGAAATATGCATTGGGAATCCTGTCAAAAAAGCCTTTAAAAAGATAAATGTAGAATGGATAGGGATAAAGCCAGGTAATCAGCATTCCGCCATAGTTATTATACATTCCCCAGCTTTTGACCAGTATGAGCTGCGGTATCATAATACATACAAAAGGTATCATCAAAGTAACAAGAAAATATAGAAGTACCTTGTCGGAGGTCTTTTTACTCAATAATTTAGACAAAGGATATGCAGTAATGGAGCATATGACCACTTCGCAAACTATGGCAAATACCAGAGTGATCACGGTATTGAACATAAATGCAAAAAAACTGTATTTCTGGATGCTTGGAATATTTTTATACATATACACCGGTGTAAGATAATAGTACTTGTAGTTTTCCAGCAGGAGAATACTATTGTAAGCTGCTATGGTACCCTTGAAATCACCTTCGGTATTATATGCGGTCTTGAGATATTCCCCCATTTGACCGGAGTACCTGTTTTTTCCCAGCTCCATAATATCATAAACCCTGTCCAGTCCATTAATATCAAAGTTATAGCCCAATGCCTCCGCTGATTCCAAATATTTGCCGTTTGCAAGAAGGACTTTTGAGGAAACCCTTGCCTTGGTATATGTTCCGAACTGCAGCTGGAGCCTGAGCATTAAACCGTGAGCCCTTGAATAAAATACTGTTTTGCCGTCCATGGTGCCGTAAAATTTGACTTCACTTATAGTCTCCCTGTTCAGTTCATATATGGTGGAGTACATTGCAAGGGTCGAATCCTTCAGCATAGTATCCTTTAACTCACCCTCAGATTGATTTTCCAGTTTTGAATAATCCATAACTATGGATATGCTTGTTCCTTCTCTGGGAATCAGCCTTGGAGGGTAGGAATATATTTCGCTGTCGTCCTGCAGAGATAAACTCACGATATAAAATAACGGGAATATAATAATTAATAAAAATATAGTGCTTAAAAAATATGCTATGATTTTAAGTCTTTTTTCGGAAATGTTTTTAGCCATTTCATCTGCCTCCCTTTATTCCGATTCCTGGTTATTCAGCTTCAACTGTATAAATGTTATTACCGCTATAATCATCATCAGTGTCATGGCTGCGGCACTGCCCAGGCCATAATCGTAATTCCTTGTGTAGTAGTGGTAAATAAACAGCGGAAGTGATGTTGACGCCCCGGCCGGTGCTCCGTCTGTGAACTGGAAAGGAAGGTCCAGCAGCTGCAGAGCCGTCATGGTAGTTAAAACAAATTGAATCAATATGAGAAACTTGATGTTGGGCAGAATAATGTAGAACATTCTTCTAAAGCCGGTACAGCCGTCCAGCATTGATGCTTCCTTGACATCCTCCGATATACCGAGGATTGCCGCCAGATATAATAATACCGAAAACCCGCCGCCTATAATTCCGGGGAAAATAATGCAGAACTTGACCCACCGTGCATCTGACAGCCATGGTATGGGATCGGCTCCAAAAAACTTTACCAGGTAGTTTGCCACTCCGAATTCAGGTTCCCATATCCATTTCCACAGGGTTATATTTATTGTCAGCGGAATAACTGCCGGAAGAATATAAAAAGTTGAAAAGAAGCCTCTTAGCTTGATTATTTCTCCTAAAAACAGTGCCTGAATTATGGGTATGAAAAAATTCAATGCCACGATCAGAACCAGATATACAAAGGTATTCCTCCAGGCTTGCCAATAATCTGTATTCCTGAACAGCTCTCCGAATTTTTCAAAACCCACGAACTTACCCGGAGGGTTTGCAACGTCATACTGATAAAAGGACAATTTAAGCCCCTGGAATATTGTGTAATATCTCAGCACAAAGGTGGATAACAATCCCGGCAGCAGGAACAGCCACGGTATTACCGCCTTTTTTACCCGGTAAATATGCAGATGCCTGTGGGTAGTAATAACAGAACTTGATGTTTTCATTTTAAACTCCATTTCTGCTTTGTGCAAAATGAATTTGCCCAAAACAGAAACAAAAATTTCAATGAAATTTTTTATGGGCTTAAATTCAATTTAAGCACGTGCCATTTATTTTTAAAGAGGCACCTGTTAAGTGCCTCTTTTGTATGTTTACAATATTAATTACAAGAGGGATTAATTATTAGATTCCTTGACGGATTTATTGAATTCTTCTACAGCTTTAGCGGCTTTATCCTGATATTCCTGAAATACTTTAGTTATGTCTGAATTTGTATCACCAAAGATTTTTGCAACCATATCGTCTGCGAAAGAGCCAACTGCACCTTTTCCATAGAATTCAGGCTTGCTTATGAGATTTGATGCATCCATTACTGCCTGCATTTCAGCATCAATTTCACCGATATCGGAAACCTTCACATCGGTTCTGGCCAGAATTGCTGCTCCTAAAGGACCTTTTGCCGCCTGTTCCTTAAGTGTATTCATTAATTCATTTTTTGAATTTGCATACATTATATAGGTCCAGCCTGCATTTGCAATATCCATATCACTGGTGGCAGGCAGTACCCAGGCATTGGCACCGGCCTGAGTATATGCATTTCCGCTTGGGCCTTTCGGGAATGCGAAATACCCTATTTCCTCAGCTTTTGCACCGGCATCTACAAATTTTGCAAGAGTACCGGCATTTATGCTGTCATAAATCATTGCTGATTTACCCATTGCGAAATCCTTTGTTAAAGCTTCCAGATTTTTTGTTCCGTCAGATTGTATTACCTTTTCTTTCTTGAGAGTTCTGTAGAATTCGGCCGCTTTTATTGCTGCCGGATCTGTAAATGTCAAAGTGAGCGTTCCGTCTGAATTCTGTTTGGTCAAATCTCCGCCTGCTCCCCATACCCAGGTTTCAAAATGCCAGCAGCCCCATTGTATTGCATCAAGGCCAAAGCCGTACTGCTGTTTTGCGGGATTTGTGAGTTTTTTGGCAGTTTCAAGGAATTCATCCCAGGTTGCAGGAGTTGAAGTTACTCCTGCTTCTTCAAACAATCTTTTGTTATAGTAGAAACCCATGACATATTTATCGTAGGGTACTGCATAGTGCTTGCCGTTTACCGCAAAAGATTCCACCTGTGTCTTTTCGAAGTTTGCAAAATCCGGAGTTTCAGCTATAAAATCATCAATAGGCAGACATGCATTCCTATATATGTAGGACATTACGGTAGGATAGCCCATTTGTATGGCCGCAGGAGCATTTCCAGCTGCAATGGCTGCTATTATGGCATCAGTGCCGTTATCCGGTGTTTCAACTATGTTCAGTTTAATATGCGGATTATCCTTCTGGAAACTCTGCTGCATGGCAAGTGTTGCTTCTGCCGTATTTGCAGCCTGCTGCCATAAGGTTATGGTTATATCCTTTTCAGGTTCAGCTGCTGGAGCAGAAGCTGCCGAAGTCTGTGCTGCAGATGTTGAACCGGCACTTTCGGCGGCACCGCTTCCGCCGCATCCTGAAAGCAATCCCGTACAAAGCGCTGCCGATAAGATAATACTTAAAAATCTTTTACACATTTAATGATTTCCCCCTTTATTTTTAACTACTTTCCAGATCAATTATATGAAGAAACCCAACGTGCTCAAAAGGCCGTATATTTGTAAAAGGTGCGTGAATTCAATCTATTTGAAGGAAATAATATTATGTAAACCATTTTTTTATAATCAGCCTTTAATATATGGAATATGAATAATGACAGAAGTATATCTTCCTTCCTCACTAACGACTTTAAGTCCGTATTCCTGTCCAAAATAAAGTCTGATTCTCTCATTGACATTCTTGAGTCCGATTCCGCCCTGAGAAGTACTGCTGCTGGACATCAGCCTGCCGTTGATCAGCTCCACCTGTTCCTGCGGCATGCCCACTCCGTTATCGGTAATTTCAATCAATATATCCATATCTGAAGCACTGATTTTTATGTTGATTTCACCTGGCCGTCCATTACCGGTGAGTCCGTATTTTACTGCATTTTCAACAATAGGCTGAAAAGTAAGCTTTGTTATTTTGCTGTTCAGAAGTTCCTCATCAGACAGCTCCAGCATAATGGCAAATTCCAGTTCTTTCTTGAGCTTAAGCACCTTCTCATAGGCATACAGATGCTCTATTTCCTCCCGTATCTCCACCAGTCTGTTGGTATTTATGGTATTAAATCTTAAAAATTTGGAAAATGACGCAATCATACTGCTGACAGGGCCTTCCCCATCTTCGGCAAACATTGCGTTCCACCTGATAATATTTAAAGTATTGTACATAAAATGAGGTTTGATCTGCATCTGCAGTGCATCCAATTCAGCTTCCTTGCGCCTGATCTCCTCATTCTTTCTCGATACCTCGGAATCAATGAGATTTCCCAGCAGGTTTTTTATACGTACAATCATGGCATTGAATCTGTCTCCGAGAACCCCGATTTCATCTTTCTGCTCGTCATGATAGACAAGTTCAAGATTATTTTCACCGACCCTCTCCATTGTTTTCTTAAGACGCCTGAGCGGAATGGAAATACTTGACGTGACGACATAAGATATTACAAGCGCACAAAATATGCATATTATTGTTACCTCTATAATAAGGCTTCTGACATTGTAGACACCGCTGAGTATTTTTTTCCTTTCGGCCATGTATACAATGGTCATGTCTGTTTTTTCAGAGGTCTGGAAAACCAGTATATAATCCTTGTTCTGGATTTTCCTTACCAGACTGCCTTCTTTTATAGCAGATATTTCATTGATTATGTCTGTTCCGGGCATTTTATTCACTGCATACACACCGTTTAAAACACTCACTGTTCCGCCTTTTCCAGACATGAATACTATTTCATTTTCATCATACATGTTCTCCAGATCGATCATGTCCTTGAATATTTTAATGGGAACATTAATAATAATTACTCCTAATTGTCCGCTCTGATTCAGCTGAGGGTCGGGAATCGACTGGAAAAGCGTGATATATCCGCCCAAATATGATTTTCTGAGAGGCTCTACAAGGTATATGTCCTTTTCCTTCGAACTGTTGCTCCAGACCAGAGAGCCGTCTGAATTTACGGCATTGAGAAAGTCCTGTCTTTTTACATATTCCTCAGCCTTTTCAATGGAAGCACCTCTTTTTGTGCCTTTGTAATCAATTTGGACAAACTGGTCATAATCGCTGACAATCTGCAGATTATTTATATCCTGCAGCCGAGAGGACTCAAAAAGGATATTTCCTATTTTAATTTTACAATCCTGGTATTTTTTCATAGCTTCGGGATCAGAAGCTTTATTATCTTTGAGTGATTTGCATTCTATTAATAAATTTCTGAGCTGTGTATTTGAAAAGACACTAAGGGCAAGTTTCTCATAAGGCTTCAGCTTTTCATCGGCAGTTTTCCCGATATTGCTCAATATCCGTCTGGTACTGCTTGAAATATTCTTATCCATCTCACGGGTGCTTATGTTGAAGGAATAATAGCCAATTACCATATTAGGTATTATGATGATAATGAGAAAAGCTAATATCAGCCTCTTATATATACTGAATTTCCTCAATGTATTTAATATTCCAGCATATATCTTCTTTAATTTCTGGTTCATCCCTTTTCTTTTCATCGGACTTCCCCTTATGAGAAATTATTGTTTCAACCCTTTGCTTTGCTTCCTGAAATCCTTTGGCGTGATTCCTGTTATTTCTTTAAATATCCTGCCAAAATGCTTGGGACTGTCATAGCCTACCATTTCACAAACATCGTACATTCGGAGCGACAAATCCTGAAGCAGCTTTTTTGACTGTTCTATCCGCACTTTCATAATATATTCGGAAAAATTCTCACCCGTTTTTTCTTTAAAGAGCTTGCTGAGGTAGGTCGGGTGCATATATACCACATCGGAAAGCTTCTGCAGGGATAGATTTTCATTGTAGTGTTCATTGATATACCTGAGCACGCTTTCGATAGCCAGCCCAAGGGGCTTTTCCCTGACTGTATGCAAACCGGATATGGTTTTTCTTAAATATGAGGAGATAAACTTTTTAATTTCCTCGTAATTGTCTATTTTTAAAAGTGTTCCAATTACATTGTGATCGGATTGGGCGGTTTGAACCTCCCGGCTGTGGTATTTTCCTAAAAATCTGTTTATGATCAATAAGATTTCTATGCACGCCTCAAGAAGGACTCCTCTGTCATACATGTTATCAGTATACAGTTCCGATATTATGTTAAGAATATGTTCCTCGAAGGCTTCCTCGTTATCGTGCAGGAGATGTTCCTGTATGCTTTCCTCCAGATTTGCCGGCACAACCGGCTTTCCTGTAATGAACCTTGAAATGTTTTTATAAAAAAGCAGGCTGCTTTTGTTTATATACCTGTAATCCAGGGCCTTTCCGGCCTCCCTGTATGAATGAGAGAGCATTCCCACAGTATTGTAGATGCCTCCCACACCAAGGTACAGGTTTATTGATTTAACTATATCTATAGTCAGCATCAACTTTTTAAGTATGCTTTCCAATTTGGTCAGATCCTTTGGATAAAAAATAACCGATATTTCGCTTATATTGTTTTCAAAGGCATAGGCTTTTCCGTAGCTCTCAAGATAATTCGCTATCTCACCGGTCAATGCAGACTTGAAACTGTCATAATCACCATGCTCCAGGTTCTTATGGCTTTTTTCATTCAGAACTAAAAATCTGATTATGCAAAAACTTTCATCTGTGAGATCAATACCTATTTCATAGGCTTTTTTATGAATGTATTCCGGATTTTGTATGACTCCTCCTGCAATATTATTCAGAAACTGCATCCTCAGTATCTTCATAAATTCAACCTGCTTTTGCTTGGCCAGGATGTCCTCATGAAGGCTGATTTTCAGCTTTTCAAATATACTCTTGAGTTCATTGAAATCCACAGGCTTCATCAGGTAATCAAAAGCTCCCAGCCGCAGTGCTTCCTTTGCATATTGGAATTCGCTGTGACCGCTTAAAAGGACGGTTTTTATGTTCGGATTGATTTCCAGGGCATCTTTTATTAGTTCAAGCCCGTTTTTGCCGGGCATAACTATATCGGTCAGCACCACATCCACGTACTCCGTTTCTATGATACCTACAGCCTCTGTTGCCGAGTGCGCAGACCCTATGACATTATATCCAAGCTCCTTCCAGTTTACAAACCGGCTTAAACCTTCTATATCTATTTGATCATCGTCTACAATTAAAATATTGAACATCTGATATTCCCTCCGGCTACACCCTGGATAAAACTTTGAGATATAATTCCGTGACATTTACTGTCGAATCATTATAGCAAATATTATGGTATACCTATTCTACAATATTAATTTAATTCCTTTGGTTATTAATCCCATTTAAATTTTATATGGGATTTGCATTATTTCTTTAAAATCATTCATCCAGCGAGTATTTTATCAATAATTCCAGAAGTTGGTCAAAAGATATTCCAGCAGCTTTAGCACACTTGGGGAAAAGGCTGTTTTTCGTCATACCTGGCAGCGTGTTGACCTCAAGCACGTAAGGGATACCGGCTTTGATTATTATATCTACCCGGGCATAAACACTGCATTTCAAAACTTCATAACACTTTGTTGCAATCTGCTCAATTTGCCTGTATTGGTTCTCTGTGAGCTGAGCTGCATTTTCCTCCGCACCTTCTTTATCATATTTAGAAAGGTAACTAAAAAATTCAGCTTTTGGTTTAATTGAAAGTACCGGTAATAGATTTCCGTTTAAAATTGAACAGGTTATTTCTTCACCTTTTACATACTTTTCAATCAATGCCTCATTATCAAGACTTAAGACCTCTCTTACGGCTGCAAATATTTCTTCTTGACTATGGGCAATGTATGTTCCGATACTGGACCCTCCTGAATTTGGTTTAATAATCACGGGATATCCTAATTGTTCAATCTTTTGATACTTCAACTCATCAATATTCCGGACAATTAACCAATCCGGAGTTTGTATGCCCATTACATCCAGAAAACCCTGAATAGTTCCGTCTTCTCCAAATTTTCCGTGAAGTGCCAATATCACGAAATCCAAATTTTGAACCTTATCAATAAGTTCTTTTTTACTTTTAATTTTTATGGGACAAATACTGTTTTTATCAGAATCCAAATTATTCATTATTTCTTTGCCTGTATTAAGAGAAACCTCATATTCCGATGATATTCCTCCCATAATAACTCCGATTTTCATAAAACATCCTCCATTAGCCAGATTTCTGAGTTAGGATTTTATATAACAAAACTGTATCCATGTCTTTGGAAATCAAGCGATTCATAAAAAGCATGTGCAGATTTCCTGTTTATATTGCTGGATAATGAGACTTTATAACATTTAGCCTCTTTGCCTTTATCTATTGCAAAACGTATCATTTCCTTACCCACACCCATCCGCTGAAAACTATCGGATACTACCACATCCTCAATAACTGCTGACGGCGTCCCCATATGAGCAAGATTATCCATAATGAGCAGCGCAAAGGTTCCTACTATTCTTTCCTCATCAGCAGCTACATAAATTTTATAATCAGGGTAACTTTTCATTTTATAAAAAATATGCTTTGCCTGTTCAACTGATATGATTTTACCGTTATCCATATCCGGCTGCGAATACAGTGAAAGAATTAAGGGTATATCACACTCCGCTGCTTCCCGAATTTTAATTTTCATATTTTTTGATTACCTCCCCAATAATTTTAATGCCCTTTTTAATTTCTTCATTATCTACCCTGGAAAATCCGAGTCGTAGGGTATTTTTTCCGGTATTATCCGTAAAGAAAATATCTCCCGGAGTAAAAACAACACCTTTTTTACAGCATTGCTCCAGCACAATCCGTGAATCAATGCTGTGTTCAAGCTCAACGAAAATATGCAGACCGCCTTCACCCGATACATTTTTACAGGGTATAAATTCCTTTGTATAACGTAGAGCCGTCTCATATTTTTCTTTATATATCTTTCTTACTTTTTTGATATATTTATCGAAGTTTCCTTCATAAAGATACTGATACAATAATGCCTGGTCAAAAGAGGATGTATGAATATTCCGGCTTCTTTTCAGACTTTCAATGTAATATATAAGATTTTCATCACCAATAACCCAGCCAATTCTTAAGCCTGGAAAAAGAATTTTGGAAAAGCTGCCGATATAAATGACATTATTACCTTTCCCATTGCAAGCAATCAAAGGAGTAATATGTGAACCCGAATATCTTAATTCTTCATTAAAGCCATCTTCGATCACAGGCACCTTATATTTGCTGAAAATATTAAGGATGTCTGCTCTTTTTTCAGGCGGCATAACGATACCTGTTGGGTTATGATAGGATGGTATCAGGTATGCAAGGCGCATATCGTTTTCCGATAAAGTTTTCGAAAGTTCACCAAGATTCATGCCGTCATTATCCATAGCTATTCCAACCGGCTCCAGTCCGTGCAATTTCATAACTTTTATAGCAGTATTGTGTGTAGGATTTTCGCAGATTACCTTTTGCCCTTTATCACACAGAGCGGATAATACCAGATCAAAACCTTCTGTAAATCCATTGGTAATAAGTATATCTTTTCCGCCTGTATCAAGACCCTTGCTCTCCATATATTTCAATATATGCTGCATAAGAGGCCTATAACCCTTGGCATATCCGTAATTCAGTAGCTTTTTGCCTTCAAGAGGGATTTTGGCCAAAAACGCTCTTTTCAGACTATCTATATCAAAATATTTTTCATCGGGAGCAATACTGGTAAAAGAAATCATCCCCTTTTCATAAGTTATCCCCTGCTTCATGATGTCTAACTGTTCGGCCTGTCTTGCTTCGTAACTTATTCTGTTTAACCAGTCTAAATTACATACATCTGCACAATTTACCGCTTTAAATGCTACAAATGTGCCTTTGCCCCCCATAGTATCTATAAATCCCTCATCCTGAAGGCAATTATAAGCCTCAATTACTGTATTCCTACTTACATGCAATATTTCACACAACTCTCTGGTAGACGGCAGTTTTTGTCCTTCCTGAAGCATTCCTCTGGAAATCATCTGTTTGATATATTCTTTGATTTGAACATAAACCGGACGTTCTTTTGTAAAATTAATGTCTGCAAACATGATTCTCACCACCTTGTTATATTCTTACATAAAAAATCAGATAGTTAAAGAACCACTGTATGTGAAATTTTATGTTATTGCGGATGAGGAATTGTGTTTTGAGTTAAAAAAAAGGAGCTTTTCGGCTCCGAATTATAATTGTTAAGATTATCACCATCCAATATTTACTCAAGTAATCTTTCTCTCGACTCGTTTGCATTGGCGATGTTGTATTCAGTTATCTTCAAAGAATTGTACACTCCTGCATATCTTTCACTTTCCGTGCTTACCCTTCCTCCAAGCCGTCGACTGCCTGGAGTACTACCAGCAATTTGTCTTCAACATACACCTGGTGTGATTTCTATTCGTCAGACCAAAAGTATGCCCTCTGCTTCTTCAGATTCCTCGTCACCAGGGACATTTTTGCTCCTGGCTATCCCATTCCCACTACCGGACGGTTTACAGATTACACTGCAGAGAGTGCGCATGCCTGTACAAGAAGTATATTTTACCCGGGTATTATTTTCTGTACACTGCCGGCATGACACACCTGTACTTTGAATCCTCTCTGTTCAGGGATTCGGAGTGACCTATAAAAAGGTAACCGCCTTCCTCGGTACTCTCATAAAACTTATTCACCAGTTCGCGCTTTGTCTCATTATCAAAATATATCATCACATTTCTGCAGAATATAACATGAAACTTTCTCTTAAAGGGAAAATAGCCGGTCATTAAGTTAAATCTTCTGAAAATGACTTCCTTTCTTATTTTATCACAAACTTTAAAAGCCTCCCCGCTTTGAACAGTAAAATATTTTTTTCTCCAGGCTTCCGGCAGGCTGTTTACGGTATCCCTGCCATAAATACCGGCAGCAGCTCTGTCCAGAACTTTTGTGGATATGTCGGTGGCAAGGATACTGGTATCCCAATTACTTTTTAAAGCCCCGAAGTAATCACCGATTATCATGGCCAGAGTATAGGGTTCCTCTCCCGTAGAACAGCCGGCACTCCAGATACCCATATCCTTCTTTTTGTCACAAACCCTTTCAAGCTGAGGCAGTACATGATCTCTGAAGAAATCAAAATGCTGATTTTCGCGCATGAAATACGTATGATTTGTTGTGAGCCTGTCAATCATTGCAGCAGCAAACCTGCCGGTTTTATCGGCTCTTATGTGATTCATGTAATCGGTAAAACTGGAAAAGTTATTTTCTGCAAGATAATTTATTAACCTTCCCGAGACCAGTGATTTTTTATGTATAAGATTTACCCCATAGTTTTGCCTTACATAATCAACCAAATCAATGAATTCTTCTTCTGTCATTTGACTAATACTTGCCATAGTCGTTGTCATCAAGGGATATTTTGGGTTTTGCGGCGGCGGCTTCCTCCTCTGATGTATACGGGGTTTCCTTGCTCTTTTTCCGTTCAAGCATACCCTCTATTGTGCGGAGCATATCCGGTGTAAGCACCTCATTGGCAGTTAATGCGGCTTTAGCTTTTTTCAGTTTGAATCGTGATACCGACTCCTTAAGCATGTC
Organism: Ruminiclostridium cellobioparum DSM 1351 = ATCC 15832; assembly: GCF_000621505.1. Taxonomy (GTDB): domain Bacteria; phylum Bacillota; class Clostridia; order Acetivibrionales; family DSM-1351; genus Ruminiclostridium; species Ruminiclostridium cellobioparum. The sequence continues at coordinate 126,749 of NZ_KK211289.1, forward strand.
GGCCTGACCTGAAAGCTCTTCACTGGCAGCCGCACACTCTTCGGCGGTAGCCGAATTTGTCTGGACAACCTGAGCGACCTGCTCGATAGCCGAATTGATCTGGGATATACCTGTGGCCTGTTCATTTGATGCCACTGCTATATCTCCCACAAGCGCTGCTGCTTTTGCCACACCTCCGACAATTTCGTCCAATGCAGCTGCCGTTTCATTGGCGATCTTTGTACCTATTTCAACCTTCTTAATGGAGCCCTCTATCATTTCGGTGGTTTCTTTTGCTGCATTGGCACTTCTTGCGGCAAGATTTCTTACCTCCTCGGCAACCACAGCAAAACCCTTTCCGTGCTGTCCGGCCCTTGCGGCTTCCACTGCTGCATTCAGCGCAAGTATATTTGTCTGGAAGGCTATTTCGTCAATTACTTTTATTATCTTTGATATATTTGCAGAAGACTCGTTGATTTCGGCCATTGCCTTTACCATCTCCTGCATCTGGGAGTTGCCCCTGGCCGCGTTATCCTTGGCCGATACGGCAAGTTCATTTGCAAGTCCGGCATTCTGGGCATTTTGTCTTGTCTGGGCAGCTACCTGGGTTATTGAGGAAGTAATCTCTTCCACCGAGCTTGCCTGTTCAGTAGAGCCCTGTGACAGCATCTGGCTTGATGATGACACCTGTCTGGCCCCCAATGCCACCTGCTCCGAAGCAAAATTAATATTGCTCAGCACCTCATTATTCGTTTCGATCATCTCACTCAGCTTCCTGCCCAGCAGATCCTTATCCGATCTCACTTTTACATCGATGGTCAGATCACCTGCTGCCATCCGCTCAACAATCAGGGCCTGGCTCCGTATGTTTTCCACCATTTTGGAGAAGGACAGCATAAGAGTGCCTATTTCATCCTTTGTATCGGCCTGTACGCTTACTTCAACATCTCCCAGAGATAGCCTGTCGGCCGCAACAACCATATTTTTTATAGGATTGCTGATGAGCCTTGATATGATCAGTCCCAGGCCTATGGCTAAAAACATTCCGACAGCGATAAATATTATCATCATCACAATAGCTGTCTGTGCCGCACCGTCATTGCTCTGGGATTTTTTACTGGCGTCGTCCACCTTCATATTGAACAGGTTGTCATAGTTGGCCTGAATAGTCTTATTCAAGCTGTCTCCCTTTGTTTTGGTGAGCTCATGAGCTTCATCATTTTTACCTGCCAGGGCCAGGTCAGTAACCTGCTTGCTGTACGGAAGGAATTCTTCATCTATAGTTTTTACAAGCGAGTCGTATTCGGTTCTTACCTGACTGCCCACAATGGTTTTCCCGAAGCTGTCCAGCGCAGTCTGCATTTCATCCTGGAACTGACTGATTTTGGTCATATTCTCATTCATTGATTGAGTATCTTTATTTATTATGACATTGAGCATATTGAGCCTGATTCTCTGGTACTTTTCATTTGCGGTGGCCAGCTCTGTTATGGGTACCGTATTTACTTCATACAGCTCTGTGTCTGCCTTATTTATCTGAACAATGTTAATGACACCCACAATACCTACGATGCCCGCTATCAATGCCACAATGACAAAGCCTGCAATAAGCTTTGCCGCTATTTTCATATTTTTAAACCAATTCATAAAAGCCTCCCTTGAGATATGTATTTTAATTTAAATAACCGGATGGATTGCTGTCAATAATTCCACCGGCAAAACAATAACTACGCCTGCACCATACTTCCCAGCAATTCAGTCTCATCCTCACTCAGTATCTTTCCGCAGTCCAGGAGCAGTTTTACTTCATTTCCGGGTTTTCCTATCCCCTTGACATATTTGTTATTAAAGCCGGTTTTGGAATTGGGAGGCGGCATAATATCCTCATCATCAATGGAAGCCACCTCGGATACCGTGTCGACGATGAGCCCTATGGAAGTTTCATTTATATCGATCACTATTATGCAGGTTCTGTCGGTGTAATCCAGAGGTTCTTTTTTAAACCTGAGTCTTACATCCATTACCGGAATTATTTTGCCTCTGAGATTGATAATGCCCTTCAAATAATCCGGCAGCTCCGGCACCTGTGTTATGGGCTGTATTCCGATTATCTCGGTTACATATTTTATTTCTATCCCGTAATCCTCCTTTCCCAATGTAAATGTCAGAAACCTCCCTTTTTGAGTGTCTTCATTTTCAATTTGCAAATTATCTTCCAATATCGAAGCCATGTTGGTCTCCTTTCATCGTTTACTTTTGATCAGACTTGCTATATCAATTATCAGGCTGATGCTTCCGTCACCCAATAATGTACATCCCGAAATTCCCTGAACCTGTTTGATATATTGCGGCAACGCTTTGACTACCACCTGCTGTTCGCCTATAAGACTATCAACGAATACACAGACACTTTCATTTTCGCTTTCCACCAATATCAGGATGCCCTCTTCAAGTTTCCCGGTACCGGCTTTCACATTAAAAATCTTATGCAGCCTTAATATTGGATAGCATTGACCCCGGATCATAATCATTTCATTTTTGTCAGGATCACATATCACATCGTTCTGGCGGATTTTAAGCGATTCACGTATGGAAACCGTAGGGATGGTATAGGTGGCCTGTCCGACTCTTACCGTCATCCCGTCCATAATGGCCAGAGTCAGCGGAATTTTTATGGAGAATGTGGTGCCTGTGCCGGGATTACTGTCGATCTGGACTGTTCCTCCGACTTTATCAATGTTTTTTTGGACAACATCCATTCCAACTCCACGGCCTGAAAACTCAGTTACCTCCTCTTTTGTCGAAAATCCCGGCAGCAGTATGATTGAATAGATCTCCTTATCGGCCATATCACTTGCAGGCCTTTGAAGGATATTATTTTCAATGGCTTTCCGGATAATTCCCTCCTTGTCCAGCCCCCTTCCGTCGTCCTTCAGGATTATCCAAACATCCCCGCCGGAGTTCTTTGCTTCAAGAGTGATTTTTCCTATTTCACCCTTTCCGGCCAATATTCTTTCCTCCCTGGTTTCAATTCCGTGATCAATCGCATTGCGAATCAGGTGAATCAATGGATCTGATATATGTTCGATAATGTTTTTATCAACCTCTGTCTCTTCTCCGGTTATTTCGAAAACAATATCCTTTTCCAGCTTTTTGCTCATATCTCTGACTATCCTGTTCATTTTCTGAAATGTAGTGGAAAGGGGAACCATCCTCATAGACATGACTATATCCTGCAGCTCTCCGGTTATCTTTTTCAGATGTCTGGCAGCTTTTTTGAAGCCTTCCAGTTCAAGCCCCTTCAGCTCAGGGTTCTGGGTTACCATGGATTCGGATATGACCAGTTCTCCTACCACATCCATTAATTTATTCATTTTTTGAATATTAACACTTATGAAATTTTGTTTTGACAGATTTGCCAGCTTATCTGCCTCGGCAGGCTCCCCGGAATTCTTCCCGGTACTGTCCTCCTCCATGCCCGGCAGGCAAATTTCAGTTTCCTCTGAGCTCTCACGATCTGCGTGTACAGGTTCACATTCAATAGTGAGCTCCCTCAGGAACATGGTTTCTTCCAGAAGCTGCCTTACCTCACTTTCGGGCAGCCGGCAACAGAACCGCACTGTAAGTCCTTTAGCGCGGATTTCCTTATTGCAGCTGTCCTTATCCGAAATCTCCTCCGGGAAGTGGCTGATCCCATAGGCCACCTGCTGAAGTGTATGAATAACTGCAAATGCTCTCATACTCTCCATTTCGCAGTCTTCCTCAAAGGTTATGACAGCTTTATAGGCATAATTGTGTACGCCGGGGTTGTTGTCAGCATCACCGGCTTCATGTGCAGAGCGGTTTGTTTCTTCTCCCGTCCGGGAAGTTTTTAAATCAGATAGAAAATTGGTAAGCAGGTGGATTATATTTGATGGATCTTCATAGGACTCTTCCTTATTTTTGATTCTTACTACCTCGCTCCCAATAAAATCGATGACCTTCAGCATGATGTCTGTGAGGTACATGTAATCAACCTGCGGAGGTTTGTTCTCTCTCAAATGAAAAAATACATCTTCAACAGAATGTGCCAGCAGGGAAATATTATTAAAACACATCATTGCAGAAGAGCCCTTGATAGTGTGCATAATCCGGAATATTTCATTTATTTGGCTTTCAAGTCCGTTTTTCTTTTCACTGTAAAGAATTATCTGTTCAAGTTGTTCAATAAGCTGGGAAGTTTCAAATACAAATATTTCCTGCATTGGCTCAGTATTTATATAGTCCGACAAAATAGCCACCCCGTAATATAAATTTTGTATCGAATAATGATTACCGGATTATTTTCATGTGCTGCTGTGAAATTTACTGAGAGCTTTTACTATGCTTTCCTCTTTGAAAGGTTTTACAATAAAGCCGGTAGCCCCTACCATAACAGCTTCCTTGATGTGACTTTCCTGTCCCAGTGCCGATATCATGACTATTTTGCTGCCCGGACTGATTGCTTTTATTGCTTTAACGGCTTCAATCCCGTCCATTTCAGGCATTGTTATATCCATTGTTACAAGGTCCGGTGACAATTCCTTGTATTTCTGAACTGCTATCCTGCCATTTTCAGCCTCACCGACTACCGTAAAACCATTTCTTTCAAGTATCAGCTTTAAAGCCTGTCTCATGAAAACCGCATCATCAACTACCAACACTTTTAGCATCCAATCACATCCTTGTTTGTAAATATAAATAATATATAAAATCTTTTGTAAATTTATTGACATAATATCTTCATCAACCATGTAACAATATTATTATTATGTTACATTTTTTTAGAGTACATAAGGCACACTATTACTATAACTACGCTGATGTCCAGCTATAAAATATATTAAACCTGCAAAAAACAAATGTATCAATTTATGCATAATATGCTATAATAATTACATTATTTATTGACACAAATCTACATTTCACGACATTTGTCTGCCAAACAAATCTGACCTCGGAGGAAATCACCATGACAGTAGAACCCATACGGGATAAAGCAAAAATTAAGCAAATTTATTATTTTTTAAATGGAAAGGACCCCAAATATGGCCTTTTATTTAAGTTCGGATTGAATACCGGACTAAGGATCAGTGATATTCTTGCCGTAAAAGTAAAGGATATACTGAATGAAAAAGGTGAATACAGAGACTACCTGATATTAAAAGAGATGAAAACGGGAAAGGAAAAAAAGATAAAGTTAAATGATGCCTTGCGCAAAAATATTAATTCGTATCTTAAAAATTCCAGCATAAAGTATGATTCCTATTTGTTTTCAAGCCAAAAAGGCGGATATATAGGGCGGGTTCAGGCTTACAGGGTTTTAAAGGAAGCGGCCATGTTCTGCAATGTTGAAAATTTCGGCACTCACAGCCTGAGAAAAACCTGGGGGTACTGGACATATAACATGTCAAAATATAATGTCGGCTTAATAATGGATACTTTCAACCACAGTTCCCAGAGCATTACCTTGCGTTATATCGGGATCAATCAGGATCAGAAAGATGAGCTCTATTCATTGGTGCAGTTCTGAAGTTCGGTCAGATTTAAATTTAAAATTAATGTAGAAATTGGAAATATTATAGTGTATAATGACAAATAAGGTCGAATGTAACATAATAATAAAATTGTTACGTTAATATTTTCCTATGATATAGAATTAATGCCAATTATGATTTTTTTAAGCATAATTGGCATTTTATATTTGTCTTTTTATTTAGTTTATAGCCGCTTAACGTCCCAACAGGTTTGACAGCTCTCCGAACTGCTGTACCGAGAGCACTTCGCCCCTTATATTGTCCTTTAAGCCCATACTCTCGATTATTTGCCTTATTTGCTCCTTATCCTTTCTAAGGAAGCCTGCATTGGCAAGTCCGTTTACAAGAGTTTTTCTTCTCTGCCCGAAGGAGGCCCTGACCAGTTTGAAATACAGATCTTTATCGTCAACCCTGACTGAAGGCTCTTTCAATATGTCCAGCCTGATAATTGTAGAATGTACCTCGGGCTGCGGAATAAAACAATGGGGCGGCACATCAAATATTATTGCAGGCTTGCAGTAAAACTGCACTGCAACCGACAGTGCCCCGTAATCCTTTGTACCCGGTCCCGAAACCATTCTCTGCGCAACTTCCTTTTGCACCATAAACACCATTCCGTCTATCCCTTTGACCTCTTCCAGAAATCTCATGATTATGGGAGTGGTAATATAATATGGAAGATTGGCAACTACCCTTACCGACTTTGAATTATATTTTTTCTTGTATTCCGATATTATGTCATCGATATTTGCCTTCATAACATCATTGTTAATTATGTCTATATTTGAAAACTCACTTAAGTTGTCATTGAGAGCAGGTATCAGATGTTTATCAATTTCTATGGCCACAACTCCGGCCGCCCTCCCGGCAAGTTCCCTTGTCATGCTGCCGATTCCCGGACCAATCTCCAGAACCAGCGTATCCTTATCAAGATCAGCGGCATCAACTATTTTCCTTACGACGTTATCATCATTCAGAAAGTTCTGTCCGAGGGACTTGGTCAACCTCAGGTTATGCTTTTTAATAACGTCCAGTGTATTGTTTTTAATCATTACTTCTCCTTCAAAAAATAAATTTTAATAATATTATATCCTATAAAATTGTTATTTGAAGGCTATTTTCTTATTTTTGTCCCTTTTTGTATATGCGGTCCAGCGGATGCAATATATCCAGTGTAAAATCAATTACTTTAAATACAACAATATACGCTATGAGCGAATATATTGTATTTTCCCACCCAAATATAAATCCGGCTGCAATTACTATAAGAAGATTAATTAATATAACTAACTTATTTGGTGAATAATTGTTATTAATCTTAAATAATATTCTTCTATGCTCAATCCCGTCTAAAAACCCTCCGTATTTTAGAATCAATCCCGAACCTATACCAAGGCAAATCCCGCCTAATATGGTAGAATTCAGAATATCGTAAGTTTCCCAGTTATCGGTATTTATTGCGGATATCCAGTAAATAAGGGACAGCAATGCAAATAATATTGTAACCAGCTTTTGCTTTCCCCGTTGTATATATTCAACAAGAATAAAGGGGAAATTTAAAATAAAAATTATCACTCCCAAAGGTATTTCACTAAGATAGCTCAATACCACTGAAATTCCTATAATTCCGCCTCCGATAAGATTATGGGCTTTGAAAAAGACCTCGAGACCCAGGGCAGTCATTATTGAACCCACAAGAATAAAAATGTATTTCATAACAATTATTGGAAGCATGCGTTTTACATTCATATATCAACCTCCATAAATTCAGTTTTGAAACCATTGTTCTTTTAAGAAGGAATATTTTTTTGTCTGCCGGATATCTTTTGATAAATAAGATTGCAGAGATTATATATCTTCTTTGATTCTTTTGTAAGCAGCGGAGCAACAATAGCCAGAATCAGTACATATATTACAACAAAGGACTGGAGTACCGGCAGCAACCCGCCTGCCTTACCCATATTGGCCATGATTATTGAAAATTCACCTCTGGCCGAAAGAGTAAAACCAATATTGGCCGAAGCCTGATTGGATATTTTCGACATACGTCCCGAGAAAATTCCGGCAATTATATTTCCCAGAATGGTGAGAATAGCGGCTACAACCGCCATAACCGCACCGCCGCCCAGTGACAGCGGGTCTATTGAAAGTCCGAAGTTAAAAAAGAATATTGCGCCGAAGAAGTCTCTAAAAGGCAGTATATTGTGTTCGATCTTCTTGGCATGTACCGATTCGGCCATAATAAGCCCCACAAGCAAGGCACCTATTGCTTCGGCCACATGCAGTGTTTCGGAAAATCCGGCGACCAGAAACAACACACCTATAACCACCAGCAGGAAAAGCTCGGCCGACTGTATGTTAAGCAATTTGTCAATATACTTCATCACCCTTTTACCGCCTATAAGTATGGCCAGTATGAAGAAAAGCGCCACAAGTGATGTAGACAGTACTCCCCAGACTGAATTTGATCCGCTGAGAAGCAGCCCGGATAATATGGATATGTGAATAGCTATGAACAGATCGTCAAACATTATCATTCCCATGATAATTTCTGTTTCAGGATTTGCGGTACGCTTCAGGTCAATGAGAACTTTTGCTACTATTGCGGTGGAGGAACTGGTCATGATACCGCACACTACCATGGTTTCCTTGATGGGGAGGCCCATAATCCAGCCAAGCAGCAGCCCGGAAGAAAAGTTTAACAGGACGTAAACCGTACCGCCAATAAAAATAGACTTGCCCGACTTGATGAGACGTGTTACCGAAAACTCCAGACCCAGATAAAACAATAGGAACAACACGCCCAACCGGCCCATAAAGTTTATAAATGAAGAACTTTCAATAAATTTTAAATCAATAATACCAAAGCTCGGGGCATGAGGCCCCACAGCCATACCTATCAATATATAAAATGGGATTACAGAAAAGTTAAGTTTATTTGATAAAAACCCCACTATGGCTATCAGTGTTATTGCCAAACCAATTTCAAAAACTAATGTATCCATTCTACCTCCCTATGATGTTTATACTTTCATATTTCTCCTCCGAATAAATAATTTTTAAGCACTTTTAAGTGCTTTCTTTCCCCGACTACAACTATGGTGGACTCAGCTGAAAATACGTAGTCAACACCAGGATTTATGTGTTTTTTCTGCCCCTTCTCCATAACGGCGATAATTGACGCTCCCGTCGTCTTCCTTACCTGCATCTCACCAATGGATTTACCGATGCATTTTGAACCGGCTTGAATTTTGTACCACTCAACTATCAGGTCTCCCAAAGACACATCAACCGTTTCAAGGGCCTTTGGCTTGTATGCCAGTCCTCCTATTATTGCAGCAACATTCCGTGCCTCATTGTCATCGAGGGTTACCATTGAAGCACAGTTCTCATAATCATTGTGATAGAAATGATACAGCTCCCGTCGTCCGTCATCATGTACCACAATAACCAGCTTATTTCCTTCCTGAACCTCTACTTCGAATTTTTTTCCGATATTCGGCAAATCAGATTCTCTAATGGTCATGACTAAGTACCTCCATTTTGTGTATTAACATTGAAGTATACCAGCGATCAAAAAACAAGTGCTAAAAAATAGACTTCACTTCTGACCGCTTTTTTATTCAGTTTTTATTTTATGCTGCCTTAGCATTCTGACAAACATATGTTCACCCCCTTCCAGATATGGCATTGAATGTCTTTTCTGTACGTGTGTGGACACTATTTAATAATTTTGATTTAAATAGATTTTAAATTTTTTAAAAGATAAAATTTTAGAAATTATATAATTTCAGAAGTATCTCAAACCCATTTTAACACGATTTTGTGCAGAATTTCAAGAATTTATTTAAAATTTTATCAATTTTATTATATATCTTCAATTCTCACTAATTATCTCGTGTTATCTTACGTTATCTTTGTCCAGAACAAACTTTGACTTATAACTATTGCCCAGGTAACAAAACCGCCGTGTAAAAACTCCTCTTCAAATTTTTGTAAAATGTTAAAAAAGCCATACCCATAAATAAACTATCCGGTTTTATAGTATTATTTACAGGCAGGCTTTTTATTGTGTTCACTATTTACTTTTACTGTTTTGATTATCTGACAAACCCTTTGACAAGCCCGATTTTTAATGCCTCAGGCCTGGAGCATTCCGTTTTTAGATCAATGAAACTTCTTTTTTCAGAACTCTCCTGGAATGCCTGCATTATCTCGAGGACATGGACTGCCAGTTCACCGCTTGCTATATTTTTTCTGCCGCTGCAGATAGCGTCGGCCATATCTGCCACACCCAGACCTCTGCTGTTCTCGGAATATATATGTGTCAGCGGAAGCTCCCTGAATCCGTCCTGGAAGTAGGTCTGAATTTTTACATCCCCTCCGAAGGTATTGGGGTCGGGAACGAGAAGCGTGCCTCTTGAACCGTATATCTCTATTCTGGGAAGTGTGCTTCCCCATACATCAAAGCTGGTTATAACCGTGGCAATTGCACCATTTTTAAATTCCACCGTTCCGGCCACATGGGTGGGAACCTTCACATCAATAACCTTTCCGAATTTCTTCTCACTTGTAATGGTTCTCTGCTTGAAGGTTATTGAGTTCATTCCGGCTACCGTTTTGGCCGGACCAATGAGAGAAACGAGAGCTGTCATATAGTACGGGCCCATATCCAGCATGGGACCTCCGCCGAAATCGTAATAAAATTCAGGGTCGGGATGCCAGCTCTCATGTCCGTGGCAGACCATGAAAGCCGTAGCGCCTGTGACATCCCCGATCAGGCTGTCATCTATTGCCTTGCGGCAGGTTTGAAGGCCTGCACCGAGAAAGGTGTCAGGCGCACAGCCCAGCAGCAGGTTTTTTTCTTTTGCGAGTTTCACAAGTTCCAGTCCCTGCTCAACTTTGAGCGACAAAGGCTTTTCAACATAAGTGTGCTTGCCCGCCTCCAGGGAACGCCTGCAAATTTCAAAGTGATCCTTTGGAGTTGAGAGATTTATAATTATTTGAATTTCATCGCTGTTGAGCATTTCCTCAAGGGTACATATCCTGTTGATTTTATATTTTTCCCGAGCTGCCGCAGCCCTCTCCCCCACCAGGTCACAGACCGCCCATACCTGGGTGTTGACAAAAGCTGAAGTCAGGTTCTGCAGGTAAATATCGCTGATATTTCCGCATCCGATTATTCCAATTTTAACTTTCTCCATACCGGCCTCCGTTCGCATTGACTAAACCGTATCGGGCCAATGCTCATTTATTTTTTTATACTTGTTTTTTTATGATTTATACTTTCATATAAGCCTGTTGGCCCACAAAAATCCCCGTTTCATCAGCTCAGCGGCTTCAGGTGCATCAAATACATCGGCATGATGTCCCAGAGAAGTATAAAATACTCTGCCCTCACCCCATTTTTTTGTATAGGCAACGGGCATAAGTACGGGACCGTTGGTGCTGTGAGGTCCCGGGACAAGCGGAAAGCTCGTGGTTGCCAGAACATTTACAACCGGATCAATATGCAGGTAATAGTGTTCCGTTTTCACTTTAAAATCTTTAAGCCCTTCAACTATAGGACTGGAACTTGCACCGACGATATTGACCTCATACTCTATACCGTCATTTCCCGGGTGTTCCACCCATTGGGAACCAGTCAAGAATTGCCATCTGGTGCTGTTGCGGAAGGAGTCACACATCCCGCCATGGCAGCCTGCAAGTCCGATACCGCTCTCTACAGCCTTGCAGATGTTTCCGACATATTCCTCCTTGATTTCGCTCATTGTATATACAGGTATAATCAAAGAGTATCCCATTATTGTGTCCAGGCTTTCAAAAACACTCAGGTCTTCAAAGATATCAACTTCAAAGCCCTCACCCTTCAACAGTTTTTCAAACACCAGAGATACTTCCACAGGCTGATGTCCATCCCATCCGCCCCGTACAATCATAGCCCTTTTCTTCATAAAATCTCTCCCATCTCCCGGTCAATCAACCCGCAGTTTATTGTCCGGATTAAATTCTAAATATCCGTTAAAAACATATTATGCTTTTGCAGCTTCTAAAAAAAGTAAAAAGGCTATAAAAAGTAGACAATTATTGCAGTAAGATATAATATATTAATATGATGCAGAATTGTATCAAAATGTGCATGGTTTTGAATTATATGGAGTGCAGATTGGAGGCTTAAATGATTTTTTATGAAAATAAATCCAGTCATTTATATTGCTGGCAGGGAAGTAATATGACTTTTCCTCCGCACATTCACAAAGAACTTGAAATACTGTATTTATTAGAAGGTGAAATAGAGCTGACGGTCAATTCCAAACAGCAGGTTCTGCATGGAGGAGATGTAAGTTTTGCTTTCCCCAATACAATTCATGGCTATAAAACCATATCCCAGAGTCACTATTATATTTTAATATTCAATGGGGATTTGCTACCCCTGTATAAAAATATATTTTCAACCTGCAAGGCTGCCGAATGCCGGATTCCGGGGCCGAGTATCCCCGGAGAAGTCTATTCCAGCCTCAGCAGCATATTCAGTGAGACACAGTCGGGCAATAATCCCGGTATCACCACAGGATATCTTTATATCGCAGTAGCAAGACTGCTGGAACTCTTGAATCTGCAAAAAGTAAATAAGGAGGTATCGGTGAATCTGGTGGAGAAGGTACTGAACTATATCCAGCAGAATTACCTCAATGCCATAAATCTTAATTCCATTGCTGCAGAACTTGATATAAGCCCATTTTACCTGTCGAGGGTCTTCTCAAATAACATAGGTCTCAGGCTTGACACATATATAAATGAATTGAGGATAAATTACGCAAATCATCTGCTTTTAACCACAGACAGGCAGATAACCGAGATTGCTCTGGAAAGCGGCTTTGAAACCTTGAGAACCTTCAACAGGGCATACAGGAATATTACCTCCATCACTCCGAGGGAGTACAGAAAACAGCATCTGCGCTAACTTAACCCGTTGTGCCAGTTATTCCATATTTGCTTTACCTGTGTAATTTTTTATATCAACTGGTAACTTCCGCACTAACTTCATGAAATAGACGCACCAAAAACAATTACGAAAATTGTATCGCCTCATTATAAAGCGGTTTTTGCCGTCGCTCAAACTCGACATCATGTCTCGATTTGAAGCTCAAAGCAGCGTCCTGCTGCTTTGCCGGCAAAACCGCTTTACCTTCGTCGACAATTTATCGCAATTGTTTTTAACCGTGCATCTATTTCATGAAGTTGTCCTCGCGTTACCAGTTGATTCTAATTAAATCTATCCGTAAAGCAAAAGACAATTTCAATTAGCACAACACGTTAACTTAGACCCGATGTACCTGCCAACCCGGTTAAATTCGGTATGCTTTCCAGTTTGCAAATTTGCCGGCACCATGTACTTGGGCAAACCTGCACGTTTCAAGCAAATTCTTCTACTCAGGCATCCCATTGACGGATACCGGCCTGGCAGTTGAACTGTTTATGATAATCATACCGGTACGCGAGTACAACTTCAAGCAATGGAGTGCACGATAAAAGTGCTTACTGAAATTTGTAGGTGAAAAACAAGTATTTCAGCCGTCAAAGTGACAGGACGTCACTTTGAGCAGTACGCGAGACCCGGATGGTCGAGTCGCTGCGACGGCAAGAAAATACTTGTTTTGAACCCTTACTATTTCAAGCAAGCACTTTGTGTGCACTCCACTGCTTGAAGTTAGTACGGAAGTACCGGTATGATCATTAACAACTTCTGCTGCCTACACCTTAAACCGTGAGACCGCTTTAATCAAAATCTCCGATTTCCCTTTTGCCGCCCCTGCCATCTTTATGACATCGTTTGACATCAGGGCTATGGTTGATGCCGCCTCTGCAATGTTTGTAGCACCCTGCGCCTCTTCATTGGAGGCATTGGCTATTTCGTCTATTCCCTTTACCATACTCTGCATGGAAGCAAGAAGCTCCTGGGAAGTGGCGCTGAAGTCGGTTACCATATCGTTTATGCTTGTTGAAGCCTTGCTGTATTGTCCGCTGGAAGCAACCAGGTAATCATAGTCGTTCAGAACCTTCCTGTCAATAAACTCCATGATCTCTCCCGAGCTGGCCGAGAGTTCCTTCACCGCTTTGAATATTATTCTGGAAATTTCCTGTATCCTCGCAATGGTGTTCTTGGAGCCTTCGGCAAGTTTTCTTATTTCATCGGCAACCACCGCAAAGCCTTTTCCCACTTCCCCTGCCCTTGCAGCTTCAATGGCCGCATTCAAGGCAAGCAGGTTTGTTTGGGAGGTTATTTCGAGGATAGCTTCAGACAGTTCGTTTATCTGGTCTACAGCTTCAGCCTGTTCAATTGCACTCTGCAAATCCTTTTTGGTCTTTTCATATATCGATACGGCATCGGACTTTGAGGAAACAGCATTTTGTTCCATATCCTCAGTCATTTTATTCAGGTCATTTATGGTAAGTGCTCCCTCATGGGCTTTTGTGGCAATAGCCTCAATTGCCGTTTCAATTTCAAGAGAGGTTGCATTCATTTCTTCTGTGGACGATGCAGTCTCCTCGGTACCTGCTGACAGCTCTTCCGTTGTCGCCGAAATTTCTTCTATATTTTTGTTGAGCCTGTCCATTTCAGAATTTATTGTAACCAGCAGCTTGCTGACCTCGGAGGACTCATCGGCAACTTCAATGATAATATTTTTTACAGCTTGCTGCATGGTATTGATGGAGTTGGCAAGGATACCCGTTTCATCTGTCATTTTTAACAGTTTCTCAGGCATATTACCCGAAAAGTCCCCGGTAGCCACAACCTTCAAATAATCTGAAGCCGTTTTTATAGGTTTTGAAATCTTTCCTGCAATCAATAGTGTAATTACCAGACTTACCAACATGAATACAATTGAAAGCACAACTATAATTACGGCCAATTTACTTATTTCGGCCATGGTCTCGGATTCCGGAGCCGCTATGGACAACGACCAGGCAGTGCCCTGCACCGGAGAAAAGCCCATGTATTTTGTAACACCGTTAAAATGATATTCCCCGACTCCTGATTTTCTCTCAGCCATTTGCTTTGTCAATTGGGCCAGTCCATTTAATTGCGGATCTTTTTTTGCTTCTTCAAAAACGTTATACATATCAAAGACAAGATTTTTATCATGATGAGCTATTATAGTCCCTGAATTACTGATCATTAAAGCTTCCGAACTTTTTCCATATTGTATGTCATCGATAAGAGAACTCAATTCATTCCCATCCCTGACTGCAATCAATACCCCCTTTACGGTATTTCCCTCTTTAATCGGAACTGCATAACACACTACCAGACTATTATTTGTTTTGCTTGCAATAGGGTCTGATACGGCTCTTTCACCGGCTTTTGCCTTTATAAAATATTCCCTGTCCGCAATTATGGAATTTTTACCGTTGGTATATCTTGCATTGCCATCCATATCTGCAAGCATCATATATAAATAGCCGCTTCTTTTTACCTCGTTTTCCATCAATCTCAGCTTTTCGTCATATGATGTGGTATCATTTTTTATGTAATCTGTCTCGGCAAATGCCTCCAAAACACTCAGCTGAACATCAACCCTTGCCTGTATAACCTTTGCGGCCTCCTTGGACATTTGAGCCAGCGATTCATTTATAGTGGATTTCAATGCTCCGGATGAAACCATATCTGCTGCAACTCCAAGTCCTGTACAAATAAACAACAATAATGCTCCAAAAAATAGAACCAGCTTTGTTTTAATACTTTTTAGCTTGAACATAGATACCTCCAAATAATGTGCCACAAATCACTATCTCAATATATTTTTTTTGACAACTTATCTCTTATGATATATTAGTAAGGCTTTATTTGTAATATATTATCAAAATTTGTCAAAGCCGTGGTTATGACAAATATTTGAAGATAGAGAACAATCGTTTTAATTGATATATAGTAAATACACTACTGATTTAAGGAGAAAACCATGGCAACCAACATTAAATTCGGTGAATGCCTGAAATTAATTCTATCGGCTTTAGATATAAGTATTAATAGACTGGCCAAGGCAATCAATGTTGACAACTCGCTTGTTAACCGCTGGATTCATGGAAAAAGAGTTCCTTCTTATAATACACTCTATATTGAAAGAATTTCGGAATACCTGTCCAAAAATGTTCATAACTCCACTCAATTGGAACAGCTGAATAATATTCTTTTAGAGGTATGCCGGGATACCGGGGCAGTAGTTGACCTTCAGGAGAAAATCAGGATAACGCTAAGAGAGTCACAGGGTTATTCCTTTGAGTGTAAAAAAGCTGAAAAAAAAGAAAGTAAAATCCACAGGGCAAATATAGAGGAGAGTCTTAGCAATGCAGTGGCCTTATCCAGCAAGGATAAAATTATTTTTGGAATCAGTAATATACTTTCGGCAGCCATCTCTCTGCTTGAAACTGCCGTGAACCAGACCCAGCAGGAAGATAAAACTGTTTTCCTTACCTTTAACAGTGACTTGGGTTTACATACCCTGCCAAATAATAAAGTTACACAGTTTAAGGAGCTTTTATTGAGAACCATAAATAACGGATGGGATGTGGTGTTTTTATTGAGATTAACCAATAATACCTCAAGGACTTTAAAGTTCATCAATTTCATACTGCCATTCATGAAAACGGGGAGACTTAATCTGTATTATTTTAAAAAATACGGTGTTTTTGCAGCAGAAAGAGAACTATGTATCATTTCCGATATCGGAGCACTTTCATGCTTTTCCACAAATCCAACTTCGGAAATAAGTTGTGCCTTTTACCTGGAAAGTAAAGCTGCCGTCAATATTTTAAAGGATTACTTTAATTTGCTTCTGTCCAATTATGCAAAACTGCTCATTAAGTACTATCCTGAGGATATGTCTGCAGACTATTTCTGTCTTTTGACCGAAAGTGAAGAAAATATGGGTACCCGCTATGTTTACAATTATGGGCTAAGTAAGTTTTTTCTGCCTGAGAAGCTGTATAAAAAGCTCATGGGAAGTAAAAATATGCCTTCTGAGGCAATCCAGATGTACTTGAAGGATCACAAGAGGCAGATTAATACAATCATCTCTAATATCCAGAATTACTGGCATAAGGATATATTTCCTGTGGATACAATAAAAAAGCTGATCTGCCACAGGCAGCTTTATCTATACACTTATTCAGGAGTTGAAGTCCTTGAGCTGAAGGTTAGGGATATTATTGAAATCCTGCAGAATATAATAAATATCCTTCAAAAGTTCAGCAACTATAATATTGCTTTCTTATCCCCGGATGGTGACAGCACCTTGATAATAAATGATTTATACTGTACGGTCAAGGAAAGGCATTCGGTACAGTTTGAGGCTTTCAAACCCGCAAGCGGCAAACCCCAGGTCCGGCTATCCATAGAGGAGCCTATGCTGGTGAGAGCCTTTGAAGAATATTTTTGTGACCTCTGGGATCATATAGCCCCACTGAATAAAGATAAAAGTGATGTTATTGCCTGGCTGCAAAATCAGCTAGATATGCTGGCCGCAGAACTGTAAGCCGCAGAAAAGTGACCTGGTTGGGCTATCAACCCGGCATCGGACTTTGCACAGGCTGGCACAGTCCGGCACAGTCCGGTTTCTCCGGATACGCGGATAGAAAATGAGCCGACCCCACAAACCGGATCAGCTCAAACAGTCCCTTTAATACTTTTATTTGTTTACACACTTAAAATCAAACTGCTATTTAAGTATATAAACTTTTACTTTTTTTACCCCCCATATGTCCACCGCATAGCTGGAATCAAGATAAACATCTATCTTGTTTCCTTTTATCGCTCCTCCTACATCGGCAGCAACTGCATATCCATAGTCAGCTGCAGCTCCCGGAACCTCGACATAAACCCGGGTTCCCAGTGGAATAACTCTTGGGTCTACTGCTATAATCCCTCTTTTGACCTTTGCGCCGGTGGCAGTAATACCAAAGCCCGGATCTCCGGGGTGCTTACCGGTATCGGCGAAAGAAGCCGTATATGAGGTCGCCTTCATATTCATAACATTTGAATATCTTAGTGTATCACCTCTCGATGTCTTGTAGTTTAAAACCGTACCGACTTCAACAATCTTATCCAGCGGATTTGCTGCAACAATATCCTTGATCAATTGTTTGGCGGTCTGCTTTCCATTCTCGTAAACTACAGTATATGTCTTCTCTCTGATGCCTTCTTTTCCTTCTCTAACTGTATTTTTTAGTCCTTTGTCCAGTCTGTTGTTTTCTTTTGTAATTGTTTTAAATGGTATGGGAGAAGTCTCTTTTACTGTCTTTTCATCTACCCGAATTATTGAAATATCCATATTAGGTACAATTCTGTCCCCCAATTGGGACTTGATGAACTTATCGTCTTCATCCACGCTGATAGCGTTGTCGTTTAGTACCTCTTTGACAGTATCCTTATAAGTTTTAACACTTAATTCCTTCCCATCCACAATAATTGAAACAGGTACAGCTCTTTTTATCTCAATTCTGTTCTCCTGGATTCTCCCTAGCTTTGAGTCAAACGGCATGCTGACAAAATCTTCCTTTGCAACTGTTACGCCTGTCTGCTCCAATACCTCTCTCACTGTTGCTTTCATTGTCTTTATTGCAATCTCATGTCCATTGTCGTTGATTACTACGTGTCTTTTCAACCCATTAAATACAAAGACACCGGCAGTAACGGATATAACAACGGCAATACTGATTATTGCAATATCCAATGATCTGATCTTGAATAAATCTCCGTGCTTCTTTCTGCCAAAACCACGAAAATTCATTTGTGAAAAATACCTTTTAATATTCTTCGCAATCGGTATCATAAATACTAACCTCCTGTTAGAAATATTCAAAGGGACTGTGAATATTTTATGCTAAGCGTATAATTTTGTCAAATTTATTGCCTATTAATGGCATAGATTTTCCAAACAGTTCCCTTATTAACAATTATTAACTGGATTTTAGTATATTATTCTGAACCACTAATTATGCCTGAAAAAAGTCCGAAACCCGCAGCTATGGCTTATCCGACAGTTCGGAAATACGCCATTCCCCTGCTTCACTGTCTAATTCCATGGTAATGTATTTTTCATTTTCACCGCTTTTAAAAAGGACTTGCGGTATCTCTTCCTTATCTTCTGAGGATGCTTCAGGTTTGTCAATCTCAAAGACTACTTGAAATTGAATTTTGGCAAGATGTTCGTCATCGGTCAATTCGTTATAAAGCTTTGATGACTTAAGCCTGATGGCCTTGACTTCACTTTGGTAGGTTTTTTTGAATTTTTCTTCATCACTGAGGATTTCATCCCTGGATGCTTTGCTTACAAGAGTATGGGCGGCTTTAAAATTTCTTGAATTAACAGCTTCAACCCATTTTTTTATAGCTGCTTCAAATGGTTCAGCGTTCATATTACTTTTAAGCAGGCTGATAAATGCCTTATTGGCCTCCATTTCCTGCCGGACTTGCTGGCTTTCGGCAATGAGCTTATAATTGCTGCTTTTCAGGTCGGAGTTTTCCTGTGTCAGGGAAGAAACCCTTTCTGCCAGCTCCTTGTTCTGCTTGTCAAGATTGTTGATTTTTTCACCGAGAGTATCAATACTCAGGTTTTTGGCATTGCTCAGGTCCTGAAAGCTTTCCAGCTGTTTTTCCCTGTCCCACAACAAATAATTAAAAGAAATAAGTATTGCGATCAGAAATACAAACACAATAACAATAATAAACTTTTTCATAATTCCTCTCCTTGAGAATCAATTAAGACTTATTATTTTATTTCAATCCGAATACCTTTTTCGCATTCATCAGTGTTATCCCGGCAACTTCAGACTCACTTATTTCCTTAATCTCGGCAATTTTTCGAATAATGTGGACCAAATAACCCGAATTGTTTCTTTTTCCCCTGTGAGGTTCGGGAGATAGATATGGGCAATCTGTTTCAACCAAAAGTTTTTCCAGAGGAACAGCTTTTACAACTTCAACGGTTTTTCTGGCATTTTTAAAGGTGACAGCTCCTCCGACGGCAATATATAAATTCAGCTTAAGCATTTCCATTGCCATCTGTGCACTGCCTGAAAAGCAGTGGAATATTCCTCCCACCTGCTTAACATCCGTCTTTTTCAATATATTGACAGTGTCTTCATGTGCATCCCTGTCATGAATGATTATGGGAAGCCTGAGCTCCTTGGCCAGCTCTATCTGCCTTTCAAACCAATATCTCTGTATGTCTCTCGGAGAATTGTCGTAATAATAATCCAGACCTATTTCACCTATGGCCACAACCTTATCATTTTTCGACAGGGTCCGGATCCTGTTCATAATGTCCTCATTCATTTTTTCGGCATCATGGGGATGTATTCCCAGAGCCGCATAAACAAAGGGATATTTTTCTGCCAGCTCCATTGTTGCCTCCAGAGATTCGGGGCTGGCACTGGCATTCAATATATACGAAATCCCCTCCTGATGGAGCTGCTTCAACAAAGAATCCCTGTCTTCGTCAAAGCGCTCATCATCATAATGTGCATGTGTATCAAAAATCAATTTATCACCCGTTTTATTTCAATAATTATCGAATATACCATAGTATTTTCCAAATTTATGAAAAGTACTTCCTAATATCTATATGACAGGATTAGCCTTAAGGTTCCTTTTCAAAACTGTTCAGTGTGACACTCCCAGGCTCTGTCAGCCAACGTGTGCTCCGCTTGGCATGTCTTTGTCTATGGTTACCAGAGACAGGCCGTTTTCATCCGAGGCCGCCAGTATCATACCCTGGGATTCTATTCCTCTGAGTTTTGCAGGCTTCAGGTTGGCTACCAATATCAGGGTTTTTCCCACCATTTCCTCAGGGGTATAGTATTTTGCTATTCCGGATACCACCTGCCTGACCTCTTCACCGACCTGCAGTTTCATTTTCAGCAGTTTGTCGGCCTTTTCAACTTTTTCGGCCTCCAACACTCTGGCCACCCTGAGATCGACTTTGGTAAAATCGTCAATGGTTATCAGGTTGGCATTGGTTTCATCTGCGGGTTGGTTAACGGCCTGCTCCGCTTTTGCAGTCTTTTGCGGCTCTTTAGCTTTTGCAGGTTCAGCCGACTTTGCAGCTTCCGCAGCATTTTCAGACATTTTTTCTATCTCTTCAAGCTCTTTCTTCAAATCAATCCTCGGGAAGATAACATCTCCCTTGTTTACCCTTGCTCCCACCGGATATACTCCCCATTCCCCGGCTTTATCCCATTCCACCAGGCTTTTGTCGGTTATGCCCAGCTGGTTCCATATCTTTTCGGGAGTTTCAGGCATAAAGGGCTGTATGAGGATGGCTATGACCCTCAAGGTTTCTGCCAGATTGTACATCACCTGTGCCAATCTTGGAGTGTTTGCTTCATCCTTTGCCAGAACCCATGGCATTGTCTCATCAATATATTTATTCGTTCTGGACACTGTCTTCCATATTTCCGACAGAGCAGTGCTGAACTGCAGTTTGTCAAGGAGTTCCTCCACCTTTGCAGGAGTTTCTTTTACAAGGCTTATGAGATCACTGTCAAATTCACCTGAAACCTTGTTTTCAGGAATCGAGCCCCCGAAATATTTATCTATCATTGCCACAGTTCTGCTTACCAGATTGCCCAGATCATTGGCCAGATCGGAGTTGATCCTGTTAATAAGAGCCTCATTGGAGAATACTCCGTCAGAACCGAAAGGAACCTCCCTTAAGAGGAAGTATCTGATGGCATCCAATCCGTATTTGTCTACCAGTATCTGCGGATCAACAACATTTCCCTTGGATTTGGACATCTTGCCGCCTTCAAGCAGCAGCCAGCCATGTCCGTAGACCTGTTTCGGCAGCGGCAGATCCAGTGCCATAAGCATTGCAGGCCATATTATGGTATGGAATCTCACGATTTCCTTTCCAACCAGGTGAACGTCGGCAGGCCAGTATTTGCGGAACAGAGCATCGTCCTGCGCCGAGTAGCCCAATGCAGTTATATAGTTTGACAAGGCATCAATCCACACATATACCACATGTTTGTCGTCGAAGGAAACCGGAACGCCCCAGTTGAAAGTGGTCCTTGAAACCGCAATATCCTCAAGACCGGGTCTGAGGAAGTTGTTCAGCATTTCGTTCTGTCTGGATACAGGCTGTATGAATTCGGGATTTTCTTCTATATGTTTGATCAATCTATCCTGATATTTTGACAGTTTGAAGAAATAGCTCTCTTCCTTTGTCAGTTCAACCTCACGGCCGCAGTCAGGGCATTTGCCGTCAACCAGCTGTGTCTTTGTCCAGAAGGATTCGCAGGGTGTGCAGTACCAGCCCTCGTATTCACTTTTATAAATATCTCCCTGGTCATACAGCTGTTTGAATATTTTTTGAACGGCCTTTACATGCTCGTCGTCGGTGGTCCTGATAAATCTGTCATTGGTTATTTTCATCAATTTCCACAGGTCTTTTATACCTGACACGATTTCATCCACATACTGCTTCGGGGTTATTCCCTTTTCTTCGGCCTTTCTCTGTATTTTCTGCCCGTGTTCATCGGTTCCTGTCAAAAACATTACATCATAGCCCTTTAGCCTCTTGTATCTGGAAACAGCATCAGCTGCAACAGTTGTATATGAATGTCCTATGTGAAGCTTTCCGCTTGG
The DNA here is from genome assembly GCF_000621505.1 of Ruminiclostridium cellobioparum DSM 1351 = ATCC 15832. Classification (GTDB taxonomy): domain Bacteria; phylum Bacillota; class Clostridia; order Acetivibrionales; family DSM-1351; genus Ruminiclostridium; species Ruminiclostridium cellobioparum. The sequence continues at coordinate 148,934 of NZ_KK211289.1, forward strand.
ATAATAAATTGGCGTCGAAATATAATAAGTTTTTTTAGACATCTTTCCTCCTCATTTGTTACTAAAATTGCAATATATGCAACAATAGATAATAACTTAATGTATTATGTTATTTAATTGTTCCCCAACATGGTATAATTTTATAGTTAGTACTCATTACTACTATACATATTTGTTTTCAATTTTTCAAGGAGAATATTCCGAATGATAAGTTTTATAAGAAGTTTGAAATATTCAAATAAATACAAAAATTATATATATCCAATTGTTGAAAAAAGAGTTAAAGAAAACTGGGGCTACACAAAGCGTATCCGCAAGCTCTCCATTAAGTCAAACGCACGGGAAGCCCTTGAGAAAAACAGGTTTGATTCGGCAGTTTCCTCCATATGCATGTTGTATCCGAATGTTGATATACCAATGGCTGCGGATGTGATTACTTCTTTCCAGGCCATCCTTCAATACCTGAACACCATATGCATGCATTCCTCTACAAGTACCGAACCCTTTTTGAGGCTGATCTTTTCTTCCTTAAAAGATGCATTAAATCTCAGAAACGACTCATATGAACAGTATTTTACATTCTTCCCCTCAAAGGACGACAGCGGCTATCTCACCATACTTGTAGAAAAGTGCCGTCAGAAAATGCGCACTCTGCCGTCCTATGATGTAATCCGCGATCAACTGTCGGCTTTTCTGGCACTTTTCATTGATTTGCAGATTACAAAGTTCTCCTCGGAGGATAATGCGAAAGAAGTGAACCTTACCAACTGGAGCTCTGCTCACGGTCAAAAGTATCCTGAACTGTCGGGCTGGGAATTCTGTATGGCAGTTGACTCAACTTTAAGCATACAGCTCCTGCTGGCCCTTGCAACTGATCCGGATCTGACAGAACAAAAGGCTGAAAGCTTCAACATATCTTTTTTTCCATGGATATGCTGCATTCATAAAATACTGGAAGGTTATATCAATTATAATGATGATTTATCCTCGGGAAACATCAATTACGATTTTTATTATGAGAATCTCAAAGAGTATGAGAACAGAATTATTTTCCTTATGAAAAAAGCCTTGAGAATGAAGGCATCCAATCCAAAGCTTGTCCGTTCCACCGTCAAACTGCTCCTGAGCATATACATTACCCACCCAAAAGCAAATGAAGGTATGAATGCCATTACCAGCAAGGCGCTGCTGAAGGCCGGGGGCCGGGGAATGTTTTTCTATTCCTCAGCCGTCAACCTTCTCAGAGCAAAAAAGTATTTTTAGGAATTATCTATCCGAAAATAAAACGGCAGGCCCAGAGTGATGCTATGACACTGATAATATCAGCCATTATTGCAGCTATCAGTGTGTATCTTATGTTTTTTACACCTACCGAGCCATAATATACCGCAAGTGTGTAGAAGATGGTTTCGGTAGACCCCATCATGGTGGCGGCAACGCGCCCCTCATAGGTATCCGGCCCAAAGGCTTTTATTATCTCAGTTACAAATGCAAACGAGGCACTTCCCGAAATGGGGCGCAGCAGCGCCAGCGGAGCCACCTCAGGAGGCATCCCCAACAGGTCGATCAGGGGACGCAGCAAAATGATCAGCAGGTCGAGGGCCCCGGAGGCCTTGAACACTCCCACCGCCACCAGCAGTCCTACAAGGGAGGGCATTATTTTAATGACGGTTTCTATGCCGTCCTTTGCTCCCTCGATAAATAAATCGTAGGCCTTAACTTTCCTGAGTATAGCCGCAAGTATTATTATAATGAAGATTGCAGGTATTGCATAATCAGATATTTGTCTTATAATCCCCATGGCTTACCTTCCACCTACCGTTTGTGCTTTGCGGCTTTTCCGGAGCCGCCCGGTTCCGTCTGCCCCTCATTCCATACCTTTGACAGGAGCTTGGCAGCTATGATTCCCATTATTGTGGCACATACCGAGGCTATCCATATGCAGACGATTATTTCGGCAGGCTTCTTTGATCCCTCGGAAGTCCGCAAGGCAATTATGGTTGCCGGTACAAGCTGTATTGCCGCAGTGTTCATGACCAGAAACATGCACATTGAGTCAGTGGCGGTTTTTTTGTCCCGGTTCAAGGACTGCAGCTCATTCATGGCCTTGATTCCAAGCGGGGTTGCCGCATTTCCCAAACCCAGGAAGTTGGCAACCAGATTCATTACGATGGCCCCCAGGGCAGGATGATCCCTGGGTATATCGGGATATAAAAAGGTCATCACAGGTCTTACAAATCTGCTGATACCGGTAACCAGTCCGCTTTTTTCGGCTACTTTCATCAAACCTGTCCAGAGACACATCACTCCCAGAAGTCCTATACATACCGTCACCGCCGACTGTGCAGAATCCATGGCAGCTTTTGTAACCTGGTCTATCCTTCCGTTTATTATTCCCACGGCAAAGCCTATCAGCATCAAACCCATCCATATATAATTAAGCATTTTTCCTCCACGTCCCAAAAATGCACGGTTCCTTAGTTTCCTCTTATTATATATGTGGACAGAGCCCTGTTTATGTTTTCAAATAACTTAACTCTTTGTGCCGGTTGGTTTACTTTACAGTTAAATGTGGTGTACCGATTATACAGGTACGCGAGTACAACTTCACAACCATGAATAGCACGGTAAAAGCGGTTGCCGGAATTTGTACAGGCAATCCATTGAGAAAAACCAATCAAATTACTCTTTGTGCCCGTTAATTTACTCTCAATTTTACAGTTAAACGTTGTGTACTGATTATACAGGTACGCGACTACAACTTCATGAAATAGGATGCTCGGTTAAAAACAATTGTGTTAAATTGTCGCCAAAGGTAAAGCGGTTTTGCCGGAAAAGCAGCAGGACGCTGCTTTGAGCTTCAAATCGAGACAGGATGTCGAGTTTGAGCGACGGCAAAACTGCTTTAAATGAGGCGATACAATTTATCACAATTGTTTTGGGAGCGTCCCTATTTTATGAAGTTAGTACGGAAGTACCTGTATAATCAAAAACAATTTTCACTTACAAAATTGAGATAATCAACTGACACAAACGCGTCAGGTTATACCTGTAATACCGCTCTATCAGCACATCCCACATGGATTTATTCAAAATATAGATGTATTGCCTGACCTCAAACTTCTGAATTTTAGATATGGATTTTACTGAAAAATAAAGACACTTCTTAAATTTAAACTTCAAAATTTTTCAATTCTTAATTACAATTATGCTGTGATCTACCGTCATGAACACGAGATTAATTTTTGGTATAAAACAGTCACAGAAAATCCAACTGAAAAGGAGCAGAAATCGTGGAATCCCAATTATATCTTAAGCAAAACAGAGAACCGTTAAAATCCCGCAATAAATTCCTGAAGGATTTAAATACCCACAAATGGCTGTGGTTGATGGCCCTTCCGGGAATCGCCATCGTTTTTGTTTTCAACTATCTCCCCATGTTTGGTGTAATCCTGGCCTTCAAAGATTATAAAATTGCCGATGGAATCCTGGGAAGCAAATGGGTGGGCTTTGACAACTTCAAATATCTTTTTTCTACCCGGGATGCCTGGAACATTACATATAATACATTATTTTTAAACAGTTTATTTATTTTGACCGGAACCGTCGGAGGAATCCTGATAGCACTCCTGGTCAACGAAGTAAATAATAAATGGCTGGTTAAATTTTATCAGTCTGCCATGTTTCTACCCTACTTTATTTCCTGGGTCATTGTTTCATACTTCGTTTATTCGCTGCTGAGCTATGATATGGGTATGATCAATTCAATACTGTCCTCCTTCGGTATGGAGCCGGTACAATGGTACAATGAGCCCCAGCTGTGGCCTGCCATCCTTACCATAGTGAACCTCTGGAAGGGCGTGGGCTACGGAAGCGTCATATATCTGGCCGGAATTATGGGTATTGACGGAGAGCTTTATGAGGCTGCTACCATCGATGGGGCAAGCAAGTTTCAGCAGGTCACAAGGATAACCCTTCCGCTTTTGTCTCCGCTGATCATAACACTTACATTAATGTCAATAGGGCGTATTTTCTTTGCCGATTTCGGCCTGTTCTACAACGTAACTCTTGATAACGGCGGTCTGTACAGCACAACCAACGTCATAGATACATATGTTTTCAGGGCTCTGAAGTTTTCCGGAGATGTTGGAATGGCTTCGGCAGCCGGGTTTTATCAGGCATTTGTCGGCTTCCTGCTGGTATTGGCAAGCAACCTGTTCGTAAGAAAAATAAATCCTGAACGAGCATTATTCTGATAGGAGGATATCCATGAAAAGCAGAGAAGGCAGTGTAATACCAAAAATCTTTATTAATATATTTTTATCCGTATTTTCCGTATGTTGCCTCATCCCATTTCTAATAGTCGTTTCTTCCTCATTTACCGAAGAACAGATGATTATTGAGAACGGGTATTCCATATTCCCAAGAGATTTCACACTATTGGCCTACAAGTACATAATGGCTGATCCCACTCAAATTGCAAGGGCTTACGGAGTCACAATCGTAGTGACTCTGATCGGCACCGTAGTGAGTCTGATCATATCCTCCTGTCTGGCATATGTATTGTCGAGAAAGGACTTTCCCCACAGGGGAAAAATCTCCCTGTATTTGTTCTTTACCATGCTGTTTAACGGAGGACTTGTGCCCAGCTACATAATTGTAGCCCAGGTACTGAACCTGAAGGACAACATTTTCGCCCTCATACTGCCTTATTTGATCATTCCCTTTTACGTCCTGCTGCTGAGAACTTATTTTTCCGAAATACCTTTCTCACTGGTGGAAAGTGCCAAAATTGAAGGGGCAAGTGAAATAAATGTCTTATTCAAGATCATACTCCCCCTGTCACTGCCTGCTATGGCAACGGTAGGTCTCTTTATTGTATTGCAGTACTGGAATGACTGGTGGCTGGCATTGCTGTATATTGACAACGCCAATCTGAACCCCCTTCAATATATGCTTTACCTTATAATGCAAAATCTTAACGCCATGCGTTTAAGTCCTCTGCAGGGGCAAATATCCACAGCCGCCCTCCCGGGAGAGAACGCCCGTATGGCAATGGCAGTCCTGGCAATTGGTCCCATCATTTTTGCATTCATGTTTGTCCAGAAGTATTTTGTGTCGGGACTGACCGTCGGAGCCGTCAAAGGTTAGGTTTATTAACTGATTTTATTCAGTTATTATATAAAAATATATTATTTAGAGGAGGTACATTTAAATGTACAAGGCGAAAAAGGTAATAAGTCTTGCTCTTGGTCTGGCACTTTCGGTATCATTGTTCGCAGGCTGCGGAGACTCTGGCAGTTCGGCTTCAAATAGCGCTTCCGGTTCGGCCGCTTCGGCGACAGAGACCGCCTCCGGCAGTGCTGCCGATACTTCAAAACCAGTTTTGGAGCCTGTGACGCTTTCCTGGTATGTCGTAGGAACTCCCGAAAAAGATACGGCACTGGTCGAAGACGCAGTTGCTGATTATTTGAAGGACAGCCTGAACTGCAGAGTAAAAATAAACTATCTCGACTGGGGTGCATACGAGCAGAAAATGAACGTAATGATAGCAACAGGGGATGAATTCGATCTATGTTTTACTGCCAACTGGCAGGTTAACTTCATACAGAATGCCGGCAAGGGTGCCTGGGCCGACATTACCGGTCTGTTAGATCAATATGCTCCCAAGGTTAAAGAGAAATATGCAAAATACCTTGATGCCTGCAAGGTCAATGGAAAGCTCTACGGCATCCCTTACAATATGAGTGGCTTTGGTGCACAGGGTGCCGTGTATCTGAGGCAGGATCTTGTGGATAAATACAAGCTTGATGTAAATTCCCTTAAAAAATATGAGGACCTTGAACCATTCTTTGACCAGATACTGGCTAATGAAAAGGGTATAACTCCTCTATGCATGGCCGGCGGAAACGGAACGGTAGGTCTGTTCAACTACTGGTTCGACCAGCCTGACGTAAGTGTTCCGTCATTAGGCGTCAAATTTGACGACCAGAGCTGCACGGTTGTAAATACCGATGATCAGCCTGAAAGCATACATGACCGGGAACTCCTCCGCAAATGGAACCAGGAGGGTTACATAAGGAAGGATGCTGTTTCCATCAAGGACGATGACCCTGAAATGATGACCAAGAAATACGCCGCAGAAATCGGCGGCTATGTCCCCGGCTGGCTGGAAGACTATGAAAAGAAATTCAAATTTGATATGGTGGCTGTTCCTCTCGGCTCCAAGCCCCTCCTTAACACAACAAATATTACCCAGAGCTGTGTTGCGGTAAGCAGTACTTCAAAAAATCCCGAGAGGGCGGTTATGCTGCTTGAGCAGTCCAACACCGATCCTAAATTGCTCAATCTGCTGGGCTTTGGTATTGAAGGCAAGCACTATGTGGTTGTTGATGATAAGGACCCAATTATAAAAATCATCAAGAATCCGGACGGCGTCACGGACGAGACCAATGGCTACAGGACCAACATGGAGTGGATGTTCGGAGATCCCTGGATGCTTTACAGCAACCTGCCTGAAAGGCCTGCACTGGTTGAAGCGCAGAAAAAGGCAACAGATAACTGTGTAGTTTCACCTATAAACGGCTTCACCTTTGACAACAGCCCCGTTAAAACCCAGATAGCCCAATTGACAGCTATTTTCAACGAATATAAGAGCATATGGAATACAGGCAATATGGACCTCGCCAAGTTCCCCGCCTATCAGGAAAGACTCAAGAAAGCCGGTCTTGAAGATGTACAGAAGGAAATGCAGAAGCAGATAAATGAGTGGAAAGCCAAATAGGATCACTTTTCATTCTAACAGTATTCATTTAGTATCCATTCAATAGAGATGGTACTTGCAGTTTATGCCGGTACCATCTCTATTTATTAGTTTTTTCAATTCCGGCTGATGATTGATAAATAGATTGAAGCTTGCCCTTCAATGCTATATAATTAACTAATAATGAGAGTTTATTTCTTATTTTCCAGCTTATGGGCGTTTATTGAGGTAGAATCATGAATCTTAGGATATATAAGCATTCTTTTTATAAAAAAATGTTTTTGTATATAACCATTCTTGTTTTAGTAATAATATTGACCTTATCCTTTGTATTTTATTTTAACTTTGAAAATGTTGGACTGAAAATGCAGTATGAAGCTAATAAAAACATATTATCCGAAATAAGCTACAGCGCCACCTACCTTGATGATACTGCCAGGAACACTGCTGCATATATCTATTCCAATACCGACTATTCGGTATTAAGATACGGCAGGTACACCAGTTCGGAAGATGCCTATCAGGTGATAACGGGCCTTGAGGCTCTGGCTATCCAGTCCAGCAATGTACATTCAATCTACATATACAACAGGGAGATCAACACCTTTTATTCCACCTGGTGGCGCTTTTACAGCTCCTCCGACGACTTTATCGATTCTGATATCGTAGATACAATCAAAAACAACAAAATTCCCGGCGGGGAAATCTTCACATCAACTCCTCTGTTACGTAAAATACCGGTGGATTTTGACAACAGCCCCGACAAAACATATATGAATGTACTGACCTATATTATGGCTGACTACTCCCTTGACGGCAAGGAGATCCTGAGTGCTATAATAATCAATTTGAGTTCACAGTACCTGGATGGTTTGATCAACACCCTGAACACAAAGGGGGCCTTGACCGGCGGCGATACGGTCATCATAAACAGTTCGGGCTATGTTATTGCAAGCTCCAATCCCGGCACGGCCTTCAGTGATTTAAAAGCCAAGACCTACGTCAGCAAAATCCTAAACAGCAAAGCTAAAAATGGCTGCTTTATCGACACGGCTGACGGCAGGAAAGTGGTTGTCACTTATGTCGCTTCCGATGTACTGGATTGGAAATTTGTCAATATAACACCGTACGATCAGATTTTCAAAGATATCAACAAAATGAAAACAAATCTGTATATACTTTGTGTTGCTATAGTTGTATTCGGCTTTCTGATGTCCTATTTCCTCTCAAAGTATTTGTATCATCCCATTAACAGTATGCTGGGAAAGGTTCAGCAGCTTTCCGATGTGAAAATGGAAAAGACCAAGAATGAACTTGATTTCCTGACCGACATTTTTACAGAGACCCTTGAAAAAACCAGAAATATGCAGTCGGTCAGCTATGAGAATTACATTATTAAAAGAACAGATTTTCTCAGAGGACTTCTGATCGATGAGTCGGTAGACAGGGCTGAAACCGAAGAGGTATTCGGGAAGTACAAAATAAATCTTAATATGGGCGGTAATTTTCTGCTTTGCAATTTCAGCATTGATCACTATGCCTCCTTCTCCCAGAATCTGACGGTAGAGGATCAGAAACTGTTCAGGTTTGCAATCTGCAACGTGGCAGGTGAGCTTGCCCAGAAGTATTTTAGAAATGAATGTTTTGAGCTGGATGATAAAAATATCATGCTTTTAATGGAGGCGGACAATTCAGAGCCCGATACACGCAAGTCAAATGTGCTTGATATTGTAGGAGAGATCCAGGACTGGTGCCATGCAAACCTCAATATCAGTTTGTCTGCCGCACTGCATATTGAACCGGTCAATCTGGCAGATTTATCGGAGAGCTGCAGGTTCACTCTGCAGCTTTCCAGGTACAGGCTGGTTTACGGGTATAAATGCCTGTTGCTGCCCGAGGTTATTTTCAGGCTCAAATCCAATGCCTTCGAACATCCCATTCACCTTGAACAAAAGCTGGATGAAGCTTTGAACAACGGCAAGCTGGGAGATTCAACCGAAGCCTATGGAAGGATAATTGAATACATAACCGATTATTCCTATGAAACAATAAACTCCTATGTCCTGTACCTCTCCTATCTTATTATCAAAAAATTCAACGATCTGGAGGCCAGGGGATATGAGAAGATCACCTTTGATTCAAACCGCTATATAAGTGAAATTATCACTCTTGAAACCCTGAACGAAATAAATGAAAGAGTGGTTAATCTCTTCAGTGCAATCACCGATACCATTGAAAACAAACGTTTTAAGAAAAAGAGCAGCATGGTTGAAAAAGTAAAATACATTATTGAGACTGAATATATGGACAAATGTCTCTGCCAGGATGCGGTTGCCAACAGACTTCATATCTCCAGGGATTACCTTGGAAAAATGTTCAGAGAAGCCTATTCCAAATCTTTTGCAGACTATCTTACCGAGGTAAGACTTCAAAAAGCTGTGGAGTATATGGACAACAGCAGAATGAGCATAACAGGGATACTGGATGAAATAGGCTGGGAAAACAAAAACTATTTTTATACAACCTTTAAATTAAAATATGGAATAACCACCTCCCAGTACCGGAATATGAATACCAATAATTTGTAAAATAGTCGTTAAAAAGCAGGCGGCTGGCTATTGAACGCCTGTTTTTATGTCGAAAATTCTGTGCACTTTTTGTCGAACAATTGTCGAATTTTTTCGGTTTTTGCTGTTAAATTCCCAGTATTATTTTTCAAGCTTTGTAATTTTATTTTATTAATAAAATGTTCATAAAAATGTAATATAAATGCTTTTAGCAGGGTTATTCCTCCAAACCCTCTGTTCATCACTGTTTTTGAAATTGTATAACTTTAAAATTTTTTTAATTTTTTACAAAATGAGCGTTGACGTTTATTGGAATTTATGGTATTATAATAACGAAGTTTGTCGAAATATGAAGTGTATTAATGAGGAGGTCATTATTATGAAATCTACAGGAATTGTAAGAAAAGTTGACGAATTGGGAAGGGTTGTTCTCCCTATTGAATTGCGCAGAACTTTTGATATTGCCGAAAAGGATGCTTTGGAAATCTATGTTGATGAATCTACTATTATATTAAAGAAATACGAGCCAGCCTGTATTTTCTGCGGAAATGCCAAAGACGTACAAGTATACAAAGGCAAGAATATCTGTCCTGACTGTATGAAAGAATTAAAGAAATAATTACTTACAAAAATACTTACACGAAAAAGAGCCTGAAAGGCTCTTTTTTTTGTGCGTGCAATTATTTCTTCATTACAAGATTATAGACATCCCTTTTATTCAAGCCCCTGTCCTCTGCCGCCCTTTTGACAGCTTCCTTTTTGGGGAGTCCTTCTTTCACATACCTTTCAACATGCTCCTCTATACTGATATCGGAATACTTGTCTCTTTCCAGCTCCTGAAGCACCTCCTGGTCCTGCCCTTCAATGACAACCACAAACTCTCCCTTCGGTGTTTCAACCTGATATCTCTCGGCCGCCTCGGACAAATTGCACCGTATCACTTCTTCATACCGCTTGGTAAGCTCCCTGGCAAGGGCTATTCTTCTTTCTCCCCAGGCATTATACATATCCTTCAGAGTATAGGGCAGCTTATGAGGGGCCTCGTAGAAAATTATGGTCCTGGTTTCATCCTTCAGCTGTTTCAGCCGCTCCTGCCTGGTCCTCTTATTCATGGGCAAAAAGCCTTCAAAAACAAACCTACCCGTAGGCAGTCCCGATATAACCATCCCTGTTACCGCCGCCACCGGGCCGGGTATCATGGTAACCGTTATCTCATTTTCTATGCAGAGCCTGACCAGATCCTCTCCGGGGTCCGATATCCCGGGAGTTCCGGCATCAGATACAAGTGCGATATCCTTCCCCTGCTGCAGCTGCTCAATCAGGTAATTCCCTTTTACTACCTTGTTGTGCTCATAGTAACTCACCAGAGGCTTTTTGATCTCGAAGTGGTTGAGCAGCTTTATGGTTTGCCTGGTGTCCTCGGCAGCTATGAGCTCTACCTCCTTCAGAGTGTTTATTGCCCTTAGGGTTATATCCTGAAGATTGCCTATCGGTGTTGCAACAAGATACAGAGTTCCTTTTTCCATTTTGCCTCCTAAGCCATGTTATGGTTAAGCCGCCCGGCGGCCAGATTTTTGTTTTAAATATAATTTGGTTTGCAATTACCTATCTGCCGTAAATTCTGTTTATTTCCTCAGAGTAGGTTCCATCTTCATTATATACATACAACGGGTCCATTACCTTGAGTTCAGGATTTCCTCCCCTGCTGCCCTTGATCAGAATCATGGTTGGTTTCTTAAAGGGCTTGGGGTGCACCATCCTCAGATACTTGGGTTCCACACCGCAATTTCTCATACAGCATATGATATCGGCAAGCCTTTCAGGCCTGTGCACCATGGCAAGCTGTCCTCCCGGTGCCAGCAGATCAGCCGCGGCCCCTACTACATCCTCAAGGGTGCACAGTATTTCGTGTCTTGAAATGGCCTTGTTGTCATGGGGGTTCACAAGACCGCAGCCCTTATTGGTATACGGAGGGTTTGAAACAACCACGTCAAAGCAGGCTTTGCCAAAATACCGTCTGTATTCTTTTATATCTCCGTTTACTATGCTTACTCTATTCTCAAGTCCATTGAGTCTTATACTCCGGGAAGCCATTTCAGCCATTTCGGCCTGTATCTCCAGTCCCACTATTGACCCGGCCTTTGTTTTACCTGACAGCAGAACGGGTATTATACCCGTTCCGGTCCCTATATCAAGAACCTTATGACCCTTTTTTACATCCGCAAAATCGGACAGCAAAACGGCATCCACCCCAAAACAAAAAGAACGGGGGTTTTGTATCAGCCTTAGCCCGTTCAGCTGTAAATCATCTATACGTTCATTTTCCTTTAGCTCCACCATGCAATATTATTTCCTTATAAAAAAGTTTATCAAAATTCCTATACGCCGAAAAAAGGGCCAAATAAAGGCACTTCCGCCTTTATCTGACCCTCATTACCCTAAAACTATTGCTGTTGAGGAGCATCAACAGGACATACATTTGCACAAGCGCCGCATTCGATGCAAGCATCAGCGTCTATTACATATACGCTATCACCAGCAGCTATGCATGATACCGGACATTCTGATTCGCATGCTCCACAGCTGATGCATGATTCAGTAATAAAATATGCCATTTAAAAACACCTCCTAATAATTAAGGAAAAACAAGCATTTGAAATATGTTTTTCGCTCTTATTTTACCATCATTTTTGTCAAATGACAAATTAAATTATAAAATTTTTCAAACTTTAAATTTAAGCAAAATCCCCTTAACCAATGGTATTTTACGCATTTCGAATTTCACTGAAAGCTAGTCCTCAAGCTGCTTCAAAACTTCCAGGTCTATATCCAGGTCATCGTTGGCAGCAGCATTCTTGATCAGCTTTACTTCGCCTTCCTTGTAATTGTACACCCTAAGCTCTGTTTCCTTGCCAATGTCCAGCTTTATCTTCAAAATTTCCTTGAGCAGATTCACTTCAACCACAGTTCCCTGTCCTTCGGGAGTTTCAACTATCGCACCCACCTTGGGCACCCTGTCCAGCAAATCCTCATAGGCTTCCTGCTCGTATTTCAGGCAGCACATAAGTCTTCCGCAGGTGCCTGAAATCTTTGTGGGATTAAGGGAAAGCGACTGTTCCTTTGCCATCTTTATTGATACCGGCTGGAATTCACCAAGGAAGGAGTTGCAGCAGAGCACTCTCCCGCAGATACCTATTCCGCCCATCATCTTCGATTCATCGCGTACACCTATCTGCCTCAGTTCTATTCTTGTCTTGAATACTGCGGCCAGATCCTTGACCAGCTCTCTGAAATCCACTCTTCCGTCAGCTGTGAAATAAAACAGCACTTTATTGTTGTCAAAGGTATATTCTACGTCTATGAGCTTCATATCCAGCTTATGGTCATTTATTTTTTGCAGGCATATATCGTATGCCTCTTTTTCCTTTTTATCATTCTCGGCAGCATGCGCTGTATCTTCATCAGTGGCTATCCGTATGACCTTTTTGAGGGGAGCCACAATTTCCGACTCTTCAACCTCCCTGTTTGGCACCACAACAAGTCCGAATTCGATTCCTCTCGCTGTTTCAACTATTACATTCCTGTTTAAATCTATAATCAGTTCTCCGGGATCGAAATAGTAAATTTTCCCGGCAGTTTTAAATCTGACACCTACAACTTTTACCATCAAAAAATTTCCTTTCTATCAATAAACATAAGAATCTTTGATTTTCATAAGCATAACTTCAATCGCCAGTTGAAAGTTGGCATTGTACTCCAGGCTCCTTTTGGCACTCCAGACCGCATTAATGCATTTCAGCATGGCCGAGAGTTTTGCACCGGCGTTCTCAATAATCATATCTTTTTTATCGGAATTAATCAATATGTTATAGTTTGAGGTCTGATTATATATTATTATGTCCCTAAAAAACAGAAGCATTATTCTTAACATGAATTCTGTTCTGTCATTATTTTTTTCAAACAGCTCATATATTTTAAACACATCACTGTCTCCCGGCTTAAGCAGTTGGTCTGCAGCCCGGATCACCTCATCCCTTGTCTCCAGGTACCCGGGGGATTCAACAAGCTCAAGGGCGGTACCTACCACGCCGTCGGAATAGGAAACAATAAAGTCCCATTCGGGCTTCCTCCGGCCATACCTTTCTTCAAGTATCTGCATTATTTCCTCATCCCGGAGTTTGTCAAACAAAATTCTCTGACACCTGGACTTTACCGTAGGTGTTACCGCCGCCCCCGATTGCACCGTCAATATGAAAACCACATAGGGGGGCGGTTCCTCCAGGGACTTTAAAAGCGCATTCTGGGCCTGTACAGTCATACTGTCGGCGTCATTGATTATTATTATTTTATATCTGGAATAAAGGGGTCTGATGACCAGCCCCCTTAATACATTTCTTATGTCGTCAACGCTTATACTTTTATCTGCCGAATAAATCTCCTGAAAATCAGGATTTGAACCTTCTGCAAAGAGCCTGCAGGATTTGCATTCGCCGCAGGGAGCCTGCTCTCTTTCGCACATCAGCATTGCCGCAAAGGACAGCGCCGTTTCTCTTCTGCCGATTCCGTCAGGTCCCTCAAATATATAAGCATGACCTACATTGTCATTTTTAATTGTCTCCTGTAAGCTGGCCAGTATCTTCCGGTGACCTAACACTTTAACCTCCATGTCCCATGTGCAGGGTCAATTGAATTGATCCGCCGGGCTCTTCAAAAAGTATTTTCAATACTCTCCGTCATAACAGCAGGTCCAATATCAGACCTCTGATATCGTCGAGTTTCTTTAATATGCTCAGATTGTCCTGTTCTGATTTCAACACCTCATTTGTAAGCTCAATAAGTTCTTCATTGATCTTTTTTATTAAGGCGTATACCCTGTGCCTGCCGCGTCTGTCCAAAAAACTCTTTTTTGTAAAGCTGTGCGAGTGGGAAACCGCTTCATCCAGAAATTCGGAAATAAGCTGCTTGTAAATCTTCAGATCACGAATGTCGGCTTTTTTCTCAAGCTTTTTACCCTGACTTTGGATCTTGTCAGCCAGAACTTTTATTCTCTCCTCATAATTCTTAAATTCCATCTTTTTGAGAGAGGCCGAAAAAGCAGTATCTCTTTCATTTCTTATGGTTCTTTCATCCCTTCCAGGGATTGCGTTGATACCTGAAGGATTTTTGGTTGTATCCTGTATCTTAATGGCAAACACATCCTATCCTGACTATTTTCACAGCTTCAGAATTAATTGTCATGCTGTACGACTACGCTTTGTGGAATCTTTCAACATCCACAACAAATACTGTAGCTCCGCCGACAGTCACTTCAACAGGGTACGGCATGTACATTCCGTTCATTCCGTTCATGCCTCCAGGTGTTGCAGGGGTATTTATCACCTGTTTCCTGCTCTTTGATTTCTTTTCAATTATGGCTATTACTTCGTCCAGTTTTTCTTCTTCAACACCCACTAAAAGTGTTGTGTTTCCCGCCTTGAGGAAACCTCCGGAAGAGCACATTTTTGTGACTCCGAAACCGTTTTTGTTCAGTTCTTCCATAACCTTGTGGCCGTCCTCATCATGAACAATTGCAAATACCAGTTTCATAGCAAAGCCTCCTTTTTAAAATAATTCATCAATATAATCTCTTACTTGAGAGGAAATCTCCTCAATGGATTTTGCAGCATCAATTGTCTTTATTCTTTCAGGATACAGAATGGACAGCTTCTTATAGCCGTCATATACGCGTCTGTGGAAGTCCAGTTTTTCCTGCTCGATCCTGTCGGCCCCGGTGGAATTTATCCTCCGTCTTACTGATATCTCAGGGTCTATATCCAGGAAAAAGGTTATGTCCGGCACTGTTCCATTAACGGCGATCCTGTTCACATCCGCTATGATTTTCAGATCCATGCCTCTTCCTCCGCCCTGATATGCATAGCTTGAATCCACATATCTGTCACAAATGACAATTTTGCCGTTTTCAACTGCCGGCTCTATGACTTCTGCCACGTGCTGCGCTCTCGATGCGGCATACAGAATCATTTCGGTCAAAGGGACAATCTCTTTGTTCCGGGGATCCAATATCAGATCACGTATTATTTCACTTATTCTGGTTCCGCCGGGTTCACGGGATAAAACCACCTCACAGCCCTTTTCCTGCATATATTTCTCAAGTAATTTTATCTGTGTCGTCTTTCCCGATCCGTCAGTACCTTCAAAAGTAATAAATAAGCCTTTTTTCATTTGCCTGCATCCTTTCAAGCCATTATCCTTTGTAATAAATCATTTTTTAATATACTTTATTATAACATAACATCATTTAATCTCTTTAATATTTTTTTAAAGCAAAAACGGTAAGTTATCATTTATCCTCTTCTATTACCCGGATGCCGTCATTGCCGGTAATTCCGTTTACCTTGCCTCCGGCGGCAATTATACCGGCAATATATTGTATGCAGGCACCGGTTATTATTTCCCCGGGGTACAGGAGAGGGATTCCCGGAGGATATGGAGTTATGATATCAGCACTTATCCTTCCCGTGCTTTCCATCAGTGAAATTTCCTCCCTTTTTGAATAAAAGGCCTGCCAGGGAAGCAGTTTTAAACTCCCGTACGCTTCTCCCGTTCCCATTCCCTTTAATATACTGCGCAGTTTCTCGGCCTTATACTCCCGGCCGGGCCGGAATCCGTCACCGGCTAAAGCTTTTAATGCCTTCAGCAGCTCTGTCATTCTCTCCCTTGTGTCAGCCACCGTAGTGATTATTACTAAATTTTCATAATCGGCCATCTCTATCTGCGTCCGGTACTTTTCCCTTAAAAGCTTCTCAGCAAGGTAGCCGCTTATTCCAAGAGCCCTAAGATTTATTACAAGTCTGGTGGGATCCTGTATAGCTTTTATACCCATTTTTGCGGCCGGCAAAACCTTGTATGCACCGGTTTTTTCTATTTCCTTTCCGAAC
Source organism: Ruminiclostridium cellobioparum DSM 1351 = ATCC 15832 (assembly GCF_000621505.1). Taxonomy (GTDB): domain Bacteria; phylum Bacillota; class Clostridia; order Acetivibrionales; family DSM-1351; genus Ruminiclostridium; species Ruminiclostridium cellobioparum. The sequence goes on from NZ_KK211289.1 coordinate 165,202, forward strand.
CAGGTGTTGATATCCAGCAGTTCCTCGAGCTTTTTCCTGCCCTCCCGCTCCATCAGTTCCCTGGCTATATCGAGGTAGGCCATTATGATATATGAAGGGCTTGAGGTCTGAAGCATGGCCAGATTGAGCGCCAGCCTGTCCATATCAACCCTGTTTCCCTTCACATGCAGGTATGCCCCCTGTGTAACTGCCGGTAAAGTTTTGTGCGCGCTTTGAATACATATGTCTGCGCCGTGCTCCAGCGCCGGAGGAGGCAGCCTGTCACTGAAGGCCAGATGTGCGCCGTGTGCCTCATCCACTATGAATATCTTTCCATATGAATGCACCAGGCTGCCTATTTTTTCAATGTCGCTGCATATGCCGTAATAGTTGGGCCTGGTTATGAGCACGGCGGCTGCATCCGGATTGGCGCGCAGCGCATTCTCCACACTTTCCGGTTTTATTTCGGCAGACAGGGCGAATTCCTCATTAAACCCCGGCCGGACAAAAACAGGTTCTGCCCCCGAAAGTATAAGGCCTGACGCTACAGCTCTATGGGAGTCCCTTCCCACAATGATCTTTTGACCCCGGGCGCAGACACTCATTACAGCCGCCTGCACCCCGCAGGTAGACCCGTTTACAAGAAAGAAGGTCTTATCTGCACCAAATGCCTTTGCAGCCTTCTCCTGAGCCTCCTTTATAATGCCTTCGGGATAGTGGAGATTATCTGTGCCCTCCACCTCGGTGACGTCCAGCTGCAGCAGGTCCTGTGCAAGCTGTCCCGGAACTCCCCTGCCCAGCTTGTGTCCCGGCATATGAAAAATATTTATATTCTCTCCCGCGTACTTGCGCAGATAATTGTATATTGGAGTGTTATAGGCTTTAATTTTTATCACCTGCTTTTATATTAATATCCATGATAGTTTTTATTACAGCGTTCAAACCATTGGCTTCATTGGCTTTATTAAAGCCCAATTACATTATTGACCATAAGCAGGAAGGTGTCAACAATCCCTATTGACAATTATTGGTACTAGTCATACTATAATATTGAACAGATGTTCAATGAACTTTTGTTCAATATAAATCAAATTGTCATGTGATAAAAATTATAATTTCCAATAGCCTGTAAATAACGTTCAAGGAGGGTTTTATGAGTAAAAAAGTTTTGATTATCGGTGCCGGCCTGGCAGGCATAAGTGCAGGAATCTATTTGCAAAAACAGGGAATTCAGACCGAGATCTTTGAAATATCCGGGCAGGCCGGCGGCATGTGCATAGCCTGGGAACGCCGGGGCTACAGGTTTGACGGCTGCATTCACTGGATGGTTGGAACAAAGGCCGGTACTCCGTTTTATAATTTGTACCGCGAAGTACACGCACTGGAGGAAGACACAGTAATCTACAATGCCCAAAGTATCAAAACCGAATTTGACGGAATAACCTATGAAATTCCAATGACCTTGAAACCCTTTAAGAACTTTTTGTTATCAGTCTCCCCGGAAGACAGTGACAAAATCGAGACCCTCTGTGCCGGGATAGGGACTATGATAACCACCAATATGCCCGCCGGGAGACCCACAGGGTTCCTGGAACTGCTGGATATTCTAAAAAACAGCCGGGGCTTTTTGAATCTGGCAAGAAAATATGTGGGAATGCATATGCGGGACTATGTGGAAGCCCTGAAAAATCCCACATTGAAATCAATTTTATATTATCTGATACCTCCCCAGTATTCCTTTTTCGGCCTGATAATGATGCTGGGTACCCGCATGTGCGGTAATGCGGGTTATCCTCTGGGAGGCGCCCATGACGTTATAAACAGGATGGAAGGATACTACAGGGAATTGGGCGGCAACATTCATTTTTCATCCAAAGTGGATAAAATCGTATTGAAAGACGGAAAGGCCGCAGCTCTGGAATCCGGGGGCCGGCTTTACCAGGCAGACGCCATAGTGGCGGCCTGTGATATGTATGATGTACTCAAGAACATGCTGGGCGGCAGGTTTGCCCACAAGCAGCTGGACCTCCTGCTTGAGTCGGCCGAGCTGTTTCCTCCCATAACTGTGGCGTCCTTCGGACTTAATAAAAAATTCAATCTGCCATTTTCACATAACTTTGAATGCCCGGAGGGAATCAAAATTGATTCCGAGAGAGTTTCCCACTACCTAAATATCCGTTCCTTTGAATTCGACCCGTCCTCCGCCCCCGAGAACTGCAGCAGTGTCATGGTGGTACTGGAGTCAACACTTGAATACTGGCAGGCTTTGCGCCGGGACCATCCTGAAGACTACCGAACAAGGAAGGAAGAACTGGCCCGGGAAGTAGTTTCAGCCCTGGACAAACGGATCCCCGGCTTTAAAGACGCCGTGGAAGTAACCGATATAGCCACTCCCGCCACCTATATCCGGTATGCAAATCTGTACAAGGGTTCCTGGGAAGGCTTCGCTCCAACTCCTTCCTCCTTTAAATACAGCATAAAGAAGAAAATCGCCGGAATTGAAGGCCTCTTTCTCTGCGGACAGTGGACAACTGTGGGCGGGGGAATATGTACGGCAGTGGAGAGCGGTAAGGAAGCTTCCAGAGCCGCGGCAAAATATCTGAAATAATATATGGCCCCCCAGGCTTCAGCCACGATATAATATTAGAAATGATAAATGACAGAGGTACTTATGAACAAAAGAGAACAGCAGCGGCTTGACCGCAGAAACCAGATACTCAATTGCAGTCTTGATATGATTATCAGCCGGGGTTATGCCGCCACTACCATAAGAGACATAGCTAAAAAATTAAATATAAGCACAGGCCTGTTCTTCAACTACTTTGATTCCAAGGAAAGTGTCTATGAAGAGCTGGTAAGATACGGAATGTCAGGGCCCCAGAGTGTACTCCAGGTACTTGAGAACAGCAGCGGCTCACCTGTGGTCTGCTTCGAACAACTCACGGCAGGAATTTTTAAAGCTCTGAAGACTGACTCAATGACGGCAAAAATGTTTCTTCTCATGCCCCAGGCAATGAATTCCGAGGGAGTTCCCCAAAACATAAAACAAATAGTCGACAAATTTGATCCCATGTCGCCCGTCCTCCCTTTTATCCTGAAGGGACAGGAACTGGGGGAAATAAAACCGGGAAATCCCGAGGCACTGGCCCTTGCTTATTGGAGTGCCATACAGGGGATTGCCGAATGTGTTGTTCTCCACCCTCAAATACCAATGCCGGAAAGCAGCTGGATAGTTGATATCTTGAGGGCGAAACCCGACGATAAAAAATGAATTATTCATACATAGTGATCAAGGCCGGTAAACGCCCCATTGACGTACACCGGCCCCTTTTTCTCTTACACTATATTTACTTTAGCCTGACAGCTTGCATCTGTGCTTTGACACAAAGTTCAGCCGCCTTAAAGGCATGTTCCTGGGTCATGGCATTTTCGGTCCTGTTCATGCAATCGAGGATAAGCTGTCCAAAGTAAGGATAGCCCACTTTTCCCCGTATGTCATAAGCTTTTTCTTCTCTCCGGTTGGCCAGGAAAACCGTACCTCCCCCATTATTCACTGCTATATTTACATATTTGCGGAGCTCGATATAGCCTTCCGTCCCAAGGATAAAGGTCCTTCCATCCCCCCAGGTGGAGAGCCCGTCGGGAGTAAACCAGTCTACCCGGAAGTACCCCGAAGCACCATTGTCGGCCACAAGGGCCGCGTCACCGAAGTCATCCAGCTCGGGATATTCAGGATGTGAATAGTTTGCTATCTGGCTGCGTACCACGGCTGCATCCCTTGCCCCTGTATAATAAAGAAACTGTTCAATCTGATGGCTTCCGATATCGCAGAGGATACCTCCGTATTTTTCCTTGAGGAAAAACCACTCGGGCCTTGCCGGAGCACTCAGTCTGTGAGGGCCCATTCCAATTGTCTGGATAACCTTTCCTATGGCTCCCTGTTCTATGAGTTGTCCCGCAAATATTGCGTCTTCCACATGCAGGCGCTCGCTGTAATAAACGGCATACTTCCTTCCGGTAGCCTTAACCTTTGCCTTTGCCGCATCAAGCTGCTCAAGGGTGGTCAAGGGGGCCTTGTCGGTAAAGTAATCCTTGCCGGCCTCCATAACACGAAGCCCTAAAGCACAGCGTTCCGAGGTAACGGCCGCACCGGCCACAAGTTTTATTTCGGGATCGGACAATACCTCTTCCTCACTTACTGCACGTCTTGCCTGGGGAAACAAGCTGCTGTATCTGTCCATCTTTCCGGGATCGGGATCGTAAATCCATTTCAGGGTTCCGCCTGCTTCTATAAGGCCGTTGCACATGCCGCCTATATGCGCATGATCCAGACATACGGCCGCAAACATGAATTCACCCGGCTTCACCACGGGGTTTGGCTTTCCCTTTGGCATATAGTTCATTCCTTCCACTCTTTCCATAGCCACCATCTCCTTTTCCGGCTCCAGACCGCATTGCCTGCCGGCTTTTAAGTCATTTATTATTTGTATAGTCACTGCCCACTGTTATTTCCTGACCGCTGCCCAGATTAACAACGGAGGACTTTTTTTCATAGAAATGTATAGCATTTTCCCGTATCCCTTTTACCGTATAATACGGATCATCCTTTGCAATAGGAAGGTCTATGGTTTTCCGCTCAAAGCCCGCTTTGTAAATGGCTGTTATGATTTCAATGGTGAGGCGCCCGCTCCGGCCTGTAATAAGCGGCTGTCCTCCCGTCTCCACAGCTGTCAGCACATCGTCTATTTCGCCCTTGTGATCAATATATTTCAGCTTTGGAAGACTGTTGTAATAATCGTTCAATTCTTTCTCCAGCTGCGGATCGTTCTCAGGGAATCCGTTGCTTTTGGAAACCATTGCACTGACCTTCCACGGAGCCGAGATTCTGGCCCTTTCCCCCTGGAAGATCACCTGCTGCTCTTCACCGTGATGTATGACCGAGCTGGTGATTTGGGCCACTGCACCGCCGGGATATTGCAAAGCCGCTATTGATATATCCTCGACCTCTGCATTATCATGGGAGGTATTGCTCAGAAGTGCCTGAACGCTCAAAGGCCTGCCCATCATCCATGCCAGCATGTCTATATGGTGCACGGCATGGTTCAGGGTACAGCCTCCCCCTTCCTTTTCCCAGGTTCCGCGCCACCACAGGTCATAATAACAGTGTCCCCTCCACCAGAAGGAGTCCACCTGTGCATGCACTATCCTCCCGATCTTTCCGCTGTCCAATACTCTTTTCAGATTCATAACGGGATCCTTGAACCTGTTTTGGGCCACAACCGCCAAAATCTTTCCGCTCCTACCGGCTTCTTCCAGCATACGGTCACATTCCTCCAGAGAAGCAGCCATGGGTTTCTCAACAATTACATGCTTTCCGGCATTCAAAAATTCCACAGCTATCTCCGCATGGCAGAAAGGCGGCGTGCAAATGCTTACCAGATCAATATCGCTTCTCCCAAGCAGTTCTTTGTGGGAATCAAAGATTTCAACCTCAAGCCCGAATTCTTCGGCTTTTTCCCTGCACTTTTCGGGATATATGTCCGCAAATGCCACTATCCGGCATCTATCGTGGAAAGCCAGATAGGAGCTTATATGCAGCCTTGATATATTGCCGGTTCCGATAACAGCCACTCTGATCATATTAGCCTCCATGAGCCACATTTGTGGCCACAAAATGTAATGAAAACCTATATCCTTTATCGCAATGTGGCGAATAAAGGAGGTTAATTGGCCATTTGCGCTTTCAAAGTATTGGTAAATACTTTGAATATTTCGCACGGTCATAAATTCACAGGTTAGTTTTGGAAGACAAACGCAAGTGAAGTCTTTCAAGCTAACCTCCTAAGCCATGTTATGGCTTTGAGCCGGCATTGCGGCCGCAAAACAGTTATGAGATTTCTTTATTCCTCTCTCGCTGTAAGCTATAGTCATTTTATATTTTCAGCCCATATAATTCCATAGAAAAAACTAAACTTATTTATAAAAATTAAAGATTTTTTGTAATAGACTTCTTGACATTCCTGGGCAGGGATGATATTCTTTCGCTAAAAACGAGGTTCCTATGAATAATATCACTTTTCCTTCAATGATATATTTTGTTGAAAAAGAATGTACTCCCTCCTGGAAAATCATCAATCAGAAGATTCCCTTCTACGATCTGGTTTTTGTGCTTGAGGGCAGCTCCGACTATATTATAGACGGGGTTCAATACCATGTTGAAAAAGGTGATATTTTATTTATAAAGCGGGGCAGTACACGTACTGCCTCAACCACCGGCATGCAATGCGTCTCCATCGACTTCCAGCTGAGGGACGGGGAAGAAATCCTCATCCCCACTGTTTCCAGCATGACCGACCTGAATGAATTTTATCATCTTTTCCGTGAGCTGAAATATGAATGGCTGCAGCAATCCCAAGGTTACCAGCTCAAGTGCCAGGCTGTTTTTGCTCTCCTCCTGCACAAACTGCTCTTTATGAACGGAGAGAATAACGGCAACCGGCATGTCCGCTCAATTAAACGTTACATCATTGAACATTACACCGAGGAAATAACCGTTTCCCTTCTGGCAGACAAATTAAATATCAACAGAGTCTACTGCGGGGCTTTATTCAAGAAATCAGAGGGAATGACCATACACAGTTTCCTGATGAAGGTCAGGATAAACAAAGCAGCTATCCTTTTACAGTCAGGTGAATACAACATAGGCGAGGTTGCTGAACTCACAGGCTTTAAGGACGTGTATTACTTCAGCAACACCTTCCGGAGGCTCATGCTGCTTTCCCCCTCCGAGTATAGAAGCAGTTGTTTATATTAGAACCAAAGCATATATTCTTAGGTAATCGCCCCATAATTTTTTAACCTTTAAGCGGCAACTTCTCCAGTCTGTTCACAATCGCCAGTGCAGGGTCAAACTATACTTCCCGCACCTATTATTGCAATTTTTGTCATACAAAATCCTCCTGATTTAAATATAATTTAAATAAAAAATTAGTCTGTTTATAAAAAAACTTTCTATATCATTTTTATAAAAGTTATGATATAATCAAAAAAACTAACATCTTAAAGTTCTGATACTTTTCATTACGCATAATAACTGGTTCCTGATTAAATCGTTTACTCCAAAACTTGCTATTCAAATAAAATATGCAAAGGTGGTAGTCTTTCATGATTGTAAAACCTGAAACAAATAGTGAATGGGTATTTACTCCTGATATTTGCAGCAATTATGTTTCTGATGATGTATATTCATTATCCTCTTCCTCTGAATTGTTTAAATTGATTGTTGATATTATTCAGGATGGTATCAGCGTTTTAGACTCGACTTTAACTATTAAATATGCCAATACCGTAATGAAGCATTGGTATCATAATAAATCGGAATCAACTTCTGAAAAGTGCTACCAACGTTTCCATAACATTAATACTCCCTGTGAAGTATGTCCCTGCATAAAGGCACTGGAAACAAAGCAGCCTCAAGTGGAGGTGGTTAGATACCAGCTGGACAATAAGGATCTGGGATGGCAGCAGCTTTTTGCAGTTCCGCTTTTGAACAAAAACAATGACGTAATTTTAATTATTGAGTATGTCCGCGACATAACACTTCGGAAAATTGCAGAGGACAACTTCCGTGATCTGGAGGAACAAAAAAGCATTTTGATAAATACGTTAAAAAACCGTGAACACAGCAGGGACGAGTTGGAAAAAATTATTGTAAACAATGTGGAGCGGTATGTAAAACCCTCTCTAAATTATCTTAAGAAAGTGGTAAAGGAAGAAGATATCCATATGGTAAGCGGTATTATTGACGAAATCATTTTCCCGCTGACAAAAATCCGTCCATCACAGGTAAGCACCTTAACGCCCAGAGAATTACAGGTAGCTTCGCTCATTAAACAAAATTGCGCCAGCAAGGAAATTGCAGACAGACTGTGTATTACTAAAAAAGCTGTTGATTATCACCGGGCCAACATCAGAAAAAAATTGAATTTAAAACGTGAGGACAATCTGCAGGTATATCTGGAAACACATCTGTAATCAGGCTGCAGTATATGAATAATAAATGCAAAGCTGCTATTATGCTTTAGCCTACGTTTTTACGCTTTAATTAATTTTATATTTTCTGCGTTGTTCGATAGAGAGATGCTATTGCATGGATAGTCTATAATCAGAGATTCAATGTCACAATCAAAGATAATACCGGCTAATTCACATAAATATACCTGTTTATCTGTTTGCCGGTCATTATCCTTAATAATCTTAAGATAGTTGCAATACTTGCAATACAGCATAACACTTCCCTCCAATCCGTACTTTGCTATTACCGCATCCATAGGTTATAGGCAGAATATTATCAAATAGAAGCTGCATCGTCCTTACCGGCATTTTGAACATGCCGGTAAGGACAGTTGTGTTTATTAACCGTTATTTGCTCTTGGCACCGTTCAGATCCAGCATCTCGCTCCAATCAGGATCCGTTGGGCCGCTGTCCTTCAATTTCATTATGTCAATGCCTGTTTTTCCTGCTTTGGACATTTCAACGTAATTTTTGGAATCCAGCCACGGAAGAATTGAAGCGGTTTCAACATTGCTTTTATCAACCGGAACATAGATATTCTTCAAATATACCGGATATGTTTCACCCTTGAATTTGGCCTTAACCTGCTGGAATACCATTTCTCCTTCACTTGAAGGGGGAATCGAGACCGTAGCCTCTACGGTTCCCTCCTTAATCTGCTGGATTGTAGTTTCCTTTCCGTTTATGGCGTATACGGGATATGTCTTGCCGGTACTCTTTATTGCTTTCAGTACACCATCCATCATGGCTTCATTATGAACATAAACCAGATCAAAATTTCCGCCGGTCTTAGATATTGCATCCTGCATTACTGTCTGGGCCTTATCGGTCATAAAACCACCTGTCTGGTTATAAACAATATTATCGTCAAAAACCTGCTTCGGTGTTTTTCCCCAAGTTTCAGCAAGCGCATCCAGGAAGCCCATTCTATGAAGTTCTGCTATAGCCTGTCCGTATCCGCCTTCAACAGTTACTATTTTCGCAGTTGCAGGATAATTTTTACCCACGAGAACACCTATTTCATATCCGCCTTCATACCATGGACCTGAAACGCATCCGTCAGGCTTTCCAGGGCCCTTCGGATCGGGAATCGATGTGATGTAGAATATGGGAATGCCTGCTTTATTGGCTATTTCTCCGGCTTTGGAACCATTTGATGAATTGACTGTACACAAAACAATTGCATCGACTTTTTTGGCTACCATATCCTGAACATTGTTTGTTTCCTTTTTAGGATCGTAGTCTGATGTGGTTTTGGTCACCTTCCAGCCCTCTTCCCCGGCAAGCGCCTCAAAAACTTCGTAGCCCTTCTGATAATAAATATCAGAACCTGCCAGTATAAATCCTATATTCTTTCCTTTTTCCCCAGATGAAACGGTACTGCCGGATGCTGCCGTACCCGGACTTGATTCCTTGCTTTGGACAGCCGTGTTTGCGCCATTGCTGCCGCAACCGGCTGCTGCAGTTAATAGCAGAACAACTGCCAGAACCAGAGTTAATACTTTTTTCATGATGATTTTCCCCCTGTTATTTTTTTATTTTTATGACCACTGTCACAAATTTCGAATTAATTTGGGTTTATGCCACCTTGTATCTCAAATTATTAACGAACACCGCTACAACAATGATTCCTCCTGTGACCACATACTGCCAGAACGCAGATACGCCTATAACGTTCAAGGAGTTGGAGATTATGCCCATCCATATGGTTCCCAACAGTGTTCCAACAATATTTCCCTTGCCCCCTGATAATGCAGTACCTCCGACAACAGCGGACGCAATAGCTCTCATTTCAAGGTCTGTACCAAGATAGGGATTTCCAACTTCATTTCTTGAAAGCATTAAAATAGTAGCTAATGCAACAACCAGTCCGTTGATAACATAAACAGAAAGCTTAAAATTTCTGACACTTATTCCTGCAAGAAACGACGCTTCTTCATTATCGCCCACTGCATAAAGCCAGCGTCCGAATTTTGTATACCTTAGAAGCAGTGCAAATATTATGTATACCAATATCATTATGTATACCATTAGGGGAAGGTTGAAAAATCTTATATTGGTTGCAAAGCCGAATTTCCCGGGAATAGGGTATTCAGCGCCATTTGTGGTTATTAACGCAAATCCCTTATAAATAATCATTGCTCCCACCGATACGATAAATGGTTCCAGAGAAGTCCGCGACAGCAGCAGACCCATGAGAAAATTACAGACTACACAAATCAATACACCGACAATGACCGCAATTACAACCGGTGTGCCTCCATATATCAGCCAGGCCATGGAACATGCAGCAAAGGAAAGCAGAGTACCCACCGACAGGTCAATTCCCCCCGAGATCATTAAAACACACATCCCCACTGAAAGGATTCCGGGGACAGCCAGTTGTTCAAGCACAATACTTACATTATAGCCGGTGGCAAAATTAGGGGCTATTATTGAACAGACTATTATGTATATAATTAACCCTAAAAATAAAAAAATATTATCATTTGCGAATAATCTTTTCCTGACAGATGTATTTACAAATGCTGATTTTTCAATTTGGCTGTTACTCATATTTTACATCCTCCCAGTGCATACGATAGTATTGTCTCTGAATCGGCATCCTCTTTTGAAAGCTCTGCAAGAATGCTCCCATCTTTCATAACCATTACCCTGTCACTCATTGCGATGACCTCGGGCATATCGGAGGATATCATGATAATAGATTTACCCTGCCTGCACAGCTCCACCATTACCTTATAAATCTCCTCCTTTGCTCCAATGTCTACTCCCCGTGTCGGTTCATCAAAAATGTAAATGCTTCCGTCTGAATGGAACCACTTGGATAGAATTACTTTCTGCTGGTTTCCCCCTGACAGAAAACGCACTTGCTGATCAGGGCCCTTGCATTTTATTTTCAGCTTTTCAATATACTCACAGCAGGTTTCTTTATCCCTGTCCGGATGCATAAATCTGACCGGAAATTTCGCCGAATGCGCCAAAATCGTGTTAAGAGAGTTTTTCTGTCTTGTAAATAAACCGGTAAGCTGCCTGTCTTCAGTTATCATGCATAATCCGGCCTTTATAGCGTCTTTTGGCGCTTTGAATCTGACTTTTTCTCCTGAAATCATGATTTCACCTGATTCAGGAATTTTCTTTCCGAATAACAGTTCGGCCATCTCTGTGCGTCCTGCTCCTACCAAACCTGCGAACCCCAAAACTTCACCTTTCCGCAGCGAAAAAGATATGTCTTTCACTCCACCACCCGAAAGATTTTGTACTTCCATAACAGTTTCGCCTATTCCGGCTGCCTCTCTGCTATAAAACATGGAGGCATCCCGGCCTACCATATCCCTTATTATGGAAGCCTCATCAATCTCAGTTCTGTCATATGTCCTTATTTTTCTTCCGTCACGTATTACTGTGACCTTATCTGCAATACGGAACACCTCTTCAAGATGATGTGAAATATATATAATGCCTACTCCTTTTTCTTTAAGCGCCTGGATAACACTCATCAGCTGTTCTATTTCATGACAGCCGAAGGATGCGGTTGGTTCATCCATTATAATGACCCTGGCCTCCTGTACAAATGCTTTTGCAATTTCAACAAACTTTTGTTGAGCAGTGCCCAGCAGCCTCACAGGTGTTTGAGGATCCAGTCCTGTCACACCGATCTTGGCCAGAACGTCAAGAGTTTCTTTGTACATTTGTCTGCGGTCCAAAACAAGTCTTTTTGTTACCTCTTTTCCAATAAAGAGATTTTCCATAACACTCATATTTTGCATAAGAGTATGTTCCTGGTATATTGTCTGAATACCCAATTTCATACACAATGCCGGATTTAGTTTTCCTTGCAGCGGATTTCCCTCTATATTGATTTCACCGCCGTCCCTTTGATGCGCTCCTGCTAAAATTTTAATAAAGGTGGATTTCCCCGCCCCATTTTCTCCGCACAAGCAGTGGACTTCTCCCTCGTAAACCTGAAAATCAAAATCAGAAAATACAGTTACCCCGGAGAATTGTTTTGATATTCCTTGAATATCGAGTAAACATTTTTTTTCAGGCATTAATTAATTGCCCCCTTTATCCCTTCTAAATACTGGCGAAAACTTTACTAACACTTTTTTTGTCCATGATGCTTCTGATAAAACCAACCCAAAACTTTAAAAAAAAGCATAAGAAGACCAATTAGGTAGGTTTGAATTGCTTGATACAAATCTCCAATGGGGTCAAATCTTATGCCAGGGTTAAAAAGACAAGGTGCTGCCAATGATATAAGTATACATAAAGTATCTATTTCTTCAGATTTAATGAGTTATATAAAATCAATTCGTGATATACGATAGCATTAACAACACCTTAATTTTAGATATTATTGTTCAACTTTCATAAACCGTCAAAACATTAAGTGTGCTTTTCTTTGATTCCGCCCTTTGTTTTAATCATATTTACATACTCATCGGTATATTTCCTGTCAAAGGTCGCACATCCTACTTTTGTCTGGGTGATCAGCATCTCTACGCAGTGGTCGCAAAGAGTGCACCACTTAATGGATGCATCATCGTTTTTCTCCATCTTTGCCGGGAGATAAGGATCTGCATAAGACTGACGTCCAATTGCTATAGCGTCAACAATGCCGTCACTAATGTTCTTCTCTCCCCAGAAGCGAAGCGTATTATTTTCCCGCTTAACTGCATGGAAGCCTTTTCTTCCATCCCTGTATATTGAATAACCGGAACCTATTACTGCTGTTTCGGGTTTCAGATTTTCGCGGCATACCTTCTGCAGATAGAAGTGAATATAAGCATAGTCGGGAGTACGTACGTCAGGGTGTGCCAGATCCAGAGTAATGGAAGGCGAACCTGCCGACTGCAGTACGAAGTTTGCTCCATGAGCTTCCAATGTTTTTATCAGGTCTATTGATTCTGTGAGGTCCATACATGCACTGTTTGCATTCAAGGTCCCGCAGCCGCCCGGAAATCCTTCATAAATCGAAATTTTTGAACCAATTATGAAATTCGGGTCGGGAATAGCCGCACGTACACCGTCGTAAATATTAACTGCAAACTGCTTGCGGTTTTCCCAGCTGCCTCCGTATTTCCAGTTCTCTTTGTTGTAAGGTCTGAGAATCTGAGAACCCAGGTAGCCATGGCAGAGCTTGAGATCTACTCCGTCAGCTCCAACTTCATAAGCATATTTTGCCCCCTGTATGTAAAGAGCGATTACTTCATCGATTTCCTTTTCCCCCACAAGTTTTGCATCCTCATAGCCGGGAAGCGGTTCTTTGGTAACGCGTATTCTGGTTGAAAACTCAGGATTGCTTATTTCACCTGAATGTGTGATCTGAAATAATAAAATAGTTTCAGGATTTATTTTTTTAAGGTGTGCAACAAATTTCTTCAGCGCCGGTATATTGTGCTCTCTGATTGAAAGCTGATCTTTACGGGATCTATGCTCGTACTGGGGTGTGATAGCCTCTAAAACAACAATACCGGCTTTACCTTCAAACAGTCTTTCATAACGTGCATAAGTTTCCGGACTCGGATCACCATTCGGCAAAGCATCACAGCATTCCATAGCATTGATAACTATACGGTTTGGGGCTACCCTGCTGCCAATCTTCAAGGGTTTGAAAAGCGGACTTAATTCACTCATTTTTGAAACACTCCTTTAGAAATTATTTGGTTTGATGCGAATGAGCTCATCTGATGCTTATAGTTTAAACCAAATGAGAAAAAGAACAACGCCTATAAAATGACTGTAAAATACTAATAAAAAACTAGTAGTCTGTATATTGTACTAGGTTTATATTAGCATTTATCAAGTATTATTCAGGAATTATAAATACCGGATTTGTATTATAACATTAGAGAGTACCCTCTATTAACAATGTACAATACGTTTTTGAGTGGTGGATTTGCCCTGCGGACGCGTTGAAGCCGCTTGCAAGGCACAAGGCAAGGACGACAACAAAGAAAAGTGGCAAAATAGCCGGCGTGAGGCGTTTTGTACATTGTCAATAGAGGGTATAAGGCTTTTAATAATTATTAATCCAAAGGAGGCTATATAATGGGCAGAATGGTAACATTATTTACAGGGCAGTGGGCTGATCTGGAATTTGATACTATGTGTCAAAAAGCCGGGCAAATGGGCTATGAAGGCTTGGAAATCGCATGCTGGGGCAATCATTTAAATCCATCAAAGGCAGCAAAGGATGAAAGTTACGTGCAATACATTCTGGATACTTTAAAAAAGTATGATTTGAAATGTGAAGCAATCGGGGCACATATTATAGGCCAATGTGTAGGAGACGGGCCTGACACAAGACTGAACAACTTCGCTCCCAAGGAATACTGGAACAATCCCGAGGGAATCCGTGCCTGGGCTACCCAGGAAATGAAGTATTGCGCAATTGCTGCAAAACGGCTTGGCGCAAAGGTTGTCACCGGTTTTACCGGATCTCCCATATGGAAATACCTGTACTCCTTCCCTCAGACAACTGAAGCAATGGTTGAGGAAGGTTTTGACGAAATTGTCCGCCTGTGGACTCCAATACTGGACGTGTTTAAGGAAAACGGCATAAAGTTTGCCTTGGAGGTTCATCCCGGTGAAATCGCATTTGATTACTATACCACCGAAAAACTCCTTCAAAAATTTGCCGGCCATGAAGAATTCGGACTGAACTTTGACCCAAGCCACCTTATATGGCAGGGAATCAAGCCCCATATCTTCCTGAATGATTTCATCCACAAAGTATATCACGTGCATATGAAGGATGCGGCAGTAACCCTGGATGGAAAATCCGGATTACTGGGTTCACATGTTGATTTCGGAGATTTGAGAAGAGGATGGAATTTCCGCTCTTTAGGGCATGGGGATGTGAATTTTGAAGAAATAATCCGCGTTTTAAACCGATATAATTACCAGGGTCCTTTGTCAGTGGAATGGGAAGACAGCGGTATGGAGAGAGAGTATGGCGGAGCAGAAGCAGCGGCGTTTGTAAAAAAAGTGGATTTCGCTCCTTCAAATGTAAAGTTTGACGATGCAATTAAAAGCTGAGGAGGTTGTAAAATGAAGCGCAGTATTGTTCGTTATGGCATGGTTGGCGGAAGTTTAAATTCTTTTATCGGAAGAGTTCATAAAAACGCTCTTAATTTTGAAATTAATGCCGAACTGTCGGCAGGATGCTTCAGTTCAAACAGGCAAAACAATCTTGACACCGGAAGTTACTATGGCCTGCCATCAGACAGGGTTTATCCGGATTACAGGGAAATGGCCCAAAAAGAAAGTCTGAGGAATGATAAAATTGATTTTGTTTGTATTGTCACCCCCAATTGCTCGCATTATGATATTGCAAAAGAATTTTTGCTCCATGATATCAATGTTGTATGCGAAAAACCACTCTGTTCTGAAATAAGCAATGCGGAGGAATTGCAAAAAATTGCCCGTGATAGAGGACTGCTTTTTGCGGTCACATACGCCTATTCAGGCTATGGTATGGTGAAACAGGCCAAGCAGCTTATAGAGGAAGGTGCAATAGGCAGGATAATCAATGTTAATGCGGAATATTTGCAGGAATGGCTTATAGACTCCGTCGGCAGCAGTGCTTCCCAAACTGCCAAGCTGTCAGGTTGGAGGACAGATCCTGAAGTTTCGGGTATATCCAACTGTGTAGGGGATATTGGTACTCACATTGAAAATACCGTTGCATATATGACCGGATTGAAAATCAAGCGCGTTGCAGCCAAACTGGATTACTTCAACCAGCCTCTGGACTTGAATGCAAACATACTTATAGACTTTGACAACGGTGCCGGCGGAGTTTATTCCTGCTCGCAGGTAGCCGTAGGCTATGCAAACGGCTTAACTGTGAGGATCTTTGGCACTAAAGGTGCAATTGAATGGAGGCAGGAGCAGCCAAATCAGCTAAAGGTTACACTTAAAGGACAGCCATCAGCCGTTTATGAAAGAGGTACAGGATATATCACCGGAAGAGCCGCCCAATTGAACCGCATACCCAGCGGACATCCGGAGGGCTACTATGAAGCCTTCGCCAATATTTACAAAACTTATTTAAGTGCCGTTCTGAAAACAATCAACGGAGAAAAGCTATTAGCAGAAGATATGGATTTCCCCCAAATTGAAAATGGGGTTGAAGGTGTCAGGTTCATTCATGCTGTGGTCAGGAGTGCAAAAAATGACTCTGTTTGGACTGCACCGGATGAGATCAGCTAAAGCAGTGAAAAAAGAGGCTCTCAAACATATTTTTGAATAAATAAAAGTATATAAAAGCAGGAATCCTCCAAATTGTATACAAATTTGGAGGATTCCTGCTTTTTCACTTCATAGAACTTTTTATTACATATTGCTTATAATTTTTACGGGTTCTTACTCACTTCTCACAAATGGTTTCAACAGCATTGTGGTATGGAACCGCTGTGCGTTAAGCCTGTATTTTTCTATCAATTCCGGTCCACAGCTGTTGGAGCCTATGCCGCTCTGGGCATAATCCAGGCAGAGAACGGTACTGCCGCTCTTTTCAAGTTCAAAATTATGCAGCTTGCTGGTTAATTCCTCCTGAGTATAGTAAGAAGCATTAAAACCGAAAGGCTCATCATCCAAAACCAGCAGACCAAGACCGGAATCCGAGCTGACTTTTACGTAGTGGCAGCCCCAGTGACTTCCGTTTTCCTGCGGTTTGATATAGTCCTCGTGCAAATTGTCCACCCTGGCTGTAAACCTGTCAATATATGAGGCTCTGCGCTTGTCGGCATAGCTTTCATAGGGCCCGAAGCCAAAGTATTCAACCTTGTTGATTTCCTGAGGCAGGAACAGTCTGAGGCCGAAA
Source organism: Ruminiclostridium cellobioparum DSM 1351 = ATCC 15832 (assembly GCF_000621505.1). GTDB lineage: Bacteria > Bacillota > Clostridia > Acetivibrionales > DSM-1351 > Ruminiclostridium > Ruminiclostridium cellobioparum. The sequence goes on from NZ_KK211289.1 coordinate 182,088, forward strand.
CGCGGCAGGTATGGAGTCTCCATATTCTTTTCCACCTGCATATTCACCGATATTGCACCGTCGCCGGCAATATTCCATTCCGTACTTATATCCAGTATCCTTTGAATATGGACAGCGGTAACGGATAGCTCCGTTATTATTCTGATGTTGCTGTCCTCCATGGATACCTGTGTGGCATAAGCTCTTGAGAAAGCCCGGTCGTAACCGCATTCCTCCCATTTTCCCCGCACATTCCTGTCATTGTCGGTAGGCGCTCTCCAGATATTATAGTTCATGGGCTTTTCAAGGAGCACATTATTATCATAGACCATCCTTTCAAAAGCACCTGTCAGTTTATTATAGGTGTACTTGAAGTTAACCCCCGATACGAATATATATCTGTCAGTCTCACTAAAGGACATTTCGCCCTTTGGAGAGTCATATTCCCCCAGCAGGCTTTTGATTCTGTCCTCCTTCAGCCCAATCCTGTCAACTGCCGCTTTAACCTGGTCAAAGCCCAGGAGATGTCCCCTCTTTGTTAAAGCAAGATCGTTTTTTTGGTGATAATCAAATTTAATATAGCAATCCCCTTCAATAGGCTGGTCAAATGTCAGATAAATAACTTTTTCCTCATGGGGCTTGATATTCAGGATACTTTCATCCTCTATAATTCCCCGGGCAATCACTTCACCGTTCCTTGCCACACTGTAGGATACATAAAGGTAATCCCCTGTATTCACAAAGTCCAGCATATTCCGGAATGTGAATTTCCCCTCTTTTGGGTTCTCCTTTACCAGCCTCAGCGGCCTGATCACATTCTTATACTCCAGCAGACCCGTATGGATCCTTCTGTCGGGGTAAACAAGCCCATCCATACAGAAATTTCCGTCATGGGGGAATTCTCCGAAATCACCCCCATAGTAATACTTTTCCCTTCCGTCTTCAGTTCTGCCCATATAGACGGCATGATCGCACCATTCCCACACAAAGCCGCCGCAGAAGCCGTCATATTTTTGAATCAAATCGTGATAGTCTTCAATATCTCCCGGCCCATTGCCCATTGCATGAATATATTCACATTGTATGAACGGCTTATCTCCTCTGACTTCTTCAAAATATTTTTTAATATATTCTATTGAGGCATACATGCAGCTGAATAAGTCCAAATTGCTGAAATCACATTTATAGCCTTCGGGAGTGTAATGAGCGCTCTCGTAATGTGTCAGTCTGCTGGTGTCATAGCCCTTTATCCATCTCAATGCACTTTCGAAGTTTCTGCCGAAGCCCGACTCATTGCCAAGAGACCAGATTACAACACACGCATGATTCTTATCCCTGATCACATTTTTCTTAACCCGGTCCAGTATTGAAGCCTCATAATCCGGATCGTGTGCCAGCATCGGAAAGGCTTTGCCATCCTGTCCCCCGCCGAAAATAGTTGTTGTGCCGTGGGTTTCAATATCAGCCTCAGCAATAACATAAAAACCGTATTTGTCGCAAAATTCGGTAAACACAGGCGCATTGGGGTAGTGGCTGGTACGTATTGCATTTATGTTGTGCTGCTTCATCAGTGTGAGGTCCTTCAGCATATCCTCTACTGTCACGGCAGGGCCTGTGACCGGATTGCTGTCGTGCCTGTTCACTCCTCTGAATTTGATTTTTTCTCCATTCAGGTACACAACACCGTCAATTATTTTTATCTCCCTGATGCCAACCTTTATGGCTATGGCTTCCCGGGCCGTATTCAAAACCAAAGTATATAAATTCGGCTGTTCGGCATTCCAGAGCTGAGGATTTTCCAGATTTATACAGAAATTCCCCTCCTGCACAGCTCCTCTTTCCAACTCGGTTCTTGCATCGGCAGCCAGGAGCACATAGTCTGCCGGTACCGGCTTCCCATCCAGGTATTCAAGTTCAACCGTAATGTCTGCCTTTTTATAGTTATCCGACAGTGCTGTTTTTACGAAGAAATCCCGTATGTGTTCCTGAGGACGATAGAGTATATAGACATCACGGAATATACCCGAGGTCCTGAATTTGTCCTGATCCTCCAAATAGCTCCCGTCACACCATTTTAAAACAAGCACTGCAATGGTGTTTGTACCTTCCCTGACGAAATCCGTTATGTCAAATTCGCTTGTGGAGTGTGAAACCTGGCTGTAGCCCACGAATACACCGTTTATCCAGAGATAGTAGCAGGAATCCACACCCTCAAAATTAATGTATTTTTTCATATCTTCATTGCCTGCAGCTATTTCAAATTGTCTTACATAGGCTCCGCATGGATTTTCCACCGGCACATAAGGGGGATCGAAAGGAAAGGGATATTTGACATTTGTGTATTGGTGCCTGTCATAGCCATGATTTTGCCAGACTGAAGGCACGGGGATGCTGTCAAAACGGGTGTGGTCAAAATCAGGCAGGTAAAATTCCTCTGTTAAATCATAAATACTGTTGAAATATTTAAAACTCCACTGCCCGTTTAAAAGCTGAAAACGACAGGAGGTGTTTCTGTCCCCGGGTATTGCCGCATTTCCGTCCGGATAGGGGATATAGTACGCCCTGTCCTCCATGGTCCCTACATGAAGGGTTTTGGGATCTTCATAATAGTTTTTTACCAACAATTTTTGTCACCGCTTTCGAATTAATAAGTGCATATCTTAATTTAAATTATACATTCCGGTTATACCCGATTCCATTAATAAAATAGAATAAAACCTGCACAAAATTAAACAGACACATTTGTGCTGCCGGTGTAAATAGTATAAAATATAGATATAATCCATTTAAAAATCGGTATTAACAGATCAAATTTGTATTCGAAATATAGTATGTGTAAATAAATCTCTTTTTAATAATTACAATAAAAACTAAACGGAGTAAGCAAAAGGAGTAAAAACATGATAAATATATCGGGCTATATTAATGATGCAGACGAGGATATTGTTGACAGCAAGAACTTTTTTTCTGTAAACAGCTGCGGTTATTACAGGCTGGTAAAACAGGCATCCTTTGAAACAAGCCGGTCCGAAGGAAGACCGGATTATCAGCTCCTTTATGTGGCCAAGGGTACCGCAGATTTTAAAATTGAAGGAGAGCTTATGACAGTAGAAGAAGGCTCTGCTGTTATTTACCTGCCTCGTCAACCTCAATATTACATATATCATCTGGAAAACACTCCCGAAGTGTATTGGCTTCATTTTTCGGGAGCACAGGCCGGAACTTATCTTAATAATTTGGACTTTGAAGGCGGCTCTCTGTTCAATGTTGGAATTAAGAATAATTATATACCAATATTCGAGAAAATAATAAGAGAACTGCAGCTGAGGAGAAAACACTTTTTCGAGTTGTCAAACCTTTATGCCCTGGAGCTTCTGTCCCTTATGTCCAGAAACATGTCCGAGGGGAGCTCCAATATCCACCGGATAAATGAACAACTGCAGAATATTATTGAACTGATGAATAAAAATTTTACGCAAAAGCAAAGTGTAACGGAGTATGCCAAAATGTGCAATATGAGTACCTGTTGGTTTATCAACTGCTTTAAGACCTACACAGGCATGACTCCGCAGCAGTATATAACCGATATCAGAGTAGCAAAAGCAAAGGAGCTTTTACCAAGCTCCTCATTCAACATTTCTGAAATATCATCCATTGTAGGCTATGACAACCCCTTCTATTTCAGCAGGATTTTTAAGAAAAATACCGGACAGTCTCCCAGGGAATATAAAAACAGACTGGAAACACAGGCGTAAATTAACTTGTTGTGCCAATTGATCTAAAATTTGCTTTACTTATATAAATTTTTATATCAACTGGTAACTTCGGTACTAACTTCAAAAATAAGAACGCACCCAAAACAATTTCAAAAATTGTATCGCCTCATTTAAAGCAGTTTTACCGTCGCTCAAACTCGGCGTCCTATCTCGGTTTGAAGCTCAAAGCAGCGTCCTGCTGCTTTGCCGGTAAAACCACTTTAACTTTGTCGACAATTTATAGCAATTGCTTTTAACCGTGCATCTTATTTTATGAAGTTGTCCTCACGTACCAGTTGATCCCAATTAAATCTTTCAGTAAATCAAAACAAGAGTTTAACCGGCGCAACGAGTTAAATTATACAAGTATGTTTGTCAGTACTCAATCTCCATCCTTGTTCCGGTCAGTTCAAAGCTTCCCCTGGCCGCTTTGCCGCCTGTCAGTTCCAGGCTTCTCCTGTCGGGCTGGCTGCCGGATACGTATACATTAAACCGGCCCGGTTCCAGAATACACCTGCCGTCATTATCTATGAGGGCCATTTGCCTTGGAGCAACGGTAAAGGAAACCTCAGTTGTCTCCCCCGGCAAAAGATGTACTCTTTTTATGCCTGAGAGCTGCCACCTGGGCACTTCGACACTTGCCTCCACATCCTCCAGGTAAAGCTGGACTATCTCATCGGCTTCATATTTGCCGGTATTCTTAAGGGTAACACGGCAGCTGAATTCCTCACCCGTATTGAGCTTGCTTCTGTCAATCAGCATTTCTCCGTACTCAAAATTGGAATAGCTTAATCCGTAGCCGAAGGGATAGAGAGCTTCATTCTCCATATATCTGTATGTCCGGTTTCTCATGGAATAGTCGCAGTAGTCGGGCAGTTCTTCCGACGTTCTGTAAAAGGTAACCGGCAGCCTTCCGCTGGGGCTGAATTCACCAAAGAGCAGTGATGCTACGGCTTTTCCTCCTTCGGCACCCGGATACCAGGCCTGTACTATAGCCTGCACATGTTCATGGGCCCAGTTTACTGCAAGCGCACTGCCTGACAGCAGTACCAGTATAACCGGTTTTCCTGTTTTGCAAATAGTTTCGAGAAGTTCCTGCTGATGCCCGGGCAAATTCAGATCTGACTTGTCTCCGCCCGCATACTCATTGGATACATCCCCCTGTTCACCCTCCAGTGTGGCATCAAGTCCAAGGCATAATACCACCGCATCGGACCGTTGGGCCATTGCAACTGCTTCGCCGAAAAAGTTTTTGGGAGCTGCAAGCCCGGGCTTCTCTTTAAATAAATGGCAGCCCGCCGAATAATATACCCTTGTACCCGGCTTAACAGCATTTTGAATTCCTTCCAACACTGTGGTATAACGTGAGGCAGTTCCGAAATAATTGCCTGTCAGGGCATTTCTGTTGTCTGCATTAGGGCCTATGACTGCAATTGTTTTTATCCTTTCCCTGTCCAGAGGAAGGGTATTATGGGCATTTTTCAGTAACACAAGCGACTTTTTGGCCAGCTCAAGAGAGAACTCCCTGTGCCGGTCACAGTCGTTAAGCTCAAAGGGAATTGAGGCATAGGGCACATCCTTGTCGTCATCAAACATGCCCAGCTTCATTCTCGCGGTCATCAGCCTGACAACCGACTGATCTATCTGTGCTTCGGTCACAAGCCCTTCCTTGTGGGCAATCAGAAGATTGATATACATATTTCCGCAATTGAGATCACAGCCGTTGTTAACAGCCAGGGCCGCAGATTCGGGTGCGGTCCTTGTAACCATGTGGTTTTCGTGAAAATCCTTTATTGCCCAGCAATCTGAGGTTACATGGCCCTTGAAGCCCCATTGGTCCCTGAGAATATCCTTCAGCAGGGTTTTGCTTCCGCAGCAGGGCTCCCCGTTGGTTCTGTTGTATGCACCCATGACAGCTTCAACCCCTGCCTTTTTGACACATTCCTTAAAGGCCGGAAGGTAGGTTTCATACATGTCCTTCCTGGAAACTACGGCGTTGAAGCTGTGGCGTTCTCCCTCGGGGCCGCTGTGCACTGCAAAGTGCTTGGCGCAGGCAGCCGTCTTCAGGTATTTATCATCATTTCCCTGAAGTCCTTTCACAAAAGCCACTCCCAGCTTTCCTGCCAGGTAAGGATCTTCCCCGTAGGTTTCATGCCCGCGGCCCCATCTGGGGTCCCTGAATATATTCACATTGGGAGCCCAAAAGGTCAACCCCTTGTAAATATCCGTGTCGTCATACTTCAGCGCTTCATGGTATTTTGCCCTGCCTTCGGTTGATATTATATCGGCTGCCTTATACAGGAGCTCTTCATCAAAGGTTGCGGCCATGCCTATTGCCTGGGGAAACATTGTAGCCGTCCCCGCCCTTGCAACTCCATGGAGTGCTTCATTCCACCAGTTGTATGCCCTCACGCCCAAACGGGGGATTGCCGGGGCACTGTAAAGCATCTGTGTAACTTTTTCCTCCAGGGTCATCCTTGTGACCAGATCCTTTGCTCTGGCCTCAAAACTCAATTCTTTATTCAAATAATCAGGAATATTGTCCATAAAATCTCCAAATTGGTTTTGCTCTAATATATTTTTCTGCCCAGCTCATCAGGTATTCCGGTCTTTCTGAAGAAATAGGTGTTGATAATGTCCCTCCACTCTTTTGAGTGTGCTATTTGTCCTTCCAGCCTCTCCATTACGTGATCGAATACATCCTCCTCTACCTTATCCTTAAGGCTTTCCCATTTTCTCTTTAACTCCTCTGCCTGTTCAACGCCTTCAAAGTGAGTGTTATAGATGTATTGTATCAAGGTCTCCCCTGATTTCAACCTGTAATCATAAGGGATGTAGTGGAAGAACAGCAGTAATTCCTCCGGGCATGTCTCAACATTTTCATAGAGACGGGCCACCTCCTTATGATATTGCCCCGCATAGCCGGTTCCGTTCCTGACAGTTCTGTCCACACCAATACCTTTGTGGTCTGCCCGGTGGTAGGTCCCCCACTTGTCATACTCATAGCCGTCGACATTTGGGCCGTAATGATGGTTCGGATTGACCATCCAGCCGATGCCCAGAGGTGACGTATAGTTTTCATAAGTCCTCCAGGAGCCCAGAAGCATATCCTTTATGGTGCCCACCAGTATTCTGTCATTTGAATAGGTAAGCCTTATCCAGCTTTCGGCGATTTCTTCCGAGGTCAGTTCGGGGTCCCAGGCCAGCCGCGCATACCCAAAGGTATTTGCCTGGGCCATCTGGTGCCCTGTCCAGTTGGTGTCGTCACCGATATTTGTAACAGTGGCAAACCCGCCGTATTTATTTTTAAACACCTCACGGCTTATAATTTTCTTTACACTTGTACCCCGTCCTTTTGCGCAGGTGTCAAAATCCAATACCTCTTTCCACATAGGTACCAGATAGCACAAATGTTTTTGCTGTCCTGTGTACTCCTGGGTTGTTTGAAGCTCCAGCACCTGATTTGTTTTTTCCAGGCCGCCTATGAGCGGGGAAACAGGTTCACGCACCTGGAAATCCATGGGCCCGTTCTTTATTTGAAGCAATACATTTTCTGCAAAGGCTCCGTCCAGCGGCATAAAGTGGTCATAAGCAGCTTTTGCCCTGTCAATGGTACGGTCTCTCCAATCCTGCAGGCAGTTGTAGACGAAGCATCTCCAGATAACAAGGCCGCCATGCGGTTTCAAGGCCTCAGCAAGCATATTTGCCCCGTCTGCGTGAGTGCGCCCGTAGGTAAACGGACCCGGCCTGCCTTCTGAATCGGCCTTTACAAGAAAACCTCCAAAATCGGGCATATGCGAATAAATAAATTCCGCCCTGTTTTTCCACCACTTCCGTACCTCTTTATCCAGAGGATCAGCAGTAGAAAGCTCTCCTGTGGATAGGGGACTGGCAAAGTTTATACTCAGGAAGAGCTTGATTCCATAGCTGCGGAATATTTCATTCAGCTTTGCTGCATCCTTTATATATCTGTCGGTTATCAGCAGGGTTTCAATTTTATGCACATTAACGTTATTTATGGCTATGGCATTTATACCCACCGAGGCCAGTATTCTTGCGTAGTCGCCTATCCTTGCGAGGTTTCCTGTTATTTTATTGTTTTTGTAGAATATCGACTTTCCTGCGTAGCCTCTTTCGATACTTCCGTCCATATTGTCCCAATGGTTTACCATTCTCAGCTGATTTACAGGATTTTCAATTCTTGGCAGTTCATCCAACCCGGTTCCTGTCTGAATGAGTCTCAGCAGGCTGAATACACCGTATAACAGCCCTCTGTCGGTTTTTCCGGCAACCAGAAGCTGCTTTTGTTCATTCTCTGTCAGGAGCTTTATTATAAAACCCTCTTCTCCCAGGTTTTGCTTTTCCCTGCCCAGCAGCCCGGCAATACTTTTATTCCCTGAAAGAGTTCCAAGCATCAGAAAAGCCGGTTTTGCCGGTTCTTCAGAAATCTCGGGCCTGATTCCCAGAATCCCGGCCAGGCCCCTTTTCAATTCATTTACCGCACTTTGTGTAATTGCCGTATTCTCTTTAATCACGATGTTTCTCAAGAGATTTTCATATTCACCGGACAATTTTTTATTTTCAAGCTTGTAATATTTAAGCCAGCACTTGTACATGGAAGTACTTTTCGGATTGCCTGCAACCACAAAATTACTCATCAGTTTCCTCCCTGACTTCTATGAATTTATAGTTTAATTGTTACTGCAAGTTGCTATATATAATACATTAATACTTTTTATTTATTCTGAAGTTTTTTCATTTTTTCAATAGCTTCCCAAAGTCCGTTCAGATAAGCAATTCCCAAAGCCCTGTCATACAGGCCGTATCCCGGTCTTGCCTTTTCACTCCAGATCATCCTGCCGTGGTCCGGCCTGATATACCCTTTGAAATTTATATCATGGTAAGCTTTCATTATTTCAAACAAATCCAGCGAACCATCTCCGGACAGGTGTGAGGTCTCATGGAATACCCTGTCACCGATGAACTTTACATTTCTTACATGTCCGAAATGGATTCTTCCCATACCTCCAAAATATCTGATGATCTCGGGTATGTTATTTTCCGGATTTGCACCCAGAGAACCGCTGCAAAGGGTCAAGCCGTTATACGGGCTGTCCACCAGCTTCACAAGCCTGTCAAGGTTCTCCCTGCAGGTTACTATTCTTGGCAGTCCGAAAAGTGACCATGGCGGATCATCCGGATGTATTGCCATTTTTACGTCTGCTTCCTCACATACAGGTATTATTCCCTCAAGAAAATATTTAAGATTTTCAAACAGCTTCTCTTCATCCACACTTTTGTATTTTTCCAGTGTATCCTTCAATTCGGCCAATCTCTCTGGTTCCCAGCCCGGCAATGCAAATCCGTTTGAATTTGTGGCCATATCCTCTACCAGCTTGACAGGATCTATATGCTTTACAGCATTGTGGTCATAATAGAGAACCTCCGAGCCGTCGGGCAGTTTGTGGGCAAGTTCTGATCTAAGCCAGTCAAATACCGGCATAAAATTGTAGCAAATAACCCTGACTCCAGCTTTTCCAAGATTTCTGATACACTGCCTGTAATTTTCTATATATTGATCTCTGGAAGGAAGGCCCAGTTTAATATCTTCATGGATATTGACACTTTCTATTACCTCCAGCTCCAATCCTGCTTTTTCCACTGAATTTTTCAGTGACAGAATTTTTTCCATGGGCCATACATCACCCACAGGCACGTCGTACAATGCGCCCACCACTCCGGTAACGGCCGGTATCTGCCTGATTTGTTCCAGAGTTATACTATCGTCCTTTTCTCCAAACCATCTGAATGTAATTTTCAAAAAATCATCTCCTCATATAACATACTTTTCAAGAACTTTTCTGACAGCATTCCTGCCTTCCAGCATTTCGCAGAAGAAGCCTTCAATTTTGCCCCCCAGGCCGGCCTGATACAAATCCAATCCGAATATCCTTTCGTTGGAAAGCAGGGGCCTAAGACAGTTTCCGGCAGTATCGGCGCTCCCCAGCTTTATTCCCTGGATATACGTTCTGAGTTCATCCAGCATGGGATCGGGACTTAGCTCCATCTCATCGCCCGAATCATCTATTCCTATAAGATAACGGCACCAGCCGGCTATAACAAGAGGTATAAACGTCAATTTTCCGGCATCCAGTGTGGAATGATTAACATATGTTTTGATGGTCTCCCCGAAGCGTACCGGGATTTTTTGCGAGGTATCGCAGGCAATTCTCTGCGGCGTATCGGGAATAAACGGATTTGGCAGCCTTTGTTTCAAAACCTCATCAATAAATCCGGCAGGATCAATTATACCGGGATTGACAACAACAGGCATTCCTTCCTCATACCCCATTCTTTCCACAAGTCTCTTCAACTGCTTATCCTTCATCTCGTCGGCTATGAGCCTGTATCCCAGAAGGCATCCGAAAATAGCCAGGGCTGTATGTAATGGATTCAGACAGGTTGTAACCTTCATTTTTTCAACCTTGTCTACGGTAGCTTTGTCTGTGAAATAAACTCCCGCCTCCTCCAAAGGAGGGCGGCCATTTGGGAACTTATCCTCAACAACGAGATATTGAGGCTTTTCTGCATTTACAAATTGGGATAAATATGAATTTTTTGCAGTGCAAATTATTTTAGTGCCCTGGATCCCCAGCTCCTTCAAAGTTTTATCCACCGCCTCCGAAGGCCTGGGGGTTATTTTATCCACCATTGTGCAGGGAAAAGCCACCTTCTCCGGATTATCAATGTAATCAAGGTAGCCCTCCTCAACAAATCCGCCTTTAAGCCAATAAGCAGCCATCGTTTTTATTGACTCTTTAAGGATATCTCCATTGTGAGAACAATTATCCATGCTTACCAGTGCTATGGGCAATTCTCCCGCCCTATACCTGAGGTAAAGCAGCGAAGCAATTTTTGCCGCAAGGCTCCTGGGACTTTCAGGACCGTTCTGTATATCCTCTTTGACTGAGGTTAAAAAATCCCCCGATATAGCTGTCAGCCCATAGCCCTTTTCAGTGACGGTGAAACTTACAAGCTGCAGCGAGGACTTGCAGAAAATTTCACTCAGCCGCTGCCAGTCGGCAGTTATATCGGTATTTCCCACAAGGCTTTCAGACACACTGGCTATGATCTTTTTCTCCAGTGTGCCGTCAGGAAGAAGATGTACCAAAATAGTCAGATTGTCCGACGGCTTATATATCTCTTCAATTATCATATTATCATTAGGAGCTACCGCAATTATACCCTTTTCCGCTTTTCCGTCCTCCAGCAGCTTCTGCTGAAGGGCGGCAATAAAACCTCTGAAGATATTCCCCGCTCCAAAATGAACCCATACCGGCGCTTCGTATGTTTTATCCAGCATCTGTTCCATATCAAACTCCGGTATTTCAAAACCTGCCTGCTGCCAAAAGCTGTTCTCCAAACTTTTTCTGTTCAACTCCATGTTTATCTCCAAATTTATTTTTTAGCAATTCTTATACTTCACCCGGTTTTAAGGGTCAATAGCGGCATCATCATCTGTCTGTGCGGAAGGGCGATGCCGGCAGTCCTTCCTCATTCATCAAATTGGCAGCTTCCGGATTGTCGGCCCAGGCATATCTCACCGCTTTGGGCATTGAAATGCTGTCATTCCACACTACTACCGTGTTACCTTCGATCCTGGCTTCAGCCCATTTAAATATCTCATCGTCACCTGCTATGGCAAAATGTTTCAACTCCTTGCCATTTCCGGCCTTTAATCCGCTTCCTGTATTGAAAAATTCAATTGCTATCCTGTTGTCTTTTATTTTCATATCCTTAAATATTGGGCCGGAAGAAATTATTTCTTCACCATATGCCTCACTCCGGGCCGCCAGTGCAAGTCTTTCTCCCACATCTTTTTTGCGCAGCGGGTGCATATCATTCCACTCCCCCAGGTCAATAGCAACAACCATGGCAGTACCGGGTATCTGCAGTGAATCAAGCTGGGCTTCGCGAAGCTGGGCCCACTGGCTTTCAGAGGGCAGCATATCGGCTGTTCCGTAGTTGGGTAGCTGCACAAATATGAATGGAAGGTTACTTTGCTTCCATCCCTGTCTCCAGTTTTCAATCATGGTCTTCATAAGGCTGAAGTACTCCGACGGCCTTGAGGTATTTGCCTCACCCTGATACCACAGCGCACCCTTGACGGTATAATTTGTAAGAGGGGCCAGCATCCCGTTATACAAAGCCGTTGGCTGCCATTGAATGAAAGTGGCTTCGGGCAAAGGACCACAAACCGCTCCCACCCTGTATTTCCATTGACCGGTCAAATCAATGGTATGACCTCCGGCTGTCAGCGTATATTGCTTGCCGGAAATAAATTCACCATTTCCATTGTTGCTTGTGACCCTTACCGTGATGGTATTCTTGCCTTTTCGCAGCAAATCTGCCGGGATATCATACTTTCTCGGGGGATATTGGTACGTTATTTCCCCGACAAACTTTCCGTTTACATAGGTTTTGTCACTGTCAACTATCCTGCCCAGCCAGAGCCTGGCCGGCTTATTCAGCATATTTTCCGGAACCTCTATTTCTTTTCTGAACCATACGGCTCCATTTAATCCCTCAAGGCCTTCATTTTCAAACCTTGCCGGTAAATCCATGTCTTCCCACCCACTTGTGTCCACTTCATCGGAATACCAGGGCAATTCTCCGGAAGTCATACCTGCATCATGTTTATCCAGATTTTCATACCATGAATTGGTGGCTTTTTCATCACCGGTCAGAACTTTTTTTACGTAATTGTCATCTTTATATGGGAGAAGCCTTTCCAAAACTTCAGGATATGGTTTTAATGCCGCCCCGCTTATCCATGACTCAATTGGAGAGCCTCCGATGGCTGCCTTTATAAAACCCACAGGTACCTGATACTTTTCATGGATGGCCCTGGAAAAGAAATATCCCACAGCCGAAAATCCACTGATGGTTTCCGGACTTGCCGCCTCCCAGCCTCCTTCTGCAAGATCGGAATGGGGTGTATTGAATTCACACCTCAGTGCTACATTAAACTGCCGTATTTGCGGATAATCACAATTGACCATATCGGCAGGATATTGATCCTTTACTCTTTCCATGGGCAGTTCCATATTGGACTGACCTGAGCAAACCCAAACTTCTCCCACTAAGACATCCCTTACCATTATGACTGTGGAAGTCTTGATTTCCATGTCGTACGGGCCTCCGGCCTTCAAATCCTCCAGAAAAATCTCCCAGCAGCCTTCCTCATCGGTCCGGGTTTTGTAACACTTGCCGATAAATTCAACCGTTACGTTTTCACCAGCCCCGGCCCACCCCCATATCCTTACGGCAGTCCCTCTTTGCAGAACCATGCCGTCACTTATCAAACGCGGGAGTTTAAGCTTTCTGTCATTACTCCCTGTATCCTGTGTTTTATCCATTTTAGCCTCTCCTAAATGAGCACTTTTTGCCAATATCTTTTCCGGGCATTTTTATTGTCCATTAAAGCCCAGTCAATATATAAATCACTCCAGAATGAAAGTCTTCACGTTTTTCCTTACATAAATTATACTAATGACTACTTGCTACTAATATGTTTATATTGCCGTTTGACTTGCAATAATTGCTATGATAGAATCATATTATAATACACAGGTTATATGGAAAATTTTCCGGCTGCCGAAAGATTTTCTTACCTTAAAGTAAAGTTAGAGGTGCATATGAAAAAACGGTATCACGATTATCAAACCCGTCAGCAAATGCATGCAAAGGACTATGAAATATTTTATTATTCAGATTCAACCATTGAAAAGGTTTCTCTGCATCACCACGATTTTTACGAGTGCTTCTATTTTATTTCAGGCAATGTAAGTTATTACATTGAAGGCAAAACCTATGCCTTGAAACCGGGGGATATTGTTCCCGTCAATACCACCGAGCTCCACCAGCTCATTGTTAAAGACCATACCGTTCCCTATGAAAGAATCGTTTTATGGATAGATAAAAACTTTCTGAACAGTCTTTCAACCGATAAAACCGACTTGGCCGAATGTTTTTATAACAAAAAGGATTATGTTATCAGATTGTCTCTTGACCTTCAGCAGAATATAAGGTCAATTTTTCACAAAATCATTTCAATTGAAAACTATGACGGCATAGGAAGTGACATTCTTTACAAGGCATATTTCGTGGAATTATTCGTCCAGATCAACATGGCTTTACAACACAACAGTATAAGACCTGATGCCGATGTTAAAAAAAGTAATATGATTACCGATATCATTGAATATATAAATAATCACATTGAGGAAGAATTGACCATAGACACTCTTTCGGAGCACGTATTCCTCAGTAAGTATCACCTGTTGAGGGAGTTCAAGAAACATTCGGGTACTACCATTCATAAATACATAATTCAAAAAAAGCTGATTCTCGCCAAAGAGCTGATCCTTAAGGGCATACCCATAACAGAGGTTTTCAAGCAATGCGGGTTCGGCGACTATTCAAACTTTTTCAGGGCCTTCAAAAAGGAATACGGTGTTACCCCAAAGTATTTTTATTCCAACTTCAAACAGGATTTATAGAAGTACACAACTCCGCATAATACGCTGTGATATAAAATTTCTAAACAAAAGAGCTGCTTCACAACAATTCTCCTTATGTGAAGCAGCTCTTTCATTTTTTTATCTTATAGTAAAATATAAGAATTATTTACCGTAGTACTTTTCATATTTTGCTGCACGTTCGTCTATTATAGCCTGAGCGCCCGAAGCAAGGAAATCCTTAAATGCGTTGTCATATATGGAGTCAAATTTGTCCGGTTTTGCAGTTACGGCCTGAGTCAGCATATTATCGCGTTTTTCCTTAAGTGCCGGACCCATTCCTTCTTCCGCCTTGATCTCGCCTACATTGATATGTTTACTGATAACAGCATCTTTGCTGGTAAGTTCATATGCTTTTGTAACATATTTCGCATCTATTCCGGCATAGCCCAGAGCGACGGATTTCATTGTCAAATCGGGCTCGCCAAGATCCAGACCGTTTATTGTCATAGTGTAATCGATATTATTGGGAGAATTCATGTATTTATCTCCAGTAGTAGCTATTGTCCTTATTAAGCCGTCCGGAGTCTTTTCATGAGTAACACCCTCTTCTCCGATCTGGAGGAACTTACGGTTGTCAAGCTTGCTTATCCAGTTGAGATAAAGCAATGATGCAACAGGTTCTTTATTTGTTGCCGGGAAGAATATTTTACGGTCAATCGGAGGGCTGAGTAATTTTCTGTATACCCCTGCGTCATTCTTGAAGGGCTCTACTGCAATAAATGCCGCATCAGGTCCAACTGTCTTCTTCATATTTGCAATAATACTGTCATCTCCGCCGCGGTACGGATAATCCCAATTATGTATCATTGCTCCGACATATCCGGCTTTCATCTGGTTGTCTATATTCTTGTCTCCGGCAGGATACAGCGGGAAATCCTTCCAGATCAAACCTGCATTGTACCATTCGTTGAGCTTCTTGATTCCGTTCTTGTAGCCCGGAGCCAATAAGTGTCTGTCGTCAAAACCGTTAATCCAATAATCCTTGTCGGAATTTACAAAACTGTCAGGGATATAGGATGTTATTAAATGATCAGCATTCCAGCCTACATCTACGCTGAGGAGGAAAGGAATCATCTTGTCGGCGTTAGCTCCGAGTAATGTTTTAGCATTGCTCTGGAAGGCCTTAAGCATTGTTTCAAACTCTTCAATGGTTGTCGGTTCTTTTATGTTCAGTTTATTCAGCCAATCTTCACGAACAAAAGTGTTGATACGTTTGTTCTGAAAGAGCATGGACTCAATGGCCCAGATTGTTCCCTTGTCCGGATCCTTATTCCAGGTCAGATTCTCTTCTCCAACCAGAGAGTACAGGTCAGGGAGTAATTGCTTATTGCTTTCGAGAAGCGGAGCCAGGTCAAGTATACCACCCATGTTTGCATAGGTCTGTACAGTTGGATAACTGTATGTAAGACAAATATCAGGTGCACTGTTTGCAGCAAGGAGATTGTTCATCTGTTCCTGCTCAGTCCAACGGGGTACCGGAATAAATGTAACTTCAACGTTATAGTCGCGAAGCATTCCTTCTTTAATCCAATTGGTATAGAAGTTATCTTCTGCCTTTGTTCCACCATCTACAGCACGGTCAAATACTTCAACAGTGATGGATTTCTTTTCCGCAAATCTTCCAGGCAGACCTTCAGCGCCTGCTGCCGAGCCGTCTGCGGTACTGCTCACAGCCGCTGATGAACCGGCGGTTGATGCAGCTGTGGAGTCACTGGAACCGCAGGCTGCCAAACTGGTAATCACAAGAAGGCAGGCCAATAAAACTAAAAGTACTCTTTTCATATAAAATCCTCCTTTAATTTATCATAATTAGACATATTATGTCTAAATACAAACTATCCCTTTACTGCTCCTATGGTCACACCGGTGATAAAATACCGTTGAAGCCATGGATATACCAGCAGGATGGGTACGGTGGCAAACATGACCGTCGCCGCTTTAATGCCGTCCGAGAGACCCGGGTTGGCAAAGCCCTCCTGAGCTGAGACCTCGATATTGTTAATGTTATTGATGATGTTGTAAAGCAGAAGCTGAATAGGATAATATTTTCTATTACCCATATAAATCAGTGCATCTGAAAAACCATTCCAGCGTCCCACCGCATAGAAGAGTGAGAGAGTTGCTATTACCGAGGTAGACAGCGGCAAATAGATGCTGACAAGGGTGCGTATGGGCCCTGCGCCGTCTATCTCTGCAGATTCGCGCAAACTGTCGGGTATCCCGTACAGGAAGCTGCGCATTATGATCATATTGAATACACTCAGACAGCTTGGAATTATTAATACCAAAGGCTTGTTAATAAGATCAAGATCCTTCATCAGCAAATAGTTTGGTATTGCACCTGCATTAAAATACATGGTAAAAATAATCAAGGTGTTGATGGCTTTACGTCCTTTAAGCTTGTCGTAAGTGAGCGGGTAGGCACATATGGTTGTCATGACCATGGATACCACCGTACAAATAAATGTCAATATTGCAGTCCAGCCAAGTGACCAGACGTATTTGCTGTCGTTGAACACCAATTTATAGGCACTGATATTGAAGCCTTTCGGCCAAAGTGTGACCTCTCCTTTAATCAAAGCTTCCGAGGCACTGAGAGAACGCGCCGCAATGTTAACCAGCGGTAAAAGACAGACTAAAATAACCAGGAAACATATGAAAGCTATTATCCAGTCTCCTAACTTGGTACTTTTTGATTTAATCATTCTGTATATCCTCCTTCAAATATTAGCCATACCCTACCAAATACCGCGTTCGCCGAATTTCTTGGCTAGTGAGTTCGCCCCGATGAGGAAAATAACACAAACTACAGACTGAAACAGTCCCACCGCAGTAGTTAAAGAGAATTGAAGGCCACGGATACCGTTAGTATATACGAAAGTTGAGATAACATTTGATACGTTGTCAACCAGAGCATTTCTTAAAGCATATGGTCTGTCAAACTCGCTGCCCAGAATACGTCCCAGATTCATAATCAGCAGAACGATAATAGTAGAACGAAGGCCCGGCAGTGTTACATGCCACATTTTTTTGAAACGCCCTGCCCCGTCGATTGAAGCAGCTTCATACAGTTCGGGATTGATTCCCGTAAGTGCGGCCAGGTATATGATGGAGTTCCAGCCCACACTTTGCCATACTCCCAGCAATATGTATGTCGCCACCCAATGCTTCGGATCATTGAGGAACGGAATGGATTCAACCCCCATATGATTCAGCATGATATTCAGGAGACCCGTACTTGGCGCAAATAACTGCAATGCCATACCCGAAATGATTATCCACGAAAGAAAGTGAGGCATGTATGCAACCGTTTGGGTAACCCGCTTGAACTTTGCAAAGGTCAGCTCGTTGAGCAGCAATGCCAGTATTATGGGAGCAGGGAATCCAATCACCAGATCCAGCAGGTTGAGTAAAATCGTATTGCGCAATGCAAAAATGAAGTCCCTGTTTGCAAAGGCCTTTATAAAGTACTCAAAACCATGGTTGCCCGCCCAGGGCATTTCCCAGGGACTCTGCACTATACTGTATTTCTTGAATGCTATCTGGATGTAAGTCATCGGTATGTAACGGAACACAAGAAAATATACGATCGGCACGACAAGCAGAAGATATAGTGTCCAGTAGCGTTTTAAATAGTTTTTGAGTTTTTGTGTATTTCCAGACAAAGGTGCACCCCTTTTCTTTATTTTTTAATTAACAGAGAGTGGAAACTTGTACTCCCGGAGACCGGTTGTACAAATAAGCTTCAGAAAGTAATACATAAAAATATTGCATAAAATTTCTTCTATTTTCCTGCTGCAAGATAGCAATAATAATCATAAACCTGAGCATCTTTTGCAAATTTATGGTTTTACCCCTGCGCAATTGCACATATCAGCACAAAACTTTCTTCAAACGATTTAACACCCCCAGAGATAGCTTACAATTAGTCACCTATATTCAGATAATAACAATTTCGGGTAATAAATAATATGCTTATATTGTCATTTGACTTGCAAAAGTTGCTGTGTTGTTATATTGATAATTTTGAAGATGTTTTTGCTTTAATTTGACAGCCCTTTCATATTTAATAAGTTTTTAATACAAAATCATAAGTGTGTTCACTTCTTTTCTCAAACCTGTACCACAATATGGCACAGGTTTTTAAAAACATTTCACATTTTGCCATATTATTTTTACTTGTCAATACAACTACTTATTTATCAAGCATCCTATAATCTTCGATTGTTGCGCCATTTGAGCGGGTATTCCTCTCTAATACTCTCTTTACTTGCACTTCAACAAAACCGCTAGTTGTAATTACAACAATATAGCACTTGTATTTATAATAAATGATACTTTATAATAAAAATATCAAATTAACTTGTTGTGCTATTTGAAAATTCAGGAATAAAAGAGAGGAACCTATGATTTACACCCCCAAGTATATGGAAATTGTTGAGTGGACAGTTGAACAGATTTCCACCGAAGCATTCAAGCCAAATGATAAATTTCTGTCCGAGACCGAGCTTGGAGAAAAGTTCGGCTTTTCCCGTCAAACCGTGCGCCGGGCACTGGAGGTATTGGAGCAGCGGGGTTATATCTCCCGGGTCCAGGGCAGCGGAACCTACGTCTCCTCCCGCAAACCTAACCCGCCTGCCCTGGATAGGGAACGTACCATGACGGTTGGCATAATTTCTACATATCTGGACAATTATATTTTTCCAAGTATCGTGCGCGGCATAGAAGGTATTCTTTCCTCCTGCGGCTATGCCGTCCAGTTGGCATCTACCAACAACTCTGTGGAAACCGAGGCCAGGTCTCTGCAGTTCATGGCTGAAAGGCATGTTGACGGCCTGATCATCGTTCCCACAAGGAGTGCCTTGCCCTGTGCAAATCTTGATTTGTACAATTCTCTAATACAGGCGGGAACGCCTATGGTTTTTATTGATTCGTTCTACTCCGAGCTGTCCATTCCATATGTGAGCCTGGATGATGTTATGGCGGGATATTCAGCGGCAAAGCACCTTATAAGCATGGGACACCGCAATATTTCGGGCATATTCTCACACATCAACAGGCAGGGGCACCTGCGCTACCTGGGCTATGTCAGGGCACTGAAGGAGCATGGCATTCCGATCCGGGAGGACCGGATTTTCTGGTATTCAAAGGAGAGTGTACAGCAGCTGCTGCACGGGAGCCGATTTCTGGATCAGCTGGCCGGGTGCACCGCAGCTCTGTGTTTTAACGACCATATGGCCTTAAGGCTTATTGACTATCTGCGTCAAAACGGCAGAAATATCCCCGAAGATCTCTCTGTGGTGGGAATCGATAATTCCGAACCGGCCAAGATTGCCTCACTCACCAGCATTAACCACCCTTCGGAGGAATTGGGCCAGGCTGCCGCAAAACTTCTATTGTCTTTAATTAACGGATCGGAGGGAAAGAACGTCCTGTTCCCGCCACAGCTGCAAATACGCGGTTCCGTCCGGCAATTGGAGAATGAAAATGTGACTGAATAACATTGTTCGGAGGTTAGCTTGAAAGACTTCACTTGCGTTCGTCTTCCAAACTAACCTGTGAATTTATGGCCGTGCGAAATATTCAAAGTATTTCGCAATACTTTGAAAGCGCACATGGCCAATTAACCTCCTTTATTCGCCACATTGCGATAAAGGATATAAGTTTTCATTACATTTTGTGGCCACAAATGTGGCTCATGGAGGTTAATATGAAATTATTTAATGATGGCTGGATGTTTGCCAAAGACCAGCCCAAAAACTTTATACCCGTGGAAATACCCCACGATTGGTTGATTTATGATGTAAACAATTTGTATGAAAGCGGTCTGGGCTGGTACAGGCGTGAATTCGACACCAGCTTTCTCCAGGACGGGCAGAGACTGTTCCTCCGTTTTGACGGTGTCTATATGGACAGCACGCTGTTTGTAAACGACCGGCAGGTGGGGGAATGGAAGTACGGCTATACCGCCTTTGAATACGATATAACCGATTTCTTACGTTCAGAAGGAAATAATACAATTCTGCTGAAGGTGGACTATAAGTCCCCCAATTCCCGTTGGTACACAGGTGCCGGCATATACAGGGATGTGTTTTTAAAGGTTAAAAATGCCAGCCATTTTGTTTCGGACGGTATATATATTACTAGCGGCAAACGGGATAACCAATGGTTTTTCGAGGCCGATGCCGAGGTGGAAACCTGCGGCAGGCCATATGAGGTCAAGCACACTCTGCTGGATGCAGGAGACGATATCCTGCCATGGGACATTGATAATCCGCAGCTGTATACCTTGCGCTCCGAATTACTGGTAGACGGCGTTATCACAGATGTGGAGCATACCCGTTTCGGCTTCCGTACCATTGACTATACAAGCGATAAGGGCTTTTTCCTCAACGGGAGGCCCGTTAAGTTTAAAGGCGTATGCCTGCATCACGATCTGGGTTCGCTGGGATCGGCGGTGCACCCTGATGCCATACGCAGGCAGCTGACCCTGCTTCGCAGCATGGGTGTGAATGCCCTGCGTACCGCGCACAATCCTCCAGCCAAAGTATTTATGGATATTGCCGATGAAATGGGCTTCCTGGTCATGTCGGAAATTCTGGACATGTGGAAACAACCCAAGAATACCTATGATTATGCAAGGTTCTTTGACGGCTGGATTGAAAAAGATGTGGCATCCTGGATACGCCGGGACAGAAATCATCCTTCGATCATCCTGTGGAGCATCGGCAATGAGATTCACGATACCCATCTGGATGCACGGGCCGGAGCCGAAACCATGAACCGCCTGATTGAGCTTGTAAGGAAGCACGACTACAAGGGGCATGCGCCTGTGACTCTTTGCTCCAATTATATGCCCTGGGAGAATACCCAGAAATGCGCCGATATAATTAAACTCATCGGTTACAACTACGGTGAGGCGCTTTATGATAATCATCACAGCCGACATCCCGATTGGATCATCTATGGCAGCGAAACCTGCTCCACCGTGCAAAGCCGCGGAGTTTATCACTTCCCACTCAGCAAGTCCATTTTAGCCGACGATGACCTGCAGTGTTCGGCTCTGGGCAACAGTTCAACCAGCTGGGGGGCCAGAAGCGTTGAAGCCTGTGTAAAGTTTGACCTGGATACGCCGTATTCACTGGGGCATTTCGTATGGGTAGGACAGGACCATCTCGGCGAGCCCACTCCATATCACACAAAGAACTCTTACCTTGGACACATTGACACGGCAGGTTTCCCCAAGGATTCCTATTATTTGTTCCAGGCAGCCTGGACCGACTACAAGGAAGCACCCATGGTGCATCTCTTCCCCTATTGGGATTTTTCACCGGGGCAAATCATAGATGTACAGGTCTACTCAAATGCACCGGAGATCGAGCTGTTTTTCAACAATGCAAGTCTGGGTGCGGTAACCCTCAAAGACCGTTTTTCAGCCGGCTGGCAAATAGCTTACCAGCCCGGAACCTTGCGGGCGGTAGCCTATGACGAACAGGGCAATGTAATTGCAGAAGAGTCCAGGAGCTCCTTTGGTGACGCGGAAAGTCTTCAAATCCAGCGTGAAAGGTTTGGAGAGCTTGAATTTATAACCGTTACGGCTGCAGACAGGAACGGTAACTGTGTGGAGAATGCCAACTGCAGAGTCCGCATCTCGGTAAAGGGAGGGGAACTTCTGACCCTGGACAACGGCGACTCCACAGACTACGACCAATACCGCACGGACAGCAGGCGGTTGTTTAACGGTAAGCTTCTGGCCGTCGTAAAGTGTGAAAATGACGACCCGCCTCACATATCGGCGGCAATGGATGACAATGACATTCCCATCCGGAAGATCGAACTGTCGGTACGTGACTACATTGTTACCGCACGGATTTTCCCTGAGAATGCCACATACAGCGACCTATACTGGCGGTTGACCGATGCGGGTGGTATAGACAGTCCCCTGGGCATCCTCCAGGTTGCCGGGGACGGCAAAAGCGCAACAGTGATCCCTAAGGGCGACGGCAGGGTCCATGTGCGCTGCGCTGCCAGGAACGGGCGCGGACATGTGACAATAATATCACAGCAGGTGATCAATATTACAGGTATGGGTAAAGCATTCCTGGATCCTTACGGCTTTGTGTCGGCAGGGCTGTGCAACTGCAGCAATGCCGAACTCACCAACGGCAACGAGCGTGGTATTGCAACCCTGCGCAGCGGTGAAAGTCACGTGGGCTTCAAAGATGTGGACTTTGGAAATTACGGCTCGGATGAAATCACCTTGCCTCTGTTTCCGCTTGGAAAAGAGCCGTTTACTTTCGAAATATGGGAAGGAATGCCTTCCGAAGGCGGCGAACTGCTTTGTACGGCGGCTTATGACAAAGGATCCGTCTGGAACACTTACCAGGAAGTGACTTATAAGCTTCCCAGACGTTTGCGGGGCGTGACCACCCTGTGCCTGGTATTCAGGGAAAAGGTCCATATCAAGGGCTTTTCCTTTAAAAAATACGTGAAGGCTTTTCAAAAACTTTCTGCCGCGGAATACGATACCATATACGGGGATTCTTTCAGGGTCAATGCCGGTACGGTTGAGAATATCGGAAACAATGTTTCCATCATATATGAAAATATGGACTTTGGTGATACCGGTACCAGCAGTGTCGCCTTGAGCTGGAGATCGGAATTACCAAGCAATTCCATTCAAATTGTATTTACCGGTGAAGAAGAAAAAATTCAAAAAGTGATATTTGCGGATGGTTCCGAGGATTACACAAGCGCAGTATTTCCACTGGGAGAAACGGTTACCGGTAAAAAGACGGTATCCCTGATTTTCCTTCCCGGAAACAGCATCGACCTTGCCTGGCTGCAGTTCCACCGGTAAACAGAATTCCGGAACACCTTAAGTATAAGGCTTTTAACAGCAGTATTCCCGACGGGCAACTAACAAACCCGCCGGGAATACTTTTCAAAAGCGTATGTGTTATAAACAAAGTTTATCTGATTTATGCAACGCCCACAGTGATCAGTATATTGGCAAACACCCTCTTTTCACCTGTTGAGACTGCTATTTTAACATTATCCTGTTTGCATGCTTCATAAAATTCATACCGGTCAAGCTTGCCCGGTACTACATCCCCGGGAAGGATACTCCTGAACTCACCGAATATCTCCGGTTCCTCTCCCGACCCGGGAACCATTACCTCTGCGGCTTCAATGGCAAGAGTTTTATCAATGACCTCCAAAACCTGAGTCACAGAGGGAACACCGTGTGTCAATCCAAGATATACCTTTTTGGTATTCCCTCCTGTGTTTGATTCCAAGGGATAGTTTCCGTCGGCTATCAAAATTTTATCACCATGCCCGCATGCTGCCAGAAGTCCTGCCAGCCCGGGATTTATACAAGCTGTTTTAAGCATAGTCCGCTCCTTTATTTGTCCTTTTCATCTTCTCTCAGCTGTCCCAGAGTTCCTCCCGGATGCCACTTAACGTACTGCTGGGGAGTAATATTTTTTTCACACTGCAGCAGCAGGCTCAATATCTGAAGCACGAACACTTCTGCAAGTATTGACGCCCTGGGAGCCCTGTTCAGGGGATCGCCCTCGTTTTCAACCCCCGCATACAGGAAGGCATCGGCATTTCTGACCAGCCAGGAGTCCCTTTTACCGGTAACCGCAATAATTTTTGCCCCATTGTTCTTCAGTGTCATCACGGTAGCTTTAAGCTCAGAGGTTTCACCGCTGTTTGATATTGCAATCACGACGTCTCCCGGCCTTACCTGGCCTGAGGAGCCGTGAACTGCTTCGGTACCGTGGAGCTCATAAGCAGGAGTGCCGGTAGACGACAGCAGGGAGGCTATATAGCCCGCCACATGCCCCGGCTTTCCGATTCCCGTGATATGTACCCTGCTCCCATGCTCCTCGGCATCCATTATGAGCTCCATGGCCTTTTTATAAACCTCAAGGCTTATATCCTTCTTTAAGGCTTCTATCTCATTTATGGAAATGTCAACAAAATTTTTTAATACGTCATCCAATGTTTGCTCCATAATCACACCCCCCGTTTTCCAATGTAATTATCCTTTTTCATTAAATCCCTGACCTCCTGAAGAACCGGCAGAGAGGTTATTGCCCCCATTCTCGAAACCGTAATGGTGGCAGTATAGTTGGCAAAATCAAGGGCTTCTTCAATAGTCATGCCCATACACACCGCCGAGCAGAAGGCTCCTGTAAAGGAATCCCCCGCTGCCGTGGGATCAACTACCTTTACAATGTCCACACAGGGTTTGACAATGAACATATCCCTGTTCATAAATGCCACACCATTGCTGCCAAGTGTTATTATCACATTTTTAACACCCTTGCCGAGCAGAGCTTTGGCGGCCATTTCGACTTTATTTATATCTATTCCGCCATCCCCGGCGGTAGTTTTAATTCCTGTCAGGCCGTACGCCTCATGCTCATTGGGCGAAATATATGTCAGTTTGGAGAGAAGGTCGTCGTCCAGAGGCTGATACGGAGCAGAGTTGAGCATTACCGGCACTCCTTTTTCATATGCGTAATCAATGACCTTTCTATTTACCTCCAATGGTATTTCCAATTGCAGGATTACCATATCATACCGTGAAATTTTATCCTTTAAGAATTCCACATCACTTACAGTCAGTGACATATTGGCACCGGGTACAACTATTATCCTGTTTTTGGCTTTTTTGCCCGGCACCACTTCCAATACCACATTACTTACCGCCGATGAACAGGAGGGGTCTCTGATAACCCCTTCGGCGTTTATACCGGCACTTTCAACAGCTTTCAGAAGCTCATCCCCAAACATGTCCTGTCCCAGCTTGCCTACCATGGTCACATCCATGCCAAGCCTGGCGGCCTGAACAGCCTGGTTTGCACCTTTTCCCCCAGGTGCCGAAGCAAACGATAGTCCGTCATTTACCGTCTCTCCCTCACCGGGAACCTTTGAAGTACTGTATATCAAATCCATTACAAAGCTTCCCACTACCAGTATCCTGGGTACCTTCATATAATTCCCCCCTGCCTTGCCTTATGATTTTTTTATGTTTTGATATTTAGAATAAATTTATAAAATCATTTATGAGAAAAACCTGCCTAAAAAACCGGCCCAAAAGAATATTCCTTCAGGCGCTTAATTTAGGAGTATTTATGAATTTCATGAATCTAATGTATTGCATCCGGTACTACTTATAATATTGGTCCATAACTTCCTTTTTTGTGATACACTTGTCACGTCTGCTCATGTATTTTTTTACGCACTCTGTGGCATGGGCTTCCTCTTTAGCCTTCTTTTCTTCGTCACGCCAAACCGATGCTCCAAACTCAACCAGCTTTTGCTGTACTTCCTTTACGTCTATATTCCTTGGTTCCACACCCTTAACAGCACATAAGCCCGCAACGACTCCGGATGCCTGACCAATTCCCATAATACCGCCCTGGGTACGGTATGAACCGTGAGCTTCGCTTGTTCCCGAAATACATCTTCCGCTTAAAACCATTCCATCCAGCTTTTCAGGTATCAGGCATCTGATGGGGATATCATAGGTATCCTTTAAATCCACCCAGCAGCCACCGCTCTTACCTTCGGTATAGCCGGTTACACCGTCGGGATTATGGATGTCCATGGGAAAATATCCTCTGGAAACCACGTCCTCAAACTTTCTGCCTTCTCCGGCATCCTCAGCGGTCAAAGTGTACAGGCCTTTTATATGCCTTGTTTCACGTACGCCTACTTCATTACTTGTAACACTTACATATGCCTTTTCAAAGCCGGGAACATACTTGATCATAAATTCCGAAACAGACTCTATCTGCCTTCTTCCTTCAATTTCACTGATGGATTTTTCAACAGGGTCTGCAGAATTATAGCCCGTCACTCTTGTGGCATTAAAGTGGATGCTGCCGGGATGGATACCGTTCAACACTATTACACTGTCTCTTCCGAAGCACAGATCTCCTGCTTCAACAGCCTTTTTAACCAGCTTTTTAAATCCCTGGGCTACAAAATAGTGCTGCTTTAACCTGTCGCTGTACTCCCTCACCGGAACCAAATCGGATTTCCATTCAAAGTCATCGGGATTCTGATAAATATACTCATATACCCTGTCGGTGTCCACGTCCACCATTTCAAACATTGATGAACCGGGCTGTGCCTTGCCGGTCTCGGCATTTCCGTACACATAGCCGGCTCCGGCCATAACAGCCACATCCCCGTCGCCGCTTGCATCAACAATAATTTTAGCGCCGAATTTTTTTGAGCCTGCTTTTGTTATGGCAGTAACTCCATTAATCCTGTCACCTTCTTTTTGCACTTCGCTTATGAAGGCATGAAAGAATATATCCACTCCTGCCTTAACAAGCATTTCTTCGGCCACATATTTGTATTTTTCCCTGTCGTAAAAACCAAGATATGCTCCGCTGCCATATGCGTCCAGCGCTTTTAAATGTCCGGTGCTGCCGTGGACCTTGACCAGTTCTTCTATGAATTCCTGCGGAATTCCGTTTATAACCTGCTCATCACCAAAATGAAACGGAGAAATCGGGCCTAAAACGGAATTTGTAGCTGCACCGCCCAAAAAACCGTTTCTTTCAATTATCAACGTGCTGGCTCCAACCCTGGCCGAAGCCAGACCTGCCATGATTCCCGCCGGGCCGCCTCCTACTACTATTACATCATAATTCTCTTTATAATTCATATTCAAACTTCCCCCAGCTTCCATTAATATTTTATTTCCTGGGAATGCACTTACACTTTCCCGTATAAGTGCATTCCCGGACCAACTTATTTATTATTTTTGCTGTTATACCAATTTGCAGCATTGTCCAGTTCGGTCTTTGAATCCTTGCCGCCGAATATGACATTCTGCGCTGCCTGAACCAGTTTTACCGACAACTCGGAATAATCTGCCGGGTAGAACTCAACTTTTCCTTTGCTTGCATATTCATTCCAGGAAAGCAGTTCATCATAGTTTGCCATGCTCTTGACTTCCTGGTCGTCATATACCGTCTTGAGCGCCGGAAGAACCTTTGCCTTCAACCAGTCAACCTGGCTTTCCTTGGTGAAGAATGCTTTTATGAAATCAAATGAGGCTTCGGGGTTCTTTGAGAACTTTCCTATACCCAAACTCTGTCCTGCAACCACTGCCGGACTTGGTTCATTATCCTTGAAACCCAGCATGGGCGCCGATACAATTTTATCGTTGAGCTCAGATGCTCTTATTGCAGCCGCTCTTTGTGTTCCTGCATTGCAGGAGAGTATTGTTCCTGCCTTGAATGCATCTATTATCTCATCAACTCCCAGGCTTAATGTCGACTTGTCCATGGCCTTGGAGTCCACGAGACTCTTTACATAATCCAGAGCCTGTACACCTGAATCGCTGTTGAATACCGCTTTGCCCGAATCATCAAATAATGTACCTCCGGCCGAGCGAATGAATGGAACAAAGGATTCCATGAAGCTCGCACCTTTTGAACCATCCGACAACCCAATGACAAAACCCTGTGCAAGAGCTGTTGATTGTGCGCCTGCCAGCTTGGACAGACCTGAGAGAGATGTAGGCACTTCCTTGAATATGTCATTTCTGTACCAGAATACAAAGGTTCTGCTCTCCCATGGCAGCGAATATATTTCATTATTGATTTTCAAACTGTCTGCAGAATAAGTATAGCCCTCCAGGGTGGGTATGAATTCCTCAGCGTACTTTGTCATTGGCTGGATGGTTCCGCCTGCAATATGCTGTTTCAGCATATCGGTGTACACGTTGATTATGTCGGGTCCGGTGCCTGCTGCCGCCGCCTGGATAGCCTGAGCTTCAAACTTGCTGTAATGAATGCTCTCAACCTTAACGGTATTCTTCATGGTATTATTCTTATTGTAGTTGTCAACTATGTTTTTTAAAACAACATTTCTTGGATCCTCCTGGGATTCGGGATTCAAGAAAATCCAAAGAGTTAAATCCGACCCTTCTGCCACGGCAGAACCTGACGAACTTTGTTCAGAACCTGTCTTGCTGCTTTCAGCGTTTCCGTTTGAGTTTCCTCCGCATGCAGCCAGACTAAAGACCAGCACTAATACGAGTATTACACTAACTAATCTTTTCATTTTTTATTCTCCTTTGCCCTTTAAATTATAATTAAAGCATCCAGCCTTAATTCACACTCAAAAGTCTGTTTAATATCCCATTACGCTCGTCATTTTGGTGCGAAACCCAACCAAAATGCCAAACGCAAGCTGACACGAAACAGCTTCTAACCCTTGACTGCCCCGGCAGCCATTCCATCCACGAACTTTTTCTGCAGTAAAACAAACAGAATAATTATGGGAATGATTGTTATCATGACCGCAGACAGAAGTTCTCCCCATTGGACCCCATACTGCGTAATGTAGGAATAAAGACCAACCGACACGGTTCGAAGTTTTTCATTCGTTACAAAACTGAAGGATACAAGAAAATCATTCCACACATAAACCGCTGTAAGTAATGCGCTTGACACAATTCCAGGCTGTGACATCGGAATCACGATAGTATAAAAAGTTCTGAGCCGCGAACAGCCGTCGATCATTGCCGCTTCTTCAATTGCCAGCGGTACCGAGTCAAAGAACCCTTTAAGTATCCATGTCAGCATTGGTGTTCTCCAGGAAGTGTATACCAGTACCAGCATAAACCTGGTGTTGTAAATTCCGGTTTTTACGCCCATTATATAGAGCGGAATCAGCAGTGCCACAGCAGGAACCATACTGGTCATCAGTATTCCAAACATCAGCTGGTTTTTAAACCTTATGTTGAAACGGGAAATTGCATATGCTGCGTGCCCGGCTATGACTGTTGAGACAAAAACACATAGAACCGTTACAAGTACGCTGTTTTTAAAATAGGTTGTAAAATTTGATAAGAACAGTACTTTATAATAATTTGTCGTATCCAGTACACTTGGAATAATTGTAGGCGGAAATCTGTTAATCTCTCCGGTCCCTTTCAAGGATGTCATCAATCCCCAGAAAATAGGAATTATCATGACAAAAATAAACAACAGCAAAACTATATATGTAACTACAGTTGATATGCTGAACTTTTCCTTTCCCATGGTTGAGTAACCTTTTGCCATCTTCTGTTCCCTTCTTTCATCACTAGTCTTTTTTTCTGAGGATTTTCATATAAAAAATGCTGAATAGCATGTTGAGACAAAGTATTATGATACTGCTGGCAGAGCCATACCCCAGGTGCCAGTAATCAAAACCTTCCTTAAATGCCAGTACACTCACGGTTTGAGTGGCATCGAAGGGTCCGCCCGATGTCAGGGTATATATCAGAGTAACCATGTTGAAATACTCCATGCTTTGAAGCACAACCGCCGTCAGTATTGTAGGCTTCAACAGCGGCAGCGTTATTTTGAAGAATGTCTGCAGCTTGGTTGAACCGTCTACTTCAGCCGCCTCATAGATTTCAGAGGATATTGATTGCAGGGCAGCCAGTATCAGGATTAAAACAATGGGGAAGGAATTCCACACATTGGCTAATACAACAGTAAACTTGGCTGCCAGAGGTGTATTAAAGAAGTCGACCTTCTGGCCTGTGATGGAGTAATATATATAGCTTACAGGTCCATAGTTGCTGTTGAGCAGCCATTTCCACAGCAAAGCCGTAACGGTCTGTGACAATACCCAGGGTATGATCACCAGTGTCCGGATGATTGTCCTCCCTGCAATCTTTTTGTTCAGCAATACTGCACTGATTGTTCCTAAAGGAATAACCAGAATCAAAGACATTAAAACATACGTAACCGAATTGAATATGGAATACCATCCTTTTGCCGACCCCAGTATTTCCTTGTAGTACTGCAGGCCGATAAACTCTTTTATCTGCGCATATTCCGTTGCATGCAGGCTGGTATTGATTGCGTAGAAGATAGGTGCTACAGTCATACATAATATCAAAATCAATGCCGGCGCTAAAAATACAACTGCCAATATTTTTTCTTCATTTAGTTTTTTATTTGCTTTAACTGCCCCGCTCATATTTATACCTTCCCCCCTATATAGCCTTTTGCAGCCTTTTAATCCACATACTTGTCAATAAGGTTTTTCGAAATCCTATTCAGTACCGAAATTTCTTTTTTAAAGGTTTCAGTAAGTCCATCTTCCTCCTTTACCCTGCACACCGTCGTCATGGGCAGGTTTTCAAAGGTTTTAAGATAGTATTTTGCATTTACCGGATAATACTGACGCTCAATCAGTGATGTAATTGTAAGCAGATCCGAAAGGTCTTCGGCGCTGATTTTTTCATAATTCTTACAGAGCCAGGCATACAATGACGGATGAAAGTTGGCCATTACTCCGCTGTATCCGGCAGCTCCGTCCTTCAAGGACTCAAGCAGCGTGGAGCTGTTGGCATTATACAGTTTCAAATTGCTGCCCTCTATTGCCTTCAGCTTTTTCCGGATTTCCCCGGTATCACAGCAAGTATCCTTCAGAAAGAAAAACCTGCCGGTATCGGCACACCACTTTATATTTTCAACAGATATAAGTCTTTTATACGGATAAGGACATTCATAGAAGCCTAACGGTATGTCCGGGTCTATTTTTTCCAGAAGTCTTTTGCAATTTTCCAGCCATATTTCATCACTCTCATCTTCCCCTGCCAGGCGGTTGGTTATTAAAATTACCGCATCCACACCTGTTCTCGCTATTTCATTGGTTTCTGTCACCTGATCCTCAAAGGAATCGGATACATGGCCTGAAGCTATAACCGGGACTTTGCCTGCCGCAGCTTTTACAACTTCTTTAGACAGTTTGATCCTCTCCTCAAGACTCAAATAAAACATCTCGCTCGACTGGCAAACTGCAAACAGCCCTGATACACCTTCCTTTATGTACCAATCAACAAGTTGCTCCAGCGCATTATAGTCAATTTCTTGCTTTTCATTGTAAGGAGTCAGCATGACCGGCCAAACCCCACCCGGAAATTTATTTTCCACTATAACTTCACTCCATTTCTGTATAATATATACCAATTATTCATTTTGTTCCACATCGTAGAACTCTGTTCTCAATTGTGTTGTTAAGGAAAACTTAGATAAATATACCTAAGTTTTAGCCCCTATGGATTTAAAGCGAAATATTCAATTTTTTTATTGATCAAATCCTTATTTCTATTTTTTGAATATATCTCTTTGTAAGCTCAGCTACTTCCTGTATGAAGCTCTCTGTGAATTTCAAGGAAGCTCCGCTAACACTCATGGCGGCAACTACCTGGTGCTTGGAGTCGAATATGGGCAATGCCACACACTTGACACCAAATTCATGTTCCATGTTATCTATTGCATAACCTCTGACTTTTGTGACCTGCAGTTCTTCCTTCAGAATCTTTTTATCCACTATGGTATTCCCGGTAAAGGGCACGAAATCCTGTTCCAGATAGCTTGAAATAAATTCCTCGGACATGTTGGCAAGCATTGCCTTGCCGATTCCCGTGCAGTACATTCCGGCCCGTTCACCGAAAAGAGAACGCATCAAATGGGTTGCCTGCGCAGGATAGGTAGCCTCGAGATAAAGCACCTCTCCCCGGTGGGGAACTGCGAGGTAAACGTTCTCGTTTGTAATGTTGGCCAGTTCCTGCATGTAGGGCTGGGCTATCTTGGTAATGGCAAAGGTATCCCCCAGAGCTCTGCTCAGGTTAAAAATACCGATACCCAGACTGTATTTTCCTGTTTCCTCATCCTGCTCTATATATCCCATTTGCTTGTATGTATCCAATATATTATGAACATTGCTTTTATAAAGGCCAAGCATTTCACTGATCTCGGTAACACCCAGATTAGGCTTCTTGACAAAGCAGTTTAAAACCTCGATTGCTTTGCTCAAACTTTTGATCTTAACTTCACCAGTATCGTATACCATTGCGCGCCCCCTAGTTCTATAATATAGAACGACGTTCTTTATTTCTATGAATTAATTGTATCATACCTCTTTTTCTAATGCAATAAGGAAAAATAAAAAAACAAGCTGACCATGTTATGGAAACATTGTCAGCTTGTTTAAGCGATATTATTCTAAAATCAATAACTTTTTAAAAATGTTACCTTCTTGCAACTCCGGTCTTTCTGGCTGCTTCAGCAACCGCTTCTGCAACTGTCTTTGATACTCTCGGATCGAAAGGAGCAGGAATAACATACTCAGCGTTTCTTTCAGCATCGCTGACGAGGCTGGCTATTGCGTATGCTGCAGCTATCTTCATTTCGTCATTTATTTCACGTGCTCCTACATCAAAAGTACCTCTGAAGATACCAGGAAATGCAAGAACGTTGTTAACCTGGTTCG
Source organism: Ruminiclostridium cellobioparum DSM 1351 = ATCC 15832 (assembly GCF_000621505.1). Taxonomy (GTDB): domain Bacteria; phylum Bacillota; class Clostridia; order Acetivibrionales; family DSM-1351; genus Ruminiclostridium; species Ruminiclostridium cellobioparum. The sequence goes on from NZ_KK211289.1 coordinate 214,723, forward strand.
GATAGTCTGAACGGCCTGTTCCAACAACAGCAGCACCAGCTTCAAGAGCTTCCTCAGGCATGATTTCAGGAGTCGGGTTAGCCTGTGCAAATATGATCGGATCCTTTGCCATTGACTTGACCATTTCCTTGGTAACCTGGTTGGCAGCTGAAACTCCGATGAATACATCAGCTCCGACCATAACATCCTTTAATAAACCTCTCTTGCCTTCAAGGTTGGTGATCTTTGCCATCTCAGCCTTGATTGGATTGAGGTTGTCTCTGCCTTCATATATAACACCCTTGGTATCGCAGAGAACAACTTTTCTGAGACCCATGGAGAAAAGAAGCTTGGTAATAGCTATAGCAGCGGCGCCTGCACCGTTAACAACTATTGAGATATCTTCCATATTCTTTCCAACAACCTTTAATGCATTGATAAGACCTGCTGCTGTGACTATTGCAGTACCGTGCTGGTCATCGTGGAATATTGGAATATCTGTTTCCTTCTTCAACCTTTCTTCTATTTCAAAGCATCTCGGAGCAGCTATATCTTCCAGATTTACTCCGCCGAAGCTGCCGGAGAGCAACTTGACAGTTTCAACTATGGTATCAACATCCTTTGATTTGATACAAAGCGGGAATGCATCAACATCTCCGAAAGTTTTGAAAAGACAGCATTTACCTTCCATTACAGGCATACCTGCTTCCGGACCGATGTCACCCAAACCAAGAACAGCCGTACCGTCGGTGATAACTGCTACCATGTTGTGTCTTCTTGTGTATTTGTATGAGTTCTCAACGTCCTTCTGTATTTCAAGGCATGGTTGAGCTACTCCAGGTGAATAAGCTAATGAAAGATCTCTCTTGTCCTTTAAGGGAGCTTTGCATACTACTTCTATTTTGCCTGCCCATTCTTCGTGCGCCTTAAGTGAATCTTCATAAATAGTTCCCATTTGATAATCCTCCAAACGTTAATTTAATCGATTTTTTCTTATTGCCATAAGGAACAAACAACCAATAATTCCCAGCGGCCGCCGGATTTTACTGTTATTTGTCCCTTATCTATTCTACACTATTGTGAAATCTTTCACAACCTCTTTTTTAAATTTAACCATAAAAAACTAAGCTTATCCTAATTTTTTACAAAATTAAATATCTTTTACTTCATTGATAACTGCTCTTACCTTTTCAGCCGAATCTCTCAAAAGTTGTAATTCAGCATCTGTGATGTTTAATTCAAGAACCTTTTCAGCTCCGCTGCCGCCAACTATTGTGGGAACGTTCAACAATACATCCTTGACGCCGTATTGTCCGTCAAGAACAGTACCAACAGGCATTATTGTGTTGAAGTCCTTCAGTATTGATTCAACTATTCTGTTGATTGAAAGAGCTATACCGTAGTAAGTTGCTCCCTTGTTTTTGATGATTGTAGCGCCGGCTGCCTTTACTTCACTAAACAACTCGTCCTTATTTATGCTTAAACCGTTAGCCTTTACATAGTCGTCAAATTGTGTTCCCGCAATATGAGTCTGGCTCCATACAGGAAGCTGTGAATCTCCATGCTCACCCATGATATAGCCGTGAACGTTGGCAATATCCACATTCAACGCCTGGCTGATATGTGTTCTGAATCTTGCACTGTCAAGAACAGTACCTGAACCGATAACCTTGCTTGCAGGTAAGCCTGACCACTTCTGTGTCATATATGCCAATACGTCAACAGGGTTTGATACGCTTACTATTACACCCTTGTTGTAGTATTTCATAAGCTCAGTCACAATACTCTTCATTATTGCAGTGTTTTTCTTTGCAAGGTCCAAACGTGTTTCGCCCGGTTTTCTTGCAGCACCCGCAGTTACAACGATTACATCACAATCCTTAACATCGGCATAATCACCTGAATAAACATTCATATGACCTGCGAATGATAAGCCGTGGCTAATGTCAAGAGCTTCTCCGTAAGCCTTTTCCTTGTTTACATCGATTAAAACCAACTCAGATACCAAATTGTTAATAGACATCGCATAAGCTGCTGAAGCTCCAACGAATCCTGCGCCAATTATAGCTACTTTATATCCCATACAAATTCCCTCCATTTTTTTCGCAATTGTTATAAGCGTATCACAACTTGTATTAACTTACAAACATAAATAACATGATATTCTATTATTTTCTTAGCAAAAATCGCTGATTTTCGAGATTACATTTCATATTGTAGCTTAATCTCAAGTTTTTATGCATTTCCATTTAACTTGTATACAATGTTTTCTTTTTAGCCCAGATGTATACATACCATGCAGATTTGCGGATGATTGAGCAAAATTTAACAAGGTGAATATTTATAACTTTGTTAAAAAAATAGCGCTTACAATAAAAGTGCTTACTGAAATTTGCAGGCAAAATATTTGCTGAACCTGTTTATTTCATGTAAGCACCTCTGTGTGCATTCATCGATTGAAGTTAGTGAAGCTAATATGGAAACGATGGTACAATATGTTAATCAATTTCGATTTCTTTCGTATACTATTCTGAGCCCCTCCAGTGTCAATGTCGGATTTACGTGATCAATTGTCCTGGATTCCTCGGAGAAAAATCTTGCCAGTCCCCCGGTAGCTATTACCTTTATATTGTCTTCCTGCATTTCCTGTTTCATCCGCTTAACTATATATTCAACCTGTCCGATATATCCGTAAAATATTCCCGACTGCATACTGGATACGGTGTTTTTGCCAATGACACCTTCCGGTTTTACCAGATCTATTCTTGGGAGCTTGGCCGCCTTTTGGAACAGCGCCTCCAGACTGATCTTGACTCCGGGACAGATAATACCGCCCAGATATTCCCCCCTGCCCGATACGGCGCAAAAAGTGGTAGCGGTTCCCATATCTACTATTATAAGCGGTCCGCCATATATTTCAAAGGCTGCAACAGCATTTACTATCCTGTCTGTTCCCACTTCCTTCGGATTCTGACACCTGATGTTTATACCAGTTTTGGTACCCGGACCGATGATCATGGGTTCCAGTTTGAAATACTTTTTGATTGAATGCTCCAAAGTATACATTATGGGCGGAACAACTGATGCTATGATAACCGCTTCGATTTCACCGGCTTTTAAACCGGCGTGTCCAAATAAATTGAGCATAAACATCCCCAATTCATCCGCGGTCCTCTCCTTGTCGGTTTTCAGCCGCCAACTGGCCAGAAGCTCCGTGTTCCCGTAAACACCAAGCACAATATGCGTATTTCCAACATCTACTACTAGAATCATATTCCTCCACCATTCTTAACCAGTAATCCGTAACAGCTAAATTCAATTCATGTATTGCCGGACAATACACGCTTCAGATTTTGCAGACTACGAGAAATATAAATATATTATACTCCAATTATACTCCAAGTCTCATAGTGCGAATTTCCTTTAATTCCAGCTCAATTTCTTTTTCTATTCTGGCTATATCCGCGGAAATATCCGCCACTGTCTCTTCTGCACGAGGCTTAATAGGTCTCTGGAAATGCTGTCTGACATTTTCCCTGTTTTCCTTTTGATTGTCCCTATGAAAATTTCTCTGATAATTTTCCTTGTGCTGGTTTTGTCCGTTTTCCCGTGAAGAGTTTTCCCTTACCTGATTGTCCCGGTTTTCTCTTCTCTGTGTATCCCTTTGCTGGTTAAAATCCCTTTGGTTATTATTTTCCCTCTGCTGATTGTCTCTGTCTCTTGGAGGCCTGTTGCTTCTTAGATTATGGTTGTCTTTGCGAGATACATCTGAATCCTTTTGAAAGGATTTCTGCTGTGAATTTTGATTGGCAGGCGCACCTGTTTGAACTCCATCCTTTGAAAAGTTTTTTCTTGGGTAATCATTCTTTTTAACCACTTTTTTATTCCTCCTAAGCTTTCTGTTCAGCTAAATATAATCAATTTTAAAATATAATCCAGCCTTTGTTATCATAGCATATATCCCCTCTATTGACAATGTACAACACGCCTCACGCCGGCTATTTTGCCACCTTTCTTTGTCGTCGTACTTGGCTTGCGACAGGGCAAAGACGTACAGCAATGCGTTGTGCCGCGTACTCTTGATATACGGCTTAATTTTTTATACGTATCCCAGCAGACCTCTGACCTGAACCTCTCCCGCTGAAATCTCCCTTACAGTGCCATCCTTACATTTTACAACAAGTTTTCCATCCGGGGCAACGGATTGTGCAGTGGCAATGTATTCCATATCCCTGCTTACAATCTTCACTTCCCTGCCAAGGGTAACCGAGTATTTATTCCATCTGTCAATAATATCTTCTGTATTTTTCTCAAGCACTTTATTATACATTTCTTCAAAGCAGGTCAATATGCCCGCAAGCAGCTTCACCCTGGAAATTTTTTTGCCTGCGTGTATCTGCAGAGAGGTGGCCTTGTCCTGAATATCCGCATCGAATTCGCTGAAACTCTGATTTACATTAATGCCAATCCCGACCACTACATAATTTACATGCCCCGGCTCGGCACTCAGCTCGGTAAGTATTCCGCACAGCTTGCTGTTCCCCAATATTATATCATTGGGCCATTTGATTCCGCAATTTATTCCCAGATCACGGAATATTCCCTCGACAACAGCAACAGATGCCGCAAGAGTGATTATCTGAACCTGCTCGGGCTCCAGATCCGGTCTGAGAACAATTGAAAACCACAGTCCCCGGTTGTTGTCAGACTGCCAGAGTCTCCCGACACGGCCTCTTCCCAGGGTCTGCCTTTCGGCAACCACTACTGTCCCGTGGGGACAGCCATCATTAGCAATTTTTTTTGCATGGTTATTGGTAGAATCTATTTCATCAAAATGTATAAGTTCTCTTCCGATATGCTGTCCTTCAGGGACATAGAGTTCTCTTTCATCAAGTATATCCGGCAACTCTATAAGTCTGTATCCTTTTCTTGAAGAAGACTCTATGTTATAGCCTTCTTTTCTCAGTTCATTTATATGCTTCCATACTGCGGTACGCGAAACCCCCAGACTGTTGCTGAGTTCCTCACCCGATACGTATTCCCGCTTTTCTTTAAGCCTATGTAAAATAAGATTTTTCAAATTGCCTGGTCACCATCCCTTATAACAATAAATCATGTTATATTAATTATCTGATCCGCCTCACACCGTTCATTAAGCCGGTCCAACTCAGGGAATTGATCCTGCCGGGGTCTTTTTAAACAATATGTTTTCCCTGCCGGAGTTCTGAACACCGCTGTTCTATTCTGAGGATTCTCCAGTTTTTCCAGATAGTTTCCTTCTGCAAGTTTATCAAAGAAGTAATACAGTAGAAAATCATCAGATTCTGCAAGCTGTTCCCTCAATTCCTGCAAAATATTGTTTATATATAGTTCTTCCGAATTTGTATAAATAACCGGCGAATCCATTCTTTTATCAAGTACTGCCGCCTCTCCGGGGAGGATTGTGGTAGTTATCAGGCATTCCGGCAGTCTGTAAGTCCCGAAAATATATTTTTTTACAGGTATGATCGATTTATAATACAAATCCATACTATAATCAGTATCCGATGCATTTTCAAATAGAAATCTGTCTGCTACAAAACATTTCTCGCTTTTCACCTGTATTTTCAGACATGTAAAATCAGAGGATCTGTATAATTCCAGATTGTCTTTGGGATTTAACAGACCCGAGAAGCACATTACCTTCTCGGGGCCTATTAAAACTTCCCTGTTATGACAAGCAGACAGTTTTAATCCGCACTCCAATATATTCGACACATTTTCCGTTTTGACATAATAATAGACCTCTACCATTAACACACCCCATGAATCCGCCTCATTTCTTTCATTATATTACAATTCTCTGAATTCCACCATATCGGGTTTTGTCAAAATACTGTTTAAAAGTATTGGAGCAACCTCCGTTTTGTCCTTTGTCATATCCTTCAGACTGTCCTCAAGTACCTGATTCACTTCTTCCTGTTCTTTCTTGAATTTGGTTATCACCTGTACAGCCGGATCAAATTCCTCATAAAACAATGCTATCAAATCGCCCGGCTGGCCGTCCAGCATGGCCTTTTCAAGTGCACCGGTTTCGCTTAATATTATCTCGATATTTTCCTTTTTAAATCCTGCACCTAATATACTTGACTCAAATAATTCCGCAACTTCTCCTTTTTTCCTGCCTCTTAAGTCCTTATCTTCCTTGATGTAAATTTTATCGAAAGACCTCCCGCACAGCTCGCCAACTTCCTTTATATTTGCATCCATCCTGTCTCCGGGCATTCCCACAATTCCCACCAGCCGCTTTGCCTTTGTTTTCTGCATGAATCTTATAACCGCCGAGTAACCTGCTATGTTGTGGCTGTAATCTATCATTACCTTAAAGGTCCCCATATCAAAGATGTTAAACCTTCCCGGGTTCAGTTCGATATCAGGCCGGAATGTACTCATACCTTTTTTTATTACATCCACGGATATATTAAGCCCGATCAATGCTGAAATTGCAGCCAGAGAGTTTTCTATATTGCAGTCTACCAAACCTCCGTAGGTTATGGGGATATCCACCAGACTGATAACAGGCTCCCTTTTTCCATTTCTGAGTATCCAGATGTAATTATCTCTCACAAATACGGCGATATTTTCCGGATTCTTACTGTGCTTCTTTATAAGCGGGTTTGACATAGTCCTTCCGAACAATATCACCCTGCTCCTCACCCTGTTCAAAACATAGGGTGTCATGCTGTCATCGGCGTTGAGAACCGCATAGCCCGACCGCTTGACCGCTTCTATTACCAGGGCTTTTGTTTTTGCCAGATCCTCCAGGGTATTGATTCCGTCAATGCCCAGATGATCGTCGCTGATATTTACCAGCACTGCCACATCAGCCAGATCATACCCCAGGCCTTTTCTGATAATCCCGCCTCTGGCTGTTTCCAGTACAGCCGCTTCGACCTTTTTGTTGGCCAGTACCACGTTGGCACTCACCGGACCGGTAGTATCGCCTTTCTGGATACATTCATTTCCTACATATATTCCACTGGTGCAGGTCATACCCACTGTCAGTCCGGTCAGCGCCAGAGTGTGCCTGATCAGCCTGGTGGTGGTAGTCTTGCCGTTTGTACCCGTGACTGCCACTATTGGAATGCTCCAGCAGCTGTCTGGATACATCATATCAATAATATCATTTGCAACATCCACAGGTTTTCCCTCAGAGGGATACAGGTGCATCCGAAGCCCTGGAGCCGCGTTTACTTCAATAATTGCACCGGCATTCATATCCAGCGGTATGGAGATATCTTCAGAGGCAAAATCAATCCCTGCAACATCAAGCCCAACCGCACGTGCAGCTGCTATTGCATACTGTGCATTCTTGGGGTGGATATCTTCGGTACAGTTTCTGGCAGTACCGCCTGTGCTGATATTTCCATTTTGCCTCAGTCTTACAATTCTTCCAGCCTCCGGAATACTTTTCAGGGTCAAACCCTGTGACTTCAGACATTTTTCTGCAATATCATCCAGTTTTATATATGTCAGAGGTTTTTCGTGATCCTCCCCTCTCAGAGGGTTCTGATTTTCCTGTTCAACAAGCTGTTCCACAGTACTTCTGCCGTCCCCGGTCACCTCAGGAGGCCTTCTCTCCGCCACTGCGCTTACGCGCCCCCCTATCACAAGCACTCTGTAATCCTTTCCGCTTATATACCTTTCCACAATAACTTTTTTTGAATATTTTCTTGCTTCTGCAAATGCCTCCCCCAGCTGGTCACCGGATGTTATATTGACTGTGACGCCTTTTCCCTGATTGGAATCCAGAGGCTTCAGCACCAGGGGATAACCTACCTTTTGTGCCGCCTCCTCCACTTCCTCGATGCTCTTGGCTGCTGCACCGTAAGGCACGGGAATATTGCCGTCGGCTAATATTTTCTTGGTAAGCTGCTTGTCCGACACCATATCTACCGATATGCAGCTGGCATTATCGGTCAGCGATGCCTGTATTGTCCTTATACCCTTCCCGTAGCCCATCCTCAGCATACTGCCGTTACCAAGCCTGACCACCGGGATACCCCTGTCTACAGCGGCGGTATAAATGGCTTTTGTGCTTGGTCCCATATCGGTTTCCAGGGATAATTTCTTCAGCGCGTTCATTATTTTCCAGATTTCAATATCTTTTCCGGCAGCAAAGCCTTTGAGAATTTCTATAGCCTTTTTGCCGCATTCTACGGCAAGTGTTTCATTTATATATTCATATATGATATAGTACTTCGAGGTCGTACCGATCTGCCTGGTCTTTCCATGATTCACGTTATACCCGAGTTTATTTTGCAGCTCTATGATCAAGTGTTCTGCAACATGTCCCATGTAAGTGCCTTCGGCCAGACGTTCGCCAAAGCCTCCCGCATAACCGACTCCGCAGGTATGTTCAGCCAATTCGGGAAAATTTTCCAACAATTTTTCATTAAAGCCCGGTATATCCTTTGTTGGTCCTGACTCAAAAATCCCAATATCAACAATCATTCTTACCACAGGTTTGTGACTATATATATTTCTGCCTTGAAAGCAATAAATGCTTTGAATTTGCACCGTAAAACCCTCCTAATATTGTTACTATGCAATATGAATATTGATTCATTTTGTTAGTTTTTGTTAGTTTGAAGTTATGAATTTTTCTTCTGAACACACCTCCGGCCAAGATCAAAGCCATAGCCATTGGGCAATACATGAATTGTAACATTTGACAGTGCTATTATATCTTCGGAATTCAATTCCGAAACATTTGAGTTCTGAATGGTTCTGCCGTCAATAACCGTAACGCAGTTGGTGCCCACAACTTCAAAGGAAGCATTGGCATGAACCTTAATTGCGGTATCCTCATCAATACCAATGCCAAGAATAGACGGATTCTGGGCAACACCTACAAGAAGCCTCCCCAGCCTGCCTCTCTGCTCAAAATGCTGATCCAGTATAACCTGTTCCATAAGTCCGAGTCCGGGTGACATCCCCAATGTGCATTTCCTTGCAGCCGAATTACTGTTGCCGTCGACAATCATAACACTGCTCATGGCAGATGCACCTGCACTGGTTCCTATAATCGGCACTCCCTTTCTATATAAGTCCAGAAGTACTCCAAAGGTTTTCGTTCCGCCTAATATGCTTGTTATTCTTAGCTGATCTCCTCCTGTAAAAAAAACTCCTGCTGCACCTGATATCCTTTGTGCTACAGAGTCGTCATTTGCATCGCTTCTATTGTCAATATTTAAAACATCTATGTTCTGTACTCCAAGCCTGGAAAAAACTTTCCTGTATTCTTCTCCAACCTCCTGGGGCTTTTGTGTTGCAGTTGTCAAAACAGTTATTTTGGCTTCAGGTCCTCCGCACATTTCTATAGCATGCTTAAGGACACTGCTCTGTCCCCACTTATCTTCAGCTCCCCCTATGATCAATAAGTTACCATTAACTAGCTCACCCATTATTTTCCTCCAATTTAAATAAAAATAAATCCACCTTTACGAGTTCGTAACGCTCGCCGGGACTATATCATAAGCGGAAGCTGTAAACCCGCCACTGATAATATATTTAATACATCTTTGGCCAAACCAAGAAACTTACTGCTAAAAGCAAGCCCCAACCCCATAAGAACAATGGAAGTTACTACAAGGAAAACTCCAAGCCTGCTTTTATTATTTTTGGTTGCAAGAATTCCCGAAATAACACCAATCATTCCAAATACAAAGGGATAAAAGAATAGTGATAAAATAGCTGACATCCAACCGATAAAAAGAAAAAGTATTCTTTTTACGTTTTCATAATGATTTGTAATTCCCTGAACATTATCCATAATGTACTCCTCATAAAGCCTTGCACTATCTGTTTTATTTCTGTTTCATAGCGTATTATTTACAGTTTATACAGTTAATATTCACTTTTAAAAACAGTTGAAATCAAGGATTCTGCAAGTGCAGCTGCCAAAACTTTCATTAAATATATGCTTGCTGACCCGGTAAAACATCATAGAAATCATATATTCTCTTGATATACTTTTCGTGATGTGAGAAAATTATACCTTAAAGACATTAATATGGGGATTTTGTAAAATGAATAGAGATAGAAAAAACAATAAATTATTCGCTTTGATAGCTATTACTGCTACAGTAATATTTTGGGGTTATTCATTCGTAAGTACAAAAATTTTACTCAATGACCTTCCGCCCATCACCATTGCATTTTTCCGTCAGGTAATAGCCGCCGTGGTACTCGCTGTCATATTATACATAAAAAAGCTGTTTGTGAGGATGCCGGCAAAAGATGTTTTTCTCCTGTTTGCCTCCTCTTTTTTCGGAATAGTTTTATATTTTTTATTTGAAAATATGGGTTTAAAATATACAACTGCCTCAAACGGTTCGATTATCGTCGCTGCCGTACCAATTTTTACTTTAATAACAGAATCGCTGTTTTACAAGTTTAAAATAACCTCCAGGGTAATTGTCTGCGTCATCATTTCAATAATCGGGGTCTTCCTGGTTATTTTCGAGAAGGGTCTGGATTTTTCCTCGGGCTATACCAGGGGAAATCTTCTGATGATCGGTGCCATGGTTACCTGGGTCATATATACCATTATCTGCAAAAGCCTGACAGGCAAATATAACGGTATCGTAATAACCGCCTATCAAATGGGAGCAGCCTCTGTGCTTTTTATACCCCTTATCATACCTGAATTTAAACAATGGCAAAGCCTGTCGGCCTATTCCCTGGCCAACCTGCTGTATTTGGCCCTGTTTTGCTCAGCATTGGCATATTATCTGTACAATGTTGCAGTTAAAGGCCTTGGGGCCACTGTCTCATCGATGTTCCTGAATCTGATTCCCGTGGTGTCTATTATAGGAGGTGTACTGGTGCTTGGTGAAACCGTTTCATTTATACAAATCGGCGGCATGCTGCTGATAATGTTCAGTTTAATATTCGTCAGGGGCAGAAATATTGAAAGCTGAAGAAGTTGTTTAAATATTACCGGCTCTCTTAAACTCCATATCATGAACCCCCGTGGGCAATATAAGGACCAAATGTAAAATTTCCAGGTTAATAATTAAAATTGGTAAATTTACGTATATTAATAATACCTTTTATCCCACTAAAGTTTATTATGGAGGAAACTGAAATTGAAAAAAGCCGCTTGCATAGTTGTTCTCAGTATATTCTTTGTCGGCTGCACAAACCTCTCCCAACCAAATGTCATAGGTGACAAAACAGAACTGATGGCTTTGCCCGAAAATACTGCCGATAACACCGGGACACACAATGTATCCGATGCCAAAAATTCCGGGGCAGCGAAGGCTCCCGACATGTTTGAAGTTATTGAAAAACCGCGCTCTGAAAGCTTCAATCCGCTTTATAAAATCACAGTCAGCCAGGAGCCTGTTAACATATATGGCCGAAATAATAATATATATATCACATCTCATGAGCTTAATGAAATAAACCTGAAAGCTTTAAAACAAATAGAAACAGATAATACCGCCGGCAGCAAACTTCTGGTCAATAAGGACAATCCCCTTCCTGAAAATTTTATACCTCAAAATCTGGTCAATATCGACTCCGGCAAGGTAAAGCTGGAGTACCAGGAACTCAAACTGCTGCCAGTTACTCTCAAAGCCCTGTATTCCATGGTAGAAGCCGCAAAAGAGGATGGTGTAAAAGGCTTTATAATAAACAGTGCCTACAGGAGCCTCACAACTCAGCAGCAAATATTTGACGCCAACCTGAGCGGGTTTAAGAAAAGCTCCAAAACTTATGAGGAAGCCTACGCAAAAACAAGACAGCTGGTGGCACTCCCGGGTAATTCCGAACACCACACCGGACTGGCCGCCGATATCTTCAGTGTGAGCGGACGCCATAGGAACGATTTTAATGGCACAAAGGAACAAGTCTGGCTCAATACCAATCTCCAGAAATACGGCTTTATAATCAGGTATCCCCAGGACAAGACAAAGGAGACCAATGCTGTCTATGAACCCTGGCATATAAGGTATGTTGGTATTCCCTTAAGTATATATATGAAAGAAAGAAACCTCTGTCTCGAAGAATTTTACAGTAAGATATTTTCAGGTGAGGTCTTGGGAGACAATGAAAGTGCATTTATGGGAATTAAGAAAACACAGCAGGTATTTACCGATGAAGAACTTACGTCTAAAGTTTCCCTGGAGAGAATCAATGAGGATAATGCACTGCTGACTTTACAGCTGGGGTAGCAGGTGCTTTCCGTAGCTTGAAATTGTAGTAATTGAAATTTTGTTTTTGCTTTACGGATAGATTTAAATCAGTATCAACTGGTACGCGAGTACAACTTCATGAAATAAGATGCACGGTCAAAAACAATTGCGGTAAATTGTCGACGAAGGTAAAGTGGTTTTGCCGGCAAAGCAACAGGACGTTGCTTTGAGCTTCAAATCGAGACAGGAGGTCGAGTTTGAGCGACGGTAAAACCGCTTTAAATGAGGCGATACAATTTTCGCAATTGTTTTGGGTGCGTCCTTATCTTATGAAGTTAGTACGGGAGTTCCCAGTTGATATAAAAATATTACCTTAGTAAAGTATAAATTAAATTAACTGGCACTGCAGGTTAAATTAATTTATACCTTTGAAGCAATTCTTCTATAATTGTTCCCGCTACCTTCTTGAGTACCCTCTTCTCCACAAGGTTGGCAATGAATGGAAGCTTTATATCGGTGAGCTTCTTACCATCCATCATTTTGGAGGTTGAGTCCAGGAGCACTCTCACGTCATAGCAGGAATTGAAAACCTCCGGAACCCCCCGGTCCACGTCCAGAAGCGTGTACACTGCTTCCATTGCAGTTCTGACAGAATATTCTGTTGTAAATACCGTATCACGTACCGTATCTGCAAACTGTCCAATAAACGCAAAATTTACGCTGCCCTCAGGAACTACCTTTGGCCTGTCCCCTTTTGTCCTTGGCATAAAGAATGCAGTTATATACGGCATCATGCATGGAATACAGTGTGCCCCCGTCCTGGCCATTTCAGGGATTTCATGTTCTGGCACACCCATATGGTAGAGCCATTCCTGCACGATCTCATTTCCGGTACACTCCCTCATGGGCTTCTTTATAAAGTCCCCCGGAACATCGGTATACAGTCCGTAAACCCATACCACCAGCTGACCCTTGGGCTGCTCCCTGAAGTGCGGCTGGCGGTTAAGAGTATAGCTCATAAGCCAGCTGGAATCTTTTACGGTAATAATACCTCCGGTGACAACTTTCCCCGAAAACGGATCCCGTTTGCACATTTTCTCAATGTATTTGGGAATTCTGTCATCAAGTGTTGTTACCGTTGCAGATTCCCAGTTGGTAGCACCGATGTCCGAACAGAATTTTCCCGGCCGCCCGAAAGCCGGGTCCTGCGCCGCGATATTCTTCCACAGCTGCCAGCAGCCCCCTTCACCCGGATTGGTATTCATTTCGGGTGCATGGTCATCATCCCCCAAAGTGGAATTTTCAGTACAGCTCCCATTGGTTACAAATACCAAATCGTCCTCTACAAGATCAATTGTTTCTTTTCTGCCTTCGTGTACAAGGACAAGCTGCTTTGCAACCTTTTTATTTCCCCTGATGTCAAAGATGACATTGGTAACCTGCGTGTCATACTGGAAGTGTACTCCATGTGCTTCCAAATATTTTATCATAGGCAGGATAAGTGATTCGTACTGGTTGTATTTTGTAAATTTCAGTGCTGAGAAATCCGGCAGTCCTCCGATATGATGTATGAAGCGCTGCAAATACAATTTCATTTCAAGGGCACTGTGCCATTTCTCAAAAGCAAACATTGTTTGCCAGTAAAGCCAGAAGTTTGAGGAATAAAATTCATTGTCAAAAACATCATTAATTGTTTTATCGTACAAATCCTCATCCTTTGTCATAAACAACTTTATTATCTGCATTGAAGCCTTTTCCGACAGCGTAAATTTTCCGTCGGTGTGTGCATCCTGCCCGCGGTTTACCGATGCGCGCATGAGTGAATAGTTCGGGTCATGCTTATTGAGCCTGTAAAATTCGTCAAGGACCGATATCCCTTCGGTCTCCATGGATGGAATGGACCGGAACAGATCCCAGAGGCATTCGAAATGGTTTTCCATCTCCCTCCCACCCCGGATTATAAAACCCTTTTGGTCATCCCTTATACCGTCACAGGCGCCGCCTGGGAGCTTCATTTCCTCAAAGATATGAATATGTTCGCCTTTCATTTGTCCGTCCCGGACCAGGAAACATGCCGCTGACAAAGCAGCCAGACCGCTTCCTACAAGATAAGCAGATTTTTTATCAACGTCCTTCGGTTTTTCAGGACGTGCAAAGGCTTCATAGTTACCGTTTGAATAATACATAATTACCGACCTCCCATAATCAATTGAAATCATACTTATACTATAATTATTGCCTGCAATAAAATGAATAGACAAAAAAGCCGCCGTGCCTAAAACTTTGACACAGCGGTGATATTGTTTAAAATTTATACATAAGGGCATATTTGTCAGGTTCTGTATTTCTCCAGTGCCCGCTTTATGTCTCCCTGGATGAGTGTGCTTATATGCTCTACTATCTTTTCAGGGTCGTCCTTCATACCTCTTCTGATCCAGTCAAGCATCAAGCCCACAAAGGCAAATTTGTAAAAATCGGCAATGAATTTTTTATCGTTATCTCTTACAGCCATTCCCGCCGCCTGCTCCTCAACAACTCCTATGAGCAGATTGTACGTGACATCATAAAGATAACGCTCCAATTGATCACGGCTTATGGAATGATATGTGTTTATAACTAAATTTTTATTTTCAAGTGCATATTCAAACACCTGCAAAAAACCCTGCTGCCAGGTATCATAGGTCTTTTTCCCGTTCAGGGCAGCAGCAGCCCCCGTCAGGAACATCCACTCCACCAGGTCATAAATATCCTGAAAATGATAATAAAAAGTCTGCCTGTTTACTCCACAGTCCTCTACAATATCAATTACTGTGATCTTGTCAAGCGGCTTCTGTGAAAGAAGTTTTTTTAAAGAGGCTGCCAGAGCCTTTTTTGTTATTTGCGACATAATTCTCCTTAAATTTCCAAGTAGTACCGTCAGGTTAAGTTTATTATATCATTTTAGTATCAGGCTGTTCCAATAAACTCCTATACTCTAAAACAAAAACACAGCTGTGCACCGGGACAGATCGGTCTCCCAGTGCATAGCTGCGTTTTTTGAATTCCAGCACACTTTAATTGTGCTCTAATTAGCTATAAATATAGCATAATGGTATTTTATTATGGTACCATTATTGAAGCTCGGCCCTGATGATTCTGCCCATTTCCCCGGTTCCCACCACAGTAGTTCCGGCTGAGGCAATATCCCCCGTTCTAAAGCCTTTATCCAGCACCCGCACAACCGCACTTTCAATAGCGTCGGCTTCAGCAGGCAGGTCCAGGGAATATCTGAACATCATAGCCAGTGAAAGTATGGTAGCAATAGGATTTGCCTTATCCTGTCCCGCAATGTCGGGTGCAGAACCGTGTATCGGTTCATATAGGCCAAGCCTGGTGGCACCCAGACTTGCCGAAGGCAGCATGCCTATCGACCCTGTAATCATTGAGGCTTCATCCGATAAAATATCACCGAATATATTACTGGTGAGTATCACATCAAACTGTGCGGGATTTCTCACCAGCTGCATTGCAGCATTGTCAACATACATATGGCTTAAGGCCACTTCCGGATAGTCCTTTGCAACTTCTTCCACCACCTGCCTCCACAGTCTTGAGCTTTCAAGCACATTGGCCTTGTCCACAGACATGAGCTTCCTGCCCCGCTTCATAGCTGTTTCAAAACCCACTTTTGCAATCCTCACTATTTCAGCCCTGCTATACATTTCGGTGTCATAAGCGGCCTCTCCGCCTTCAGTATCAAGTCTGCCTCTCTTACCGAAGTAGATTCCGCCCGTGAGTTCCCGTATAACCATTATATCAACGCCGTTGCTTATTATTTCCGACTTGAGCGGGGATGCCTCTTTAAGAGCACCGTATATAATTGCTGGTCTGAGATTTGCATAAAGTCCCAGTGCTGCCCTGATTCCCAGAAGCCCTGCTTCAGGCCTCAAATGCCCCGGAAGCGTGTCCCACCTGGGACCGCCTACCGCACCCAGCAAAACTGCATCACTGCCTCTGCAGGCGTCTATTGTGGACTGTGGCAGCGGTACTCCATGCCTATCTATTGCAACTCCGCCCATATCAGCTTCAGTCAGCTGAAAGCTGTGTCCAAATTTGCCGCCTATCAGCTTAAGTACTTCCAAAGCCTCCCTTATAATATCAGGACCTATTCCGTCTCCCGGAAGCACAGTAATTTTAAAATTCATGATCTCATCTCCTCTTTACTTAAGCTGCTGCCGAAACTATTTCGCCAATGACTTCTTAATATATTCAACCAGGCCGTTTGCAGCAATCAATTCCTGCATGAACTCAGGGAAAGGCTGTCCCTGATAGGTCTTCCCTGTTGTAAGATTTTTGATTACACCTTTATCAAAATCTATCTCTGCTTCATCCCCGTCTTTGATGTCCTGGGCCGCCTCAGGGCACTCCAGGATAGGAAGCCCGATATTTATGGCGTTTCTGTAAAATATTCTGGCGAAGGTTTCGGCTATGACACAGGATATTCCCGATGCCTTGATGGCAATGGGAGCATGTTCCCTTGAAGAACCGCAGCCGAAATTTTTGCCGGCAACCATTACATCTCCCTTTTGCACTCTTGCGGTGAATTTTTCATCAAGATCCTCCATGCAGTGGCTTGCAAGTTCGGCAGGATCTGTTGTATTCAAATACCTTGCAGGTATGATTACATCAGTATCAACATTGTTTCCATATTTGATGACTTTACCTTTAGCGTTCATAATTTCACTCCATTTCCGGCGTACCGCCCGCAGCATATAATAATTCTCAATAGAATTTGTCGTAATATTTTAAATTTCCGTTAAATCTCATCGGGACCGGCAATTTTGCCCGCTACCGCCGATGCCGCTGCAATTGCCGGTCCGGCAAGATATACTTCGCTTTCCGGGTGGCCCATACGGCCCACAAAGTTTCTGTTTGTAGTGGCTACTGCTCTTTCACCCTTTGCAAGGATTCCCATATGTCCTCCCAGGCAAGGTCCGCAGGTAGGTGTGCTCACTGCTGCTCCGGCTTCGATAAATATGTCGAACAAGCCTTCATTCATGGCCTGTTTCCAAATCTTCTGAGTTGCAGGAATAATAATACAGCGCACATCCTCATGTACTTTCCTGCCCTTTAAGACTGCAGCTGCAGCCCTCATATCCTCTATACGGCCGTTTGTGCAGGAACCGATCACAACCTGGTCTATCCTGACCTCACCTACATTATCGATGGTACGTGCATTTTCAGGCAGATGCGGGAAGGCAACAGTGGGTTTGATCGATGCCAGGTCAATTTCGTATACCTCTGAATAAACTGCATCCTCATCTGCTTTAAATACTTCATATGATCTCAAGGAATGTTCCCTTACATATTCCACAGTCTTTTCATCCACTTCGAATATACCATTCTTACCGCCGGCTTCTATAGCCATGTTTGCCATTGAAAACCTGTCGTCCATGGACAGTGCACTGACTCCGTCACCTGTAAATTCCATGGATTTGTAGAGTGCTCCGTCCACACCAATCATGCCGATAATGTGCAGAATTACATCCTTGCCTCCAACCCACTTCTGAGGTTTTCCACTGAGTACAAATTTTATTGCTTCAGGCACCTTGAACCAGGCTTCACCGGTGGCCATACCCGCTGCCATATCCGTGCTTCCGATACCTGTGGAGAAGGCCCCCAGTGCACCGTAGGTACAGGTATGCGAATCGGCCCCTATCACTACGTCACCCGGAACTACCAGACCCTTCTCGGGAAGGAGTGCGTGTTCAACTCCCATCTGGCCCACTTCAAAGAAGTTCACTATGCCCATTTTTTTTGAAAACTCTCTGCAAACCTTAACCTGCTCGGCTGATTTAATATCCTTGTTAGGAGTGAAGTGATCAGGAACTATAGCGATTTTATTCCCGTCAAATACCCTGTCCAGACCAACCTTTTCAAATTCCTTTATAGCAACAGGTGATGTTATATCATTTCCCAATACCATATCCAGTTTAGCCTTTATCAGCTGTCCTGCCGTTACCGAATCCAAGCCGGCATGAGCTGCAAGGATTTTTTGTGTCATTGTCATACCCATATTAACGAACCTCCCCATATTCATAATTGACTTTGGTAAATTATATTGACTTTGTAAAATATAAATTTAGTAATTACTAATTAGTTATATTAATCTTAATTTTTATACCGGATACCTTTCTATGATTACAAACGGCTTAAAAAACAAGAACACTTTTTAACCTTGGCTTAAATTCATTATACAATAAGGCTAAAAAGTGTTCTTCATGATATTTACCGTTATCTTTACTAATTATGAATGTTTTTTGACGAATTACGGTACTGCATGGGTGTCATATTTATCTGTTTTTTAAACATGTCATTAAACCGCTGCTGGTTGGAAAAGCCCACGCTGTGAGCAATTTCGCCGACCTTCATATCGGTCTCCTCCAAAAGCTCGCAGGCACGTTTTATTCTGATATTCAAAAGATACTGCATGGGGCTCAAACCGGTAACCTCCTTAAATGCCCTCGTAAAATAGCTGGGGCTGAGGAATACATATTTTGCTATATCGGTTATTGAAATCTCTCTTTCAAAATTATTGTGTACAAACTGAATTGCCGAATGCATAAGTTCCTTTATCTTCGGGCTCTTATTCTTTATGCTGTTTTCCCATTCTGCCTTCAGCGCCCTGGATATGAGAACAAACAGTTCCATCAGCATAAGATAGTCCAGCAATTCACTTCCCAGCTGGTCACTTGCTTTTTCCTTAAGTATTCTGTTCAGAAGTATTATTATGTCATTTTTCTGACTCACCTTAAGTTTTATAAAAGCACCGGACTCCCTTCCGCTGACAAAGTTTATAAAGTCTTCGAGTGAAGCCTCCGACATAGCCAGATTTGACTGGTTCATAAACTTAAAATACAGGACTATGAAGTCACATCCTCCGTCCGAGGTAACCTCCAGCTTGTGGTGCTGATGCGGTTTTATGATAACTATATCGTTTGATCCTACAGTTACCGCCTGGTCTCCTATTTCAAACAGACCTCCACCCGATTTAATGTATACCATTTCAAAGGTTTCGTGGATACTAAGCCCTTTCGACCATTCGGCATTCCGATACCGCTCTATGGCCTTTATGCTGGTTACAGGTATAAAACTTGCCGCTCCCAGAACACCTTCCCATGCTTTTGGAATTGACGTAGATTGCATATTACCCCGCCCCCCTTTGGACTTTTGCTGCACTTTAAACTTTTACTACACTTTGAGCTTTTACTACGCTTTGTACTGTTTTTCACTTTGTACTGTTTTTCTGCCTCTTTACTGCTTCTTTTCCCTCTCTTGAGCCTTCTGCGGCTTACGCTCCCATGGTTTGAGATTCTTGGGGGGCTTTCCTGCGAACTTTATCCCGGCCTGCTTTCTATCTTTGCCCGGGCCGCCGCCCCTTTTGTCGTCCCGCCCGAATTTCTTGCCCGGCTTATCATTGCCAAATTTCTTATGGTCAGCCGGCTTGCTGTCCTTGCCGAACCTTTTTTCCCCTCTGTCATCGCGGCTATATCCAGATGCCGGTTTACTGCTGTCTTTCTTGAACCTTGAAGCCCCTCTGTCATCGCGGCTGTGTCCGACTGCCGGTTTATTGCCGTCTTTTTTGAACCTGGCAGTTGACCTTTCATCGCGGTTAAACTTTGATCCCGTCTTGTCTCCTTCATGCCTGGATCCTGTGCCCGGCCTCTCATCCCTGTTAAATTTATTATCGGACTTACCACCGACCTTAAACTTCGTACCCCCGAAAGGTGTCTTTTTACCACTTTTGTCTGACCGGCTTCCATCCCTGCCGCCCTTTTTATTATCAGCTCCGGCCTTGTCCTTGCCAGGTTGCCTGTACTTTCTTTCAGGCCGGTCCTTATCAAATTTCTTTACAGGCCTGTCACCCTGTCCATGCCTGGAGGCAGTTTTCTCACCGGCGTCACCGACCTCGGTTTCACTCTTGCTGCCGTTATACTTGCTTAACCTCTGACCATATTCACTGGTGGTATCGAATTTCTTCCTTTCCTTCCTGTATTCCACTATTGCCCCGTTGTACATTGATTTGGGAATTATGGAAATTCTCAATTCATTTTCATATTGCTTTATAAAGGGTATCTCTTTTTCAGTAACAATGGAAATTGCCACACCTTCATTGCCGTTCCTGCCTGTTCTGCCCGCTCTGTGCAAATACTCCATGGATCTCTCGGGAATGTTTACATTAAAAATATGTGTAACACCTTCTATATCCAGTCCCCTGGCAGCAATATCCGAAGCTATCAGCAACTGTAGTCTGCCCGATTTGAAATCATCCATTGTCTTTTTTCTGTCGCTTTTTACATTTGAACCATGAAGGCCGTCGGCCCGTAATTTATGGTATTTCAGCTTTTCAGCAGCCTCAGCTATGTCTTCGGCATTGCCAAAGAAGGCAATAGCCTTTGGCGGATTGATTATTCTGACCAGCTTGCGGAGCACCTCGATTTTATCTCTCTGCTCTGCCACAAAATATATATGGTCAATAGTGTCCGGAACTTCAATGACATTTTTGCTCTTAATAACCCTGGGGTCCTTCATCAACAGCTTTGCTCTTTCAATTGTACGCGCCGACATGGAGGCAGAGCACATCATAATCTGCCTTTCCTTAAGCGTTGCCTTGACAACGGCCTTTATGCCCTCTATATTGCTGTCATCCAGGAGCCGGTCTGCCTCGTCGATGATTATGGTTTTTATTGTATGCGCCGAAATCTTCTTTTTTTGAATCAGTTCAAGTATTCTTCCGGCAGTACCCACAATAATATGCGGCTTGGTTCTGAGCTTGTCAACCTGCCTTGTTATATTTACATCACCGATTACCGGCGTTGAAGATACCTTCAGCTCGGAATTAAGGGATAGCATTTCTATTACCCTTATAACCTGTATGGCAAGTTCGTGAGTCGGTACGAGAATGAGCGCCTGCATTTCCTTTTTTTCAGTATCTATCTTTTCAAAAAGCGGCAGAAGATAAGCAAGAGTTTTACCTGTTCCGGTCTCAGACTGAAAAATCAGGTCATTGCTTTTCTGCGCCTCGGGTATTACCTTTTGCTGTATTTCGGTAGGCACTGTGATATCTACCAGTTTAAGTGCCTCGACAAGTGACCTGTTCAGGTGCATGCCTTCAAATGTTTGTTCCATTTGTTCTCCTTTATAAAGTTCATATATTTAATTAAAAATTTTATTAATTAATCTTTATTTTGATTTTTGCTCTTTTCAATCTTTTCGGCCAGCTCGTATAAATACGTCCAGCGCTCCATGAGATACTCAAGCTCCTCCTCCAGCCTCTGCTGTTTTTCCAGAAGTTCCTGGAGCAGTGTGTAATCACTTGAGGCCTGATCTATCTCAATTTTATTTTTCTCGATTTCACTTTCCTTATCAGCTATTTTATTATCAATTTCCTCAAATTCCTTCTGTTCCTTGAAGGTAAATTTCAGAGGCCGTTCCTTTGACTGATTATTTTTTTCTCCGGACTGGCTTGCTTTTTTATTTTCCGGCTTGCCCGAATTACGACCGGCCTGTTCCTTAAGTGCTGCTTCCTCGTAATATGCTTCTCTGTAGGCAGTATAGTTTCCTGCATATTTATTGATAAATCCATCTCCCTCAAAGGAAAAAATACGCTCGGCAATCCGGTCAAGAAAATATCTGTCATGGGATACGGTAATCACTGCCCCCGGGAACTCGTCCAGATAGCTTTCCAGTATGGTCAGAGTCTGGATATCCAGATCATTTGTAGGCTCGTCCAATAACAGTATGTTTGGTGCACTCATTAGAATGCTGAGCAGATACAGCCTCCTCTTTTCTCCGCCCGACAGTTTTGCTATGGGTGTCCACTGGACACCCGGCGGGAACAGGAAGCGTTCCAGCATCTGTGAAGCACTGAGGCTGCCTTTTTTAGTTTCGATATGCTCTGCTACCTGCCTGATATATTCTATAACACGCAGGTTCTGATCCATACCTGTATTTTCCTGTGTAAAGAAGCCAATCTTAACAGTTTCACCAATTTCCACGTTTCCTTTGTCAGGCTTGATTTCCCCGGTTATAATCCGGAGAAGTGTTGATTTTCCAATACCATTGGGGCCTACAATCCCTATCCTGTCATCCCGGAGCAGGATATAGCTGAAATCCCTTATGAGTACTTTATCCCCAAATGATTTATCTATATTTTCCAGCTCAATTATTTTTCTTCCCAGCCTTGAGGAACCAACCTGTATCTCAACATTATCCTCCTGCTTTGGAGCCTCAGTTTCCTGGAGCTTTTCAAATCTCTCTATTCTGGCTTTTTGCTTTGTGGATCTGGCCTGCGCACCTCTTCTGATCCATTCCAGCTCACTCCGCAGCAGACTCTGGCGTTTCCTCTCCGAGGCCTGTTCCAGTTCCTCCCGTTCGGCTTTCATTTCAAGAAACTTGCTGTAATTTGCCTGATAACTATAGAGTTTCCCATTATCAAGCTCTATAATTCTATTTGCCACCCTTTCAAGAAAATATCTGTCATGGGTCACCATCAACAGTGCGCCTTTTCTCGTATTTAAATATTTTTCAAGCCAGTCAACGGAGTCATTATCTATATGATTTGTAGGTTCGTCCATTATCAGCAGTTCCGTTGGATTTATCAGGGCTCCCGCCATGGCAATACGTTTTCTCTGTCCGCCCGAAAGCTCTGCCACATCAGTATCATAATTGCTTATACCAAGCCTGGTGAGAATTGTTTTGGCCTCACTTTCCATAGTCCAGGCACTCATGTTATCCATTTTCTGCATCAGCTCCAGCAGCCTTTTTTCCAGCTGCTTATCCTCAGGAGCTGCCTGGCATCTCTTAATTACATACTCATATTCCCTCAGCAGTTCCATTACAGGAGAGTGTCCGGTAAATACCTGTTGAAGGACAGTTGTACCTGTCTCAAAGTTTGGAGTCTGCTCAAGATAACCCACCCGCACATTGTTTGCTTTGATTACCCTGCCTGTATCAGGCTGCTCCAGGCCGGCCAGCACTTTCAGCAGCGTACTTTTACCGGTTCCGTTTATGCCTATGAGACCGATTTTGTCTTCTTCTCCTATTCCCAACCATATATCATTAAAAAGGATTTTTTCACTGTAGCTTTTGGATATGCCCTCTGCGGATAAAATGTTCAATTACAGATCTCCTTCATTCCTTAAGAAATATTTTCTAAAATATTATTATACCATTTATGCAGGAAAATTTTCTACGTCCAGTTTTACCGTTTATGACGCTCCGCATATCCGCATCTCCTGCATAAATCTTCAACCGCCGTGCGGGCGGTAAAACCGTCATACATCCTGCACGCCCTCGGGGAGGCAAGTATATCCTTGAGAGGCTGCTCAAATATATTGCCTAAGGGTATATTGCCCTCACTGTCCAGGCAGCAGGGAACCACAGTACCGTCGGCCAGAATGCCGAACTGGTCCCTCAGGCCATAGCAAAACACAGCCTCAGTTGGATCAGCACGTTCCAAATCAGGCCACTCAAACTTTTGCGCCAAATGCAAAAATACCCTGTCGGCCAGTTTTGTGTTTTGGCGCAGCACTGCCCCGTTATACCTGGCAGGTTCCAGGTCGGTTTCAGAGTTTACCCCTCCGGAAGTAAAAGCCAGGTTCAATGCCTCTAATATGTCTCCGTTCAAGCTGTTTTCAGCCGTTGTACCTGCTCCTTCCGCATTCCAGAGCCGGAATTCACAAATTATTCCCCGGGCACTTGCTTCCTTTACAAAACTTACAGCGTCTCCAAGGTATTCCTCTAAAGCAATCCTTTCACGGTTTGCCTCGAAACTGTGCAGGGAGATGCTGACCTTTCTTAAACCTGGAGTATCCAGAAGGATTGACCTATTCTTTTTTAAGAGAGTTCCGTTTGTTGTCAAATTTACTTTGATATCATTAGCAGCACAAATTGAAATAAAGCCTTCAAGTCCCGGATTCAGCAGTGGCTCTCCCATTAAGTGAAAGTAGACATAATCCGTGTAGGATTTTATTTCTTTGATAACATGCAGAAATTCTCCTTTTGACATGTATTTGGATTGTCTTTTTGAACCGGGGCAGAAAGAACATTCCAGATTGCAGATATTGGTTATTTCTATATAAACCTTTTTATATTTTTTCATTGCTCACTCCGTATGTTGTTTTAAGAACTTCTCCAGTAGTCTGTATCATTAATTTACATTTTTCAAAAATCGAATCATAAAATTGCAATATATTATTAATCCCGATAAGTTAAAACCTTATCGGGATATGTTATTTAATTTATTTGGCAGCCTTTATGACTTTTATTTCTATGTCGTGTCTGTCAACCTTTGTAGTTAGAATATCAACCTTGTTCTCTATTACAGTGAGCCTCTGATTTACTTCACCCCGTGTCTCCAAAAGCAGATCAATTTTTTTGCTGATATGATTTTCAAGTTTCAAGCCCAGCTTTGAAACAGAAGTGTTCAGATTGGATATATCAACTTTTATTGCATTACCATCGGCTTTCAATGTGGTTACATCGGATTTTAGTTCCCCGATTTCTTCTCTTATTGCAACACCATTTGCTTTCAATATTGTTACATCGGATTTTAGTTCTCCGATTTCTTCT
>NZ_KK211289.1:239670-284160 GCF_000621505.1 Ruminiclostridium cellobioparum DSM 1351 = ATCC 15832
CCGATTTCTTCTCTCATTGCAACACCATTTGCTTTCAATGTGGTTACATCGGATTTTAACTCTTTTATATCAGCTTTAACCTCTTTAAACTGCGATGTAAAATCAGCATACATTCTGGTCAATAATTCAAATGTGTCATCAGCCACTTTTCATCACACTCCTTTCAAATATTATATCATGATTTCGCAAGAAAGCATGATACTAAAATTTTATTTATTTTCCTGGTTGACATACAATTTATTATTTTATATAATTCAATTGTATCCAATTTAATTATATAAAATATACGGGTTAGGAGGATGCATTAATGAACATTTACGATTTTAAAGTCCTGGACGCACAGCATAATGAGATACAAATGGATACGTATAAGGGCAAAATCCTTCTGATAGTAAACACTGCTACCGGATGCGGTTTTACACCTCAGTACGAGGGCCTGCAAATGCTATATGATAAATACAAGGATAAAGGCTTTGAAATTCTGGATTTCCCATGTAATCAATTTCTTAACCAGGCACCGGGTTCAGATTCCGAAATAGTCAGCTTCTGCCAGACAAAATTCGGAGTTACCTTTAAAACTTTTTCAAAAATAGATGTGAACGGGAAAAATGCCGAACCCCTGTATAATTATTTAAAGTCCATAACCCCTGATGAACAGCAAAACAGTAAAAAATCTGCTATCGGAAAGGGTCTTGCTACCATAGGGCAAAATCTGCTGGGAACCAATATTAAATGGAATTTCACAAAGTTCCTGGTAGACCGGAACGGCAAGGTTGTTGCAAGGTATTCACCCATGCACAAACCTGAGGATATTGAATCACAAATTATTGCCTTACTTGAGGGAGGATATCAAAATGTCACATGAGTTTTACCCTGAGGGAGTATGTCCCATGCAAATAACTTTTGATCTTGAAGGAGATATTGTAAAAAACGTAGTTTTCAAAGGTGGCTGTGACGGAAATCTTAAAGCCATTAGCAGAGTTGTAGAAGGGATGTCGGTAGATAAAATAGAAGAATTTTTCAAAGGAATACAATGCGGACACAAAACAAGTTCCTGTACCGATCAGCTTGCCAGAGCCGTCAGGGCAGCATATGAAGAAGATGTGTAGAATGTAACGCTTTATTGTGAGATTTCATTGTGCTATGGAGGTTATATGAATTACGACTCATTAAAATTGGGAAATCAATTATGCTTTCCGTTATATGCCTGTTCAAAGGAAATTATCCGGAAATACAAACCGTTTCTGGATCCTCTGGGATTGACATATACTCAATATATAGCTCTGATGGCATTATGGGAAGAAGATAATTTAACTGTAAAAGCTCTGGGTGAAAGGCTTTATCTGGATTCCGGAACCCTTACTCCTCTGTTGAAGAAAATGGAGGGTCAAAAATTAATTAAGCGCATAAGAAGTTCGGAGGATGAAAGAAATGTTTATATCAAATTAACTGAAGACGGCAATCTCCTGAAGGATAAAGCCGCAGCTGTCCCCGAGCAGATAGGCAGATGCTTTTCTTTGTCAAATGAAGAAGTGCTTTTTTTACACCAAACTCTGCACAAAATTTTAAAACAAATCTAGTGGCCTCTTTCAAGTTTTGCTCCTGCAAAGCTTGAAAGGCTAATTTTTCTTTTCGAAATCAATCCTTTTATTTCCATATCTCTTATTAGTGCAAACAAATATGTTCCCTTTTCAACCATATTTGTTCTGGGATTTCCGTTGATATAAATGCCTGTCTTGTCACTATCCGGCCACAAACGGGAAAGGGCCGTGTTTATGATATTTTCCAGTTCTGACGGTTCTTTAATTTCTCCCTGTTCAAAGGTGCTGCCATTGGCATGAATGGTGTATTTTAGGCTGCCATTTGTCAATGTTGTGGAACATAATAGCAGGTTATTATTTATATTGATACTTGATAAGCTTACATTCCTATAAAATATTTCATTGAAGGCAGCACTTGCCGTACTCATATTAATTTCAACACCTTCCAGCAGCTTTTTTCCGGAGGTATCTGAAAAACCCTTTGACATTTCTTCAAGATGCTCTGCCTTAATTTGTTGTGAAGCAGCTGTAACAGCATAATCCATTGCCTTTGAAACTTCATTGCGCTTGTAGGTATAAAGAGAATAGTCGGCAATGTTTATAAAAATCATCAGTAATAGTACTATCGCTGATAATCCTATAAATAACGTACCCAGTCCGCCGCCTTCCTCATTTATTGGCAGATTACTTGTTATACGGCTTATTTTTTTACTCATCGGTTTGCTTTTTTTCAACTCTGCAGATTGCTTTTGCCCTGTAATACAACTTTCCGTTTTCAACCGCAGAATTTCCTTCTATCCTTGAAGTTAAGCTCTCATTTTTTGACTGCACCTTAATGCTGAAGACCTCTCCCCTGTCAAGAATCCCTCCTGTCGTATAGGGAAGCAGCCCCGATACCGACCCGTTTGAGTTTATTGAACCGGATTCAAGTATGACATTTTCTTCCGCGAAGTCACCTAATTTATTCAGGTTTGTAATCATTTCTTCTTTGTCTCCTTTAGTCAAAACACCTGTTATCATTACCTTGTGTGCCGCAGTATCTATGGTATTCTTTATATACCTTTGCTTTGTGTCAAATTCATAGAAGGCCAGGGCCTTAAAAAAGAGCAGTGCAATAACAGGTATAATTATCAGGAAAGCATATATTTTATTCAAAATCCCAAACCTCCGTTTTATAGAGAAAAGTTTTTACTTAATATTTTCACTTAGATCCTGTACTGTTTTATATACTTCTCCGCCGGTATCAGAGATAAGTTCCGTAACCGGAAGCACAGTACCTATAACCAGTGCAATGCACAGTGCAAACATAATTATTGCAATTAATATATTTTTCATTGGCTACCTCGTGATGGCCGTAGATAGTGAACTGACTTTGGTATCCACGGAATCCATCTGTACCTCAACCTTTTGTCCATTTTCTCTGCCATGCTCGGCAAGTGGCAATATTACAGCTATCAGCAGTGCCATTGCTATGGCAAACATAGCTATTGATAATATAATTTTTTTCATATTTCCTGGCTCCTTTTATTTTTTAAATGATTTTTTATTCCCTGTAATTGATCGCTTAAAGTTTGTTTTATTCAACCGGGTTTTTACATTAGCTACCTGATCACTTCAGTTAGCCTGGATTTAACTATTTCTCCCTGCAAAACTGCTTTTTGGCCTGCAGCCGTCCCGTGTTCGAACAACGGTATTATGACTCCTATAATAAGAGCCAATGCAATGGCCAATAATACAATAGATACAATTATCTGCTTAATCTCCAACCACCTCCTGCTAGATATAATCAAAGGCCTTATAAACTATGTCAAGCATAGGATCCAGCATTAGTCTGGCCAATTCATAAACCAGCGGCACTATACTCAGAAATGCTGCCAGATCAATAAAATCCACAGTTTCATCAGCTGTCATGATAATAGCCTCATCTCTCTCAATAATTTCCCGCTCAAGGATCTGAAGAGCAATTTCCTTATCTGTCCGACTGTATATCTCTAAAATGTTGGCTATTTTTGTAAGACTTTTTATGTTTCTGTTCTTCAAAAAGTTAAAGGCCTTGACCTTATCGTATTTAAAAAGATGGGAGAATTCCCTGAAGAATTTTGAATATATTTTTGAAGACCTCTCCAGTTGATTGATAATATCAAGGGTTTTAATACCCTCAACTTTTGAAAGAAGTTCAAAAACATATTCAAGTTTGATTATTTCTCTTTTGTATACAGAACCTTTTATAAGCCAGCTTATAATAAAAAACATATCGGGTATAAATGAAGAAGGAATCATTGCTATGAGGTGTTTAAGGTGAAAGGTTTCGATTAACTTTACTTTTTGCCAGGTGTCCAGAAACCATTTTGTTTTTTCGTCCAAAAGATGTCTATCCGACGTATTTAATTGTTCTGCAATTACATCTTCAACCATATTGTATTTCTCTGAATAAATGCTGCCCGACAGCTTCCTGGAATCAATATTCTCCAATATTTGCTTGTAAAGCTGGTATTTAGTATGATCTACAGTTTCTGAACGGCCAAAGAGGATTTGATCAGAGCCCGACGTCTCAACTATTATTTTGGCTTGATAGGCTGTGTTGCTGTACAAAATCGCCAGAAATAAACCCGTAAAGAATAGCAAACAAAGGAATTTCAAAAAATAAAACTGCGAAAGGCTTATTCCTGCTTCACTAAGTTCAAGTATTTTAGTCAGATATCTGTTCACCAGCGTTTTTTTGTTCTTTGAGATAAAGTTTAGCGGGGCAGATATGATTTTATGTTTTGTGACCCTTTCCAATAAAAATAATAAGGGTGTCTTGCCCTCCTTTTCTCTCTCAATATATACCGAAGGTCTTACTGCTTTATATAAAACCCCGGATGCAATCAGCAGGATTCCCAGCAAAGCGGCAAAAATCATCAGCCCTTTAATCATGTTGTCCTCCTTATATTCTTCTCAGTATTCTTACCATCAATAGTGCACCCAGTGAGAATACGGCAATTTTAGCAAATGAAGCAGTCACATTATAATAAAGCCCTGTATTTGTACCTAATATGGTCTTATTTAGAAGCAATATGACCGGAAGACTCAAAATACTCGCGCCCACTGTAAAAACCTCATACCATATGAGTCTCTTATTTTTCTTTTTTTCAATATTGTTGTACCTGGTAATAGTCCGGTTTAGCTTATAAAGCTGGCCTATAAGTTCACCTCCGTTCTCACGGTAATTTACCAGCAGCAAAACAAAAATATTGAACCAGGTATCATTAATCCTGTCCCTCACTTCACAAAGACTGTTGTTCAAATCACTGCAATCGGAAGCCCTTGATATAATCCTGCCCAGCGACCGGTCCATATTCCTGCCGCACTCCAGAAGTGCCGGCTTTATCCTGCAGTGCAGCATAAATGAACTCCTGAAACCATCAATTAAGACGGGTATTTTCATTCTAAGGCTATACTTCATATAATCAACGATTAACGTAAATACATAATACGGAACCATCATGCACAGAAGGAAAGTTACAAGTTTGGTATACCAGAGATTTAAGACCCCATTCAAGGCCAGGTACATAAGACTCCCAACAAGAGGTAAGCCAAGGGTAAAAACTGCCGCTATTCTTCTCTCGGCCAAAGCGTCCAATAAAAAGTATGATATGGAATTTGAAAGTTTACGGGATAATATTTTCAAGGGAAACCTGTTTGTGAAAAATTCAATGAAATAAAGATATTTGGCTTTCTTTATGTTTTTAATATTTTTATAATTTAATGGAGCAACTTTGTATACCGATACGTATATTCCGGCTAAAACCAGCAGCAGCCCCGCCAGAAGAAATGAAAGAAAAGGATTGAAATGATACAGCACACCTTTTACTGAATCCAGCATATTATTTCCCTCCGGATATTCTTTCCGGCTCAGGACCGAACAAACCTTTAAGTTCCTCTATATCCGAATTTGACATTTCATACTCCATGCATGACAATATCTGTTCCCTGGACAAGCCCTTCTGATTGACCCAATACTGTCCTTTCTCCCTGTCAAATACAAACAGGTCATTTATCTGAAAGGACATGCCTTCTTCATTTGCAATAACCTCTGAGACCTTATATACATACCTTTGTCCGGTTTCCCTGTCAAGCTTGATATGTACCACAAGATCGACTGCGTCAGCCACATCGAACTGGGCTTCCCTGTAGTCGGTATAATACCCCGTCTGCATTAAAAGCTGTCTGAGATCATGTATCATTCGTCTTGTACTTGAAGAATGGAAGGTAAAAAGGCTTCCCCTGGCCTGCCTTAACATGGCTTTTATCATTTCAAAAGCTTCATAGGAGTTCCTTACCTCTCCATAGATAACTATATCTCTGTTTAACCTGAAGAAGATTTCTGTAATGTCGGAAGGTTTAAAATCTTTTGTATACTGCAGTTCCACAATGTTTTTCTCGGGATAGTTGGTTGAAATATTCAGCTCATGTATATTCTCTGCCAGTCCGATGCTTATATCGGGATCCAGCTGTTTGATAATAAGTTCATCTGCGGCAGTAGTCTTGCCTGAGCCCTGTTCTCCTATGATTGCAACATTTCGTCTGCCTTTTCCCGCCAGCAGCTCAATGATTCTTGCTATCCTGTCCTCTACAAATTTACTCCGGTATTTCATCAACTGGGCTTTTGAGGCAAAAAGTCTCACATTTACGACATAATACTTGGACAGTGGCGGTCTTAAGGCAGTGACTCTGGAGCCATTTTTCAATATGGCACTTACCAGCGGATATCCTGCATTTATCTCTTCCTTTGCTGTGGATGTAAGCCTGTTCTCTATGACTTTACGGTAGCTCTCCTCATTCTTGAAAATGAAGTTTGAATTGGGGATATGCCTTTTTATTCCATTGTACTGAAGCCATATGTAATCTCTTCTGGTACAGGCAATTTCATTTAGCATGGGATCAAATACAAGCTCGTCCAGTATTCCATAACCATATATCTCTTGGTAAATAATCTGCGTCAGCTTTTGAAGTTTGGTATCAAATTCGTCAAGCTCACTTATGGAATATTTGCTCAGATAGCTGCTTATTTCATTGTCTATGGGTTTTACAGCCTCTTTGGCTCCGGTATAAATATTTTCATAATAGTTTATATGATACTCTTGCAATAGTTGATCAATGTTATCGGAGTTTATAAGATCGGACTTCTCGATTAAAATAAAGTAAATGCTGTTTTGGATAAATTCCCGCGCCTGTACACTACCATCTATAGCCAGGAGCTTCTGAGTCTGCCTGATCGCTTCAAGATAACCGGCACCTCCCTCGTGTATCTCGTTCATACCTGCAAAACCATTGATCCGGAGTTCTTCCTCAATATAATTCATAAGCTCCGCCAAACATAATCTTTGTAGTATTCTCATTTTTAACTCCATTTCTGTTTTGTATAAAGGTATTTTGCTCCTGCTATGCCAAACCGTCTGAGAAACCGCCCAAATATACCGCTGCCATTGGTCATCCCGTCACCGGACGTAATGCTACCGGCTTTACCGTCGCCAGTTACACCGTTTTCTGCTGCAATCCCCAGTTCCTGAAGCATATAGCCTGATATTTTTTCAACGGATTTATTACAGGCAGTTTCTCTCTGTAGGTACAGGTGGAGGCTATTGCGGTTTTTCATTTCCTGAAGTGTTTCACAGTACTCATGTGTAAAAACTTTATTTAAACCAAATCTACGCTTCAAATCAGATACCTTTGGATAAATATTACGGTATTTGGATATCAAATGAACTGTTTCCTTATTTGCAGAAACTTTCTTTTCTGACGGTTTCAATCCATTTATGCATTCAATATCCTGACAATACAGCTTTAAAATCATATCTGCCTGGTGAAGCACAAGTTTGGAAAGGATATTCTCACTTTCCGAAACAGTGTCGACGATTATTAAATCAAATGAACTTTTCAGCATCTCAAACAAATCTGCAAATTTCTCAGCATTTTTAACAGCATAGCTGTTGGTCATTTTATAGCTTCCAAGAAAGCAAATATCTCCGTACCTTGGTATAATTCCTTGAATTATTTCTTCCTTCATATTTTCAAAAAATTTATAGTTTATCAGGTCTTCAAGTCCGGTGTCCGATGAATCAATTCCAAACAATCTATACAGCGAACTGTGCTTTAAATTTAAACAGCAGACCAATACCTTTAATTTTCTATTACCGGACATTTGATTTGCAAGCATATATGTAACTACCGATTTGCCTGATTGTTTGGAGTCCGACCAAACTGCAAGTATTTTCCCCATATTAACCTCCCAAGCCATATTATTATGGCTTTGAGCCGCTTAGCGGCCACAAAATGTAATGAAATCTCTTCACTACTATCATGAATCTTTTATTGCTGTGACTCATCACAGTACAATTCATATATCAGCTTACCTTCTGTTATTGCAGCGTACACCTTACGGCGTTCATCCTCTCCAAGCACAAGCTCCATGTAAGCGGTCCTTGAATTGATACCTGTTATAGAATCAATTGAGTTCCCATTTTCATCAAGCATGTCGGTAACCATAACTTTTTTCAAAATTGTTTCTATTACCTGACCTGTATCCTTTTTTAACCGGATATCAATGTATGAACCCTTTCGGATTAAATTTGCAAGTCTTTCCTCAACACTGGCAGGAAGAATAATTATTCTCTCATCCTGCTCATACCAATTGTTTTTATCGAGCAGGTCATATCCTCTGAAGTAGTCACTTTTTGCTATTCTCCCTACAGTCTTTTTACCGATAACATTCCCAATATCAGTTTCCATTGCCTCACTAAGAGCGGATTTCTGAATCTGCTTTGTTCGTACATGTTTACTCTCAATGACCGTCCCCGGCTCTATGTCCGCTGCTGCGATAACAGCGGGCACGTACTGCTCGGTATCCAGGGGATATTTCTTAAAAATATAGGCCAAAGCTACTGAACTCAGTATCAGAAATACCCCGATACAAATCAGCGTTGTTTTAATAATAATTCTTTTTCCCATATTAACCTCCATGAGCCACATTTGTGGCCACAAAATGTAATGAAAACTTATATCCTTTATCGCAATGTGGCGAATAAAGGAGGTTAATTGGCCATGTGCGCTTTCAAAGTATTGCTAAAATACTTTGAATATTTCGCACGGCCATAAATCACAGGTTAGTTTTGGAAGACGAACGCAAGTGAAGTCTTTCAAGCTAACCTGGTTACCCTCTGCCTTTTATTAATTGCTTTAATTTCATATGCGGCCTTGCTCCGGGAGGTTGAATGATTTCTGTGACAATGCAGGAAATAGCTTTTTCCAGCCTGTCCGAAAGCAACCTCCCGAATTTCAAGGGTTCTCCAAAGCCGCTGTACATCCATTCGAGGTATATCCTCTGATCATACGGAACCTCAAATTTTCTTGAAAGAGAAATAAGTTTTTGTAAATGGTCTTCATTACCCTTGCTTTGAAAAATGCTTTGAAGAAGATCGTATGAACTTAATTCTCCCTTATAGAATTTGTTGATTATAAAAGATGCTCCTGAAATGAGGTCTGAAGCCATTACTTCGACATCAAGCCGCGCTCCGAGCCCTGATATGTTATACGGATTCATATCGCATACCAGAAAAATGTGATTTACGAAATGCTCAATCAACTTGAGAATTGAAAGCTCAGCATCAACAAAAATGGAGGAAAATTGAGTCTGAAGCTTCGAGAAGTGTTTATAAAGGATTAAAGGATCAGTATGATCATCAGGATACGTTTTTAACTTGGATTTCAGATTTCCAAGATTGAGATAATACAGGTCTGCCGTAATCTTTACAGGTTCGGCAGAATCAGTGGTGCCCCTCACAGCCAGACTTTTCTCCAGTGTATGGTTCTCACTTAAATCAACAATACATACAGGTTGTGAGCCCTTTGCCATAAACGCTGCCACAGCTGCTGTTATGGTGGATACTCCCGTACCTCCTGTGCCGGCAAAGGCAAAGATTCTGGTAAGATAATAAGTACTTCGTTTATCATATACAATACCAGGCGGTTTATTGATATTATTCAGTCTCAAATCCTGTAATTCTTTCATCAACTGTTCTGCTCTTTGATATCTGAGCTCCGGACTGGACTGAATACATTTATGCAAAACCCTGAACAGCCCGGGTGACATATATTCTTTATATTCATCATTGTAATAGGATTGGATGGAGTTCAGAGGATTTATATCTGAGATCAGCTGTATAAGTGTTATTCCAAGTGAATATATATCTGTACCTGGGCTGACATAAGCCCCAAGATACTGTTCGGGAGCAGCATATCCCTTCGTACCGATAAAGATTGTCTCGGCAGGCAGTGTTTTGTCAGCCTCCGCATCGGTATCATCATTTTTTAAAAAGGATGATACCCCAAAGTCTATCAGCTTCACAAAACCATCCTTCGTAAGAATAATATTATGGGGTTTCATATCTCCATATATTATTGGATCGGGCTTCTGTCCGTGCAGGTAAACCAGGACACTGCACAATTGAATCCCTAATTCTATTATTTTATTTTCTTCGAACTTTCCTTTACGTTCAAGTTCCTGAAGCAAACATACACCTTCAATGTAATCTTCGATTATGTATATTTTAGCTTCGTCTTCATAAACATCACATATTCTGGGCAGAGCCGGGTGGTTTAAACGCTTTAGTATCTCGGGCTCAATGTAGCCGCTAACCGAGGTTTTCCGGTCCTTTGGTATCTCCTTGACGGCCCAGTAATTTCTCAGGTTTTTGTTTTCTGCCAGGAATACCTCACCACAGCCGCCCTTACCCAGGGATTTTATGTATTTATATTTTTGAAAGAATAAATTGTCCTGCATGATAGCTCCTCATAGAAAATAGCTGAAATGAAATCTTTGAACAAATATTGACTAAGCTTATTAGCAATATTACAGATATGAAAAACAAGAAAATCCGCTCAGTTTAATTAGTAATTACACTAAATTTTTAAAATTATAATTCCCCATATTCTAAAAAATTTTGAAATTAATTTTCAAAGACTCTTGATTTGAATTTACAGGAAAATGATTTCATGTAAATGACTGTCAGTAATGTAAATTATAAACCAATTTATTCCATAATGCAACATTTATTTTGTAATTTTTCAAATATTTTTCAAAAAAAGGTATAAATATTATACTCCTTCAAGATTAAAATCAGGAATGTACTGCGTGTCAGAGGATTGCCTTTCCTGGACGTAGCCTTCCTCCAGCCCCAGTTTATATAAGTGATCAACAACCCTTTCATATTCTCTTCTGGTAATGGGTCTGTTGATTTCAGGAAATTTTTCGGCAGCATAAAACGGTGTATACTGGCTCATTAAAGATACATACACACTTTTGGGAAGGTTCTCCTTGATCCAATCCAGTATGCTAATACTTTCTTTTGTATGCCCGGGAAGAATGAGATGTCTGATGATCAAACCCTTGCGGATTATTCCGTTAGTGTTCAGAATTGGGCTTTCCACCTGCCTGAACATTTCGAGAATAGCTTTTTTACAGACCTCAGGGTAATCCTTAGCTCTGGAATACTTGAAAGAGGAAGCGTCAGTGGAATATTTCATATCCGGAAGATAAACATCAACCAAACCTTCCATGGTTTGCAGTGTCTCAACGGTTTCATAGCCATTGGAATTATATACTACGGGAACCGTAAGGTCGTTGGCTTCTTTTAATGAAGTCAGGGCCTGCTTTATAGGGCTGGTATAATGAGACGGATTTACCAAATTGATATTATGTGCACCTGTATTTATGAGTTCTTTAATTATTTCCTGGAGCCGCTCAACAGTTACCACTTTTCCATAGTTGTCCTGGCTTATCCGGTAATTCTGACAGTATACGCATTTGAGGTTGCAGCCCGAGAAAAAAATAGTCCCTGAGCCTCTTATTCCGCTGATACATGGCTCTTCCCACATATGCAAAAATGCCCTTGCAACTTTTGGCTGTTCAGGCACTCCGCAATAGCCGGCAGCAGTTTTTCTTTCCATATTGCAATTTCTCGGGCATTGACTGCATAATTGATTCATATGATCTTCTCCATTAAGCATATATTGCCAGTTTTATTGATATTGGCGCAACACATGGTCTTTAGACATTATCAATAAAATTACGTAAAATATACTGTATTTACATTCCTAATAAATAAAAATATAATAAAACTTGAATAAAGATTAGTCAATAGTAATTTCCGGAGGATTTGACCAATGCAACTTAAGCCCGTTGCTTTCGCAGAAAGAAAGAGCGTATTACCCAAGAATATTTTTCTCGCTATTTTATATATATTTGTACTTGTATGTCTGGCAATAGGTGTTATTTCCTTTTTGTCGGCCTGGAAAATAACCCACCCGGCAAAACTGAATACGCCGCAGATTTCTTCTAATATCGCACCTGATTATAAGAATGTAAGTTTTTACTGCAGTGAAACCAAGGAAAAAATCAACGGCTGGTTTTTCCCCTCCATCGGCTCGAAAACCACAGTGCTTATGATTCATGACTATGGCCGTAACAGACTTCAGTTTGATGAGGAAACCTTTAAATTGATTACAAGATTTAACAATGAGGGCTTAAACGTGCTCACCATAGATTTAAGAGGGTCAGGCAACTCATCCGGTTCAATTTCCACTTTTGGGAAAAATGAAACTACCGATGTTTTGACTGCAATTAAATATCTGAAGCAGCAGGATACCGAAAAGATAATCCTTATGGGTTTTTCAACCGGCGCCTCCTCCTGTCTGTCCGCCATTACCAAAACCCCGTACAGGGACAGTATTCTTGGCATTGTAGCAGACAGTCCCTACGCAAAGATTGATGACTACATAGATTTAGCAACAACAGAGGGCAGCTGGCTGCCTAAATACCCATTCAAATATTCCATTGATTTTATTGTTAAGAAGCTGTCCAAGGTTAGCGATGATATGGACATAATCCCGCAGATCCCGGATATCATTCCCACACCCCTGCTTCTGATTGACGGTGCCCAAAAGGAATTAAACACTTCCTATAATTCAAAGCTGCTTTATGAGCTGTATTTCAGAAAAAGCCCTGTGCCGGTTCACTACTGGAACTCAGGGGCCAGGGAATATGGGCAAAGCTTTATAACGGCACCTGACAGGTATATGGAAACTGTGGTTGAGTTTATAAAGGAGTGCGTGGAGGCTTAGGAATTATAACCCTTCCCGGGCCTCCTAAATACCGGGATATAATTCTTATTGCAGTATTGGCATCGTATTTTATGTCACAGTTTTGCTGCAGTCAGTTTAACATACACCTGATAGAATTTATCTCGGGATCCTCCTGCAAAAACTCTTCAATATTGTCAAACTGTTTTTTTGCTTCGATTATATTCTTTTCATTAATCAAATATCTGATATGCAACTTTTTAAATGAAACCCAGCCTTCAGCAAAATCGGCTGCCGCACAGCAAAATTCTCCCATAAAACAATATTCAGCAAGGCGGTCATCTGAAACATCATCTATTTTCAGCAGCCATTGTGCAACACCCATAAACAATGCATGACGCATACGCTGCCTCTTTTCAGCTTCGTTTACCAATGCTCCAAAATTTTCTCTGGCCGCAAGCTGAGCTGTGTACGAACATGTAAGCATTTCATATAAATGACTTAGTTTTTCTGAATCGCCAATCTTAGCCTGCAGTAAGACATTTACAGTATCTTGCAATGCATTGAGATATACTATTAGTAAAAAATCCTCATTTTTTGGCGTTACTGCATTATGATACCTCAAATAATCCAGTGTAGCTTCATGCAATATCCTATCAGATTTTACACGTCCCGGGTGAAACTGATAGGATACTGACTTGTTTGAAATATAATATTTGTGAAGGGATTTTGCAAGAATACCGATGCGTTTTGCACATTTAAAAGCCAACAAAGTATTATATGTGTCTCCTCCGTAAGCTGTCGGGAAATTAGAAACTTGTGACGAATCCTGTACTGTGCTACGTAATGTAAATCCCTTATATAATTTACCCCAAAATGTTCTCATAAAAACATGATAATAAGCAAAATAATCTGAGAAAGTGCGATCATACAGAACCATATCCAGCGGCAATATTCTTTGTCCTACCAATTTATTATTTTCAGCTACATCTAAAAAGTCGCTTCCACAAGCAGCTATATCAAGATTATTTTCCTGCATAAATTGCAGCATATCAGCAAAAAAGGTAGGCTGATATTCATCATCCGCGTCAAGTGTACAGTAATAATCACTATCTTCAATATTATATGGTAAAAGCAGACACTCTTCCGTCTCCATGTAAGCGCGGTTTACAGAGTTATAAAATGGCCTTATCCGGGAATCCAGCCTGGCATAATCCTCCACTATAGCACGGGTTCCATCTGTTGAACCATTATCGCATAGATAATAAATAAAATCACCATGTGTTTGCTCCAATACGCTTTTAATTGCCCTC
The DNA here is from genome assembly GCF_000621505.1 of Ruminiclostridium cellobioparum DSM 1351 = ATCC 15832. Classification (GTDB taxonomy): domain Bacteria; phylum Bacillota; class Clostridia; order Acetivibrionales; family DSM-1351; genus Ruminiclostridium; species Ruminiclostridium cellobioparum. The sequence continues at coordinate 253,643 of NZ_KK211289.1, forward strand.
CTAAGGGTTTTTTCAGCGTTATATGCGTATGTTCTGATATATATTTTACCCATTTATTAGCTCCCCTTATTATTTTCAAGTGTTGAATGGTTCTTAGTAAAATCAGAAGGCCTTACACCATCGGTTGTCTGCTCTGCAACAGAAGTCTCTTTTTAAGCTGTGGCATATAAATGCCATTTTATTTTACTGAGACCTAATTTGATATTAACTCAAAAATGTTAATACACGATCATTCACTGTATTTCCAATATATTGCGGCATCTTACCGGTAAGCATTTTTTTAATTTGCTGTTCATTTGACATGAGCTTTTGAAATGTTTGCTTCAAGACTTGCCCATCCAAAACAGCTTCGGTATTTATTACATAGTCGGACATACCTAAATCCGAGGCAATCCCGAACGCCTTAGAGGAATATCCGAGCGCCAGAGTCGGCACTGAGGATGAGTACGCTGCAATGGTTGCATGAGTCCGTGCAAATATGCCAAACCGAGCTCCGGAAATGATGGATTTATATTGTCCCGCCGAAAACTTATCCGAAACCAAGATTATCCTTTTTGTATTTGCAGCCTTTATGAAAAGCTCCTTCAAAATCCCGAAATCATTATCTGTTTGTGCCAGAACGTGAGGTACAAGTGCTATATTCAGGTTCGTTTCATCCAATAAAAAACAGATAAGCTCCTCAATTGCAAATTTTACTGCCGCATTTTTACGCAAAATCAACGGACTAATATTAAGCGCCACATAATTTGATAAATCAAATTCTACCGGCTGGGGTTTCAGTGTAAACGCAATATCTGAAACCTTTATAACATTAGATAAACCACACCTGACCAATGCATCATATGTAATACATTCCCGTGCTGTAATAAGATGATGGGTGTTTAAAGCCTTCAGCATTTCTTCATCAATTGCTTCAGGATCAATGGAACAGCTCCACAAGATACTGGCCGCGCCTTGCTCCAATGCCTTATAATGTATCATGGAATACCTTTGCCAGTTCCTATAGCAGTAGTTATCTCCCCCTATATGAATACATACGGTATCAGGAGCAATACATTTGAGCGTTCCGGCATAAATCTGCTCATTCGTATCGCCTTCCATATTGCGTTCAACAAATTCGTCGGCGTCAATGGAAAATTTCCTGTCCTGATCGGGAAAATGAGTTGAAAGAGTGATTCTGCAGCCAGGTGAGTACTGCCGGAGCAATGCGATTGTCGTACAAACCAGCGCTTCCGCACCATGGTTAAACGAACCGCCATGTCCGTATATCAAATAGTGCCGATTCAAAGCTAGGTTACCTCCTCAAAAAATCCGTGTATGGTACATTTGTTTATTGACATCATCATAATATCCGCAGTATACCTCATCATAATCGCTCATTTTAAAATTATCAAACGGCACAAAACCGGCAACCCGTGGATTCCCCAGAAAAATCTCCTCATATTTGGCTATGCCAATCACTGTAATATCGGCGAAACGGTTGGCAATATACAACTCGTTTATCACAATATCCGTTATACTTACAGAGTGAGTCTGCAAAAGCCCTATTGATTTTCGCTTGATAGCATTTGGTTTATATAATTTCTCTTCGTTGATAACCTCTTTATCAAATACATCCATCACGAAGCCGAATCTGCACTCAGGAATTTGAATATCAAACATTTCCAGAAGAGTCGGATAGATATCTACTGTTCTCATTCCTGATATTGAAGCAGGGCGGATGCCTTTTCCGGCAGCGATGAAAGTACCTTTCAGAGCGTGAGCGGTAAACAGCAAGGCTCCATTATGTGCCTCAAAAGCAATATACCCGTTTTGAAGCCACAAAACATCATCACGGGCTGCAAATGCCTCCTTTTGAACTGCTTTATCAGAGCATGGAATTAAATCCTTGAAATTCTGCTGCCCATGGTCTGATAAGAAGATGGAAATTTCAGGCTTCAGAGCATCAATCAATTCCCCCATAGTCTCATCCAGCATTTGATAAGCTGACAGCAGCACAGGATTATTGTCACAACACATGCTGCAGTGTGCAATAAGGTCGGTAGTAGGAGTAAATAAATATAACACGTCAACCGGATGTTCAGCTTGAGTACGCATAATAGCAGTGCTCCAGTAGTCTAATTCCGCTTTAAAATTGGGCAGCGCATCCTGAAAACAATATTTTGAAACTGCTTCTTCGGCTAAACTTGGATTCCTTTTTAACTCTTCAAAGCTATACCCTTGCTGTGCAAGAGTTTTAGGGTACAAACGTGGGGGCGGCTCTCCATTAAGGCAGTAAGCCACAGAAATATCTTTAGTACAAAACTGAATATGCCGAGGTGCTTCGCGATTATGAATAGGTGTATTAATAGTCTCATATCCAACAGCCACTGTATAACCATTGATCGGCACAGGCGAATCACAGGCAACTGCCGCCCACAACCCGACACTCAGCCCATATTCATTTAAAACTTCCCAAAATGGCTGCAGTTCATCAAAATCATTCATAACGGGTTGACGGATCTCTCCACGTACGTTTGAAGTATTTATTTGGTGCTCTCCAGGTTCAAATCCGGTATAAATTGAAGCCCAATTTTGTTCAGACGAATATGAACCGTAGTATCCCTTTTGCACATAAGCAGAATAAGCTGATGATACACCTTGTTCTATTAACCGGTTGAATGTAGGAAATAATTCTTTGTTTTTTAAAATTATATTTGGTTCAACCGAATCAGCCGCCACAATAAGTGCTTTCAGCATATCATATCTGCCTCCCTGCAGGCACACGCTTTGACATATCTTCTGTGCCGTAGTATCCGTTACAATAATCGCAAGCAATAATTTGCTCGGCTTTCATTAATTGACGCAACTTGTCTTTTCGTTCTTCAATATCGCCGACAAATATATCCAGGTAATCTTCATCACGAACCGGAATTTTACCAACTTCAGCCCCGCGTATAGAACGGCCGCACCAGTGCATTTGTCCACCGCGTACATACCATGACCCTCCGCGGTTAACATGTGAGCATTTAGAAAATACCTGCTTCAATTCCGTTTCGGTACGTCCTTGCTGAATAAAATCACCTTGGTCTACCCAACCGTTATAATATTGCTCATCTCCGAAATATTTCAAATATTTGAAGGGAATCTTATTTTCTTCAAGAGTCCTTTGCAACTCAATACTTATATTCGGTTTTACACCGTAATCACTTGCATGTACAAACACACGGTCCTTGTATTCTTCCAGAACCTCCATTAATTGCGGCTTTATAGGTACAGCACAATTTGTAAAAATCCAAAGCGTATCAAATTGCGAAACATACTCAAAGCAAAGTTCCAGCATTTTGGGTAATTCGGTATGCAATAATGGCTCACCTCCGGTAATCTGCAGCTTTTCAACATGGTCAACCACTTCAAATATAGCCTTTAATGTCCTTGAAAACTCCTCCACTGTCATGTGTGGACGGTATTCATATTGCGGTACGAGTACACCGCATAACCGGCACCTCAAGTTACAGCGCATAGTTGGAGTTAAATTAACCATTGGTAAATTTAACTGTTCCATTAACTCCTCCTTAATAAAATTTATCAATTAATAAAAGCTCTTTAGTCTGCTCAGCTACGGGAACCTTATTCTCAAACTGGGAACAATGATTACCAAAACAATACTTGCAAAACTTAAAATACTCACCGGTTTTTGAACGAGCTCTAAAATTCAAAATCCTATCTCTTAATTCCTCAGCAGATTCATTGTCCGACAAATCCACATAATCACTTGGCGTATCTGATACTACGTTCATATTATTCATAACACTTCCCGGAGAACAAAGTGATATTTTCCCATTTTGGATCATCAATACATTACATGCTGTACAATGTTTAAACTTTGAGACTAACTCTTCTTCTGTTGAATCAAGATATCCGAATTTAGGGCCCTCATCCCAATAAGTATAGTTTGTAACTTCGTATTTGATACAGTTCTTATCCAATATATTTTTTATGGTATCAACTTTTGTTGAAAGTGCGCCATAATGTGAAATGCGCATCGAAAACCTTTTTTCAGCTTTCATTGCTTCAATAAGATCATCGTTTGGAATAATAGTTCCATTGGTAATAGCATAAATGCGATCAATGCGTTTTTCTTCAGAAAGGCTTTTTATCATATATGGCAGGTCAGGATGAAGTAATGGCTCACCCCCATAAAAATCAACGACTCTGATATGTCCCAGTGCATCCAAAATACGTGTAACATCCCCTAGTATTTTCTGTGAATTATAATGGCATGGTGATGAAATGTATGGAATAATCGTTGAACAATGCTTACAGCGCAAGGAGCATTTGGTTGTGATATTTAAGAATATCTGATCTATAACTTGATTATTTGCCTTTTGTTCTAATACTGCCGCAAGATATTGCTCAATAACCCTCACAGCATAATCAATTTCCATCCAGAAGTTATAGGAACTAAAGTCAATCATCATAAATAAAGATGTACAGTCAAACACTTTTGTAAATCCATACTTTCTTAATTCCTCCTCTATACTGTTATGAAAAGAAGAGGTAATTATAATAACTGCATCCTGATGGTTCCGTTTAAGTTCTTCGGGAGAAATTATCTTATGGTCACAAAAGGTTGTTCCCCATTTATCTCTAGCTATGTCGCAAAAAGCCATAAATTCTATTCCTTGCTTTTTAAGACAATGAGCTGCCACGCCACCGACTTTTCCTGCGCCCCAAAGGACAAGATTACCTTTATATCCAGGAAAATCAGGTTTTTCCCAATCGCTAAAATATTCCGGGTGTGGGTAATTGTAAATCATAAAAGCCTCCTTTATAACATAGCCAAATATTTTAATTTTTTTCTTGCACGGTCAAATCCTTTTCTCAAATTTATAAACTGTTGTATGTAAGCGGAAATCCACTGCATCTTTTAAATCAAATCCTAAGCCTAACATATATTGAATAATCTCATGATCAAACAATGCGTTATATCGGGTCCAATTGGTTCTTCTATATTCACGAGATACTCGTGGAAAATCATCATGCCCTAAAATAAAGCAAGTACAATTCTCACTTACAGTACGTAAATACCACTGCCAATCCTTGCAATAGCCTAGGTTGCCCATTGAAAGAATACATGTAGTATCAGGGTCATAGACTTTTAACGGAAATTCATATTTATTAAAATCACATAAAACAGTTTCATCGGTAAAAGTAATATAGTCAACCGGAACGTATTGTATATCCTTTGGAATAAAAACTCTAACCCTTTCATTTGACGCTCCCATATCAATCAAAGTTTCAATTCCTGTCCAATCAATTAACTTAGCGGCAATACCTAGCCGTGATAGAGCATATTCATTATTCTCACATGCATTTCTCCCTACAGGATTATCGTTCCATTCAATATGTTTCCACAAACGCCTGCACTCATTATCTCCCACAAAGGCTATTCCCCATATAAAATGTTTTCCCTCTTCAAACCCCATATCTTTAAGTTGAAATGCAATTTCTGTGCGATAAACTATTGATCCGATTAAAATAAGAATATCTTCTTTGTTTTCACTTAAAAGTGCGTTAGGATGTTTAATTTCTTTTCCAAGATATGTTGTCCCAATTAGGTCAGTATCATTATCTACAAAATAATCAACACCATTATATATTGCATCCTGATCCATTTCATAGCGGACAGCATAATCAAATCCACCAAAAATAATATGTTTCATAATAGTATACCTTTCTCTATTCCGTATAGGCTGTAAATAGACTTCTTCTATGAATTTATTACTTTAGTATATCATTGTAATCTTATAATTTAAAAATTAAACTAAAATCGGAAACATATTTCATTTTTCTCATAATTTTGTATTTAGGTTATATTCACTGCTCTGATAGTATTTTTGAATCCATCTCAATGCATTTTCGTAGTCAGCGTATGTATCTATTTCTTGAGAGCGAAGTTTTAAAATTCTAATTGGCAAAAACGGCTCTATCATTTGATACACGTGCCTTGTCCCATTAAACGTCCTTTTGTTAGAGATCTGTGCCAATCCCGTCCATTCGTATTGCCCATTCAATTTTGAAAAAGAACCTACTTTTTCTATTCCATTTTCAAGATAAGTATTAACATACACTGGTTCTTCAGAATTTTTATCACATACCCCCACAAATTCATAATCACTTTCTAATACATTTTTTAGATCTTCAGGGTGTATTAATAAATCTCCATCTAAAGAAATAATTAAATTATCTTCCTTTGTGTTCTTGACGCCTTTTACAAAACTAGCTGCAGTTCCTGTATTTCTAAAATCATGGTTAAATACAAAAATTACATCTTTTCTTTTATTTAATACCGTTTCTATTACTTGTGTGTATTGGTATCCTACAACAATTCTAACATCTTCCACATCTTTTAATAAATCAAGCTGCCACTCTATTAGCGTTTTTCCGTGCAACTTAATTAGTGCCTTTGTCATATTCATTCCAAGCCTGGAGCCCATACCGGCACAACTTATAATAACTGTTTTAGAAACTGGCATAATTTATCCTCCTGAAAAATCGCATGCGAAGCACAATCCATTACAGATACAGCCGGCATGTGAACACCCCCATAAGCAATACCGATATTGGCGAAACGCACCATTTCAGCATCATTATTCCCATCTCCTATTGCAACATATGGGGAGGCAAAACTATTAGCAATATGCGCCTTATTGAGAACATAATTCACTCCTTTAACATAATCACCATCTTCAGATAACAATGCTTTTGATGTAAAGTATCTGCAACCAATTCTATCACACAGACTACTAACCCAAACATCAAGATTACCTGTGATTATAAAGCAACTTTCCTTATTTTCTTGTATAAAACTAACTATGTTCTCGTTCAATTTTATATTTTCTACAACATTTTTAACATCACTTATTTTAATGTTTCTAAATATCTCTACTCTTGATAAAAAACTTTCAACAAAAGGGATTTTTCCTGAAATAGTGAGCTGAGTCAATTCGTTTATTTGTTCATATAAACCTACGGTTTTAGCTATTTCAGGTAATATTTCCTGTGCTGTTACTGTACCATCTAAATCAAAGAAAAACGAGTATTTTATATTTTTGTACATTATACCTTCTCCATATAGAATTAATAATTTCAGTATTATCAATAAGCCATAAATTCAAATAACAAATTTCTCTGACACGACTTGGCATAACACAATTATTATCCACAACAATGCGCGGAGGTCCCATTACTTCTCTGAATCAATTATTTTCTAAAAAAATGTGATGTGGCATAGCTTCCCATTCCACCTACAATTCCAATAATATTCTCAGCCATAAATTGTCACTCCCTTATCTGAACCGTTTAAATCCATGAAAAATGTATGATTCCTGTCTACAAAAAAAGAAACTTTACAACCATAGCTCTCAAGCATCCGGCGTAATGCTTCACACATATCACTGCAGCTGTACAGGACAATTTCACGCTTATTTGCCTTTTGATAAATAATATCTGCTACCCTTTTCATAAGATATAATTCTCCATCCAAATCTTTTCAAAGTCAAGTATGTAGGTACTGTTCATGAATTCAGCATAGTGTTCGGCCAATTCGCAGCGCATAGCTTTCAGATGTTCTTCGCAGTCTTTCAGGCCATTTGATATGATTTTATTGACCATCGAAATCTGAAAGGAAAAATCGAAATACCACCAATAATCAGCACGGTATGGGAATCGCTCGCACAACCACTCAGTTCTCTCACGGTATGCTTGCCTGTATGCATTAAGGTAGTCTATCGTTATATGCGTATCTTTTGTAGTCGCTGATGAATTGTTGCTCCCATGCCGGTAAACTTTATATTTGGGTAATCCGTGATATGCAACAGTCTCTGCTTTTGCCAGGATCTTATAAAGCAAAGGGATATCGTCATATTGCCCCGTTTCCGAAAAACGGATATCCTTAAACATCTCGGCTGAAATAAGCTTTGCAGGAAATCCCGTGCTATAGCGCCTTCGCCACATTAGAGCAATAATAGCCTCTTCTGCGCTCATTACCGCTATATTATCACGGTCTCTGTCCGAAATCACAGCTCCGCTCTCTTCTTTTGCTACACCGCATATAGAGATATCTGCTTTATGATTCACCGCCAATTTATATAAAAAGCTTAAGTAATCGGGAGCACATTCGTCGTCATCATCGGCAAAAGTAATATATGCACCTTGTGCTGCTTCCAATCCGGCATTCCGGCCACTGCCGATATTGCCCCGTTCCCGGTGGACAACCTTGATTCTAGGGTCTTTGCAAGCATATTCATCTGCGATTGCTCCACTGCGATCTGTCGAACCATTGTCAACAATTATAAATTCATAATCAGAAAAATCCTGAGCTAAAATGGACTTTATGGCACGTTCAATGAATTTCTCCCGATTATATGTGAGCATAATTATACTAATAGTAACATAACGCATAGAACTGCTTCCACCTTTCCATGTGGCATTGATACTATACTCTTATATAACTATATCGACATATTTCGCTAAAAATTTATATCAAATAGAAAATATAATCTGTTAATATTTAATATTTAGATTAAATTGACTGGTGAATTATTTATATTTTACCACACCTTCCAAGGTGCTTGTCCGGATTCCCAAAGTCTTTCAAGTGCATATTTATCCCTCTGTGTATCCATACACTGCCAGAAAGCATAATGTTTATACGCTGCGATTCGTCTCTCCAAGGCAAGATTTTCCATAGGACCACGTTCAAAAACAGTACTGTCACCGGCAATGTACCTGAATATTTCAGGTTCCAACACCATAAACCCTCCATTTATCCACCCGCCGTCTTCCTTCGCTTTTTCTGTGAAACATTCTATTTTATTTGTATCGTCGTTAATATTAAGGACACCAAATCTTCCTCCGGGTTGAATCGCAGTCATTGTAGCCAAAACCTTTTTTTCTCTGTGGTATTCAATCAGCTTGTTTATATTGATATCTGAAACCCCGTCACCATATGTAAAGAGAAAGGGTTCATTTTTTACGTATTTCTCTATCCTTTTAATTCTACCACCTGTTTGGGTGTTAAGACCTGTATCCACCAATGTTACTTTCCATGGCTCTGCAACATTATTATGAATAACCATTTTATTGCTTTCAGTAAAATCAAAAGTTATATCAGAAGTGTGAAGATAATAGTCAGCGAAAAACTCCTTTATCATATAGCCTTTATAACCAAGGCAAATAATAAAATCATTATAGCCATAGTACGAGTATATCTTCATTATGTGCCACAGAATAGGTTTTTCGCCGATTTCAATCATCGGTTTTGGCCGTAAGTGTGATTCTTCACTGATTCTTGTCCCATATCCGCCTGCCAGAATAACAACCTTCACTTTTTTTCACGCCCTTAGGTATAAATTAATTAGTAACTATTTCTTCTTATCAAAGTAATATGATTGTTGCGGTAACTTGCTTCCAATGTTATATCCGTTATTAACCGCCTGACCCTGCTTTATCTGACGTATCTCACTGCTAAGCTTGTCAAGAATGTCTCTGACTTTTGTGTTGTTCATACCTTCCAGTCTCTGTATCTGCTTTATAATATCATATATGGTTGTAATTATTTGTTTAAGCTCAGCAGCTCCATTAAGCTCCGACATCCTGACCTCCTCAAGGCTTTGAACCCCGAGTACGGTTTTAACTCTGGAGTAGTAAACCTCAAACGCCTGATCAAGTTCATCAATGCTATCCATCTGCTGCTGCTTCAAATCTATTATCTTCTGCAATTCATCAACTTGATCTTCTGTTATTACTTCGCTCTGCTCCTCCGTGAGCTTCAGTATTTGTCTTAACCCGTTAAGCTTTTTCTCCGACAATTCTAAAAGCTTCTGTATATATTGGTCAGCGTTCATGGTTACCTCCATTCATTAAGCCAAAACAACCCCGCATACAGAAATAGGTATACGAGGTGTTCAATTTACCTTGAATAACTTACAAACTCATTACTTAGCTATAACTTCCTGTACAGGTGCAGGGTGTTTGGCAAGCTTCATGGCCTGGGACCAGGCATCCCTGAGTTCCTTTGCCATCCCCAGTACATCTCCGACTATAACATTATCCTTTTTCAGATTGGCTTGAGTAAGCTGCCTGTACATATAATCATATAGTAACTCCAGATTTTGTGAAACCTCATAATTCATATCCAGAGTTGTCATAAACTCGATTATTATGGCTTGTGCTTTAATAATGCTGTTATTTGCTCTCTCAATATTTTTTGCATCAATCGCAGACTGTGCCTGCATCAAAAACTTAACCAACCCATTATACAGCATCATTGTCAGTTCTTCCGGAGTTGCTGTATTTATGGAATTTGATTTATACTGGTCATAACCATTATTTGTTAACATTAGCCGGCAACCTCCTAATTAGTTTATATTTATAAGAATACATTTACTTATGACCCGCTGCCAAACTGTTGCATTAACCAGCTCTGCTGTGAGTTCATTTTCTCCATTGCCGATTCCATCTTGGCAAATTTTTCATACAATGCATTTTCTTTTTCAATGAGCTTTTTATTCATCTCGGTTATTTGGCTGTCAAATTCTTTTATTTCCTTATATAAGGTATTCAAATATTCCGAGCGGTCTCCGATTATACCCGCTTTTTCTAATAAAGCTCCTTTATAGCCATTATTATCAGTATTTGTTCTGATGGCATCCTGTATAATATCCGAGAAGCGCTGGGCTATACCCGACTCTTTATATCTCTGGCTTCTCAATATAGAATTATTCATACTATCATAGTAGGTTACATCTGAAGTACTTGTAAACAGATTGGCAACTTCCTGAGGCTTGTTAGCCAGTGCATCCTTTAATTTGTCCTCATCTATAATAAGTTTACCCTTATCTTCATAATTTGAAGAGGTAGTTATTCCTATGGAAGACAGCGTTATTCCTGTTCCTTCAACCGCAGCGTACAATGCGGATCTGAGCTGAGATAATGTACCTGATATTATGCTGTCATTCCTCAAGAGCCCCGACTTGGCCTTCTCCTCCCACTTTTCAATCTGATCCTCACTCATTGCCTCTTTCTGCTCATCAGTTAACGGAGTATAACTACGATATACTTCTTCACCAATTTTGTCGTTAAGTTTTCCAATCACCTCATTATACTTTTCAACGAAGGTTTTTACATAGTCGAATGTTTTAGTGGTATCTACGACGACGGCAAACTTGATGGGATCAGTTTGGGTGACCCCCTCCTTAAAATTCTGCTTGATGTTAAAATTTATTCCGTCATATGAAAATGAGTTAGTGTCTCTGACGATTTCAATTTCATCAGTGCTTCCGCCAAGACCTTTAATCTTTATACTTGCATCATTTCCGCTGACTGCAGAATCCAGGCTAATCCCAAGTGCACTCATTAAATGGCCTGTTTTGTCACTGACAATAACCCGGCTGGTTGCACCGGTACTTTTTGAAGCAATCGTAAACCTGTCCGAAGTTGCGTCATATGTCATTGAAACATTGGCTGATGTATCAGCGTTAACAGTTCTCATTATATCATTTAAGGATGTATTCTTGGAGTTAAACCTAAAGTATTTGCCGTTAATTGTAAACACAATGTCATCAGCCGTACCTGCAAAACTAAGCGGAAGTTTGTCCTCATCTGTACTTTGATCACCATCCGTATCATATCTAAATGATCCTACAGTATTAAATAAATTTGCCTTCAAATCAACTTTATTGCCCATAGCTGTCTTTGTCGGATCCAGCCCCAGTGCGGAATTTGCATCTATTTTAAGTTTACTTACGGCTACTGTTGTCCCTGTTGTATATGATACAATACCCGTATCTCCGGAAAATGTTATGTCGGGAGCTGCTCCGGGCGGAGAACCAAATACCGCATTTACAGACATTTGGATTGCTGCGGCCAGATCTCCGGCACTCTTGTATGTACCATAAGCAACTGCTACAGTTTTCTCCTCAGCGCCAATCTTAATTTTAAACTTGTTATTATCTGCGCCTACAGCAAATGGGGCTTTTTCTGTGGGTTTAGCACTAAACAATTCACCGGCGCCATTATTGTATACACTGTTAATCTGAAAGGAATCGGTAGTTCTTACCGTAGTGAACTTTATCCCCTCCGTACTGTTGCCTACTGATATTTTACCCGCGCCGAAAGCACTGTCGACAGCCGATTGAACTTGTTCCAGATACCCCCCCTGGGGATTTGTATCATCTATTTCCAACGAATTAAGCGTGGCCGGAGAATCGGGCAATGTTATCTTTTTTGTTATATTGTTGAAAGTAATCGATAATACATTATTGTTATTGGCACTGCAAATCGTAGTCCAATTTGATGAATCATCAGGACCGTTTGGATCTTTTAAAAAATTCTTATTTATTCCAAGACCTATTGCACTGCCGGTAACTCCGGAATTGCCGCCTGAGGTAAGGGAAGCAGCCTTTGCCATAGTCATTTCGGTAATAGTGTAATTCCCTATCTTAGCATTGGCGCCAGGCGTAACTGCTACAAAATCCGATGAACTTGCAGCACTGTATGTTGCTGAAAAACTCGAGAAATTATTTGATGACTTCAGATTCTTGGATGAAAGAGTGTCAAAATATTCTTTGTAAAAGCTTTGCAGTGTTGAAGTAACCTCTCTATATGCATCTGTTTTCCATAAGTCAATTTCTCTCTTAGCCAATATTTTATCCAACTTAGCTTGTTCTCTGGCCATCATCTGCTTTATTAATGTATCGGTGTCCAGTCCTGATGCAATACCCGTCAATCTCAGTCTGGTATTAAGTGCATTAGTTATTCCGTTTGTCGCCATATTATCTACCTACCTTCTTTCATCCACAAATAAACCCGCCATCTCACAGATTTTTGCAACCATATCTAATATTTTCTCATTCGGAATTTCTCTTATCAGCTCGTCAGTTTCGGAGTTATATACTTTAACAACAATTTCATTTGTCTGTTCATGAATTGAGAATTCAAATCTCCGGTTGCCTCCCAGAATTGCCTTGTTAGCCTTTTGTATTGCTTCAATAACAACTCTTTCCGATACGGGCATATTATCTTTGTCGTATTCATTTAATTGAGATATATTTTTAATGTTGGCTTGAGACCATTCCTTATTTGAATGAATGCTGCCATTAGCTTCATCGTTCCTTACTTTTTTGACCGATTCTGCCAGTTGTGCAGCTTTGATACTGTTTATTGTGATGTTGGAACTGGAAATATCATTGTTATTTACTTTCATATCTCATAACCTCCACTAATAACTTTCTAATAAAATTATCGGGATATCGCATATATATATTTAGCACTATTTAAATATACACATTTCACTTAACAGTTTTAAACCTTAACCCCCACTATAACAAACCTAATCCATACTGAGTCATACCTGTGAATGATCTAAATAATACCTCTGAAGGCTGCCAATTCTTTTTCCGGTATAATATTAAATATCAGTAAAAATATTTTATTGTGCAGCTCTAAAATTTCATTGGTCAGGTTTGTTATTTTATTTCCAGATATATAGGCCACAATAATTTCTTTGGTTGTATCATCAAAAAACAACTGGTATTTTTCAAACAATTCCATATCTCTACAATAAAGTATTCCCATAAGTGCATAGTCCAAATGCCAATTGTATTTTTCGGGACTATCACTGCACCCATTATAAATCTGATCTCCTTTATTATAATCAGGTTTATAATTCAAGCTTCCCTTAATTGCTGTATCGACAGCCAATTCCGCTTGTCCTGTCAATATCATGGCAATGTATGTATTTTCATTCTGCCCGTCGAATTCCCTGTTATATTTTACTGCATAGTATAAAAAAGCCTTATACAGTCTCGTGTTCCGAAGTACTGATAATATCTCTTCAAGTACTTCTTTTTTCCCTATATCCAATATGCTGTTAAGGAAAACTATTATTTCCTTTTCATTCTCTTTTCCGATAATGCTCAAAGTATTTTGTATTATTGGAGCATACTTTTTAACTACTGCGTATTTTAATGAGTAAACGTAGTATTCCAAAGCAGCTTCCTGCTTTCCTTTAAGCTGATTAATCAAGCCGAGTCTAAAGTAGGTATCGGATATATATGAAGGAAATGAATTTGAAAATGTACCTGTGTAATTCTTATTTAATTCAAGCGCTTTTCCCAACCACGTTTTTGCTTCCTCATCCAGATTATTGTCCATAGCCTCACGGCCTAACAGATAACTGTGCGTGGGGACCTCAGGATATTTTTCATATGCTTTATTCAGCAAATTCATTATTTCTTCGCGTGTAACCTCATCAGGTACATTCTTCATAACGCCATATGCATATTCATAGAAACAAATGGCGGAACTGTAATTTTTAATTATATGCTCGACATCATCCTGTTGCTGGAATAATTCCACAAATTTTAAAGCATCTTTGTAATTATGAGAAGAATAATTCTCTCTTAATAAGAAGTAATATAAAATTGTATCTTTTTCCCCATTTTTATATACATTATTCAGCAAGTCCAGATTTCTTTTTGCCTTTTGCTCCAGAAGCTCGCTTGAATATCCAGAATGATAAATAAACAAGTCGGGGCATCTTGCCAGTATCAGCTCCCTGTCACCTCTTTTTATTCTTTCATGGATACTTCCCTTATACCTTATGTCGGGCAAGTTTCTAAAGATTCTTGTAACTCCGTCTGTTACAAAGCATTCTTCCTTCTTACTATGGTCAATCTGTTTCATGGTAAAAATGAAGCCTTCGGCAACATGTCCGGCCTGCCTTACAATATTCATAACGTTGCTTCTCTTTAAGGCAGGAACAAACCATTCGTCAGCGTCCAAAAAAATTATCCAGTCCCCTGTTGCATGTTCAATAGCTAAATTTTTTGCATCCGAAAAATTATCGTTCCATTTGAAATGTAAAACCTTTGCTCCATATTTTTCACATATCTCAACCGTATTGTCAGTTGAGCCTGTGTCAACGATAATAATCTCATCAACAGTACTTTTATAGCTTTCAATAGACCTTCCGATATTTTTTTCTTCATTTTTCACAATAGAACAAGCTGTTATTTTCACTTTTATACACCCCGGAAATTATAATTGTCACAAACATGCTGGACAAAGCGAAATCAAAAATAATACTTCATTTATTTTTAATTTAATATTAAAAGGAGGCATAGTATATTACCATGCCTCCTTTTAAAAAAATAATTATTGCAATAACTGGAGAACACTCTGCGGCTGCTGATTTGCCTGAGCAAGCATAGCCTGAGCTGCCTGAGTAAGAATGTTATTCTTAGTGTACTCAGTCATTTCCTTGGCCATATCTACATCACGGATACGTGATTCTGAAGCCTGCAGGTTTTCGGAAGCGGTATCCAGGTTATTTATAGTATGCTCAAGTCTGTTCTGTATAGCACCAAGCGCTGATCTCTGATGCGACACCTTGGAAATAGCATTATTAACAGTTTCAATTGAATTGGATGCTTTCCACTTATCATCAACCTTAATACTGTTAACACCCAGTGCCTGTGATTTCATATCCGATATTGAAATAAACATGCTCTGACCTGCATTTGCTCCAATCTGAGCCATAATAGATTCGTTTATGCTGTCACTTGCGCCTTTTGCTTCATTAAATACCAACGTCATACTTTCACCGGCCTGCATAGACAAAAGATTTACGTTTAACGCCGTATCTGCTCCAAGAACTGATGCTGAAATAGTTATCTGTGATCCTGAACCTGAAACCAGGGAAGATGCATCAATAGTCTTGGAAGTTCCATCAGCTCCTATTACCAGATAGTTGGATGCAACAAAGCCGGTGCTTTCACCAACCGCAACAATTGTAATAGAACCATTGTAATCACTTCCGGTTTTAGCGGCAGCGGAAACTGAAGCCATGGAATCAGCACCGGTCAGGGATACTAGCGCAGCTGAATTGTTATTTAATTTTGCAGTTCCGTCAACAGCTCCATATACGCCTTCCGCACTTCCATCAAGTAATTTCTTGGTGTTGAATTCAGTAGTGTTTCCTATTCTGTCAATTTCAGCTATTAACTGATCTACCTCAGCCTGAAGTTCCTTTCTGTCGTCATCGGTGTTTGTGTCATTAGCTGCCTGAACGGAAAGTTCTCTCATTCTTTGCAGAATTGAGTGAGTTTCATTCAAAGCACCTTCAGCAGTCTGGATGAGTGATATACTGTCTGATGAGTTTCTTGAAGCCTGGTCCAAACCTCTGATCTGACCTCTCATTTTTTCAGATATAGCCAAACCAGCGGCGTCATCTCCAGCTCTGTTGATTCTGAGGCCTGATGATAACTTTTCCAGTGACTTCTGAGTAGCGCCTCTGTTTACACCCAACTGTCTGTTGGTGTTCATGCTCATAAGATTGTGATTAATTCTCATAATAAAAATCCTCCTTGAATTTTAAGGTTTTAGTGTGAACTTCCTTTTTCACACTATAATTGATAATTTATATAATAAGCTTACAGATCCCGGGAACTGCAACACTTAAAATATCTAAAAAATACCTGAAAACCAGAAATAAGTTCTTTTCTCTATTATAATATCGGAAGAATTTCCTTAGACTTTATAGCTTTTTTTGAAAAATTTAATTTTATTTTGTAAATATTCAGTCCTTTTTCTTAATAATATCTTCAAGCTTCACAACACCGGTGTTCGCAGCCTTTTTGTTCTCATTCTGAATTTCCAGGAAGATTTCCTCGCGGTAGATGGGAACATTTTTTGGCGCTTTGATTCCAATCCTCACCTGGTCGCCCTGTATTTCAATAATTGTCAGCTCAATATTTTCACCAATGATTATCCCTTGATCCTTTTTCCGAGAAAGTACCAGCATTGTTATACCTCCTGTTTCTGGAGTTCATCCAGTATGAAATGTCTTACAGTGTACTTATCCGTATCAAGAATTATCTGAGCAGCTTTATTATTTGTCCTGTTTATGATTAAAGGTGCCTTAAGGTTCATACTGATTTTTTTTATATCCTCCGGAACCACAACAATGGAAAACACCATTAACTCTGAAGCATCCTTGACTCCAAGATACTCAACAGCCTCATCCTTCAAATCAAAATCGTAGTCCTTTTTTATCTTAAAGGGATCTACCAATGCAAAAGCCAGCTCAGGTTTGTCAATTGCCTGTATCCACTTGAAAGGTGACTCCGGGTCCTCGCTGTCTATTATTCCAAACTGCTTAACATCCTCAAAACCTATTATTCCCTCTTCAAAGTTCAAAATATCAGCCTGGTCTATCTCTATTTTTCCAAAATGGGTTGTTTCAATAAACATAATAAATCCTCCGTCAACAAAATGTACTCTTTACATCAATATTATAACGCTCTTACTGTTTAAGTACATCAGAAAACCTTATTTTTATACACATATTTACATCTAAATATACGCATCTACATTACTGCCGGTATATTTAACATCTATTGAACCGTATGATAGCATCCGCATATCAACATTCCAGGGAGTATACCTGAAATCAATATCTCCTGCAACATAAGTACCCGATACCCCGTTAATTTCACCGGGGTTGTTCCGCTCCGCCGCCTCCAGCTTCAAGCTTCCGCGTATAAGCTCCACTTTGGGTCTGGACGTGGGCATTGAGCCCAGACCGAACTCATGCATGGTCACGGATTCTTTTCTGATAATATCGAGCATTATGTTTGCCTTATGACCTATTTTAGCCATGGCATCACCGTCCTGTGCCTCCTTGGCTATATATTTCATAAGATTTGCATACCCTTTTCTGGCACTATCCCTTGCCTGATCTAAATTGTTCTTGAGGCCCTCTTCCGCAAAACACTGGTACTGGTCAATCTTAAGCAATGGCTGTTCGGTATCGATTTGTATCAGCGGGGGTTTTTGCGTTATTCTCAGATCGGCATTCCTTGTTTTCCATTCCAGCTTTGCAGGAGTTACTTTTATTTCATACCTGGCCGGAGTTGTGTTGATTGTAAGCCCCATATTGACCTCCCAAGCCACATTATGGCCTTGAGCCGCACAGCGGCCATAAATTCACAGATTGGCTTTAAATACAAACGCACATGAAATCTTTTAAGCCAACCTCTACCTTTTATAATACAAGACAGGCTGGGTGTTTAGCCTGTCTTATGTTGATATTTCCTTATATTAACCGACTTCCTTTTCCCTGCATTTTACCACAATACATTTTCAGCATTTCACTTGAAAACAACTACCTTAAAAAGTCTACCAGGGTCTGTTGGATTATTCTTGCCCCACCTGCCAATGAAGCCTGATAAACATTTTCTTCGTTTTTAAGGTTCATTATAGTTTCTGCAACATCCACATCTTCATTCTTACTCATTAAATCCGTGAAATTGACCAAATCAATACTCATTCTGTCAGTTGACAGGTCCACTCTGTTCTGTCTTGCCCCCACATCAGCCCTGCATCTTAAAACATTTGATATCTGCTGGTCAAAAACATCAAGGAAATCACTTATCTGCTTAAAGTTTCCCTCATCCATATCTGCAATTATATTGTCAAACATCTTTATCATATCAGGCGTATCGCCGATGTCTCCTGTTGTAGTCACAGGCGCTTTGGTCCCTATACTTGACAGCAAGCTGCCGGTTTGATCAAATGTAACTGCCGCTGTATCGGACTTGATTTGAGTTTTTATTTCTATCATATTGTTTCCTATGGTGACTTCAATACCCTGATTGGCCGGAAGGGTCGGATCCGGGTCCGGAACTATTGCTGCATTTATAGCTGTTTTTATTGCCTGCGCAAGCTGCACAGGGGTATTGTACTCAACTACAGGCGGATTGGATACCGGAATAGCAGCCGTTACAGTCTGCGGTGTTCCGAAATTGTTAATAGTAACGGTAATGGAATTATTGGCCGCAGTAATGTCCAGAGGATAATTAATATCTTCTATATCCGATGTAGCAACACCGCTTCCCGGATTAGAAGCATTTCCACCGCTGTTGAAAAGATCTCCTCCAGCAATATTGATATTTATGCTGTCCCCCACACCAATTTCATAAAATATTTTTTCCCTGGTGGAATCAACATTTATCATAAACTTCCCGAAATTAGGATCGCTTTCATTGTCATTAATTAATTTTTGATCTGTTTTGTAACCTGAGAAGATATATCTTCCTGCATAGGTGGAGTTGGACAAATGTATCAGCTGGGCTCTCAGCTGTTTTAACTCCAAACCTATCTTCTGTGTTTCTTCAGGAGTATTCGTCCCGTTTGCCGCCTGCTCCGAAAGTTCCCTGGCCTTTTGGAGAACATCTCCTATTTTGCCCAGCGTCACATCTGTGGCATCAAGCCAGGAGCCTGCATCCCCAAGATTTTTCTGGTACTGTTCAACCTTTGATACATCTGTTCTAAGCTTCAAGGCCCTTGCAGCAACCACAGGATCATCCGATGGCACCTGTATCTTCTTACCTGTATCAAGCTGGTTCTGGTAATTATTCAATCTGGTAAGATTATTGCCGAGGTTCCTTGTCATATTGGCAATCATCATATTATTTGTAATTCTCATTGCAGCCTCCATATATCTTTGACTTGGTCAATCTTTAGTGTTTAGCCTACTCCCAATCTATTTATAAGCGTATCGTATACTTCAGACATCGTTGTTATCATCTTTGCAGCAGCATTATATGCCTGCTGGAACCTTACCATATTCGTCATTTCCTCATTCAGTTCAACTCCGGAAACCGACATCCTTCTGTTATCCACCTGCTGTACAATGGCAAGCTGTCCTTTAGAAAGTCTCTCGGCCTGCTGGGTGTCAATACCGAGCCCCGCTACCAGGGATTTCATAAAGTCCTCAGGAGCACCTTCCTTAAACAGACTTTGATTTGATCTTATGTCCATTATTTTGTTCAACACATTAATATTACCGTTTTCGCCAGGTGTGTCGGAAGTTGCGATCTTATCGGTATTGTCCATTACATCGCTGCCTACTGTAAAGTTTTTGGCTGTTATCCTGTTATACCTTTCCACTATCAGGGCATTCTCTGCCGCTGTTGGTACTGCCGGCGGTGTTGGCAATGTCAAGCCATCCACAAACTTGTCACTGGATATGGGTCTGTCACCATCACCAAACATGGTGAAGAATCTAACATTCTGGGATGGTGGGATACTATCCTTCAATTCGGTATCAAGACCATAACCGTCAACATGTCCTACGCCGTTGACCCAGCTTCCTGATTCATCCCTGGTCAACCCCTCATTGAAGGCCAGAGCAAAGACGCGTACAAACTCGTTTAATTTATTCTGGTAATAGGGTATACCTTTATAAATAGGAGTGGTAGACGAACCGTCCTCAGACGGTGCTCCGTCCTTGCCGTCCCTTACATCCAGCAGTCCCCTGAGCTCTCCTCCGGTAACCTTCAGTGTATTGCCGTCTTCCCATTTTATCTCATACAAGTTTCCTACGTCTTCTGCGTTCAACTTGTCCGTTCTCTGTTCAACCTTCATCTTGCTTACATTGTAATGATCCACCAGCGGTTTTCCGCTCACTGTTATGAGAAAGTGAATGTCATCCTGTCCGTTAGGAAGTTTACCGTAGGAAACTTCGGTAGCCTGTATATTTACCAGCTTGGACAGCTGATCTACCAAAAGCGTCCGGGAGTCCCTCAAATCATTTGCCGACTGCCCCTGAACCTCAAAACTGTATATCTGCTTATTTAGCTGCTGAATCTGAAAAGCCAGTGAATTTACCTGATCAACCGTTATTTTTATCTGATCATTTATATCTTCCTGCATTTTTTCAAAATGGGTTGCAGTACTGTTGAAATATTTGGCAAGGGTTACGCCCTTTTCCCTGACCAGTGCTCTTACGGCTGAGCTTGACGGGTCCTTTGAAAGTTCCTGATATGCATTAAAGAAATCATTCATTATCTTGACAAACCCGCTGTCCGACGGTTCATTAAACGTGCCTTCAAGCTCCGAAAGCTTTTCCAGTTTCTTGCTCCACTCCCCGCTGGCGGTATTTTCACTCCAATACTTGAAGTCCAGATATGTATCCCTGACTCTGTCTACTCCTGTTACCTCAGAGCCGGTACCAACCATACCGGTACCGTCCATAACCGAGAGCGGCCTGGAGGCAGTCTGTACGTTCTGCTGCCTGGAATATCCGGGAGTTGTGGCATTGGATATGTTATGGCTCACAGTATTCAAATTTTTCTGAGCGGTATAAAGACCGCTTAATGCAATATTTAAACCGAAAAAGCTCTGTCTCATTTTTTCACCTGTTTTCTTTAAAAATACTTATTATTTATACTTTAAGGAACAATACAATATAATGATTAATACTCCTCAAATGATTAATGCACTGCTGCCTATCTTCCGACCTTGCCCATGGACATTATGACGTTTTCCACCATTGAATCTATAATGTTAAGAACTCTTGAAGAAGCGTCATATGCAAACTTGAATTTCATCATATTTGCCATTTCCTCGTCCATGGAAACCCCTGAAATCGAACTGCGCTGCTGATCTACCGACTGCACTATGGTTGTCTGGTTCTCAGAAGTTTTCAAGGCTTCAGAACCTCCGTTGCCTATATCAAGTATGACCGCCCTGTAATATTCGTCAATACTGACAACCCCCGTAACATCCGTCATTATATCCTGGTCTCTGAGGTTGGCAATCAGTCTGGCTATGTTGTTTCCGCCCTTTGCCTCCTTGTCGTCTGATGCGACGATATTGTTCAAACCGTCATCACTCAGCAATGCATCACTGAGCTTTATGTTACCCATCTGGATGGGGAAGAGATCGTCTATAGGTTCAAAAAAATTGACCCCCGGCTGACCGTCAAGCGTAAATCCCGACTTTTGCAGATAATTTATCTCCTTGCACAGTCCGCTGAGCATTGCGTTAAGCTTTATTTTCACATCGGATACGATGTTCTTTGAAATTGGGATATTTCCGCTGTTGGCATTAACAGCTCTCCTGGTATCGGCATTGACAAATTCCACTACATTATTAAAATTTTCTGTTCCGATATCAAATACGGTTCCGCTTGTACCGGCTGCTATGGTATTCCAGCCCATTTCAGGTTTTCCTGATGTCGTGTTTCCCACGCCGGAACTGAAATATTCCTTGCCGGTCACCACCGATGTCCTCATTCCAATGGCGTTCAGTCTGTTTATGTAGTCAGCTGCTTCAGCCGGAGTTCCGTCATTACCGTCCACACTTTCATTTGTAAGTACAAATGTTGCTTTCGCGGCATCCTCTCTGAAATCGCCGCCGTCATTCAAACCTTCAAGTGTTGAAATCAATGCGCCGAAACTTGCGTCAGTGTCACCTGCCTCTGAGCATAACGCGTCCAATCCCGCAGTGTCATTTATGAAGGCATCTATATTATCCCTGTCATACACCGTACCGTTGAAAACAGTTGAACCTGCTCCCATGGACACAAACCGTATATTGAAATCAACACCGGAATTTTTTAAACCTGCAACATATTCGTCAATTGTAGCCCTTAGCTTGGAAAGGTATTCTTCGGCACCCGTACCCGAGCCATAGGATGTATCGATGGCAAAGGTTATATCTACCTTCTCTTTGGGAGTTCCGTTTTCATAACTTCCTTTTATGCCTGGCACCTCACCTCTGGACTCGAGCAAGCCCTTGAGTATTCCGCCCTTTATATTGACTTCGGTATTAGTTCCCTGGAGCATGGGATAAAAATATTCTCCATGCTTTGGATTGGCTTCAACGTACAAGTTTGTTGAAGTTCCCTTGGATACCAGGTAATAGCCTCCAAGTGTAACATCCACCTGTCCGTCCTGCATTTCCAGAACATCTGCGTCACAGAGCTTTGAAAGTCTGTCCAGCAGCACATTTCTCTGGTCCCTGTAATCATTTGCGGCATCCCCGCCTATTTCTTCAGTTGCTATTTTATAATTAAGCTTTGCCAGTTGACCTGTAATATCATTTACTTCATCAACCCGCACCTTTATTTCCGAGTTCAGATCTGCCTGCAGTTTGTCAAGCTGTGTTCCTATATGATTGAAATAATAGGTGAGCGCCTGGCCTCTCTGTCTTACCAATGCCCTCGTAGTCAAGCTTTCAGGCGTCTTGGTAAGCTCCTGCCAGGAATCCCAGAACTGGTTCATAACTTCCTGAAGGCCGTCCCCCATAGGATCATTTAATATGGCCTCCACGTCCTGAAAGGTTTTGCTTCTGGTTTCCCAGTAACCCAGTGAGGTGTTTTCCTGTCTGTATATATTATCCAGAAACGTATGTCTGATCTGTCTTGTTTCCTGAATATCCGCACCAAGTCCATATTGAAACATCTTGCCGTTCTTGCCGTAGTCAGTGATATAGTGACTTGTTTCAATCATGGCCTGCTGCCTCGTATATCCGACTGTATCAACATTGGAAAGATTGTGTCCTGTAACTGCAAGACCTCTTTCACTGACATACAATCCTGAACGTGCTATGTCATAACTTGAAAAACCCACTGCCATGTCTGATGGTCCCCCTATTAGAAGAAAATTAAAGTTTTACATCAAAAAGATTTCTCTTTTTTGTATCTCCCGAATGACCGGTGCTGCCATAATTATTGGTTACGGCATCAATACTTGTCATCATATTTATTGAAAAATCAATGTACTCAAGCGAGGTTTTAATAAGCTTTGAGTTCAGTTCATTATTGTCTTTGAGCGCATTGATACTTTTAAGCATTTTTTCCTGACATACTTTTAATTGGGCCGCTTCCACTTCCCCAAGTCTCGCAGTCAGCAACGAGATTGTAATATCTTCCGGTTTTTGACCCAATAACCTGCACAATTCACCAACGATATTCTCCCTCTGATCTTCCAGTTTTGAGATCTTTATAACCAGAGATTGCTCTATTTTCACTATGTTCTCCAGCTCAATAACCTTCCCCCCAATAATAAGTTCCTTTTTATTGTTGGAAATCTTATAAAGTGTATCGTATATGTCATTTTCCTGGCTCAGTATATTTATCAACTGTCTGACTAATTCTGATTCCATATCTGATTTTACACCTCCGAACATTCGTGCATTTCATTAGGTCAAAAATTTTATCTTTAGCTTTTTGTTTAAGAACTCTGCAAAAGCTTTTTGTATAATTACGCTTTCTGATCGATAATAGATTTTCCAAGCTTTTCTACTATTTCTCTCCCGCTTACATCATAGCTTCCCGTTCTGTATGCCTGGGCAAATTCATCAACCTTGTTCTGCCTGACATCAGGAACTTCTTTGAGAGCTTTTGTTACGGTCTGATAATCCATAGCATTGCTGGATATGGATATTACATCCTTCTTGGGAGCCACAGAACTGGTTTTTTCAATTTTTCCAACCGGTTTCTTGGAGTCATAAATCTTGGAAACATTGTAAACATCACCTGTGATTTTCATTTTTTACACCTGCCTTCTAAGTTACAATAACAGAAAATAAATTCTACTATATCTATTATCGTCAATTTAAAAAATTTATTTAGTACTGCTTTTCAATTAATAACTGGAAATATCAAAAAGCGCTGCGGACATAGCTTTTAGAGCCCGGAAATAAGGAAATACATCTTTTCTCACCTACCGTAAAAATCTTAATTGTAGAATTTTTTTCGGATCCGGGTGTTAAATCAACTTCAAAATTTACTAATCAATATAGGAATAAATTTGAGGAGTTGAACACATGTACACAAGAGTACCCCTTAAAACACCCGATTCACAGAAAAAAAACCTCCGTGGCACATCTACAAGGCCAAGTCCGCCTGTCAAGCAGCCCAACTATATGGAAATAATCCTGCGCCTCAGAAGGCTGCCTAATTCCCTGTCTCAAGAGGATTATAATATCCTCCAGAAAACCATCGGAAACCAGGCGGTTATTAAACTGCTTTCTGATATAAAGAAGATACCTCAAAAAAATAACCAACCCGGCCAGGATAAAGAAACAACTCCTGACACACAGAATAAGCAGCCGGATTCTGAAATGCAGCAGTCAGAAATAAAACAATCGGAGAATCAGCAATCTGAAGTGCAGCAACCGGATACCGGCAGCAAGACCGTGGAAAAAGCCGGGGAACAAAGCAATTCCGGCAGCCCGGATAATAAGACGGAGGCACCAAAGCCGGCTGAGCAAAAGGCTGAAAAGCAGGAAGCAAAGGAAAAGGCGGCTCCGGTAACAACTGTTTTGAATAAATCGGACGCAGAAAGTAATATCAGCACTGTTTTAAATAAATCTGCTGCAGATGGCAGCACGAGCAAGGAAACAAGCTCAAAACAACTTGAACCGGCCAAGGAAGGCTCTTTGCGAAAGAAATCGCAGCAGCAAACCTCCCAACAGGAAACTATGCAGCAAAATAAAGAGTCCCTTCCGACAAAACCTGAAAACAAGGGTGATACCAATCCCCAGACAGATATAGAAGCAAAACCTGCTTCCCTCAAGGAAGATAAAGCAGCTGAGAGCGGTAAGCAGGCAGAAAATAAAAAAGCAGCAGCTGAAAAAAATACGGCAACCGCTGATAAAGATGCCCAGGCCAAGCAGGAGACCATATCAAATGCGGAATCTGACCCAGCTTCCGCAGGCTCTGAAAAACCAGAAAAAACAAGCAAGTCTGAAGGTGCTGCAAATACTGAAAAAGCTCAGAAACAGGCAGCAAAGGCACCGGCAGTTAAAATCTCGGGTGAGGATCCCTTAAAAATATTAAATCAACTGGGGAGCATTCCCCCCACAGAAGCAGTAAATGCATTTTCGCAGGCGACAGCCGTATCAGACGGTGCCTTTGAAAAGCAGCGGGCAAAGACACAGTCTGTTATGCCTGAAATACCCACGCCTACAGGACTTCCTGCAAAAAAGGACAAGGGCTTAAAAACTGCCGCTGCAAGGGTAAAGGAAATAAAGCATAACGAACCTGCGGCCTTCAAGAGCGAAAAGGCAGGAGGAAAAACGCAGGAAGGAATGCCTGGTGACATTAAATTGGGTTCAGACCCAGAGGCCGACGCAGATGATGTAATGGCCGAGGCAAGGGAATATTCGAAGAATACACCGTCAATCGGAATGACGGGAGAAGCCGACCCAAATCAGATGGAGGGCTTTAAGGCCGAGGCGGGACAAAATGTGCAGTCGGCCAAGCAGGCCGAATTGAGCCAGACAAATCAGGAATTCGGAGAAAACGGCATAGCACCCCAGGAAGATCCAACAAAAATAAAGGCCGCAAAACCCATAAGCGGAGTCATACCTCTTGGGCTGGACATCAACAGGACAGCACCCATACCTCCTGACGTAGCTTCCATAGCAAATCCACAACTGAGTTCCGAACTGAAAACCTTTATGCAGGGAAAAGAAAACGAATACCAGCAGGGCAAGGCTCAATTCGATACGGGAGTATCCAATGCAAAGCAAAATGCCAATGAGCAGATAGAAAGCCAAAAGACACAGGCACGTGATACCCAGCTAAAGGAACAGGCCAATGCAAAAGCCGAGGTGGAAGGCTATAGAAATCAGTGGAGGAACGAGGTAAACACCGCAAGTGCCGAATATGACAAAGAGGCAAGTACCGAGGCAGAGAAAAAGAAAAAAGAAGTAGGACAGATAAAGGACGAAAAAGAGGGCGAAGTCAAAAAGACAATGTCCCAGGCAGAAAAGGATGCGGACAAGGAATGCAAGACGGCCAAAAAGGAAGCCGAAGAAAAGAAAAAGGAAGGCGAAAAGGAGCACAAAAAGAACATCTTCGAAAAAGCCTGGGATTGGGCCAAGGACAAGGCGGAAAAAGCGGTAGACTTCGTAAAGAAAGCGGTAAGCTTTGTATTTGACAAGCTGCGCCAGGCGGTAAAAACCATATTTGAAAAAGCAAAACAGGCAGCAATGGGATTGATAGAGGCAGGTAGAAGACTGGTAGTCGGCGCAATCAAAGGACTTGGAAATGTACTGAAAGGCCTTGTGAAAAAAGTATTTGCCAAATTCCCCGGGATATCCAAAAAAATATGCGGTTTTATAGACAACGCCGTAAACAAGGCCACAAAAATAGTAAATGCAGCCGCAGACAAACTGAAAAAGGGAGTCACGGCAGCACTGGACTTCATGGCAAAAACAGTGGACGGCATGTTCACCGGGATACAGAAGCTGTACAAGGCAGTAATGTCGGGAATCAAGAAATTCCTGAGCATGGACTTTAAGAAAGTGTTCAGTGTAGTACTCGAAGGTGCCCAGATAGCAGCCGAAATAGCGGCGGCAATAGCAACAGGCGGAGGAAGCGTAGTAGTGCAGATAGTAACCTGGCTCACAACAACACTGCCGCAGCTGTTAAAACAGGTAGGCTCGGTATTGAGCTTTGTCAACACAATCAGAAGTATAAAGCTTTCAGATGTTAAACAAATAATGAGTCCTGCCGGAATCGGAGGCTTCCTGGTAAAAGGCCTGTTCGGACAGCTAAGGGGCTTGCCTCAGGAGCCCAAGGAAGAAGAGGAAAAAGAACCGGCGGCAGGCCGTGAAGAAAAGGGACTCATAAAAGTACTGCATGTCCTTACAAAAGTCTTAAATGTCCTCAAAGGCATATATGGCAAAATAGCAGGGGGACTGAACAAAATACTGGGGATCATAAACATAGTGGCAAAACCCTGGTTTGAAGTCTTCAGTGCAATATATGCAGGCGTGGTGACAGTAATCGAAAAAGTTGGGAATCCTGCAGAAGCACTGAGTGAGGGAGCAGAAAGACTGAAAGAAGCAGTAGGAGACTTCTTCGGCAGCATAAAAACCAAAGTAAAAGAAATCTCGGGAAGCATCAAAGAAAAAGTAACACTGCTGGGACAGCCTGCCCAGCTCATAAAAACCATAGCCAACAAGGCTGTGGACATGGTACTGAACTTTATCATCACACATCCGCCGTCAGCGTTAATAAAGGCAGTATTCAAAGGAATAGAGGCAATAGCCGGCAAGTCCATAGTAGAGCTGATCAGACAATACATACCCTATGCCGACAAAATACTGGACAAAATAGCAGGCTCAGGCCCCGTGCAGGGCATAATGAAGCCGCTGGAGGGTCCTGTGAAAACCGTGGGAGGAATGATAGACCAGGTTACAGACCAGGCAACAAACATGGTGGACACATCCGAGAAAACAACCTTATCCAGCATGGGTAACGGGGCCAAACTCATGACAGCCATGGGAATAGGGGGAAATGCAGGCGGCAAGGAAAGCGAACAGACCCAGGGAGGCGGTAAGGGAGACAGCAAAGGCGGCAGTAAAGATGGAGGCGGAGGAGACTTCTTCGGAACCATCAAGAGCGGCATACATAATAACCTCATGACACTCGGCAGGATGAACCTGAAGAAGCTTGGAACACAGATACTGGCAGCGGGAGCCGCCAAAATATCAGGAGCCATTCGGAAAATGCTCACTCCGAAGGTCAAATTCAAGCTGGGCGATGAAAGCCATGAAATGTGGGTGGAAAAAGGTCAGACCACAAATGTTGTTATGATGGCGAGTGGAAAAGAAACAGAAGTTGAAAAAAAATCAGAAGCAAGCAGGATTTTGGAAGAAAGTGGAGAATTAAGAGGTAAGCTGGAAGAAACCAAGAAAAAGAAGAATGAACCACAGGCTAATGCAAATCTTCAAGATTTTGCGCAGGGGATGCAAGCAGCCGGTACAGGAGTAAGTGAAGGTAACCATTTTGATGATGAATATAAACTGAAACCTGATTCTTCATATGAAGTTAATGGGTATAAGTATAAAACCGATTCGAAAGGAAGGATAAAAAGTGCTGAAGGTACCTTAAGAAATGTAAAGAAAGAGGATAGAGAAAGAAACAAGATACATCAACTAGAAGCGGGTGGGACTAGTAGACAGTCAAAAGATCAGGGTGGTCATTTAATAGCCACAAGATTTGGAGGTTCAGCTTTAATTGATAATATAGTAGCAATGAATGGAAATGTTAATGTAAGTGCATACAAAATATTAGAGAACTCATGGGCAAAAGCAATTGATGGAGGAGCTGCAGTTTATGTGAAAATAAAACCTAAATTTAGTGGTGACTCGTTTAGACCAGATTCATTTGAAATTGAACAAACTATTGATGGAATAACTCAAAGTTTTTCACTAGATAACATTAAAGGAGCAAAAACAAGATAATAATATTTATTTAATTGTTCTAAATTAATGAGGAGGTAAGTTATGAAAACAGAAAGAATAGAGACAATATATTCTGATATAGCAACAAAACTCGATAAGCTAATACCTGAGAAGTGGAGTGAGATTTATTTATATGCTCAATTAGCTAATTCTATGTATACTATGTACTTCTTTTATTATACTGAAAATAAAAAGAAATTAGTGTATAGTTTTGATATTCCTAAAAATTATGAGATTAATGAAGATGAGTTTGATGATTTAAGAGATGAAATTAAAAAAGATTTTAAAGACTTGCAAAATGAATTCGTAGTGAATAAACAGGAATTATGGACAAATCTTACTCTCGTAATTAAAGACACTGATGAATTTAAAATTAATTACAGATATAATGATATTTCAACAGTAGACCCATTTGAACAACAAGTTATATGGAGATATGAAGTTCTTGGTCTTGACTCATCGAATCAGAGTAATTTAGCCAAAAAGGTACTTGAAAGGTATATTGAGGATAAGAAGAAAAGCTAAACAGAACTTTATCTGCAAAGCCCCACAGTTCATGGTGAACCCCTCCTTGTCAGGCTTTTTCATCTGTGGTAAACTGGGACACAGCCGGAGGTTTACGGGGGAAAATTCCTCGAAGTATTCCCTGTAAAGTACAACATTAAAACAGAATAAAATAACAGATACAGACAAGAAATTATTTAAAAATGTAATTTTGTTCTCAGCACTTAGAAAAGCCGTATTCAAAGGAATAGAACGAATATTATTGAAGGCCTTCACCGTCAATTCCGCAAGGTGACAAAGCCGAAGACCGTATTTCCGGCAGATAGTGCTTTTGGGGAAAATGTTCTGTTTAGCATACCTTAATGTAATGATGAAATGGACTCAGCAATACAAGAATTGGGATAGAGTAAAATATTGCTAAAAAATGTATACTGAAAGAATCTCTGGCAATACCTAAATAAAATAACAATAATATTATCTTGCCAAAGAAGAAACTAAAAAATTCAAGCCATCAATATAATTTACTCTCTCTTTTACATTCACTAAAAAAAGCAAGGGAGTATCGCGCTATGAACCGCTCCCCGTCAAGTAGACAATTAAAAAAATAAAAATCTTTTCTGCCAGTAGGTATAACCTGCTGGCAGTTTTTATGCTGCATGTAAATACATATCATGTTTCTCCATTGGCGTTAATACACCAAGATTTCTTTGTAATCGTTTATTGTTGTAGTACTCAATATACTCTTCTATCATTTTTACTACCGATTCCCTACTGGTAAATCGCTTCCCATAATATCGTTCTCTTTTAAGGATACCCCAGAAACCTTCCATAGGACCATTATCAATGCATTTTGCTACTCTTGACATACTTTGGGTCATTCCTGCAACTTCCAGTTTCTTATGGAATACTCGATTTGT
>NZ_KK211290.1:0-50587 GCF_000621505.1 Ruminiclostridium cellobioparum DSM 1351 = ATCC 15832
TCCACTTGTTAGAAAGGGACAATCCATCCATCAGATATATGCAACTTATGTGGATGAGCTTATGTGTAGTGAAAAAACAATTTACAACTATATTGATGCCTGCCTTTTTGATGTAAGGAACATTGATCTCCCTCGTAAAGTGAAGTACCGTCCTCGCTATAAAAAGCCCGAATTCAAAGTAGATAAAGGTTGCCGGATTGGACGTAACTATGAGGATTTTCAGACATTCATTGAGAAACATCCAGATATCTCTGCCGTACAGATGGATTCAGTTATTGGAAGCAGGGGTGGTAAAGTTTTATTAACTATACATTTTGTTGAAACCTCCTTTATGCTGGCTTTTTTACGGGATGCAAATACTTCTCAATCCGTTATTGATATTTTCAGTAATATCAGAAAAATCATCGGAAAGGAAAATTTCCAAAAGCTGTTTCCGGTAATTCTGACGGATAACGGGAGCGAATTTTCCAATCCAAAAGCCATTGAATATGGTCCTGACGGACTTCTTCAAACGCGAATATTTTACTGTGACCCAAGCAGTCCTCACCAAAAAGGTGCTATCGAAGTAAACCACGAGTTAATTCGAAGAGTACTTCCCAAAGGAACATCATTTGATTGGCTTACGCAAACGGACATCATGTTGGTAATGAATCATGTAAATTCCTACAAAAGGAAAAAGCTAAACAACCTGAGTCCCTATCAGACGTTTAGCTTTTACTATGGAGAAGATTTGCTAAAACAGTTTGGATGTTCACCAGTAGCTGCTGAAGACATCATACTGAAACCAAAACTTCTCAAAAGATAACACATAAAAAAGTTAACGCCACCAGCGAGGTAAAGTTAATAGATTACACATAAGGGGTAGATTTTCCGATTACAAAAAAATCGACCGTAAGTTCACCTCTGGTCTTTATGCACTTTTTTATGTCTAAGCAACGTCATTATAGCCAATTTTCCTAAAAATATTACATAGAAGCTGGAATCCAATTTACAAAACGAGATTTTCAGCTTCAAAACGGGATTTTTGATTACAAAATCAGAAACTTCTTTTCAAATTGGGATTCTCGCAATGCAAATGGGAATCTGGTACTACAATTCACCTCCACACCTGAATTATACTCCAACTCATATCAAAAAACAACATTTAATTATCGTTTTTCAATAATTAAATGTTGTTTTTTAATAACCCTTCCTTAAAACTCGATTCACAGGCTCAATCAGCAAGCCTACTCCACAACCTCACATTCCCTCATTGCAAAAATAGTCTGCTCAATCAGGTAATCCAGCTCCCAGCCAAGCATTGCAGCTCCTCTCTCAATTACCTCACGGGAACAGCCTGCCGCAAAATTGGCAGTTTTGTACTTTTTCCTTACCGATTTTACCTCCAGATCCGATACACTCCTGGACGGCCTCATCAGTGCCACTGCCCCGATCAGTCCGGTCAGTTCATCAACGGCATACAACACCTTCTCCATTTCATGCTGCGGTTCAATATCCACAGTAAGCGCATAGCCATGGCTGGCAGTCGCACGGATGATTTTGGGGTCAATGCCCCTTTCCCGCATGATTTCCTGCTGCTTTATACAGTGCTGCTCAGGATAGAGCTCAAAGTCCAGATCATGGAGCAGGCCGACTATTCCCCAGAAATCCTCCTCATTTTCATAACCTAATTTCCTTGAAAAATACCGCATTGTACTTTCAACTATCAGGGCATGTTTCAGATGAAATTCCTCCCTGTTGTACTCCGTGAGCAACTCCCACGCCTCGCTTCTTGTCAGTTGACTCAAATTTGATCACCTCTTGATAATTAAAATTATATTAGTAGTCTGTAACATCTAAATTCATACACTGGAGCAGTATCCGGTATATCACTTCCGCAGTCTGCTGACTGCCGCCTCCAATTGTTCAAAGGCCCTCACCAGTATCTGTCTGGGGCAGGCGATATTTATCCGCTGGAAGCCCCTCCCCTCCTCACCGAACATCAAGCCGTTGTCCAGCCAGAGCCTGGCCTCATTTGCAACAAGGTCTTCCAGAGCGTTGTCCGACAGGCCCAGCTCATTGAAATCCAGCCAGATAAGGTAGGTGCCCTGGGGTTCTACAAGTTTTATTTCGGGAAGCCTTTCAGTCAAAAAGCTTCTCACAAAGGAAAGATTTCCGGCAAGATAGGTTTTGAGCTGTGAAAGCCATTCTGCTCCATATTCATAAGCAGCATGACATGCAGCCAGTCCCATTGTATTCAGCTGGCTATAACCGCTTTTCACTATCTCCTGCTCAAACCGGAATTTCATATTGGCATTTTGAATAAATATGTTTGAAACCTGAAGGCCCGCAAGATTGAAAGTTTTACTGGGTGCGGTACAGGTTATTGTCATGTTTGCGAATTCAGGCTTCAGTGCAGCAAATATCAGATGTTTATACCCCTCAAAAATGAAGTCCGCATGAATTTCATCGGATACTACCATCACACCATGTTTTAAGCATATTTCCCCCAGCCTTATCAATTCCTCCCCGGTCCATACCCTGCCCACGGGATTGTGGGGATTACACAAAATGAATACCTTCACATTACCCGAAACTATTTTTTCCTCGAAGTCTTCAAAATCTATTTTATAAACACCCCCGTCATAAACAAGAGGACTATTTACAAGCACTCTTTTATTGGCTAATATGGCCTCCGAAAACGGATAATAGACAGGCTGCTGGATTATGACACCGTCTCCCTTTTGGGTAAAGGCTCTGATTGCCATAGCAATGGCAAAAACAATTCCGGGAGTTTTGACCAGCCATTGGGGCCGGATATTCCATCCAAAGTTATCGGAATACCACTTATATAATGTAGAAAAGTATTCCTCTCTTACTTCGGAATACCCAAAGATACCATGCCGGCTGATTTTAACCAGTGCATCGGTCACCTGCGGAAGTGTTTTGAAATCCATATCTGCCACCCAGAGAGGAATTGCATCTTCAGGCTTTCCCCTCTGCTTTGCAAAATCATATTTTATTGAATTTGTATTCCTTCTGTCGATTATTTCATCAAAATCATATGTCATATGCATTCTCCTTGTGATAGCAGCAGCGCTTATTTTAATTATGGACTTGCAAAAATATATCCAACCGCCAATTAAAATTTTTTATTATCCATTATATTACTCTGTTAAAAAAGTAAAGTCAATATCATACTAAACATATATTAATAATATATGTTTATATTTATTGTTGACATTTCATATGAGTTGTTTTATAATCAAATCATAGTAATTATATATGAAATATAGGAAATGTATTAAACTGTATAAAAAGAAAATATAATAAAATAATTAATTATAAAGGAGAGTATTGATATGTCCAAAATTTATAAAAGCCTCACTGATTTAATAGGTAAAACACCTTTATTGGAACTTTCGAATTATGAAAACAAGCATGACCTCAAGGCCAAAATAGTAGCCAAGCTGGAATATTTTAATCCGGCAGGAAGTGTTAAGGACAGAATAGCCAAAGCTATGATAGATGATGCAGAAGCAAAGGGAGTATTAAAACCCGGAGCGGTAATTATTGAACCTACCAGCGGTAACACAGGAATCGGCCTTGCATCCGTTGCTGCTGCGAGAGGCTATAGAATAATTCTCACAATGCCTGAAACAATGAGTATAGAACGCAGAAACCTTTTAAAGGCCTACGGTGCCGAACTGGTGCTTACCGAAGGTGCAAAAGGAATGAAGGGTGCCATTGCCAAGGCTGAGGAACTTGCACAGGAAACACCGAACAGCTTTATCCCGGGACAGTTTGTCAACCCTGCAAATCCGGCTGTTCATAAAGCTACAACAGGTCCTGAAATATGGGAAGATACCGACGGAAAAGTTGACATTTTTGTGGCAGGTATCGGAACCGGCGGAACTATCAGCGGTGCAGGAGAATACTTAAAGTCAAAGAACCCCGACGTAAAAGTAATAGCTGTAGAACCTGCCAGCTCTCCGGTGCTTTCAAAAGGAACTCCGGGACCGCACAAAATTCAGGGAATCGGAGCAGGTTTTGTTCCGGACACTCTCAATACTAAAATTTATGATGAAATTATAACTGTTGAAAATGATGATGCATTTGCTTCGGGCAGAGAAATATCCAAAGTTGAAGGCTTGCTGGTGGGTATTTCATCGGGTGCCGCTCTCTGGGCAGCCGTGCAGTTGGCAAAACGTCCCGAAAATGCAGGTAAGACAATTGTTGTTTTACTTCCTGACACCGGTGAAAGATATCTCTCCACTCCATTATTCTCGGAATAAAACTATATTGTTTAAAAAACAGGCAGCAGCAAGACTTGATCAACTTGCTGCCGCCTGTTTTTTTCTTGCCCGTTTGTTAAGAATAAGTAATAAAAGCTCCAAAAAAGTACTAAAAAGCTGAGCACTGCAAAATTTCTTATGTTAAAATATATACTAATAGTCTGTACCGTCTGAAACCTGAATTGTCCGGCGGGGAAAGTTTTCTCAGGGCCGGGCGGATGCTGCTACAGACTCCAGCAGTTTTTAAAAAGGAGCGCTGACTTTGAATATATTAATAACAGCCGGTGGTACAAGTGAAAAAATTGATAACGTCAGGACCATAACCAACAGCTCTACCGGAAAACTGGGCTCGGCAATAGCCCTGGCATTTGCTGAAACCTATACTCAGCCCACCGATAGGATATATTACCTTTGCGGACAAAATGCGGTTATACCCGAAGCAGACCGTATCGGTATAATCAGGATCGGAAGCGTAAATGACCTTATGGAAAAATTGACCGGGATACTGACAACCGAAAGAATTGATGCAGTGATCCATTCCATGGCCGTCAGCGACTATACCGTTGACACACTGACCACCAAAAGCAGTATTGCCTCTTCCATAGCCGATTTTATAAGCCAAAACGGACCGTCAGCCGCCCTGGAGCCGGAGGAGCTCACTGCGCAGCTTATTGAGAAAGCCTTCTCCGGGACAGACACCCTGGGTTCTGAAAATAAAATCAGTTCCGACATAGAAGACATGGTTATTGTAATGAAAAAAACTCCAAAGGTTATCGGCATGATAAAAAAGCTTCAGCCTGCAGTTCTTCTGGTTGGTTTCAAACTGTTAAGCAATGTATCTCTGGAAACCCTGATCGATACAGGGTATAATCTTTTATTAAAGAATAACTGCGATTTGGTGCTGGCAAATGATCTGTCCGGAATAAACGAATTAGGACACAGGGGCTTCCTGATTTCCCCCGATAAAACCTATGAAACCTTTGAAACCAAGACCCAGATCGCCAAGGGCATAGTAAAGCGCGTACATGCAATACTAAATAATCAGTAATATTTAAATCATATAAAATCAAATATAAAATGATGTAAAGGAAGCAGTTTTTATGAAAAATATTATTTTAGGAGTTACGGGCAGTGTTGCCGCCTATAAGGCAGCCGACATTGCAAACAATCTTACAAAAAAGGGCTACAACGTGGAGGTCATAATGACCGGAAGTGCCCGGGAATTTATAACTCCCCTCACCTTTCAGTCTCTGACTAAAAACAAGGTATATTATGACATGTTTGAAGAAATCACTCCAAAGGATATCAAACATATATCCCTGGCCAGGAAGGCCGATCTATGCCTTATAGCACCCGCATCGGCAAATATCATAGGAAAGCTTGCAAACGGCATAGCCGATGATATGCTCTCAACGGTGGTCATGGCTATGAACAATGTCCCGGTATATATCTGTCCTGCAATGAATACCAATATGTACATCAACCCTATAGTTCAGCGGAATATCAAGACTCTTACGGAATTCGGATATCATTTCATAGAACCCAGGGAATCGGTACTGGCCTGCGGAGATCTGGGCACAGGGGCCCTGGCCGATGTAGATAAAATCGTCAACACCGTGGAAGCCCACCAATGGAGGGCATAATGGAAAAAATAGATATAACCCGGCTGCAGGGCATACATATCGGACATGCCCAGAATACAGGGGCAGGGACCGGCTGT
Source organism: Ruminiclostridium cellobioparum DSM 1351 = ATCC 15832 (assembly GCF_000621505.1). Taxonomy (GTDB): domain Bacteria; phylum Bacillota; class Clostridia; order Acetivibrionales; family DSM-1351; genus Ruminiclostridium; species Ruminiclostridium cellobioparum. The sequence goes on from NZ_KK211290.1 coordinate 5,995, forward strand.
ACCGTTATCTTATGCCCCGAGGGCGCTGTCTGCGGCGTCGACGTCCGCGGCGGTTCGCCCGGCACAAGAGATACCGATGCACTGAATCCGGTCAACAATAGGAAAAGTGTTCACGGCATACTGCTGGCGGGCGGAAGTTCCTTCGGGCTTGACGCCGCCGGCGGGGTCATGCAGTTTCTGGAGGAGCGCGGCATTGGAAGGGACGTTGGTAAAACCATGATTCCCAACGTGTGTGCCGCCATACTGTTCGACTTGAAGTGCGGAGACCACAGGGTGCGTCCCGACAAGGAAATGGGGTACAGCGCCTGTGCCGACGCCTTTCTCCAGCACAGCTTCAAAAGCGGCAGCGTAGGTGCCGGAACAGGTGCGGTTCTCGGAAAGGTCAGGGGCAGCACTCATGCAATGAAGGGCGGTGTGGGAAGTGCCGCTTTCAGTTATGGAGAGCTTATGGTGGGAGCAGTTATAGCTGTAAACTGTGTGGGCGACGTATATGATTCCAGAGCGGGTAAAATAATAGCAGGTGTGCTTTCGGATGACCTGAGCAGCCTGGCTTCCTCCGAAGAACTTATGCTTCGGGAATATGACAGCCACAGGGATTTCTTCAGTGAAAATACCGTTATCGGCTGTGTTATGACAAACGCCATGTTAACCAAAGCACAGGCCACAAAGCTTGCGGCACTGGGCCAGAATGGGATCGCACGTACAGTGAGGCCCGCCCATTCCATATTTGACGGAGATACCATATTTGCCCTTTGCACCGGGCAGGTAGACGCAACTTTTGATTCGGTGGGCATTCTGGCTGCAAGAGCAGTCGAAGCGGCAATAATTGATGCTGTGGTAAGTGCCGAATCACTGCATGGTTTCATTTCCTACAGGGAGCTGAATGGAAAAATTTAGATCTGTCTCTTGACAAGTATACTTTTTTACAGGCATATTTTGCCGGTATTTTTTTCGTTATAATATTAACAATCTTGTTACAAAGTATGGTTCAGGCATCCTTTCGGTGGTATAATGTAATTATTAAGCGTGCCGGCATGCCGGCCGGAATTGGTACAATATTCTGCATATTGTACCAATTGCCTGCTGTTTGAATATTCCTGAGAGGTTACGATAATTATATGAAACATTTAATTGATAAACTGTATGAAACACATCAATTGTCACAGGATGAATATATATATATTCTCAATGGCATTGATGCCTCAGCAAATGAATATCTTTTCGAAAGGGCCAGAGAAGTTACCCGCAATAATTTTGGTAACGCAATTTATACAAGGGGTTTGATTGAATTTACAAATTACTGTAAAAACAATTGCTATTATTGCGGAATAGGTTCGGGCAATACCCGCGCAGACCGGTACAGACTCACTCTGGAGGATATACTGTCCTGCTGCGGTACGGGGCATGAGCTGGGGTTCCGTACCTTTGTGCTCCAGGGAGGTGAGGATAACCACTATTCCGATGAGGATATGGTTGATATAATCACTGCAATAAAGCAGAACTATCCTGACTGTGCCATAACCCTGTCAATCGGAGAAAAGAGCTATGACTCCTACAAGAAGTATTATGAGGCCGGAGCCGACCGCTACCTTCTCCGCCACGAAACAGCTAACGAGGAGCATTATAAAAAGCTTCACCCGCAGAATTTATCTTTGGCCAACAGAAAACAGTGTCTGTACAATCTGAAAGAAATAGGCTTTCAGGTTGGAACAGGTTTTATGGTTGGTTCTCCTCATCAGACCACCGAAAACCTTGCCGAGGATCTGCTTTTTCTTAAGGAATTCAACCCACATATGGTAGGTATCGGCCCTTTCATACCTCACAGCGAGACCAGGTATGCCCGTGAAACTGCAGGCAGCCTTGATTTAACGCTGGTTCTGATCGGCCTGATCCGCCTGCTGCTTCCAAAAGCACTTATTCCTGCAACCACAGCGTTAGGCACTATTAATTCCCTGGGCCGTGAAAAAGGTATTCTGGCCGGTGCCAATGTCGTCATGCCAAATTTATCGCCGGTAGCCGTACGCAAAAAATACTCCCTGTACGACAATAAGATTTGCACCGGCGAAGAGGCTGCCGAATGCAGATTCTGCCTTTCCAACAGAATGAAGAATATAGGCTACGAGCTGGTGGTGGACAGAGGCGATTACATTGGATAAACAACAGACGTGTCGCAAAACTAACATTATTTAAATACTTGTAATACATTTAATAGTGCTCCCGTACCAACATCAAAAAATGAAAAGCTTACAAAGTACGCTATTATCATTTGTCCTGTTTTCAGACAGCCCCCTGCCATTGTCACATGCTGTGCTTATCTGACAACCCTTGCCCCCAGCCCCTTCATTACACCTTCAACTTCTTTCAGGCTGGCCATGGAAGTGTCACCGGGAGTGGTCATGGCCAACGCTCCATGTGCTACCCCGTAGTTTACAGCCTTCTGTGCATCATCAGCAGTCATCAGCCCGTAAACCAGGCCCGATGCAAAACTGTCTCCACCGCCCACTCTGTCATATATCTCAAGTGCCGGGAACTCGATTGATCTGTATATATTGCCCCCGGCCCAGCAAATGGCGCTCCAGTCGTTTACCGTTGCAGTCTTAACCCCTCTGAGTGTGGTTGCTACCACCTTCATATTGGGATATTCCTTTACAACCCTGTCGATCATTTTTTTGTAGCCTTCAATATCCAGCTCCTTCAGATTGGAATCATTTCCTTCCACCTCAAAGCCCAGACATTGAGTAAAATCTTCTTCATTTCCTATCATAACATCAATATACTTTGCTATTTCCCTGTTGACTTCCTGAGCCTTTTTGTTCCCGCCTATGTAGTTCCACAGGGAAGGCCTGTAATTGAGGTCGTAGGAAACAATGGTATTATATTTTTTAGCGGCCTTGACGGCTTCAATTACCACCTCCGGAGTGGTTTCCGACAATGCGGCGAAAATACCTCCGGTGTGGAACCATCTTGCTCCCAGATTTCCAAATACATATTCCCAGTCTATGTCCCCTGCCTTCAACTGCGATGCAGCCGTATTGGCCCTGTCGGAAACCCCCAGGGCAGCTCTTATGCCAAAGCCTTTTTCTGTAAAATTCAGACCGTTTCTGACGGCACGTCCTATTCCGTCAAAAGGCATCCACTTGACTAAAGAGGTATCCACCCCGCCCTGCAGTATCAAATCCTCGATCAGTTTGCCGATATCATTATCTGCAAATGCCGTCACAACGGCACAATTCATTCCGAAGCACTTGCGGAGTCCTCTGGAAACATTGTATTCTCCTCCGCCCTCCCAGGCTTTGAATTCTCTGGTGTTCTTAATTCTGCCGTCTCCGGGATCAAGCCTCAGCATTACTTCTCCCAGGGATATGCAATCATATTTATAACTTCCTTTTTGTTTTAAGTTAAGAATTGACATAACCGACCTCCTAAGATTTATCTGTTACTTTGAAGCTCTTGCCTGCTTTACTTTTTCAACAAACTGCCTTCCTATGGTAACTATGGATTCATAATCACCCTTTTTAGCGCCGGCTGTCAGATTCCCTCCAACGCCAACCGCAACACTGCCCGCTTTGATCCATTCGCCCACGTTATCCAGATTTACACCGCCTGTAGGCATAAGCTTTATGTATGGCAAAGGTCCTTTGAAAGCCTTTATGATCGCCGGCCCGAATAACTCTCCCGGAAATACCTTTATAATATCCGCACCTGCTTCCAGACCTTCTACGGCTTCCTTCACCGTCATTGCCCCCGGCATGCAGGCAACCTGGTATCTGTTGCAAACCTTAACCACTTCGGTATTCAGGCATGGACTTACAATAAACTGCGCTCCTGCCAGTATTGCTGCTCTCGCGGTTTCAGGATCAAGAATTGTTCCTGCGCCGATAAGGATTTTTCCGTCCTTGTTGGATTCAGCAAGTTTTTTAATGACCTCCAGGGCACCATCTACGGTAAAAGTTATCTCAATAGCACATATTCCGGCTTCAACGCAGGAATCAGCTATTTTCATGGCCTGATCGGCACTTTCTGCCCTGACAACGGCCACTACTCCACAGTCACAGATCTTTTGCAAAACATCGTTTTTGTTCATAACCTGGCTCCTTTTCCCAAACGGGTGATTTTATTTATTCTATTGAAAGTTATTGATAAATCATCTCTTATATATTAATATACTAGTATACAAGTTAGGTGTCAACCACAATAAAAATACTTAACAGAAAAAAACATGAAGAATACAAAGTATTTCATATGGAAATTTTCGCAGTTACTCAATTTTATGTAATTGTAAAATCAGTTATGTTAAAATAGAAAGTGCTATGTAATAATACAAACAGGGAGTTTGCTTGAAAGACTTCTCTAATGCTCGTCTTCCAAGCCAACCATTGAATTTATGGCCGCGCGACATATTCAAAGTATTAATGGCATATTTTTGAAATAATTAATTTGACAAAATACTTTGAAAGCGCGCATGGCCAATTAACCTCCTTTATTCGCCACATTGCGATAAAGGATACTAACTTACATTACAATTTGTGACCACAAATGTGGCTCATGGAGGTTAATATGAACAGAATGGAACGGAATGTGCTTCCCTTGAAGGAAGTAATTTATCAGGAGCTAAAAAATAAAATACTTAATCTTGAATATAAACCCGGTCAGATGATCAGCGAAACCGAGATATCAGATCTGCTGAAGGTCAGCAGAACACCCGTCAGGGAGGTTTTTATCAGGCTGTCCCATGAAAAGCTGATAAATATATACCCGCAGAAGGGCACCTTTGTGTCCTTGATAGACCTTTCCTATGTCAGCGAAAGCGTCTTCATGCGGAATCTTCTGGAAAATCAAATTGTACGTGAGATAATGGAAAAGGGTGCCGAACTGCCCCCGGAGATAAGGAAAAATCTGCGCCAGCAAAAGGAAGTAGTTGAGGAGGCCGGCACGGTGCAGGAATTTCTTGATCTTGATAACGAATATCACAGAATGATATTCAAAGCCGCAGATCATGCTGTCTCCTGGGATATTTTGAGCACAACCCGGATTCATTACAATAGATACAGGGTTTTGACCATGTATTTGCCTGAAATGCTGGGAAAGGTTTATAATGAGCACTGCCAGCTGGTTGAGCTTATCCGGGACCGGGATACCGCCTGCTATTCTATTTTAAAACGGCATCATTATTCCGGTCTGGATCATCCGAAAGCTCTGAAGGAGAAGTATCCTGACTATTTTCTTTAGGAAAATACCGGGTAACCTCGAACTTATCAAGCCAGCCCTTTTTGAATTTAAGGGAAATATAGCCCATTATGCTTGTACCCAGGGCGCCCAGTGCATCGACGATCAAATCCTTCATGGTGTCCGACAGGGCGTCCCTGCCCATTCTGAGAGTGCCATCCTCATAGGCGAACTTCTGCATGTTCAGACCTAAAAGTTTGTCAAAGGAAAATTCGTAGACCTCCCAGAGCGCTCCAATAGCCAATGCAAAAGAAAAGGCAAAAACGGCAACAAACAGGGGACTTAAATTGATATCCACTTTTTCAGAATCATTTAACAGCCTGACAACCGAAAACCCCAGCGCTCCTATCATAGCACCGCTGAAGGTATGTAACACGGTATCCCAGTGCGGTATGTGGTAGTAAAAGCTCCTCACTTCCCCCAAATATATGGCAGCGTAAAGGAATATGACAAAAACAATATGCATGAAGCCCGGTACGTTTATCTTCCATCTTCTTTCGAGCATTGAAGGCAGGAACATAATGATCATACCCATTATGCATTGGATGAGCATGAGAACATAATCGGTCTTGAGCTTTTGAAATTTTACGTGCTGGACGGCACCCGAAGGTGACAGGATAACGTTTATAAGAGAGAATATCGTTGAGGCCACAAGAGTTGAAAACACAAACCAAAAAGTTATTTTCTCCCAATTAGCATTTCTTAAACTAAATTTTTTCTTCATATATCTATTGGTTTTCCTTATCAATTTAATATAAACAAATAAACAAATCTATTTTTTATATTATAGCATTTATTCATTTGTTATGAAAACAGAAATAACTGCTATAAAAATAACTGCTGGAATCTGACCCCATGTGTAAAAATAACCGCCTGCCGGTTTGAATGGTCAAACTCTGCAAGCGGTTATTTTTTAATGCTGTTAAAGGAGATTGTGAAATTGGCAACAATGAAGAAAGCATTTCAGTTTGTCCTGCCAACGGATATCGGCTAAATTACTTAACTACTTACCATAATACGCTCTCAAGTACATTTCCTTTAATTCGCTCATTAACGGATATCTGGGATTTGCACCTGTGCACTGGTCGTCAAAGGCCTGCTCAACCATTTCATCAAGGGTCTCGAGGAATTTGGCTTCGTCAACTCCGGCAGCTTTGATTGTAGCAGGAACTCCGATCTTTGCCTTTAATTCATCTATTTTTACAAGCAGCTTATTGAACTTATCTTCATCGCTTGTACCGTTTATTCCCACAAAAGATGCTATTTCAGCATATCTCTTCAATATTTCGGGGTATTTGTACTGCGAGAAGGTACCCATTTTAACAGGGGCTTCGGCAATATTAAACTTCATGACTTCATTGATGAGAAGTGCATTTGCAATACCATGGGGCAGGTGATGGAAGGCACCCAGCTTGTGGGCCATGGAGTGGCAGATTCCCAGGAAGGCATTTGCAAATGCCATACCGGCCATGGTTGAAGCATCAGCCATCTTCTCTCTTGCCACAGGGTCCTTTGCGCCGTTTTCATATGCTGAAGGCAGGTATGCAAATATACTCTTTAAGGCTTGCAGAGCCAGTCCATTTGTATAATCTGTAGCCAGCATGGATGCGTATGCTTCAACCGCATGGGTCAGGGCATCAATACCCGAAGCAGCGGTCAAGCCCTTTGGCATGTTCATCATTAAATCAACATCAACTACAGCCATTTTAGGCATTAATTCATAATCGGCAAGAGGATATTTTACACCTGTCTGTTCATCGGTGATAACTGCAAAGGGAGTTACCTCGGAACCTGTACCTGCCGATGTTGGGATGGCCACAAAGTAAGCCTTTTCACCCAGCCGGGGGAATGTATAAACTCTTTTTCTGATGTCCATAAATCTCATGGCAAGATCCTGGAAATCAACTTCCGGATGCTCATACAAGGTCCACATGATCTTTCCTGCGTCCATTGCAGAGCCGCCGCCGAGGGCTATGATAACATCCGGCTTGAACTCCCTCATAGCTTCGGCACCCAGCTTTGCACATGCAAGAGTAGGATCGGGAGCCACATCGAAGAAGGTGTGATGCTTGATGTCCATGGCATCCAACAGGTCTGTAACAGGCTTTGTGTAACCGTTATTAAAGAGGAAGGAGTCGGTAACTATAAATGCTCTCTTTTTATTCATAACGTCTTTAAGTTCTCTTAAAGCAACTCCCAGGCAGCCTTTTTTGAAATATACCTTTTCAGGGCTTCTAAACCAAAGCATATTTTCTCTCCTTTCAGCAACAGTCTTAATATTGATAAGGTGCTTAACTCCTACGTTTTCAGATACGGAGTTTCCACCCCATGAGCCGCAGCCAAGAGTAAGTGAAGGAGCCAGTTTGAAGTTGTAGAGATCTCCTATTCCGCCATGTGAGGACGGAGTGTTTACAAGAATTCTGCAGGTCTTCATTGCAGCTGAGAATTTATCTATTTTTGCTTTTTCATTGACAGCATCAACATATAATGAGGATGTATGACCGAAACCTCCGTCGGCAACCAGCTTTTCAGCCTTTGCTACAGCTTCGTCAAAAGTCCTGGCTTTATACATGGCAAGTACCGGAGATAGTTTTTCGTGTGCAAAGGCTTCAGACAATTCTACCGATTCAACCTCGCCCACCAGTATCTTTGTTTCAACAGGAACGTCAAAACCTGCCAATTTGGCAATGGTGTGGGCAGTCTGACCGACTATCTTTGCATTAAGGGCACCGTTTATCAGCAGTACTTCCCTTGTCTTCTGAGTTTCCTCCTTATTGAGGAAGTAAGCGCCTCTGACCGTAAATTCCTTTTTAACTTCGTTATATACCTTATCCAAAACTATTACTGACTGTTCGGAAGCACATATCATACCGTTGTCAAAGGTCTTTGATACAAGTATGGAGCTTACGGCAGTTTTCACATCGGCGGTGTCATCAATGATTGCAGGTGTGTTTCCCGCTCCCACTCCGATGGCGGGTTTTCCTGAAGAATAGGCCGCTTTTACCATTCCGGGTCCGCCCGTAGCCAGTATTATATTTGCCTCTTTCATTACTCTTTCGGAAAGCTCTATGGTAGGCTCATCGATCCAGCCTATGATTCCCTTTGGTGCTCCTGCGGCAACTGCTGCCTCAAGTATTATATTTGCTGCTTCTATTGTTGATTTTTTCGCCCTTGGATGCGGGGAAAAGATGATTCCGTTTCTTGTTTTAAGAGCCAGCAGGGCCTTAAATATAGCAGTCGAAGTTGGATTGGTGGTCGGTACGATTGCCGCTATAACGCCTAAAGGTTCGGCGATTTTGGTTATTCCGAAAGCTTCGTCTCTTTCAAGAACACCGCAGGTCCTTGTATCTTTGTATGCATTATAGATATACTCTGCCGCATAATGATTCTTTATGACTTTATCTTCTACAACACCCATGCCGGTTTCAACCTGTGCCATTTTTGCCAGAGGAATTCTTTTTTTGTTTGCAGCCAGAGCAGCAGCTGTAAATATTTTGTCAACCTGTTCCTGTGAATATGTGGCAAACACTTCCTGCGCCTGTTTTATTTCAGTAATTTTTTCCAAAAGAGTGTCAACGCTGTTTACTATCAAATTCTTCTTAGCCATAATATTCAACCTCCATTTAAATTTTGTGTTATCGTTATTTTTTTAACAATCACTTTTAAAAAATTAAGCCACTAATATTTTTTCATACATGGCTTAACAGAGTTAAAGCTTCAAGTTGTTATGCCGTATAGTGTTAATTATTTAACAATGTTTTATGATATTATTTTAGCTCTTTGTTAATTATTTGTCAATATCATTTTTAATATTTTTTCTTATTTTTTTATGTAACCATATTATAGATAAGGTTGAATATTATGGCATATTACAGCTGTCTTGCAGCACTATGCCACCCGCGTTGGAGGAATTAAAAAAGGCATGGTGCAGAAAGCTTTAATTCTGAACCGTGCCTTGAATTTTATATTGCATGCTATTGTAAAAAACTTTAAACTGCCGGGTTCCCGGAACACAGGATATCAGTCAGCGTTGGACTTTGATTTCGTGTATACGTCAAATGCCACAGCTGCAAGGAGAACCAGGCCCTTGATTGCCTGCTGCCAGTCTATGCCCACACCCATGATTGACATACCATTGTTCAATACACCCATTACAAGCGCACCGATTATTGCTCCTATTATTGTACCGATACCGCCCGAAGCTGAAGCTCCGCCTATGAAGCAGGCTGCGATGGCATCCAGCTCAAAGTTGGTGCCGGCCTTCGGTGTGGCAGCGTTCAAACGTCCCGCAACCACCAGCCCTGCAAGTGCGGCAAGCAGTCCCATGTTTACATATACCCAGAACATAACTCTCTTGGTTTTGATACCCGAAAGCTTGGCTGCCTTTTCATTTCCGCCCAGTGCGTAGATATGACGTCCTGCAATGGTCTTCTGTGTAATGAAAGTATATATGGCAATAAGTGCAACTATCAGAATAAGAACTATTGGGATACCCTTGTAAGCGGCAAGGCTTACCGTCAAAAGGTTTATTGCAGCTACTATGACTGCTGTCTTGCCTATGGTTATGGGGAGAGGAAGTGTTTCAAAATTATATTTCTTCATGCTTTGAATATTTTTATATTCAAGGAATATGAATACCAGGGACAGTATAATACCTGTTATCACGGCTATCATGTTCAAACCGCCCACCTTGAATACATCTGAAAGGAAAAAGCCGTTTGCCATGGCCTGGAAGGATTCTGCATAAGGTGATATGGTTTGGCCCTTGAGAAGCACCATTGTCAAGCCCCTGAATACCAGCATGCCTGCAAGAGTTACAATAAATGCCGGAATCCGGATATATGCTATCCAGAAGCCCTGCCATGCCCCCACCAGCGCACCGATAATCAGACAAAGGATAACTGCGATCACCACAGGCATGTGCATCTGAACCATAAATATTGCGGATATGGCCCCTATAAAAGCGGCTACTGATCCAACAGACAGATCCACATTGCCTGTCAGTATTACCAGAAGCATACCTATTCCAAGAATAAGTACATAGCTGTTCTGCAATATAAGGTTGGTGATATTCAACGGTTTAAAGAGTATTCCTCCGGTCAGTATCTGGAATAGTACCATAATAACAACAAGAGCCAACGCCATGGCATACTGGCGTATGTTATTTTTAATAAAAGATTTAAAATTTGTCATTTATAACCTCCACGTGACGCAAGAGCACGTCACTTACATATAAAGTAAAGATTGAATATACACCTGCTCACGCTGTTCCTTTGGCGTGGTTCATTATACATTTCATAATGCTTTCCTGGGTAGCCTCCGAACGGGGAAGCTCTCCGGCAATTTCGCCTTCGTTCACAACGTATATTCTATCGCATAAGCCAAGTAATTCAGGCATCTCGGAGGATATTACAACTATCGATTTTCCGCTGTCTGCCAGTTGGTTTATTATGGTATATATTTCATACTTTGCGCCGACGTCTATACCTCGCGTAGGTTCATCAAGAATCAGGACATCAGGATCGGTAAAAATCCATTTGCTCAATACCACCTTTTGCTGGTTGCCCCCGCTGAGATTGCCGGCCTTCTGCATTATGCTGGAGGATTTGATGTTGAATTTTTTACGGAAATCTTCAGCAACCACATTCTCATCATGTTCTCCAACAACTGAATTTTTGCTTACCTTCCTGAGATTAGCCATTGTAATATTATTCTTTATATTATCTATAAGAACAAGACCATAATTCTTTCTGTCTTCGGTCACATAAGCTATACCCGACTCTATTGCCTTACTCACACTCGACAGCTCCACAGGCTTTCCCTTCAGCTTGATGGTTCCGGTAATTTTGCTGCCGTAGCTCCTGCCGAATATGCTCATGGCCAACTCGGTGCGCCCTGCTCCCATCAGTCCGGCAAGCCCTATTATCTCGCCGCTTCTCACCTTCAGATTAACATTGTTTATTACCTTCCGGTCATGTATCGGATGGGTAACATTCCAATCAATGACTTCCAATATGGTATCCCCGATTTTCGGCTCTCTGTGCGGGAACCGGTGGGACATGTCGCGGCCGACCATTCCTTTGATGATCCGGTCCTCGGTAATCTGATCCTTGCCTTTTTCAAGGGTTTCAATGGTCCTGCCGTCTCTGATGACGGTTATCCGGTCGGAAACCTTTTCTACCTCATTAAGCTTATGGGATATCAATATGGATGTAATTCCCTTTGCCTTCAGGTCGGTAAGCAGCTCCAGAAGCTTGTTGCTCTCTTCATCGTTCAATGCCGCCGTGGGTTCATCAAGAATGAGCAGCTTGACATCCTTGGCCAGGGCTCTTGCGATTTCCACCAACTGCTGTTTACCCACACCTATATTGGTTATAAGTGTGTTGGGACTTTCATGCAGACCCACAAGTGATAATAATTCATTAGTTCTTGTAGTCGTTTCATTCCAATCTATGACACCGGTCTTTGCCTGCTCATTTCCTAAAAATACGTTTTCAGCTATGGACAAATAGGGAATTAAGGCAAGTTCCTGATGAATTATAACAATACCAAGTTTTTCGCTGTCTTTTATTTCTTTAAAGTGACACACATTGGAATCAAATATTATGTCTCCCGAATATGTTCCATAGGGATAGATACCACTTAAAACATTCATGAGGGTCGACTTTCCGGCACCGTTTTCACCAACCAAAGCATGTATTTCTCCGCTTCTTACCGTCAGGTTAACATTGTCCAATGCTTTGATGCTAGAAAACGTCTTGGTAATATCTTTCATTTCGAGTAATAGTTTAGACATTTTCTCAGCTCCCTATCCTTTATAAATTTTGTAAACTATCCTGCTGCTTATTACAGAGAGCGCCATCTCACCAACTGAAGCTCTTTATGGATCAGTTACCGCAAAATGGCGACTCTGCAATCTATAAAAATTATTTTTTAGGGGATGCTGTTATTTTAAATCTGCTTCCTTGTAATATCCGCTGTCAATCAATGTCTGCTTGTAGTTTGACTTGTCAACCGGTACCGGCTCACAAAGGTATGATGGAACAACCTTCTTACCGTTATCGTAAGTCTTTGTATCATTAACCTCAGGTTCCGAACCGCTGAGAACTGCATCCACCATCTTAACGGCTTTTTCAGCAAGAGTTCTTGTGTCCTTGAAGATTGTTGAATACTGTTCACCTGCAATTATTGATTTTACGGATGCTACTTCTGCATCCTGTCCGGTTACTATTGGCATTTCCTTATCACCTTTGCCGTAGCCGACACTCTTAAGGGCTGAAAGTATGCCTATTGAAATACCGTCATATGGTGATAAAACGCCATCAACCTTTTCAGTTGTGTAATTTGCACTTAGGATGTTCTCCATACGGGACTGGGCTGTGGCTGCATCCCAGCGGAGAGTTGAAACCTTATCCATACCCATCTGGCCGCTCTTTACCACCAGAACGCCTTTATCGATTAACGGCTGTAATACCGACATTGCACCGTCATAGAAGAAGAAGGCATTGTTGTCATCGGGTGAACCTCCGAACAATTCGATATTGAACGGGCCCGGCTTGGTGTCGGCTTCCAATCCCTTTACCAGGGAAGTAGCCTGCTGAACACCAACCTTGTAGTTGTCAAAGGTAGCATAGTAGCTTACATTTTCGGAATTTCTGATCAAACGGTCATAAGCTATAACCTTTACATCTGCATCTGCTGCCTTTTTAAGCACGTCTGTGAGAGCAGAACCGTCGATGGAAGCAACAACCAAAACCTTTGCTCCCTTTGAAATCATGTTTTCAATCTGTGCAACCTGGTTATCGATATTGTCTTCACCATATTGAAGATCAACTGTGTAACCCTTGGCTTCGAGCTGCTTTTTCATGTTGTCACCATCCTGGATCCATCTCTGGGAGGATTTTGTCGGCATTGCAACTCCAACCAGTTTGCTGTTGTCCTTGGTTCCGCAGGCTGTAAAGCCTAAAGCCACTGAAAGAGTCATAACCATGGAAAGAGTACCTGCAATAATCTTTCTCAATTTCATTTAAACACTCTCCTTTTCCCGCAAACGCTTTCTTTTATGATCGTTTGCTTTCGTTTTGTAAATACATGTTATCACCAGCATGTATAATTGTCAATAAAATTGTGCATAATTTATAGTTTACATATTTTTATATAAGCTGTTTTGTGCATCATTACCACATTTTATTAATTTAGCTTACGAAAAGTATTGTTTTTGAGCGTTTGTGAATGTTTCCACAATGATTTAAAACGTATCCGGCACTGAAAACCGTTAAAATCATAACATAACTTATAATTTCAACAATGTTATTTATTGATTTTAGTTGGGATATGCTTTATACTCAAAATAACTCCTTTCGATAGGTTTCATTTTATTATTGTAATCACTCAATCCGGTAGTCTGTAACAGTTCTTTAAATAGATGAAACTGATAATATTATTGTTAATAAGGAAGAATATATGTTTGCTATTGAGAGAATAAGAATAATTAAAAACTATCTGCTGGAAAATAAACAGGTTGAAGTAAATCAGCTCAGCCAGATGCTGGGAGTATCAGAGGTTACAATACGCCGGGATCTTGAGAAGCTGGAGGGTGAGGAGTTTCTTACGCGGACTCATGGCGGCGCGGTTCTGGGCAGCATAAAGGACGCTGTCTCGGAGAATATGGAAGCCGGGTCCTTCCAGGATTATTTTGAAATCTCAAAAATTGCCATCCGCATGATTAACGACGGCGATGTAATAATGCTCACCAACGGAGCCATTAACCTGGAAATTGCAAAACAGCTGAATTCCAAAAACCGGGTCACCGTCCTCACAAACGACCTGAATATAGCGTTTCACATAATGGAAGCACAATCTGCAAAAGTAGTCCTCCTGGGAGGGGATATTGATTATAATACCAAAGCCGTTTTCGGAACACTTACTGTAAACAATCTCAACAATTTTTTTGTAAACCGCCTTTTCATAGAAATAGACGGCATATCAAACAACCTTGAACTGACTGTATCCAATATCGACATGGCAACTTTCATTAAAGAAGCTGCCAAAAGTGCAAATGAAAAAATAATCGTCTGCACATCCTCGGCCTTTGAGAGGAACTCTTTTTACAGAGCCGGATTAATAAAAGATTTATGTGACAAACTAATAACCAATCATACATTATCGGATCAGCATAAAAATAATATTTTTAATGCAAACATACAGTTATTTACCTCTATAGATTTGTTTGAAGGTAGAGTTTAATCTTCTTTTGGAGGTTGTCGACCATGAGAATTCCCAAACTGGAAGTCAGGAATATAAGTAAACACATCAGTGACGCTTTTTCTCTGCACAATGTCTCATTGGATCTATGTTCCGGTGAGGTGCACGCCTTCATAGGTGAAAACGGCTCAGGTAAATCCACTGTCATCAAGATCATAAGCGGTGTCGTCAAACAGGACAGCGGCGAAGTTTTGATCGACAATGAGCCGGTCGTCATAGAAAGTGTGGCAGAGGCAAAGCGCCACGGAATATATTGCGTATGGCAGGACATTAACCTGTATCCCAATCTGTCTGTTGCTGAGAACATTTACATGGATCATCCCAAAAGTCAGAACAGCTTTTTGGCCCGCAACAAGTTCAGAATGTTCCGGGACTGCACCGATATATTCGATGAATTCGGCATTAATATCGATATCCGCACCAATGCCGGAGAATTGGGTTTTGCACAAAGGCAGCTTGTGGAAATGGTGAGGGCCTATGTTTCCAATGCCCAGATTGTCATATTCGATGAGCCTTCAGCTGCCTTCACCTCCAAGGAGAAGGACATATTGTACAGGATAATCCGGGCATTGAAGGAAAAGAACACAGCCATCCTGTATATAACACATCTGTTGGATGAAATCGAGCTGATAGCCGACCGGGTTTCAGTTATCCACCAGGGCAGGATGATTGGAACCCAGACAGTCAACACTACCTCCAAGGATGATATTATCAGGATGCTGGCTGTTCCGGCAGAGAAGAACCGCTATCCCAAACTGAATATTTCGGTTGGAAAGGTGATAATGTCTGTTAAAGATCTCAGTGCGGCCAACATTCTGAACTCAATCACCTTTGACCTCAAAAAATCTGAAATTCTGGGAGTTACGGGGCTTATGGGCTCGGGGAGGTCCCTCCTGGCGCAGTGTCTTTTTGGCATTACTCCCATCAAAAGCGGAAGTATAGAAATCAATGGCCAAAAGGTAAAATTATCGTCACCGGAGGATGCCATCAGGAACGGAATAGCCCTGCTGCCCGAAGACCGTGCCTCAAGCTCAATTTTTGGCTGCCTCAATCTTGAAAATAATGTGACTCTTTCATCCCTCAAGAGATTTGAACAGTATAAATATCTGCATAACAAGATTATGACCGATGTTACGGATACATATATAAAAAAGCTGAGTATCCGGCCGGGCAATCTTCATGATCTGCTGGAAACTTACAGCGGCGGTAACCAGCAGAAAGCTGCCGTAGCCCGGTGGATGATGAGCCGTTCAAAAATATTTATTCTTGATGAACCTACCAGGGGTGTTGATGTCGCATCAAAGACAGATATATATAACTGTATCCTGGATCTGGTATCCAAGGGTGCTTCAGTCATACTCATCTCCTCCGATATTGAAGAAATACTCGGGATGTGCGACAGGGTGCTGGTATTGTCCGAAGGTGAGATATCAGGTGAATTCCGGCGCAGCGAAGCCACCAAGGAAGCTATAATGTACAAGGCAACCATAAAAACAGCCGGCAGTTTAAATCAAAAGTAATAAAATGTTTATACAAATATTCAAATTTGTATTACAATATATATCAAACTTATATTACAATGTATATATGTATAATAGCATTAATGTACTAAAGCGACTTAAGACGAATGTATTTTAACACAAATGTATAGAGCATTGATCGTACCTCTCACGCAGCAAAATCCGCAAAGCGGCTTTTCACTACTATTTGTGTACGGCTATGCACGCAGATGGGAGACAATATGAGTATACTTAACGAAATTTCGCAAAATCTTCAGATAGGTAAGGCAAAAGTTGTAAAAGAGCTTGTACAAAAAGCCCTCGATGAGGGTTACAAGCCTCAGGAGATACTGAATGAAGGGCTCCTTCCCGGAATGGCCGTTATCGGAGAAAAGTTTAAAAATGATGAAATTTATGTCCCGGAGGTCATGATTGCGGCAAGAGCCATGAATATGGGAACAGAGCTGCTCAAGCCCCTGTTGGCCTCAAGCGGTGTCAAGGCCGCAGGAAAGGTTGTCATCGGCACTGTTGCGGGAGATCTGCATGATATAGGAAAAAATCTTGTTAAAATGATGATGGAAGGCAGAGGCCTGGAGGTAGTTGATTTAGGAGTTGACGTATCTGCCGGCCGTTTTGTTGAAACAGCCATAAATGAAAATGCCCGGATAATTGCATGTTCCACCCTGCTCACCACCACAATGGCGGAGATGGAAAATGTGGTAAAGGCGGCCGAAGAAGCCGGGATTAGGAATAAAATATCCATAATGATAGGCGGAGCGCCTGTGACCCAAAACTTCTGTGAGACAATTTCGGCAGATTTTTATACCGCCGACGCAGCTTCTGCTGCCGACGTGGCGGCAAAAATCTGCGAAAACCCGTAGCAGGCACCCGTACATGCTGTTTATTACTCACCCCAAGGCTGTAACCAAAGGCTGTAAAGTATACTGAAAATTACTTTTACAGCCTAATTTAACCTGTTGTGCTACTTGAAATCCTGTATTGCTTTACAGAAAGATTTAATCAGCAACTGGTAACTAATAAATGTGCATGTACTCGTCCAGTTCCTTAAACAGCTTGCCGGTATCCTCATCATCAGGTACTACAATTGACAGCGGCTCATCCAGCTTGAGGATGAACATTCCCAGTATAGACTTTGCATCAGCCATACCGCTTTTTCCATGAATCCAGATGTCAAAGGGATACCGGCTGACAATCCTGTTGATATTCTCAATGTCCTCTATTCTTTTGATTTTAATTGGTCTTACCATTTTAAACTCCTTTCTGCCTGTTCAAAATCAGGTCTTTCAGCGTAAAATGTAAGTATTATTGTATGCATAATCCTTATGTATTATGAATTGCTTATTATTTACCCGTTAACACGGAAGATGAAACACCGTGCCAAGATTAAAAATTCAAATTTAAATTTGCGTATGGAAAGTTTACTTGACATGAAATAGCTATTATGTTATTTTATTTATGGAAAGCATGCTTTCCATTTTGCATTATAAAGAGGTATATATGAAGAACAGACTCGAAAAAATACGTAAGCAGCGCGGAATCAAACAAGAGGACCTGGCATCAGCACTGGAGGTATCCAGACAAACTATAGGCTCTCTGGAAAACGGGAGGTACAACCCGTCTATTACTTTAGCTTTTAAAATTGCCCGTTATTTTGGCATGAGCATTGAAGAAATTTTTATCTACGAGGAGGAATAACAGTGAAAAAGAAATTTCCCTTTGGTATTTTACAGCTGATTACAGGTATTTGCCTCATAATACTCAGCTTCCTGTTAAAAGCTGAAATTGCAAAGCCCATATGCGGTGTTTTTATTGGTGTTGGAGGAGGTCTTTCGGGACTGGGAATAATCAGGCTGATTACATATCATATTGAAAGCAGTAACCCCGCAATTAAAAGGGCGAAGGAAATTGAAAATAATGATGAAAGAAACACAATGATCCGAAACCGTGCAAAAGCTAAAGCCGGTGACATCACCCAGTGGCTCATTATTGCAATCACTTATGTTACCATACTGATTTCGGCGCCTTTATGGGTGTCATCCTTTGTAGTAGCCGTATATGTACTTTACAATCTGATAGTTGTTTTTCTGATTAATAAATATCAAAAAGAGATGTAAATGCAAATATCCTGGAATCCAAAGGAGGAAATTATTAATGGGTTTTTTACGGAAAAAGCTAAGCAGCGGAAGTTTGAAAGAGAGAATACTGTTTTGTTATTTGGTTTTTTTTGTTTTATTTTTCGGAATAACAATAATTAGCTATTATTTTCTGCCGGAAGGTATTCTTAAAAATAAAAATCCATTACAGGATTGGGAAACCTCAAAAAACACTTTTATCTCGACTTTACAGATTTTCTTTTATAATCAGCTATCTGTCATTGTTGTTATTTTCGGAAGCTTGTTTGGCAAGAAGAAGAAGAAGAAGGATATTAACTATTTTTCTATAGGATACCTTGCATTTTTTACACAGATTTGCATTAACGGCGTCGTTTTGGGAACATGGTCTTTTTCTATGGGAACCGAAGCTGTTCCGCTTATATCAAGAATTACCCGTACTTTTGATCTTTTGCATAGAGCAGGCCTTTGGGAAATGTCGGGACAATTGCTCATCACTTGTGCGGCTGCCCATATCTCAACGGTCCTGACCAATGGAAAAAACACAATTACAAAAAGCTTCAAAGACATACAACTTTCAAAAGCAGAAAAACTCGTTCTTTTTACAGGCTTGGTTCTTATGCTGACCGGTGCTGTTGTCGAGAGCATTGCCATAAATGCTTTATAGAACAGTATTCTAAAGTAATATCCCGCATGCCGCCACCAGAAATATGCACTGGTTCAGTTCACATACCGCTCCAAGTATATCTCCTGTGGCACCGCCTACCTTGCTGCTGAAATATTTTACCGTTAAAAGAGCTGTCAGCGGCGGAAGCAGCAATATAATCCACAGTTTGAGATCAAAAGTCAGTAAACTGATCACAGAATATATGATTAATCCCCATATCAGCTCCTTTTTGCCGCAGAAATCTATAAAGGATTTTCCAAGGCCCTCCCCCAGTCTGGCATAGCCCGAAACGGCAGCTCCGACAAGAGAACCTGCTCTCCCGGCCATTGGCATGAGCAATATTATTCTCAAAAAGTATTCTTCATTTATTTGAGTCAGCGCAGTAAAGTCCAGCAGCAATACACTGGCAACGGCAAGGACAGCATTGGTGCCCACCCTGCTGTCCCTCATTATCTCCAGAATCCTTTCCTTGGGACGGTTGGAGAATATACCGTCAAAGGTGTCACCCAGACCGTCAAGGTGAAGTCCCCCGGTTATTGCCATATAAAGCACAAGTACAAGTGCCGAGACCATTACCCTGGGAAAAATAAAAAGCAAACCGTAGGCGGCAATTGTCAGCACAGCCCCTATCACAAGTCCCACAAAAGGCGCAAATACAAGGCCTTTTCCAAAATCCGAACTATTGGCGGTTATTTGTATGTTTATAGGTATTCTCGTAAAGAACTGCAGCATCAATACCAGTCTTTTTAAAGCTTTCATTTTAACCCCTATCCCTTGATCTTCACAGGTATGCCCGAGACACAGAAATAAACCTCGTCGGCTGTTCCGGCAAGAAGCTGGTTCATCCTTCCGGCTATATCCCTGAAGTCCCTTCCCATTGAATATGCCGGCACAATTCCCATACCCACTTCATTTGTTACCAGAATGAAAGGCATCTCATTCATTTTCACAAGACTTACAAGTCTTTCCAGCTGGTGAAGTATTGTATCCTCAATCTCATCCGCCCTGTCCCTTGTGAGGCTGTCCCAATCACAGCTCCCATCCAGCATGAGATTTGATACCATAATTGTTATGCAATCCAGAAGAACGGCACTTCTGCCTTTCAGCAATCCCTCAAGGGCCATGTCCAGATTTTTATAGCCTTCATAGGTCTCCCATTCAGCAGGTCTTCTTTCCCTATGTCTGGCTATTCTCTGTTCCATTTCCTCGTCTGTACGTTTTGCGGTTGCCACATACAGCACATTGTTTCCCTGCTCTGCCGCTTTTTTTTCGGCAAAAGTACTTTTACCGCTGCGGGCGCCGCCTGTCACCAGGATCAATTTTCCCATATATCCATATATCCTCCGAAAATTCTGCAAAGTAATATTTTGGGGCTTGCAAACTTATCAAATAAATTCTATAGAACTTCATGCAACTGGGCTGATGTGATAACCGCAGCAGCAGTTTCTTTTAACCGCTTGTAAAGCGCAGTTGCCTTTCCGTCCGTAAAATCCCTTATTTCGGGCAGTTCATCCTCAATAATGACCAGTTTGTTTGCATTCAGTGCCGCTTCAAGGTTTCTGAAATTTTGAAAACCAAAGGGCATATTGCACAGGATAGTAATTTCAGAATCTTTAATATATGAAATATTTCTGGCATGAATTTCATCCGATATTTCGGTAAAAGGCTTTTCCATCAGGTGTTCCATCCCGAATACCTCGGCGCTGCCAATATCACTGTCCCCCTGGGAGAAAACTCCTGCCGTGGCACGGTAACCCTGCTGGTATAACTGTCTCAAAACTCCCGCGGCAGAGCCTCCTCCGCCTATAACATGTACCAGTTCGGATTTCTTGCCGGCAGTATCCCTGTTGATATAGAGATCCAGCAGTCCAGTTATCCTGTTTTTATAAACCAGTGCATTTATGCCGTAAACACGGGAGAGATTTTCCGAGGTAAGCACCTCCTGGGGCAAACCGTCGGCAACAATTTCTCCGCAATTCATCAGGACCAGCCTTGTACAGTATCTGGCAGCGATCTTCAGATCGTGTATTGCCGCAACAACAGTGGTTCCCGTTGATGACAGCTCCCGCGAATATTCAAATATCTGCTCCTGATAGGTGATATCCAGGCTGGCGGTGGGCTCGTCCAACAGAATTATATCCGTTTCCTGGGTGAGGGTTTTTGCAAACAGCACCCTCTGCCTTTCTCCGCCCGACATTTCAGTCACAGGGCTTTCTTCAAGACTGCCGGTATGGGTATAGTCCATATTCCTTCTTGCTATGGTGTAATCCTCTTTTGACTCGGCCCTGAACCTCTTAATATAAGGATACCTTCCCATAAGGACAATATCAAGTGCCGGGAACGGAAACCCGACGGTGGTATTCTGCTGCATCAACGCGACCTCTTTTGCCAGCAGCCTCTCAGTGTACTTATTGATATCAATGCCCTTGATTTTTATATGGCCTCCGGCTTTGTTCAAACCGTTGATGCACTTTAACAGCGTTGTTTTACCTGCGCCGTTGGGCCCAATCAAACCGATGAAATCCCCTGCCTTTATATTCAGGTCGATACCTTTTAATATTTCCTTGTTGTTTATTGAATAATTAAGATCGTTTATTTCAATGATACTGTCCGCATTATAACTATCCATATTATATCAGAGCCCCTCCCTCTTTTTTGGATCTGAGAAGAAGATAGAGGAAGTAGGGCGCTCCAAGCAAAGCTGTGATTATACCCACACCCAGTTCGTAAGGTACCGCCACCACTCTTGATATCAGGTCGCAGGCAACAAGGAATATGGCACCGCCTATTGAACTTGCGGGCAGAAGTATCTTGTGGTCAGGTCCCACAAGCAGCCTCATAATATGGGGCACTATCAGCCCCACAAAGCTTATTGCTCCTGTCACGCATACGCTGCTTGCAGTTGCTGCCGAAACAAGTACCAGTAATATGGTTCTGAGTCTGTCGGTGTTGAGTCCCACCGATCTGGCCTCCTCCTCACCCATGAGCAGAACATTCAGATCCCTGGAAAACAAGTGCATAAGCACTACACTGACCAGCACAGGAATGACAATCAGCTGAAAATGTTCCCACCTTCTGCCTTCAAGCCCACCTGTGGACCAGAACAAAAATTCCTTGACCTGGTAATCATAGGACAGGGTCAGTACGATATTTGTTATTGCTCCGAGGAAAGTGCTGACTGCAATACCTGATAGTATCAGGGTCAGAACGGGAACCTTTCCCTTTCGGTAGGATAATATGTATATTGCCATTATTGCCAAAAAAGCTCCGGTAAATGCCGAAAGGGGCAATACAAATATGCTGGCTGCCGCCAGTCCAAGCTTAATGGACAGCACCGCACCCAGACCTGCACCGCTGGATATTCCAAGTATTCCGGGATCTGCCATGGGATTTCTGAACATCCCCTGCATCACGGCACCCGAAGTGCCAAGGGCTGTGCCGGCAAGGGCAGCCACTGCCACCCGCGGAAATCTCACCAGAAAGATTATGGGTTCCTGCCCCTGGACAAAGGTTGCATCCGGCAGGAATCCAAGGTTTTTAAGTATTATCCTGAAGGTGTCAAAAAACGGCACATATACGGCACCGACTGCAGTACCTGCTATCATCACAGCAAGCAATACCATAAGCATTACCGGTATTATTCCAATTTTTAATCCTGCCCTTTTCACATGATCCTCCACCTATCTATTTAAACAAGTCCGGATATGCGGCTTTTGCCATATCCTCAACAGCCAGCACGGAATAGTGCGACGTAGCACTTAAATGGTTGTAAGGCACTGAAATAATCCTGTTGTTTTTTACCGCTTTCACACCCGCTAAAGATTTATCTTCCCTGATGGATTTGGTCAGGCTTTCAGGTGTTGCCTTGCTTGTATCATAAAACCATGAGGGTACGCTGATAATATCGGGATCATATTTAACTATCATTTCCTTTGAAAGCTGCGGCCAGCCTGTCAGGCCTTCTTTCGACACAGGGTTTGTCAAGCCTGCTCTTGTAACTATATCGTCAAAGTTTGTATCCTTGCCGCTTGTGCTGCCCATCTCACTGTAATCTATAATGCTGAGCTTCTCTTCCTCCTTTAGTACAGACAGCCTGTCCGAAACCGACTTAAGCTTTTGGTCCATCCAGTTTGTCAATTCTTCGGCCTTACCGGCATTATCGGTTATATCGCCCAACAGCTTCAGCATTTCCTTCTCCTGGTCTATATTGGAAGGGGTTTTTAAAACAAAGACATTAATGTTCGAATCCCTCAGCAGCTTTATTATATTGGCATCCGACCAGGCATCGGCCAGAACCAGGTCAGGCTGCAGCGCCAGTATCTTTTCAGCATTGAAATCCATCCTCTGCCCTACTCCCCTGGCAGCATCGGTGATATTTGATACTCCCTGGTCCTCCACAAAATATGTCATTGCAGCTATCTGGCTCTTATCTGTCAATGAGATCAGCATTTCACAGACCCCCAGGGGAAAAGCGGCAATCTTGGCAGGCTTTGCTGCTATAGTTACTGAAGTTCCGCCGGCATCCTTCAGGGTCAGGGGATACCGGACAGCCTTTGAATCTATCCCGGTACTATCGGCTGCCGCACCCGGTGCGGCTGTTGTTGATAGTGCTGCCGATTGGGCGGCGGTACCGGCTGATGAGTTTCCGGAAATATCAGCCTGGCCGCAGCCTGCAAACAGCCCTGCTGCCAAAACAAAAACCATAAAAAGTGACAATATTTTTATCTTCATTTTATTTTCCTCCATTTAAAAAACCCCGTAAACACAAGGTGTTCAGGGGCTTAGATACTTTATTTGCAAAGTTATCAGCTATTACACCTTCCCTATCTCTCGTAGAGTTGCAGTGTCAGGAAATGGCGAACCACTCCCCGGCTGCAGACAGGTATTCTGACTCAGGCTTCATCACTCTCCAAGCCTTCCCGGCTGTTAACCAGTGGCAAATCATGGAGAACTCCTCCAACACAGCGGCGGGACCGTGCAGGGCTCAAACCTGCTTCCCATATCTGCATCCGTGTATTCAATTTAAGGGTTTACCAGAATTTAACGTAACGCGTTGTTCCGGTTAACTTTGGTAAATACATGCTACACTATTATAATAGTACATATAAATACTATTGGCAAATTTTAATTATTCAACCTCTTGCTTAGCTCAGATCATTGCAAATATCCCAACCGTTTACTTTGCTATCAGGCCATGGAAGCTTTCACCCGGAAATTCATTTTTGATTCCGAAAGCTTCGGCAATTGTACTGGCAAGGTCGGCAAAAGTTTTTCTGGTTCCCAGATTTACATCCTGCTTTATATTCTTTCCGTATAGGAGCAGCGGCACGTGTTCTCTGGAGTGGTCGGTGCTGGGAGTTGTGGGATCGCAGCCATGATCGGCGGTTATTATCAACAGGTCATCGTCCCTCATGGCCCCAACTATCTCAGGAAGCCGTGCGTCAAACTCTTCCAAAGCCTGCCTGTATCCCTCTGCATTGTTTCTATGTCCAAAAAGCATATCAAAATCAACAAGGTTTGTAAAAATAATACCCTTATTGTTTTCCTTCATATATTTCAAAGTGACGTCAACACCATTCATGTTGCTCTTGGTGTGTTCAGCCACTGTAATACCCTTCCCTGAAAAAATATCTTCTATTTTTCCCACTGCAATTACGTCCAGCCCTTTTTGCTGCAGCTTGTCAAGGATGGTATCCGCTGTGGGCTCAGCCGAAAAATCCCTCCTGTTCGTTGTACGGGAAAAGTCCCCGGGCCGGCCGGTAAACGGGCGGGCAATGACACGTCCTACCATGTTTTCCCCCTGCAGCATATCTCTTGCTATCCGGCAAATCCTGTACAGCTCTTCCACCGGAACAATCTCTTCATGTGCAGCTATCTGGAATACGCTGTCTGCCGAAGTGTAGACAATGAGCTTTCCCGTCCTCATGTGCTCTTCACCGTATTCTTTGATTATCTCTGTGCCTGACGCCACACAATTTGCCAGGACGCCCCTTCCTGAGAGCCTTTCAAATTTTTCAAGGATTTCCTTTGAGAAGCCGTTGGGATAAGTGGGAAAGGGATACTCCAGCTGCAGCCCGGCAAGCTCCCAGTGGCCGGTAATGGTATCCTTGCCTTTCGACACCTCGGCCATCCTGCCATAGCATCCGGTTATACTCCGGGGCACCGGAAGATAATCAATGCCGTCAACCTTTCCCAGTCCCATATTTTCCATATTCGGCAGCTTTATTCCGCCGCAGCTTTTTGCTATATTTCCCAGAGTATTGCTTCCCGTATCACCGTAATCCGGTGCATCCGGAAGTTCACCAACTCCTACGCTGTCCAATACAATCAGAATTGCTCTGTTAATGTTCTCCATATATAAAAACCTCCATAACCAGTTAATCTACAATATTTCCAATCATTTTATTAATACCAATCTATCACAATTTTAAACCAAAATACAATAAAAATACGTCTTCAAATTTGTTTTTTTAAATTATTTAAAGGTTATTGCTCAATTTTTAACATTTAAATACCAATTTGTGATATAGTCTTATTGTTGATTAATTATTTGTTAATTTATTAAATTTATATAATTTTTTTGTTTTTCAGGAAGGTACATAACAAATGAATACCAAAATACGTCTTTTTAAGTATACTTTTATTGTTTTAAGTATAATGTGCTGCATTATGCTGGGAAGTACTCTTATTATTAACGCTTTGGGCGATATAAATGCCTTTGGAGTTTCGTCCGGGCGGACAGTGGCCGAAAAGCAGTCTGATTCAACAGTTACAGCCTCTACAGGCACACCTGCTAAAGCATCGGCAGCCCCCGCACCCAACGTCTCAACTGATACTGCTGCAGCCGCACAGACCAATGCCGCAATTGACACGGAAACTTCAACCACGGCCCAACCCCCGGTACAAGTCCCTGTACAACCCCCTGTAAAGTCGCCGGCTGTTACCGAGGAAAGTCAGAAACAAAATAGCAGCACTCCCCCTGCCGATAATACCCAGGCACCTGAAAATGAGGCTGCGCCGCCCCCTGACGACAAACCGGTGCAGGAGCCGGCTCCCGCCTCTGTTACCATATCGGCGGTGGGAGATATAATGGCACATCAGAGCAACCTGAACAATGCTTACTCGCCCAAGACAGGTACATATGATTTCACGGGCTTTCTGGAATATGTAAAGCCATATCTCACAGAAGCGGATCTGACCATAGGTAATTTCGAAACCGTAACGGCCGGACCGAAAACAGGCTATACAAGCTATCCGAGTTTCAACACGCCCGATGCCATACTTCCTGCATTGGCAGGAGCAGGGTTCGATATATTGTCAACAGCCAACAATCACTGTCTGGACAGAGGAATCAGCGGTTTGACCCGTACAATTCAAATGATAAATAAAAATAAGATGCTGAATATAGGCAGTTCGACAAATGGGAAGAATAAATATGTAATCAAGGACATTAACGGCATAAAATTGGGGATACTGTCTTACTCCGGAATGTATAACGGACTGGACAAAAAACTCAGTGCGGCGCAAAAAGCCACTTACCTGAGTCCAATAAATGAGTTGCAGATACAAAAGGATATCAAGGCTGCCAAAGCGGATAAAGCGGATGCAGTAATAGTTATTGTCCACTGGGGAACAGAATACAAGCGGACACCGGATAATTCACAGACTGCGCTGGCTAAAAAAATGCTTTCCTGGGGAGCCGATATTATTCTCGGGTCGCATCCCCATGTTATTCAAAAGTCTGAGATTGTAAAAGTAAATGGAAAGGATAAATTCATAATCTACTCCATGGGAAATTTTATTTCAGGCTACAGGCGTGTGGATAAGGCCAACAGGCCCAATAAGATTTATACCGAAGATGGAATAATTGTAAATCTCAAGCTGGAGAAGGATGCATCAAACGGTATTGTAATAAAAAGTGTGGATTATGTACCCACCTGGGTGGACAAATACTATGTTAATAATAGACCTGTATTCAAAATCATTCCCATACCGGATGAAAATATATCCGGAAAATACATAACAGATTATAACAGGCCGTTTATAAAGCAATCTTATAAAAACACCATGGGAATCATGGCAAAAATGAAATAAATAAGGAATCAAAGATTTCAAGATTAAAACAATCAAAAAATCAGAAAGGAACATTGGCAAGTTGTTAATGCTTAAGAATTTTTTTGTTGAAAACTTCAGTAAAGTTAAGAATTCTTTTAAAGATAAACCTTATAGAAATGCATTTACTGTAATTGTTCTCTTTATATTAATAAATGCTTTAAAACTCAGCTTATACAACTATTTTCTGATACCGCAGGCTACCAGGGAAGTATTTGTCTATAAATTCTGGTTTACTTTGCTGTGCAGTATTATAGTATTTACTATTATATTCAGCTTTAAATCAAGATACCTTTTTTTAATTGTAATGGTTGCACAGGGTATTTACTGCTTTACAAATATATCCTATTTCCTTTATTATCACAGCTATCTTCATTTTCTGCAGTGGATTTCCCTCTTCAAGGAGGCATTGATTTCGGCTACCCATCTGGCTAATCCAAAGAGCATGCAGCTGCTGGTAGTTTTTATTGACGCACCCCTGGCTTTGTATATTTTCTTCAAATACTTTAAAAAGGATGTCAGAAAGTTCTCACTGCCATTAATGAAGTATACCTTACTCATCGCTTCTCTCGTAATTCTTTTAGTTGTGGAAATCAACAACTACCATGCTCAAAAGTCCATTGTACAGTATATGGACGACAGGTACACCGGGGAAACGGAAATTGTCGCAAGATATGGCACGCTTGTAAACAGTGCTGTAAACATTATTAAAAATAATAGTGAAACAAAGCTGATAGGTCAGCTCAACTATGGAAGGAAGCAAACAAACAGCGACATAGTCGGTGCGGAAAAAGATCCCAACAAACCATTTTTAAATTCCAAAAATCCCAATTTTGTAATAATTCAGGTTGAATCCATGGATGCCAATATAGTCAGGCAAAAGTACAAGGATTCTTTTGTAATGCCCTACCTGAATTCGTTGACAGCTAACAGCATATATTATCCGTATACTTTAAGCTACCACCAGGGCGGAGGTACCTCCGACACCGAGTTTTCGGTTATAAACAGTGTGGAACCGCTGGATTCCTTCCCTGCCATAAAGCTTACCTCTTACGGTTACCCCAACTCTTTTGTTTCAAAACTGGCCAAGGCCTCCTATGATACCATGGCCTTTCACGGTAATGTCGGAACTTTTTATAATAGAAACATTGCTCTTTCAAAAATGGGCTTTAAGAAGTTTTTTGACATCGGCTCCATGAATTATGAGGACGAGGGCTGGGGTGCTCCCGATGACAAAGTATTTTCGTTTGCTTACGACAAAATGGTAAAAGCCAGGGAGCCCTTTGTTTCATATGTTATTACAATGACCAGCCACGGTCCTTTTGAAAGTGCACGGAATTACTATAATAATCCCCTGTACGACGATATTGAAAACGAAATAGTCAAAAACTATTTTAACTCCTTCAGCTATGTGGATGAATCCATAAAGGACTATGTAACCGCCGTTCAGAAAAAGTTCCCCAACAGTTATATAATAATTTACGGGGATCACACTCCGAACATAAATTCGGAGGATTTTGCGCAGGCTTCCTTTATTGATGGAGACAAATACTTTGAGTTTGTTCCGTTGTTTATTATTACACCTGATGGGCAGAAACACAGAGAAAACTCGGAAGTGGCCTCCTTCCTTGATATTTCACCCACATTGCTGGCAGCCTCTGGCATACCCTACTCTGTGTATTCGGATGGTTCAAATCTCCTTAAAAATAATATAAATTATTTGAATATCCCTTTAAAGGGCTCATCCTTTGACAGAGCCTGGCTGTATAATAAAATATCAACTTACAAATTCACCGAAGATGAGCCTTTGTGGAAAAAATATCTGCCTTCCTTTATCTCTTCAAATCTGATTGAGAAGCACAGGAAGTGAGGCATCACTTATTGGTAATTTTACTTACGTTCTTGATTATTATGGAAATTGAACCGTCAGGGTTGTTGAAGAACTCGATCATATCCCTGTCGTCATAATAGCTCAGCGGAAAGTTTATTTCTATTCCGGTATCGGTTTTTATTTTATGTGTTTTAAATTTCTTCTCCGCAATTTTTTCAGGGATCTCGATGGTTTCATCCTTGAGTCCGGCCTTCTGGATCTCCTGAATGTATTCTTCCCTCACTGCCAGATTTGTTTCAAATATTTCTTCAGCAATGGCATCCACTCTTATTTCCTTGTTTTCATCGAGACTGTCCGAAACCACCTTTTTAAGCTTTGCAACCTTGTCGAAATCCTCATCATAATACTTTTTGTTGATTTTTTGTGTTACTTTATCTATGATTTTAAGCTTTTGGTTCTGGGACAGGTCTGTAGAGCAATTGAAAATGTATTGGGACAGATAAAATTCCTTTGCCCCGTTTATTTCGTAAAGCCTCTCCAACAGCTTCAGTTGGCCTGTTTCCATACTTATTAAAACGGCCTCCTCCACCTTTTGCCCGTCGGAAGGGAGTAAGGTTTTATGCCTTATTATGGAATTGCTGGCCCCCTCCTCCAACTGATTTACATAGTGGGTATATCCGGTTTTATAGTTTAATTTCAAAATACCCAGGTATTGTTCATTATTTATGTAGAACAGACAGCATATCAGGTCTGCCGGCGTAATATCAACATTTTTAAGCATCATGTCGAATATCATGCCTCCCAGTGCATTGCTGGCTTCCAGAAAGCAGCCTTCATCATCTTTAACTGCGGCACAAACATCTCTTGCCGGATTAGTCTCTCCAACAAATTGCGCCTTCTTTAGATTTGTATCGTCTAATATTTTAGCTAAATGTTTTTCAAGAAATTCCGAAATCTCACCATCAAGCTCCAGCTCGCTGTTTGAAAATACCGGAAAATTAATACTTGTGTCCAAAATATGCAGTACTGCCTTTTTTATATGAATATCATACTCCATTTTGAGAAATCCACCTCACCCATTATTTAAACCCGCCGGTTTTATAATTCAATATAACTTAAGCTGGCGGCCAATCCCTATTATAACACATATGTTCAGATAAATTTTTTCGGCTGTAGAAAAAATTTATCTGAACATATGTGTTTCAACAAGGCAAAATACCTGTACATTTAGACACCATTTGATATAATTAAAATCAAAAAAACATAAAAAATGCAGGTTGCGGATTTGTGGAGGAAATATGTTATTCGGAAAACTCAAGTGCACATATTATATCTTAAAAGCCAACAGAGCATATACCGCCGATAATGCGGAGGGTACCATAAAATGGATGCAGATGGCTTATAATACTGGAGCTGCCAAGTCAAATACGGTTACCACCTATGGGTATCTCCTGTTAAAGAACGGCAGGCTGGAAGAAGCCATGAAAGTATTCGAGGATCAGTTAAACTCGTCAAAAACAACAAACAATGAGCTTTATAATATAAAATCCAACTATGCCCTAGGTCTCTGGAAACAGGGAAAGCTTGATGAAGCCATAGAAACATTTGAAAATATCATACCAAACTATAAAACCACCAATGTTTACGGAAGCCTTGGCTACCTTTACAATTTGAAAGGGGATCTTGAAAAGGCTCTGGCATTTAACCTGGAAGCCCTGAACTATAACAGTACCGGTACTGTCATACTTGATAACCTGGGTCAAACCTATTATCTAATGGGAGAACAGGAAAAGGCCCTGGAGATTTTCAACAAGCTTATGGCACTGAATCCCAAATTTCCGGAAGCCTTTTATGATTATTCACTGATTCTGGAAAAGCTGGGTGACCGCGAAAAAAGTATCGAAATGCTCAGAAATGCTCAAAATTACAAAATAAATTATCTGTCGGCCGTAACAAAAGAGGATATTGATTCAAAGCTGGCAGAACTTGAAGCTCAACAATAAGGATAAAATCACGGGACCCGGGATAATGGCTGTTACAGCCGCTCTCCCGGGTCCCGAGTTTAATTAAAATGCAAAATTCAGGAGTGAATCCAGTATTTTGTTGTGTCCTTTTTCATTGGGATGTATTCCGTCGGCACAAAAATGGGAACTGTAGTTTTTGCTTATTAAAAAGCTTTCCCGTACATTTATAAGCCTGCAGCCGTTTTGCAGTGCCGCCCACTCCACCGCAGTGTTGTAAGCTTCCTGCCAGCGGTATATCTTGGCAACATCGCCAAGCCAGCGGAGTATATTATCCTTGTTTAAACCTCTGGAAAGCCAGTTGAAATATTTCTCGGGCTCCAACGGAGGAAGGTTCATTAGAATGGGATTTACGCCCTTTTCCTTGAACAGGGTTATCATATTCTGAAGTGAATTTTTAAAGGCAGCAATGGTTGTCCTGGGAAGATGTTCGTCTTCAGGTGAGTTTGAAATCTCTGTCCAATTGAAATCACAGTCATTACCGCCAAATTCCAGTATAACAATATCCTTATTGTCTATAGGCTGTTTATCTATGGAATTTGCTATTTTGTTCAGTGCTTTGGTTGAGGTCATCCCAAAATAAGCATTGTTCTTCAGGGAGCAGCCGGTTATTTCAGCAAAATTGTTTACACTGCTGTTTTTCAATACCTTGTATCTGCCGTCCTGTTCATCCAGTACTACCCCTTTTAAAATTGAATCCCCCCATATTGTAATATTCCTGTTACTTAATTCCAGCATGCAATCACCTTCCGTTTCCGCAATTCTTTTTATGTATATTTATTGTTCCCCTTTACAAAGTCGGTTATTAATATAATTTTTAACAACTCGGCCTGCAATGTTACGCCATATATAAAATTCATCTAGTTTTGATTACTATGTTACCCGCTTATCATTTGAATGTCAAGGGCTTTTATCAACCAGATTGTAAAAATAATTTGATATGATATACTTATCATAGCGATTATTCGGAGGTTTTAAGCTTGAAAACAGACAAAATAAATTCAATCAAACAGGAATTATCAGATTTTTCACATACTTTAAGCTCTTTTACAACCGAGAGCTGGAGCCAATTTCCCGGTATAGACCTGTATATGGATCAGGTGGTCACATATCTTGAGCGGCTTTTGAAGCTTTTTGATACCGATGCTTCCGGAAAAGTAATAACCTCAAGTATGGTCAACAACTACGTTAAAGAGGGCTATCTCAAACGCCCTGTCAACAAGAAATATGACAGGGTACACCTGGTAACTCTATATATTATGTCCATGTTGAAGCCCATTTTACCCATACCTCTTATAGCCGGGTCCTTAAGCAATCTAACTGATGAGCAGAAATACCAGAGTTTTTTTGAAGAGCTCACAAAGCTTCAGGACGAAGCCTTCGCCAATATATCAGGGAAATTGTCCGCTACTCTCGAGCAATTATCCGCGGAGGATTACGAAACCACTTTGCGTTTATTTGCATTGCAGCTTACCAGTGAAGCAAATGCCCGGAAAATTGTAGCAGAAAAAATACTTCTTGCCCTTAGCAAAGACACCGGGAAAGCTGCCG
Organism: Ruminiclostridium cellobioparum DSM 1351 = ATCC 15832; assembly: GCF_000621505.1. Lineage (GTDB taxonomy): Bacteria > Bacillota > Clostridia > Acetivibrionales > DSM-1351 > Ruminiclostridium > Ruminiclostridium cellobioparum. The sequence goes on from NZ_KK211290.1 coordinate 38,298, forward strand.
AAAAAAAATAAAAGGCGGGTATTGTCCATATATCAATCATATGGCAGCAATTTTCCCCGGGACAGACACTATCACCTCATAATGTCAATATACTGACCAGTGAGGTGATTTTTACGTGGTTTATTTTCTATCGATATTTTTACTATGTTTAGCACCAAATCTCGATAATATGGTCATCGGCCTTGCTTACGGAGCCAGAAAAATTAATGTCCCATTCAGATCAAATTTTGCAATTGCTTTATTTTCAGGTATAGCGACTTTACTCTCAAGCCTGCTGGGCAGTGCACTGGCAAATTACATACCAAGCTATACGGGAAATATCATAGGTGGTTCCATAGTAGGTATTATGGGCTTGTACACAATAATCGGCCATTTGATAAAAAATAAAAAAAACACCGGGAATGAGTACCAGAACGGGAACCAATATATCGTGGAACTGCGTCATGTAATGGATGATCCCGGCATCGCCGACAAGGATTACTCGGGAGATATTTCTCTGAAGGAATCAATATTATTAGGCATAGCACTGGCTGTAAACTGCCTTGGAACCGGATTCGGTGCAGGAATGACCGGAGTAAATATTGCAGTTCTTACAACTGCGGTAATAATATTCAGTCTCACGACAATTTCTCTCGGAGCGGTGATAGGAAGGCGATGGGCGGCAAAATTCCTGGGTGATCAGGCAACAATTCTATCGGGACTGCTCCTGTTGGCAGTCGGAATATATCAGATTTTATTTTAATTTTAATATTTAGTTGTTATATTTACGCTGCTTTTTACTTAATAATTAGTGGATGTGGCTTGCGGAGCTACTACTGTACTCCTGCAGCGAGCTCTACAAATACGAGCTGCTGCTTTGTGTGCAAAGTAAAACGACCGAAGCATGTGCCAAGTACTCATAACCCTTAACAAGTACTATAATGAAGTATCATAAAATTCTCTCACTTATAAATTTATGATGCCTCAATATAAAGGATTTATTTGTACGCGAGTACAGCTTTGGGACAATGTTTGCACGGTTAAAAGCAGGTGCCGTATTTGTTGGCGAGGCACAGGCAGATTCTTTGCTTGCATAGTAAATCGACCGAAGCATGTGCCAAGTACGCATAGCCCTTAACAAGTATCATAATATATTTTCTAAAATGTTAAATTTATGATACCTCAATATAAAGGATTTATTTGGTACGTGAGTACAGCTTTGGGACAATGGTTGTACGGTTAAAAGCAACTGCCGTATTTGTTAGTGAGACGTAGGCAGATGCTTTGCTTGCATAGTAAATCGACCGAAGCATGTGCCAAGTATGCATAACCCTTAACAAGTATCATAATATACTTTCTAAAATGTTAAATTTATGATGCCTCAATATAAAGGATTTATTTGTACGTGAGTACAGCTTTGGGACAATGGTTGCACGGTTAAAAGCAACTGCCGTATTTGTTGGCGAGGCACAGGGCAGATGCTTTGCTTGCATAGTAAATCGACCGAAGCATGTGCCAAGTATGCATAACCCTTAACAAGTACTATAATGAAGTATCATAAAATTCTCTCACTTATAAATTTATGATACCTCATATAAAGGATTTATTTGTACGCGAGTACAGCTTTGGGACAATGATTGCATGGTTAAAAGCAACTGCCGTATTTGTTGGCGAGGCACAGGCAGGTATGGCCGGCAAAGCGGCAGGACGCCGCTTTGAGCCCAAGAGACACACGAGGTGGCTTGTTGGGCGACGGCTTTACGCCTGTGACGAGCCTTACAAATACGAGCAGCTGCTTTGTGTGCAATCCATTGGCCCAAAACTGTACGGAAGTACATAAATATAATTTTTCTACAGGTATCATAAATCTTTAATCTATGAACTTTATGATACTTATGGAAATTTATTTGTATGTCTGCACTGCTTCGACAAATTTACTTAAATTTCCTTATTGACAAAAATTTATAACCGAGTTACTCTATTATTAATTAAATATCTGCCCTTTAAACCGTTGAAGTGGAGATAACGGTGTTGGAATTTTAAATATTCCGGACGTGCACTTACAGAGAGCGGGGGAAGCTGAGAGCCCCGCAGAACGCAGTACATCAAATGGACCACTGAGGGCGCAGTCAAATGAAGAGCTTATTCTTCAAAGTATTCTGCGACGCAGCACATGCGTTATATGTGGGAAATATGCTGGTATTTCTGTAAAGCGTGTAAGGTTTATTTAACTTACAAAACAAGGTGGCACCGCGGGTGAATTATTATACACTCGTCCTTGACTATATTTCAGTCATGGGCGGGTGTTTTTATTTGCATCAGTGTTGCCGCAGCGTTGGTTGCTGTCTAACAGCAATTAACCAGGTCAAGTTAAATAAATCTTATAAAGGAGTGGTAGAATGTATAAACCAGGTCTGGAAGAGGCAAGGAATTTATCTGAAGGCTATACCGTAATACCGGTCAGCCGCGAAATTTTTGCCGATATCAAAACCCCTATTGCAGTATTGCAGAATATCAAAGCCATAAGCAGCCGGTATTACCTGCTGGAAAGCGTCGAGAGCGGCGAAAAATGGGGCCGTTACTCATTTCTGGGTTTCAATCCTGTTGTGGAATTAAAATGCAAGGACGGTTTGCTGGAGATTAGAGGCTATACGACAGTAAATATTGAAACAAATGATCCAAACAGCTATATCAGAGAAATATTAAAGGAGTATAAAAGTCCGAAACTTGACTTTCTGCCCCCATTCACCGGCGGTTTCGTAGGTTATTTTGCCTATGACTATATTAAATACAGTGAGCCTGTTCTGAAGCTGGACGGAATTGATGATGCCAGATTCAATGATGTGGATCTAATGCTGTTTGACCGGGTTATTGCCTTTGATCACTTCAGGCAGAAGATCATCCTTATGATAAATATTAAAACAGATAACCTTGAGGCCAATTATGCAGAGGCTGTAAATGAACTGGACAATATGACGGCTTTGATCAAAGCCTCTGTGCCTGCCTCTTCCTCCCCTTCAGGACTGAGGTCACCCTTCAGGTCTGTATTCAGCAAGGAAGAATACTGCGGGATTGTAAATAAAGTCAAATCACATATCTTTGAGGGTGACATTTTTCAGGCAGTCCCCTCAAACAGGAGATATGCCCGGTTTGAAGGAAGTATTTTTGACGCATACAGAGTTCTCAGAACCACAAATCCTTCCCCATATATGTTCTTTTTGAAATTTGACGAACTTGAAATAGCAGGCACATCTCCAGAGACCCTTATCAGGCTTCAGAATGGAAATTTATCCACCTTTCCCATTGCAGGTACCAAGCCCAGAGGAAAATGCGACTCTGAGGATGCTCAAATAATTAAAGAACTTCTCAGTGATGAAAAGGAGCTGGCAGAACATAATATGCTGGTGGATCTGGGGCGCAATGACCTTGGACGCATAAGCGAATTCGGAACTGTGGAGGTCAGGGATCATCTCAGCATAAGGAAATTTTCACATGTAATCCATATAGAATCAAAGGTGGCAGGAAAACTCCGCAAGGATCTGGATCAGCTGGACGCAATAACAGCGCTTCTGCCGGCAGGAACCCTGTCGGGGGCTCCCAAGATACGTGCCTGCCAGATAATAAATGAAGTAGAAGGGCACAAAAGGGGAATATATGGCGGAGCCATAGGCTACATTGATTTTACCGGAAACATGGACACCTGCATAGCCATCCGTTTTGCCGTACTGAAGGACAATACGGTATATGTCCAGTCAGGCGGCGGTGTTGTGGCCGACAGTGTACCCGAAACGGAATTTACCGAGACGGCAAACAAGGCCCGGGCAATCATCAATGCGCTTGAGCTGTCGGGAAAGGAGCTGGACTGATGATTTTATTGATTGATAACTATGATAGCTTTTCCTACAACCTGTATCAGCTTGTGGGAGTCATAAACAACGATATAAAGGTAATAAGGAATGATGAGCTCACCCTTCAGGAAATTGAAGAGCTTAAGCCCTCTCATATAATTCTTTCCCCGGGGCCGGGACGGCCCGGGGATGCTGGTATATGTGAAGATGTCATACGCCGTTTCACGGGAAAGGTTCCCATTCTGGGCGTCTGCCTGGGACACCAGGCCATCTGCGAGGTATTCGGAGCAACGGTATCCTATGCCAAAGAGCTTATGCACGGCAAAAAAAGTTCAATTCACATAGCAAACGGCAGTGAGCTTTTCAAAGGCCTCCCTCCCATCATCGAAGGAGCCAGATACCACTCACTTGCCATGGTCCGGCAGACACTTCCCGACCAACTGCTGATAATAGCCGAAGACTCCTCAGGTGAGGTTATGGGAGTCAAGCACAGAGATACCGATGTTTATGGAGTTCAGTTCCATCCTGAATCCATATTGACCCCAAGAGGCAAAACAATACTTGAGAATTTTCTTAATATGGGCATTTCGGACAGGAGGTTTGCATTATGATTCAGGAAGCTATATATCAGGTGATAAACAAACAGGACTTAAGTCTTGACCAGACAAAAACCGTCATGGAAGAAATAATGGAGGGGCGCGCCACAAATGCTCAAATCGGCTCCTTCCTCACCGCAATGCGCATGAAGGGGGAAACAATTGAGGAAATCACGGCCTGCGCCACTGTTATGAGGGATAAATGTACAAAAATACAGCCTGACAAGGATGTTCTGGATATAGTGGGAACGGGCGGGGACGAAGCCAATACCTTCAACATTTCCACTGTTTCCTCCTTTGTTGTGTCGGCAGGCGGTGTTCCGGTGGCCAAACACGGGAACAGGTCGGTATCCAGCAAATGCGGAAGTGCCGACCTGCTGGAGGCCCTGGGAATAAATATTGCCCTGACGGCAGAGCAGAGCGCGCGAATACTTGAAAGTATAGGGATATGCTTCATGTTTGCTCCCACCTACCATGCCTCAATGAAATACGCCGCACCGGTCCGCAAGGAATTATCGGTCCGGACTATTTTCAACATACTGGGTCCGCTGGCAAATCCCGCCGGGGCAAACATGCAGCTGCTGGGAGTTTATGATGAAAATCTCGTGGAGCCTCTGGCCAGAGTGCTTGCAAACCTTGGAGTAAAACGTGCCATGGTAGTCCACGGTCATGACGGGCTTGATGAAGTGACCCTCTGCGACACAACCACCATCTGTGAGGTCAATAACGGCAAGCTGAACAGTTTTTTTCTCAGTCCCGAACAGCTTGGACTTGAAAGGTGCCGGTCAACAGATCTGGCAGGCGGCGATCCCGCGGAAAACGCAGGGATAGCTCTGGATATCCTCAATGGAGCCAAAAACCCCAAAAGGGATGTTGTTGTTCTGAATTCGGCACTGTGCCTTTACATGTCCCATAACCAGATAACATTGAGGGAATGCGTGAAGATGGCGGAGGAACTGATTGATTCGGGAAGAGCCCGTGCCCGGATGGAAAATTTCATTGAACTGTCCAATTCTTTTAAGCACTAATATGGAGGTCCTCAAATGATACTTGATAAAATAGTAGCTGAAACCCGCATAAGAATAGAGGAATTAAAAGCAGTAAAATCTTATGCAGCAGTAAAACAGGAAGCCCTGGCTGCCCCGGTCAATTCCCCTTTTTCCTTTGAAAATGCCTTGAAAACAGATGACATGTCTTTTATTTGCGAGGTAAAAAAAGCCTCTCCTTCCAAAGGCATAATTTCAGAGCATTTTCCTTACCTTGAGGTTGCCCGGGAATATGAACGTGCCGGCGCCGCCGCAATCTCGGTGCTGACTGAGCCCGCTTTCTTCCTTGGCAGCGATGTGTATCTGAAGGAAATAAAGCAGGAGGTAAAGCTCCCCGTGCTCAGGAAGGACTTCACTATTGACCCGTACCAGATATATGAAGCAAAACTGCTGGGCGCCGATGCAGTGCTGCTGATATGCGCCATACTGGATACCGGAACAGTCAGGGAATACATTAAAACAGCTGACCTGCTGGGTCTTTCCTGCCTTGTGGAGGCGCATGACGAGAAGGAACTGAGCAGTGCGTTGGAAGCCGGGGCAAGGCTTATCGGTGTAAATAACCGTAACCTGAAAACTTTTGAGGTTGATTTAAATAACAGTGTCAGGCTGAGAAAGCTTGTGCCCGAGGATAGGATATTTGTATCCGAAAGCGGCATAAAAACTCCCGGTGACATATCACTGCTTGGAAAGAACGGTACAAATGCCGTGCTTATAGGCGAAACCCTGATGAAAAGCGGTAATATATCAGAGGAACTCAAGCAGTTAAAAGCCGGGATTCACCAGGAGGGCGTATGAGCGAAACTAAAATCAAGATATGCGGCTTAAGCCGCATACAGGATATTGAATATGTTAATGAGTCACTTCCCGACTTTATCGGCTTTGTTTTTGCAAAAAGCCGCAGACAGGTGGAACCTGAAGCCGCAGAAAAGCTTAAGGCTGCACTGGACAGAGGCATCAAAGCCGTTGGCGTTTTCGTAAATGAGGATACTGCTTTGATACAAGGTCTGTGCAAAGGCGGAATAATCGATTATATTCAGCTTCACGGCGATGAAGACAATGAATATATTGCGAAACTGAAAACACAGCTTGAAAAGGCCGGCTGTTCAAAACCCATAATAAAGGCCGTCCGGGTGAAAGATACCGAGACTTTGAATACGGCCGGACAGTTTGACACCGATTTTCTGCTGCTGGACACCTTTGCCGGCAAGGAATACGGAGGCACTGGAAAAACCTTTGACTGGAAGCTTGCAAACAGCATCAGCAGACCATTTTTTCTGGCCGGGGGCCTGCAGTATGATAATGTACTTGAAGCGGTAAAAACGGCCCGGCCCTTTTGTGTTGACATAAGCAGCGGTGTTGAAACCAACGGCTTTAAGGACGGGGTTAAGATCAAAGAAATTGTAAAACTTATAAGGAGTGTGAAATAAATGCTGAAAGGAAGATATGGCAAGCACGGAGGACAATACGTGCCCGAAATACTTATGAATTCGCTGATTGAACTTGAAGAAAGCTATAATTTCTATAAAAACGATTACAATTTCAATCAGGAACTGAAAACCCTTTTGAAGGAATATGCAGGAAGGCCTTCCCTTCTCTACTATGCGAGAAAAATGACCAGAGAGCTCGGGGGAGCAAAAATCTACCTCAAGCGTGAGGATCTGAACCATACCGGTTCCCACAAAATAAACAATGTTTTGGGTCAGGTACTGCTTGCAAAGAAAATGGGAAAAAAACGTGTTATAGCCGAAACCGGAGCAGGACAGCACGGTGTTGCAACTGCTACCGCAGCCGCACTGATGGGGCTGGAATGTGAAATATTCATGGGCCTGGAGGATACAAAACGCCAGGCGCTCAACGTGTTCAGGATGGAACTTCTGGGTGCAAAAGTCCATCCTGTTACCAGCGGGACACAGACACTCAAGGATGCGGTAAATGAAACCCTGAGGGAATGGGCAAGCCGGGTCGATGACACCTACTGTGTCATGGGCTCTGTAATGGGAGCCCACCCGTTTCCGAAGATAGTAAGGGATTTCCAGAGTGTCATCGGCAAGGAGGTCAAGGAGCAATTGATGGAAAAGGAAGGCAGGCTTCCCGATGCCGCCATAGCATGTGTGGGCGGCGGAAGCAATGCCATGGGACTTTTCTATGATTTTATCAATGACAATTCCGTTCAATTGATTGGCTGTGAAGCCGCGGGAAAGGGTATTGACACCGACCTGCATGCCGCGACCATTGCCAAAGGGCAGCTAGGCATTTTCCATGGAATGAAATCCTATTTTTGCCAGGATGAACATGGGCAGATCGCACCTGTTTACTCAATCTCCGCAGGACTGGATTATCCGGGCATAGGCCCCGAACATGCCTATCTGCATGATATAAACCGTGCGAAATACGTACCGGTAACCGACGTTGAAGCGGTTAATGCTTTTGAGTATTTATCAAAAACCGAAGGCATCATTCCGGCAATAGAAAGTGCACATGCCGTGGCCTATGCCATGAAACTGGCACCGGAGATGGCCAATGATCGGATAATCGTTGTGTGCCTTTCGGGCCGCGGTGATAAAGATGTGGCGGCAATCGCCAGGTATATGGGGGTGGATATTAATGAGTAAAATCAAGAATGCTTTTGATCACGGCAAAGCCTTTATCGGGTTCCTCACAGCAGGTGACCCTTCTCTGGATAAAACAAAAGAGTTCATACTTTCAATGGCAGATGCAGGCGCCGACCTGATAGAAATAGGGATACCGTTTTCAGACCCCATTGCTGAGGGAGAGGTCATTCAAAAAGCAAATTTACGTGCACTTTCAGCCGGAACAAATCTGCCGAAGATATTTGAGATGGTAAAGGAAGTACGGATGAAAACAAAAATCCCACTGGTATTTCTAACCTACCTCAATCCCGTATTTACTTACGGCTATGATCACTTTTTCAAGGATTGCAGCGAAACCGGGGTCGACGGCGTTATAATACCTGATCTCCCCTATGAAGAAAAAGGTGAACTCCAACCCTTCAGCGATAAATACAAGGTGGATATTATTTCACTGATTGCACCTACCTCCGAAGCACGCATAGCTCAAATAGCCTCCGGGGCAAGAGGTTTTGTCTATTGTGTTTCCTCAATGGGTGTAACAGGTGTGAGACAGGAGATAAAAACCGATATCCCCTCAATTGTCAAAGCCATTCGCTCGGCAACCAATACTCCTGTGGCTGTGGGCTTCGGAATATCAACTCCTCAGCAGGCTCTGGAAATAGGCCAATTCTCGGATGGTATTATAGTAGGAAGTGCTATTGTAAAGCTGATTGAAGAGCACCGTGAAGCATCCGCCAGGCCTTTGGCAGATTTCGTGAAGAAAATGAAGCAATCTATCAGCGTATAGTCTCTGCGGAGTTGACATAGTACCAGCCGGACGGTTATAGGATAGAAGCTATAGCATCTGGCTGGTTTTGCCATCTTTAAAGCAGTTCTATATTCTTTCTTTCTTTTACATGCTTCATGGCATTTCTGGTATCAAATATAAATCTGGAATTCTCTTGAATAAAATCATAGTCAAAGCTTCGATGACTGGTAATGACCAGAACCAAATCCGTTTTCTGCAGAATATCCCTTGTCAGCCGGATACTTGTATACTCTTTACCTCCGTGAGAGAATCCCGGAATATGAGGGTCGGAGTATTGTATTTCGGCCCCTTCCTCCTCCAGTAATTCAATAACCTTAAGTGCCGGACTTTCCCTGTAATCTGCCACATCCGGCTTGTAGGCCACACCCAGCACCAGAACCCCAGATCCATTCAGAGGTTTCCTGAATCTGTTCATTATCCTGTAAATACGTTCAACAACATATTGAGGCATGTATTGATTTATTTCTCCCGACAGCTCGATCAATCTGGTATGATAGTCAAATTCCCTGGCTTTCCAGGTAAGATAAAAAGGATCCAGCGGAATGCAGTGGCCTCCGATGCCGGGACCAGGATAGAAAGCCTGAAAACCGTAAGGCTTTGTTCTGGCGGCATCAATAACTTCCCATATATTTATCTTCATCTGCTCGCAAATGATAGCCATTTCATTTATCAAAGCAATATTTATATTTCTGTAGGTATTTTCAAGCAGCTTTTCCATTTCCGCAACGGCAGGACTTGAGACTTCAAAAACTCCGCCTTCAATAACATTCCTGTACAGAGCCGAAGCTGTTTCAGTGCTGTCCTTACCTATGCCTCCAACCACCTTGGGAGTATTTCTTGTTTTGTACGTATTGTTCCCGGGATCAACCCGTTCAGGAGAGAATGCAAGAAAAAAGTCCCTGTCACATATAAGCTTTGATTTTTCTTCCAGAGCAGGCCGGAGCAGTTCTTCTGTCGTGCCCGGATATGTGGTGCTTTCAAGCACCACAAGTGTATCTTTCTGAAGATACCTGCCTATTTCAACAACGGCAGACTTTATAAAACTCAAGTCAGGCTGCTTGTTTGAATCCAGCGGCGTAGGCACACATATAACTATACAGTCAACTTTACTTATGAGACCGAAATCAGCTACAGCCAGAAGTCTCCCCTTTTGCACAACGTCTGCCAGTTCCGCGTCTTTAACATCACCTATATAATTTTTGCCGGCATTCACCTTATCAATTATTTTAGCATTAACATCTATACCAATGACCGTATACCCTGCTTTTGCAATTTCCACCGCCAATGGCAGACCAACATACCCCAGTCCGACTACACTTACGACAGCAGTCCTGTTTTCTATTTTGTTCAGAAGGTCTGTTTTCATGTTAATCCCCCCACCTGAGTGCCGATGTACATTAGCGGTATGGGACATCCGGATACGTACCCCGCCGGGCAATAACGTTTTAGATGTTACGTACCAATGTGTACCTGCACCAATAAAATCTCAAAGCAATATTTTTTTGCTATTTCAACAATACGTTCAAAATATCCTTAATCATCTCTATTTGTTTATCAATTGTATAATTATTTTCAATGAAAGCCCTGTATTCCTCTGAAGTGTAATTCCTGTCAGTAACCATAGCTACAGCTTCCCCGATAGTATTCCAGACATATTTATCAGGATAGATCCCTTTCGCTCCGGCGAAATTATGAATGACAGGCTTTATACCCTTGGCCATCGCCTGCATTACACTCATATTCTGTGATTCCAAAACACTGGAGCATATTATATAGTCCTTATCTTCCAGCCATTTGTCAATATCCGCCTGCCAGCCCTCAAAAAAGAAATTGTTCTCAAGACCAAGCTCCTTGAGCATCTGGTTGAAATATAGCCTATACCTGGGATCCTGGTATATTCCCGCTATATAAAGCCGGTATCTGTTATCTGCATCGTAAATTGACTTAAAAGCATGCAGGAGGAGCATGGGGCCTTTTTTGTAGTTTATATATCCCACATAAGCAACTTTAAATCCCGGACTTCTTTGTCTGTAAGTTAAGTTGACAAGGTTTACTCCGTTTGGAATGACTGCAGTAATTTCCTTTTTGATTTTAAAATTCTCAGTGACATATTTCTGAATATCATTGGAAACAAAAATAAGTTTGTCAACATTACACCAGTTGACCCTTGACGGGTAATATGTAAAGGCTTCATAACTGTGCAATCTGCATATAATCTTCCTTTGACCTGCCAATCCGAGTTTGCTGCCATAGGCAATCAGATCATCACACCATTCAAACCAGCTGATATCAGACCATTCCATCCATTGGTCCATAAGTTTATAATCCTGCGCTGATGCTACTGTAACTAATTTTGTTTCAAATTGATCAGTCAGCTTATTTAAAATATCACTAATAAATTTATTATCACCTTTTGAGAAAAAGACAATTTTAGCTTTATCCTTATCCTGTCCCATGCATTTCTCCCCAGCTTCCTCGTAACCTCCATGAGCCTTATGCGGCCATAAACAGTTATGAAATTTGTCATTCCTCTATAATAAATACATCTTTTTTATATATATGACCGGGAACTCCATAACGTCACATTTTGCGGAGCTAATCTTTACACAAGTTACCAAACAGGGAACTCGTTCATATAATGTTTACATAGTAACCTATATATTTAGCAGCATGAACAACTCTAAACTTTTCAGGAGGTGAAATTTTAAAATGGCTGAATTAATCGTAAACGGTGGCTTTGAGACAGGCTCATTTCCTCCCTGGCTTGTAGACAATGCAAGTATCACTTCCCTGTATAAGCACTCCGGAAACTTTTCCGCACTGCTTCAAAGTGGTATCTCCGTGATATATCAGATTGTTGAAGGAAATTTCAGCAGCAGCTGCAGTTTTTCCGTATATCTTGGAAAAATAGGAGCCCTGCCCAATCCGCTTACAACAATCACTATTTCATATTTTAATGCTTCTTTTAGCTTTCTTGGTCTGGGTTTGATAATAAGTATACCGCCAAACACCCTTCCCGATGCATCCCTGGGCAACTGGCAGGATTTTACATCCACAACCACTCCGGCTCCTGCAGGTACAACAATGGCAATAGTATCCATAAGTAAACAGGGTGACCCCGGCACAGCCAATGTAGTTGCAGATGATGTATCATTGACATCCGGAGGAATAAGCCCGACCGGACCTACGGGTCCAACGGGGCCTACCGGTCCAACTGGTCCGACGGGACCTACCGGGCCTACTGCTCCGACAGGTCCAACTGGTAATACTGGAGCAACTGGTGTTCCCGGGCCTACCGGTCCAACGGGGCCAACCGGCGCTGCTGGACCAACCGGTGCTCCTGGACCGACTGGTGTGCCTGGACCGACCGGTGTTCCTGGACCTACTGGTGTTCCTGGACCGACTGGTGCTCCTGGACCGAC
>NZ_KK211290.1:51242-52726 GCF_000621505.1 Ruminiclostridium cellobioparum DSM 1351 = ATCC 15832
CCGACTGGTGTTCCTGGACCGACTGGTGCTCCTGGACCGACTGGTGTGCCTGGGCCGACAGCAGGTGTACCCGAACTGTTTTTCAGTCAGACAGCAGGAGGCATCACCGTATATCCCCCGCTAAGTACTGAAGTGACTGTAGCAACCGTAAGTGTACCAGTTGTATCAGGCGAGAATGTTAAAATTGACTATTCTGTTTCTGTGGAAGCAATAACCACGGCTAACTGGGCTACGTCTTTTGAGGTAAGACTTTACAGAGATACGACATTAATAACAACGAAGACATTTATTGATTCGGCTCCTTCAGCCGGTACTCATAGATTTTCAATCTCGAATACTCAGGTTGATACAGCTGTGTCAAATGAAACAGCTGGCTATCAAGTCCGTGTTATATTTACCACTGCAACAAATGTTGCGACAGGTACGGCTCTTAATAGAAATATGAATGCTATTGTATTTGAATAATTTTCTAGCAGGATACTGAAAATTGTATCCTGCTTCTCCATTGTCTTAAAAGTATGAAATTTATAAGTTCAAAGAAATACAATGTAATACAGAACATTACATAGCAAGCGGTTATACCTAGTAATCAAAATTATTTGCAGCCAATATTCTTTGTTCAAGTACCAATACTAATATGGTTTATCAAAGTATTTTCAATAAACTACATTACATACTTGGACAAGTACCAAATACAGCCATCAATCATATAATGTTAAAGAGCATGTTATATCTATTTTATCAGCATGCTTTTACCCATAACTTTCAGGAGGTGAAATTTTATAAATGGCTGAATTGATCGTAAACGGCGGATTTGAGACGGGCTCATTTCCTCCCTGGCTTGTAGACAATGCAAGTATCACTTCTCTATATAAGCACTCTGGAAACTTCTCCGCACTTATGCAAAGCGGTATATCGGTTATATACCAAATTGTAGATGGAGATTTTAGCCAGAGCGCCAATTTTTCTGCATTTCTTGGGAAGATAGGTCCTCTACCCAATCCGCTTACAACAATCACTATTTCATATTTTAATTCTTCTTTTAGCTTTCTTGGACTGGGTTTGATAATAAGTATACCGCCAAACACTCTTCCCGATGCATCCCTGGGCAACTGGCAGCAATTCACAGGCACAACCACTCCTGCTCCTGCCGGAACAACATTGGCAATAGTTTCGTTCAGTAAACAAGGAGATCCCGGTACTGCTAATGTGGTTGTAGATGATGTATCATTGATAACCGGCGGTATAAGTCCAACAGGTCCAACTGGTCCGACAGGTCCGACTGGTCCAACTGGTCCGACTGGTCCGACTGGTCCGACAGGTCCGACTGGTCCGACTGGTCCAACTGGTCCGACTGGTCCGACTGGTCCGACAGGTCCGACTGGTCCGACTGCTCCGACGGGGCCGACGGGTAATACTGGTGCTGCCGGTCCAACGGGTCCAACTGGTGCTACTGGTCCTGCCGGCCCAACGGGTCCAACTGG
>NZ_KK211290.1:53500-279268 GCF_000621505.1 Ruminiclostridium cellobioparum DSM 1351 = ATCC 15832
CCGGTCCTGCCGGTCCAACTGGCGCTACCGGTCCTGCCGGCCCGACGGGTCCAACGGGTGCTACCGGCGCTGCCGGCCCAACGGGTCCGACGGGTGCTACCGGCGCTGCCGGCCCAACGGGTACTACTGGTCCTGCGGGTGCTACAGGCGCAACAGGTGCTACCGGTCCTGCCGGTCCAACTGGCGCTACCGGTCCTGCCGGCCCGACGGGTCCAACGGGTGCTACCGGCGCTGCCGGCCCAACGGGTCCGACGGGTGCTACCGGCGCTGCCGGCCCAACGGGTACTACTGGTCCTGCGGGTGCTACAGGCGCAACAGGTGCTACCGGTCCTGCCGGTCCAACTGGCGCTACCGGTCCTGCCGGCCCGACGGGTCCAACGGGTGCTACCGGCGCTGCCGGCCCAACGGGTCCGACGGGTGCTACCGGCGCTGCCGGCCCAACGGGTACTACTGGTCCTGCGGGTGCTACAGGCGCAACAGGTGCTACCGGTCCTGCCGGTCCAACTGGCGCTACCGGTCCTGCCGGCCCGACGGGTCCAACTGGCGCTACCGGTCCTGCCGGTTCAACAGGTGCTACTGGTCCTGCCGGCCCAACAGGTGCTACTGGTCCTGCGGGTGCAACAGGCGCAACAGGTGCTACCGGGCCTGCCGGTTCAACAGGTGCTACTGGTCCTGCCGGCCCAACAGGTGCTACTGGTCCTGCCGGCCCAACGGGTACTACTGGCGCTACCGGCCCAACGGGTCCAACTGGCGCTACCGGTCCTGCCGGTCCAACTGGTACTACTGGTCCTGCCGGCCCAACAGGTGCTACCGGTCCTGCCGGTCCAACTGGTGCTACTGGTCCTGCCGGCCCAACAGGTGCTACCGGTCCTGCCGGTCCAACAGGTGCTACTGGTCCTGCCGGCCCAACGGGTACTACTGGCGCTACCGGTCCTGCCGGCCCAACGGGTCCAACTGGTGCTACTGGTCCTGCCGGCGCAACAGGTGCTACTGGTCCTGCCGGCTCGACGGGTGCTACTGGCGCTACAGGTCCTGCCGGCGCAACTGGTGCTACTGGTCCTGCGGGTGCAACAGGCGCTACTGGTCCTGCGGGTGCAACAGGCGCAACAGGTGCTACCGGTCCTGCCGGTCCAACTGGTGCTACTGGTCCTGCCGGTCCAACGGGTCCAACTGGGCCAACTGGTCCTGCGGGTGCAACAGGCGCTACAGGTGCTACCGGTCCTGCCGGCCCAACGGGTGCTGCAGGCGCTACAGGTCCTGCCGGTCCAACTGGCGCTACCGGTCCTGCCGGCCCGACGGGTCCAACGGGTGCTACCGGCGCTGCCGGTCCGACGGGTGCTACCGGCGCTACCGGTCCTGCCGGTCCAACTGGTGCTACCGGTCCTGCCGGCCCGACGGGTCCTGCGGGTGTTGCAGGTATTGCGGGTGTCACCGGAGCAGGCATAGCGGCCTATGCAAATGTGTATAATCTTGCTACACTTGCCGACGCAACAATAATTGGCGGAGCAGATGTACCGTTTAGTAATAACGGACCGCTAGTAGGAGTGACCCATACCCCGGGAACAACATCAATAGTGGTTCCATCAACAGGTAGCTATGAAATAATTTATAATCTTTCCATTTCAGCCGGAATAGGAGCATCCATTGCAATTGCGGTTAACGGAACCGTTAATGCAGCTACTCAAATATCAGCTTTGGTTGCTACCGGTGAACTGAGCGGCAATACAATCCTGTCCCTCACCGCAGGAGATGAGATCACATTGCGCAACAATTCGGCAGTTGCACTCACATTAACTCTTGCACCAAATGTAAGTGCCCAAATGGATATTCTTTTACTGGATTGATTACTCTTTTAAAAGCCTCTGCCCGTATCGCGGGCGGGGGCTTTTTCCCTGATTAACTCCCGGGGCGAACGAATATATATATCTACAACTTTTTAGCAACATTTTCCTTCCATTAGAATAAACTAAGATAGCAACGTATGAAAGGATTTAGCGTTTATTAGACTCAAGGTCTTTATAAACCGGGTACTATATGATAACTATAAGTCTTTGCATGATTGTAAAAAATGAGGAGGAAACCCTTGGCCGCTGTTTGGATACAGTTAAGGACATAGTAGATGAAATAAACATCGTAGATACAGGTTCAACTGACAGAACCAAAGAAATTGCACAGCAATACACCGACAGGATTTATGACTTCCCCTGGACGAACAGCTTTGCAGAAGCCAGAAATGAATCCTATAAATATGCCACAAAAGACTACATATTATATCTCGACGCAGACGATGTTCTCCTGGAAGACGACCGGGAAAAATTCAAAAAGTTAAAGGAAACCCTTGACCCCTCTGTTGATTCGGTGTCCATGTATTATAATGCAGGAATTGATGAATTTGGAAATGTAACTCTGAGATTTCGGAATAATCGCCTCGTAAAAAGAGAAAAAAATTACCGCTGGTATGGTGATTGCCATAACTATCTGGATATCCACGGTAAAATCATCAACTCTGATGTTGCCGTTACCCATAAAAAGCTGCGCCATTCGGTTGGCCGTACCGTTTCAATATTCGAAAGCAAGCTTGCCAGGGGAGATACTTTTTCTCCAAGGGATTACTTTTATTACGGCAATGAATTAAGGGAAAACGGCCGCTTCCAGGAAGCTATCGACAACTACGACAAGAACCTCGAAATGAAAGGCGGTTGGGTAGAAGATAAAATCTTTGCCTGCATTTATAAAGGCGACTGTTATCGCTCATTAGGAGATAAAACCAAAGAACTTGCTTCCCTGTTTCAATCCTTTAATTACTCCCCTCCCAGAGGTGAAGCCTGCAGCCGGATAGGCTACAATTTTCATACCAGGAGAGATTATAAAACAGCAATCTTCTGGTATGAGCTGGCAACAAAGCTATACCCTGATCCTGATAGATGGAGTTTTGTCTATATGGCTTATTATACCTGGTATCCACATTTACAGTTATGCGTCTGCTATTACAGAATTGGTGACTTTCAAAAGGCACACGAGCATAATGAAGAGGCCGCAAAATACAGGCCCTCCGATCCCAGCGTAATTAACAACCGGCGGCTTTTTGAAAGGTTATTTCAAAAAAGTGATGCCGAACAATAAGTTTTTAAATTACACTGAGCCGGTGTCGGAAATTTTTCCGTGCACCGGCTCTCCTGTATCTCTCTTTTATTTATTGAATAAAACCTGATAAAACAAGCTCTGTAACCTTTTACGCATATATCTACGGAAGCTTGTTTCCGGCTGCTCTATAAATTTCATACCATTCAGGCCTTGTCAGTTCAACTCCCGAAGCCTTGCATATATCCTTCAATCTGGAAGCACTTGTTGTACCAACAATAGGCTGCATTTTTGCAGGATGCCTTAAAAGCCATGCTATAGCAATAGCCGTATTTGTAACACCCTTGGCTTCTGCCAGTTCATCAATGGTCTTATTAAGTTCGGGGAATTTGTCATTATTTAAGAATACTCCCTCAAAAAAACCATATTGGAAAGGTGACCAGGGTTGGATTGTGATATCATGTAACCGGCAGTAATCCAGTATACTTCCATCTCTGTCAAAGGAACCGGGGACATTCATATTGACATTTATTCCTGTATCAATCATACCGGTGTGCATTATACTAAACTGGAGCTGATTTGCCACCAGCTTCTGACTCACATATTTTTTCAACAAATCAATCTGCATCGGATTTTGATTGCTTACTCCAAAATTCCTGACTTTTCCGCTGGATTGCAGGATGGAAAACGCCTCTGCCACTTCCTCAGGCTCAACCAGTGCATCGGGGCGATGCAGGAGGAGTACGTCAATATAATCGGTTTTCAGGCGTTTCAGACTGCCGTCAACTGCTTCAAGTATATGCTCTTTTGAAAAATCAAAATACTCTTGCCTGATACCGCACTTTGTCTGGATAATAAGTTTTTCTCTGATTGCAGGTTTCATCTCGATAGCTTCTGCAAACATTTCCTCAGACTTTCCCCCTGCATAAATATCAGCGTGGTCGAAAAAATCTATTCCCTCTTCCAGGGCCGTATTTATAAGCACTGCCGCATCCTTTTTCGAAAGCTCTGTTATCCTCATACAACCAAGAGAAATTTCAGATGCATTTAAAGCTCCGCCAATACTAATTTTTTTCATCAAAACACCTCTTTCTTATATTTTCTAATTTATCCATGTAAATACTAAAATTGTTCTCCATAACTCGAATTCTATACCTTAGAGTTTACTATAAGTCAATACTCTTATAAATTTTAAATATCTCTTGACCTGAAGTATAATATAAGTGTAATTTAGAAATAGAAAAGTTAAAGGGGGTATTTTTTTGGAATACACTATTAAACAGGCAGCTGAAAAAATGAACCTTACAGCGTATACACTCCGGTATTATGATAAAGAAGGATTACTTCCCTTTGTTGTCAGAGACAGCGCGGGTAACAGGCTTTTTACCGATAACGATATCGAATGGCTTGGACTTATCTGCTGCCTGAAAAATACCGGTATGCCAATAAGACAGATAAAAAAATTCATCCAGGGAGCGCTGGAAGGTGATCACACTCTTGAAAGCCGTGTAAAAATGCTGCTGGAACATAGAAACCATGTGTTAAGACAAATGGAAGAATTAAATAAAAACCTGGATAAAATCAATCACAAGATAAAACATTACGGCGGCTGTCTGGAGGAGTATAAAAAACAGAATATCCAGTCTGTACACGCCAATTAGCCATGTCAGTCATCTTAAATTTATGGTATTAAAAACAACATTAAAGAATGGGGTGTGGCAAAACTGACACAATTGAAATATATGCGGAAAATTATATTTTGCGGCACCCCATTTTACCATATTTAAGGGCAAAAAAGGAATAAATATCATTGTCTATTTTTGTGTTGTAGCAACAGCAGCAGCTATAGCCGCACCCAATCCGGAACCGTCTTTTACCAAACGGATTCCGATATTTTCAGCATCCTGCCCTAAAGCGTCGGCAAAAGCTTCTTCCATCAGTTTTGGCGCCTTTGGCATCTTTTCATATATGGTTCCGTCTATTGCTATAATATGCTTGTTTTTAACTCTGGTTCCGTCGTTTTCCTGATGGAACAGGATACCAAGGTGAGAAGTGGCGACAAGTCTTACAGTTCTCTTTAAAACAGCTTCTGAAATACTCTTTATCAGCTCGGCGTCAACCATAGTGCAATTGTAATGTTCCGTGGTCTGTGAGGGATAGAGTATAAAGTTTTCCACCATCAGCGCATTAAAATTCTGGTTGAAAAAAGTATTTGTATCAGTATCGTCATTTGCAAATAACAGTTTTTGATTGTACAGGTCCTTGCAGACTTCCTTAACAATACTTCCCATGTAGTATCCCGACACCATTTTCTCCAGCAGCTGTAAGCCTGGCATCTGGCTGTTCTTGTCTATAATCTCATCATATTTTGTAACAGGAAGCCCCACATTATAGTTACCCGACTCAAGATTCACTATCATTTTTCCGCCATTGATGGGATGATTATTTTCCAGATAACAGGTGTTATGCCCTGTTCCCATGATTGAGCCGATATCTGCATCCTGATAACTGTACATTGCAACAAGCAAAGTCCCCACCGTATCATTCAGTATGGCAACCGGCTCAATGTTTATATTTTTTGCCTTCAGGGCATCTGCAAGAAGTTTATTTATATTCTGACCCTCTACGCCCGAGGTGGTAATCTCTTTTGTCCAATGTATCAAATATGCTTCATTTATGCCTTCCTGCCTGCATGGAAAAGAAAAGGTATTTCCAAGATACATGCTCTCTCCAGGTTCAGTTATCCCCGCCATACATTCGGCCATATAACCAAAGAGCTGGCTTGCATCAGTATTTGATTTTGTGAGGTCAAAATCTTTTTCCTTGTTTATAAGCTTTTCTTTTATCTCTGCAAGCTTTTCAAAATTGCCGTCTTTTATCCTGAACTTTGTACATCTAAGATTTGTCCCCCCCATATCCATAGTCATAAATACGCCATGTTCTTTGCCCGTGGGCTTTCCGATATAGGAAGGTAGCATTTTCAGACAGGTTTTTTCTCCTTTAAGACCGGCTTCCATTGTTTCCTTAAACAGTCCCGCAATTCGAAGCATGCTGTCCTTGTCGATTTCAAATTCTTTTAGTACATTATTTACTACATCGTTATTGAACCCCATATTGCACCTCTTATATTATAGATTTAAATTGGCATCATAATTATTCTATTATTCTGATTTTATTTTATATATGCCGTTTGGTCAAGCAAGAATGCAGATTTTATTCGATCTGTCTGACTATCATACTATTTATATATGACATAATCTTCAGGAGTTGATCGGTTCTTTCATTTTCATAAAATATTTCCAGTTTTTTATCCGTGTTAAAAACATATTTCATTTTCATACCTTTTCCGGTGGCTTCCAGAGCAATATTCTTCAACGCTCTCAGAGGAATATGAATCAGATCTCCTGTAACGTTGTGATTCGGCCTTGAGTTGTTATTTTCCATAAATATAATTATTTCCTGTTTGCAGACAACAGTAAAATGCGCATGAGTCATAACCTTATTGAAAAGTAAACCGGGATGATGGTACACTTTCTTCTGTTTCAGGCTGCACAGCACCGAAGCCCTATCAATTACTGCATTTTTTGCTAGCAAAGCACCGGTATATCTGTTTTCCTCGGTATCTGAAAAGGCTATATCCGAATAATCCACCTTTTCAGTTATAAAAGTGTTTTCAATTAATTTTTTACGTAATTCAACCAGTAAGCCGTTAACAAACTCATTTACGTTGGAATCGAAAAAAATCCGCTCTTTTAAACCATTCCTATAGTCTATTGATATACAATATGAATTAGGCTGGCCTTCGTTTACCACATAGTTTATATCCTCAAAACCTAAATTCATTTTTGATATACTGCCGTTGATATTCTTGATGATTACCAATTTTGTGCTATAAATCATTATAAGCTTTTCAAGCAATTCATCCTTATTAGCGATCAGATTGGAGCACAGCACTATCTTATGGGGCTGGAGCTCATCCTGGCCCAGGCGCCGGTAATACTGCGGGAACTTGTCTTTTAAAATTTTGATATCAATAATGGGCTCTGCAGTGACAGCCCTATCCGATGAAATCATAATTTACTCCTCTTAATCCGCATTCTTTCATTATAAATATCACAAGTATAATTGTACAAAATTATATAATTTTTGTAAAACATTTAATTATAAGTTCATAAATTAACAATATTTTCTTCACAGAATCTACTTATTTGGATTGTATTATATTGATGTAGCAGTAAAAATAATCCAGTATCAAGACAGGAAGGTGTTTATTTGTGAAGAAGAGCATAAGTATTCTCTTAATATCTTTATTTATATTCTCCCTTGCAGCCTGCGGTTCCAATAATTCGCCGGCAGCCGCAGCTGACAGCAGTACGGGCGGCCGGATGCAGGTACAGGCTGCCGACCTTACAGGTGAGGTAAGTTCAGTTTCAGATAATAAAATTACATTGAAGCTTATAAAAATGCCTGCCTTCGGCAGAAACGGAAGAGCTCAGTCAGATAACAGCAACTCATTTTCAGACAGACGGTCCCCTGAAGATAGTGCTGCAAACTCTTCAGCCAGCCGGCCGAAGGGAAGCAATAGTGCTAATCCGTCAGGAAATCAATCGCAGGAAAGAGGTCAGCGTCCTCAAAGGACCGTTGAATATACCGGTGAGACAAAAACTGTCACCATTCCTGGTGACATCAAAATAACAGAAGCTGGGAGAAGACAAAGCGATGACAGCGGAAACGGGCAGTCAGCACTGAGCGTTTCAGATATAAAGGAGGGTGATGTCCTGCAAATCTGGTATTCTCAAGATAACGGCGAAGCAATTTCCAGAGTGGTCTTGATGCGGTCCTTGACCGGTTTATCAGACAGCAATGAGGATCAGACGAATGATACAAACAAAACCGGACAATAGATATTATGGTTTAAAACTATTTTTTCTTGCCAGAGTTAATATAACTGTTGTACTTTTCAACACCCTCGGTTATCCCTGTAACTATTTTGTTCTGATATGAATCGGAATTCAGCAGCCGGTCCTCCTCAGGATTGGTCATGAAGCCCATTTCCAGCAGCATAACAGGTATTTTAGACCAGTTGAAGCCGGTGAGGTCGGTACTCTTTACAGTTCCTGCCGATTTTGCCTTTGTATTTTTAAGAACACCCTCCATTATATACTCTCCGGCTTTCGCACTTTTTAGGAGCATGTCTTTATCCTTGATATATTTATCACCCGGAACCATCATAAGTACTCCCGAAGCCTTTTTGCTTTCGGAGCCGTTTGCGTGAATCCTTATTGTCAAATCTGCGCCTGATTTGTTCCAGAAATCCGTTCTCTCTACATTCGTCATGTTGCAGGTGTGAGTTTCCCTGACCATTATTACATTGGCACCCTTGTCGGCCAGCGCTTTCTTCAGCTTTAGTGAAACAGTCAGATTGAGACTTTCCTCTGTTACCTTTGTCACCACACCAGTTGTTCCGCTTGCAGTTGCCGCTTTCATAACCTTGGAGCCGGGGGCAAGAGGTTCAGTTTTTTTAACTTTTTTTGTCAGTATGCCGTGTCCCGGGTCAATGCAGACCGTTAAGCCGTCAAGCGGTTTTGTTTCCCTGGCTTTAGCCTCGCCCTTATCCTTGTCCGAAGAATTTTTTACAGCCATCTCTTTAATTGTATTTGAAGCCGCTTTATTTTCATCAGTCATTGCTGCTTTCCTTTCGAGAACTACGGTTTCAATGTTTGTACTCACGGAGACAGCCTGTCCTGTATGCGTCTGCGGACTTCCATATGAACAACCTGTAAAGGAAGTCAAGAGTATGCTTAACAATAGGATACCAACGATTTTTTTCATAAATGAAATTCCAGCTCCTGTTTACTTATAATTTGGTCATATATCGAGTTGATTTAACGCGTTGTAACAGCTAGTAGATCGATTATTTCACCAGTAAAAACAGTTTCTGATCATACCGGTACTTCCATACCAACTTCAAGCCATAGATTGCACACAAAGTACTTACTTGAAATAGTACGGTTCAAAACAAGTATTTTCCCGCCGTCGCAGCAACTCGACCATCCGGGTCTCGCGTGCTGCTCAAATTGACCTCATGTCAATTTGACGGCAAAAAAACTTGTTTTTCACCTACAGATTTCAGCAAGCACTTTTAATCGTGCTAATTTATAGCTTGAAGTTGTACTCGCGTACCTGTATAATCGGCAAAACTGTTCAGTTATAAAGTTCATCGATAATTTAACCAGTAGTCTGTAACATCTAAAACGTATATTGTCCGGCGAGGAAAATTTCTTCAGGACAAGGCGGAGGAGAACAGACTACTAACACAACGATTAAATTTATTTATATTATACCAAATCAACAAAAAGTAAAACTGAAATTTCTCAAATTACTAAAATACAAATTTTATTCATAGGATTTATTGCTTGGCAGCCTCCAGAGCCATCATGGCTGCACCGTGGGCGGCGCCGGCTTTTGGACACACGCATTTTAAGCCGGGGAATTCCTGCGATACCTTTTCAGTCAGCGTATTTCCGATATACCTGTCTTTGGTAAGTATGCTTCCGGAAAATGCAATTTCTCCACTATACAAATCAAGCTTTTCAACAACAGGCTTTACCAGCTTGAATAATTCATCACTGCATTTATGGGAAATAGCCATAGCTGCACTATCTCCATTTATGCATGCGTCGGTAAGGTTTGGCGCCAGCCTTGCAATATCCCTCTTATTGATTTCTTTACTATATATATAGCCTATAAGCTCTTCAACCGAATTGATTTTCAGTTGTGAAAATACCATATCTGTAAGTGCGGTGGCCTCTCCTCTTCCGTCATAGGCCCTGACTATCGCGCTCAGCATATCCCTGCCTATGGCATAACCGCTGCCCTCATCATCAATCAGGTACCCGAAGCCGCCTGTCCTGTGCTCAATTCCATGCCTGTTTCTGCCATAGCAGATTGATCCCGTACCTGCAATCAGGATTATTCCAACATCTTTTCCGAGAGCCCCATGGAGTGCTGTCTGATGGTCTCCCGATATAATAAGCCTTCCGGAATATCCACTGCTGACAATTGCAGCTTTCAAAGTCTCCCGTGCCAGGGCATTGCTAATACCTGCCGCGCCGGCACAGGTACATGCGCATTCACTTGACGGACCTGTTTCACTGAATATTTTTTTAAAAATGTATTTCAAGTTGCTTTCAACATTGGTCACTGTTTCGCCATTTATATTAATTGCGCCCGATTTGAACTGGCTTAATACATTTCCCTGCAGGTCACACACAACCACTTCGGTTTTTGTTCCCCCGCCATCCAGCCCTATGACAAATCCGCCCACTTCAACACCTCCTATATATCTACCGGTAATTTGCCGGCCGGTATTATACTGCCTTTGAATATTTCAGAAAGTATATCAAAAATCTGTGTTGTATATTCGTATGCTGCCAGTTTATAGGCTCTTTCGTCAATGCTGCCCAAATCATACGGATTTCTTAATGCCACTGCAATCACATTTTCATTATTCCCGCACAGCCTGTTGACCAGCTCAAGCTGCCCGGGATTCAAATGACCGTTGTAGGTTCCGTAAACAACAGTTTTATGCCCTTCTGCTTTTTCAAGTACCTCTTTAATTTCCTCTGCCGTTGGATTCACTGATGTCAGCAGGAACTGCCCGTCAAACTCCCGGGCCATATATTCAGGAAAACTAAAGCTCTTATCGGCTGAGCTGGATGCCAATGTGGATCTGCCGGCATAGCTCCCTATGAACAGAGTATTGCTGTCAACAGGGGGGATGCCTCTGCCTTTGGCGCCAACGGATGTTATGCTTTTTTCACGGATATCTGCCGCCAGGGCTTTGTGCCCGGGACATCCAACAATGGCTATGTCGTCTCCGCCATATCCGTCAGCATGGTATTTCCTTTTAAAAGCAATTATTTTTTTAACCGATTTGTCAATTGTCTCTACCGGTAATTCTCCGCTTTGAACTGCCTCTTCCATCAATTTGACTGCTTGTTCGACAAGTTCCGGAGTATGGGATATGCATACTATGTTCACTCCTGCCTTTACCGCCTCCAGGGCACCTTTTGCCGTACCGTAATACTTTTTGACCGCATCCATTTCAAGGCAATCCGAAAATACAAGTCCTTCAAAGCCAAGCTGCTGCCTTAACAAACCGGTTATTATCCTGTGAGACATGGTGGCCGGTTTATTATTATTTTCTATTTGCGGAAATAGTATGTGTGATGTCATTACAGCCTCTGCACCGTTATTTATGGCATTATGAAACGGAACTATTTCATTCGACATAAGTTCCGACAATGATTTGTCTATAACGGGAAGGCCTATATGGGAATCCACCGCCGTATCGCCGTGGCCGGGAAAATGCTTTATTATGGGGAGGACCTGTGCGTCGATCAGGCCCTTCATCATTTCCATTCCAAACCCGGAAACCTGTTCCTTGCTGTCCCCAAAAGCTCTGACGCCTATTACGGGATTGTTCCTATTTGAGTTTATATCCAGAACCGGCGCCATGTTCACATTTATACCAAGGGCTCCAAGCTCCCTGCCTGTGGCATGTCCGGCCCTGTATGCGTTCACGGGATCAACTGTTGCTGCTATTGCCATAGCCCCGGGAAAAATTGTCGCATCCCGGGGAAGCCTGGTTACCATACCGCCCTCCTGGTCCACGGCAATAAACGGCTGGTAGCCGGTATTGTTTTCAATAAGTTCCGTCAGTTCACTGCAAAGCTTTCTTACCTGGGACGAGGTTTCGATGTTATGTGAAAAAAGTATGGTATTGCCTATTTTATATTCCTCGACAAGCCTTTTATACTCGGGGCTGATATTTGAAGCAGGAAAACCTGCCATGATCATCTGCCCTATTTTTTCCCTAAGGGTCATTTTTTCCAGCATGGCTAACCTCCATACAAATGGTACTGTGCTTTTATCCTGGCAAATCCGGCGCTTTCCTGCCGGTAGCTGTCCAGTAGCCGTTCCCTGTCCATTTTTTCATTTCTGATGGCATCATCTCCTGAAAGCAGGTCGATAAACTGTCTTGTGCTACCTTTGTAGGACGGCAGAAATTCAAATTCTTCAGAGTACATGTCTTTTATCCTGAATAGCAGTTCAATCCCCGTATCCACTGACAATACACTGCTGTAATCAGTAATATGAACCTGTACGCCTTCACATTTCTCACCGTTGAATTTGGAGGCTGTAGGTTTAAAATGTACAGGCCTGAACAGCACTCCCGGAAGCTTTCTCCTATTCATCTCATCAGCCAGTTTCTGTCCGTCAATAAAAGGCGCACCTATTATTTCAAAGGGACAGGTGGTACCTCTGCCTTCCGACATATTCGTTCCTTCAAACAGGCAGGTTCCGGGATATAAAAGTGCCGTATCAAAACGTGGAATTCCCATTGTAGGCATTACCCACCTTCGTTTTGTATCTGGAAACAGCATTTTCCTGTCCCAGCCCTCACAGGGTATCACATGCAGTTTACAATTAAAATTCATTTGATCATTTGTCATTATTGCAAATTCTCCGATTGTAAGCCCATACCTCATGCAGAGCGGGTATGCTCCTACAAAGGATTTAAACTCCGGTTTCAATATGTTTCCTTCAACGGTCACACCATCCAGAGGATTGATTCTGTCCAGAACTGCAAATTCCCTGCCGCTGTTTGCACAGTCCTCAAGTGCATAAAGCATTGTATTTATAAAAGTAAAATACCTTGTTCCCACATCCTGTATGTCATACACAACAATGTCCACCAGGTCCAGCATTTCCTTTGTCAGACGTTTGGAGTCCTTTCTGTAAAGACTGTAAACCTGCACACCCGTATAAGGATCCAGGTAGGTATCCACAAGAGCTCCGGCTTCAATGTCCCCGCGGACACCATGCTCCGGTGAGAATAATGCGGCAAGCTTATATTTTTTGTGAAATATACTTATTGTTGAGTTAAAATTATTATCAACACCGGAAGGTGAGGTTATCAGTCCTATTCTCTTACCCTTGAACAACCTGTTATACTTGTCTGTTTGTTCCAAACCGTTTAATACCATTTTAACCTCCACTTTTACCAGGTATATAAACCCGGCCGGATTGACTCCGGGATATTAAAGCGAATCCTTTATAACCTTCATGGTTTCGGGTGCTATGGCAAAACACTCGGCTCTGCCTTTTCTGGCCTCTATTCCTCTTACTCTGCTCAAATGCGTGTAATATTCCAGGTACGGGAAAGATTTGCTGCCTGTCACAAACCAGTGTGTAGCCACTGCCTTTTGCCATAATTCAAACCCTTCGGTGATATCCATGTAAATATAAGGCTTGAAATCTACGGCATCCTCCCAGTTTTCGGCATAGTAAAGTCTCGATGCGAAAAAAGCAGGATTTTTACGTTCAAAAAACGGATTTCCTGCAAAGAAGCGGGCATCGTTCACTATTCTGTGAGTAGCCATATGATCCTTATGCATGCTGTTTTTAAAATGGGTTATTATCACATTGGGTTTAACTTCCCGGATTACATCGCATACCTGATAACGAACGGTATCATTGTCAGGCAGTTCGCCATCGGGATAATCAAATACGACAGCTCTGCCTCCAAGCATCTGAGCAAAAGCCTCTGCTTCACGCACCTTTTGCTCACGGTAGGCAGCCAGGGACATATCGGCCGGAGCTCCCTTTTCACCTGCGGTAAGTGCCAGCGTCACTATCTGATCGCCCCTTAGTGCATGGGTTGCCAGAACGCCGCCTGCTGTGAGTTCCATGTCCCCCACATGACCGCCTATTGCTAAAATCGTCATTTTGTTATCGCTCATAATTCCTGCCTCCATTCTTTTCTCATTACTGCAAATTCTCTGACCTCTTTGAAACCCGCCTTTTTATAAATGTTTATGGCAGGGTTTTCAATTCCGGTGTACAGTGACATATAGTCAGCCCTGACTTTAATAAAAGCCTCACACAGCTTGAAAAACAAAATGCTGCCGAGACCATGCCCTTCATGTTCCTGATTGACTCCTATTCCGGCAAAATATCCCCGGCCCGATTCCTGACGTATTACAGGACCTGCGAAACCCACGGCCTTGCCGTCCCGGGCAGCTATCACCACCGGAATACCCTGGCGGGTGCATTCCGCAATTTCCTTCTGCCATAATATATTATCAAAGCCGTGAAGCATTTCTTCTATGCCTGTATGTTTGGAATTGTCAAAAAGAGCCACTTCATAACCTGCTGCTTTAGCCTTTGTTTCTTTTTCAAGAATGCTCTCAGGCATGATGAATTGAGACAAATCCAAATACATGGCGCACTCACGGGTCCGTTCGGCATACCCGTTTTCCAGCAGTCCCTTGTGGAAGAAGCTGCCTGCAAATGCACCCGGCGCATTGTTGTGCTCATGCCTGGGTGTACCGGGGATGTACCAGGGCAGCAGCATTGGGTTGAAGAAAAGCACCTCCGCCTGTTTTTTTCCTTGCTCCAGAAAGGAAGCCTCAAGCTGTTCAAGGAGCAGCCTGAAATTTTCCTGATTTTCATATTTGCTGTCCAATATGATGCAGGTGATATATCCCGACTTATCCCCCAGCGGAAGATCATCTCCGGTACATCCGCATGCAAAGCCTTTTACACCATCAATGTCCAGAACAAAAGTATTATCCCGCTTAAAATACCTGTTTTCACTGAAAATATCTTTAAAGCTGCCTGCATCCAGTTCCTTATAACCGTCCCGAACTGCAGCCCTGTTCCATAAATCAATTATTTCAGCATCATATTTACTGTCATACTTAACGATCATAGTAAGCCTCCATTCTGCTGCCACCCAGCGTCACAAATAGTCTGTCCTGCAAGTAAATCATATAATTCCCATATTATAAAAGCCGCTTGTATTACAGGCTTATCTTTCCCATAACCACCGCTTTGGAAGCCCCGGTGACTCCCGGAATATTATTTGCTTTAGCCGCAACAGTATAGTCGGCAAGTATGGCAAAAGCTATGGCTTCCTTGGCATCACTGCTGTATCCCAGCTGTTCCTGGGTATAGGTCTGGACATTATATGCCGACATTTCGGTTTTTATATAATTTACAAGTGTATTGTTGTAGCTGCCTCCGCCGCCCAGGACAATGTAGTCGGCACTGCACCGGGGCTTTATATACCTTCTGTAGGAATCAGCTATGGACCATGCGGTAAAATATGTGACGGTAGCTATCCCATCCTCATTTGATATATTATTCTCCAGCATATATTGATAAACCATTTCTGTGTAATCCTTGCCGAACAGCTCTCTGCCGGTGGATTTGGGCGGCACCGCATCAAAATAGGGATTGTTGATAAGTCTTTTCAGAAGACTGTCATTTACTGTTCCCTTTTTAGCTATTTCTCCGCCCGGATCATAAAGCAGCCTTCCTTTTGAAGTTTTTTGCACAAGACCATCTATTATCATATTTCCGGGTCCGGTATCAAAAGCGGATATCTCCCATATATTTTTCCCCGCAGGAATTATTGTTATATTTCCGATTCCTCCTATATTCTGGAGCAATACGTTTTTTCCCTCATCACTGTATAGCAGATATTCGGTAAACGGCACCAGCGGCGCCCCCTGGCCTCCTGCCGCCATATCCGCCACCCTGAAGTCGGATACACAGGGTATTCCTGTTCTGGCAGATATAACGGCACCTTCCCCTATCTGGACGGTATATCTGATATCATAACCATCTTCATTTGAAACCTGGGGCTGATGATACACCGTCTGCCCGTGGGAACCGATGAAATCTATATCCTCCGCCTCCAGGCCGGCTTTTTTTATTACCTGGAGGGCCGCCTGGGCAAACAGCTCTCCCAGCAGAAAATTCATATAGCCCAGCTTGTCAACCGTAGATGTATCAACATCAAACAATTCCATTATTTTTTTACGGACACTGCTGCTGTACGGAATATTTTCAAATGCGCATAATTTAATTTTTATTCCAGCATTTACAGTAATTATTTCGACGACTGCGGCATCTATTCCATCGACTGAAGTCCCTGACATAAGGCCTACAGCCCTTCTTACGGTTTTTCCGGCTATTCGTTCAAGCATGATCTCAACTCCCGAAACATTCTGTCTCTAATTCTGGGGCAGCTTTTATCCCTTTACGGCACCTACCGTCACTCCCTGCAGGAAGTATTTCTGCAAGCTGAAAAACAGTATGAACATAGGTATCGCGGAGATAGTTGCTCCTGCCATCATAGGTGAGAAATATGTGGTATTTGCAAAACGGAAATTCTTTAACCCAACCTGGATGGTCTGCATATCCATTGTCTTGGTTACCAGGAACGGCCAGAAAAATGTATTCCAGTTTTCCATAAAGGTCATAATGGCCATTACCGCAAGTACTGTTTTTGAAAGGGGAACAATGATTTTGGTAAATATCTGGAACTGGTTGCAGCCTTCAATTTTTGCACATTCTATTACTTCAGTAGGAAGTGTTGACATAAACTGCTTTGCAAGGAATATGTTATATACTCCGCAAAGGGTAGGCAGCATAAGTGATGCATAGGTATTTGAAAGATTAAAAATATTAACAATCAAAATATATAACGGTACCTGTACAACCTGATATGGAATCATCATCGCAATCAGCAGCAGGAAGAAAAGCCATTTCCTGCCCGGAAACTTTATCTTTGAGAAGGCGTATCCCGCCATGCCTGCAAATACCACATTGGATACTGTGGCAACCGAAGCGATCAGAAGCGAATTCAACAGCCATCTCACTGAATATTCACTGTAATTGAAGAAAAATTTGAAGGAATCCAGTGTAAATTTTGTCGGAATCAACGAATAATTTACCGCTCCGGCTTCTATGGGATCCCCGAACGAAGAGATAATCATAAAGTATATTGGAAATAATGTGGCCACAGCAAATAGCAGGAGAAATGCGATGGATATACCTTTATATATTATCTCGTGCCTCTTGTTACCGCCGTAACTCTTATATAGTGACATGTTAATAATCCTCCTTCTCACCCGGCAATGTATGAATCTATATGTTACAGAGCATTAGTATTCAACATCATCACCCAGCACCTTGAACTGGAATATGGATATAACTGCAATTATTGCTGCCAATACAAGCGACTGTGCAGCGGCTATTCCGAATTTGGAATATTTGAAAGCGTTGTTGAATATGAGCAGTCCCACCATGGTTGTCGCATTGTTGGGGCCGCCTCCCGTCATCATGTAGGCATTCATGAACACCTGGAAGGAACCTATTATTCCCGTTACCAGAAGGAATAATGTTGTAGGCTTCAGAAGAGGGATAATTATATATCTGAGCTTTTTTATAAAAGTTGCTCCGTCCAGATCTGCGCTTTCAAAAAAGCTGTCGGGAATACCCAATAAAGCGGCCAGATAGATTATTATACTTGTACCATGGCTTGACAGCCATGACATCAATAGAAGTGACAGCATTGCTGTATTGCTTGATCCCAGCCAGTTCTGGTTACTGATTCCGAACCACCCTATAATGGTGTTTAATATTCCCTGAGGCATGGGATCAAATATCCACAGCCAGACTACCGAAAGTGCAACTCCGGAAGCTACTACCGGTAAATAATATATGGCTTTAAAAAAAGTCTGGAGAGATTTCTTAAGCGGATATATCATTACTGCAATAATAAAGGAGATAAATAATGAGACAGGTACTGAAAAAACCGTATATGTTACTGTATTTACAATTGATTTGCCGAAAAGCTTATCCTTCAGCAAACCAGCATAGTTTTCCAAGCCAATCCATTGTGAACCCAATGGTTTAAATTCCTGAAAGCTTATTATAAATGCGCTTATGACAGGATAAAGAGTAAACATGGCAAAAACAGCTAATGCAACTGCTATAAATACGTATCCCCAGAAGTAATCTTCATTGAATTTGAATTTTCTCTTTTTAACCTCATTTTTGCAATTATTCATAAGCCCCTCCCGAACCTTGTTACATCTATCTTCCGGTTTTAATTTCCGTCCAGCATATTAATGAAGTCTTTCAAGCCGACCTTACTAATATACTGGACAGAACCTTGATATATTATTAGTCTTTAACTATGCCATCCTCGCCGAAGGCTGCAACAGCAGCTTCTTTTACTGCTTTGTACATATCCTCGGGAGTTATTTCATTTGCCAGTAATGCCTGGAATTTTGGAATTATTACTTCATCCTCGATTTTTATTGCTTTTGCTCCAAGGTCGGTTGGAATATCAGGACGGGCCGGTGCTGCAATCTTCAGCATGTTTTGAACAGCTGTTTCGTTGTCAGGATTTCTGTCAATTTTCATTGACTTGGCTGCCTCATTGGCCGACTTGGTAATATGTGCAACAAACAGGTCATTGTTAGTCATTGCTGCCACTTCTCCAGAAGCCATATAATATGCCGCTTTTACAACATTATCAACATGAGCTTTTGTAGGTTCGTTCTTTCCGCGGAAGGTTACATAACCGTCAACAGCAGGTGTTGAAACAGCCTGTGCTCCTGCAAAGCTTGGTATGGGAAGTACGATGTAGTCTACTTTTATACTGTCTTTAACAGCACTTCCGTCTTTTGCATCAATCTTGGCATTGTTCTTGTTAGCTGAATTTTCAAAGGTTGCAAGTCCTTTTCCTGTTATCATGGTCTGTCCTGTCAGGAACATGTTCCAACGCTTTCCTGCATCAACCGAACTTAATTCCTTTGGCATTGAACCGTCATCGATCAAAGTTCTCAGCTCTTTGAGCAGCTCAAGATAGTTTTTGCTTGTATATGCATATTTCAGATCATTTGTGAAAGAAGAAGGCATTCCGGCCGATTTCACCATTATTGAAAGATAATCCTTTGCTGCAACTCCTGCACAGGCGAATACAAAACCGTAGCGCTTGGTTGCATTTCCTTCCTTTACCACACCTTTTTTGATGGCATCCCTGAACTGATCAAAAGTCCAGCCGTTCTGCTGAATAGATTTGTAATCTATTCCTGCCTGCTCAAGGTACTGCTTGTTACCGCCGATAGCATGTATTTCCATGTATGCCGGAAAGCCGTAAAGTCCATCTCCGTTTTTCATATAATTTAACGGGCCCTCATCAAAATCGGATATCATATCAGCTGTCGCAATATCCTTTATATTCATCAGAAGTCCGGTATCAACGTACTTGGATATTCCGTCGGCACCTATAAAAGCTATATCGGGAGGACTGCCGGCATTAACCTGGACATCCAGCTTTTGAGTCATATCTTCCCAGCTGGCAGGTTCTATTTTCAGAGTAAGATTTGGATACTTGGTATTAAAATCCTTGCTGAACTTATTAAAGTTGTCCTGATAAGTTGCCGAGACAGGCGGAAGCAATGCTGTAACTGTATCTGTCTCTGCCGACGTATTGCCTGAAGCCGAGTTCGTACTTGCTGCGCTTGAACTGTTTGCTGCATTATTGGAATTTCCGCAGGCTGCTGCCAGACCCACAATCATCACTAATGCCAGCATTAAGCTTGTGATACGACTGAATTTTTTCATAATATCCCTCCAAAATTTTTTTAATTTAACTTACCATTGGCACTTCATGCCTGTTGGTAAACTTTAGACTTTTTTAGCCACATCCCTAATTGCTTCTTTTAACCTGCCATTGTTTTTTTCCAGCAGTTCCTCTGCTTCCCGACGGTTTAATCCTGTTTCAATCATCATAATGGCCAGCTTTGCGTTCATTTGGGCCATATCCAGATATCCGGCAGCAGTCTCGTCTGTCACGCCTGTTACAGTACTTACAATGCGTTTTGCCCTGTCCAGAAGTTTTTTATTTGTTGCTTTCAAATCCACCATCATGTTACCGTATACTTTTCCTAGTTTTATCATCGCTGTGGTTGTTAACATATTAAGTACGAGCTTCTGGGCTGTTCCTGATTTCAGCCTGGTTGAACCTGTTATAACCTCCGGCCCCACAACTACTGCAATGCAAATATCACACTTCTCTTCAACCTTTGTATTGTAATTGTTCACAATACCTATTGTTGCAGCCCCGCAAATCCTGGCCTCTTCCAGTGCTCCCAGTACAAACGGTGCACTTCCGCTGGCCGTGATGCCTGCTACAACGTCTTTCGCCGTAATACCGCATTCCCTTACAAGCTTTGCACCTCCGTCAAAGTCATCCTCACATCCTTCCACTGCTGTTCTTAAGGCAATGTCTCCTCCGGCTATGTGTCCCTGAACCATTTCAGGATCAGTCCCAAAGGTGGGCGGACATTCCGAAGCATCCAGAACACCCAGTCTTCCGGAAGTCCCGGCACCGATATAAAATAATTTCCCACCATCTTTAAGCGAATTATAGATGATATCTACAGCTATCGAAATGTTTGGAATCTCATTTTTAACTGCTGCCGGTACTAACATATCCTGTTGATTAATGATCCTTAGCATTTGATCTGTTGAGCACTCATCTATTTCCATGGTTTCCAAGTTCACTTCTTCTGTCGTCAGTCCAGCAAAATAATTCTCCAAAATAACCCCTCCACGCCTTTGTTTCAAGCTATTGTTCATTTCGTTGTATATGTTGTATATATTCTATGAATTTTATTATATAGTATCCAAATGTTATGTCAATATATTTTTAAAATTTTATTTTTTATTAAAATTATATTATGACATTTTATTTCATACAGGGATGTTTTTTGACCCATTTTTTGATGGGTCAAAAACTTAATTTCTTTGTTTATTAAGTATGATATTATGTGTTTTACTGAGATATTTTCTTACGTTCTGGTATTCCGCACTTGCAACACCTGCAAAAAGAATATCAATAGTATTGAGCATTGCTATCCTGGACCCCATGGCACCGCTTCTGATGGTCACCTCAGGTGTTGATATGTTCAGTACAACATCGGCGCCCTCTGCAAGATAGCTCTTACTGTACCGGGTAATTGCTATTACAGATGCTCCCATTTTTTTTGCCACTTCCAGGGCATCCAGTATTTCTACCGTTTTGCCTGAGTTTGAAATAACAACCGCCACGTCACCTTTTTTAAGCAGTGTCGCTGCTGTCAACTGACTATGGCTGTCTGTATACGCATGGCACATTTTATTTATACGCATGAATTTCTGCTGGGCATCCATGCAAACCAGCCCCGAGGCACCTATACCATAAAAGTCGATTTTCTGCGTCTTTATCAGTAATTCTACTGCCTTTTCAATTTCAGACCGGCTTATTACCTTTAGAGTGTCCTCAATGGACTTGCAGTTATTGAGAGATATGTTATTAATTATTGTTTGCAGGTCGTCTCCAGGCTGGATATCGGTGTACTGGTCGGTCTCCTCCTCATCCATTGAACCAAGGGAAGTTGATATGCTTACAATAAACTCTCTGTAGCTTTTATAACCTATTGTTTTGCAGAATCTTAATACCGAAGCATCACTTGTCTTGCTTCTAATTGCCAGTTCCTTGATTGACAGGCTGGGAATTTCATAAGTGTTTTCCAATATATATTCCGCAATTAGTTTTTCTACCGGGGTAAGGCTTTCCTTAATCTCTCTGAGCTTCAGCAGAATATTGTCGTTTGGCGGCATAAAATCACCAACTTTCTTGTGTATTAAATTCCTCTGTTACATTTATAATAATATCATGGATGTAATAAAATTTCAATATAAAATTTTTGTTCGAAATTTTTATTGCAAATTCTCAAGGATTAGTTCTATAATAAGAGCATACCCGATCCTTTAATAAGGTTTAAGGCAGGGAGAGAATTTTCATTACAGTTTTGTGGTCGCTATTGCGGCTCAAAGCCATAATATGGCTTAGGAGGTTAATATGGGAAAACTAAAAATTGCTATAATAGGTTCAGGCAGTACCTATACACCCGAATTGATCGAAGGCTTGATAAAACGGAAAGCCGAACTTCCTTTAGGAGAATTGGTGCTTATGGATATTGACACCAGAAAGCTGAATATTGTCGGAGGCCTCTGCGGCCGGATGATAGCAGCGGCAGGTATCGACTGTAAAATAACACTGACGGAGGATCTGAATACTTCCCTGATCAATGCGGATTTTGTCCTCTGCCAGATAAGAGTGGGCAAACTTCCTGCAAGAGTACTGGATGAGAAGATTCCTTTAAAATATAATCTGATAGGTCAGGAAACCTGTGGTATAGGGGGCTTTTTCAAAGCCCTGCGGACAATACCCGTAATGCTTGGCATAGCCGAAAAAATGCGGCAGCTCTGCCCCGAGGCCTGGCTTATAAACTTTTCCAATCCGTCAGGTATCATATCTCAGGCAATTCTTACAAATACAAAAGTTAAAATGATGGGTCTCTGCAATGTGCCTTTTAATATGTTTAAAAGCGTTAAAGAAACCCTGGAGCTGAAAACGGCTGATATTGAATATGTGGGACTCAACCATCTCAGCTGGATAACCTCAATAAAAAGCGGCGGAAGGGATTATCTTAAAACTGCACTTGATATGGGTTTGAACAGTGAAACAATGAAAAATATCCCTTCAAGCGGCTTCAGCAAGGAATTTATCCAGACAATCGGAGCAATTCCGTCCTCCTATATGGAATACTATTATTACAGGGACAAGAAATTGAAGCTCCTTATGGAGGCTGAACAGACCCGCGGAGAAAAATGCGAGGCTATTGAAGAAGAGCTTTTAAGCATATACTCCAACTCGGAACTCAACACCAAGCCGGAACTGCTCTCCACCAGAGGCGGAGCAAATTATTCCGAGGTTGCGGTATCCCTGGTTGATGCAATTTATAACGATAAACAGGAAAAGCATGTTGTAAATGTATTGAATAACGGAGCTCTGGATTTTATGGGGGATAATGACTCAATAGAAATCAACGCAGTTATTGGTAAAGACGGAGCGAAGCCGGTCAGAATCACGGGTTTCAGCAATTCTCATATCATTGATTATATGAGAATGGTTAAGTCCTATGAGCGGAATACGGTGATAGCAGCCATAAACGGAGACGAAGATGCAGCCATGCGCGCTCTGCTTATGAATCCTCTGGTAGGTGACTACCACCTTGCAAAGGCATGTTTTGATGAACTTAAAGAAGCACACAAAACATACCTGCCGCAATTTTTCAATACTCTATAGAAAAGTTTTGTATTTATTTCGTAAATAACGCGTTGTGCTGATTAAATTTTTGTCTTACTTTACAGTACCCTCTATTGACAATGTACAATACGTTTTTGAATGGTTAATTAGTACAACTGGTACGCGAGGACAACTTCATGAAATAGGATGTACGGTTAAAACAATTGCGAAAAATTGTCAACGAAGGTAAAGCGGTTTTGCCGGTAAAGCAGCAGGACGCTGGCTTCAAATCGAGACAGGATGTCGAGTTTGAGCGACGGCAAAAACGCTTTAAATGAGGCGATACAATTTTAGTAATTGTTTTGGGTCATCCTTATTTTATGAAGTTAGTACGGAAGTTACCAGTTAATATAAGAATTTTACACAGGTAAAGTAATTTAGATTAATTAGTATAGCACGTTAATTAATAAAATAATTATAAAATTTAGGATTGGTGGTTGTACTATGAACAAATATGTAATTGGTGTCGATGGAGGAAACAGCAAAACCGACTATTTCCTTTTTGATATCGAGGGAAACTTTGTAGATCATTTAAGAGACGGCACCTGCAGTCATGAACGCTTTCCGGATGCTTACCAAAGCTCATTCAGGATTATGAACGAAAAAATAAATCAATTGCTGGCGCGTAATGCAATCTCCATGGAAAATATTGCTGCCGGTGCCTTTGGCCTGGCCGGTGTCGATGTTCCCATACAAAAGCAGAATCTGTCCGACGTCATAACAAGAATAGGTTTTAAGAACTTCGAGGTGGACAACGACTCCTTCCTGGGAATAAAGGCAGGTACAAGCATGGGTTATGGTGTCTGCTCCATAAACGGCTCAGGTTCTGTTGCGGGAGGAATCGATCCTCAGGGCGGCAGGCTTCAGGTTGGCGGTATAGGCAGTGAAATATGCGGAGATGAGGCAGGAGGTTTCTTTCTTGCCAGAAAGGCCGTCAGAACTGTTTATGACAGCCTGTACAGAATGAGTCCTGCCACCTCGCTTTCTAAGCCTGTTATGGAGCTGCTTGAAATATCCGATAAATTTTATTACATACAGAGAATCAGCCAGCTGACAGCAACCGGCCAGCTTCCCGTAAAGGAATTGGTACAGCTGTTGTTCCGGCATGCCGATGCAGGTGATCCCTCAGCCGTTTCAGCTGTGGAGAACTCTGCCTTGCAGCTGGCAAAATCGGCTTCGGGCTGCATAAACAATCTTTCTTTTGGGGATATGGTGGAGATTGTCCTGGCCGGCTCGGTATGGGTAAAAGCTGAAACTCCCATACTTTTTGACAAATTTAAGAAGTATGTCTCGGAATTCACCGATAAAAACTGCAGGTATAATATTTTAACCGTGCCTCCTGCCACAGGTGCTGTTCTGTGGGCACTTGAGCTTGTAAACAGTTCATTTGCCGACATCGGAACCAAGAGTAAAGTTATTGCTTCTGTGGAAGATACGATTAAGTAAGCTTGTTTATCTCCTGGGATGTTGCTTTTATTATCTATCTATAGTTTTTGTGCAAAACCTCATGTTTGTTGGCCTCCGGGGGCACGCAGCAGTAGTTTTTATAAAAAACATATTGCAGCACTAGTGGCAGACCGCAGCGCCTTTGATATAAGCTACTGTTGTGTGCTGCATTAATATAAAGGTTACTACTACAAATAAAAATGTGGTATAACTGTGTGACCCTTGAAATACATTTACTTCTTTATTGGCATTCCTAGCTTTACAAATTCTTCTATAGGAGCTATTAGACCATAGTCATTATCTACATAAATTCCTTCCAGAAAGTTTTTTTGTTGCAATATATCTTTCAAACGTTTTTCTGATGTATACGTCATTGTGATAACATGTGGATTTTTAAAAGGTATTTTGTCTAGGTCTTCCTTTTCAAAATCCATAAGAATTGTTCCTGTTTCATCATAATCATAAAATATATGATCTGTCCCAAAATCAACACAATACCGGTTTTTAATCTCCGTTACATCGTAGCAATTGATACTATTAGTATGCTTGAATGCCTTTATCTTATCAAGATTAAATTTTTCGTCTCCTATCAATAAAATCCATTTCAAAATATACTCACATCCTCCCTGTAGTTTATTTAAGGTAATTCAACAAATCTTGTTGGTTGGTAAATACTTTAAAGCCTTCTTTTTGCAGTCCTTTAACTACAGCAGCACCTGCATTCTGGTCTGGTAAATAAACAATAACTTCTTTACTTGTACTGGAGGCTGTATTTATTGCTTGCTTCGTAGCACCTTTTCCTCCACCTTGTTTAACCTGGATTATTGCATTATTAAGCTCGATATCATAATCTGTTAATGGTGTTCCATCTGCTCTATAGACCTTTTTATTAACATCAACAACTTTACCCGGATATTTCGCTTCAATTGCATTTGCAGTTTCACCTACATATTTATCTGTAGAAGTCCAAGTCTTACCCGCTCCCTTAGTTGGTAATTTCACTCCCTCAAATACTTTCCCAGTTACATAAGCTGTAAATACCGAAGCAAAAGCTTCAGCCATATCTGGGTCTTCAAAATTAGTGCCAATATTAAGTTGAAATTGAACAGCAGCCTTAAAATTTTCCACCACTTTTTGAGGTTCATTAACTATAATTCCCGTAAATACTCCTGCCCTTATTAGAATATTATCTGAACCATTTGCTATATCTATTAAAGCTTCAATTCTTTCTGTCGCACTCATATTTTTGTACAAAGCTGATAATTTAATTATATTTAAAGCTGTCAAACCATTACTTGTTCCCTGAGGAGCAGGTGGTCCAATAAATCCTTCAGTCTTCCCCGTCCCCTTATTATCTTTCCCTGTTTGCTTTGCAGGACTTTTATTAAAATTGGTTGCTGCCTTTTTGCTTTTTTCTTTCTCCAGTGCTTCATATGTACGCTTGTCCAGCTTTCCTGTCGGTTCGATACCCTGTAAATGTTCTATCTGTTTTTTACTTTCCGGTGTTCCGTTTTTATTTATACCATCAAATGTATTTATACAGCTTTTTTGAAAATTCAGCAGGGCCTCATAGGTTTCGCCGCTGTTGTCCCACTTTCCATCGGCTCCGTATTTGGGTAACTTGTGCCCCAGAATCATAAGGATTAATTGAGCCTCTTTGACATATCCGTTATACCGGCCTGCTTTTATATCCCAATCATAAGCGGCATTTGTTTCCTTGTTTTTTCCAATTTCCATTATACTACTTTTTGCCTGTTCAGGTACATTAGAATTATTCAGTAATTTATACAGACTATCCAGACTCCTGGCTGTACTGGGTCCACACCCTACATAATTGCCTTTTTTATCATACAGCTCTCCCTTGCCAAGCTTCATATAACCTGTCTGATAATTTATCAAAGATTCTTTTGTAACCTCACCAAAGTATCCGGTGGCTTTGTCACCGCTTTTTCCTGTCCAATAATTCATCCTTATTAATATCTGTTGTATTTTCTTTACATTTTCGCTGGTTTCACCGTATCCTGCCGTTTTGATCCCGTCAGTTTCTTCCTTTACGGGATTTTTAGTATTATTTAGTTCCATTCCCTCCTGCAGCGTAACCCGCTGAATAACATTACCATTTATTTTGGAGGACTTGGGTTCACTTGCCGGTAGGCCCTGTATTGCACCGCTTTCGGAACCATCCCTCTCAGCTCTGGCTCCCATTACACAGGCTTCTCTTTCCAGCTTTGAATCCTCATTTACAGCAGCACCGGTTTTCAGCTGTATTTCAGCTTCTACCCTTCCCTGCTTTTGTTGAACCGCATGCCAGCCTTCATGTGGAAGACATTTTTCCTGTCCCGGGGCGATATGTATGTCAGTCCCCTGCGTATATGCCTGGGCACCGACTTTTTCCGGTTCTTCGGAGTTTTTATGAACTTTTACATCAGAAAGGCTGATTCCGGAAAGGTTCTCAAGCCCAATCTTCAGATTTTCAGGCAAGCCATCACCGGATGGTGCATCTTCCCCAGCTTGTATATTTGTCCGATTAGGTTGTCTGCTTGTTTCTACCGCAGGCACTCCCACCTTTTGAAGCTGTTTTCTGCGTCTACCTTCTTCCATTACTCTTAATGCCTGCTGATAACCCACAGTACTTTGAAAGAACATGAATTCCTCCTGAGTTATGGAATCAGGGTTTGTAAGAATCCATTGCATCAGTATTCTGTAATCGGTCGATCTCACGTTAGGTTTTTTTGCAGGACGCTGCCGGTTAAGCGGTTTCTTATTTAAATTTGCACTGCTTCCTCCAAAAGACGTATTGGGCTTTTTTTCTGCCGGTACTCTGGTGTACATTTATCTCACTCCAATATATTTATGTGTATTTTTCTTCCAATAATAAAGTAGTTTTTGAAGTGGATTTAACATCCTGATAAAAATAAAAAATTCAGCTGATTCAAAATCGGAGTCATCATTGATAACGCAAACAAGATCAATGACTTACAGCCGGATTATTCCTGTTTACCTTAAAAATCCCCATTTCCCTGTTTAGTTCTTCTGCCAGCTCAGACAATTCCTTGGAGGATTGGGCAATTATTTCAACAGCTGCGAGCTGCTCCTGTCCGGCAGCCGATATCTCTTCCATGCTGGCGGCTGTCTGCTGGGCCGTAGCCGCCATATCCTGAGTTTGTCCGGATATTGTCTTTGATTTTCTGTTAACATGCTCTATCTCATCAGCAGTGTTTTGAAATCCGCTTACAATGTGACCGAATG
Organism: Ruminiclostridium cellobioparum DSM 1351 = ATCC 15832; assembly: GCF_000621505.1. Classification (GTDB taxonomy): domain Bacteria; phylum Bacillota; class Clostridia; order Acetivibrionales; family DSM-1351; genus Ruminiclostridium; species Ruminiclostridium cellobioparum. The sequence goes on from NZ_KK211290.1 coordinate 81,342, forward strand.
AGCTTTTAATTTTTTCAAAAGCGGCCTGTGTGACAGCCAGAGCCTCCTGCTGTTCATCCATGAGAATATTTGCCGTATTGATGTTTTCCACCACTTGGCCGGTTTTCTCACTGGTCTGATTGGTCAGTTCAATAATTATTTTTGCGGCTTTTGCAGATTCCTCCGCCAGCTTTCTAATCTCATCGGATACTACTGAAAATCCTTTCCCTGCCTCACCGGCCCTGGCTGCCTCAATTGCCGCATTAAGCGCCAGAAGATTTGTCTGATCCGCTATAGAGGTTATGATCTTTATATTACTGGATACCTGCGATATCATTTCACTTAGTTCATTGACAGATCTGCTGGTTTCATATGTAACCTGAATATTTTCCTTCATTTTTTCAGCCTGCACATCTACTGCCTCCTGCCCCTCCTTGATTGTCTCCAGTGATTCAACCGCCCTTGCAGCTCCATTTGCAGCCCCTTCTGTTATATTTTCAATAACACCTGCCACCTCGGAAAGAGTAAAGTTAATGTTATTTATGTTATGTGCCTGACTGCTGTTTCCTCCGGCTACTTCCGTTATGGTGGAAACCACCTGAGTCAGGCTGCTGACACTCTCTCCCGTTGTCTTGCTGAGATTTTGAGAATGAGATGCCAGCTTTTTAGATATGTTTTGAACCTTAACGGCCATCCCTTTTAATGCCGTTCTGACAGCCAGCAGGGCTTCAGCCATTTCTCTGCTTTCATCCCCGGATTTAAACGTTCCCTCCACAGATATATCCTCAACCAGATCAAATTCTGCAGTTTTTTTAGTAATACCGGTTACAGTGATAATTGGTTTTGAAATTATTTTTCCGACTATGTATGCCATCACTATTCCTATTATCATTGATATAAGCAGACCTGCCAGAACCTGAGTGGGAGGCAGAAATGAAAATTCACCCTGAATGCGGGCAGGATCTGCTGCAGAAGAAGCAGCCTGTGAGCCTGCAAAATCAGCAGACGAAGTGCCGAGTGCCCCGGTTCCCATTCTTGAAATCACAGATGCAGCCACATTTACTACTGCCACTATTAAAGAGTTGATTACTGATAGAGTTACAATTTTAGTTGCTATTCCCATTTTCTTCATACGCATCTCTCCCTTTGGAATAAATAAATAATAGCGTCCATCTCTTGAGCTGTTATTTTCCGCTCAGGAACGGTTTTATTATTTATGCATTCATTAGTTTATTTTATTGACATTATATAGGGAGTTTGTTAACGGCTGTTGTTTAAATTGTGGCGGAATTGTGAAGAAATAGTGAATATTGACAAAAAGAAAGATCTGCTCAAGTCAGATCTTTCTTTCTATTTGGAAAACCACTATTTAATTGATACATTTTTTCATCACTCTGTTTTAAACTTGTCCAGCTCTTTGTTCAGGGCTGCGGAAACTTCATTCAACTCCTGGGCATTCTTTGCAAGCTCTTCTGCCGAAGCCATCTGCTGTTCGGTACTTGCGGAAATCTCCTGGGTTGTAGCTGCCGATTCTTCTGCAACAGCAGATATGTTTTCCATGGATTCCAGAACTTTTTCCTTTGATTTCATTATGTTACCAACGGATTTTTCTGTTCTCTCAATATTTGTTATAACATCCTGCATGGCAGAGAATACTGTTTTAAACATCTCTTCGGTACCATTCACCGCCAGTATCTGTTCACTGACCACAGCATTTGAATTCATAACCTCCTGAACGGTATCATTGGTCTTTTTACCGATTTCAGCCACTATGCTGTTGATATTGCTGGTAAATTCCTTTGATTGTTCGGCAAGCTTCTTAACCTCATTCGCAACCACTGCAAAACCCTTTCCGGCTTCACCGGCACGGGCGGCTTCAATAGATGCATTAAGCGAAAGAAGATTTGTCTGCTCCGAGATACCTATCATAATCTTGAGTATCTTCTGTATTTCTTTCATGCTGCTGCTCAGGTCGTTTATATTGTGTGAAACCTTATCTGTGGTCTCACTGACCTGCTTTGATTTAACATTTAAATCCTTTATTGTTCTTGATGCATTTTCATTGAGGTCGTTTATCTTGTTTGCAATGGAAATTACCTGTGATACGTCATCGCCAACATACATGATACCTTCTGACAGTTTGTCCATATGGCTTACGCTGTCATTTATTTCATTAGCCTGATCGGTCGCACCCTTGGCTATCTGCTCGACAGTAACAGAAACCTGTTCGGAAGAAGTATACGCAGCTTCCGAGGCAGCTGCAATCTTGGTTGCCGCACCGACAACATCCATCGAGGTTCTTCTCACCTGTGATACAAGTGCATTGATGTTGGAAAGCATATCATTATAATTTCTGCAGACTTCACCTATTTCGTCATTTTCTCCGTCGGCAATCTGACTTGTCAAATCTCCGTCTTTGGCCTTCTTCATTGTAAGAACAAGCTTGTTTAAAGGAGCTGAAACGCTTCTTGCTATCACAGTACACAACACCAGGGCAAATAAAAGACACAGGATACCAATAATAATTATACTGTTTTTTAAACTATTTGCCTCGCTGTTCAAATATTTATACGGGACTACCGAAATCAGGTACCAGTCTTTTCCTTCTGCAATCTGTGAGTAGGAAACAAGGCTCGGTTCCTTATTAACGTTCATTTCTATATTGCCGGATTTCATTTGATCAAATTTCAACTTCAGATTGGCTTTCTTTTCCATACTCTTTGAGACTTCAGCTGCAATGGCCTTTGTGGGTTCATTGTTACTGCTCAAAGGATAGTCTTCCAGGTCCCTTGAAGATATTATTGTGCCCTTGGAGTCTATGATAAAGATCGGAAAAGCTTTGCCGGTTTTTTCATCTTTTCCTATGTCCAGATTGGTAAATGAAGTTGACAGGAAATTGGCCTTTGGAATAACAATCATTTTAGCAGCTGTGCTTCCGCTGGTCAGAGAATTTATATCCTTCCTGACTCCAAGAAGTTTCTGCTCTTTTCCTCCGATTGTGACAGTGAAATCCGCCCATTCAAGCTTCTTTAAATTTGCTTTGGCCACTTCTTCGGTGTTCAGTGTCAGAGAAGCCGCATTATATACTTCTGCCTGGGCAAAATCATCTCCGTGGAGAAGTGCCGCATAGTGGATATCTTTTGTTGTTGCAAATTTGTTTGTAAGAAAATCAGATATTTTTCTTGACTGCATAAGCTTTTCATAGTCATCTGTCGCCTGTACCGATGATATGGCTTCCTGTATGGTTGTAGAAAGCCCCACATCATATATGTAATTTTCCACCCGGGTTATTTCATTGCTCAAAACAACGCTTGTCTGGCCTGTAACCTGCAGTGAATAGGTTTTGACTTTTTTATCTATAGTTGTCGTTGAGCTGCTGTAAGAAAATATTCCGGTAATCAGTAACATAACTACCAATAATATTACAAATGATGCAATAAGTCTTGTTTGAATCCTAAATTTTCTTAAGAGAAAAGATTTACCTGAAGACCCTTGAAAATTTGATCTGTTTGTATTACCAAAACTAGTAATATTTCCAGCACTACCGGTTTTGTCTTTAAGTACCTTTTTTACCACAGATGAAGCAGATGTTGCAATTGTTTCTAAGAATGCCTTGATCTTTGTTACGACCGGCTGAATATTCATAAAAACTCTCCTCACAATACCTTTGAATTTAGTTATTCGACACTATTCTCTATATATCTCTATAATACTTCACCATGCTCATTTAGGCAAGCAGTTTTTAACTTGCAACTGCCTAAAAATCGACCCATTTTTTGTTTAAATTTACACTAAAAAACTCCATTTATACAACAATTTTGTTTCCATCACATGACATAAAATCCACCTATGGAAATTATTAACGCCTGTTTAGAGATTTAACTTTTTCATGCGTATTTGTAAATATTTATTGAAATTACCTGGCAGGATTTGTGAGTAAAATAATTGAAGCTGCAGCTAAAAATATTACCGTTACAGCGAGTGCAAATGCCGATATTTTTTTGTAATTAAGGATATTGATTACTCTGTGCCTTACATTCGTTTTACCAAAAGCAGCCTGTATAAGGTAGTCCTGACCGGTACCCACACCCAGTAAAGTTCCGGCATACGCTTTTCTCTCCGGCCCAGTCAGCCCTCTGACGGCCCTTATATCACAGGAAAGCTCCATGTCGTCAATAAAAAGTCTAAGAAACACCCAGGCCAGAGGATTGAACCAATGCAGGCAGGCTGCAGTTACAGCGATTAACCTTACCAGATTGTCGTGCCTCTTTATATGTACGTTTTCATGCAGCAGAATAAACTTCAGGCCTGATCTCCCAAGATATTGCTCCGGAATAAGAATCCGCTGCCTTAAAAAGCCGTGCACCAGAGGAGAGTCTACCATCCTGCCTGTAAATATATTGCCTGATACAGGGATTGCGGTCCTGAATCTTTTATATGCCATAAAGCATATTACTGCCGCGGCCGAAATGGCAAGAACAGCTCCTGCTATCCATATGGACGCAGCTGTTCCGAATATGCTTTCCAGCAGTTTTGTTTTGTAGGTTACGGGGAAATATGCTCCGGCCGCACCGATTGTGTTAGTCATACTCAGGCTTATGGCCCGCTCCTCCGTTCCGGGGACCGTGACCACTCTTTTGACAAAGGACCCCGCAAAATTCAAAAGACTGACCCTGCTCGACACCGAAAAGGGGATAAGGAGTCTCAGCAATACCAGTGACCAGAGGTAATAAATCCCCATCCCCGGAATCAGTTTAAGCTTCCTGAGCATTATTATCAGCAATCCGATTACCGATGCCGTTATGCTCATATTCAGCACCGAATAAAAAACAGTGTTCAGCATGGCATCACTCACCGCTTTTCTCTATTATACGTTTGAGTTCTTCTATCTCTTCCCTGCTCAGTTCTTCCCCTGCAATAAAGGATGAAAAGAACAACTTTTTTGATCCATTGTACAATTTGTTGATCAGGTTTGAAGTTTCGGCAAACTGTACCTGTTCCCTGGTTATCAGGGCGGTACATAAAAAATTGGGTTCGTCCCTTTTGATGGCTTTTTTCTCAACAAGTTTTTTTATTATGGTATAGGTGGTGTTCTTATTCCAGCCGATCTTCTCCCCGGCCATCAGTGTAAGCTCTTTGGCCGTAGCGGGACCACTGTCCCATAATAGCTCCATTATCTTTATCTCACTGTCAAAAAGTTTTATTTGTTCCATACGGTAAACCTCCATCCGGTATGCACACCCGCAGTCCTGTCCAGGAAACAGGAATGCCGAATAAAATGAATTCTAATTAAATTAACGCGTTGTGATAGTTAATTTAATTTTTGCTTTACCCGTGTAATTTTTTTATATCAAATGGTAACTTCCGTACTAACTTCATGAAATAAGGATGCTCCCAAAACAATTGCGAAAATTGTTTTTAACTGTGCATCTTATTTCATAAAATTGTACTCGCGTACCAGTTGATTCCGATTAAATCTATCTGTAAAGCAAAACAAAATTTTAATTAGCACAACGGGTTAAATTAAAAAAAATGCAGACTACTACTATAGTTTATACTATAAAACTACAGTTATAGTCCGCAAATGTCAATAATTTTTTAGGAGAAAAAATTTATATCAAGGCACTATCCGAGATAGCCGGCTCTCGGTGTTACACCAAAGGCTCCGGCCAGTACCTTTAAATTATCGTCAGTAATAGTTTGCTTTATGGGCATGTTCATTATTTTTATATATATCTCGGCTGCCTTTTCCACCGTTTCAATAAGCCCGAAGGTTTCATCCAGGTCTCTGCCCGTACCGAATATTCCGTGCATGCCCCATACGACTACTCTGAATTCCTTCATTTTTTGAGCAGTAACCCTGCCTATTTCCTCGTTTCCGCACAGCATCCAGGGCAGTACGCCAACCCCGTCCGGAAATACTACCAGACATTCCGTGCACATCTGCCAGAGGGTTCTGGTAAACGCTCTTTCATCAAGCTCATGTACAAAGGTCATAGCAATTGTATTGGTTGGATGGGTGTGAATAACAACCCTATGGTTTGGATCGGCCTTCAGACGTTCTATATGTGTCATCAAGTGGGCAGGCAGCTCGCTGGTCGGTTTGCCTCCGTCCTCATAACCCCAGAGCAGGTCCAGGCTTTTGCCGTCCTCTTTGACTTTTACTATTCCGAGGTTTATTCCAGGGGCATCCATGACATTTTTAAAGTATTTTCCCGTCCCGCTAACAACAAAAATTCTGCCTGCCAGAGATATCCCGTCAAAGGTCATGGGAATATTCCTTATGGCTTTTTTTATGTCCAGATATTCCGCCGCTTCCGCTTCAGGTACTATATAGCTTATGTTGCCTCCATTTCTTTCATCCCAGCCCAGTCTGTAGAGATTTGAGGTCAGCTTGCATATTTCTGTTATGAATGGTGCCGTCAATATATCTTTCATTTCAGATCTCTCTTTCCTTTTATTTAATTTCTGCTTTCTAAGTCCCGGTTTTCAGTCCCTCTTCTTTTATTCCTGTTTTTTAAGTCCTGGTTTTAAGCACTTCATTTTCATATTTTTTTACCTCTGCCAGCCAGCTTTCTCTCACAGGAACGCCCATTGTCCGGCAGTAATAATCCCAAACAGCGCCGAAGGGATAGGTCTTGAGTTCTTCAAGCATTGCCAGTCTGCCGGTATAATCACCGTCAAGCTCCAGCTGCCTGAGTTCTTCGGTAGGCTCCAGCAGTGCCTTCAGCAACGCTTTGATCATATTTCTGCTGCCTATTACCCATGCAGCAATTCTATTGATGCTGCCGTCAAAGAAATCAAGTCCAATGTGAGTACGCTCATAAAGCTTGCTTCTTACAAGTGACTGGGCAATATGGTTCAGTTCATCGTCCATTATTACAACGTGGTCGCTGTCCCATCTGACCGGACGGCTCACATGCAGGAGCAGCTGATCTGTGAACATTAAAACCGTTGCTATCTTGTCGGATATGACTTCGGTGGGATGGAAATGTCCTGCATCCAGGCAGACAGTCTTGTTATTTCGAACGGCATATCCAAGGCAGAATTCGTTTGAGCCTACCACATAGCTCTCGGTGCCTATGCCGAAAACCTTGCTTTCCACGGCATCAATATTGCAGTTTGTATCTATCTCTTCCAGGAACACCTCGTCAAGAGCACTTTTCATGCGCTGCCTCGGTGCTTCCCGGTCAACAGGGATGTCCTTGTAGCCGTCTGGAAACCAGAAATTGGTCACGCAGGTCTGCCCCAGCTCTTTTCCGAAATATTCCCCTATTTTACGGCTTTTTTTGCAATGCCTGATCCAGAAATCCCGTGTCTCCTTATCGGCACTGCTGATGGTAAACCCGCTGTGGGCCCTCGGATGTGAAAAACATGTGGGATTGAAATCGAGGCCCAGTCCCTGCTGTTTTGCCCAATTTACCCAGCCTTCAAAATGTCTTGGCTCAAGCTGGTCCAAATCAACTTTTTCGTCTGTGTCGGCATAAATTGCATGAAGGTTGACCTTATGCTTTCCGGGGATAAAGGTCAGAGCCTTTTCAATGTCCTGTCTCAGCTCCTGAACATTTGTGGCTGCACCGGGATAATTTCCCGTTACCTGTATTCCTCCGCTGAGAGCCTGATCCTTGAACAAAAAGCCTGCCACATCATCCCCCTGCCAGCAGTGCAGTGATATTTTAATTTTTTTCAAGACTTCAATAGCCTGGTCGGTGTCCACACCCAGCCTTGCATAAGCTTTTTTTGCCAGTGCATATGCTTCGTTAATTTCGCTCATGATGATGCCCGTACCCGGCATTTCGCACAAAACATAGCGTTGGAAATGACATGGCACGGTACCTCCTTTACTGATTTTTATAATTTCTTTCAGGATTTCCTCATAAAATTTTTATATAATCCTCGTAAGCCCTTTGCCATTCCTCCTGCTGAACAGGCTTGAATACTTTAATATCGGTTGAATTGCGGATTATTTTTCTGGCCCCGGACAGGTCCTTTATCTCACCCAGAGCAATAAACTGAACTGCAATGTTCCCCATAACAGTAGCCTCCACAGGGCCGGCATGAACATCCCTGCCGCTTGCATTTGCAGTCATTCTGCACAAAAGTGCATCTTTTATCCCTCCGCCTATAATATTTATGGTATTAAAATGTTTACCGGTAAGCTTTTCAAGATTTTCTACAGTATACCTGTATTTCAGTGCAAGGCTCTGGTAAATGCATCTCATGATTTCCCCGCGGGTTTTGGGCACGTACTGCCCGGTTCTGCCGCAATAATCTTTTATTCTTTCAGGTAAATTGCCCGGGGTCTCAAAATCCGGGGCGTCAGGATCTATATAGCACAGGAAGGGTTCGGCTTCCAGCGCCTCATTTTCCAGTGTATTGAAATCCACATCAAAGCCTTCTCTCTGCCATTGCCTTCTCGACTCCTGAATAAGCCATAAACCCATGATATTTTTGAGAAAACGGATTTTATCATTAAAACCTATTTCATTGGTAAAGTTGGCTTCCATTGATTCCTTGCATATAATGGGTTTGTCACTTTCTATTCCAAGCAGCGACCAGGTTCCGCAGCTGATGTACACAAAATCCCTGTTAACGGCAGGAGCACTCACCACTGCCGATGCGGTATCATGTGTGGGAACTGCAATTACCGGAACTTCCCCGCAGGACAGCTCCTGGCACAATTCCCTTGAAAGGGTTCCATAAATCTCACCGGGGTATATTGTTCTTGCGAATAAACTCTTTTTTATACCCAGCATTTCGCACACATCAAAACACCAATTTTTAGCCTCGGGGTTGAACAAGCCTGTAGTTGAAGCATTGGTTATTTCGCTCCGCTTTTTCCCGGTCAGGAAGTAAGCCAGCAGATCAGGAATCTGGAGCAGGGTTTCGGCATTTTCCATAATCTCGGGTTGGTGCTTCGCCAGGTAGGCCAGCTGGAATACGGTATTTATTCTCATATGCTGGATTCCCGTTGCCCCATACAAAGTTTCCTTCGGTATGAGTTCAAACACCTGTCCGTCGATTCCCTCAGTCCTTAAATCCCTGTAATGAACCGGATTTCCCAGCATATTGCCCCTTTTGTCCAGCAGCGCAAAATCCACGCCCCAGGTGTCAATGCCTATGGCATCAAAGCCCCCTGCCCGGACGGCTTTTGCAATGCCCTGCCTGGTTTCATGGTAAAGTCTCAGGATGTCCCAATAAATGGTCTTTCCAACAGTGACGGGCTCATTTGCAAATCTATGAATTTCCTGCATTCTTATGGTTTGTCCGTCGAATTCTCCCAGCATCGCTCTTCCGCTGGAAGCTCCAAAGTCGAATGCCAGAACTCTCCTATTGCTCATCCCGGCCCTCCTTTATAATTATTTATATTGAATAGTGTCAATCAGATAGCTATTTTTTATTACGATTCAATTATATTATACGTGTTTATTTGCGTCTATATTTGCTCATTATGTTGATTTTAAATCATTGTTTTGCTAAAATTTAATCATACACAGTCACAAACAAGCACCCATGAATAATAATTTGACGAAATACTTTAGGAGATGATAAATACAAGCCATGTTTGAAGAGGAGCGCCACAATAAAATCTTAAATATGATAAATTCTAAAAAAAGTGTCAAGGTCCACGAATTAAGTGAAGCGCTGTATGTCAGCACCGCAACTGTAAGGCGTGACCTGGCCAAAATGGAAAAAGCAGGTGTAATAAAGCGTTCCCATGGCGGTGCCGTACTTGTTGACAGTTCAAGTGCCGAGTCTGCCATATCGGTGCGGGAACTGGAAAATATAAAGGAGAAAAAGAAAATAGCCGGGCTTGCCATAAGCTTTATCAGCTCCAACTCGGTTATCTTCATGGACTCCAGCAGCACCGCCGGCATGGTCATTCCCTACCTTTCACAGTTCAAATACCTTACGGTCATTACCAACGGACTTAAGAACGCTCTGCTTCTCTCAGAAAAAACAGATGCTAAAATCTATATGCCCGGAGGAATTGTCAGTACCCGTTCAAACTCTCTCCTTGGAAGCGATACACTTGACTATCTGTCAAACCTGAACGCCGGACTTGCCATCTTCTCCTGCAGCGGACTGACTCCCAACAATGGTGTAACCGACGCCTCCTTCGAACAGTCCAAACTCAAAAGGGCACTCATCAGGAACTCCAAAGTCCGCGTGCTCCTGTGCGACAGCAGCAAGTTCGGCGGCATCTACATGTGCCGGACCTGTGGCTTTGAGGAACTGGACTATATTCTCACAGACAAAAAGCCACAGACCGGATTTATGGAAGCAGCGTCAAAACATGGCTGCGAAATACTCTGGCCCCAGTAGAGACAGCAGAGTATGTACGGCCGCTCTCCCGAAATAGTTTCAAAATGCTCAACAGCAGCCGGCGATGCGGCTGCTGTTGAGCATAAAAAGGGGCTGCTGCCCGATGATGAATAAATCCATCCACCGGACAGCAGCCCCTGTGTATCTATATCAAGCCTGCATAAAGCCTGCAGGTCATTCGTTTTCATTTACGGTCAATCGGCATTGTCGTTGAACTGCTCAATGGTTTTATAAATTCTTTGCATCCTGAGATCGGTATCGGCGATGGTATCGGCGCACTCCTGCAATTCCCTCGCCACTGAAGGCGGAATGGCATCTATGGTTTTGTACTTCAGCTGATGCTCCAGACTGGCCCAGAAATCCATTGCCATTGTTCGTATCTGAATTTCAACAGGCACCCATTCCTTTCCGTCCGAGAAAAACACAGGTACCTTTACAACCAGGTGCAGACTTCTGTATCCATTGGGCTTGGGATTCTTTATATAGTCGGTTTCCCTGATCAGCTCTATATCGTCCTGCTGCGTGAGCATCTTTGCTATCATATATATATCTTCAATGTAGTAGCAGACAACTCTTATACCTGCTATATCATGCAGATTGGCTTTTGCCGATTCCATACTTATCTCAAGTTCTTTTCTGTTCAACTTTTCAAAAATACTTTTAATGGACTTGATTCTGCTTTGCATATGATGTATTGGATTTCTTTTATGAATAAACTGAAACTCATCATCGAGTATTTCAAGCTTTGTGCTTATTTCCCGTGTTGCCGATTGATATAAATGCTGCATTTCAAGGAAACTTGCCTTCAATACTTCTACATCATCACAAAACAGCATTTGTTCCAGACCGTTCAGAGAAGTTATAGCAGTAGTTCTTTTCATCATCATTATTTATAGGACTCCCTTTCGCGATATGGTATCGCTATCCGCTATTTTTGTATCAAGTCAGTCGGATTCACCGGCTTGCATAATATTTGCAAACAACTCTTACACTATATTATAACGATGCATTTTTAAATAAGTATGAAATATTTGTGAATTTTAATTAACAAAATTGTGTTGGCCGGTTAGTTGATTGATCAACTTTGCGGATGAAACATTCCTGCTGATTCGATTGGTACTTACGCACTAACTTCATGAAATAAGGCTGCACCCAAAACAATTGCAAAAATTGTATCGCCTCATTATAAAGCGGTTTTGCCGTCGCCGACAATTTTTCGCAATTGTTTTTAACCATGCATCTTATTTCATGAAGTTGTCCTCGCGTACCAATCTAATCAGATAAGTATTTAACTGCAAAGTTGAAAGTCAGCCGACTTGCACAACAAATAATTGTTAACCTTACGACCAGGCTGGCAGCTTGGTCATCATTGCCTTTGCAGCAGCTCTGGCTGCCTGTTTGTCCAGTCCCTGGGTTCTCACAATAAAATCCGTCATGCCCTCAAGCTTCTCATCATAGGACTGCATTGACCCGTCAGGCCTTGCACAGAATTTGCAGTAATCCTTTCCGGTATCTCCCATGGCATAGTCTGACGCATCTTCCATCGGCATTCCGCACGCTATACATATTTTCATATTAACCTCCATGAGCCGCTTAGCGGCCACAAAACTGTAATGAAATCTTTTCCTTCCTCATCCGCTATAAGGCGAATAAAGGAGGTTAATTGGCCATGTGCGCTTTCAAAGTATTGCAAAATACTTTGAATATTTCGCACGGCCATAAATTCACAGGTTGGCTTGGAAGACGAACGCAAGTGAAGTCTTTCAAGCTAGCCTCCATGAGCCACATTTGTGGCCGCAAAATATTATATAAGCAAATTATCCTTTATCGCAATTTGGCGAATAAAGGAGGTTAATTGGCCATGTTCGCTTTCAAAGTATTTGATAAAATTTCTTCATTCATAAGCTGAAGCTGTGAGGCGGCTCAGCAGTTGTCATAGGCACTCAAAACTCCCTGCAGGCAGGTTACGACTCCCTTTATACCCGAAACTGTCAGTGTCAGCAATATGGTATCCTTCAATTCTTCCCTGGTGGCTCCTGCCTGCTTTGCCATAGGCGTATGGGCAATTACCGCCCCTGCATCACCCTGGGAGGCTTTCATTCCAATATAGATCAGCTGCTGTGTCCTGGCATCCAATCCCCCTGTTGAGGACAATGCTTCAATAAGGTTATTAAACGCGGCAGCCACCTCCGGTGCCTCATTTTGAAAAACTTCCATGGGATTCTTTATTTCCATGTTCTCTCCTTTCCGGCCTGAAACACAGTCGGTTCCAGCCTTAAATAATAATTATCCGCTTGTTCGGGTAATCAAATCCATATAATATTGCACCAGTTCCTGACCGTAGCGCTGCAGCACTGATCCCCCGGGGGAAAACAGGTCATTATTGGTCAAATAGTGGTGGAGCAAACCTATCCATCCGTTAAACACCAGGTGTACCGGAAGGTTTTTGACCCTGCCCTCACTGATATCACGCTCCAGAGCCTGGCTTATATGAAATGATATGGCCGACTGGATCAGTACAAATGTATTCCTTGCTCCGGGCGGCAGCAGCCTGTGCTCGGTTACCAGCCTTGTATAAAAGTTTTCATATTCCTCCAGCCCCCGTATGTGAGCTTCCAGCACCTCTTTCACCCCGTTTTTTCCTCCGGCCAGCTCATGAAGCCGCAGATTGATTCTGTTTCCGAATTCATCTATCACAGCTGCCAGCAGTTCCTCCTGGGTTTTAAAATGGGCAAATATGGTCCCGTGGGAAACTCCGGCTTCTTTTGAAATAGAAGCGGTTGTGGTTGTGGTGAAACCCTTCAGAGCAAAAAGCTTTAATGCGGTTTCAACAATAAGCCGCCTTGTGGCATTTTTCTGTTTTTGCCGTTGATTCTCCCTTTGAGGGTTGATATTATCCTTCAAATTTATGGCTGACATCTGTCTCCCCGTTTCAGAATATTTTTCATTAAGTAATAACTCATTGAGTATATACTCATTATATTGATCTCTACAACAATTGTCAAGACATAAAAAAATTCATGCATTGTCAATTTGATCCGGAATGATACAAATATAATGCATGAATTAATTTATGTCGGTTTTATGTTTAACTACAGAGGTAAAGGTTTTACTTGCGCCTTCCTGTTGATAATGCGGTTTATAATTCCAAAGTCTGACCGGGTTTTAACTCGGATATCTTATTATTCCGGCCCAGCCACACTGTTATTGCAGTAGGATTGTAAACCAGGGTTCCGTCCACATTGACCACCAGACTTCTCAGTGCTGTTATGTAGTCTTTTATCTCAATGTTTGAAGCATACCAGACATTATCATCTCCTGATGCTTCAGAACAGAAATTTTCAATCATATCCCAATTGTTTTGCCTGTCGAATTCATAGCTGTGTCCCCATATGTAAAACAGGGGCATACTGAGCCAGGCAGGCTGATTCTTGAACTTTTCCAGCTTTTCCGGAAGATTGTCGCTGTGGTGGCAGGTAGGATGCCATTGCAGGAAATCAGCCGGCACGTTGAACCCGTTTGTGGCATTAACTGTTCTGGAGTATTCAATCCCTGTCAATTCCAGAGTTTTAAGTGTCCTGTCGTCATATACGCCAAAGGGATACGACATTCCCCTCATGGTATAGCCTGTGAGTCTTTCAAGATTGCGCCTGTCCTCCCATATCTCCTGGGTGAGCTGTCCCTGGGATATCTGGGTGAAATAAGGGTGGGTAACACTGTGGCAGGACACTTCATGCCCCGCATAAAGTTCCTTTACTTCCTCCTGCGTAACATAGCTGTCTTTTCCGAGAGTACCTGAATTCAAATGAAATGTACCCTTCATATTATATTTATTGAATATTTCAACCAATCTGCGGTCAAATATCTGGCCGTCGTCGTAGCTTAAGGTCAGAGCCTTGCTCTTTCCACCGGGGTAATAGGTTTTGAAGCTCATTTTCGGTTCCTTTCTCAATACCATAAAGTATTAGTTAAATGTTGGATTTCTTGATACATTTTTATAATAAGTCGGGTAATACCGGTAGTCAAGCACCAATTATCCCGCGCGGCCCGGTGCTGTATCTAACCCTTTACAGCTCCTGCCACCAGACTCTTTTGCACCTGCTTGTTCAGTAGAAGGTAAATGAGCAGTGTCGGAAGGGTTGCCACCACAAGCGCCGCACCTATTGGCCCCCAGGAGGTCTGATACTGTCCCGACATGGACTGGATACCCACGGTCAGTGTTTTTGCGGAATCTTCGCTTATGAATACAACTGCAAACATCAATTCATTCCAGGCCTGAAGGAAGGTAAATATCGCCACTGTTGCAACAGCAGGCCGCAGCAGCGGGAGAATAACGGTCAAAAAGGTCCTGTAAATACTGCAGCCGTCTATGCAGGCCGCTTCTTCCAGCTCCCTGGGTATGGTGTCCAGAAAACCGGTTATTATCATTATGGCCATGGGGATTGCAAAAGCCGTATACGGGATAATAAGTGACCAGACAGTATTTTTAATGACCCCCACCGTCCTTAACATAAGAAAGATAGGCAGCAGTGCCGAGTGTATGGGAATCATCATTCCCAGCAGCATTATTGACATGGAAACCTTCTGAAATTTCCACTTCATTCTTATCAAAGCATATGCCGACATGGTAGCTACTATTGTTGTTAATATTATAGTCATACCGGTAACAAAAGTGCTGTTTAATAAATATGTACCCACCTTACCATTCATAAATGCCGCAGCATAATTTTTCCAGAGAAAGTGATTCGGAAGTCCTGCCACATTTCCTCCGAATATTTCGGAATTATCCTTTAAGGAAAAACAGACAAGCCAGTATATGGGAAAAAGTGAAGCTATGGTCCAAAGCCCCAGAATCAGGTAAATAACAGACTTTGCTACATAATCCAGCGGAGTTTTTTGGCTTTTTATTGATTTCATCGTATACTCCTCCAATCAGTTTACTTGAACTTTGCCGAACAGTTTGTTAATCAATGCCGTAAAGAGCAGGCATTCCGCAATGATAAATACCGCCATGGCACTTCCGTAACCGTATTGGTTGCTCATAAATATGGTTTTGACCATCAGCGTGCTGGGCACTTCGGTTGTTCCGGCAGGGCCTCCGTTTGTCAGCACGTAAATAAGGTCAAAAACTTTTAGCGATCCGACGGCCGAAAAGGTTACACTTACTTTCAGCATGGGTGTGATCAGGGGTAAGGTTATTCGAAAGGCTGTTGACAGTTCACCCGACCCGTCGATTTTAGCCGCCTCGTATATATCCGGGGACACTGACTTGATGGCCGCATACATAAGCAGCATGTGATATCCGACATATTGCCACAAAATTGGTACAAATGAAGCGAAAAGTGCTGTTTTTGAATCACCCAGCCACTTCTGGGTTAAACCGCCCAGACCGATATTATTCAAAACCACATTCAGCAGGCCGTATTCCGGGTGGTATATTTTCATCCACAACTGTCCTATTACAACAGTGGATATGATGACAGGAACAAAGTATGCTCCTCTGAAAAATCCTTCCCATTTTACTCCCCTTGCAAGCAGTAAGGCAAAGAACAGCGAAATGGGAAGCTGTATAAACACCGACACTGCTAAAAAGATAAAAGAATTGCGGACCGACAGGGGAAATCCGTCGACATTGTGCACAAACAGCTTCTTGAAATTCTCAAGGCCTGTGAATGCCGACTTCCCGATCCCGTCCCAATTCTGTGTGCTATAGTATGCAGACATTATTACAGGTGCTGCGATTATTGCAAGAAAAAAAAGTATTCCCGGCAGCATAAATATAAAAATCGCTTTTTTGTCTGAGAAAACTCTATCCATAAACTTATCTCCGTTTCTGAAAAAGGAGCTGGAATAAGTTATCCCAACTCCTTTCAAATTATGATGTCCCGCAGTGCGTATGAATTACTTCTTTGTGTTCATTGTCTGCAAATCCTTGACAAACTGTTCAGGTGTTATTCTCTTTGCAAAAAGTTCTGCGGATTTGTTCATGTACAATTGTGAATCATCACCTTCAAGCAGGGTATTCCACCAGAGGGTATATGTCTTTGAATCCTGGGTCAGCTTGACAAGTTCCTTGGTCAAAGGATCGATTTTGGATTCGTCAACCGATACCTTCCAGGTTGGAAGTCCGGCACCTGCAAGGTAAACTTCCTTTGCAAAATTCTCAGATATGTATTTTATAGCTTTAACAGATTCGTCCTTGAATTTTGTATTTGCATTTACAACAAATATTTCGGACACACCGCCTGTAAAGTCGTTTATATCACTCTTGTCGCTCAATTTCGGGAATTTGATGATCTGTATCTTGTCCTTTATCTTGCTTTCAGGCCTCATAATGTTGCCTATAGTCCAGCTTCCGTTAAAATACATTGGAATTTTGCCTTCATAGAAAGGCACTTCCGATTCGTCTCTGGTAACCCCCTGAGCTCCATCCGTGAATGCACCCATGTCAATAAGCTCCTGTAACTTTCTCGCACCTTCAATAATATCGGGATCCTCAAAGGAACCGGTCTTTGTCAAAGCCTTGTAGCAGGCATCATATCCCGCCTGTCTGGTCTCCAGAATATCCAGGTACATATCGATGCACCACGTATCCTTGGCCCCGACTGCCATGGGGGTAATTCCCTTTGCACGGAAGGCCTTTACGGCTGCGGTAAGGTCCTCATAGGTTTCAGGGATCTTAACATTGTTCTGTGCAAAAAGCTCTTTGTTGATAAAGAAGGTGCCAACCGACATGGAGTGTGCCAACCCATATATCTTACCGTCAAAGGTCATATTCGACAGGGTGCCGGTAAGCTGTCTGCTCCTGGTTTCATCATCCAGATAGTCGTTCAGCGGAAGCAGCTTTCCCGCATCTACAAAGCTTTTCATGTATCCGCCGCTCCAGTAGAAGAATATGTCGGGAGCTTCATTGGCCGCTACGGCTGCTCTTATCTTTGTTTTATAGGTTTCATTTTCGGTAGCGTCAACCTTTAATTTAATATCAGGATTAGCCGTCTGAAAATCCGCCAGAACTTTTTCGAAAGGAGCTTTGCTTGACTCGGAATCTGCCGCCCAGATATGCCATAACGATAAAGTAACAGGTTCTTTTTGAACCGATGCTTCACTGCTGCCCGCTTTGGAGTCTGAGACCGTGCTGTTGTCACTGCCTGCAGTTGAACCGCCGCAGGCTGTGATACTGAAGAGCATTGCCGCCGCCAGAATTAAGCCAGGTATTCTTTTTGCAATCTTACTCATCTTTAATTTCCTCCTTTTTTGGCCATAGACCTCTTGTTAGCTTAATTATAATTCCCGGCCCGGCTTCTATGAACGTAGGTTTTTGACTTATAATCAGTAATATTTTTACCATGTCAGATCAAGTTGGAAGATAAAATAAATGTTATGCATGAAAGACGATTTTAGTTCCAGCACGCGAGTATGACATCAAGAAATGGGAAGCACGGTTAAACGAACTTATTGAAAATGTAGGCGAGCAACAAATATTTTAGCCGACAAAATGACAGGAGGTCATTTTGAGCAGTACGCGAGACCCGGATGGTCGAGTCGCTGCGGCGGCTCAAAAATAATTGTTGCAAGCCATACTATTTCAAATAAGCTCGTTGTGTGCAACCCATTGATTGATGCTCATACGGGAGTGCTATAAAAGTTTTAGATATAGCATTTACTTTATTTCACAACAGCCCATTACTGTTATAAATATTATTTATTTAACTTCTTATAGTCATTTACTGAATAACCGGTATATTTCTTGAAGCATTTTCCAAAGTAATTGGGGTCGGGTATACCAACACTTTCAGCCACTTCGTATGCCATTCTGTCGTATTTGCCAAAATACTCTATTGCCTTTTGAATTCTCAGGCGTGTAAGGTATTCGACAAAATTAAAACCGGTGTGCTGTTTAAAGGTCCTGCTCAGGTAGCTGGGATTGATGTAGAAATTGGCTGCCAGTGACGTAAGTGTTAAGTCGGCATTCTGGATATTATCTTCAATATATGTAATGACCTTATCCATCAGGTTGTTTTTCTTGTTTTCCCTTAAAAGTTTTATTTTGCAGGTAATCCTTTTGGATATGGCAATAATGTACTCTTTCATTTCAGGTATGTTGCCCAGTCCCAGGATATGGGAATACACCTCCGAGACAGAAGTAAAAAAATCACCCGTATTGAGCTCAAACTCACTTATGGTACTCAGAATCGAAGTTATCAGGCTTATGGCAAATACCCTTACTTCATTGCTGTTTGTTGAAGTTATTCCTGAAATCTCCTCAAACTTCCTGTCGATGAGTTCATGTACCTTTTCATCCAGGCCGGCTCTTATAAAGAACAGGATTTCTTCAGTCTCCACCCTGGTTTCCACCGTCCTGGAGTTACCTTTTTGAATGCAGATATCGCGGTAGCTTATCACAAGGTTATTGCCATAGATAAGCTTGTAGTTCAGTGCCTCAATTGCCTCCTTGTAGCCCTGCCGGAGCTGATTTATGTCACTGTGGCAATTACCCACCCCTATGCTCACATTGCACTTAAACTTGTTGAGTATCAAGGTTTTTATATGTTCACAGCACTGGAACAGGTTGATTTCCCTTTGAGAATTTATTATCACTGCATTACTGTTAAAATCCGGGAAGACCACAACTCCGGAATCCGCTTTAAAATACTGCTTTATTGTATCCAGGTACAAGAGTTCCTGCACCATATCATTTTCAGGGTCCTGCCCTTTTAAACTTTTAGCCGGAGACACAGCGGCAATTTGAAAATATTTACAAAGACCGGACAGGCCGTAATATTCCATCCGTTCACCCATATCAGAGGGCTGCGGCCTTGAGAACAACAATTCATTCAGAAACTTTTCCCTTAAAAACGGCAAACTTTCCTTCAGCCGCTTTCTTACTTTTTCATACTCCTCCCTGTCGGTTTGCTCGCTCATGATTTTGTTTCGTAGGTTTTCAACAGATTCTTTTATCTCGGCACGTTTCACAGGCTTCAGCAAAAAATCGGAAATGCCCATTTTGATACCTTTTTTTGCGTACTCAAATTCTTCATATGCAGTGAGGATAATAACCTTTACGTCTGGATAATTCTCCGCAACCAGCCCGGCAAATTCCAGACCGTCCATGAAAGGCATCCTGATATCACTTATAACCAGGTCGGGCTTGAGCTCTTCCATTAAATTCAGACCCTCTTGGCCGCTTGAAGCCTCACCGGCTATAACAAAGCCCAGGCTTTCCCAATCCAATATCAATTTAAGAAGATTTCTGGTATTTTCCTCATCGTCCACAAGCATTACCTTTATCCTGTTCGTATTCATACCGATCTCCTGTCCTCCTGACTTACTGGTATTCTCAAAGTTATTTTCGTCCCCTGTTTGTAAGTGCTCTCAATTATGTACAGATCTTCCCGCTCGTAATAAATTTTGACCCTCTGTATTGTCCCCCTCAGCCCGAAGCTGTTCAAATTGTTGTCCAGAGCGTTGTTATTCAGCTGCTCAAGCTCTTCCTCCGTCATGCCCATTCCATTGTCCTCAACGGTAAATATCACATATCCGTCCTGCAATTTGGCAGATATGCGGATATCCCCATGCTCGCCCTTGGGTTTTATTCCATGGTAAATGGAATTTTCCACAAGAGGCTGAAGAATGAGCTTAACGGTGCTGTACTTTAATATTTCATCATCAATATCGTAATGCACCGAAAAAATATCGCCATACCGGAGGAGCTGCAGATGTATATAGTCCCTGACTATTTCCAGTTCATCCTCAACCGTTATTATTTCACTGCCCTTGCTGAGGCATTTTCTATAATAACTTCCCAAAGCCTCCAGGGCATCATACAACTCTCCGTTTTTTCCCGCCAGAGCGAGATATCCCATGGCATCCAGCGTGTTATACAGGAAATGGGGTTTTATCTGCTCCTGCAAAACATTCAATTCGGCCTTCCTTTTGGTCTTCTGTTCGGTCACTATCCTTCCAATGAGGTTTTTTATTTCTATGACCATCAGATTGTATCCGTTTTTCAGTTTGCCTATCTCATCATTTCCGGTTTCCATTTCCACAATGTCAAACTGTCCGCTTTCAACAGCTTTCATTGATTTCAGCAGCCTGTGTATGGGAGAGGTTATAAGTCTTGAAACGAATATAATACCTATGCACAGCAGAACACCGTTAAGTATTATTATGAGCAGGCTTGCCATCCTGTACAGCGAGCCCTCGGCCTGCAGCTGTTCCAGAGGTATTCCGATAATCATTTTCCAGCCGTAGCGTTCCAGAAACATGGTTGAATAAAGATAGGGCTTGTCATTATGGTCGAATATTGAGGAATTTGTCTCCTTATATACCTGTGAATCCAGTAAATTGCGGTATTCCTCCTGATCAAGGTCATCATTGGTGGATATTATCCTGTTATTTTCATCCAGAATAACTATCCTGGTGCCGTATTTCTGTACAATCTCGTTGTAACAGCTCTGGAACCCGTCCTCCGATAAATTGACCATCAGAAGGCCTATGGGTTTCATTGTAATGTTATTGTTTATTATCCTGAGAAGTGAAACGGTCTTTTCACTGCTGTGAATGTTGAAGACACTGTCGGCATTGAGCCTCACTATATAATAGCCCTGCTCCTTTTCCACATCCTTGTACCAGTATGCATTTTTTATATTCTGAATCTTAAGACTTTTCAGGTATTTTTTATCCGAGCCGTACCGGGTGTCAAAATTATCAAATATGTAGACTGATTTTATATAGGGAGCCGAATCCATAAGGGTCACCAGATAATTTGTAAGCTTTCTCTGGGATTCCTGGGTATTGGCCAGTTCCTTGTAAGTGAGAATATCCTGTATATCCATGTTTCCCATGATGATGCGTGAATTGAAGCTTGTGTTGTCAAGCATGGTATAGATGTTTGACTTCAGCGAATACAGGGTCTGCATGGATAAATCCCTGCTTTTTTGCAGAGTCAGCTGGTAACTCAGCCTGTAATATACTACAGAGGATATTATGAGTGACAAAATAAGAAATGCAAGATATAAAATGGTCATTTTGGCTGAAATGTTAAGATTGGTATAAACCAGCTTGCACAGATTTTTTATTTTTTTCATAAGCTGCAAGCACTCCCCGTTTCCATAATACTCTTCCCCAACCATAATTTTATCAAGTATATCATACACAATACAACAAATTCCGCATGGAGTAAACGTAAAAAAACGACTGCTGTCAGTCGTTTTTTTACTGTATTCCATTTCAGCTATTCCATTAAAGTCCCTTTCCGGCCACAAATGCCGCCAGATCAGCATAACGGTTTGAAAAACCCCACTCGTTGTCATACCAGGAAACTATCTTTACCATGTTTCCCTCCAAAACCATTGTTGAGAGTGCATCTACTATTGAGGAGGCAGGATCTCCCTTATAGTCTATGGATACCAGCTGTTCTTCGGAATAGTCCAGAATTCCCTGCATCTTTCCTGCGGCTGCCTCTTTAAAGGCTGCATTGACTTCCTCTTTTGTAACTGTCTTCCCCACTTCCACAACCAGATCCACTACCGACACATCAGGAGTCGGGACCCTGTAGGCAAAGCCGTTCAGCCTTCCGTCCAGCTCCGGAATGACAAGGCCTATTGCTTTTGCAGCACCCGATTTTGTGGGGATAATCGACATTCCTGCGGCTCTGGCCCTTCTCAGATCACTGTGGGGCAGATCGAGTATTTTTTGATCATTTGTATAGGAATGCACTGTTGTCATCAGACCTTTTACTATTCCAAAACTGTCGTTTAAAACCTTGGCCACAGGGGCCAGGCAATTTGTAGTGCAGGAGGCATTTGACACTATATTGTGAGTTCCTGGCCGGTACTTTTCCTCATTGACACCTAAAACTATGGTAATATCCTCATTGGTTGCAGGAGCTGAAATAAGCACTTTTTTAGCCCCTCCCCTTGTAATGTGGACTTCGGCTTTTTCTCTCTTTGTAAACAAGCCTGTGGATTCAAGTACAATTTCAATTCCCCTGGCTTTCCAGTCGATATTTCCGGGATCCCTTTCTGCAAGGATCTCTATTTTCTTACCATTTACCACCAGATAATTTTCCATCACTTCCACAGTTCCGTTAAACTTGCCGAAAATGGAATCATATCTCAAAAGGTGAGCCAGTGTTTCAGCATCGGTCAAATCGTTAATTGCTGCTATTTCAAGTTCGCCGGAATATTTCTCCAGCAATACCTTGAAAGTGTTTCTGCCTATTCTTCCAAACCCGTTGATACCAATTTTTATACTCATAATCATTCTCCCTTCTTTGTATAGTTATGAGGAATCCCGCCTTGTTTTATTCGGTTCCTTATAACTACCGCCTTGTTTTGGTTTTCTTTACAAATTAATTATATTATCTGATATAATATAAATGAAATGCATATTAGACATACTTGATATAAATGGAGGTTATATCTATGAACCTTGAACAATACAGGGCATTTTTTTATACGGTAAAATTCGGAAATATTTCAAAAGCGTCAGAACAGCTGTATATAACCCAACCGGCTGTCAGCAGGTCCATTCAGCAGCTGGAGGACTCCCTGAAATGCACCTTGTTTTTCAGGACCTCAAAGGGTGTGAAGCTCACACCTGAAGGAGAAATCCTGTACAAATATATAGAACAGGCTTTTAACTTTATAGAAGCGGGCGAAAACAGGATAAGAGACATAAATAACCTGTTGACGGGAGAAGTGAGGATAGGAGTGAGCGATACCATCTGCAAGTATTACCTCATACCCTACCTCAAGCTGTTCAAGACACTTCATCCCGGCATCAAAATACATGTTATCTGTCCTACCACGCCAGGGATAATAGCACTTTTGAAGACCGGGAAAATTGATTTCGGCATTATCAACCTGCCCTACCGGGATGACCAGCTGAATTTTCAGAATATAATCAGAGTTCAGGATTGCTTTGTCGCCGGAGAAAAGTATGCCTACCTGAGCAAGCAAATGCAGCCCTTGCGGGAAATAGTCAGTCATCCCCTGCTTTTACTGGAAAAAAACAGCAACTCAAGACTGTTTATTGATGATTATTTTAAATCCAATTCAGTGACTGTGGAGCCCGATTTTGAACTGGACAATATTGATCTGCTCATGCAGTTTGCAAAATATGACTTCGGTATTGCCTGTGTAATAAGAAATTTTATAGAAGATGAACTTGAAAACCGGAGGCTATATGAAATCAAACCCGTAGAAAGAATTCCCTCCCGGCATATCGGAGTCACCTGGCTGAAAAACGTCCCTCTGTCGTCTGCCGCAAAGGTGCTCATCAGCAACCTGGACTACCTTGAAACCTCGGAATTCTGAGGATACCGGGTTCCGGCAGGAATTAACTGGCAGCCCCTGCTTTATTGATTAAACCTGCCCGGCATAGTATAATTAGATATATTACGGGGTCCTATTCCCCTCTTACAGGGGGTTGTCATGAAAGTGTTCTTAAAAATTTTATGTATATTGATTTTAATAGTTCTCATTACAGATATCGCAGGGAGCTTCTACTTTTATCATATTTCGGTTGCGCGGACCAGCAAGGATTTCCTTGCCAACGACAGTGCTCTGATAAATGAAATCGCTGCTGAAAATATCAGCGTATCCCCGGCAGATGTGCCTGCAAATGCCAAACTGTACAGCACAATGCAGGAAGCACAGCCGGAAGCACAGCCAGGAGAACAACAAAACGAGCAGCAGGAAGAACAACAAGTGGAGCAGATAGAAACCGGCTGGTTCAGCAATCAGCCCTATGAAGAAGTTTCCATAACCTCGGAGGACGGTTTGAAGCTGGCAGGCTATTACCTGGGGGCAATAGTGCCCACCAATAAAACCGCCATACTGGCACACGGGTATTCTTCACAGGGAACCTATATGGGTTCCTATGCCAAAATATATTACGATATGGGCTATAATGTGCTGCTGCCCGATGACAGAGGGCACGGCAGGAGCGAAGGTAATTTCATAGGTTTCGGCTGGACAGACAGAAAAGATTATTTAAAATGGATAGATTTTATTATAAACAGAGTAGGCCAGGACTCCCAGATCGTGCTTCATGGAGTTTCCATGGGGGGAGCCACCGTTTTAATGACCGGCGGTGAACTCCTGCCGACAGCTGTTAAGGCCATTGTGTCGGACTGTTCCTACACCTCCGTCCAGGCCGAACTCGAGTACCAGCTGAAAAGATTGTACAATCTTCCCGCGTTCCCGATACTGGACAGTACAAGTCTGCTGTCAAAAATAAGGGCGGGCTACTCCTTTAAAGAGGCTTCTGCCCTGGAACAGGTTAAAAGAAGCAAAACACCGACCCTGTTCATACACGGCGATGCCGATAAATTTGTTCCCTTTAGCATGGTATATGAGCTCTATGAGGCCTGCACCAGCGAAAAGGACATATATATAGTTCCCGGAGCTGGTCACGGCGCCGCCTTTGATACCGATACGGCCGGGTACAGGAACAAGGTAGGAGAATTCGTCGGCAAGTATGTAAATTAAATACATGATCCAGATTATTTAAGCCGTTTATTTATTCAAAAAGCATTAGGCTTTCAGCGATTTATGTCGAAAATATATAGGTAAACCAAAGAAAAAGGATGGAGCCTTAGCCTTGAAAAAATTTTTTCGTACGGCAGCGCCGTTTATAGTACCTCTGGGATTGCTTATTACGGCATTCTTTTGCCAGAGCAGGCTTGAAGCCCTTTCACCCGGGCTAAAATGGCTGGTGGGCCGTTTACCATATATATTATTTACGGCTGCCGCAATTTTGAGCTGGAGGTTCAACAGAAGCAGGGCATTTTTTATTGTACTTGTGCTGGCCGCCGGGGAGCTTTTTATTTCGGCAGCGCCGGTTTTGCTGCATGGAAACAAATCGGCGATATCTCTGGTAACTACAGCAGCAGCTATGCTTATACCAATAAATCTTCTGGTGTTTTCACTCTTGAAGGAACGCGGAGTTTTCACAGTCTGGGGCCTGATGAACACAGCTTTTATTGTGCTGCAGACCGGTTTTGTTTATTATCTGTTAAAATCCGGGAGCAGGGTTCTCACAGCAATCAATCAATGGAATATGATCCCCCGGGACATAAAAGTCCCCGGACAGCTGCCGCAGCTTTCGCTTTTAATCTATATTGCAGTCCTTGCGGCAATGCTGATCCGGTTTATTGCAACCCGGTCCTGTCCCGATGCAGCAGCTCCAGGTGTGCTTTCTGCGGTTTTCCTGGCTGTGAGCCTTAACAGAGGCAGTCTGGCCATCCCTGTCTTCTTTTCTGCTGCCGGCGTCATTATGATAGTCTCTGTAATTCAGGATTCGTACAGTATGGCTTTCCTGGATGAATTGACCGGACTGCCCTCCAGAAGATCACTGAAATATGAGCTTATGAAACTGAGCGGAAAATATACAATAGCAATGCTGGACATAGATTTTTTCAAGAAATTCAATGACACCTACGGCCATGATGTGGGAGACCAGGTTTTGAAAATGGTTGCAGGCTGTATTAAAGATGTTTCGGGCAGCGGTAAACCTTTCCGGTACGGCGGTGAGGAATTTACCGTTGTGTTTCCCAACAGGACATTGAAGGAAGCCTTACCCTTCCTGGAAGAATTGAGAGAAACAGTTTCAAAAAAGGGTTTTGTCCAGAGATCTGCCGACAGGCCCAAAAACAAACCTAAAAACGGCAGGGGAAAGTCCGGAACAGGGAAACAGCTGTTTGTCACAATAAGTATCGGAGCAGCCGAAAAAAATGACAGGAACCGGCTGCCCGACGAAGTCATAAAGGCTGCCGATAAAGCCCTTTACAGAGCCAAGAAAAAAGGAAGGAACTGTGTGAGCAGGTAGTTTTATTTAATATGCATTACGTTTTTTGTACTCTCCCGGTGCGGTTCCTATTATTCTTTTAAAAAGCCTGTAAAAGTTTGAATAGTCATTAAAACCGGAGGAATAGCAAGCCTCTGTCACACTCAGCCCCCGGGCCAGTAATTCCTTGGATCGTGCCAGGCGTTTATAGATGACATACTGGTGAAGATTCATACCGGTATTTTTTTTAAACAGTCTGGTCAGGTAGTGTCTGTTTATAAAAAATTGCTGTTCGATACTCTCAAGGGAAAGATCTCCCTGAAGGTTCTCGTTTATGTGGTCAAGTATGGGAAATAATCTTGCGGATATTCCCTTCTGCTCAACAGCATCCCCGCTTGAAGACAGAAAGGCTCTGTTGAGCAGAACAAGCAGCTGGATAAAATAAGTATTCCTCAATATTTCGTCGGCAGGATTTTTATTTTTGCCGGTGTGTTCAAGCTTTTCCATAAGTTCGAGAAATTCCTGCCGCTGCACAGCATCAAACTCAATTTTGTTTCTTTCTCCCTTCCTCCTGCCGTTAAAGCACTGGAGCAGATCAAAGGCACCCGAGCCGTACATGACAGGTATTGCATCGTCAAACTGGATAAAAGCCCTTTCATAGGTTTTGTTTGATTTAAAGGAAGGCTTGTGTATTTCATATTTATTGGTTATTATCACATCTCCCTGCTTCAGTTCGTATATCTTATTCTCTACGAAATAATTCACATCCCCCGAAATAAGGTAATAAATCTCATATGCATCATGCAGGTGAAAATCAATGCTGATGATATCACTTCTTGTATGGCTGAATTCCAGACCGGCTTTGTCACCAAGATTCCTGATCACTTCCATAACAGCCCTCCTCCGCATTAATTGAAATAGTCAATTTTAGCAATGTTTTTGTTCAAAACCACATTGTTTATTTCTTAATTTTACAATAAAATTAAACTAAAGAACACATTGTTATACCAGTAATTTTAATAAAATTAACTAGTGGTTTGTAACATCTAAAACTTATATTGTCACAGACCACCAGCATGTTTGGAGAGAGATCATGAATAATAATGTAATTGCCGCACAGCTTTTCACTCTTCGCGACCATCTTCGCACCCCCGCTGAAATTGAAAAAACATTTGAAAGGGTCAAAGACCTGGGATATAAAGCCGTCCAGGTTTCAGGGCTGGGAGTGACAGATCCTGTTTTTATCAGAGATTTAACCTCCAGGCTTGGGCTGAAGGTATGCGCCACCCACTATCCCTTTGAGCGCTTGAGAAATGAGACAGATGCCGTTATCGGCGAACACGGGACAATGGCCTGTGAGTTTGCAGGTATCGGCAGTATGCCGGCCGAATATCCCAGAACAAAAGACGGTTACCTCAGCTTTGCCCGGGATGCATCTGCTGTCGGCAAAAAGCTCTCGGCCCACGGTCTTAAGCTCATATATCACAACCACAGCTTTGAATTTCAGAAGTATGGCGATACCACTGCTCTGGATATTCTCATAAACGAATCCGACCCCGAATACCTGGGTTTTGAAATTGATACATACTGGGTCCAGGCTGGCG
This sequence comes from Ruminiclostridium cellobioparum DSM 1351 = ATCC 15832, assembly GCF_000621505.1. GTDB lineage: Bacteria > Bacillota > Clostridia > Acetivibrionales > DSM-1351 > Ruminiclostridium > Ruminiclostridium cellobioparum. The sequence goes on from NZ_KK211290.1 coordinate 109,043, forward strand.
GCGGAAGCCCGGTTCAATGGCTGAAAAAAGTGGCCGGCCGAATAGATGTGGTGCATTTCAAGGATATGGCTCTTGTGGAAGAAAAGCAGGAAATGGCTGCAGTAGGTGAGGGCAATCTGGACTGGCCTTCCATAATAAAGGTGTGCAGGGAAATCAACGTCAAGTGGTATGCCGTGGAACAGGATGTATGTCCCAGAGATCCCTTTGACTGCCTGACATCAAGTCTGAAATATCTTCAGCAATATATATGAAATATCATAGCAGTAAAGGAATAAACAAATATTACAGCTGTTTTGCGGCCGCTATGGCCAATTAACCTCCTTTATTCGCCACATTGCGATAAGGGATATAGTTTTTCATCACTTTTTGTGCCTTGAGCACAGCGAAAGGAATGATAGTTAATATGGAAAAGCTACGAATAGGAGTAATCGGAATAGGAAATATGGGATCATACCATGCCGTCTGCCTCAATAACGGAGAAATCCCAAACGCAGAACTCACAGCCGTTTGCGATACCTCGCCCCAACGTTTGAAATGGGCCTCTGAAAATTTGGGTGCCGGAGTACAGCGTTTTGACAGGGCAGAGACGTTGTTCCAGTCGGGACTTGTTGACGGAGTCATCATTGCAGTCCCCCACTATGATCATCCCACCCTGTCAATTGAAGCCTTCAAACATCATCTTCATGTTCTGTGTGAGAAACCCGCAGGAGTATATACCAAACAGGTAAGAAGGATGAATGAAGCTGCCGCAGAGAGCGGACGGGTATTCGGCATAATGTACAATCAGAGGACAAATCCGCTGTACCTGAAGCTGAGAGAGCTTGTAAAAGCAGGTGAACTGGGCAAAATCAAAAGAACAAACTGGATAATCACCAACTGGTACCGCCCTCAGGCATATTACAATTCCGGAGGCTGGAGAGCCACCTGGGCAGGTGAAGGCGGCGGAGTAATGCTCAATCAATGTCCACACAACCTTGATCTATGGCAGTGGACCTGCGGTATGCCCATCCGGGTCAGAGCCTTTTGCGGCTGCGGCAAATATCATGATATTGAAGTAGAGGATGATGTAACAGCATACGTGGAATATGAAAACGGAGCTACCGGAGTATTCATCACTTCTACCGGAGATGCCCCGGGAACAAACCGCTTTGAAATAACCGGAGATATGGGGAAAATAGTAATTGAAGACGGAAAGCTGAATTTTTGGAGAAACAGGCTGTCCGAACGTGAATTCAATAAAACCACCACCATTCCTTTTTCCCAGCCGGAGGTATGGAAATGTGAAGTACCCCTTTCAGGGACTGAAACAGCTCACAAAGGCATTATTACCAATTGGGCGGAAGGAATACTAAAGGGTACGCCTCTTCTTGCACCAGGTGAGGAGGGCATAAACGGACTTCAGATATCGAATGCAATATATTTGTCCTCCTGGCTCAATGACATGGTTGAGATTCCGGTTCCCGAAGAGCTGTACTATGAGAAGCTCAAAGAAAAAATCGAAACCTCGGCTTATAAAAAAACGGTTTCCGAAGTTAAGGTATCCGATGTAAACGGAACCTTTAACAGCAAATGAGAATGAATTCCCGCCGTCCGGTTTACAAACCGGCCCGGTCAAAGGAGAAAGCTTATGAATAATATGACAAACCCCATCAATGATTCCTGTAAATTCAATGCTGCAATAATCGGCTGCGGCGCCATTCATGCCTTACATGCCGATACTGTTATGAATAGCCCTCTTGCAGTACTTTCTTCGGTGGCGGATATAGACCCCGCCAGGGCAAAAGCGTCCTCCGAGAAATACAACTGCAATTATTTCACCGATTACACCAAGGTTTTAGAGGATGAAAATATTGATGTAATCCATATATGCACACCCCATTACCTCCATGCCGATATGGCAATAGCAGCCATGGAGCACGGAAAGCATGTCATTCTTGAGAAACCGATGGCTATAAAACTGACGGATGCCGAAAAGCTGATATACACGTCGGATGCAACCGGAAAGCAGCTTGGCATATGCTTTCAAAACAGGTATAATACCAGCTCGGTAAAGGCCAAAAGCTTCCTCACCTCGGGCAGGGGCGGCAAACTCCTTGGTGCAAGAGCTTTTGTGACCTGGTGCAGAGACGAGGAATATTATACTGGTTCAGGCTGGAGAGGCACCTGGGAACAGGAAGGCGGAGGTGTTCTCATAAACCAATCCATCCACACCCTGGATCTTCTCCAGTGGTTTATGGGTGATATACATAGGATTAAGGGTTCTGTAGATACAAGAGCGCTGAAGGAAGTCATAGAGGTGGAAGATACCGCCGAAGCGGCAATCCAATTCAAAAGCGGCGCTACAGCGTTGTTCTATGCCACCAACTGCTATTGTGCCAATGCTCCCGTCATGATAGAAATCGTAACCGAAAACGCTGTTATAAAAATTGAAGACGGCCTGACCATAAAATACAACAATGGTGACTGCGAATCCTATTCCGAAGTTGACAGATCCACCGGAGCTAAAGCTTATTGGGGCAGCAGCCACAAGACCCTAATCGAAGACTTCTACAGCAGGCTCGCGGAAGGTACCAAGTTTCCTTTGGACGGTTCCGAGGGTATCAAAGCCCTGCAGATGCTCCACGCAATATACAGCTCCAACAAAAGCGGAGAGTACATAGAGCTATAGGTAAAGCTAGTTAATGTTACTTCTTGGTTACCTGCAATCTGTAAAGGCGGCTGTATACTCCTTCGTCTTCCATCAGCTCGGTATGCCTGCCCATCTCCTTGAGCCTGCCCTTATGTATTACAATTATCTTGTCGGCGTTTCTTATGGTGGAAAGCCTGTGTGCTATTATTATGGAGGTTCTGCCCCTTGTTATTTTAGCCAGTGCATTCTGTATGACCAGTTCCGTTTCGGTATCAATATTTGCCGTCGCCTCGTCCAGGACCAGTATGGAGGGCTTGAAGGCAACTGCCCTGGCAAAGGAAATAAGCTGCCTCTGCCCCGCTGAAAAGGTACAGCCTCTTTCCTTTACCTTTTCGTGATATTTATCAGGCAGCTGTTCAATAAAGCCGTCGGCATTGACGTACTTTGAAGCGGTTTCTATTTCTGCGTCGGTTATTTCACTGTTATTCAATCTGATATTTGACAATATATCCCCTGAAAAGAGAAATACATCCTGTAGAACCACCGAAACCTGCCTTCTCAAATCCAGGAGGTTGAATTCCTTTATATTGACTCCATCCAGTAATATTTCCCCTTTCTGTATATCATAAAACCTTGTAAGGAGACTTATTATGGTTGACTTTCCGGAACCGGTGGCACCCACGAAGGCTGCCGTTTCACCTGCTTCAATTTTAAAGCTCAGATCCTTGAGTATCCACTCCTCTTCATTGTAGGCAAACCAGACATTTTTAAATTCAATTTCTCCCTTGACCGGTCCCAGCGGCCGGCCGCCGTGAATGTCCTCCTGAACATCAACCGTATCAAGTATTTCAAAAATCCTTCCCGAGGAAACCACTGCCGACTGGATTGTGGTATACTGCTCCGAAATGGTACTTATAGGATCAAAAAACTGCTTTATATTTGTTATAAAGGCATACAGCAGGCCTATCTCCAGCGTATTCCCTATAACCCTTTCAGTGCAGAAACAGATAAGTACGGCAATGGTAAGATTATTTATTATATCGACCAGAGGCCTGCTGAAACTGTTTAATATTATTTCCCTGAAGCTGAATTTAAAATATTCCCTGTCCAGCTCTTCAAGTTCCCTGAATTTCTCCTTTTCCCTGTGGAATATCTGAACCAGCTTCATCCCCGAAATGTTTTCTGCAAGAAAGCCGTTTATCCTGGCAATCATGCTCTTCATCCTTATAAAATTCTTTCTGGCTGCAATACGGTATATGACCGTAGCCAGTACAATAAGGGGTATGCAGCTCACACTCACCAGCATTAATCTGAAATCCATAAATGCCATTGTGGCGACTATTCCGATCACCATTACAAAATCTCTGAAAAGATTTACAAGAACCCCCGAAAACAGATCATTGAGCGCCTCCACATCATTTGTTACCCTTGTGAGTATCCTTCCGGTGGAATTCCTGTCGAAGAAGGACATGGACATGTTTTGAATATGTGTGAACAAGCTGTTTCTTATATTAAACATTATTTTCTGTCCGACATAGGTAAGGATATAACTTTGTGCATAGGTAAAAACGGCGCCTATCACTACAAGCATAAAATATATAATTCCCATGGTCCATAAAGCAGAACGGTCATTTATCCCCTTTGTGATATAACTGTCTATTACATGTTTTATAATATAAGGTTTAATGAGAACAGCAGCGTTTATCACCAGCACCAGTACCATGCTCAGAAGCAGCAGCGGCAGATACGGCCTGTAATAGCCCATAAGTCTTGCAAACTGAAATTTATCGCTTCCCGCTTGTTTTTCCCTGTCCAGGCTGTTCATTTAACCACCTCCTCAAGGGTCTCCGCCTGATTTGTCTGCGTTTTATACAGTTTAAAGTAATTTCCCTCAAGCTCCATCAATTGTGCATGTGTTCCCCTTTCAACTATCCTTCCGTTTTCCAGGTAAATGATTTCATCGGCATGCATTACGGTGGATATCCTGTGGGAGATAATTATTCCCGTACGGCTTTCGAGCACATCTCTTATATTGCCAAGTATGGTTTCCTCCGTTTTGGAATCCACGGCCGACAGGCTGTCGTCCAGTATCAGAATGGAGGGGTCTTTTATTAAGGCCCTCGCTATGGACACTCTTTGTTTTTGTCCGCCCGACAGTGTGGTACCTCTTTCACCGACCACCGTATCAAAACCCTCCTGCAGCTCCATGATATTGTCATATATGGCTGAAATTTTTGATACCTCTTCTATTTCGTCATCGGAATGGACCGGTTTGAAGAACTCGATATTGTTTTTTATGGTGGTGGAAAACAGGAAATTATCCTGTGGCACGTAGCCTATGCACTCCCGGAGCACATCCACAGGAATTTTGTTTATATCGATACCGTCTACAAAGATATGCCCGTCTTTGACATCAAACAACCTGAGAAGCAGGTTTATGAGAGTGGTTTTACCGCTTCCCGTCTTTCCCAGTATCCCAAGAGTCTTACCCTGCTCCAATTGAATATTTATATCTTTTAATGCTCTTCTATTGGCCTCGGGATAGGTAAAGCTTAAATTTCTGATTTCAATTTTGCCCTTGATCTCGCATACATCACATATGCTTACTGTCCCTTCCAGGGCCGGCGGCACGCAGAAAATTTCATTGAGCCTCCTGTAGGAAGCAATTCCTCTCTGCCAGGTTTCAATGATCTTGCTGATATTCATCACAGGGCCCATTACCGTTATCATGTATGTATTGAATGCAATATAGTCTCCCAGTGAAATTGTGCCGTCCATAACAAGACGGCTGCCGTACACTATAAAAAACAGAAAACTGAACCCGAAGCATATCTGTGCACTTGGTCCCATGATTGCTGATGCCTGAGTCAGTTTCATCTGCGTATCAACCCTCGCCTGGCTGAATTTTGTGAAATTAAGCACTTCTTCTCGCTCCTGGGCAAAGGCCTTTATTACTCTTATACCCGACAAATTTTCCTGTACCTTGTCGGAAATATCGGCGAAAGCCTCCTGTACCCTTTTAAACCTTTCGCGGATCAGTTTGCCTATCCTGACCATTATTACGGCAGCTACCGGCACAGGTGCCAGAGCCATGACGGTCAATATGGGATTAATGGTATTGGCCATAAATATTATTGAAACAACGCTTATGGTTATACCGTCCAGAGCCTGGACAAAACCTCCTCCGAACATGAATCTCACTGCCTGGATATCATTAATTGCATATGCTACCAGGTCCCCTGTTTTGTGATGACTGTAAAAATCCACCGAAAGAGTCTGGAGATGCTTGAACAGATTATCCCTGAGGTAGCATTCAACTGTCCTGCAGTTGCCTATCAACAGATAACGCCATATGTATTTGAGTATAAACACCAGAATTATGGCACCCAGCATTAACAACACATACTGATATATCTGCTCCCTGGCCATATTCCGTTTATCAAGTCCATCAGTTATTATTCCGAGTATTTTGGGAATAAGCATGGCACAAAAAGATGAGAAAAGCAGTATCAATATACCTGCTACATAGCTCCATATATGATCCCTGATAAATGTCAGCAATAATTGTTTTCCCTTGACCGTTTCCTTTTCTTTCATAAGTACCATCAGCCTTTCCGGCTCACAATATCTAATGAAATCATTTCACACCTGCATGAGCCTGATAAGTTGTAAAAAATCATCCTTGAATTATACCTTTTATTGTTTTTTATTGAAATGGACATTTTTAATTAATTTTAAACATTGTTGTAATTTTTGAAAAAAGGCATATCAAAACTAAAGCAATTGAAATACATGTAGAAAATTATAATAGAGCTTCCCCTTTATCGAAGTTGTACTTGCGCACTATTATCAGCATTCCATTATTTACAATTCTCTCACTTTGCGACATCCCCTTTTACTGTATTTAAGGATAAAAAAGGAACTGCCGCCCAGATGAATAAAGTTTATTCATTGCGCAACAGTTCCTATCAGTAATAATTCATGTATTACAAAACCCTGACATTGGGATTTGTATACCTGCCTTTTTTAAGTGTTCCCTTTCCGTATTGTATTGCTTTAGCCGGGCAGTAATTGATACAGGCAAGGCACTGGGTGCACATGCTTCCCCAGACAGGCTTTTTATCCACCTTGATGGTCCGGGTATTACAGACCTTTTCACACAAACCGCAGCTTGTACAATTATCGTCTGCATAAAACTTTCCGGTACCCAGCGCATTTTTATTAAACAGCGGATTTACAACACCTGTCATGAGACCCGGCAGAAAACCTTTTTCCAGACGGAAAGCTCCTATCTCTCTTTTTTCGATGCTCCTGTTTATATCCAGCAGTGTTTTTTCTGCTGCGGCCAGCTTATCTTTTTCAACTTCTCTGGAATCAACATCTCCAATAATGATATAATTGTTGGGCATCTTTATGGAGAAACCTCCCGACAGTTTCATGCCTTTTTTAGCCAGCCGGTTGTCGAGGATTTTCATGGTATTTCCTATATTTCCGCCGCAGGTTGCGACCGAAAAAACATATTGGTTGTTAAAATTATTGAATTTCAGCCTGTCTATGAATTCCAGAACCATCCCCGGCGGTCCCCATGCATAGACCGGGAACACAAAACCTATTGCCTCGTTGTCACTTAAGCTGTACTCAAACAATTGCTCTCCGCTGTTGATTTTCTCTGAAACAGAGACCAGGTCCTCTCCATTATAGTCCGCTATATTTTTAGCAGCCTGCAGAGAATTCCCCGTACCGGAAAAGTAAAATACCATAACCTTCCCTCCTTAATAATACCTCAATAATCCTGCAAGAGCAGTGTATACAGTAGTTACTGCCCATTTACTAATATACATTTTATTCCGTAATTATACAAGTAGTCTGCAACATCTAAATTAATACATCTCGTTCGGTTAATTTTCCAGCCGGACAATATACGTTTTGGATGTTACAGACCAATAGCATTATTTTGGGTTCTGCTGCAAAAGCTTTTCAATATCCTGCTCCATATCAACAGGGGAGGTAGTGGGTTCATATCTGCCTGAAACATTCCCCTCTCCGTCAATAAGAAACTTGGTAAAATTCCACTTTATTGAGTCACCGTGAAGCGTTTCCGGGAATTTTTCTTCGAGAAGGCTTTTCAGGATTTTCCCAAGGGCATGATTCATATCAAACCCGTTGAAGGGAGCCTGTTCTGTCAGGTAATTGAACAAAGGATGGGCTCCGGCACCTCTGACATCTGTTTTCGAAAACATCTGAAACCCGACTCCATAGTTTAATGTGCAGAAGCTTTTGATTTCCTCATTGCTGCCGGGTTCCTGCTCTGCAAACTGATTTGACGGGAACCCCAGTATTTCCAGGCCCTGTCCCTTATACTTTTCATAAAGCTTCTGCAAATCTTCATATTGAGGTGTAAAGCCGCACTTGCTGGCCGTGTTTGTTATTATAACTACCTTTCCCTTATATTTTTCCAGTGAAATTTCATTCCCGTCTATTGTCCGGGCTTTAAAATCGTAAATATTCATATATATCTCTCCTTTTCCTCTTTATACTATTGTTCAAATTTAATTTTATAAAATATAATTGTATGCAATTATTATAGCTCTTCCAGGGCGGCTAGTCAACAAATATATCTTCCCGGATTGCTTTTCAGGTAAAAAAGTCCACCGTCGGGGCATAACACACCGGCAGTGGACTTTTTTGTTGATTGTAAAAATTGTCGCAAATATTATTATAAAGAATTTGTTAAATATTTTATTATGTTTTTTATTATATTATTTATATGCTCATACCGATTTTAATCAGTAAAAACATCCTGTCGGCTCCGTTTTTCAACAGCTCTCTCGAATTGGCAATAGCCTCGTCCAGCGTCATAATTCCGTTGACGGTTGTCATGATGCTTCCCAGGTTGTTCTGCCAGAAGAGTTCGGCACCCTTTCCCATGCCTCCGGAAATTACCGCCACAGGTACCTGCTTTGGAGTACAGCGCTTCATTATTCCCGAGGGTACCTTTCCAAACCTGACAGACTGCTCATCTATATTGCCTTCCCCGGTCACAACAAAAGCTGCTCCGTCAATTAGCTCGTCGAAGTTTACTGCATCCAGCACAACATCTATTCCCGGTTTCAGCCCGGCGTTCAGAAATGCCATGAGAGCCGCTCCCATTCCTCCGGCAGCACCTGCCCCGGGGACATTGGCAATTGTCCTTCCAAGTGTATTTTCCACCACTTTGATATAATTGGACATGCCTTTTTCCAGCCTGTCCAGCAGATCTGGGGTCACTCCCTTTTGAGGCCCGTATATATAAGTTGCACCGTCTTTCCCCAGCAGGGGGTTTGAGACATCGCATATTACCGTGATATCACATTCTGAAACTGCGGGATTCAAGCCTGAAATATCAATTCTTCTGACCAGCTCCAGGTCGGCCCCGCTTCCCTTCAGCTCTTTTCCCGAAACATCCAGGAACCTTGCACCGAGGGCCCTCATGGCACCCATTCCGCCGTCATTGGTGGCACTGCCTCCAATGCCAATGATAATACTGCGGATTCCTTTATCCAGGGCCTTACGGATCAGCTCACCCGTACCGTAGGAGGTTGCCGCAAGAGGCTCCTTCCTTCCCCCCGGGATCAGGGACAGGCCCGATGCCTGTGCCATCTCGATGACAGCAGTCCTGCCTTCATGTATGTATCCGATGGCCGCCTCTACAGGATTGTTCATGGGTCCGGTGACCGTAAACGTTTCTTTGGTACCGCCTGCCGGCACCGTCAGGGCATCTATGGTGCCTTCCCCTCCGTCGGCCATTGGAACCGGTACTGTTTCAACCTTGCCAAAGATACGCTTTGCAGAATCATCAAGTATGTCAATTATTTCCAGTGAGCTTAAACTCCCTTTAAAGGAGTCTGGTGCAAATACTATTTTCATATTACCTCCATGAGCCGTGTTATGGCTTTGAGCCACAATAGCAGCTACAAAACAGTTATGAAATTTGTTCACTCCTCCATTCCCCATAAGGCAAATAAAAGAGGTTAAACAGCCATTAAGATTAAAACTCTATTGTACATTTTTGATCATCATAAACCGCTTTGGCAGTGATAATACCTTTTGAATGCCGTCCCAGCACCATGACTTTTTTTGGCTCATCGGGAAGCAGGTCGAAGTAATTGTCTGAAAAGAGCCACCCAAATTCGTCTCCGTCCTCATTTCCCAGCAATTCAACACACCTTGCGAATTTTTTTGAGGTTATGACAAGACAGTTGCCGCCTTCTTTGACAATTTCCAGGCCGGTATCAACAGGATACATCAGATGCCTTTCCAGTTCAAACACATCAATGCATTCCGCAATTAATCCTCCTCCGGGTGCAAATGCTTTTGCACAGACCAGGAAACGCTTGCGGAACTGGCCGAATTCATCCAGGTCAGCCAATACCTTTGACTCATCGGCCATAACCGAAAAAGGTACGCTGAATTCTTTTACATAGCTATTATTATCCATGTCCAACAGCTTTATGTCAAGTGTCCCCTCAACCCGGTTCATGGTATCGTTTGTCATCCATACGTAGCCATGCCGTGAGAATTCACAGGACAGCAGAATGGGTTCATAGGCCCGTTTCAAGGCATAATAGGGATAATATGGTTCCTGGAAATAATCGATTACTCCATAGGATATGATATTGCTGTTATTGTTGAATTTCCAGAGCATATGTCCCTTTGTTTTACGGACTCCTTTTTGATCTCCGGCTGAGCGCCCCCTGCGGAACCTTTCCACATCTCTTCTGATATATTCGGCATGAGCGGCACCAATGCGGTAAATCAACTCCCCGGGGGAATCCGCATCATAATAATGTTCAACAGGCCCCAATTTGATATGCCCTATATTTGTATTGTGATTGCACCATGATTCGGGCCAGGGCAGTGGATTTTTTCTGCTGACCTTTGCAGTATATCCCTCGGGCCACAATTCTTCAGGTGTCATCATTTTTTTCATTGTACGCAGCGGCGGAGTCGATACTCTGCAGTTTTCACTGAGGAAAACAGGATAATCCCTTTCAGGCACAAACCACAAATGGGTATATCCATGGGTATCTCCTGCCGACGGGTCGTTTGCCCATTTGCCTCCGTATGGAGAGGACGGATGGTACAAACGGCCGGGATCAAGTCTCTTGCATACCTCGGGAAAAACCTCCATAAAGATTTTTTCCCCGAAACAGTATTCACCCGGAAAATCATAATCGCGGGATAAAAGCATTTCATTGCCGCCGCACCACAATAAAATACACGCATGATGGCGAAGTTTTTTTACAAGCTGCTCGGCTTCCATGCGGCAGGCTTCAATGAACCTGGGTTCTTCGCTGTACATGGAATAGCAGAGATAAAAATCCTGCCATACCATGATACCCCGACTGTCGCACTGGTCATAAAATGCTTCGTCATAAATTTCACTTTCCCCCCAAACCCTCACTATATTGCAATTTCCCAGCTCTGCCAGATCCAGAATTCTGTTCATCAGCTCTTCATTATAGCAATTGGTAAGCGTATCGGGGTGGGTAAGATTCACTCCCCACAGCTTGAGCGGGTGCCCGTTTATCCTGTAATCAAAGTCTCCGGCAAGTTCAAGTTTCCTGAAGCCGACTTTTTTTATGAGCTGGTCACCTTTCTTACTCCCGCAGCAGATACAAATAGTGTATAAATATGGCTTCCCATGTGTGCGGGGCCACCACAGCTGCGGTTTTTCTACAGTTATACGCAATTCTGCCGAATCTTCTGAAATTACCGACTTTTCAAGGCCCTTCAGATTATTGTCCCCGTCATACACCGATATGGTACATTCGGTTTCCCCGCTGTAGTTCTCCAGTTGAAGGCTGCAGGCAATCGTTCCCTCGGTATAATCCTCATTCAGGTACGAATCCAGCTTAAATTCCCTTATCCGGAGTTTCTCTGCCTGTTCCAGTACCACCTCGGAATAAATACCGCATCTGATAAGGCTCGGAAAGGGCCCATTGTAATCATGAAACCCGGAACGGAACACTCTCTCGCAGGAATTTGCAGGCACTCTGCCCGTATACTTCTCCGGTATCTCAATTGAATCGATCACTTTTTTTGAAGAATGAAAATATACCATAAGGGTATTGTTCTTCTTCAAATTTTCCAGCCGTTCTGTCCTGTGCTGGAGGTAAACATTATCGAACCGGGCTATGCATTGTCCATTCAGATATATATCTGCATAAGTATCCAATCCCTTAAAATACAAATAAGAAGGAAGAGCCGGATCATCGGCTTTGAAGTCACAGAAATATACCCAATCGAAGTCATCGATCCATGTATCCTTATTATGACCCATAATGTTGGGATTTTCTATTATACCGTGGGAATATAAGACATCATGCACCTGAGAAGGCATTTTATTAATAGTATAATTTAAATCCGGGCCATCTCCATTTTCACAAAGCATATCCACAAGCCGTTCCGGCGTCAATTGCCCGTCAGGTTTTATCCGTCTTAGCTTCCAACCCTTTTCCAAAATCATACGTTTCATTTTTCAACCCATCCTTAAATCAGGTCTGTTTAAAAAACAAACCCTTTGGTAGCCGACAGTTTTTTCATAATACTCTCGCTCAAGCGCTTTCCGCTGGCTGCTGTATTTTTCAAAACCTGATCGGCATTTTTGGCGCCGGGGATAACACTGCATATTCCAGGATAGCTCAAGTTGTATGCCAGTGCCAGTTCATTCATCTTCATACCGGTTTCCTTCACACATTCCTCGATTATTTTCATATCCTCCTGCACTGCTTCAAAACGTTCCTTGCTCCAGAAACCTTTTCTGTTGTCGCCGTCGCCAAACTTTGTATCAACACCGTACTTGCCGGTCAGAATCCCGCTTGCCAGAGGCTGGCTTGTAAAAACAGCCATGTTTCTCTCTTTTGCAATCCTTACAACCTCAATATTGGATTTGTTCAGAATATTAAACGGGCATTCGATTGCCTCTATGGCACCATTTTTATCTTTTTCCAGTGCATGCAGGGTATCTGCCGCTCCCCACATTGCCAGACCGCAGTATCTTGCCTTGCCCGACTTTTTGATCTCTTCCATTGTGCGGAAAACTTCAGCCTCATCCTGCCATTTTGAATCGGGAACATGCAAAAGATAGACATCCACATAGTCTGTTTGGAGGCGCTGTAAGCTTTCATCCAGGCTCATCATGAGATAATTCCTTGTAAAATTCTTGCTTCGCTCGGGTACACGGAAATTGGTTCCCCCTTTGGTTACTATAACTGCCTCCTTGCGCATTCCTTTAAAAAATTCACCTATGAGCTCTTCACTGTGCCCGTCTCCATATGAATCACAGGTATCATAAAAATTAATACCCGCATCCAGGGAAGCCTTTAACGCCGCCTTGGCATCGTCGTCCCGCCTGCCGCCGCCCCAGGCTGTTCCGCCTATTGCCCATGCTCCGAATCCTACATCCGAAACTTTAAAATCCGCATTTCCAAAATCATTATATATCATTAAAATTCCCAATTCCTTTCATTCTTTATCATTCAGTTAACTTTTATCAGTCAGCCTTTATCATTCGGTTAACCTTTGCTTTAAAATTTCCAGGTAGTCCTTGTTGATTATGCAATTCTTGAAGTTAAATGCCTGCATTATATTATCAATTTCTGTTTCGGTCATATTTGCAAATCTTCTTGCATAGGCAGGCTGCAGCATTGCAGCAGCATAACCGGTGAGAGCCGCATAGTTGAAGGTATATGCATTAGCGGCATTCTGGCATTGATAATTGCCCGACTCGGCCAGTATCAAGTCAGCCAGTTCACGTGACTTGACTCTTCCGGGAGAATCCCAGTACTGTGCTACAAAATTTTCGGCGCCCAGATTCCGTTTCATCTGCTGTACAGGTTCTACAATCTTCATGTAGTCTGATTCCGGATCAAGGGTCACCCATCCCATTATTCCGGCATCCTTATATGTCCAGGTTGTCCAGTTTATATCACATTCGTTGTACACCGCAAGCTGGTCATCCATTGCTTTAAGTCTGTAATGCAGCTGCTCTTTCTCTCCATGATATTGAGAGCCGAATTCACCCACCCATAGAGGAACATTATGCTGCCTGCTGAAAATATATCCCTGACAGTTCAAAATGTCCATTTTCTGGCGGTTTTTATCCCAGTAAACAAGTCCTGCCTCAGACTGGTAATAGCCCGGATAAGGGCCTGATCCGAAGCCCGGTGAAGTATAATTGTGGCTGCTGTAAACCAGGTTGGCAGCAAAAGGTGCATCAAGGCCTTCAAAATAACGGGAATAGTTGTCACCTTCCAGGAAAATGATGTGTTTAGGATCGATGTCCCGGATAGCCTTTACCGTACGGCTGTACAAGCTGTTCATAGCATCCCAGTCGGGCTTGTAATGTTCATAAAAATCGAAGGCATGCTCTCCGTTGGGGTTACCGGTGGAAGGTTCATTGATCAGATTATATCCGGCAACAACATTTCTCCCCTCATATCTGCGTGCAAACTCCTGCCACAACGCGACAAAGCGGTCCTGGAAGAGCTTGTGCGTCCATAACAGCGCCACTCCCCTCTCATTGTCGGAATGCCAGTGACAATTCTGCCAGCCCGGTGCCGCATGCATATCCAGAATGACGTAAATGGAGTATTTCTCGCAAAGCTTCAAAATACCATCCAGGCGTTTAAAGCCCTCTTCATTATATGAAAACGGTTTATCATCCGTTTCAAAGCACCTGTAATTCAAGGAAATACGGATGCAGTTGGCACCGCTGGCCGTAATAAAGGCAATGTCGTCCTCGGCAAAGAAATTATCCGCCATACGGTCAAAAAACATTTTTCCTTTTACGCTTCCCAGAGTATCCAGCATGTGTTTTCTCAAAGTACTCTCGGTTCCCGGGTATGCATTTATAAAATCCTCAAGATTGAGAAAACCTCCAATGCAGGTTCCACGTAAATTTACAACTTTTCCGCTTGTATTAATAATTTTTCCATTCTCTATTTGTAGTAAATCCATAATTTTTGTCCTTTACCATGAGTATTATAAATCCATTAGTTGCATACTGCTATTCTTTCACAGCCCCCGCCGAAAGTCCTTTAATTACCTGCTCCTGGCATAGGAAATAGAAAATCATTACGGGCAGTGAAGCCACCAATACCGCTGTAAGAATAGCAGGGATATTTACCGATTCCGCTCCGTAGAATTCACGGATTCCTATGGGCAGTGTTTTCTGGCTGGGAGAGTTGATCAATGTCAAACCAAATATAAATTCGTTCCAGCACGCCAGAAAATTGAAAATAGCCACAGTTGATACCGCAGGCAGCGAAAGGGGCAGCATGATCTGTCCGTATATCCTGAAAACCGATGCTCCGTCAATGTAAGCGGATTCCTGTATACTTTTTGGTACTTCCTTGAAGAAACCCGTCATAATAAATACCGAAATAGGAATTGCAAAGCTTGTATAAGGTCCTATCAAGCCATAGGTTTTATCCAATAATCCCAGCTGCCTGTTTAACGCAAAAATCGGAATCAGGGTTGTGTGTGCAGGTATCATCATACCTACCAGAAATAACATGAAAACTGCCTTGTTAAGTTTGAATTTCATTGTTGCCAATGCAAAGCTTGCCATTGATGCTATAAAAATAGCCAGTGAAACAGAAATACCGGCTACAAACAGCGAATTGAACAGGTATCTTAAAAAATTAGCCTTGAAGACCGCAACAAAATTTCCCATATAAAAAGTTGACGGAATACTCCAGAAGCTCTGCATATATCCATTCTGATCCTTAATGGAGGTAATAAGGACAAAAACAAATGGAAATCCGAATATTATTAAAAATAATATTGCTACAAAATATAAAAGAGCCTTGAGAGTGATTTGCTTTGTCATTAATTATTCTCCTCCTTTCTGCGTGTTCCAAATTGGAACAGAGCGACCATGGTCAGGGATACTATAAACATAAATGCCGCAACCGAGCTGGCATAACCCATATTCGAGGACTCAAAGCCATTCTTGTACATATAGGTGGCCATTACTTCGGTTGCACCGTTAGGTCCTCCTCCGGTCATAACATACACCAGATCGAAGTATTTCAAGGAACCTACCAGGGATAATATTGCCGATGTCTTCAAGGTCGGTGCCAGCAAGGGCAGGGTAATGCTCTTGAACAGCTGAAGCTTGTTTGCTCCGTCTATGGTGGCCGCCTCGTTGATTTCATCCGCGATATTTGTAAGCCCTGCCCGCAGCAGGATCATATACTGGGGAATATACTGCCAGCATACAACAAATAAAACCGCTGGCATTGCACTCTTAGGATCTCCTATCCAGGCCATGTTCTCAAGAGATTTAAAGCCCATGGCTGTGAACATATGATTGATCAGTCCGTAATAAGGGTCAAACATCAGAAGCCAGATAATACCTGTTGCGACAGTTGACAGCAGCATAGGCATAAAATATACGGTTCTGAAGAATTTTGCTCCGCGGATCTTACTGTTGACAATGAGTGCCAGAATAAGTCCGAATGAGAGCTGGAATACAATTGAAACAACCACCAGAATCAGATTATTTTTTAATGCCAGCCAGATATTTATATCCGTAACCAGATTAATATAATTCTTTAATCCTATAAATGTCATTCTGGGACTCAGTCCCGACCATTTCATAAAGCTATAGTAAAAAGTCCGGAAAATACCATAAACATTATAAGTACCGTATACCAATAATGCCGGCAAAAGGAATAATAAAATCGTTAACCGTTGTTTCATCGCTTGTTTTATTTTACTTTTTTTAACATAATCGTTACCGGGCATAGTTCCCTCAAGCGTTTTCATTAATGTAGCACCTCACATTGCTTATTAAGATTCAGGTCTGTAACCATAAGGGGCTAAGTCAAGCCCAAATTTGACCTAGCCCCTGTGGCTTTGTTCAGTGAGTGAGTTATTTATCTTTTAATACTTTTTGTGCTGTGTCCTCACACTTTTTGTATACATCTTCAGGGCTCATTGCTCCGCCGATCAATGCCTGTGTAGATTCATTGAAAGCATTTGCAACTTCTGTAGGAAGTCCCTGGTCAAAGAAATTCTGAACCGAAGTGGATTGTGACAGAATTCCCATAATTCCGCTTACAATAGGATCTTTGATGTTAACATCCTTTGTAGCAACCAGGATACCTCCGTCATTTGCATTTCTTTCATTAAGTTCCTTATCGGTTGTGTAGTACTTTAAGAATGCTACAGCATCATCAGGATTTTTACAGTCCTTTGATACAGAAAATGCATTATTTCCAAGCAAGGTTTCCTGTGTAGTTCCTTTTCCGCCGTTAACTGTAGGGAATGGAGCGACTGCGAGATTGTTTTTGTAGAAATCAGGGCTTTCGTCCTTGGCAGCAGAACTCATGCTTCCTGTTTGCAGCATCATAGCTGC
Organism: Ruminiclostridium cellobioparum DSM 1351 = ATCC 15832; assembly: GCF_000621505.1. Lineage (GTDB taxonomy): Bacteria > Bacillota > Clostridia > Acetivibrionales > DSM-1351 > Ruminiclostridium > Ruminiclostridium cellobioparum. Next base: position 126,079 of record NZ_KK211290.1, read on the forward strand.
CTTTTCAGAGTAAAACAGCATACGGTCTCCGCCTGTATCATAATTGATACCGTTAGTACCTGCCGGGAACCAACCTTCGTCAACCATTTGCTTAATATTCTTACCGGCATTTATAAATGCATCCTTATCAAATACGCCATTTCCTTTATCTTCAAGACCGGTTATTATGGCATCCTTTCCGCCGAAACGGATATACTGGTAAATGTAGTACATAGCTCCGGGCCATGCGCCTTTGTTACCCATTGCGAAAGGTATTATGCCGTTGTCTTTGAAGGTCTTTGCAACATTTTGCATTTCATCCCATGTCTTCGGGAATGTCAAGCCGTATTTATCAAACAAAGCCTTGTTATAGTATATTACAGTACCTGTAAGTATATAGGGAACTCCGTATACCTTTCCGTCAAAAGTATCAAGATCCCATGCAGCTTCTGAGAGCTGTGATTTGAAATCTGATGTCTTGTCTGTGATTTCCAGTACCTGCTCCTCATCAACAAACTGCTTGAGCCATGCACCGCCCCATGAATGGAAAATATCCGGAGCTTGACCGCTTCCCATAACTGTCTTTAATTTTGTCTTGTAGGGGTCGTTTTCGAAAAACTGTATCTCAACCTCTACATTATTTGTTTTCTTAAAATTTGCTGCCGCATCATTGAAAACTTTGGTAGCCGCATCATTCTTAACGATTGTCCATAAAGTAAGATGCTTTGCTTCACCGGAACCACTCTGGACATCACTTGCAGCTGATTGAGAAACTGCTTCTGATGTATTTCCTGATGTGTCTGAACTACCACAAGCGGCTAAGGACATCACTGTAGAAATTGCAAGAACGATTGATAATAACCTCTTTTTCATTTTCTTCATAGCCTCCTCAAAATTGTTTTATACCTATACTACACAAGGTCTGCGTAAATGAAATCGCTCTCAAATTTAGATAAAAACAGCTGATACAAAACTGTAGTCATATCATATAAATTGAATAAAAAACGCAGTTTAACTCTACTTTTTTTGGTCAGATTTACAATAATACTGTTAAAAAATGTATCTTTGGTAGTATGTATCCAAATATCATATTTTTAATTGTAAGCGCTCTCATTCTTAACCTTAATTCCAATTATACAATGAAAATGTTTTTTGTCAACACTTTAGCCGGATTATTTTTTTCATTTTTTTCGGTCCAAAGAGTAATAATTCAAACTGGGACAATATAAAAAAGTTGCTGCCAAATGCGGCCGTACCACATCCTGCAGCAACTTTTCATCCGAAATATTAATAACTCTCTACTTCAGAGGAATACACGTTTTTCCTTCAAATAATTTGGCTTTCATATTTATTGTGGATTTTTTCGGTTTTTCACCGTCCAGCCAGGCAACCATTAACTCGGCAGCAATGCTGCCCATTTCATGGGTAGGTTGTTCCATGGTAGTCAAAACCGGTAAATACGCCGAATGGTCAAAGGTATCTCTGATCCCGTCAAATCCGATGACCGAGACGTCCTCCGGCACACGTATGTTCATTTCACCGGCGGCATAGATTCCTCCGTAGGCCGATTCGTCACTTCCGAAAAAAACTGCTGTGGGAGGGTTCTCATGAGTCATAAGCTGCTTCATACCCCAGTAGCCGTCCTTGAACGAATGTCCTCCGTTTATGACATTGTCAGGGAGCACCTGTAATCCAGCCTGCTCCATTGCCCTGGTAAAGCCTTGAAGCCTGGCTTTTCCGATTCCGCTGGTCATCAGTCCGGTTATATGCCCGATGGACTTATGCCCCAGACTGATCAAATAGTTTGTGGCCTGATATGCCCCTTCCACATTATCTACATTTACGCTGACTATTCTGGGGTCATCCAGACAATTCTGAATAACAATATATGGAATGTTAACGCTCTCTAAAAAATCAATGTCCTCTTTTTCCAGGTCATTGAGCAAAGTCATGATAACACCGTCTACACCGTGACTTACAAGGTTTTTCAGGTTTTCTTTATATGCCTTCTGGTAATCCCAGAAGGTCTTGTGCTTTTTACTGTTTGCAAAGAATAAACCATAATTTGTAGGCACTACACCATCTTCAATTCCTGATATATAGTTGCCCCAAAAAGGCTGTGTTATATTGTAAATCAGTGCGCCTATTATGTTGCTTCTTCTCCTGACAAGTGAACGCGCAGCGGCACTGGGGATATAATTGAGCTCATTGATAACCTCTTCAACTTTTTTGCGGGTTTCTTCTCTGACTCCCGGAAAATTATTTATTACTCTGGATACTGTAGCACGTGAAACTCCAGCCTTTTTAGCAATTAAATCAATATTCATTGCTTCCACCTTTTTTGAATTATTTCATATGTAGAATAACATATATGATTTTTTTAAACAAGCATCAACTTCACGTAAACAGCAATTTTAGCTAAAATTCACATATGCCGGGCCCAAAAATGTGAGCGCTTTCATGTGTCCGGATTTATTGTGATTCCAAAGGGACGGTTCCCGGTATTCAGTTCGGCAGTTTCCCGTACCAGACCTTCCGGAAGCGGCATGGCATCAATTAATGCCACAACTTTGGCGTTGGAAATGTCAGTTTCTTACAAGAATTTTATCGATCAGGCCATATGCTTTTGCCTCTTCGGCAGACATATAAAAATCTCTCTCAACGTCCTTTTCTATTTTTTCCAGCGGCTGTCCGGTCCTCTCACTGTATATTTTATTTATCCGGCTCCTGGTTTTGATCAAATGCTCGGCATGTATTTTGATATCCGTGGCCTGCCCTTGAATACCGCCGCTCACAAGGGGCTGATGTATCAATATCTCACTGTTCGGCAGGGCAAAGCGTTTTCCCATGGTACCGGCGGCCAGCAAAAACGAACCCATGCTGGCGGCAAACCCGATACAAATGGTAGAAACATCACATTTTATATACTGCATGGTGTCATATATGGCAAAGCCGGCAGATATTGAGCCCCCCGGACTGTTTATATAGAAATTGATGTCCTTGTCAGGGTCTGCCGCTTCAAGATAGAGCATTTGAGCGACAACCAGGCTTGCCGATTCATCTGTGACCACATCACTTAAAATAATTATCCTGTCATTCAGCAGTCTTGAAAAAATGTCAAAAGACCGTTCTCCGTGATTTGTTTGTTCAACTACTACAGGTACCAAACTCATTAAATCAACTCCTTTATTTTATAATAAAATTATGCTGCCATTGAAAGAGTAATCGTACCTGCCGAAGAACCTGTCAGCTTCTTCATACCGGTATAAGTCTTCTTTTGAGAATAATTTTTATTGCAGGTATTCCTGTATTCTCTGGGACTGATTCGGTATGCTTTTTTAAAAGCCCTGGAGAATGACTCTTCCGAACCGTATTGAAACCTGTGGGCAATATCGGTTATTTTCTCATCGGTTTCTGAAAGGGCATCTGCCGACGCCGAAAGTCTTCTTTCCCTCACATATTCCATTACGGAACTCCCTGTGACATTCCGGAATAACCTGTGAAAATAAAATTCTGAAATGTACGCTTTCCTGGCTATGTCATTTAAATTAATTGCTTCACACAAATTTTCTTCTATATATTTGATTGATTCTTGAATAGCAGCTTTATGATCCATTGCAACCTCCTTATGTTCTGTATGCCGGTTTAGCCGCCTATCCCCATGTGCGGGATTTATTACCGGATGTTCTTATAGATATTATATTACTAAAACTATAAAATTACCTGATTTTCCTTGCCAAACTTTATAAATCCCCGGAACAAAAAAAGACTCAAAGGTTACCTGAATTATGATCAGATAATGAGTCAGTAAATTTAAAATAAAAGTATTTAGGGAGTTCATATAAAAACATAGACTAAAATTTTAGACAAAGCCTATGTTAAACTCTATTTTGCCTATTTGTGTTTCAAAATCAACAGCCAGGGTTTCATGCAGGTTTATATCGCAGGATTCAAATATGACCATGGGCGGACTTATTTGCAGTGATACTCCCAGTGAAGCCAGCATAGTGGAGGAAGTTCCTGCAATCATACCGGACAGTTCTCCAATAGCGCTCCTGGCTATTTCGTCAATAACTGAAACACTCATGCCCATCATCATGGCCGAAGCCAGACCTTTAGCGGTATCCTGGGACATTGACAATACGATGTTACCCTGAATTCCACCCTTTAGCAGTATAATTGTCGATACCTCCGAATCCACATACAATTTACTTTTCTTTTTTATGTTTGTCCTCTTGATGCCTCCAACGCCAAATTGCTCCAGCGTCTTGCCAAAAGCTTCTAAAAACAGATTAACATATTTAGCATCCATAGATATTACCAACGCTCTTCATATTTTTGCATCGCTTTCCGGATTAATCCCTTGTATCTTTAAAATAATCCTCTTTGTGATGTATGTCATCAATCAACTGCTGAATCTTTATTTTTTGGTATGTCAAATATTCCAATTCTTTTGGATTAATCCTTCCGGCATTGCTTTCAATCCGGTTGTCGATATTATTTATTACCTCATTTAAATCCTTGATTGTCTGCAAGCTTAACATTTTATCCCCTCCTCGGTTTATTCTTATTATATTTTTCGTCAGTTTATTAACATAAAATAATGCTTTTAGCCTATTTACCCATTTAAAATAAGAATCTAGAACTAAAAGCATCGTATTTTAGATAATATTTTTATATCAACTGGTAACTTCCGTACTAACTTCATAAAATAAGAATGCACCCAAAAGAATTACGAAAATTGTACCGCCTCATTTAAAGAGGTTTTGCCGTCGTCGACAATTTAACGTAATTCTTTTTAACCGTGCATTTTATTTTATGAAGTTGTCCTCGCGTACCAGTTGATTTTGATTAAATTTATCTGTAAAGCAAAAACAAAATTTCAATCAGCACAACAGGTTAAATTGACTGGCCCAAAAAATAAATTCAATTGTATTAAAGCAGCTCGTACAGGCCGCAGACAACCATATCCGCTTCTTTCAGTATATCTCTGCTCCCTATACCCACAGTGCCCATTCCGGCTCTGCGGGCAGCCTCTATGCCGGCTTCAGCGTCCTCGTATACGATGCAGTCGGCTGCCTTAAGGCCCAGTTCCTTCGCCCCCAGCAGGAATACTTCAGGGTCAGGCTTTGCTTTGGACACTTTATTGCCGTCAATTACAGCGTCAAACAGATTGGTTATACCCAGGTTTTCAAGTATCATGGGCGCATTTTTGCTGGCCGAGCCCAGCGCTATTTTCACACCCTCGCCCTTCAGCTTGAGTAAATATTCCCTGGCACCCTTAAGTATCTCCGACTCATCCATTTTCTTTATGTACTCCACATACCAGTTGTTTTTCTTTTCGGCCATGGCCAGCTTTTCCTCCGGGGTACAGCTTATCCCGCCGACTTCCAGCAATATCTCAAGTGATCTCATCCTGCTCACTCCCTTAAGCCTTTCATTGTGCTCCTCAGTGAACTCAAAGCCCAACTCCCCGGCCAAACGCTTCCATGCGAGATAGTGATATTTGGCAGTATCAACTATCACTCCGTCAAGATCAAACAGTGCTCCTTTTATATTGTTCATATTAGCCTCCATGAGCCACATTTGTGGCCACAAAATGTTATGCTATTTGTTATAAATTATTTTGGTTATAACCGCAGGAAATACTCCCGCCGGCTTTACAGGAAAGTAATTTTCCGGCAACGCTGAAATCAATGCCGGCCGTATTTTCCGGACCGGATTTAATAGTTACCGAAGTTTTATCTATTATTACAGTAAAAAGCTGCCCCTTCAGGTTAAGCTTAAATTCCAGGGAACTCCATGCATAAGGAAGCTTTGGATTTATGGCAGCAGCACTGCCGTCAAAGCCCACTCCTCCAAAGCCAAGAATTGCCGCCATCCAGGCACCTCCGTTGGCAGCCGGATGAGTACCGCCTATATATATGGTCCCGGCGTACTGCTTGGACTCCCCTGTCAGATCGATGGTAGCCGCCTTTAGAAAATATTTGTATGCCCATTCAGGATTACCCGTATCGGCTGCCAGCAGGGCATATACACAGGGACTGAGGCTTGAACCGTGCTCTGTTCTTGGTTCGTAATATTCCCAGTTGGCTTTCTTGACCTCATGGGGATACCTGTCCTTAAACAGGTTGAGCATCAGCACAGTATCGGCCTGCTTGAGTATTTTGGTTGTGGCGGCAATTCCGTTTCCGCCTCCAAGGTATTCATTGGGATTTATAATCCTCCCCTTGAGCTCCTGAATACTTATGTCCTCCAATCTGTGATATCCGTCAAACTGCTCTATTACAAGGGATGTACCGTCAGGCTGCGGTATGTAGAGCAACTCATTCATTTCCCTCAGGGCATCCAACTCCGGGTTGAAATCCAGCTCTGCCATGAGCTTTTCATAAGCAGCGGCATGTTTGCTTTTCATCAGCTCCAGAGTTTTCACCGCCACCTCAAGCGTATGCTTTACCATCATATTCGTGAAAGCATTGTTGTTTACTCTTTCGTGATATTCATCCGGACCCGTCACATCCAGAATCTCATACCTGTTTTTATCTTTCTTGAAATATGCATAGGACATCAGGAAACGGGAGCACTCCAGTATCACTTCGGCTCCGCCCTCCAGCAGTATGCTCTCATCGCCTGTGAGCCTGTAATACTGCCATATGCCGTAAACTACATCTGTGCTTATATGAATCTGCTTATCCCTGAAATAAGTTCTCATGGGTCTTCCGGTGAAAACATCTGTCACGTTGAAATGCGTGCAGGCATCATCTCCGGTGTCCTGGCTTTCCCAGGCATAGTACGCTCCCCTGTAGCCGTACTCGGCTGCCTTTCTTCTGGCGCCGTCAAGTGTATGGACCCTGTACCTCATAAGATTTCTTGCAATGCCGGGATTGGTATACAGGAAGAAAGGCAGCATGAACATCTCGGTATCCCAGAATATTGCGCCCTTGTATACCTGCCCCGAAAGCCCTCTGGCAGGTATTGATGCCCTGTCGGAATGGGACGGAGCGATGGAAAGCAGGTGATAGATGCTGTACCGCAAGGCCTTCTGTGCGTCCTCATCACCGTGTATCTTCACATCCGACATCTTCCACCGCTCTTCCCACAGTGCCGCATTCTCTGCCGCCAACCGCACATAGCCCCTGCCTTTTGCAGCCAGGCAAGCCTCTTCTGCCGCTCGGGATACCGCTGTGGGGGATTCGGTTCTGTCAATATCATTGCCTGTATAGACCGCCACATATTTATAAAACGAATAGGACTCTCCGGGCTGCGCCTCGAAGGAAATACATCTCAGAACCCGCCTGTCCTCTATTTTTATATCCATATGCGCGGCAAACAGTATGCCTAACCCTTCGGCCACCGATACCGGGCAGCCCAGCTCTCCTGTCACCGAATTCAAAACGATGAGCTCCTGCTTCACCGCCGGCCGCATATCCTTTAAATGATGACCGTTGATGTCCCAGACCTCTCCGTCTATACCCGTTTCTATGACGATCCGGCAGCTCCCGGCTGACTTTAATGAATATTTCATGCACATCAGGTGTACATCCGACAGCCCGAGAAACCTCTCGGTTTCCATGCTCACCCTGTTTCCTCCGGATGTGGTGAAAGTGCTTTCCCTTTTATGCAGGCCGGAATATATATCCAGACTCTGCCTGTGCCCGGCTGCCTGACTGCCGGGCAGACCCAGTTCTTCATCATCACAGCTTAATCTTGTATAAAAACCGTTTGGAGCGTTTACCGGCTCCCTCCACTTATCTCCCACTTTGTCATACAAGCCCAGGAGATTGCAGGCCACCAGCCGGTCCTTTCCGAATTCCTCCAATGTGCCCCTGTAGCCCATATAACCGTTTCCCAGCAGGAATTTGTTTCCGTTCAGCTCTATGTTGTCTTTGTAGAAACCTTTTTCTTCTATTATCCAGGACATATTAACCTCCCAAGCCATGTTATGGCTTTGAGCCGCAATTGCGGCCACAAAATGTAATGAAAACTTATATCCTTTATCGCAATGTGGCGAATAAAGGAGGTTAATTGGCCATGCACCACATCAGCGGCCACAGCCAGTTATGCGACTCAGCCCCTCCATTCCTCAGGAACGGTGATTTCCAGAGCTTCTCCTCCTATGCTGTAATCTTTCCCGTATATCTTTATCTTTGTCTCCAAAGAATTGATGGTTTTAAATATGACCATATCCTTCATAACCTTCACTTCCAGAATTGCATTTCTGTAGAGCACTCTGAAGCTGTAGGATTTCCATGCAGCAGGTATTGACGGATTGAACAGGAGCATTTCGCCGTCGGATCTCATACCTCCGAAACCGTAAACTATATTGACCCATGCAGCGGCAATGGAAGTGGTATGCAAACCTTCCCTGGTGTTTCTGTTATAGTTGTCCAGGTCCATACGGGTTGCAAAACTGAAGAAGTCAAAGGCTTCCCTGTGACGTCCAAGCTCGGAGGCCAGAACCGAGTGAACCGACGGTGAAAGCGAGGATTCATGTATGCATCTGGGTTCATAGAATTCGTAATTTACTTTTTTGCTCTGACAGGAAAAATCCTGATTGTACAGGAACATGAACATCAGCACATCGGGCTGCTTGATCATGTCATTTCTGTATATCCTGTCATAGGACCAGTTGTGATAAAGGGGGAAATCCGTAACAGGTATGGCTTTTATATCAATATGCGGCAGATCGAAGTACCCTTCGTGCTGTTCATATATCCCTGTCGCTTCCTCCAGAGGAATCCTCATATTTTCAGCCATACGGCTCCAGTTATCCAATTCGGCCTCATCAAGGCCGAGCTTCTTTTGAATCTGTGTATATGCTTCGGGTTTAACTGCTTTAGTCTCCGATAAAACACCGATAGTATACTCAAAGGTCTTTTTGGCCATAAAATTTGTGTAGCAGTTATTGTTGACCATCATCTGGAATTCATCGGGACCCATGACACCATAATACCCGAATTTGCCCGTTCTGGAGCTCCATTGGCCTCTTGTGGCAAGGAAGCGGCATATCTGCACCAGCATCTCCAAACCCTTTTCATACAGGAAGGCCTTATCCCCCGTAATCTTTACATAATGCCTGATGCCATAGGCCACTGCCGTACTTGGCTGGAATTGGAGACTTGCATGCTGCCATAGTGTGCAGCTCTCTGTTCCGTCCAGTGTCGCTATGGGATAGCATGCTCCGTCACAGTCCAGGTCTCCCGCCCGTTCAATTGCCTGCGGAAGTGTGTTGTACCTGTACTCGAGCAGGTTCCTTGCCGCTTTGGTGTTGTTGAAGAGATAAAAGGGCAGGCAATAGGTTTCTGTATCCCAGAAGGCATTTCCACCGTATGCTTCCCCGGTCAGTCCCTTTGCCCCGATATTCATGCCGGAATCCTCACCGTGATAAGTCTGGTGCATCTGAAAAATACAGTATCTTATTCCCTGCTGGTTGTCGTCATCACCCTCAATGGATACATCAAAAGTATTCCAGATATCATTCCAGTAAGCTCTATTTTCGGCCAGGACCTCATCGTATTTCTTTGCGCCGTACAGTTTTGCAAGTTCACTTCCCTCAGACCACACGTTTTCAGGATTTTTAACCGTATTCTTTTCGGCATGCACCACAGCCGTCCTGTCAAAGCAAGTCTCTTTACCCTTGTCCAGGGCCATATCAAAACCCAGATAATTCAATTTATCCTTCTCAACATATGTATAATCCAATGGTTGTTTACTTTGTATCTTAAATCCGGCATATACCATCTGCCTGCTTGATTTGGTCCTTCCCAGGCTTCCTGTGACGCCGTCCGAAATTCCCTGTTTCAGACAATCCCAAAGACTTCTTTGCATGGTCTCATGTATGGGTGAGAAGTCAAGACCGGCTTTGACTGCAATTTTTTCCGAAAAATTCACAGGTTCAAGTGTAATCCGCTGGCAGCCCAGCCTGGGTGTTATCATGCTCAAAAATCTTGAGAACTTCACCCTGAGTTCCTTCCCGTTTTTTGTATGCCATAGGAACTCTCTGGTCAATACACCTGTTTTCATATCCAGCCTTCTCTTGAAGCTGCTGATTCTACTCTTTGCAAGATCAAGTTCCTCTCCATCCAGTTCCAATCTGGTGTAAAGCCAGTCAACACCGTTAACCATAAAGGTGCCGCGGTTTGAAATGCCCTTATAGGCGGATTTTTCCGTTATATTTTCTTCGTATATGCCGTTAAGATAACTTCCCTGCAGCTTATCCCCGCTGTAACCCTCTTCAAAATATCCGCGTACTCCCATGTACTCATTGCCAAGGGAAAATATCGATTCGGATACGCGGCCGTATTCAGGATCAAAGCCTTCTTCAATTACCTCCCACGGACAAACCTTAAAATATCTATCTGCAAATTTACCCATATAGCCTCCATTTTTTAACCACAGTGTTTATGCTCCATGTATTACAATTACATTTTTTATAAATATTTACTTCATCAAACTAAAGAAGGTTGGCACAGAACCAGCTGTGCCAACCAACCTTTCAGTAAAGAGCATTAATTATTTCTTTTTAGCTGCTACAAATTCATCCAGCTGTTTTTGTTTCTCTGCAATAACTTTTTCCATTCCGGCTGCCTTTAAGGCGTCGTTGAACTTTGGAATTGTTGTTGCGGGGTCTACCGACCCTGAGTATATGGCACCTGTGTACTGCTTGATTACGTTGTTGTAAGCAGCAACTTCGTTCTTTACAGGTGTTGGATCAAAACTGAAACCGAGAGCTGCCGATCTGTCGGCGCTGTCGTTGAACTTCTTGTACTGGTCGTAAATATCCTTCTCATCCGATTCCCACAGATAGTTAAGTGTTACGTCACCCATCAGCCAGCTCATATTCAGGTTATAAGTTGAATTTTCAGCTGTCATTCCATCCGGATACTTGATGGTATTTTCGTCGGCTTTCACATAGTCCTTACCTTCAATACCCCAGTTCAGCAGGTTAACAAGGTATTTGTCCTTATGAAGCAGGTTTGCGAACATTACAGAACGTGCAGGATCGTTTGCTGTGCTTGGTACTGCAAGTATGGCACTTGCTGCGTCACTTGTGGTCATATACGGCTTATCCATAGGGATATAGATTACAGGCATACCGCACTGGCGGCCTTCCTGTGCTGCTATGCCCGGTTTTCCTGACTGGCCGTAACCTGCTGCTTTTTTAGCTTTAACAGCCAGATATTCCATCTGGGTTGTTGAAGCAGCATCTTTATTTATATAGCCCTTTGTAAACCATTCGCGGGTTAATTTGGCAGCGTCCATGAAATCCTGCTGTTCAAACATGTTTACAACCTTTGTATCACCAGCCGTTCTGCTGATGCAGCCCGGGCCGTCACCAAGAGTATCATAGGCATTGATGGCCATCATCTGAACCATTGGTGAGTTTTCAGATCTTGCTGCCAGAGGGGACATTCCGGGTTCGCCCTTTTTTATTTTTTCGAGGTAGGGAGTCAGGTCGGACCATGTCTTGACTGTATCGGCGCTGATACCGTATTTGTCTGCTATTTCCTTATTGAAAATCAAACCTTTATCGGCAGCCCATTCCTTGTAGCCTGTAAGACCATAAGCCTTGCCGCCTATAAAGCCGGCTTCTCTAACATCCTGCGGAACTGTTGCCAGATAGTCGGGAGCATATTGTGCAATCAAATCATCTACTGCAAGAATTTGTTTCTTTGCTGCGAACTGCGCTTCAAACATCCAGGATGCAGTAAACATCAAATCAAATTTCTCACCTGAAGCAAACATAAGATTAACTTTATTAGCGTAATTTCCCCATGAAATCGGACGGTATTCCAAAGTAGCGTTTATTTTCTCTGTCAGATATTTACTCGCTTCTTCATTTACTGCCGCCAAATTCTTAGGAGTTTCACCCATTGTTACAAAAACAAGCTTTACAGGTTTCAATGTCTTGGGATCAATCGCGCCTGCTTCGGTTGAAGCAGCAGCGGTTGATTCGGCAGCTGCAGTCGATACAGCAGCTGTTTCAGTTGAAGTGCTCGCAGCTGAAGATGTGGTTGAACTGCCGCATCCCGAGAGAGCCATGGTAACTGAGAATGAAACTGCCAATAACAAAGTTCCAATCCTTTTTTTCATTTTATACCCTCCATATAAAACTGTATTAATAATCAGGCCTTTACCTGTATTATCCTTTCACCGCTCCAATAGTCAATCCCTTTATAAAGTATTTCTGGAAGAAGGGATATGCAAATATTATGGGACCTATTGCCACGATTGCCATGGCCATTCTGGAGGTCTCCTGCGGAAGGGAGGCCAGAGAAGCCGACATGTTATTGCTCTTGGTGTTTTGTGCAAGATACTGGATGTTCAGCAAAATACTCTGTAAAACGTACTGCATACTGTAGTTATCGTGATTGACCTGGAAAATCATACTGTTATACCAGTCATTCCAGTATGCCAGCGTGGCGAACAATCCTATGGTGGCATATACCGGCTTGGACAGGGGTATGACTATCTGGGCAAATATCCTGAACTCGCCTGCGCCATCCATATTGGCCGCCTCCAGAAGTTCCCCCGGTATTGTATTCAGAAAGAACGTTCTCATTATCAACACGTTGAATCCGTTGAGGAGAAGCCCCGGAACAACCAGAGCCCAAATATTGTCGCTAAAGTGCAGATAATTTTTCATTACGATATACCAGGGAACCAGACCGCCATTGAATAGGATGGTCAGCACCACAAACATTGTGAAGAACTTTCTGAATGGCATGCTCTTTCTGGAGAGCGGATAAGCCAGTGCAGAAGTTATTATCATACAGGTCAGAGTCCCTACAACCGTTGCAAAGATAGTATTGCCGTAAGCTCTTAATAAAACATGCGGATCATTAAATATGTACTGATAGGCATAGGTTGAAAATTCATGTGGTAACAGCGAGTACCCGTATTTATTTATTGAATCCTCGCTGGAAAATGATATTGCAACTACCAGCAGTACCGGTAGGATTGCCGCAGCAGAACAAAATATGAATATAACATGTATTAACCAGTGAGTTCTGTTATTTTTCATTTTTTACCGACCTCCATAAGCCGTTGATGGATGTGAGCCTTTTTTTAATTTAACCGGAACGTTTACTGCACATTTAATTAAAATTTACCCGAATATTTTTTGAATAAATAATTATATATTCGCTAGAATAGAGCATTTTCGGGACTGATTTTACGAACCACCAGATTTGTAGTGAGCACCAGCAGGAAACCCACCACCGACTGGTAAAAGCCCGCTGCCGATGACATACCGATATCTCCCATGTTTACAAGGCTGTTGTACACATATGTATCAATAACATTTGTTACGGGCAGCAGGGTGCCGGAACCCATTGGAAGCTGGTAAAACAGACCGAAATCCGAATAGAATATTCTTCCTATGGAGAGAATTGTCATAATGACCATAACAGGCACCAGCAGAGGGATAGTTATATATTTGACCTGCTGCCATTTCCTGGCGCCGTCTATTGTGGCGGCTTCATAATATTCCGTATCTATCCCGGTCATTGCCGAGATGTATATAATGCTGCCGTATCCCACGTTTTTCCATGCATTTGTTATAACCAGTATAAAAGGCCAGTATTTTGGCTCCAGATACCATGATATGGGTTCGATGCCAAAAGATTTCAATATGTACCTGTTGACAAGTCCGGAATCAGGATTCAGCAGCGAATATACCAGATATGCAACAATTACTGCCGACAGAAAGAACGGAAGCAGTACCGCGCTCTGGTAAAATCTCTTTGAATAACGGTTGCGTACTTCATTTAATAAAATTGCCATGGTTACCGACATGACTAAATTGACCACTATGAAAACAGCATTGTAGCCCAAAGTATTCCGGGTCATTATAAATGCGTCAGGCGTTTCAAACAGATATCTGAAATTATCAAACCCAACCGTAGGGCTGAACAAAAATCCATCTTCAAAGTTATAATTTTTAAAGGCAATTATAATACCAAACATCGGGATATAATTATTCAGCAGCATATAAATTATACCCGGCAGCATCAAAAGATAAAGCACCTTGTGCCGCAATACGGCATTCCACATGTTCCGTCTTTTGATAGAGCTGATCCTGTTGCTTTCAACTTTAACGATTGTATCCATTTGAAAGGTCTCCTGTAAATTCAATTGTGACTGGTTGCCTGGAATCTATGTTTGTATTATATAACCTCATGTGAAGTTGACTCTACCATATCCGTGACATCATATGTAACAATTGTTACCTCTTTTTCAAGATGAGATTTGTATAATTCGCACAAAAAAAGGCACTGGTGCCCGAGTGAATAAAATTTATTCATTGTGCACCAGCCCCTTCACAGTAAGTAAATTAAATTAACGCGTTGTGCTAGTTAATTTAATTATAATGCCAGTTTTAAATTAATCCAGGCCCTGCAGTCATACGGGCTGACTGAAGTATTTTTTCCTGTATTCCTGGGGTGTGAGGTTATAAACCTTCTTGAACATCTTTGCAAAATAGGAAAAATTATCGTAGCAAAGCTGATTTGCTATGCCATATATGGGCATATCCGATTCGGATATAAGTACCTTGGCCAATTTCATACGCTCCTGTAAAATATAATCCGACAGGGACATGCCTGTTTCCTTATGGAACAGCCTGGAAAGGTATGACTCGTTCAAATGAACGTATTCCGACAATTCCTCACGGGTCAGCTTCCTGTTGAGATTCTGCTGTATATACCTCTGCAGTTCATGGACTATGCTGTTTTTCTGGTACCGGTTCTCGTTGTTTCCGGCGTTTGTACAGACAACCTTTATGATATTTTCCATCCATTGCTTAAACTGCTCATCACTGCAGGTAATTTCATGTCCGTCCATGCTCAGTTCAAGGCTGCTTAAATTATCCAGAGACATACCTTTTTTCTTCTGTACAAAAACTGCTGTCTGCAAAATACTTTGATAGACTTTTATGAGAGTCCCTTTGTTGTCCTTTCTGCAGGAAATCCAGTCCATAGTCTGATTTATCAGGTCACCTGCTTCTTCGGTGCCGGCATTTCCAAGCAGACTTTTCCATTGCTCCTCAATATTATAGAACCGCTTGAAGCTTTCCATACTCTCCTGGTTGGTCCGTTCCTTTATCAGCCTGTCAAAATTTTTGCGGAGGACCTCCTCCATTTCATCATAAATGACCGGCTTTAATAAATAATCACAGCTTCCCAGCTGAAGGGCTTTACGGACATAATTGAAATCGGTATGGCAGGTCAGAAACACCGCTTCCAGCTCCGGAAACTGTTCTTTGGCCCACTCCAAAAGCTGGAGTCCGTTCTCCTCAGGCATATTTATATCACATATAATTAAATCAACCGGTTTGCTTTCAAGTATTGCCTTGGCCTCTCTTGCATGATAGGCCTCAAATACCTCTGCAACACCCAGCTTCTCCCAATCAATACCGTCAACGATACCCTTTACTGCATAAATCTCGTCATCAACAACTAAAACACTAAACACACTGATCCCTCCCCAACGCCGTTTCCGATACCGGTAATGCCATCTCAACAACCGCTCCGCCCCCGGTATTGTTAAAAAAGGATATTTTTACCTCCGAGTGGTAATACAATTGACAGCGGCGTTGAACATTCCAGATACCTAAATGCTTGTCAAATCCCTTGTTAAAGTAATCTTCTGTTTGAAACTCCGATATTATTTCGGGCGGAAAACCCTTTCCGTTATCTTCAATTCTGATGGAAATATATTTCTCGTCGCCACCGGTATTCAGTCTTGCTTCAACCTTTATATAAAACGGCAGATCTTCCCTGTAGCAGAAACCATGCTCCATTGAGTTTTCCACAAAAGGCTGCAGTATAAACGCCGGAACGGGTACAGTCCCCAGTTCCTCCTCAATTTCTATATTATAGTCAAAGGCCTTTGGAAACCGTATTTTCTGAATGCTCAGATAATTACTGATATGTTCCAGCTCCTCTGATAATGTAACAAGTGTACGGTTTGTGCGCATCATAAATCTCAAGTAACGGACCATGTGCAGGGTAAGCTGCTTGACCAGCTCGGTTTCCCTGACCTGCGCCAGTGAATACACAAGGTTAAGACAATTGGCGAAGAAATGCGGATAAATCTGCGCCTGCAGTTCCTTCATCTCGGCCTTTTGTACCCTTAACTGTTCTTCATAAATACCGTTTTTGAGGTACTGGACCTCATGGGCCATATTGTTGAAGGCATTGTTTATGGAGTTGAACTCTGATAATTTAGACGGTTCAATACGCGCAGTGAGATCCCCCGCCTGGATTTTACCCATTCCTCTGAGCAGTTTCTTTACAGGAGAAGCAATCTCTTTTTGCAGATAAAACAAAAATATGGCCAAAAAAACCGCTGCCGCAAACGGGGTCACATAAACTACTCTTTGAAAGGCTGTCAGCTTTTCTACAAGAGCATTTACGGGAAGTACGACAACCAAATAAAGCTCCGACACATCCGAGTGGATGTCTACAATCATTGAATCAGCGCCGTCATTTTCACTTTTTAGTATTGTATAAGGTTTGGAACTATCGGTCAAAGCTTTCTGAAGCAGTTCCCTGCCAAAGGTTTTTGACGGATGCACAGTCGTATTCTTTGTAAGTACTTCACCTTTTGAAGATGCAAACATTACCTGGGAGTTGTCACTGAATTCAAGAAACCGTATGGGCTTAAGCAAATCATCCAGGTTCACCCATACTCCGATATATGTTTCATAGCCTGTATCTGTCAATTTAAGCAGGAATTTCTGTCCCTTCAGATCAAACTGCTGCCAGCTGTTCACAAGCTGCTTGCAAATATCGGGGTCCTTGAGTATATCACCCAGTTTTGCGGCGATTTCATCATAATCGCCCTGCTGCTGAGGAGCCATAATAAGTTCCCTGGAATTGGGCTTATACAAAAATATGGCATTGGCATAACTATATTCAAAAACATCCTTCTGAAATTTATTTGATAGATTTACATTGGCTACATAGTCCTCTATAGTGGTGGTTGGATTAGATCCTATATATATGATGTTTGGATCCTGAAAAGCCATGCTGTGAAGATATTTTTCCATATCCTTCAGTATGTTGTCAACCTGGTTGCTGTGTAACTGCACGATACTTTTATTTGAGGCTGCGACCTGATCGCATACCACCTTCATGGCATACCAGTTGTTACATATGAGGATAAGCAATAGAGGTACGGTTATAAGCACAAAACCGAAAATTATTTTAAACCTCAACGTAGAAGTTGAGAATGAGAAACAATGCTTCAAATTAAGTATATGAAACACTCCTTCCGGTACTATAACGCACATGGATATGCTCACCGCCTTTAAGGCCAAAGTTATGCAAAGGCTACCTTTGGCAGCCTTTCACCCGTTGAGGTGAGTAACATCCGTATGCCTCGTTATTCATTTAAGTTAATCTTTACACGGCAGGGATTCCAATAACCTAGTCACAAATTCATGTTAACATGAGATATATGTCTGTGTCAATTTATGCATTATTCTGAAAATCAATCACCGCAAACTGATGTTATTACCGGATGGTATTATGCAATTTTCGGACATAACGGCCAGAAGGAACCAGAGTAAATTTTTCCATCATGATAAAAGCTGCAATAAATAATTCATAAATAACAAGTGTACCGAATAGTCCCCAACCTTCATTGAAAACCAGAATATTCACTTTTACAAATAAACTTTGAACTGCTATGGAAATTACGAAGGGAACGATTTTCCAATACCACTTTTTTAGAATACATGTGAAAATCACTAATAAAAAACATTCAAACATATGATAAAAAAATATGATTATGGTACTGGATAAATATAAGTCCTTGAAATAATTGTCAACAAAACCAAGACTGTAATGTAATTTTCCCATAAGCAGAAGGACCGGAGCAGGAGTGTGTACTATAAGCATTGCAACAAAGTAAAAGGTTATTGTCCTTATTGCCCCGTATTGTTTTAAAATCAATTTATCAAACCACAGTTTGGCGATTGCCAGAAATACAATCGTTGTAATTGCAGTCATGTGATATCTCCACCAATGGTGTTCATATAACCCCTGTTTAACAAACAAATATTCTATTACCAGATAAAAAGCCGTAACTGTGGATATCCAGCCGAAGCGGAGTGAAAAAGCCGCCATTACAACAGCAACAGCAGGGTAAACCGTGGTGTTCAGAAGAAGATGCCCCAGTAAATTTTGTGCCCAGGGGTTGTCAAAAAATCCTGTTTTATAGGCATATGAATCAAACAGGCCAAGTACTATAAACTCGCCTATCCAAGCAGTGCCAGCCGCAAAAAGATAAAAAACAATAAGTGTGGAAACCCTGTAAGTATTTCTTTTCAAATACATACTTATTGCGGTAATTCCCACACCTGTAACAGCAAGACAAATATACCAGAATAAGTTCGGCACACTCCTTCAATCTCCCTTCCTGGCCTTTTCCAAAGCTTCCAGGTCAAATTTCTTCATTTTGAGGAATGCCTCCGTTACTCTCCGTATTTCAGCCTCCGACCCATTAAATAAGATATTGTCCATGTATTCAGGCACAATCTGCCATGAAACCCCAAACCTGTCCTTTAGCCAGCCGCACTGTTCGGCTTCGGGAACAGCAGACAGCCTATCCCAGAAATAATCAATCTCTTTTTGATCTTTGCAATAAACCATAAGTGAGAATGCCTCATTAAAGCCGAAGTCGGTATCATATGCATTATCCATTGCCGATAAGCTGAACCCGTCCAATTTGAAGCCGGCATAATTGACTTCGGCCTTTGAGTTCTCTGCCTCACCTTCGCCATATCTGCTGACCGTTCCTGTCTCAGAGTCCTCAAATATACCCGTATAATATTTTACAGCTTCCTCGGCTTTTCCGCAGACTTCATTGGAAAAAAGCATATTTGGTGTTATCTTTTGAACGTTTTGTGTATTTTCCGTAAACATTAACTGCCAGGATAAACCATATTTATCCTGTACCCAGCCGTACCACCTGCTGAAAGGGTATTCTCCAAGCGGCATCAATTCTGAACCGCCCTCGGACAATGCCTTCCACTTGATATTTACTTCTTCTATCGATTCACATGCCACCATAAGTGAAATTGACGGATTAAATCTAAAATAAGGTCCTGCACTTATGGCAGAAAACCGCTGCCCGGCCAACTCGAAATCCACGATTTCCGAATCTCCGGAAGGTGTGTCCCCGATTATTGTCACATTTAAAAGCCGGGACTGCTCAAACAAACTGATATAAAACAAGGCCGCTTCCTTAGCCTCTTTGTCGTACCATAAATGAGGAACTATTTTCTGCATAGGCATCTCCTTTATCCTGCCGGAAAGTTTCCAGGCTTTTTTATTTTAATATTATCATTATACCAATCGGACTTCGGGCTTAAACATACATGAAAAAAGTTCTATGTTTTGTATGTTGAATTTAAAATTCCGATATGTTATATTATTTTTACAAACAAATGATTGGAGTTGAAAAGATGAAGTAATTTTTCTTGTATTTTGATGCCGATAAGACAACGCAGGGTGAAGTGCGCTTGTTTTTATGGTGTTATGCAGGAAAGTTACTGAATTCTTATCACTCAACGGTATATCTCCATCCTGCCGAAACAGGGTCTGGCTGTGTTATATTTTGAGCTGCAAGAATTTACTTTCTTGCAGCTTTTATATTTCATTTTAAGAGTGAGGCATACTTGTATATAGGTGCAGGAGGAGGATTTTTATGTCTTTAATAAATGTTACAAACCTGACTTTTGCCTATGACGGCAGCTATGATAACATATTTGAAAATGTGAGCTTTCAAATAGACACGGATTGGAAATTGGGTTTCACCGGCAGGAACGGCAGGGGGAAAACCACCTTCCTCAATCTGCTGCTCGGCAAATATGAATACAGCGGTAAGATTTCCGCAAAGGTAAATTTTGAGTACTTCCCTTTCGAGGTTAAAAACAGGGAAATAAATACAATTGATGTGATTGAGGAGATATGTCCGGATTATGTTCATTGGGAGGTTATGCGCGAACTCTCCCTGCTGGAGGTTTCCGATGATGTTTTGTACCGCCCGTTCAGCACTCTCTCAAACGGAGAGCAGACAAAAGTCCTGCTGGCGGCCCTGTTCCTCAAGGAAAACAGTTTTCTGCTAATTGACGAGCCCACAAACCATCTGGATATGAATGCAAGACAAATCGTCAGCGACTACCTGAAATCCAAACATGGATTCATACTGGTTTCACACGACAGAGCGTTTCTGGACAACTGCGTGGATCACATCCTGTCAATCAACAAAACAAATATAGAAATACAGAGAGGCAATTTTTCTTCCTGGTGGGCAAACAAGGAATTACAGGATAACTTTGAGCTTGCCGAAAACGAAAAGCTGAAAAAAGATATCCAAAGGCTGGCTTCTGCGGCAAAACGCACTTCCGACTGGTCTGACAGGGCTGAGGCCAGAAAAATAGGCTTTGACCCCACAAAGACCGAAAAAAGCGCCGGACGCAGGCCATATGAGGCAGCAAAAGCAAAGAAAATGATGAGCCGTTCAAAATCAATACAGGAAAGACAGCAGTCGGCCATTGAAGAAAAGTCCAGGCTCCTGAAAAATATTGAAAACACCGAGAAGTTGAAGATTTCGCAGCTGGACTATCATTCCGACCGGCTTGCAGAACTTGATGACGTATCCATCTTCTATGGAGAAAAAACGGCCTGCCGGGGAGTGAGCTTCAATATAGAAAAAGGCGACAGAATAGCCCTGAGCGGCAGGAACGGCTCGGGGAAATCCAGCCTGATCAAGCTCATATGCGGGGAAGATATTTCATACACAGGCACTTTCAGGCGTGCAAGCCAACTGAAAATATCCTATGTTTCCCAGGATACCTCCCACCTTAAGGGAAATCTGACCGGCTATGCAAGGGAAAATGACATTGACGAAAGTTTATTTAAGGCTATTCTGAGAAAGCTTGACTTCTCGAGGGTCCAGTTTGAAAAGGACATGTCTGATTTCAGCGGAGGACAGAAGAAAAAAGTTCTGATAGCCCGAAGTCTTTGTGAAAAGGTCCATTTGCATATATGGGATGAACCTTTGAATTTTATAGATGTGCTTTCCCGTATGCAAATCGAGGAACTGCTGCTAGAATACACCCCTACAATCCTGTTTGTAGAGCATGATATTGAATTCCGCAGGAATATTGCTGCAAAAATAGTTGAGCTGTAAATACGGCTCTATAAAAGTACATGCCTGAAATCTGTGCGGCTTCAGGCTGTACTTTTATACGGGCTTTTTTCACATGTCCAGCTGTCCGTGCTTTTCATAAGCGGTAATCTTCCGTATTTTATTTTTATGGTCTACAAAAACAACTGCAGGCTTGTGATTCTTCGCCTCCTCCGGCTCCATTGTGCAATAGGCCATCAATATTATCAGATCGCCAACCTGAACACATCTCGCTGCCGCACCGTTCAGGCAGATCATTCCCGAACCGCGTTCTCCCGCAATACAGTATGTTTCAAAGCGGTTTCCGTTATTTATATCAACAACCTGGACCTTTTCGTACTCGTAAATCCCGGCTGCTTCCAGCAGTTCCTCATCAACCGTAATGCTGCCGACATATGAAAGTTCAGCCTGCACAACGGTTGCACGATGTATCTTGCCTTTAAGCATGGTAATATTCATACCAACCCCCCTGTGTCAAAATCCAAAATATTGTTAGATATTGTTATATACTTCTATATATTGTTAAACTTATTAACATAAATAAACATTATTAAATACCGTTAAAATACCGTTTTTGAATACTATTTGAATACTATATGTTTTCATGCAGCCCGGGCTGGAACACAAAATTGTCTATCAGGCGGGTTTTCCCTATAAATACCGCCAGGGCAACCAATACAGGTCTGTCTATGGAATTAGCCCTTTCCATCGAAAGTGCGTCCACCACCTCTATATAATCGATTCTCGCCATATGTTCCGTATTAATATTTTCGGTTATAACAGAAATGATTTTTTCCGCACTTCGCTCCCCCTGCTCAAGCAGCCCCCGGCCTTTGGCCAGTGATTTGCTGAGTATTAATGCGGCACTCCGCTCCTGAGGGCTTAAATAGGTGTTGCGGGAGCTTTTTGCCAGACCGTCGTCTTCGCGGATAATGGGACAGCCTATTATTTCAATATCCAGATTGAGGTCACGGACCATACGCCTGATAACCGCAAGCTGCTGTGCATCCTTCTGCCCGAAATAAGCCCTGTCGGCACCCACAATGTTGAATAATTTGTTCACAACGGTGCATACACCCCTGAAGTGCCCCGGCCGGCTCCTTCCGCAAAGTCCCTGGGTCAGGGAATTCATATCCACAAATGTACAGAAGTCGGGCTGGTACATTTCTGAGGCGTCGGGATGAAATATCAGGTGGGCACCCGCTGCTTCGCAAAGGGCCCTGTCATGTTCCAGATCACGGGGATAGCTGTTGAAATCCTCCGCGGGGCCAAACTGCATGGGATTTACGAAAATACTGACAACCACACGGCTGTTTTGGCCGGCGGCCCTCCGGATCAGGCTTTGGTGCCCTTCATGCAGGTAACCCATGGTGGGCACAAAACCTATGCTATGTCCCTCCCGCTTCCATAACTTTATGATTTTACGTATTTCGTCTATTGTTTTTACAATTTCCATCGAACCTTTCCCTTCCGGGACAGCTGCATTCACTCTGCCAGAGCTGTTTTACCAGCTGTTCCTCAATACAATTTTTCAATGATCGAATCTGCTATATCAAAGCAATGTTCCTGTGCCGGGAAAGCTCCCTTTTCAACCTCGGAAATATATAGTTCAAAGGCTTTTTTCATTTGCGTGCCGATATCGGAAAAGTGCCTTACAAACCTGGGTGTAAAGTCGCTGAACATACCCAGCATGTCCTGATAAACCAAAACCTGTCCGTCACAACCGTTCCCCGCCCCGATCCCTATGGCAGGAATGGAAATACTTTTGGAAATAATTTCTGCAAGCCTTGCCGGAATACATTCCAGCACTACGGCAAAAGCCCCTGCTTCTTCTACAGCTTTGGCCTCTTCGATGAGCCTGCGGGCATCCTCCACACCCTTACCCTGAACTTTAAAACCGCCCAATGCATTTATTGACTGCGGTGTCAAACCTATATGCGCCATAACGGGAATTGACGCTTCCACTATGGCCCGGATCTGAGGGCATACCACACTGCCTCCTTCAAGCTTTACCGCATTGGCATGCCCTTCCTTGACAAGGCGGCCCGCATTGCATACGGCGTCATACACCGAGGTCTGATAAGACATAAATGGCATATCACTGACAACCAGGGCATTTTGTGCACCTCTTGCCACAGCTTTGGTATGGTGAAGTATATCGTCCATTGTAACCTGCAGCGTATCCTTATATCCCAGGACTACCATTCCCAGTGAATCTCCCACCAGTAAGGCATTTATTCCCGCTTCATCCATGAGCCTGGCTGTGGAATAATCATATGCCGTCAGCATGGTCAGTTTTTTATTCTTCTGTTTTGCTTCTCTAAATGAAAGTACCGTATTCTTCATAGGCCTTCTCCATCATCCTTTCCATTTCGTCGTAGCTGAAATATGGTCTTTTTTGTTTCGCAACAGCAAGCAGTTTTTGTGACAGAAGTATATACAGCTGCCTGTCGGTTTCATCCAGAGAGGATAAATTTCTTGCCACAGTTTCCACGTCACCGCGCTCTACAGGTCCTGTCAAAGCCTGTACCGTCCCCTGCCTGACAATATTCTGAATATTGCCCGTCATTAAAGGCAACAGTGCACGACTGGCACTTTCCCCGTCAAAACCGCAGCCCTTGAGCAGATCAATGCCTGTCTGAGCCAATGCGACTACAAAATTGCTGGCAAAAACCGCAGCACTGTGGTACCTTGGCTTATTTTCAGGCGAAATAACCTGTACTGGATTTCCCAGCTGCTTCAAAAGCATCTGCATTTCCTGCAGGCGCCCTTCCGAGCCCTCCAGGGTAAAAAAGGCCTTATTCAGTTCCTTGTGAGAATTAAACCTGTCGCTTATTCCAAAAAGCGGATGGATAGAATAACCATATGCATTATGATTATCAATATTTGAAAAAACTGATGAAGATAATGAACCACTACAGTGACAAATTATTTTATTTTTGATAGACAGCTTCCCAATGCAATCCCATATTTTTTTTATTGTTCCGTCGGGAACAGTAAGAAAAAGAGTATCACTTGCCTCTACAATGCCATCAATGTCGTTAAAGCTCATTGTGCCTGTAAATTCCGCCGCCTGTATTGCAGATTGAGGATTTTTGCTGTAATATCCCGAAACCTCCAGATTGTGTTCACCGAAATATTTACCAAGGCTGAATCCTACTTTTCCTGCTCCAATAAATCCTATTTTCATAAATATCACCTCCCGAAAAAAGAGGGGCGATACTCTTTTAAGTCCCATTCCATGAGGATATGAGCTGGCCTTCAAAAATAAAATATAAATAAGTCTGATGTAGTTTCAACAGTCAATTGCATTCAAATATAATACCCTCTGTTGACAATGTATAACACGCCTCACGCCGGCTATTTTGCCACTTTTCTTTGTCATTGACTTTGAGAATACTACCCATTCAACGTAAAATATAACACCTTTTTGTTGTCCTTGTAAAGACTCAGTAAGAAAATTCGCTCCGCACAATTTTAACTTCTTTCCATATGGAGAGCTAATTTTCTTTTCGCCAGGGGGGACCACTCCCCCTTCGACGGAGCTAAAGCTCCTGAGCGCCCCCTCTGCTTCGGAAAGGGAATTCTCCTTTTGCATCCCGAAAGTCTACCTCTTCCAGATAACCGACGAATCTATACTCGCGAGATCTTTAAAACATGTACGAGCCATCACTCCGGCAAGCTCTCTGGTCATACCGTTTATTTTTTGCTCCACACCCTCCGCTCCGCTTTCTGCCAGCAGAGGCATCAGGGCACGACCCACCGATACGGCATCGGCTCCCAGCGCCAGGGCCTTGAATACGTCCATACCGCTTGAAACGCCGCAGTCCGCAAAAACCGGTATACTTTTGTTTATTACTTTTACGATTTTTGGCAAAATCATAAGCGGCGGCACCGCAAAGTCCATTATTCCATGGTGATGGGAGACAACTATTCCCCTTACGCCCGCTTCGGCACATTTATATGCATCCTGCTCGCTAAGTACTCCTTTTATAATAAAAGGCAATTTGGTTGCCTTGACAAAACTTTTGATTTCGTCAAATGTTTTTCCCGTCATGGGAAGTCCCAGGACATTATCGTACTGACCGCTGTTGTTGAAGGAGTGGTCTATATCCATACCAAGTGCAAAAACTCTGCACTTTTCGGCATGTTCTATTTTCTTAAAAATTACGTCGTTATCAGCATGAGGTTTGATTATTTTAATTGTTTTTGCTCCCGTAGCCGTTATGGCTTCAAGCTCAGCCTCTTCACCCATACCTGTCCACATAACCGCTCCGGCCTTAAAGGCTCCTCTGGCCATTTCGGCCATGCCGTTGGGGCGGGTTCCGTTAAGGTGGGATAATGCGGCTGTCATAACCGGGGTTGAAAAGGTTTCTCCGTAAAGCTCAAGTTTGGTAGACGGTATAACAGAATCAATATGCCTCACTTCAACCAAAAGTGAATCAAAGTATTCACGGGTTATTTGATTTGAATCTCCGGCCCTGTATTTTTGCCCGGTATTTTGTTCCATTAAATTCCCCTCCCGATATGGATTATTCCAGCAGTCTGTACTATCTAAAGCGTATATTGTCCGGGAAAAAACTTAACCACCGGCAATGTATGAATTTAGATGTTACAGGCTGCTGTTTGTAGTGTACTCCATTACAGGCCCTTTGTCCATTATATTCAAAAACAGTCCGGGCCGCAGCCTGCAAAACCATGCGTCTTAAACTTGACACCATGCCACTGTTGTCCCATAATGGAATAAGCAGGTAATTTTACAATACTGAGGAGTTTGGCAATATGACACAACCGCTTTGCATTGTATTTGCTCCATGCATTGTCCGATAAGGGCGGTAATTGCATGGAGCGGTATATATTTTACCGCCCGGTTCGGACTTTGCTTTCTTATTTTTTAATAAAAATAAACCATATTAAGGAGCAGAGTTATGAATAATAGAGTTTTACTAGGATTTGCAGCGGTAGATATAACACCCTCATATAATGTTCAGACCGTAGGCTTTGGCCGTCAGGACAATTTATCCAGAGGAGTGCTGCACAGGCTGTCGGCACAGGTTACCATATGGCATTCCGGCAAAGAGGTGTGCTGCCTTGCTGCAATTGATCACATAGGCTTTATGTGCGAAGATGCAAATATATTACGTGACAGGATAGCAAACAGGCTTAATGTAACACGTGAAAAGGTTATGCTCTGTTTCAGCCATACCCACAGCGCGCCTAATATCAGTCTTGAGCAGGAGTACTTTCAATTTTTATGCGAACAGGTACTTTCTGCCGTAAACGAAGCTGAAAAAACACTCGCGCCTGTTAAAGCCGCCTGGGGCGTGACTGAAGCTGATATCGGAATAAACAGGAGAAACGCTGCGGGTGTTTTGGACAGACGTATAAATATCCTCAAAATTGCAGATGCCGATACAGGACATTTACGGCTGCTCATCTTAAGGTTAACAGCTCATGGCAATGTCCTCCGTGAGGATAACTACATGATATCCTCGGATTTTGTGGGGGTAACCAGAAAGCTGCTTGAAGAGCGGTACGGCTGTGGGGTTATGATAACCCAAGGCGCCAGCGGTAATGTCAAGCCAAAATTCGAAGGTTCTGTTGAAGCGCTGGACAAAATGGCATCTGCCATAATGGAGGCTGTCACTCCATGCGCCCATAAGCTTCAGCCTGATGAAATCCGTAAGCTGACCATGTTTTCGCAGTCAGAACCCTTTTATGCCGATGTTCCAACCCCTGAGCGGGCCGAAGCAATCTCGGCAGAAGCCATGGAGCTGCATTGCATAGACGGCACCCAATGGCTTGAGGAAGTTGCCCGCCTGCATGGAGAGAACATAATGCGCCAGAGTGCAGAGATGGAGCTTCAGTATTTTATTCTGAATAACGGGTGTCTATGCGGAGTTCCAAGTGAAATCATGTGTGAACTGGCAGTGGATGCGGCCAGGACCTGCCATAACGAGCTTGTCTGCTTCGGAGGATATACAAACGGCTGCAACGGATATCTTCCTTCTGCCGGGGAGTATGACAGGGGCGGATATGAAGTTCTGCACTCATACCTGATATATTATATTTATTACGGCAGGGTCATGCCCTTAAACCGGGATACGGCCGACAAATTGGTGAAGCTGGTGACTGAACGGCTGAAGGCAGCCGATTAAAATCCATCTGATGTAAATATACCTTATATGAACATATATATGTTCATATAGGTTTAAGTTTGTAAAATTCATTTATACACAGATAGGTTAAAGGCATGAGGACCGGAGCAACCTGTCTTCATGCCTTTATTTATGTTAAGGAAATTATGTGTTAATCAATGAATACAAACCAGTGGTATAAGGCGTTGTGAAGCAGCTTTGTTCACACAGAACCCTGTGTTAAACGTTTATAAGGAGTGGATGTGCACATATGAATCATATTTATCTGGAAACTGAAAGATTTTACCTCAGACAATGGAAAACTGATGATGCGGAGGAACTGTATAAAATCATGTCGGACAGCCGGGTGCATACTTTCACGGGAGATTCTCCATGGACTTTGGAAGGAACAAAGGGTTACATAGGCTATATCCTGGAAAAGGATTTCAAAACGCTTGAGTCCTTCCATGCAGCCTGTGTGATCAAGGCAACCAATTCCATAATCGGATTGGCAGGATTAAACCCTTACCTGCCTAAACAACCTGAAATAGAGTGGCAGTTTGGCGTACCGTTTTGGGGAAAGGGCTATGCCACAGAAATCGGTAAAGCTATTATTGAATCAGCATTTGTATCAACAAATATAGAAGCAATATACGGTATGGTCAATCCTGAAAACAAAGCTTCAATGAGGGTTATGGAAAAGCTGGGAATGGCCAGTCTGGGGCTGCGTGATTTCAGAGGCGAACAGGATATGTTCTATATAATTGAACGAAACAGATTGCAACCGTTAAGTACAGCTGTAATATAAAGGTCTGAACAATTGCATGTATATGCTGGCATCCAATTTACTTTTATCCGTATCCATACCTTTATCTTTAACAAATCTCTGATCCTCAGGCTCTTGATTTACCGAATCTGAGTAAATAGGCACGTATTGCAGCAATTTTGCAGACTCTCCCGGCTGCTGCATTACAGTAAACCACTCCTTGCCTGCTTCCTCCCGGTTTATAAAACAGTCCTTTACCTGAAACCATTCCCCGGCTTTCCATGGCATATCCGGCATATCTGTATTGTTGACTATAAAATCAATTTTCTGCCGTCCGGTTTGTTTCCCCGTTTCAAGCATCTCACTTTTCTTCCTGAAGTCGGATAAAATAGCATATTCCACCTGATTTCCATGCAGTGGAGCCGTTTTGAAATAGTAGGTCCGCCCTTTTAAAATTTTCTCTCCCGACTTTGTCACAACTCTATAAAAGTATTTTGTACCCGGTGTAAGGTCATTTAATACAGCTATTTCCTGAAATACATCAAGGGATGGATTTTTCCCCGGTTCCTCATTATATCCTGCCAAAGTTGCCGATTTTCTCAATCCGTTAATCTTGAATTCTCTGGCCGGTACTTTTTTCCCCAGGCTTTCAGCCTGTCCGTATTCAACATAAGACTCCCTGGCAGTCTCCCCTGTCAGCCAACAGATATTCATTTCACTTTTGGGATGCAGACTTAATAAATACGGTTGTGTGTATATCATTTGTCTGGTTTCTTCAGAAAAAACCTCATATGAAAATATACCAAAAATTATGAGGATTCCAGTCAGTAAAATAAGTTTCTTCATACGGTAACCCTCCTAAAGCCAAGAATTACTATAACAACCTTATCATATAACTTTATTGTAAATTGCATTTTAACCGGCAGTAAATTTGTTATTAAATTATAATTTGTAAAAATGATAACTGCTGCTGCTCTGGAAAAAGTAGACAGAGATCATCCGGGCTTGTACTGATGCTGCCGAATATGATGAATTTAATATATGTTACATCTTTCAGGCATATGGTAAAATATAGCTGACTATTAAAATTTTATAAAAATATTACGGAGAATATATGGCTGTTGAGTTAACGAGAGAAGAATTTGCAATAGCGGAAGGTTTTTTTAATAAAACTATGTTTCAAATACCTGCATTGGCAGTCATAAATTCAAGCTTTCCCGGCAAAGTATTTGTGGATAATAAGGAAAATCCCCGAACTGCACTTGTCTGGGCCTTATCAAGATGGTCATACCTATCGTGTAGGGAATTCCTGCCAAAACATATTAGTTTTATTATGGAAGTTTTAAATACTATGATTTTTCCTATACTTGAAGAAGTCGGTGAAAGTGACTTTGAAGTCTATTGTGATAATAATGCCATTCGGGATAGTGTATTGAATGAAGCATTAAAGGACTTCAAGGTGAATAACCATCATGAAAATACATTTATCTTGAATAGAGAACGATTTGAAAAATTGGATTTTGAACAGAAACTCACAAGTGATATGGAAATTTGCGAATGCATTCTGCCTATAGTTCCTGAAGTGTACCATAAGTATTACCCATACGAAAAGTTTGGCAGGAAGGTCTTTGGTATGGCAATAAGGAAAAACGGAGAACTCATTTCTCAATGCATGAACAATGGATTTGCTCATGGAAACAGGTATTTTATTGATCTGGATACTTTTAGCAACAGTGAGAGAAACAAAGGCTACGGGACGCTTATTTTATATCCATAATATTTTATGTTACGACTTTTGAGTCATTGAGTTTTTTACCATTAACAATTAACTTTCTAATTAGAGACGAGGTGAAAAAGTGAGTGACATTGCAAAAATTGTAGGTGACAGAATAAGGATTCTGAGAAATGAAAAGGGATTAACTCTGGAAGAATTAGGAGATAGGGCAGGTATTAATGCAACCCATTTGGGAAGGTTGGAGAGAGGCGAAAAAAGTGCCACAGTTGACAGCTTGGAAAAAATTGTGAATGCTTTGGAAATCTCTTTTGAGCATTTATTTAAATATATACAGCCATCTACAGAAAATACCGATAATACTGCTCTTTCCATTCTCATAAATAAACTTTCCACATTGAGTGTACATGACCAAAAGCTGTTATTGCCTCTGATTGATGACTTATTTAAACTGATGAAACATAAGACCTGATCATACCACAAAGTATAAAGAATTCTGGATGAAGATCATTGTTGCAGAATAGTTTTAAAGTGCGAATTAGAAATTATTCATATAACAGCGAGGTGCGTGAGATGAAAAATAGTTTTTCTGAGGTTAAGCTATTCCAAGTGAACCCTGATAAACTGATCGAATTTGAAACATTGATAACAACGATAGCTGACGAACAAAAACAGCAAATGGGTTGTATTGATATCAAATATGTCAAGCGTTTTTTTACCATTGACGGTGTCCGGAGTGAAGAACCCCCTCGGGAGTTAACCAAAATTGTTAAATGTGTTAAGTATTTTTCTTATTGGGAATTCGACAATAAGGAGAATTACGGCAAAGCGACAGAATGGTTTTTCAAAAATCACCTCAAGGATATTCAAAAGCTGCTGATTATGCCTTTTGATATTAACTGCGGAAACTCGATATACTAAAAACAATATTCAAAAAATTATCACAAAATTTGCGGAGTCGGGTTGGAGTTCGATTGATAAGCCATCAAAAGCATGGCTTGACGAAAAAAGACAATGACGAATTACTCTCTATAATTGAGCAAACAGACAAAGAGTGTAGAAGTTGTGGTTGTGAATTTGACCCGCTTTATAAAAAAACATTAGAATTGTTGCGAACAAAATGAGATTCTTACTTTTACTATTAAATCATTTCTGAATGTCTCCTTGCTATAAAACCCCAGTCTTCTAAGGCCTTTCTCCAGGTTTTATAACTGTGTTCCAACTCTTTTTTTCACCCAAGGAAATATCCAGACATTCTCTTATAGCATTAACTCATTGAAATTATGATCCACTGTACCAGGCTTCGTTAATTGTTTTCTTAAAGGATTTACGCTATTACACAGTTCATAAAGATTTTCCTGTTTTACTTTTGACTTCCTGAGCTGTCTGTTAGAGAAGTGAGTAACTTATTGAATTCTGCTTCCGGAAAAGTTCTTCTTAATTTTTTCCTTTTTTATATTGTTTCAAAAGATATACAATTCCATAAATCATCAAAAAACTGCTTAATATTACCACTATCCCAAGCTGTCCTTCAAAACTCATGCCCGTGAATATCAACATTTCCACCTCTTCCTTCGTGAAAATACACATAAACAGTATAAAAAAATGTACATCAAAAGTCAAGGTTTATAGTCCATATTATATTATTTATGGACTATAGGCATTTGCACGTATGATAATGGACATAATATATTCTTCTAGTGGGTAGTAGGAGGTGACATATTGGAGGGCAGCAACATTGGAAAAATTATAGGTGACAGAATAAGACTTTTAAGAACGGAAAAAGGATTGAGCATTGAAGAACTTGCATTTAAAGCCGGAATAGATAATTCCCACTTAGGAAAATTGGAGAGAGGGAAAAGAAATGCTTCTTTGGTTGTAATTGAAAAAATAGCTGTTGCTCTGGAAGTTAGTTTTGAAGAATTGTTCAGAGGGATATTACCACTAAATACCGATAAGGATACTACCACTTTTTCTCTTATAATAAATAAGGTTGCAACACTGGATATACAGGAGCAAAAAGAGGTATTAACCATTGTAAATTCACTATTCCACTTGATGAAAAAGCCTGATGCCTTTTCTTAAAAGGTGTCAGGCCTGTTTTATCCGGATTAATCCCAAATTATTATTATAATTTTCATTCAAGATTTGTCTTTCTATAATGCTTTTCCGCTTTAATTGCAAAAGCAAGATACAATACCATGAGTACGGGAAGAAAGAGCCAGAAACCCCCTCTCATCACCGCAAAAGGTGTTTCAAATAAGAATGCTTTCCAAAAATATACCCCAGTCCTTTCCCATAGTCCCGGCGTATAATACAATTCTCTGGGATTCAGAAATGCAGTAATATTAATAGCTTTGGTCAATATCAATGCAATAAAAATCGGGAAATAAGATATTGCGGTGGTTAGCCACATGTTTGATAATCTTTTATATCGAGCCGCTTTTGAAGGGGTATCTGAAAAAATATCAGTATCACCATTCTCATTGACTCTTTTAAAGTATTGTGTTCCCGAATATTTACTGCCTGATACATGTTCCCATCCCTGTTTTAACATCTGATTCAACCATTTTTCTTCCTTTTCAAAGTCTAAATAAAATCTGAATTTCTTCATTACAACCCTCCTCACTCCTGTCCCAAAACGTTTTTGGTAATTTCTATCATATGGTTCATTCTTTCAAAATCATGATGTAATACTTTTTTTCCTTCATCTGAAATAACATAAATCTTGCGTCGGCTGTCAACACTCTGCACAGGTTGAATGAACCTTAATTTTAACAGGTTTTCAATTGCTCCATATAAAGTTCCTGCAGCCATCCTTACCTCTCCATTGCTTAATTCTTCAACTTTCTGCATTATTAGATACCCATGCGCGGGTTGAAGCAACGCTAAAAGAATATAATATACTGTTTCTGTAAGAGGCAAATTCTTATCTCTTTTCACCTATTCACCACCCCTTTATATACAGTCAGGGTGTCCCAACCCTTTTGTTTACTTAGGGGATATATCCAGGTATTCTCTTATAGAAGTCGCTAATTCTTTAAGACCGTGACCAACTTTATCTTTCATATCAATCGGCAGATGTTCACTTGAAGTGTTTACTCCATTACATAGCTCATATAGATTCTCCTGTTTAACCCTTGCCTTCCTTATCTGTCTGATTAAAGCAGATGGTAATCTATTGAACTCTGCTTCCGGAATTGTTCTAAATGATTTCTTAGTATCATCTTCCTTTGGTGGATGAGGAAAGAAGAACACAGCCATCGGCCTTTTATAGACATCATAAGCCAGCTTCTCAAGCTGAGCATATGATGGCGAGTCTAATCCCTTTTCCCATGCTTCAATCACTTCAGAGCTCTTCTTAAGTTTTATCGTTACTTCATCTACAGTTAGGTTGGCAGATTCCCTTGCCCACCTCATAACATCCGGATTCACTGGAGCCTTCACCATTTTACATACCCCTTTTGAAACGTGTTCTAGGTTATTATACCATTTATCGGTATTATAACTACAAAGATGAGATTATTCATACCAGATATTTCAAATTAAGTCTCATATCTTAATGGTCATATTTTTTCTGCAAATAAATAAGCCCAAACATATATGTTCAGGCCTTTTCCAATAAAAATCAATTATCCTACATCGCACATACTCTGCCAATTCAAGTCTAAACTCTGAAGCTTGCCACCACCTCATTAAGCTGTTTTGAAAGTTCAATCAGCATATTCATGTTAGCCGCCACTTCCTGGAAGGAAGCTGTCTGTTCCTGTACTGCTGCAGCAACATCCTGGGTATTCTCGGAATTTTTTTCGACAACCAGTGAAATCCTGTTGGCAGATTCGTTGATTATATTGAAATTGGTATGGATTTTGCTGTTAATGCTTTGAATATCTTTTGCACACTCATATGTAACATTTGACTTTTCTGAAATTTCATTCAGCTTGACCTTTACATCATTCATGCTCTTTGCCTGGCTATCTATGGTTTCCACCATTTCATCCATGTGTTTCTTTACCTCTGATGTCTTCCCTGTAATATTTTTAACAATATCAACAATTCTTACAGTGGACTTTGCCGTCTCCTCTGCAAGCTTCCGGATCTCCTCAGCTACCACCGAGAAGCCTCGCCCTGCCTCCCCCGCTCTTGCTGCTTCAATGGATGCATTCAGAGCAAGCAGATTGGTTTGCTGTGAAATATTATTAATAATCTCAAGTATATCCCGTATGTCAAAAGAGTATTTTTCCAGGTGATTTACAGTATCCGATACCTTTTTTGTGCTGCCTACCACTGCCTCAAGCTCTTTCACATGCCTTTGGATAGCGTCATTCCCCTCTCCGGCTGCCCTGCTGGACATACCGGATTCCTCCAGCAGTCTCACCGCATTGCTTATTACCTGCTGGATATCGCTGCTCATGCCGTTGACAAGACCTGTCATGGTCTTCACCATTTCCGATTGCTCAACACTGCCTGCCGATACATCCGATACTGCACCGGCAATCATCTCGGTAGATTTTGCCAGCTCGTCACTGGTTCCCGATATGGCATCAATTGAGTGTGTCAATGTGACTGAGGATTTTGAGATAAGGACTACAATATCCTTAATGCTTGCAATAAATTTATTGAAATAGTCGGTCAGAATACCGATTTCATCATTATTATTCGATTGTATAACTTTTGTCAAATCTCCATTTCCTGACGCAATGTCTTTCAAATCCTCGGAAATCATTTTGATCGGTCGGACGATCCCCCTTCTGATAACTATAAACGAGAACACCGCCAAAATCAGAGAAATAAGCAAGAATACACCGCTTAACATCTTCGCCATCACGACTTTACCCTGGGCAATTTCAGAATACCTGGTAACCATTACATCTATTTGCTGTACATAATTGGTTACATCTGCATCAACGGTTTTTAACAATTCACTTTCATGATTTTCCGCAATACTTGTATACGCGGGCTTGAAAATGAGATCCCATTTATTTTGGATATCCTGTAACTGCACGATAATCTCTTCTGCCGTCGGTGCTTTCAGACCCGTTTCCGCATCTCCTTTTTGAAGTGACATTAATAGATTATCAAAATACTGAACTCTTTCGAGCAGCAGCTTGTTATCCTCTGTACCCGATTTATTATTTAAAACAATATTTGAAGATAAATATGCCATTCTAAAACTATTTGCTCTCAATCTGCCGGCCTGGTTTACAAAGTTGGCGTCACTGTCCATTGATTTGTAAGTGAAGAAGTTAATCCCTACAACTGCAATGATAAGTATTGAAAACGTTGAAAATATTATACTAAGTTTTGTTTTTATGGTCATTTGGCATGTCTCCTTTTCATGTTTTATAAAAAACATTTGATTGATAATATTTAACCAAATAATGATATCGTAAACAGTTTTTTTACAAATTTCGATCTTTTTTGTTCAAATAATTCACCTTTACCTCCTTCACGTAAAATTTATGATACACTTTCCATAAATATTTACTTTGCTTAGAACCGAACTGCTTGTATTTGAATATAATTGGTGAATAAGGAGTCTTGTTTGGAGCAGATAACTCAGAAATAGAATTACCTGATAAGAATTGATTACAAAATAAAATTTATCGTAA
Source organism: Ruminiclostridium cellobioparum DSM 1351 = ATCC 15832 (assembly GCF_000621505.1). Classification (GTDB taxonomy): domain Bacteria; phylum Bacillota; class Clostridia; order Acetivibrionales; family DSM-1351; genus Ruminiclostridium; species Ruminiclostridium cellobioparum. The sequence continues at coordinate 161,506 of NZ_KK211290.1, forward strand.
ATTTTGAGTTGAAAACGGGCTGAATACAAGGTATAATAAATTCAGGTGATGGAGTTCACCTTTAAATGCATTGAGCTAATGACTCCTACTTTAATAAAAAGTAGGGGTCTTTTTATTTTTTCAGAAAGGGTGATACTTGAAATGCAAAAATTACTTTATGTTGGTATTGGCGGATTTATAGGTTCTTGTTTAAGATACCTTATATCCTTGCATTCCCCCAAACTATTTGGTACCCAATTACCTTACGGAACTTTAATAGTCAATGTGGTTGGAGGGATTTTAATAGGCTTTATTATAGATTTTAGTATAAAGTCCGGCATAATATCTCCAAATTTAAGATTATTTCTTACAACAGGAATAATGGGAGGGTTTACAACATTCTCTACCTTCAGCTATGAAACAATTAATCTTCTTAACGAGGGCAGTTATTTATTAGGTACTTTAAACATAGGCTTAAATTTGTTTTTGAGCCTTGGAGGGGTGGTATTAGGTAAGTTTATTGTACAAATGATATGATGCAGGACAAGCCAATATTCCTGTCCATCGGCTACAGCACCTGTCATTGGTGGCAAACCCGGTTATTATGACCAAATAAAAAAGCAAGGCTTTTTACCTTGCTAATGCTTAACTAGTTGCTCCGTGTCCCTTACGCTGTGATCTTATGCTATTCTTAATAATTCCTAAGGAGCAACAGTAAACATAAAATTGTGCCGAATAAAATGATTTGCGGTCTTTTGCTGCTATCGCTTACGAACAGGAATCCAAACCTCACTATAGGCGAAATTTATTTTATTTTTATCCATTTTGGTAAAAGAAAAAGAAGGAGCATTGATTACTTCATAATCGGAAGAAGGAAGCCATTCTGAATATATTTTTGCCATTGTATCTTGTAACGTAGAAGGAAATGGCCCTTCGTTTGGAAATACAGCCCAGGTATAGGCTTCGACCGGCACCACTTCCAATAGATCACTTACTTGACTTTCAGTCGTTAAAACACCTATCAGATGAGTTAAATCTCCTTCTTCTTTTAAGAAATTAGCGTCGGCCTCATAAGAAGCATTGACAATCTCATAAGGCTTAATATTTTGAAGGGAATGCATTTCTTTTTTTTGCTCATCCGTTATGCTTTGTGCAAGCTTCACAATCTCGTTGTTCACACCTTCAAATTGTATAGGGACACGATTGCTTACACCGACTAAATTAAACGCTGGTTTGTCTTCAATTCTAAATTCCATATTAATTCCTCCCTTAACGGTTATTATGAATGAAAGTTTGGGAAATGATTTACTTATGCCTTTTTTTATTACATCCGAGGGCAAAAACCCACTCCACTTTTTAAATGCTCGAGTAAAGCCGTCCATTGACTGATAACCATATTTCAAAGCGACATCCGTTACTTTTTCTCCATGTAATAAATCCATACTTGCTTCCGACAATTTTCTATTTTTGACATATTCACTAAGCGTCAACCCTGAAAGATAAAAAAATATCTGTCTGAAATGATAGTCAGAAACTCCAGCATATTCAGAAATTATTTCAAGAGATAGATCATCCGTCAAATGCTCTTCAATATAGTCAATCACATGATTTAATTCGTTTAACATAATCCCCCTCCTTTCATATACATAATACCAAAGTAAATTTTATGGTGCTCGACTTTTTCAACACAAAAAATATCGAATTTTTATATAAATATATAATTTCTCTTTTGACTCTTCCATGATGTGAGGCCATAAAATAACGGAATCAAATTGTAAAAATCAGTTTTTTCTTCATACTATCCTCTTTAAAATTTTTTAACACTTTCAAATATGTTATATTGTGGAAATAAATAAGTCAAGCGATTGCTTAAATCAGATCTTTGATACTATTGATTTACATTGGGAATAACTATAACTAACGAACATGTTATTTTAAAAGGAAGGACCATAAATAATGACTGAAAATAAATACACAAATAAACTAATTAACGAAAAATCCCCCTACCTCCTCCAACACGCCCACAACCCCGTCGACTGGTACCCCTGGGGACCGGAAGCCTTTGGACGGGCAGCCGGAGAAGACAAGCCAATATTCCTGTCCATCGGCTACAGCACTTGTCACTGGTGCCATGTTATGGAGCATGAATCTTTCGAAGATGAGGAAGTTGCACATCTTCTCAATAAGCACTTCATTTGCATCAAGGTCGACCGTGAGGAACGTCCGGACATAGACAGCATATATATGTCTGTATGCCAGTCACTCACCGGCCATGGCGGATGGCCCCTGACAGTGTTCCTCACTCCCGACCGGCATCCGTTTTTTGCCGGCACATATTACCCTAAAGGCGACAGCAGCGGTATGATGGGTTTGCTTAGTCTGCTCCGGGCAGTTCAGCAGGCATGGCAGGACAAACGGGAAACGCTGCTGGACTCGGCCCGTGAAATCCTTGCCTATCAAAAAACGGAGAAGGATTCAGCTGGCGGCGAGCTCACAGAAGCTGTGATACATGACGCCTTCTCTCACCTGAAGTACAGCTTTGACAGCATGTACGGCGGGTTCGGCAGGTCGCCGAAGTTTCCGACACCCCACAATCTGCTGTTCCTGCTAAGGTACTGGTATAACAACAAGGAGCCATACGCCCTGGAAATAGTTGAAAAAACACTGGAGTCGATGAAAAACGGCGGAATATACGATCATATCGGCTTCGGATTCAGCAGATACTCAACCGACAAGAAGTGGCTGGTGCCCCATTTCGAAAAAATGCTGTATGATAATGCACTTCTTGCCCTGGCATACGGCGAAACATACAGTGCTACAGGCAAAACACAGTATTCCGAAACCGCCGTTCAAATACTGGATTACATTTTAAGGGATATGACCTCTCCCGAAGGTGGCTTCTATTCAGCAGAAGATGCCGATTCCGAAGGAGTGGAGGGAAAATTTTATGTGTGGTCGGCGGAGGAAGTAACAGAAGTTTTGGGTGCTCCGGCTGCTCAAGAATACTGTAAACTTTACGATATCAGCCCCCGGGGTAACTTTGAGGGAATGAACATTCCAAACCTGATAGAAACAGAGCAGATACCCGAGGATAAAAGAGCCTTTGTTGAGGACTGCCGCCAAAAGCTGTTCGCCCATAGAGAGAAACGCATACACCCTCACAAGGATGACAAAATACTTACCTCCTGGAATGGACTGATGATGGCGGCAATGGCCTATTGCGGCAGAATCCTCAACCAGGGGAAATATATTTCTGCCGCCCGGAAATGTGCGGATTTCATCCTTGCGAAGCTTGTAAGATATGACGGCAGGCTCCTTGCCAGGTACCGTGACCGAGAAGCCGCATTTAATGCCTACCTTGAGGATTACGCTTTCCTGGTATGGGGACTGCTGGAATTATATGAAGCCACCCATGATGCTCAATACCTCGGACAGGCCCTAAAATTAAACGGCAATATGCTGGAGCTATTCAGTGACACTGCCGGCGCAGGACTTTTCCTTTATGGACATGACTCGGAGAAACTTATCACCCGCCCCAAGGAAAGCTACGACGGAGCCATACCTTCGGGCAATTCAGCCGCAGTTATGAACCTCCTCCGTCTGGCAAGACTCACAGGGAGGCATGAGCTGGAGGACAGAGCAAAAGAGATTCTGGATTTCTTCAGCAATGATATTGAAGCCGCCCCTACAGGTCACAGCTACATGCTCTGCGCCTATTTGTATTCCATATCCGGAAATGCTTCCGAGGTTGTAATAGTGGGTAATAAAAGCAGTGAAATGGTTAAGACTTATGACAGCCATTACAACCCGTTTTCTGTTTCCATTTCAAATATAACCCCCGAGCTTGTAAGCCTTATTCCGTACGTTTCGGAATATGGAGAACAGGATGGAAAAACTGCCGCATATGTGTGCAGGAACTTCGCCTGCTCCGCACCGGTTACCGATATTGCGGCCCTGTCGGAATTGATGTCATCCCCATAATCCATAAGAAAATTTTAATTTAAATTTATAATGCTGCCTGGATAAATAGTTTCTGAATATTGAGCAATAAATAGAAAAGCTGGATTATCCCCTGTAATCTGAAAGCTTGCACTCACGCCGGGTACACCGTTAAAAGGCAGACAGCGAAAATCGCTGTCTGCCTTTTATTAAAACAATATATTATTTCAAATTATGCTTTCAATCTAGCTTCAAGAGCTTTTAACTGATTTGCCAATTCAGCAGGCAACTTGCTGCCGTATTTAGCATAGTGCTCCTTGATTGATTCAACTTCCTGGAGCCATTCGGACTTGTTGACCTTGAGAAGCTCAGCCATATCCGCAGCCGATACGTCAAGACCTGCAGTATCGATAGCATCTTCAGTAGGCATATAACCGATTTCAGTCTTAACAGCTTTTCCTTCTCCGGATACTCTTTCGCAGATCCACTTGAGAACACGGCTGTTTTCACCGTAACCAGGCCATAACCACTTGCCGTTCTGATCCTTACGGAACCAGTTAACATAGAATATCTTCGGAAGTTTGTCTTCGCTTGTAGCAGCTCCAACATCCAACCAGTGCTGCAAGTAATCGCATACATTGTATCCGATGAACGGAAGCATTGCAAATGGATCACGACGAACCTGACCGATCTTGTCGGAGATGGCAGCAGCAGTGATTTCCGAACCCATGATTGAACCGAGGAATACACCGTGCTTCCAGTCAAAGCTTTCATGAACCAATGGAATAGTGCTTGGACGGCGTCCACCGATCAATATGGCTGAAATCGGTACTCCAGCAGGATCTTCCCACTCAGGAGCTATAACAGGGCACTGTGAGGCAGGAGCTGTGAAACGTGCATTTGGATGAGCAGCAGGAGTTTCTGAACCTGGAGCCCAGTCTTTACCCTTCCAGTCAATCAAATGAGCCGGAGCATCCACTCCCATGCCTTCCCACCATACATCTCCATCATCGGTTACACCAACGTTAGTGAATATGGTGTTCTTTTCGATGCTGTGCATAGCATTCGGATTTGAATCCAGTGAAGTTCCGGGAGCAACTCCGAAGAAACCTGCTTCAGGATTGATAGCATACAATCTGCCATCCTTTCCGAACTTCATCCAGGCTATATCATCACCGATCGTTTCAACTTTCCAGCCTGGAACTGTAGGAACCAGCATAGCCAGGTTGGTTTTTCCGCATGCACTTGGGAAAGCACCGCAGATATATTTAACATTTCCTTTAGGATCTGTAAGTTTTAAGATAAGCATATGTTCTGCAAGCCAGCCTTCTTCACGAGCGATAGCTGATGCAATACGAAGAGCGAAACACTTCTTGCCGAGAAGAGCGTTTCCGCCGTAACCTGAACCATAGGACCAGATTGTTCTTTCTTCTGGGAAATGACTGATGTATTTCTTTTCGATTGGAGCACATGGCCATTTAGTATCCTTTTCGCCTTCAGCCAGAGGAGCACCTACTGAATGCAAGCAAGGAACGAATTCTCCGTCACCGAGTACATCCAATACTTTCTTACCTATGCGGGTCATGATACGCATGTTGATTACAACGTAAGCGCTGTCAGTGATCTCGACACCGATTTTTGAAATTGTTGAACCTATAGGACCCATTGAGAAAGGAATTACATACATTGTTCTTCCCTTCATACAACCCTTGTATAAACCCTTCATGGTTTCCTTCAATTCATTGGGGTCAATCCAGTTGTTAGTTGGACCTGCTTCTTCCTTAGTCTTTGAAGCAATATATGTTCTGTCCTCAACACGAGCAACGTCAGATGGATCACTATTGAAAGAATAACATCCCGGACGCTTTGCTGGATTTAACGGCTTAGCCAATCCAACATTAACCAATTCCTGAATGAGACGATCGTTTTCTTCCTGAGAACCGTCACACCAATAAATCTGGTCTGGTTGACACATGTCAGCCATTTCTTTTACCCACGCTTGCAACTTCTTGTTCGTAGTCATCATAATTCTCCCTTCAATTTATAAAATATACTGCTGTAAATGAGTAGTATTCTTGTATGTCTTGTGGAAATTAGATTTTACATGCTCAAAAAAAATTTTCCTTCTTATTCTGCACGATTGTATCTAAAAATATTAACTCCATAATATTTTTCTCAAGCCATGAACAATTTACTATTCAGTATAATTGAACCATAAATCGAAATTTTAAAGAAAATGTTTTTCGGAACTGGTTCAAATTAGTAAGCAATAGATTTAGTTAATTTTTTCACTAACAATCTTAACATAGTAAACCATAAATTTCAACATCTGTTTTGTTAACTAAACGAAAATTTTCGTTTTAATTATGCAATTTGAAATTAATAGAATTTCATGTATTTATTTTCATACAGTCAACTTCCATTGGCTGAATATGCATTTCCCGCTCTTTGTGTATAGGGTTTATGGTCCATATCTATTTGTTTGCAATTTAGTACAATAAATTAATAAATTAAAAAAATCGAATGGTGCAGGTGATAAAATTGCACATACCATTTCTTAGCATTATTCACACCTGCTGCATACACTATAGTGAAGTGCATTAATGGAAAGGTGGAATAATTTTGGCTGCAAAATTCTTAAATTACTATGCCAGTGCAAATACGGCGCGCGGTTTTGTAACATACTTTGAGGACAATCTCATAGGGATTGACAAGATCTTTATATTAAAGGGCGGCTCTGATGATATTAAATCCTTACTCATGGTAGATATAGCGATCAACTGGTTCATAAAGGGCTATGATGTTGAACTGATTCACAGTGCTTCTGATGAAGAAGAGGTTGAGGCAGTTATTATTCCCGCCTTGGGTATGGCAGTTGTCAATGGAGATGTACAGCACATAGAACAAACCAGATCCTGCAGTTCTGCCGGTGAAATAGTTGAATTAAAACCGGATGAAACCTCCAGAGGTCCGGCAACTCCTGAAGAGTTGATCGCCTCTCTGATTAAAAATGTCCAGGAGCTCTATAAAATGGCCTACAAACAACTTCAAAGCGCTCTCAGGATACATGATGGCTGGGAAAAAATATACCTGGATAACGTAGATTTCGGGAAGCTGGATGAAATTGCAGATGCTGCAATTAAAAACTTCCTAAGTGATATGTCCATGAAAAAGGAGGGCATTGTCAGAAACCGTTTCCTTGGCGGAGCCACCGCAAAAGGCGCTGTTGACTTTGTAATGGATCTGACAAGGGATTTGGGTAAAAGATACTTCTTAAAAGGCCGTCCCGGATCAGGAAAGTCCACATTGCTCAGGAAAATAGCAGATGCTGCACAGAAAAGAGGTTTTGATGTTGAGGTATATCACTGCGCTTTGGATCCCCAAAGCCTGGATATGGTCATCATAAGGGAACTGGATATTGCTGTTTTGGACAGTACTTCTCCTCATGAATATTTCCCTTCCAGGGACGGTGATGAACTGATAGATCTCTACAGACTGGCCATAGCTCCGGGAACAGATGAAAAATACAGGGATGAGCTTGAGTCTATAATAGGCAAGTATAAGGAAGCCATCAGTTCAGGAGTTTCTTTCCTGGCAAAGGCAAAGGAGCTGCAAAACCAAATAAAAACCATCCTGGGGGACAAATTCACTCTGGAGTCAATGGATAAAATGTACCTGGATCTGGTGGATAAATTAAACGCCTATGTCAACGACCTGATTGACAAAACATAGAAGTGCATAAAAAAATGGGCGGTCTGAGACAGCCCATTTTGAATGTCAGTATATTTTTACAGCTTAAAGCTTCATAAGTGCACCGATTATAAAATTAAGTACAAACAGACAGGTTACCACATATAGTATGGGATGAACCTCCCTTGCCTTGCCCTTGCAGATTTTCATAATTACATAGAATATGAAGCCTGCTGCAATACCGTTTGAAATGCTGTAGGAGAAAGGCATTACCACAGCTGTAAAGAAAGCGGCCAGTGCTTCGTCAAAGTTCTCCCATTTTATTTTGGCAAAGGAACCCATCATCAAAACACCAACAACGATTAATGCAGGAGCAGTTGCCGCACCCGGAATAATCCCGGCTACAGGTGCAAACACCAGACATATTGCAAACAGGATTGCAGTAAATACCGAGGTCAACCCGGTTCTTCCGCCGGCTCCGATTCCTGCGGCACTCTCTACATAGGTTGTCGTATTTGAGGTACCCAGCAGTGCACCTATGGAAGTTGCCGTAGCATCTGCAAAAAGCGCCTTGTCCATCTTGGATCTGAAGCCTTTTCCTGCAAACAGTTCAGCTTCATCCTTATCGTCAAATATACCGCTCTTCCTGCCTGTTCCTATAAATGTTCCGATAGTGTCAAAGGTGTCGGACAAGCTGAAAGCGAGTATGGTTACCAATACGACCGCTATTTTCCCCGGCTCGCTGAACAGGCCTGCAAAGTCAAGCGCAAAAGCGGTCTGGGATATGTCTGAAATTTTATATGGAGTGGCGGCGGACAGTGTTGTAACGTGCATGGGAATACCAATGATGGTACTGGATAAAATTCCTATGAGTATGGCGCTCTTTACCTTCAAAAGCATGAGCACAACTGTTATTACCAGCCCTATCAATGCCAGCTGGGCAACAGGGCTTGTAAAATTAACGAGCGCAGGAACTACATTTGCACCGCCGGCTACAACTGTAGCTGAGTCTGCATTTTCGCCAAGTATGGTCAATGGAGCACCGGGTTTTGCTTCAGAGGTAAACTTCAGGAAACCTGCGTCCTTAAACCCTATGTATGCGATAAAAAGTCCTATACCTCCGCTGATGGCCAATTGAAGAGTTTCTGGAATTGCTTTGATAATTGATTTTCTTACCTGTGTTACAGTAATTAAAATATTGATAATACCGCATATGAATACCATAGCCAGCGCCTGCTGCCAGCTGTATCCAAGTCCGAAACACACCGTAAATGTAAAGAAGGCATTCAAGCCCATACCTGGAGCCTGTGCATAGGGGACGTTGGCAAACAACCCCATAACCAGTGTACCTATGACAGCTGCGAGTATTGTAGCAACATATACTCCGCCCTTCGGAATACCTGTTTGTCCCAGGATCGAAGGATTTACAAAGATAATGTACGCCATTGTAAAGAAAGTAGTTAAACCGGCTACGAACTCAGTCTTTACATTTGTTCCGCTTTCCTTGAGCCGGAACTGTTTTTCAAAAAAACTCATATTAGCTCTCCTCCTGTACTTTCTCCTCACTTTTATATTAACCATTCCATATTTGATTATTCAATCATATTAAAGGAAAATAAAGTGAGGACAGACCTTTAGTCTCATAAAACACAGGAAATATTTTATCACATTCTGTTATATTGGCAAGCTTTTAGTCAATATTAAATAAAAAATCTGTTTAAATTCATGCCTTGATTAAAAACAGTTTATTTTTCTTAAGCAAATCTATTGTAAAAGTAAACATCCTTCCGGCATCAATATACCGGACCTCAGCATTACCGATTTGTTTCATTTTCATAATACCCGTTTCCAGGTATAAGGCATCAAGTTTATTAAAGTCGGTTTCAGGTTTTTCCCAGTTGTGAAGTCTGTTCTCAATCCTTATTTTTTCTCCGGCATAGTCTGCAACATATGCTGCCGTCACATCCGTCTGGAGATGGTACGGCACTTGAGCCAGCTCTTCGCAGGAATGTATTGAAGTATTGCTTTCCTGATCGACACCGATAAGAAGTATATGACCGTTATTTATGGCATTGAGAAAATACGGGCTTCTCATGTCACAAGGGGAACCGGAAAATTGATGTCCGCATGTAACATAATCCTTTTCATATCCTATGGCTGAAACAGAGTGGGTAGGATGAAGCGATCTTTTTGCTTCCTTCAGCTTTCTTACAGTTTCAGGTATTATTCCCGTCCAGCAGGGAGTCTCCAAAACATTGAATACCGGCGGACATTTTGACGAATCTTCTCGTTTGCCGGTTAAGGTAGGTACAATCAGCGTCCCTTCGGCTCCAATAATATCAAGGATGGAATTAATTACACTTAATGCCCCACCTTCGACATAGCCCAGACTCTTCAGGGAACTATGCACTATCAGCATATCCCCTCTCTTTACTCCCAGATCGGTTAATTCCCTCATTAAAACATTTTGGGTCATACTATTACTGTTATTTTTCATTAATTAATACACTTCTTTCATATTTTTCAAGAGCTTCCACAAAAGATTTTGTAATCAGTTGGGGCCGCGTGATTGCAGCACCGATAACAGCACTGTAAGCTCCATTTTTAAAGCAATTAACCAGCTGCTCATTTGTAAAAATTCTGCCTTCTGCTATTACCGGTATTGATATTTTTGAGCTTAATTCATATATCAGCTCATAATCAGGTTCATCAATCTGGCGGCTGTGGGGTGTATATCCCGACATGGTCGTTGAGACGATATCACAGCCTTTTTCGGTAGCGGCAATGCCCTCTTCCAGGGTTGAGATATCGGCCATTGCAATTTTTCCGGCGGCTTTTATTTCCTTTATTATGTTTTCAAGGGTTTCACCGCCGGGCCTTACCCTGTGTGTTGCATCAAATGCTATGATATCTGCCGCAGAATTAATAAGTTTCCTCACTTCCACCAGTGTTGGAGTTATGTAAATGTCCGAATCCGGATAATCCTGCTTTATAATCCCTATTATGGGCAGATCGACATGCTTCCTTATTTCGTTTATATCTTCTGCCGTGTTGGCCCGGATGCCAACAGCCCCTCCCATACTTGCCGCCAGTGCCATTCTCCCCATTATCATGGAGCTGTGGAGAGGCTCATCCTCCAAAGCCTGACAGGATACAATCAATCCATTTTTTATTGCGTTAAATATATCTTGTTTATTCATAAATACTCCCTCGTATTCAGGAATGACTTCAGACATTCCTTAATTGGTTTATACCCGCCACCTGTCGAAGTGGTGGACATCTGCCGCCTCGTTATGTTAAAACAGCTATGTGCAGAATACATCCTTGTATTGGCTGCTATCCTTGCCTTAATTTATATGCACCCCTGTACGTTCTTAAAGGGTTAAAACCGAACCGGCCGTAAAAATCCTTTAATATTGTCCAATCAATAATTACATTTTTTGCTCCGCGCTTTTGAAGAAATCTTAAAGAGTCGTTAAGTATTCTGTTTCCCAGCCCTTTACCGCGGATATCTTCACTGATTCCGACAGGTCCGAGGCTTCCCCAATTTTCACCCCGGGAAGCGGCCAAATCATCTTTTCCCTCACTGATGAATATTTTGCAGAAACCCACTATCTCCTTCTTATTCCATAATATAAGAACATTCCTCATATCTCCGCCGTGTTCCAGATAATCAAACACCTCCGTTTTCCATCTGCCCGGAAAAGTTTTATCAAAAAAGCCGCTTAATTTGTCTTTATGCTCTGCCACCATCTCGCAGGTACGATAGTCCTCAGACTTATTCATATCAATTTTCAAATCATCAAAGTTAATCCTTGAGATATCTGCCGACAAATCATAATGCTCATCATTATTTAATATGAAGCCTCTTCCGGCAAAAAAGCCCAGTGACTGAGAGGAAGGATCGGGAATGCCTGAAAAGAAATTCTCAAACTCTCCTCCGATAATTATTTTTTCTGTTCCATACCGGTAAAGTTCTTTCTCTGCCCGCTGGAACAATTCTTTCCCAAATCCCCGGTTCCGGTATTTTCCGTCAACAACCAGCGAACTGATCCAGGCGCAGTTATCATATTCCGCAAGTGCTCCCCTGTTGACCTTGCTGACTATGAATCCGGCAAGCCTGCCATTGTCCGGCAATAAAAAGGAACCCTCATAAAACGTGTCTCTATCATTAAATATTTTATTCCGTATCATTTTACTTGTAACATGATACGCCTGCTTAAAGTTTTCATTCCACAACTTCACTATATCATCAGCATATTTTTCCTCGAGCAACGTTATATTAATAAAAAACACCTCACCTCATAAACTCTTTTCCAGCATTTTTTCCCTGACTATTTTTCCGTCAAGTTCTCCAACGGTTATACCTTCTTTTGAGCAGTATGCTGCCGCAATACCCGCAGCCTCGCCTGTTGCCCTGCAGGTGGCCTGTATTCTCACCGAAGACTGGGCCACAAAACTTGAAGAAATGCATCTGCCCCCAACCAGTAAATTGTCTATCTCCCCGGTTACAAGGCACCGGAAAGGTATTTCAAAATACTCGCCCTTTTGAAATGGCCTGATATCAAGTTTCTTTTCATCTATAAGACCGTGTATATCCACAGGATACGCAGTTCGTGCAATAGCGTCATCAAATTTTGCCCGGTTGTTATAATCCTCTTCCGTCAACACATATTTTCCTTTGATCCTTCTGGATTCCCTTATCCCCGGAACGGATGCCACCGACAGGATATAGCTGTTTTCAAAACCTTCGATATATTTCTTTAAAAATGTGTAAAGACGGCTTATCATTTTTTTCCCTGTGACGGCAATGCCGGTAATTGCGTCAGGATCAAGCGTATTATATATTCCCGGTATCTCCGGACAGTTAAAGGATACTACTCCCGGCATTCCCGGAACAGAAAAGGCCTGAAAATACCTGCCGTCGTCATAGGCCAGCACACCGTCCTCAACCGCTTTTTGGAATATTCCTGTCAACGGCTTTGGAGAATCCCATACAGAGGCTATTTCCATAAACGGATATTCCAGCACCATAGGCTCGCCTATACGTTTCATATGCTCCAGAACCCCGGGTATATCTACATTTCCAACCATAAAGCGCAGCGAAGAAGCCTGGTTCTGATGCATTATATCATCCCCCGTCAGGCAGGGTACGCCTGCCGAATGCGCAACAACGGCATCTCCCGAACAATCAATTATCACTTTTCCTTTTACCGCCTGAAGGCCGCCCTTGTTGTAAATTACCAATCCCTTGATGGTACGGTTTTCTACGATGGTATCTATGATCTGCGTATCGTAAAGCAGCCGGCCGCCCTGTTCCATATAGATATCTTCTGCTGTAAACTTAAGCATTTCGGGATTAAACCAGCCGTCATTCCCACAGGGGTCGGCAGCACCGTATTGCTGTTTCAGGAGGCGCTTCTTTACCATTTTATTGATATATGAAAGCTCGGCCTCCTCCGGTATGCCCGGACTCATCATGGGAGTTACCTGTCCTCCGGTAGCAGTTCCGCCAAGAAAGATATTCTTCTCAATCAGCAGTGTCCGGGCTCCCTCGGTCACCGCTGCAATGGCTGCAATACAGCCGGCGGTACCTCCGCCTGCAACTATAACGTCGTACTGGTATTCACTGATCTCACATATATTTGAATAAAGGTATTTTTCCACAACAAATCTCCTTTCAGAGCTTATCTTTTGCACTGTGCCCACCAGTCATAGCCATCCACATAGCACAGATCAAAAAGCATACAGCCCCCGGATTTTTCAAAGCACATATCCACTGCTTTACCGAATGTTTCAGACTCATTTTCATACTGCTGCAGAAACAGGCTTCCTACATAGGGCACCGCATCGCCTACCACCTTCCGCACCATATCTCCTGAGCCTTCAACGCTGTACCAGTAATCAGGTCTGCCTTTATCAAGCGCATCCCTGACAGTCACATCGGTATAGTAAAATCCCGACAGCAAAGTATCGATATATTCGGCATACCCAGTGTCAGCATAGCTCTTATCAACCCATGGATATTCCTCCGGAACATATTTCTCGCTTGCCCAGTTAGCCCCCACAAGATAATAAAGCGGGTACCAGGAACCTGTATAATCTGCGAATTGAACATTTTTCCCCGACTCTTTTATCATTGTCCGGACCTGCTTTATAAAAGTCTTTATAATGCCGGCCCTGAAGGTAACCCACTGACCGAACAAAGGTCCATAAACAACCTTGAGGTTCCTGTCCTTTTCGGTTTCCTGAGGAGCCTCAAGCTGATAAATATCTTCAGGCCAGTTCGGTACTTTTTTGCCGATAAATTCTTCAAACCTGCTTTTTGTATAATTGCTGAAATCGGAACCCAGGCCTACGAATCTCACCCTGTCCAGTACTACTCCGTCTATGTCATAGTTTGTGACCAGTTCCTTTATTATACTGAGCTCATAGTTCCTTACTTCCTCCATGACCGGATTTACAAATACTTCACTGAAATCGTCAATTGAGCCTGCAGTTCTTATATTGTTCAATTCTGCGATTGGTTGAATCTCAGGCTTTCCGTTTTCATTTATTCCATACATTCCTGTCTGCCACCCGGTATTTATAAAGCCCGGTGACAGCCTGTGCCGCTGTTTGACCCTGCCCTCGGCAAAAACATCAATACCGGCATACAGCTTCAAACCTTCGGCATGTGCCGCATCAATACAGGTCTTCAAATAGTCGGTATATTCAAAATCCTTGTCAAACCGGTTATAGTGAGGGACAAAAGAGCTTTTATATATGCAGAAGCCAGTAGTGTCTTTTGCACTCAGTATAATTGAACCTATGCCGGCTTCCCTGCATTTCTTTATAATACTTTTAAAATATTCTTTATCTATTATCCGCTGCTTATTGGCTTCAATCTCAACCCATATGTAATAATTGTAATTAACCACTCGAATGTCCACCCTTTATCCTTTAATTGCTCCTGAAACAGCATTGATGTAATTCTTTTGGAATAACAAAAATACTATAATTACAGGTATTATTGAAATTACAGTTCCTGCCGCAACGTATCCGAATTTGTAATTAAACTGCCCGCCAAGGTATTTAAGAGCAGTTGCCAGAGGGTATTTCTGCGGATCCTGGAGAACGATTATAGGCCATAAAAAGGCATTCCATTTACTTATGAAATTGAAAATAACAAGTGTGGATATGGCAGGCATAACGCCCGGAAGCATGATTTTACGCCAGGTTTTCAATTCTGAGGCACCGTCGATCTTTGCCGCTTCTATGAGTTCCCTGGGTATTCCCAGATAGGCCTGGCGAAGAAGGATTATGCTGAAAACAGACACGGCACCGGGTATGATTACACCGCCGAACTTATCCACCAGCTGGAGCTTCTGAACAGTAAGATAATTTACAATCATACCTGCTGCAGCCGGGATGATCATTGTACTTGTCAAAGCTCCGAATATAAAGCCTTTTCCTTTAAAGTTCATGCACGCCAGCGGATATGCACACAGTGCCGCAAGTATAATATCCAGCACGGTACCCGCAACAGTTATAAATGTGGTATTATACAGTATCCTGGGCAGGTTCATAAAGTCGATAACACCTATATAGTTGGTCAATGTGGGGTGAGCGGTAAACAGGTTCATACTGTAAATATTCTCACCCGACTTAAAGGTGGTGCTGAGCAGCCACAGGAAAGGGCCGGCAAAAAACGCACAGATAACAATAAAGAATATATAAAGCAGAACTTTAGATAACATTTGTTTTCTTATTTTTTTGTTTCTTGATTTAAAAGCTGTTTCAAAATCATTACTCATTATTACTCATCCCTCCTCTCCTGCCATATATGAATACAAATACGCTAAGCGCAAGTATCACTATGGAAACCAGTACTCCAACCGCGGCCGAGTACCCGAATTCAAAATTTACAAAGGCCTTGCGGTAGGAATAAAGGTTTGCAACCAGGGTCGCATTGTCAGGTCCGCCGTCATCCTTTATGGCAAAAACCACATCAAATACGCTTACGGCCGAAATAACCGACATTAAGCTGCAAAACCACACGTACGGCTTTAACAGAGGGATCTTGATCTTTATGAAAGTCTTTATTCTACCGGCTCCGTCAATTATTGCAGCTTCCTCCATCTCGGGAGGCAGCGACTGAAGTCCTGCAAGATAAAGCATCATATAGTAGCCCAGCCCCTGCCATATTGTTATGAACATAAGAGTAAACAGTGCAAGGTTTGCATCGCCCAGCCAGAGAACAGGATCCTTAAGGAGTCCGATATTCATCAGAATAGCATTAAGCACACCGCCTTCATCAAATATCCAGTTCCATATTATCGATACAGCAATCATTGACGTTACAACGGGAATATATATAAGCACCCTGAAAATGCTGATGCCCGGCAGCTTTTTATTGACAAGTGTAGCCAGTAATATTGACAGTATTTGAATTATTGGAACAACCAATACAAATTGGATTGAATGTCTTATGGCAATCCAGAATTCCTCATCATGAAAAGCCTTTATAAAGTTATCAAAGCCTATATAGTGGCTTTCCCCAATTCCCGAGTAGTCATAAAATGCCAAAGGTATACTGTAAATGATAGGATAAAATACAAAGACTGCCAGAACGATTAGTGCAGGTGCCATAAACGCATATGCAACGAGATTTTCTCTAATTCTTCTTTTTAAAACTCCATCTAGCCTCATTCAAATACCCCTTTTAAAAATCACCATGCAGGCAGAGCAGCTCTGCCTGCATGGTAATCAATATACTTTAATTGTTTACTGTCAGTTGGCTGCAAGTAATTCGTTAACCTTCTTCTCTGCATCATCCAGAGCTTTTTTAGGATCAACTCCGTTTACGGTTACTGCTTCCTGTGCTTTCTTGAGTGCAGCATATATATCATTCTGCTGTGTTACGGCAAGAGTCATATCAGCTGTCTTTGAGAGTTCGTCGGCTACAATTGAAATAGCCTTCTTTTCGGTAGTGCTTGTATCCGACTTGAAGAATGGGTCCTGTGAAGCCTTGACTGTGGATGGGAATATGGATACGGTTTTGCTGAATGCCAGCTGATTGTCATCATTAGTTATGAATGCTGCAAAATCAATAGCTTCCTTGTGGTGCTTGCTCAGTTCTGTAACAACAAGATTCATAACGGAGTTGTTGATTATACCTGCTTTACCAACCAGTGACTGGGTAACCTCAACGTTTTTATAAATATTCGGGGCTTCATCCTTAACCCTGTTTATGGATTGGGCACCTGAATGCATCATGGCAAGTTTGCCGGTATTGAACTGCTGCAGATTCTTTTCCCATTGTCCCCAGTTAACCTTTGGAATTATTCCCTCATCAACTGCTTTTTTATATCTGGTAAGCAGTTCTAAAGCTTCAGGTGTGTTAAAAGCTGCTTTGGTCCTGTCTTCGCTCAAAAGCGGAATGCCTTCAAGCCATAATGTCCTTCTGAATTCATCAGGAATGAAAAGGTAAGCTCCTGTTTTATCCTTCATCTGTTTTGCCAATGAAAGCATTTCGTCAAAGGTAGTCGGAGGAGTTGTAATTCCTGCTTTTGCGAATAAGTCCTTATTGTAGATAAGTACGTCCGGAGCACCGTACCAGGGGAATGCATATGTACCTTGAGTGGTTTTTGTGGAGTCAAATAAAGTTTTTATATACACACTCTTCTGTTCTTCTGTTGCTTCCTTCTCAAGGTTTACCAGTATACCCTTTCCAGCCAGTGTCAATGCCATTTCTGTATTCAAATTAACTACATCGGGAGCATTTCCGCCTGCTGCGGCTGTTATCAGTTTGTTCTGTATTGCATCATAAGGCAGGTCTGTCCACTTAACAGTAACATTTTTATTATCATTCTGGTATGTTTCAATCAGCTTGTTAAAGAAATCAGTGAATGTAGGCTGAAGTGAAATAGTCCAGAACTGCAGATTTACCGGTTCCTGACTTACCGAAGAATCAGCTGCTGCAGTTGAGGATGCAGCTGCTGTTGATGCGGCCGTATCTGAAGATTTAGTATCTGTTGCTGCTGATGATCCGCATCCTGCAACAATTCCTGCCATCATGCATACTGCCAAGACCAGTACAAGTATGCTTCTTAATCGACTTGCTTTTACCATGACGAATTCCTCCTAATATTTTGTTTTTTTATATCATGCCTTAATTATATATAAAAAGAAATTTTTCTTCAAGTCTTTATTTTATGAAAATATTTTTCTTTTTTTATTTTATTTTGAGTCTTGTTTTGATATTCTGCTCTTTTTTGTCATATTTATAGATAAAGTTTTTTGATATGGATACTGTAACATCCACACACCCCTGAGCTTTAAGCACAATTGAACTGCCGTTTACCTGTGCTATCTCCGGGTTGCTTGAGCTGACCTTGAATTGTGACGGGTCAAGATACATTATAATATCCTTTCCATCCTTGAAGGCCGCTCTGACTTTAATTTCTGCAGATTTTCCAACTTTCATTTCCTCTTCCGGCGGCAGCTCAAGTGTAAAATGGTCTATGGCATGCTTCTCATGGAACTCTTCATGGTTTATATAATTTACAAGTATACTGCTGCAATATGTCATATCCTCCAATATCCTTTTTTTAACCTCTTCATTCATACTCTTTGAAAGAGTTACCGTTTCAATTATTTTTTCTATGGATTTTTTAATTGCTCTTGCTTCTGAAGGATTTATGCCGGTTTCGGAGCAATTATTATCAGCAGCCGGAATAGAATTCAACCTGTCAGCCAGTGAAGCCGCCTCTTTTGCAGAAATGCCTTTATTGGGCAAATAGATTTCACTTATTTTTCTTTTAACCCCATTAACAATGGTTTTTACAGAGAGTGCAGGCTTATCATCCCAGACAACCGCGGTATTTCTGAACAGACCCTCCTTTAACGCACTGCCGTACCCTGCGTTCATGAGCGATTCATATTCAAAAAGAGCTGTACCGTCTGCTCCATTTTCTGCGGCAGTTGCAATCTGGCCTGCAAGCATTTCGCTGCTGAGCCCTGTTCCGGTTCCCAAACCCATTGTAGCGTATGCATGGCCCCTGGAAAATTCAACAGTGTTCAATATATCCTCCCTGGTGGACGTGGTATCCATCGTATATGACATTGGTATGATATTGTCTATATATCCTCCGGACACCCACTTTACCGGCTCCTGCATCAAAGTGGCGGGCCCTGCTTCATAGTTGGGCCATACATCGGCGGAGATCTGTATATCGGGCTTTACAGCTCTGACTTCCGAAACCACCCTGTAAACAAATGTATTAATAATATTGGCCCTGAAAGCACACCAGCTTTCCCAGAGCGGATCTCCGGGCCTGATGTTTATAGGATCGGCTCCATTTGCTTTTTTAAATAATTCCCTTGTATAGGTATCATAGCCAAAATCATTTGACCCGTCACCTCCGTCGGGATAACGCACATAATCCAGTTGAAGACCATCGATATCATACTTTTTGACCAGTTCGGAATATATGCTCATTATGAAGTCACGGGTTTCAGGCAATGCCGGATTTGCAAAATAATATTTGATATTGTACATGTCAACAAACTGGAAGTTATCACCCTTTCTGCTTATCAGCAGCCATTCCGGTTTTTTAGCATACACGGGGCCTCCATCAAAGGTACCCGAATCACCGATAAAAAAGTTTTCAACCCAGGAGTGCACTTCCATTCCTCTCTTGTGTGCTTCGGACAAATATGCACCCAGTACATCAAAACCGTTATACATGGGATTCTGTTCCGTTATCCTGTTTTCAGTAGGAAATATGGTATAACCTCCCCACCAGGTTTCCAGATATACCGTATTTATATTCAGTGCCTTCAGTTTGTCCAGATGCTCGGACACCTGCTCCAGTCGGGTTTCCTTCGGCCTTATCCAGACCGCCCTGGTTTCAACACTTTTGGACTGGTAGTTTGCAAAATGAGCATTATCGGAATTCTGCTCGATCCGGCCCGTAATTTCCATTAACTGCTTGTAGTCCCTTTCCTTTAACCGTTCTCTTGCACTTTGCACAAGCAGTTCCGCATTGTCTATGTATTCCTGCACTTTTGCATAGGGCACATCAAGGAATTTTGTCCGGGACACCTCAAGTTCCTGTTTTACCGTATCAATTTTAATTACCGCCCTGTCAATCATGGATTCAGGGGTAAACAGCACCAATACTGTTTTATCGGTTTTGTCCATTATGACACTCGACCCGATCAGAGCATGGTTCTTCAGCCAATCGGCCTTTACCCCGTGGCCTGACAATACCAATCCGTCTTTTGGGATCTGTGAATTATTTCCTCCCGCCTTTACAATTTTGTTGTCCTTATCCACTGTAACCTCATAACCCCAGGGGTTGGTACCTGTTGTACTGCCGTATGCACCGTCATAAACAATAAGCTGATCGGCTCCTCTAAAACCGGGATATCCGCTGTTGCCGGCTTCATCCCAGCCTGCCGGGTTATCTTCCCTGCTTTTGGGATTCAGGCTGTCATAGGGTGTTTTGCCTGCATTATACAAAAATGTGTTATTTGCAGACAGCTCTATTGAATCGCCTACCTTTACATTTCCGTCTAATTTTGCAAAGTACGGGCTGTCAGCCTGGACAGAGATGACATACCCTTTTTGAGGTATGGAAGAATTATTGTCCAGATATACCCCATCCTTTGAGGTGATAGCAGTAAACCCTGTTACTTTGCCATTTTCGGCTGTGATTTCCAGCCCCCAGGGATTTGTACGCGTGGTGGCACCATGGGAGGTTTCATAAAGGATAACCTCACCTGCTCCCCTTTCGGTATTTTTCTTGTTTATTTCATATATTGAACCATTAATTTTGAAATACATGGGAGGCAAGGTCTGAACCTCAAGATTTATCAGAGTAACCTTTTCTCCGACCTGTAAATTGCCGACAAACTCTTTAGCAGAACCTGACCCCGATATTACATATCCGTTTTCAGGTATGTACGTTCCGGTACCTCCGCCGCTGTTTTTCTCCGCTACAATGTTATTTGCAATCACTGCTTCTTCAGTGTCCGTCCCAAATACACCGGTATTTTCCCCATAGTTAATAGTATAAATAGTCAGTTTGTTACTTTCATGCTCCTTATCCACCGAATCTATGGCATGCTGTGTGCCATTTTCAGCCGACACCAGCTGTCCGGTTATAACCCGGGGCAGGGAATAACCGTTGATATTCACTTCCTCACCGGTTTTTAAATTATCCAGAATCCATGTTTCACTGGTGCCATGCCCGAACAGCACGAACCCGTTATAGGGAATTTTTACAGCACCCGCTCTGTCCCTGATTTCTGTCAGAACATATTTCCCATCCTTATAATCTGCTGCGGCCGCAGCACACCATACATTTGAATCAGTCAACTGTGCGGCGTTATCCCTTGTAAAAAGAATCAGCTCATCTGCAGCCTGGATAGGCCTGTTGACAGCGCTGACCTTCACAGTGCTGCCATTTTCAGCAGACACACTGATGTCTTGGCTCTCAGCATGGGATAATGGAGTCATGACACCTACTGCCAGCAAAATACACAAAAATAATGCCAGGATTTTCTTACACATGTCTTCTCCTCCTCAGGCACGATTAAACAATAAAACTCCGTCTCAAAAATAAATATTTAATATTTAATCATGCGTTTTTAATTATTGAATTTTTTAATTCATAATGATAGAATATTCTAAACTAAAAGAAAATTTCCTTCTTTTTATGTAAGTATGTTGAAATAATTATTCTCATTTTTTATTCTTTTTCCGATACTTTTTATGTAAAATATAAATAAGCGATATTAAAAGAAGCAATTACAGATCAAAAAAGGACGGGCCGTTTATGGAAAATTTAGCTATAGGTATTGATATCGGAGGTACAAACATTAAGGGAGGTGTGATCAGCAGCAGAGGTGAAGTTATCATTTCGGACAAGATTTCAACACAGGCCAAAAAAGGTTTTTCCCACACCTTCCTGCTTGTCAGGGAATTAATAGGCAAACTTATAGCCGGGTCGGCAGGAATGGGCAGAATTTGCGGCATCGGCTGTGCTACAGCAGGTCAGGTTGACCACAGGCTTGGAAAAGTGGTTTTTGCAACCGACAACCTTCCCGGTCTCAGCGGTTTTCAGCTTAAAAACGAAATTCATGAGGCTTTCAATTTACCCGCTGCGGTTGAAAATGACGTTAATGCTGTGGCGCTGGGAGAACATTGGATGGGTGCGGCTGCGGGACTTGAAGACTTTATCTGCCTTACTCTGGGAACAGGCGTAGGAGGTGCCATCTTCAGAAATGGAGGTATTGACTACGGAGCTGCCGATATTTCAGGTGAATTCGGACACTTCAGTATCAATTTTGACGGCCCCTTATGCAACTGCGGAAATAAAGGCTGCTTTGAGCAATACGGCTCTGTTACCGCACTGATTCAACACATGCGGCAAAGCCTTGCGGAAGGAAAAAAATCACTGGTAAGCGACCTTGTGAAAGGTGACCCTCAAAAAATAAACGGAGAAGTTATCTTCGAGGCCAAGGAACTGGGTGATGCCCTGGCTTCGGCTATTGTGGACGATTATATACTGCACCTGTCGGTTGGTATTGTGGGCCTGCTTCATATATTAAACCCGGGCGGAGTAATTATCGGCGGTGGAATAACACAGCTTGGAGAAAAACTGATTGGCCCTTTGACTGAAAATATTATTAAAAGAGCCATGCCGAAATTCACCGAAAAGCTGTTGATTAAAAATGCAAGACTTGGCGATAACGCGGGAATCATCGGAGCAGTCAGAAGGCTTTTTATTTAAAGCTGCTTATAAATAAATTTGGAGGCTGAATATGAAGAATATCATATATATACCGCTGGACGAAAGACCCTGTAATTACAAATTCATGCCCATGCTTGCCAGGGGTACTGATTATAACGTTCTGGTCCCTCCCATGGAGCTTCTTGGCAGAAAAAAGACACCTGCCGATGTGGATGCGCTCTGGAGCTGGGCTTTTAAAAATGCCGGATCAGCAGAAGGAGCTATTCTGTCAATCGACATGCTTGTCTACGGGGGTATTATTCCCTCAAGACTGCACAAGCTGTCGGCGGCCGAAGGTAAGGCTGTTCTGGGAAAACTGCGCAAGCTCAAAGCATTAAACGCATCTCTGAAAATATATGCTTTCAATCTTATAATGAGATGTCCCTCCTACTCCAGCAGTGACGAAGAACCTGATTACTACCAGGACTATGGAACCGAAATATTTAAAAGCGGATTTTTGGGGCACAAAAATGAATTAAATAAGACTACGAAAGACGAAGAAACCGAGTATGCCCTCATTGCCAACCGGCTTCCGGCCAAAATACTTCAGGACTATACAAGCCGCAGAAAAATAAATCTTGAAATCAATAAACTTTCCGTAGACCTGTTAACGGAAGGCATAATTGATTTTTTGGTTATCCCCCAGGATGATTCGGCACCTTACGGTTTTACAGCAATAGATCAGTCAAAGCTGAGGAATTATATCGGTGAAAAAAACGCAGGTCTTAAGGCGTACATGTATCCCGGTGCCGATGAAGTAGGGATGACGCTGTTTGCAAGAATGGTGAACGAGACGGCGGGTTACCGTCCCAGCGTATACCTGAGATTTTCAAGCGTGGGGGCCCCCTTTGTGGTTCCTCTCTACGAAGACAGACTTCTGTATGAAAGTATAAAATACCATGTGCTCTGCGCCGGGGGCCTGATTTGCGACAGCCTGGCCGACGCTGATATGGTCCTTATGGTAAATGCCCCTGCCGAAAAAATGCTGGAGGCCAATCAACAGCAAACAAAAGGTTCAAACTATACCGTCGGCAGAAATCTTATAGAATTCGTGGAATACATGGATTTTGTCATCAATACGAAAAAACTGACGTGCGCCGTGGCCGACGTTGCCTTTGCCAACGGCGGCGACCTGGAACTGCTGAATTATATAAAGCAGAAAAACCTGCTTTACAAGCTCTCCTCCTATGCCGGCTGGAATACCAGCTCAAACACACTGGGGACC
This sequence comes from Ruminiclostridium cellobioparum DSM 1351 = ATCC 15832, assembly GCF_000621505.1. GTDB lineage: Bacteria > Bacillota > Clostridia > Acetivibrionales > DSM-1351 > Ruminiclostridium > Ruminiclostridium cellobioparum. Next base: position 185,122 of record NZ_KK211290.1, read on the forward strand.
GCAATAACACAGGCCTTTATCTGCCGCCTGTACGGTGCCACACAGTCCCATTACGATTTTTTAGGCCTCAGGTATGTGGAAGATGCGGCATACTGTGCACAGGTTCGCCAACTGGTAACAGAGCGTTATCTGCCCGGTATGCAGTTAAATTATTTCAAAACGGATGGCCCCAGAGGAAAGGCAGCCGAAATAGTTAAACAGGAACTTCAGAAATTCAGTGACAGCTATCTAGGTGATGCCCGGCATAGTATTGTCATAAACGATGTATATATGCCCTGGTCCAGAATGTTTGAAGTTGGACTGGACGTAGAAGTAAAATGAGGCGATACAATTTTCGTAATTGTTTTGGGTGCGTCTTTATTTTATGAAGTTACCAGTTGATGTAAAAATATTACCTAGTAGTCTGTAACATCTAATAAATTAAAAATCCAGCTGCCGGAACAGCTGGATTTTTTAATACAATTTCGGCAAAACAGCTTCGGCTGTTTTGTTGAGCATATCAAATGCCAGATCGCCTCTTCTTATGGCCACCGCAGTATAGAATATATCCAGCACCTGCAGCTGGGCGATCTTGGAAGTCAGTGCGCCGCTTCGAAGAGGAGTTTCTTCCGCGGAGGTAAGCAGTATGGCATTGGCATACTTGGTAATGGGAGATTTTTCATAGTTGGTTATGGCAATTGTAAATGCACCTGCTTTTTTAGCAAGAGCAAGAGAATCCACCGTATCCTTCGTGCTGCCGCTGAAGCTGATACCGATGGCAACGCTTTTTGAGTCCAGATTCACCGCAGACATGTTTTGCAGGTGCGGGTCACTGAAGGATTCACATTTGATGCCTATTCTCATAAACTTGTATTTGGCGTCTCCGGCAGTAAAGGCAGAAGCACCAACTCCGTAAATATCAATCCTGTCTGCTGCCAGAATTGCGTTGATGGCCTTTTCCATTGCCGCTGTGGAAAGTATTTTGGAGGTATTTTTTATTGCTTCAATATTTGCAACGGTTATTTTGTTGATAATTTCTTCAATATTGTCATCCCCATGAATTTTTTCATGCAGATTTTCCTGGGGATTTACACATTCCCTTGCCAGAACAAGCTTGAACTCCTGATAACCCTTCAGATTTATCTTCCTGCAAAATCTCACAATCGAGGTTTCACTGACCTCACAGTTTTCAGAGAATTCGGTTATGGACATATAAATAATCTCAATCTCGTGTAAAAAAATATAATCTGCTATTTTCTTTTCAATTTTAGAAAAACTGCTGTAAAGACTTCTTATTTTTAATAGGCACTGTTTGTCCTGCATTTTTCACCTCGTTATTTTTTAATAATGCTTGAGAAATTATAAATATTTTTTCAATCTCTTTGAGACATTGCATTGAAAAGTTTATTTTTCAAAATTTTATATTTATTTATATAATCATACAATATATATATAATTTACTATATCTAATTTGCATAATAATTTTTTGAAATTTTTAGTAAATAATTAAATTTGCCTTATAAGTTCCAGCATTTTTTTCCTTAATATTTTTTCAGCATCACGCCTGAGCCAGCTGCCCCAGTAGGAATATCCGCCCTGGTCATAGGCTTCTGCCGTTGTCATATAACCCATGTACCCGTTTACCTGATCCAGCACAATCAGCTTATTTCCCATGCTTTGAGCCTTTAACCACAGACAGGTCTCTGTCAGGCACTCCCCCGGAAGTCCGGCAAATACCAGTCCGTTAAGGGATACTGCCTCAATTTCCGCAATAACCGTCCGGCTTTTCAGTTCCGAACCGGTAATTCCAACCCAGCTATTAATAATTGTGCTGATACAGCTCTGATGCATCTTCTCATCAATCAGCCTTTTTATTAAGGCAGGGGGAGCTGCATTTTTCAGGGCAGTATCCAAATTCTCCGTTGAGGCTTTAATCTGTTCCTCTCTGCATCTGGAAGCCTCAAGAGAATGGGGCATGGAATCCCTCATGGGCAGATCAACTTTTCCGGCTTTTATTCCAGTCAGTTTAATATCCTCCCATTCCCCCGGCGTACTATCCCATACCTTAAGAAATGCGCGGGCTATTTCATTTCCTATGCGGAAGGCCTCCCGGTCGCATACGGCATAGGTCGTCATTCCTTCATAACCTTTTCGCACAGAAAGGTTGCCGCAAGGGCCATTGACATACAGACCGGTACCTCCGATGGCTTTGTCCATTGCCTCTCTCAGGTATCCGGGCCAGTCCCAATGATATTTATACTGGTCGGTTATGCCCATGGACTCAAATAGTACGGCAACATCAGGATGTGCAGCAAATCTGGTAATGGTGCCCAATACCTCACCTGTTCCGGACCGGAATACAAGCAGGGCACCCTGCGGATCAGCCGGCCTGTCAAAATATATATTGTCCTTGAAAGCTTGAATATCCGGTTTATAGCCGTATAAGTTCATTATATCCGGATTTCTGCCGAAGGGCCTGCCTTGGGGATCATACTGCAGGCCTGCCCAAACGGTAACGGCTCCCAGCTCGGGTATATATTGCTCTCTGTTGACATTAAACCTGTCCTCCAGATCAAGAAGGATATAGCTTAGCTGAGCGTCCACTGCTGACAGCATCATATCCCTGATCACCGGGACACAAATTTCAACAAGCCTGTCACAAGGCGCACCATCCAATTCATCAGAAATCGGTGCGGCATGAATCTGCAGCTCGTGATACCATATATTCGCTGCAGGTATTCCCGTAGCCTCTGAGACAGCTTTTCTCCACTTTATGCAGGTCCGTCTGAAGGTGCCGGAAAAATCAAAAACCGCAAGCAGCCACTGCTGCCTTCCATCCCGCAGGTATACGAACCTGCCTTCCAAATCCTTGCCAAACGGATATTTTGCCTCAAATACATCATTGACGATTACTTTACCGAAACTGCACTTTCCCACAAGGACCTCCAAAAAGTATACTCTTAAAAAACTTGTTTCCAAGTCTGCGGCTAAAAAACAAATTCATAAATGTGAAGATTATATTTTTCTTTATCCATTATGTTGAAAATTATTTTCACATTTATTATAATCATTATATAATATAAAATAGATTGAAGCAATAAAATATATCGTGAATGTAAATGTCTTCCTCCTGTTCAGGCGGTGGGAAAACATCATGGAGGTAAACATGCTGAAGGAGCAACCCTGGCTGAACTATGGAGATTATCTGGATCTCGAGCTTTTACAGGCTGTGGATGAAGGAAGGGACGTTAAGGACATAATTGAAACTGTCGACGAAATAAAGAATATGAATCCTCTTGATGCTGAAAGAGAAGTACTGGCAGCTGCCTTTTTGGACAGGATCCAGCATTTGCAAATCAAAAAGGATTACCGCTTTTTTGAACCTTCGGAGCTCGAAGCCATAAAAGCATCCAGACCAGCACTCCGTCCGGACTTGAATGTCAAATTGTTGTCCGAACACATAGAAGCCCTGAGTTATGATAAAATATACGGCGCCTGGCTTGGAAGGTGTGCAGGCTGCCTTTTGGGCCAGCCGGTCGAGGGCTGGTACCGGGAACGTATTACCGGACTTCTGAAGGCTACTGGCAATTATCCCGTAAACTATTACATATCTTCCGACATTTCCGGGGAACTTCGCAAAAAGTATGATGTCAGTGATGAGGGCGGCGTTTATGGCAGCAGCATTAAGAACTGGATAAATAATGTGCAGCATATGCCTGAAGACGACGATACAAACTACACTGTTATGGGACTTAAAATACTTGAGCAATACGGGATGGCTTTCACTCCGGAGGATGTTGCGGAATGCTGGCTTTCAAACCTTCCCATTCTCCACACCTGCACTGCCGAGAGAATTGCATACAAAAATATTATAAATCTGATATATCCTCCGCATTCGGCCAGCTGCAGAAATCCGTACAGAGAATGGATAGGCGCACAGATAAGAGGTGATTTTTTCGGCTATATCACCCCCGGAGACCCTGAGCTCGGAGCCGAGCTGGCCTGGAGAGATGCTTCAATTTCACATGTTAAAAACGGTATATACGGTGAAATGTTCATTGCTGCCATGCTGTCTGCTGCCGCTTTGCTGAATGACCCGTATAAAATCATTGAATGCGGCCTGTCACAAATCCCGGAAAAATCCAGATTATTTGAAGCAGTTAATGATGTTCTCTCCTGGAAAGAGCTTGGTTTGAACTGGGAACAGGCTATTGACAGGGTACATAAGCTCTTTGACGAAAAGACAGGTTACCACTGGTGCCATACCATCCCCAATGCTATGATTGTCTGCATAGCCCTGATATATGGAGAGGCGGAACTTGAAAAATCCATAGGTATAGCTGTTATGGCCGCTTTTGACACAGATTGCAATGGGGCTACGGCAGGTTCAATAGTAGGAATGATTAACGGAGCCGGCGGACTTTCCGACAAGTGGATCAAGCCCCTTAACAACAAATTGAAATCAGGTGTGGACGGCTTCGGCCTGGTGGAGATATCCGAGCTTGCAAGACGCACGGTTGATATGGCAAAAAAGCAAAGGCTTGAAAAAAATTGAAGTCAATTTTTAAAGAAACTTTTTAATATTTGAAAAAGAGGTGTTTGGGGATGAAATTTAAATTTACCGGTTATACGGATTTTTTTGATAAAGGTATCGAAATATTTGGCAGGATGCTGGCTTTTGAAATATCTTCAGACGGTATTGCCGTGGTATTGGAGCAAAGGCCGGGAACTCTCGAGGTCAGCTTTTCAAATAACAGCGGATGTATCAGGTTTGATAGGAAAATACATCTTTATAGAGGTCTGGGGCTGCTTATTGAAAATCTGAGAAAGAGCAGCAGCTTTCACATTGTTGAGCAGCCTCAATTTGATATGGACGGAGTCATGGTGGACGTTTCCAGAAATGCCGTCTTAAAAACGGAAAATATTAAACAGCTCCTGGAAAAAATGGCTGTTATGGGCCTGGATACCTTAATGCTCTACACCGAAGATACCTATAAGGTTGACGGCCTTCCCTATTTCGGCTATATGCGGGGGAGCTACTCATACGAGGAGTTAAAGGAGTGTGATGACTATGCCGACATATTTGGTATTGAAGTCATACCCTGCATCCAGACACTGGCCCATATAGACCAGGCACTCAAATGGAATTTCTCAAAGGATATCAAAGATACGGAGGATATTCTTCTCGTGGGCAGCCAACAGACTTACGAATTTCTTGAAAAGCTTATTCAAGCAATAACCAAGCCCTTCAGAAGCAAAAAAATACATCTGGGTATGGATGAAGCTCACTTTCTCGGGTTAGGCAAATATCTCGATGAGCATGGTTACAGGAGAAGGTTTGACATCATGTCCGAACATCTTCAAAGGGTTACCGGAATTACAGACAAATACGGCCTGGAACCCATGATCTGGAGCGATATGTATTTCCGGCTGGGTTCCAAAACCGGCGATTACTATGATATGAATGCGGTCATCCCCGAGGATGTGCCCGGCAAAATCCCGGCAAACCTGTCCCTGGTTTATTGGGATTACTACCATAATGATGAAGCCTCCTACCTGCGCCTTATCAAGAGCAACAAACAGTTAAAGCAGGATATTATTTTTGCCGGTGGAATATGGACCTGGAACGGCATATGCGTAAACTACGGAAAGACCTTTGTAACAACCAATGCTGCCATGAGCGCCTGCAAAAAAGAAGGGGTAAGAAAAGTCATTGCTACCATTTGGGGCGACAATGGCGCCGAAACCAATATTTTTTCCGCTCTGCTGGGCCTGCAGCTTTTTGCGGAACATGGATACAATCCTCAAATTGACATGGATAAACTGTATGAAAGATTTGAATTCTGCACCGGCGGAAATGCGCAGGCATTTCTGGATATTTCCTTGATAAATCAGGCACCCGGAGCAGCAGGCATATACCAGGATGTTGCAAATCCTCCCAAGTATATTTTATGGCAGGATATCCTTATGGGTTTGTTTGACAAACATCTGGAAGGGCTGGATTTGCAAACATATTATTCAAAGCTTGAGTCAAAATTTATAAACTATGCCTCTGCCAGCGGCCAATGGAGATTTATCTTCCAAATGCTGCATAAGCTGTGTACGGTTCTTAGTCTTAAAAGCAGTATAGGAATTGAACTGAAAGCCGCTTACGACTGTGGGGATAAAAAGCATCTTGGGATAATAGCAGCCGACAGCCTGCCCAAACTATATAATTCAATTGATGAATTGCGGGCAGCTCACAGGGAGCAGTGGTTTCACACCTACAAGCCCTTTGGCTGGGAAATACTTGACATACGTTACGGCGGATTATTGGCCAGGGTGAGTACCGCTCAATTCAGAATCAACGAATTTTTAAAAGGCAGCATAGCTTCCATTGAGGAACTGGAGGAGGAGCGGCTTTGGTTCGACAACTCTGAAATGCCTGAAGGCAAAGGTCTGGGGCATTGCAATCTCTATCACAGGATTATTTCAGCAAGTCCCCTCGGTTGATGGAGTGCACCATAAAAGCTCTATATACCTTTTATATATCAATTAAATATCCTTTCATTGGTCATAAGGTTAAAGGATATCTAATTGATATGATCTTTGCAGGCTTTGGAATTTTTTACCTTGAATTAGTATGATTCAGCCACAAAAAACCCGTCTTTAAAAATTGGCTGATTTAAAGTATTATAGTATTAATGTTGTTGGGAAGACAGGGGACAAAAATGTACAAAGCACTGATAGTTGATGATGATAGGGCAATCCGGTATGAGCTGAAAAAATCGTTTTTATTTGGCCTGCATGGCTTTGATATTGCCGGTGAAGCCGGAGATGGAAAGGAAGCTCTTGAAAAAATAAGCTCGGCAGAGTATGACATAGTATTTGTTGATATAAGAATGCCAAGAATTGACGGCATTCAATTTATCCGGGAATTACGGAACGGCGGGAATGATTTGTGTGTTGTAATTATCAGCGGATCCTGTGATTATTCCTTTACACGTCAAGCTATAAAGCTGGGTGCCTTTGATTATCTTCTAAAGCCCATAGAAGCGGAAGAGCTTGATGAGCTGTTAAGCAATGCAAGGCTGTTCCTGGATGAGAAGGGCGAAAACCGAAAGCTGGCCGAGCATACCAGACTTCAGCTGGAAGAAAGCCTGAAACTGCCCTACTCGGTTCAGGAGGAACAGGAATTATTCAGACTTATTAAAGAGAGCGGCAAAAATGCTGAGGCATATGCAGCCGGCCTTGCCTCAAGGCTGGCTGCTTTCTATGAAGAGGACGGTTTCAAATTGTCAATAGTACTGGAAAACAGCTTGAAAAACTTATACGGGCTGTTTTTATCCGATATGCCCTGGCTGGACAAGCTTCAAGTCAAGGGTTTCAAGGCTTCGGTAAAGCCGCTGGAAAGCACCACTGCAATAATTGCCGTATTCATTTCCAATATAAAGGGCCTGGCAGAATTTATAAATGATTTGCATATCAGCGGAACAAATCCTGTTGTAAAGCTTCTTTGTGAATATTTTATAAATAATGTCGAGGGCCGGACTACTCTTGAGGATGCAGCCAGGACGCTTAATTACAGCAGTAAGTACCTGGGGAAGATCTTCCGCCAGGTGACAGGTGAAAGTGTGGTCAATTACATTACAAGAGTGAAGATGGAACGGGCAAAAGCCCTGGTTCTGTCGGGAAAGTACAAAACCTATGAAATCAGCGAAATTATGGGGTATAGGAATACCGACTACTTTACGCGTTTATTCAAGCAGTACCACAACATGACACCAATAGATCTGAAACGTTTAACCAAATAAATTCCCTACTTCCACCTCAACCGGTAAGGTGAAACAGACCTCGGCACCCCTGTCGACTACGGCTGTTATCCATACTCCGCCCCCATGCAGATTTATGATTTTTTTAACGCTGGCAAGTCCTATCCCGGTGCCCTCGAACTCACTTTGAGTATGAAGCCTCACAAACATCTTAAAAATATTTTCGGCATAATTCATGTCAAAGCCCACACCATTATCTTTTATGGAAAACAAGTATTCATAGTCAATTTTTTTACAGCTCATCTGAATTATTGATCTATCCCTGCCCCTCGAATACTTTGCCGCATTGGAAAACAGATTGACCAATACCTGGCCCAGAAGAAGGCTATCCCCATGGACCACCGGCAGCTCACCTCTTTCGAATACTATTTTCTGACCCGGACAGACCTTTTTTATTTCTTCAAAAGCCTTTTCCGAAAGACTGCCCATATTTACAGACTCAATCTTTAATGCAGTCCGTGAAAGCTTTGCCAGCTGCGCATATTTTTCAATAAGGTCAACAGTTTTAGACGTTTTCTCAGTCAGCATTTCAAGAAGCTCATTGATATCCTCATCCTTCCGGTTCTCGACCGCCTCTTTTAAAAAGCCGGCAAGTTTCTTTATTGACCGGACAGGTGTCTTTAAATCATGTGAGATCATATGGTTGAAGCTGTCAATATCGTTATAGGCCTCCAGGAGTTTATCGGTCCGCTTCTTCAGGTTTAAATGGGTCTGTATGCGTACAAGCAGCTCATTTGCATTCACGGGTTTTGACACATAATCCTGCGCACCTGCCTCAAAACCCCTTACTATATTTTCACTGTCTTTTACAGCTGTAAGAAAAATTATTGGCACCGAATGATACCGGGGATCTTTCCTTATTAATGAACACAGCTCGAAGCCATCCATTTCAGGCATTATTACATCAAGCAGGATCAAGTCGGGGATTCCTTTCTTTAATGCATCAAAGGCCTGCAAAGCGCTGGTGGCCACCCTGACCCTGTAGTTTTTGGTCCTGATTATGGAAGCAACGAAATGTACGTGCTCAGGAGTATCATCTATTATCAGGATTTCAGGATTTTTATTTATGTAATTCAAATAATCAGCGCCCCCTTAAACTATTCATACACTGAATATCCTCAACTATTTATATATGATAGAATTATGTATGATACCATTATACATATTTAACCTGTTTAATTCCATTATGGTTCATGAGCGAAGGTGTGGCCAGGCTATGAATCCATATGCCGACTGGAGGAGCAGATGAATTTAACAAGTATTATACTATTGGATGCTGTTATTGTTTTTGTATTAGCGGCGGCCCTTTTCGTCCCCGGCTTATTATATTATAAAAGGATTATTGCAGAAAAAAACACTCTTTTGAACGCCGTTCTCAATGCCCTTCCCTACGGTCTTTTCGAAATTGATATAAACGGAAACTGTCTTGATTACATGGCGGCTTCCAACGATATTATCTGTCATCAGTACTCTATCGCAGGTAAAAACATACGGGAATTTATATCCGGAGACAATTGGGAATTAATAAAAGCTGCAATGGAAACAGCTCTAAAATCAGGCAAAGAAATGATTGAGGCTTTTCCCTACCCTGATCCCGCAGGAGAGATACACTGGTATGAAATCTCCCTGGCAGGCAGGACTCCGGCAAATGACAAAACTAAAGCCAAAAGCTTTATTGTGCTTGCCCGGGATATCACTGCCAGAGTGAAATTCCAACTGGCACTGAGGGAAAGCGAGGAGAGGCTGAAATTGGCGGCCCTTGCCGGGAAAATCGGCATCTGGGAATATGATATATCCACAGGTAAATCTATAATTATCTGTAATTATATCGGAGTGGAATATCCCGAAGATCTCTTAAAAGTAAATTTTCGGGATCTTGTCCACCCTGAAGATAAGGAAATGGTCAGTAAGGCCTTTGCCGATTATCTTTCTGGTAAAGCCGGGGCATTTGAAGTAAACTGCCGCATCAATGCTCCGAACCTGGGCTGGCAGTGGATGCTCATATCCTGTCTGGCACTGGCCAGGGACAGGAATGGAAAAATTCTCAGAGTCGCAGGCTATATAAAAAACTTTACCAGGCAGAAGAAAACCCTGGAGGGGCTTAAGTATGACAAAGCAGCAGCCGAAGCGGCCAGCCGGGCCAAAAGTGAATTCATCGCAAATATGAGCCATGAATTACGCACCCCTTTAAATGCCGTTCTGGGCCTCAGCCGCATGTTGATGAACTCCGGGCTTGATTCAAGGCAATACGATTACCTGCAAAAAATACAATATTCGGCAGAAGGCCTTTTAACCATTGTAAATGATGTTCTTGATTACTCCAGGTACAATACCCCCGAACTGAAGCTCCAGGAAATACAATTCGACCTGTTTGAACTCATAAATAAAACTGTCAGCATCCTCTCCAACAGTATCCGGAGTAAAGGGCTCAATCTGATTATTAATATAAGCGAGAATGTGCCGGTCTCATTTATTGGCGATCCTGACAGGCTGAGGCAGATATTGCTCAACCTTGTGGGCAATGCGGTAAAATTTACTGAAAAAGGCAGTATTTCAATTAATGTAAATGTATCTGCTGCCGAAACTGCCTCCTCTCAAGTTATTCTTGAATTTTCAATAGAGGATACCGGTATCGGCATCTCACCCCAACAAAGGCTGAAATTATTCAAGCCCTTTTCCCAGGGTGATCCGGGCATATCCAAAACATACGGAGGAACCGGCCTGGGTCTTGCCATCAGCAAGAATCTTATAGAAAAGATGGATGGAAAGATAAGCCTTGAGAGCCGGCCGGGATACGGCAGCAAATTTGATTTTACCGTGGGGCTGACGCCTGCTCCGGCTGCTTCAATTCTGCCCAAACCGGAGCTCCGCGGTTCAAAAGCTGTTATGCTCATTGAAAATCCTGTTCTGCTTTCTCATACGGCCAGACTTTTAAAACTTCTTGGAATGGGCAGTATAATTGACGGAAACACTGATAATCCCCCGGCGTTTGAAGATACCGATTTCCTGTTCTGCCAGCCGGACGGTAATGACGTCTCCGGGCTTTCCGGGCTGGTACCGCCCCAATGTAAAGTAATAGCTGCAGGAACTTTTGAAAGCAATGAATATGATGACCTGCAGCTGATCTATCCCTTCGGTCTAAATCAGCTGCACAACTATCTCACAGGCTTGAAGCCCGCGGTTGTGCCTGTATCGGCGGCACCCTTAAAAATCCTGGTTGTGGATGATAATGAAGTCAATCTCATGGTAGCCGAGGAATGCCTCAGCAGTGCCGGTCACCATGTCACCAGGGCTTCGGGCGGACAGGAAGCTCTGAAAAAGCTGCAGCAGGAATATTACAACCTTGTGCTGATGGATCTGCACATGCCTGTAATGGATGGGCTCGAAACCTCCAGAAGGATCAGGAAGCTGCCTCTTGCCGGTAAACCGGTCATAATAGCGCTCACTGCCGATATTGATGAAGCAGTCAGGAAAAAAGCGCTGAATACCTGGGTGGATGACTATATCACAAAGCCTTTTGATCCCGGCAAACTGCTTTTTACCATTGAAAAGTGGAGGACTGCGGCAGAAGCTGACGCACTTGACATTTCCTCAGCCCTGAAGCGGCTGGGCGGGGATTATATTGCATATATGAATATCCTTGGATTGTTCGTTAAAAATCATAAGAATTTTGTCCATGAATTGAAAACAGCACTGATAGATAAAGACTATCCCGCAGCCGTCTTATTATGTCACTCTATGAAAGGTGTGGCGGCAAATATAGGGTCGGAGTCCTTATCACTGTCGGCCGCTGCAGCGGTACAGGAGCTCAGGGCCGTTGGTACGGAAAATACTGCCCCTTTGGTTTTCCCGGTTCTGGAGGAACAGTTCGGACGGGTTTATTCCTCAGCCGCCGCCCTGGCCGAGAAAAACAAAAATCTTGAAGGGCAGGCGCAGGTCACCATAGATCAGATTACCGGCCTGCCGCAGCAGTCAGAAACAGCAGGTACCGACACTGTGCTGGGGGATGAACTTGAAGCTTTGATCTCACTTACGGAACGGGGTGATTTTGAAGCCTTTGAGCGTTTCAGGCTGCTTAGGCCTTTATTGCTTCAAAGCTTTGAGCAAAACAGGATGGGAGGACTTGAGGAAGCAATCCGGCAAATGGACTGGGAGGCTGCACTCAAAATTTTAAAAGAGCTTTTGATAGATATAAATATAATATAAGGTCCAATTTAAAATGCAGCCTTTGGCAACCGGCCCACAGACAGTTTTCTAAAGGGAGTTTGCAAAATGAAGTATTTTCATTTTACAAACTCCCTTTCAATGAAAAAGAATACCTGCAAAATTGTATCTACATATTTTCTACAAATTGTATTTTTAAGCCATCGGGGTCTGTCACATAGAAAAACTTCACATGGGGGTTGGGCTGGAAAGGTCCGCTATGAACAGCTATTCCCTTTTCCTTTACATAGGACATCATTTCATCAATTGACGCAACTTCAAAGCCAAGTGATATATCCTTCCCAAGGTTTGCTTCATTTGCACCTTTATTATAAATCAGTTCAACCTGTGTCTCCCCTTCTCCCAAAAAAGCTATTTCCATATCTGTCCCCATACCGAAATGCCTGTTTACAGGAAGCCCCACGATTTCCTGATAAAACCGAAGGGATTTCTCCATATTTGTCACCTTTATGGTAGTCCAGCAAAATTTCATGTCATTTTCCTCCCAAGCTTGAATTTATTTTACTTCCGTATCTCTACACATATCATTATATTCAGTTTTGCAGACTTTATCAAACTTTAGGTGGCGTAAATTTACATCCATGACCGCGTGTGTTAAAATGGAGATAATATGGAGGTGTATTATGAAAACAATTTCAAAAATATTTTGTCTTATCCTGGTTTTAACTTTGAGTTTGACAATTCTCGCCGGCTGTGCCACCGATGAGCTTGTACTTTTAAGTGCTTTAAGCAAGCAGCCTGAAATAACTTCGAGCGAGAGTAAAACTGATGTAACCTTTAATTTGACTTCGGAAGGTTTAAAGGATTACGACAAGGAAAGTTTTGAACAAATAGCCGCAATTCTCAATGGAATGAAAATTGAAATTAATCAAAAATTCAAAAGCAATGCCGAGAAAACCGTCTCACAGGCTCAAGCCGATTTATCCGTTGATATGAACGGAATCAGTACCAAGGCATCCGTATGGGTTGATACAGACCTGACAGGAGATGTCCCGAAGGTTAAGGAAATATTTAAGGTTCCTTCCCTTTTGACTATGTTTATGTCTTCAGAGAACCAGGGTAAGGATTACATGGTGCTGGATACCGATAGCATGTTCTCCTCCAAGGATGCCGCTGTTTTCAACACATCCGGCAAACAATTGATGCAGTACAGCACCAAGCTGACTCCCAAGGTTATGAATTTTATCAAGGATTTTGCCAGGAATTCCAACCCCGGATTTTCCATAGTTACCGGAAAGGGAAGCAAAACCGTTGATAACCAGACAGTTTCTGTATACAACCTGAAGCTTGATGACGCTACCTTTAAAAAGCTGTTGTCCTACACTGTGACCAGCCTTGCCCAGAATGAAAATGCATTGAACCTGTTCAGAGATCTATCCATGGACACCGTTGACATATCCGGCCTTTCATATATGGAAAGGATGAAAGCAAAGGGAGAAATAAACAGATCCTTTGAAAAATTCAAGTCCGAACTTCCTGAATTTCTCAAAACCTGGGACAATATCATGGCTTCTGTCAAGGATGTAAAAATTCTTGGAGACAAAGGTATAGATATTGATTTTGGAATCAACAGCCAGGGCTATATTGTCAGCGAGAGCGGCACCTGTGATTTCGTCATCAACCTGAAAGAAATCAGTGCTGCCTACGAAAACTTCAATGCTCTTGAAGACCCTGATTACATAAAGGAAGAAAGTAAAGAGGAAGGCATTATTAAGCTTGGAATTACCTTTAACACCGTTAACACCAAAATCAATAAAGATGTCGTTATTGATTTCCCGGCAGTAACTCCTGAGAATTCCTTCAATTTCAGCGATATGCTAAATATGGGCAGAAGTTATTCCAGTGTTGCTTCCCAGGAGTACAGTTATGAACCGGATACCGCAGCGCCCGATGCGCCTGTTGTAAATAAGGTTTTAAAAACATCGAAAACAGTAACGGGTAAATCAGAAGCCTTCACAACAATTACTGTTAAAAAGGGTGAAACCGTTATCGGAGAGGGGATATCCGATGAAAAAGGAAACTTCACCGTCGACATTACTCCCGTAAAAACAAATTGTACACTGACGGTTACGGCAACCGATGTTTTTGGAAACGAAAGCAAAGCAACCACTGTAAAGGTTGATAAATAAATTCCGCAAAAACTGCTGGAACTGTTGCACAATGAATAAATTTTATTCATCCGGGCAGCAGTTCCTTTTTTATCTTTAAATATAGTAAAATGGGATCTCAAGGTTAGAGAATTGCAAATAATGGGTTACTGAGTTCGCGAGTTAAAAATAAAAACCCATAAAGAAGGCCATTTCTGGGCACTCCTCTACAGGTCACTTGGGGCTGTGAAATACCGTTTTTACACAAAGCTCACAATCTGGGGGCTTTCATTTCTCGTTATCTTCAGGAAGGTCGAACCCACCCTTATTATAGGATTTATAATTTCATGAGGAGGTATATATACAATTTCGCCTACCTCTCCCGTGTCAAGCTGAACCTTGGCTCCCACAAGATGTGTTGAAAAGTTCACCAGAAATGTGTGCAATACCGATGTATCAAATGTGCTGAGTCCTGTGGTAAGGAACATGTCGAAGGCCTCAAAAGGTGTTACCCTCTTCTTATAGGGACGATCCGAAGTCATGGCATCATATACATCTGCAATGGCAACGATTTTTGCATATTCTCCTATCTCCTCATCCTTTGCGCCTGTTGGATAACCTGAGCCATCTATCCTCTCATGGTGCATAAGCACAGCGTTCTTTATATTGATTCCGAAATGTGAGGACCCGTTGAGTATCTCGAAACCCAGGTAACTGTGTGTTTTAATTGTTTCAAATTCTTCGTCGGTCAGCTTGCCTCTCTTGTTGAGAAGTTCATTGTCTATTTTCATCTTGCCTATATCGTGCAGCACCCCGGCCTGTATCAGGTCTATCAGCTTGGAATCCTGCATGTGAAGCCGCCTTCCGATCAGCATTGAATAAAAACCCACATTTACGCTGTGTGAATAAGTGTAGTCGTCATACCCTTTAAGCTGATTAAGGTATTGTATTATAATATCTATACCATCCAGATTATTGTAAATTGATTCGGCAATACGTTTTATTTCCTTGTATTCAAACCTTTTTCCGGCTGCAATTTTATTAAAAACCTGTTTAACTGACAAAACTGTATCCTTGTATCCCGCAACCATCTTTTCCTTCTTTTCGTAATATCTATATGTGCGGCTTGAGTCTTTAAATATCCATACAGAAGTTATGCCGATAGTTTTTAATTTTGAAATGATGAAATCATTCAGTACTAAATTTTCTGCAGCCAAAATCAATCCTTTGTCACTGATTACATCCCTGGCTATAACGTCACCGCATCTGCAATCAAATACACTCACCCGTAATTTAGTCATATTAACTCCTCAGGAAAATCTATCTTTGAACAAATATTGTCACATATAGTTAAAATATTGTAACTATTGTAGCATTTTGTATATTATAATACATATATGAAATAAAGATTTTTTACATTAAATTAATGTACTTTTGTACATTTACCCACAAGAAAGGAATAATTATGCACGAAAAAAGTACAGTAGGCAAAATAATCGACACCTATACCGGAACTACTCAGGTACCTGTTATGTATATTGAAGATCCCGATTCACCCCCTACTTTATTTTCCGAGAACTACGATTACGCAGGCATTCTGGAATACGCCGACTTTGAAGAAATATCCGGTTTTCTTAAGGATTTGTTCTTCCAGCCGGCCGAGTATTCAAAGAATATTAATACATATCACACAAAAGGATACCTGGCATACATTATCGTACCCATCAGCAGCGGAAAGATAATCAAGGCTGTTTATGTTGCCGGACCCATGCTCTCATATGTACCCGATACAAAAAAAATTGAAGATATCTTCACCAATAAATTCTTACCTATTCATAAAAAAGTTAAATATGAAAATTTAATAAGGACTTTACCTATTGTCTCCGAAGAAAGACTTTGCCATCTTGGCCAGCTTTTGCTGGTTTTAAGCCAATCGGAGGAAAACAGCTGGTATTCTCCTGTCCGGGAAGAGTACGGAAATAAGGATATTAAAGTTACGGCACTGCCGGTTAAATTGAAGGAGCACACTACAAACACATCGGAAAATGATGAGTATAATGCACTTTATGCTTTCTGCCTTAAATTGAAAGATAAGATAATACAGGGAAATATGGACGACATTGTAGATCTGCTCAACAGTCATTCAAATCTTTTATGGGATACCAGGATCATCGATGACAATTTCCGTATATTAAAAAATAAGTCCATAGTGCTTTGTACTGTCTCATGTGTTTTTGCCGTTCTGGGAAATGCGCCGTATAAAAGGGTAATCGGATTGATCGAGAGCTTCTCGGCAAGTGTTGTCAATATAAAACAGCCACAGGAGATTATATTAAAGACCGCATATACCATTGAAACTCTTGCGTATCTGGTTTCAGTTTCAAACAGCAGCAATTATTCGCTTCATATAAAGCGTGTAATGCAATACATTAAAAGCCACTATAAAGAAAAGATCACGCTTACGGTACTGGCCGAATATGTAAATCTCAATTCGGTATATCTGTCCAGTCTGATAAAAAAAGAGACCAATTTATCGCTGCTGGACAATATAAATCTCATACGCGTGGAGGAAGGAAAAAACCTGCTGATATTCACAAATAAGTCCATACAGGAAATTTCATTTGCACTGGGATATAATTATCAGAATCATTTCAACAATGTTTTTAAAAAATTTACAGGCATGACACCTTTGGAATTCCGCCAGAATTACGGCCGAAACTCCTTCGAGCTGTAAGAAGCGTGCCGCGAAACAACAAAATTGCAATACATGATTAACTGTGATTATAGTGCGCGAGTACAACTTCAATAAATGGGAAGCTCAATTAAAAGTACATGCCTGAAATTTCAGGTGAAACACAAGTGTTTTAGCTGGCAAATCGGCAGGAAGCCGATTTGAGCAGCGATCCGAGACAGGAGGTCGAGTGTCCTGCGACAGCAAAAATACTTGTGATGAGCCGTACAAATTTCTGGCATGTACTTTGTGAGCAATCCATTTATTGAAGTTTGTATAGGAGCACTATTACAATATTTTTTCATGTGTATTTCAATTATTTTAGTTTCGAAACATCCCCTCTATTTTGTATTATCTTTTTAATGCTGTACTCGGAAAGGTGATATCTGTCGGCAATATCCTCCTTGCTGACACCGCTTTTATAAAGCCTTATGATTTCATTATTCCTTATAATGTATTTCTCCCTGGTTCCGTTTGCTTCTCCCCAGCCTGCCCGTGGTGAGTCATCACCGGGGACATATATCATTTCCCCCCTGACATATTGCTGAAGTTCTCTTAACAGGCACTCAGGAAGAATTGTTTTGGCATTTTTATATTTTAACAAGAAAATTCACTCCTTAAATTCGGTATTAACCGTTACAAAAAAACCGCAGGGAACAACCCCTGCGGACATGAAAAAAGTACGATAACCATACCGTACTTTAGCTTTAATAAATAGATAATCGGTTTTAGGGTTATTACGGGTTGCTGACGCAAAAGGCACACAAAACAGACCAATAAAATAATTGGTATTTGGAACGGCTATGCCTTTCACATGTATTCAGTTATATAAAAGCCACCTCATTACCAAATAAACTCATCATTCCAACACTCCCCTTTCACCAGAATTTTCAGAAAAACAAATAGTTATTCCTGCTTTTATTTTATTATGCGACCCGGTTGGCAGTCAAGATAAAGAACTGCTATAACCATTTATGATCAAAGATTTCAAAAAAAGGGCGCTCAACCCTTTCAGGCCGAACACCCCCGGGCCGTCAAACGGCGGCCACCTCCATTATAGTCTTCAACGCAAACCACTCCTTTCAAATAGGATTCGGTTCCGGATACCGTTGCACACAATTGTGTACAATCATATTATAACCCCTGAAACAAGCAGTCTCAAGCCACTAATCAGCTATAGCCAAATTATATCTGGAAAGTTACCGGTGACACACACTATTCCCCTTTACGGGTTATCTTGAACTCACCCAATTCCATACCGCTCTGGCCGAAAAACAGTCTGAGATAGGCATATTTGCTTCTATAAGGGCCTATTTCCAGAGAACTGTCTATCCATTCACCGCTTGCCGAACCATTAATGGTAACTATCCTTATCAGATGCTGATTTATAAATATCGACATAGGCAGCTGTGCAAGTTCGGAAGAGATAGCCCTTATCTTAAAACTCAGTGTATAAATGCCATGCTCTGAGAGTTCAAGTCCGAACATTGCGTCAGAGCCCCTGTCGGTATTAATATTTGAGACATCAATAATCAACTGGTCGCCTACCGGAATACAGCTGAGACCGGATGTTGACTTTTCTTCCGGCTCCGTCTGCCATATATCAGCAGTCTCTTCCTCTGAAAGCCTTCCAAGATACCTGTCCATAACAGGAAGTTTCATAAGTGCCCTGCATATGTTTCCAGCAGCTCTTTGAAGCTCTCCGCGGGTAACCGTACCCCTTTCCAGGCCTTCCAGCGTATTGTCCCGGCCGCTGTTGGTCAGGGAATCGCTCACAACCATATATACATCATTCTGTCCTCTTATCATGGCGGCAGTATTGTCCAGACGTCCATCCTCTCCCTCATCATTGATCTTTGCCCACCAGTCGGTCATGACTAATCCGTCGAACCCCCACTCCTGCCGGAGCACAGTGGTTAAAAGATCATAGTTTCCGGCCGTCCACAGCCCGTTCAAGGACCCATAGGTGGACATGACCAGAAAGGCCTGTCCTTCATCAACAGCAATCTTGAAGCCCTTTAAATAAATCTCCCGGAGTGCCCTTTCCGAGATGACGGAATCTATAAAGCTGCGCCTGAACTCCTGATTATTGGCGGCGAAGTGCTTGATGGTTCCGGTGGCTCCGTGACGGTGCATGCCGCGCAGCTGTGCTGCTGCCATTTTTCCCGTCAGAAGGGGGTCCTCTGAAAAATATTCGAAGTTTCTTCCGTTCAGAGGATTCCGGTGTATGTTCATACCGGGTCCAAGCAGTGTATCGATCTGATTTTTTCGTAACTCAAGACCCAGCATTTCAAATAATTCTTCTATCAGTCCTGTATTAAAGGTAGCTGCCGCTGCTGTTCCGTTGGGCAGGCTGAAGGCATGGGTCCCGCAGTCCATACGTATGCCTGAAGGGCCGTCGGCACAGCACCCCACCGGAATGCCGAATTTCTGGAGGCTTTCGGTTACACCGCCAAATGCGGCAGCAGTTCCGGGTGTTACTTTTGGAGAGCACATACCCTCCCCGCGGACCATGCATGCCAGGTCCTCATCTGAAAACTGGCTCAGAAAATCCTCCATGGCTGCCTTCCGGTCATATACCGACTCCAGCCTGATTCCCCGGTCCCCTTTATAAGGTACTCCGTCAGGGCGGTTGATTTTAATTCTTTCATTTAAATTAATGGTGCGAAGCGGTACCGCTTCCTCCGCCCTTGCAATTTCGCTGCCGGTATCAATCCCATCAGCTGTCCCAACAGCTTTCAGCCTTTTAAAGGGTTTTACGGGAGCCAGGGCTTCCAGAAGCCGTTCGGTTACAACTGTTTCACCTATCTCGAAGCTTCCTGCCGGGCCGGCACTCCTGACATCACTTCCGGCATATATAACATATTTTCCCGCTTCCAGGACATAACATGACTTGTATCCGGTGCAGCCGCCATCATCATAGGAGGCCATATCTTTCTTGAGGAGGGTGAAGCTGAGCAGTTCCCTCTCTCCCGGCTGCAGCAGCTTTGTCTTTTCAAAGGCAGCAAGGCTTCTGGCGGGTTTTCCCAGCTTCCCCTGGGGGGCGGATACAAATATCTGTATAACTTCCTTGCCTGCCGTTCCTCCCCTGTTGGTCACCTCTACAGAAAGAGAAACCTTTTCCTCACCGACTTCAAAGTTTGTGATCCCTGCGGCGAATTCGGTATAGGACAGCCCAAAGCCAAAGGGATACAGTACCCTGTCTTTTGCAAAGGTTTCAAAATACCGGTAACCTACGTATATATCCTCGGCATAGAAAACCTCATCAGCATCTCCGAAATTCCCGGTAGAAGGGTAATCCGAAATATCGCCGGCAATGGTATCCGGGAGCTTCCCGCTGGGATTGACCCTGCCTGTCAGCACATCCACAGCACCGTTTCCGCCCTCCATTCCGCCCTGCCATACATAGAGCACTGCCTGCGGATCATACTTGCCTACCCATTTCATGTCAAGGATGTTGCCCACATTCAGCACAACTGCAGTACGCTTAAAATGCCGGCACACCTTTTGCAGCATTTCCTCTTCAAGGTCACTGAGCAGGTAGCTTCCCTTTTCAGCTTTATTATCCTGGTCTTCCCCGGCGGTACGTCCGATTATAACCATGGCAATATCCGAGCGTTTTGCCGCGCCTTCCACTATTTCATCCGTCAGTGGCATTTCCTGCTGTGACCAGGGTTCCTGGCCCCAGCCCTTTCCCTGGTCGAAAGGCTGCTCAGCAACCCATTTTTCATATATACCCAGCAGTTCCCCATCTATGGCAATATCCTCGCAGGCCTTTAAAGCATCCAAAATGCCTGTGACATATTTTGTGTTAACCATTCCTCCCGAGCCTGTTCCGCTTTTGTAATAATTGAACTGTATCCTGCCAAAGACAGACACTGTTTCACCGCTTTTTACAGGCAATGCCTGTGCGTCATTTTTTAATAAAACCGAACTTTCTGCGGATACCGCCCTTCCGATAGCAGCATATTTTTTCATATCCAGCGTATATTTTCCCATGTTTTTCCTCTCCATACAGCACGTATATAACAACAAACCGACAGTATTAAACGCAAGTACAAACAGATATATTATACTGAAATTCCTCCGGAATTGATAGTGGGTGAGGGCACATTTGCGCCCAGGTTTGATTTTAAACAGGTTGTGATTTGATATAATAATTCCATACTTATTGCGATATTTTATTTACAGGTTTAAAATGGAATATATAGGAGGTAACAGACATGAACAGAATTAAGAGAATAATCCTGGGCTTATTGGCCACATTGCTTTTACTCACCACAGCACCGATTTCAGCCGACAATCACATTTATAATCCGGAAGCGCAAACATCCAATATATCAAGTTCCCTGCAGACCGACCGCTTGGCGTCAAGCAATAAGAAGTCGGTAACCGTTTACATAACAAAAACCGGTGAAAAATATCACCGTTCGAACTGCAGATATCTTAAAAAAAGTAAAATTTCAATAAGTTTAAGCGATGCCAAAAAGAACGGCTATACTGCCTGTAAGGTGTGTAAACCGCCAAAATAGGGAAGCCGGCGTCCAAAATGACTTCTTTTTCACGCAAATAAAAACCCACAACTCAAGACTCCGAGCACCTTGAGTTGTGGGTTTTCTCTTTTATTTGTGTGTGTAATAACTATATTTTATTTAATATTGTTTTTTGCCACAAAATCGTCTATCTGCTTCTGTGTATCATCTAATATCTTCTGGATACCGGCAGCTTTAAGGTTTTTAACAACCTTGTCATAGTCCTCATCTTTCTGCTTTGCACCGAAGAACAACGGAATCACTTCATCGGTCATAACCTTTTCTACTGCCGCCTTTTCAGCCTTTACATTTTCACTTGAGTATGAGAAGGTCGAAAGAGGTGCTGTCTCAGGCTTTAAGCTGTTCCAGAAATCCAATGCCTGTGTATATGCAGGTGAATCTGTCGTCCAGGTTCTCAGGTAAGGGAAGTGCATTGTAAACCAGGGTGTAGGATTGTATCTGTCTTTAGGATCGGTGCCTTCCGGAACCTCCGCCTTTTCCCCGTTAAGTTTGTAGGTCTTTCCTTCAATACCCAGCATGTACATGTCATAATTCTTCTGGTCTTTTCTCAGCCAGTTCATAAACATTACTGCCCTGTCAGGATTTTTACTGGTTGAGGATATCATTCCGAAATTGTTAACCGGCCCTATGTTGATCCATTTTCCGCCCTTATTTATAATTGCAAGTTCAACCTCACCGTTTGGTACGTTCTTTTTGAGCTGGTTTTCGCGGTCATTTATATTATAAAGGTCACCGCCCATGGAAGCAGCTTTACCGGCGATGAATTTGCCGTCGCGGTCCTTGTCGGAGAGGAAATCCTTCTCAAACCAGCCATTGTTATAGGCCTTTATATCCTCTTTCCATATTTCCTTGAACAAATCAGTCTCTACATAGTTTTCCACCTTCAGAGGTCGCTTGTCCTGATCTACATACAGATAACTCATGTTATCTCCGCCAAAGGTAAATATCGAATGCCCGATTTTGCCTGCGTCACAAACGACCGCGGAGGACAGGTCACCGCCAAGGCACGGTATGACATCGGGTTCATTTTTAGCAATTGTATCAAGGAACTGCTCATATGTTGCAAGACTTGTTATCTCAGGAAGATTGTACTTTTCCCTAAGATCTTTGCGGACCAGGAAACCTCTTCCCATTTCAGTCATTGCATAAACTGCCGGTATGCCGTATATCTTCCCGTCAACAGTCAGAGAATCCCACAGGTTCTGTGGTATCTGCTGCTTCAAATCAGCACCGTATTTATCAAGGAGGTCATTTATGGAAATACACTGTTTTCTTGCAATATTGCCTGAAAGTTCTCCGAAAAAGCTGAGGAAAATATCGAATTCCTCTCCGGCAGATGCTTTCAGCTTAACCTGGCTTACGTAATCTCCCCAGGGTATGTAGTTAACTTTAAGATTGATATTCAGTTCATCTTTTGTCGCGTTATTTATTGCTTCCAGTACTTCATCCTGCTGCTTGGGCCTGTCGCCTGCCACGTAAATCGTAACAGGTACTTCCTGCAGCTTTGCGGCCGAGTTATCTGCCGATGCCGAGGATGCTGCCGACTGACCTGACGAGGCCGCTGACTGTTCTGCCGAGGTATCTTTTCCGCAGCCTGCAAGGGTGGTTAAAAGCATTGTCAATGCCATAGCCAGACACAATAATTTAATTACCTTCTTCATTTTTTCAACTCTCCTTTAAATTAAATTTATGCCAACCGGATTTCTCCGGATTAAGCCTAACCTTTAACTGCGCCGATAGTTATACCTTTTATAAAGTATTTTTGCACAAAGGGGTAAACCAGCATTATGGGACCGATTGTTACAATAACCGTAGCCATTTTAGTGGATTCCGCCGGGATTTCCGACACATTTGCATTCATTGCCGCCTGACCTACGTAAGAGACTCTCATTAAGATCATTCTAAGCAGGTATTGAAGCGGATAAAGCCTGGTGTCATTTATGAGCAGCAGTGCCAGATTCCACTCGTTCCAGTAATTCAAGGCATAAAAAAGAGTAATTGTTGCTATTCCCGGAGCTGCCAGTCTCATTACTATGCTGCGGTAGATCCTGAATTCACCGGCTCCGTCAATCTTAGCCGATTCAATGACCGCATCCGGCAGACCTCTGAAAAAGTTCAGGATCAGAAACATGAAAAACGGGTTGAACAACATTGGCAGTATAAGACCCAGGATATTGTCCTTGAGGTGGAGCTTGAGCAAAACCATATAAAACGGTACCAAACCCCCTGAAAAAATCATTGGGATGTATACAATCATATTCAGGACATTGCGGTATTTTAAACTCTTCCTTGACAGTGCATAACCCAGCATTGAGGTAATCAATACAGAGATAATAGTTCCTGCGACGGTTACAATTATCGATATCCTGTAAGCGTCAAATACAACCGATCCTTCAAATAACAGCCGGTATGCACCCAGTGACCACTTCTCGGGAATAAGTCTGAAGCCGTTTTTTGCAATGCTGCTTTCATCCGAGAAAGAGACAGCCAGTACGACCAGAAAAGGAAACAGCGTTAATATTGATACTACTGTCAGAAATATTGTATTGGTTATTCTGAAAAGACTAAATCGTTTATCCATCCTGTATTTTCCTTTCTAAAACAATCCCATGGTGTCGTCATATTTTTTTACAAGCTTGTTGAATACCACTACCGTAATAAAACCGCAGACCGACTGGAAAAGCCCCACAGCCGTTCCGGTGCTGAAATCACCGTTATTTCTCATAGCTCTGAATATATAGGTATCTATGATGTCTGTGGTTTGATTTAAAATCCCGTTATCGCCTATAATTGAATAAATCATGCCGAAATTGCCGTAAAATACTTTTCCCAACGCCAACAGAAGCATTAATACGATGGTGGGGATCAACTGCGGAAGTGTAATTCTGAATATTTCATCGAATTTTGAAGCCCCGTCGATCCTGGCTGATTCATATAACTCATTATTTATTGAAACAATGGCCGCAAGATATATAACAACGTTATAACCAAAGGATTGCCAGGTATTTATGACAGTCAGTATCCCTCTCCACAGACGGGGTTCGTTGTACCAGGTGACCGTCGAAAAACCCAGGCTCTTGAGCAGCATGTTAAGCGCGCCGAATTTGTCATTAAGAAAGCTGTATACCAATGCGGATATGATTACCCACGAGAGAAAATACGGAAAAAACATTGACGACTGGAATACTCTCCGTACAAGGTTGTTTGTTATTTCATTAAGCAGGATTGCTATTGTAACCGAAACAATAAGACCTGTTACTATGAATAAAATATTTAGATATAATGTAGTAAATAACAAATTCCCCGCAAAGGGAGATTTGAAAAAAATCTCAAAATATTTAAAGCCGACGAATGGACTGTGCCAGATCCCATCCTGAAAGTTGTAATCTCTGAATGCTATTTGAATTCCCAGCATGGGATAATAGCTGAAAATCAGCAGAAAGGCTATTCCCGGCAGGGCCATGAGATATAATGCCCTGTTTTGAAAAAGCTCAAATAGTATACCATGTTTCAGTTTTTTATTTATCAGCACCTTTTCATGATACAAATTATCATTCCCCCTAAATTAAATGTAATTGTCTTTTTAAAAAATTTTGTCACTGTGGCTGGCAAATTCATCATAAAATCCCGGCAGCTTTTTGTATATAATAACTATTTTGAGTTTTGCAAATTATTTAAAATTTGTGCATATTGACTTTTTATAAATTTATAAATCTCTTGGATTTGAATTTTTTTATAAAAATTATAATTTTTTATAAAAACGTAAAACAAGCCTTACGCAAGGCTTTCATGGCATAGCTGTAATTTGGGAGACAAAAAAAGATACCCTTTCGGGTATCCTTCGGTGACTTTGCAATATTTAACTTGACTTACCTGATATTTTCCTGGATTGTTTATCATGCTTTCTTTAAATGTTCGCTTATTTCTTCCTCAAATGTTTATCTATCTGTTTTTGAGTATCCTCTATGATCTTTTCAATTCCCGCTTTGTCAAGCTCCTCCAGAAATTTCTGATACTCCGCCTCACTGCTGATTATTCCCGTATTGAGCGGACGCCCCGTTTCCTCTACCAGTCTTTGGACTGCAAGGGATTCCGCTTTTACATTGTCACATGAAAAGGCAAAGGATGCCAGCGGCGAAGTCTCAGGCTTGAGCCCTTTCCAGAAATCAAGGGCATTTTTATATTCTTCCGGGTCGGAAGTCCAGGTGCGGAGATACGGGAAATGCATTGTAAACCAGGGTGTAGGATTATACCTGTCGACGGGATTGATCCCGTCGGGCACCTGAACCTCTTCCCCCACCAGGTTATAGGTTTTTCCTTCTATGCCCAGCATCAGCATATCATAATTCTCCTGGCTCTGCCTCAGCCAGTTAAGAAACATTATTGCCCTTTCGGGATGTTTTCCGTTGGAGGAAAGCATTGCGTAATTATTTACCGGCGTCAGGTTTATCCATTTGCCCTCTTTATTAAAAATCGCCAGCTCTATCCTGCCTTCGGGAACATTTTTGGAAAGCTGGTTCTGCCTTTCCACAATATTGTACAGGTCTCCCGCCATTGCCGCAGCCTGTCCGGTTATAAACTTATAATCCCTGCTGGTATCGGATAATATATCCTTTTCAAACCAGCCTTTTTCATAGGCTTTAATATTCTCTTTCCATATCCTTTTGAAAACAGAGGTCTTAAAGTAGTTTTCCACCTTGTATTTTCCGCTGTCGATATCAATGTACATATATCCCAGGGCATCATTGCCAAAAATATATACCTCATGCCCTAAAAAATCCTTATCGTTTGCTATGATTCCAAGACTGTCGGCAAGGATGGGTGTCATAGCCTTCTCATTTTTTGAAATGGTTTCAAGGTAATTTTCCAGAGTACTCTGGTTTTCAACTTTGGGCAGATTATATTTTTCCCTCAGGTCTTTTCTTATCAGTATGCTCCTTCCCATACCGGCCCTTGCATAAACCGACGGAACACCGTATATTTGACCGTTCACGGTAACACTGTCCCACAAATCAGGGGGAATCTGTTTTTTCAAATCCTCTCCGTATTGGTCAATCAATCCGTTCAGCGGAATACATTGTTTCCTTGCTATACTTGAGGCCAGCTGGGACGCAAAATTCAGGCAGATATCGTACTCTTCCCCCGATATGGATTTTAACCGCATCTGGTCTATATAATCCCCCCAGGGTATATAGTTTATGGTCAAGTCAATATTCAAGATATCCCTGGTCTTCTCGCTTATTACTTTACAGACTTCATCCTGCTGTGGGGGCTTTTCTCCCGCAACATAAACTGAAAGGGAATATCTCTCAAGCTCTTGCTGTTTTACTCCCTGGCTCTGTACCTTATCCGATTCTCCGCATGACATTAAAGAACTGAAAGAAACAATAATCAAAATAATTATAAGAAACTTGCAGGCAATAATTTTTAATTTCATAGCCTTCTCCCACTCCCTGTTTTATACCATATCATTAGAAAATCTGACGTCTGAAAATATCTTCTTGAACATCACAGCAAACGTTACAGTGGATTTTTAAATTGACCTCTGTACTGGTTTGGAGTTATTCCGTTCCACTTCCTGAAGGTTGCGGTAAAATATGATTGATTTGAAAAGCCTACCTGAGCTGCGATATCATTTACCGAGAGGTTATTTTTCTCCAGAAGTTCTTTTGCCCTGTTCATACGAAGCTCTATTATATATTCATTTACAGATTTGCCTACAAAGTCGCTGAAAATCTTTCCGAAATATCCGGGAGTAAGACTGACCATGTCCGACAGCATTTCAGAGGAAATATCCGTTCTCAGATAATTGGTACGTATATATTCCAGCACTCTTTCTATCATATCCTTCTGCCTGTTATCCTTCTTTTGTTCGAGCCTGTGAATTATTCCGCCGCAATAAGATTCCAGCCACTCTTTTGCAGCCTCCAGAGTATCACTTTTGTTTAAATTTGAGTAAATATTATTGAAATCCAGTTCCTCCTCCGCAGGGTTCAAAATACAGCTTACAGCCGTCATAATATCCAGAACCAGCTGATTGATGGTCAGTCTGATAAAATCATACTGACAGGCGCCTATGAGTTTTACAAGCTCCTCCAGGCCCAGTTTCACCTGTTTTTCGTCACATACCTTGATGGACTGGATAATTTTTTTACGGTTTTTGTCCAGCGCCACAGAATTATCCTTTATGCCTGGTTTTACAAGAGTATTGTCCAGGACACAGTTATACCCGTAAATAAATCTGTATTTCAGCAGATTTAGTGCATTGGTGCAGGAAAGGCTGACATCCTCCAGGATGCTTACAAGCATGCCCTTTGCAGCACTGACGGTAATATCCAGCTCATCCCCGATTTGATTCTGACAGGCTTTAATACATGTATCCAGCAGTTCATCATACTCTTCGGTGTGCCTGATATTGAGCATTAAGGCAAACATATCCTCCTCCAGATCCACCAACTCCAATCCGGAAAATTTGTTAAAAGAGGCCCTGATGATTTTATCCGCAACATCCTTCTTTTCGGCAATTTCAATTTTGTTTTCTATACCTTTGAGCGCCAGATATCCATCTATACTGAATAATACAACACAGGTCTTTTCCTGCACGATATTAATCCCCAGTTCTTTTACCTTGGTTGACACATCACTGGAAGAGAAATGGCCCGACAGCATTTCGGTCAGAAACATTTTTCTGAGCATTGGAATATTCTGCTGTATGGAATTTTCAAGTTCATTTGATTTTTCAATAATATTGGTAAAAGCATTTGACAGGTACTCAACCTCATTATAGGTTCTCCGTCTCCTGTTTTCCTTATATTCACTTTTCAGATGCCATTCAACGGTTCTTACAAGTCTTCCGAAGGGAAGGTAAACATTATATGCGGCCAAGCCTGCGACTATGATACATATGATTCCTATGAATACACAGATCAGAATAATTGAATTTTTAAGGTTTTGGACCTCCTGAAGCAGTATTTGATAATCATACCTGTTGACAAACAAAAAGGATATCTTTGAAGACATATTGTAAGTGATCAGGTATTTCTTCCCCTCATCTTCGCTGATCATATATCCGCTTTTTTTATCCGATTCAAGTACTTTTTTTATATATTGCCTGTCCGATATGTTTTTGCTGAAATACCTGTAATCAGAGTCGCATATGACTTCTCCGCCCTTGTCCAGGAGGAAAATACTGCTGCTGGGGGAGGTGTACTGCCGGGTAAAAGCTTTCTGTATATAATCGGCGTTTAAATTTATAATGACTACGCTGTCCAGCAGTCCGTTGCCCTTTATGTCACTTTTTATATAGTCCTGGGACGAGTCTACAAAAATAAAGGTAATGATCTTTTCATTTGTTTCGCTGCCGTTCGGAGACTTGTTGGTGTAGCTCAGCGGAATGAATTTCAACTTGTTGCCTTCCTTGTAGTCCACAGTCATTTTCTTCATTTCGGCATCCAGCGAATTCAGGCCGGAGGAGCCAAGGCTGCTGGTAAACTGCTTTGTTTCACTGTTGTAGACATATATGGAATGTATCATTGGATTGCTGCTTTTGACCTGGTAGAGCTTTCTTGTGGCCTTATACTTTATTAATTCATCGGTGGCACCGTTTCGGTACATTGAATCAACTATATCGCTGTCACTTATAAGCTGCAAGCCTATTGAATAAACCTGGTCCCTTATAAGTTCGAGCTGATTCATATTCTGTGCCAGATTTTCTTCCATATTTTTCCTTATACCCTCGACGGTAGCCTTTGAAAACCGCTGGTACAGTACACCTGCAATCAGCGAAGTGGACAAAATCACTATAATAAAGAATGATATGAGCATTTTAGTCAATGTCTTACTGACAACCAGTCTGTTATTCCTGCTAAAACCAAGCATATTAACCTCCTAAGCCATATCATGGCTTTGAGCCGCATTGCGGCCACAAAATGTAATGAAAACCTATATCCTTTATCGCAATGTGGCGAATAAAGGAGGTTAATTGGCCATGTGTTAAGAACATATTCGTATTTGAACTCACAATGCCTTATATCACTAGTTTGTATTCATTTATTAACATCATAATTTGCTTAACACCAAAAAAGGCTTTAGCCAACCTAAGCCTTTTTTATTTGCAGATAATTAATCTTTATCAATTCTTTAGTTACTGAATATGAAACATAGAAAACATAAGTGATAGCCAGGGGTATTACATTTAAAGAAATTATTTCCCGGCAGCCTGGCACCGGGAAATAATTTCCAAAATCCCATATCCGGTGTGCTCTTAAATTATTTATATACATAATTAACTCCTCCCGTCGTCCTCGCTATCTCACAGCTCTATCAATCATACGATAGTAAAAGATAAAGGATTATAGTGCAGTGCATATAATAATTTTGTAAACGACTGACTATAAAAGGATTATTCCGTTAAATAAGTACATATTATAATTTAGCATGTTTTATGCATAATTACAACCGCCTGCATTTTGGCAGGTTTCTGAGTATGGAGCTTCAGCAATACTGCTGCCCCGCCTCAGAGCCTCACATCTTTGGCCCCGGATTTACTCTACAGCTTCACCCCTAAACCACCGTCGGCAAGAAGCTTTATGAACAGCCCGCCCTGTACGCTGCGGTGCTGAAAACCAACTTGCTTTGCTGTAAGAGTATCATACCAGTCGCTCATGGGCACTCTTGATTCTGATTCGTTGTAAGCCTTCCACAGCGGTTCTATCATTTTTTCAAAATCGGCTTTGCCGGGCATGAGTGCCGCACTCCAGACAAGCCAGTCGGATTTTGTATATGCTGCTCGGTTGTCAAGAGGCATACCGTAGGTATTTATATGTCTGAAATAGCTTTTCAGCTCGGCATCCAGCACCTCCTCCGGAAAAAGACCTGTCTTGAAAATACGGTCCCAGATCAGATTATATTTCATGCTGAAGGTGCCGGGTTTATCAAATGTGAGCCTGAAAGTGCCGTCCTCATTTAATGCTCTTTCCGTCCAGCTTTTTGCCATCTTCCTGGCAGTATTGTGATATACCCGGCTTTCCTCGCTGCCCGACAGGTTTTCCATTATAATACCGAAGCTTGCAATACCCATCACGGCCTTTGCCGCCAGATTGCAGTTGTGAGCCAGGTGGCCGGCAAAATCATCGGTGCACAGCTGGTTTTCGGGATCGGCACCGTTGCGGATAAGATATTCAGCCCACTGCTTCAGCAGCGGAAGGTATTCTGCGGCAAAATCAAAACTGCCCCCGGCCAGCGAAAGTGCAGCCGCCGTAATCAGCATATTGCCGCATTCCTCAATGGGCATCTGATCCTCAAGGTTTGTTCCGCCGCCATACACCTGTCCGTTAAGCAAAGGATAGGTACCCGCATCATGGGGTGCAAAATCATGGCACCATACATCTGAAGCGGCATATTTGAAAACAGGTCTCAGCATGCCCTTCACCAGTTCAGGATTGTACAGCAGGAACATGGGTATGGAGGGATATGTCACATCAACTGTGGCGGCGCAACCATTGCTGAAGCATTCCTTGGAAATAAACAGCAGTTCTCCCTCTTTGTCGGCACAGAGCTTGTGGGCGGCAATTACCTGCCTGTAGGCCAGCAGCAGAAGCTCTGCATATTTTGGGCCGCCGCTTGCAGCAGCTCTTTTATACAATTCCTCCGAAAACAGGCTGCACCGTCTCGTAATATCATCGTATTGGTCAAACGCCCGGCCGATGATTTTCTTAATATCCTCCGATTCCCTTGTCCAGAAGCCTTTAAGGTTTTGGCCGAAATATTGGATACTGTATATGTCATCATAGGCAAAGGCAAAAAGAGCATGGTTCTGTCCCGCCGTATCCAGCACCGCGCTTGCTTCAAGTTCTGTGGCTTCTCCCTGCTTCCGGATGCATATCTCAGGACAGCCGTACTTTGCCGCCAGGTAAAAATAACCCCAGTCAATGCGGACATCATCCCCCGCCCGGTTGAGTACCTGTTGGCTGGTGCTGCCCATCCTGGCGCAAACCACCTCATTCTCCATTGCAAGGAGCTCTCCACCGGTCTCCCGCTCGCTGCGGTTGTTGACACACAGATCGTCGGAGACATGCAGGTTTATCTTTACATTGCGGGGCCGGCTGTCCAGGCTGCGTACCTCTGCTTTCAGGTAGGAAACCGGCCGGGACAGTACTTTCAGGTCATCCAGCAGCAGAGGTGATGTAAAAATCAGCTTCAGTTCAACCGACTCGACCGCAAAGGTATAAATTGTCGACATAGCGTTGATTTCGCAGCCTGTCTGGGCCATCTTCCCCATATTTTTACGGTCTCCCATAAACAGATATTCACGGCCGTCAAGCTGTAAAACACCGGTGACGGCGTTGGGTTTTCCCGTCCAGTGCACGGTTTCTCCGTCATTCAGCTCATCCTTGAAAGACCAGACGCTGAAATAGGGATCGATAGTAATAAGTGGTGTTGCCGGTGCTCGCAGTTTCATTGTTTTAGTTACCTCCATATTTTTGGGATTGCTTTGTTTATCATTTCCTGCTGGAAA
Source organism: Ruminiclostridium cellobioparum DSM 1351 = ATCC 15832 (assembly GCF_000621505.1). GTDB lineage: Bacteria > Bacillota > Clostridia > Acetivibrionales > DSM-1351 > Ruminiclostridium > Ruminiclostridium cellobioparum. The sequence continues at coordinate 217,023 of NZ_KK211290.1, forward strand.
GGAATCTGTCCACTACCTGCTGCCTGTACTCCTTTGACAAAGATGCAAAAAATGCCGAATAACCCGTTACGCGCACTACCAGGTCAGGATGCCTGGATGGGTCCTCATGGGCCTCCAGCAGCTTCTTTCCGGTAAGACAATTCAGGTTGACAAGGGTTCCTCCCATCTGATTATGGGTATGGATCAGTGAAATCAGTGCATCTATTCCTCCGGCTTTTCCCAGCATATCGGTATCAATATCCAGATGCAGCGGTGAAGAATTGCCGTAGCCCGGCTGCAGCGCCGCTACGGCATTGGCCTTTAATGAAGGCGAAAAGGAGTCGATTCCTGCCGCAAAACCCGGATCGGGTTCGTTGGAATGGGATATGGCTTCTCCGGCCTTTCTGCCGTTTGGTGTCGCAGGAAGCTTTGCCCCAAGTTCTCCTATATTCCCGTGTGAAAACATTCCCGGAATTATTGGGAGATTGTATTTCGGCGTGCCCTCATGCTTACAGCACCAGACATAGTGGTCCCTGATCCTGTCGGCCCATTTCTGCGCCTTCGAGCCCGGGCAGCCCAGCCGGCTGATATTCTTCAGCATAAGGCGGATATTTTCAGCGCCTTCATAGTTTTTGTCAAGAACATCAAACAGTTCCTCCCATGTAATCCTGCCTTCCTTCACAACACGCTGCTCAATAGCTGCAAAGGAATCGGCAACGGTGGCCATTCCCACGCCGTCGATATTGAAGTTAAGAATGTCCACACCGCCTTCGGAACAGTTAAGCCCCCTCTCAACAGGGCCGTGCATGAACAGATTGTATACAAGCTCGGGCGTATTTCTTCCAACCACCTCGTAGTGCCTGTCATAGCCCGACTTGATGCTGTCCACTATAATTTTTGTGTGATGGCAGAATCTCTCGAACAATACCTCCAGCGAGGGCTCCCCGTACCTTATATCCTCCATGGCATAGTGGAAGGCAAATCCCAGATTGCAGCGGGTGACATCCTGAAGCGGATATTCTCTTCCGGGTATGGCGGTCCAGTTGCAGCCGACCTTTGCCCTCATACGGGCCAGCTGAAGCGGGTATCCGTTCTTCGCATAACCCTGCTCGCAGCCGATATTACAGGAATAGCTGACGCCTGTGCCGTCCTCCAGCATATATTCCAGAGAACGCCTCAGCAACTGGGGGTTGACGTCGTCATGGACCCTGAGGGCTATATTTGCCGGAATGCGCAGATAATGCATGGCGTCCAGTATGATGAACGACATGCGGCTGGTCATATCTCTGCTGCCGTCGGGTGTCAGTCCGGCAATCTGTGAATAGTGGGTATCGTTGAAGAACAGGCTGGCCACATACCATACTGCCTGTTCATCGGTGAGTATCCCCGCTTCCATATCCTTTTCATAGTAGGGTCTCAAAACCTCATCCAGCTGATCCAGGGCCCCTCCTGCAAAGTAAGTGCGGTCAAGGGTCTGGAAGTGTGCAATGAACTGGCAGGCTTCCCTCAGCGTTCTCGGAGGATTGTTCACCAGCCACTGGTTGATTTCAGCTATTTCCAGAAGATTTTTCCCTGTATCCGGGTCGCTTTCCTCCTGTGCCATCCTTTCGGCCTCCAGGGCCAGGGCGCCGGTCCATTCCTGCATACCCAGCACCACCAGTTCCTCTCCGTCATAGAAGGAGGTATCTGCCGGTGAGTTGAACTCCCTGAAATGTCTTATTTTATCCAGCAGCCCACCCCAGCCCAGCTTTAGGCCTATTCCTATATCCCCGGCACAGTGGTTCATGCCTCCAAAACCCGGAAAGGTATTGTATTTTGCCCATACCTCCTTCAGCTCGGAGGGCTGGTCCTCAGGTATTATGCCCATCCTTACGAAATTCTGCAAAGGCCCTATCCAGGCCCCTGCAAGTGCGCTGTTTTTATTTATGTATTTAGGTATTTCATTGAAAAATCTTCTTAAGTGCTCTCCAATGGCCACATAGCCATATACAAGTCCCGAGGGATGATTGGGCCTTGCTTCGAATTTGAAATCGGGATAGTGGACAAAACCCCAGTCGTCAAAATCCTGGTGTCCGATTTCTTTCCTCTTGAATTCATTGATTTTAAGTTTGTCTTCACGAAGACCATTAACCCTTTGTGAATACAATTGTGACAATATAACCCTGTCAGTCTGCAACATTGCTGCTCCCTCCATATCCTCTTTATGTTTTAACCGCATTCAAGCCTTCACTTACCAGTATTTCAACTGCTCTGTCCATCACAGCCTCGGTTGGAACTTCAACGTCCTTCAGCTCATTATCCATACCAAGCGCAGTATATTTGTTGTCGCCCAGCTTATGATAGGGCATGACTTCAACTCTGCTTATGTTCAAAGATTTAAGTATCCCGGCAATCCCGGGAATTTGTCCGTCATTGCACCCCGGAACAAAGGGAATCCTAACAAGTATCTGCTTTCCTGAAGCCGAAAGCCTTTCCAGGTTATTCAGGATACGGACGTTGCCGGCACCTGTCAGCAGCTTGTGTACTGCCGTATCAGCCGCTTTTATGTCATACAGGAACAGGTCGGTCACAGGCAGTATCCTTTCAAAGCTGCTCCAAGGGACGTTTCCGGCCGTATCGACCGCCGTATGGATACCTTTTTCCCTGCAGCGCTTCAGTATTTCATACAAAAATTCTGTCTGAAGCATACATTCCCCGCCTGAAAAGGTGACTCCGCCTTTCGAATTACTGTAATACAAATAATCCTCCATGATGGAGTCAAACACATAATCAGCATCCACATATTTGCCTACGGCAGTTATGGCATTGGCAAAGCATACATCGGCACAGGCCAGGCATCCGATACATTTGGCCCTGTTTATTGTATGCATCTGCTTATCGTCAAGTACATGCACACCATTTGGACATGCCTTGAAGCAAGCCCCGCACCCTATGCACCGGTCGGAATAAAACTCAAACTGACTTTTGGGTGAGATTGATTCCGGATTGTGGCACCATTTGCAGCTGAGGTTGCAGCCCTTAAAAAATACCGTAGTTCTCACTCCCGGGCCGTCATAAATAGAAAAATGCTGAATATTGAAAATATTTCCTTTGGAATTCACCGAAAATATCAACCCCCTTTATACCTGATCTTATTACATATTATATATCAATATTTGTTATGTTCATTATATATTATATGTTAATTATAATCAATTTATTTTTTATATTCAATAATACATCAATTTGTCAGGTTCCACACAAGCACATTTCTTTTTAACCATTTAGAACTTAAGAGTGCCTTGATTCCTTAACATAAATCAAGGCATTGACATGTTTGTTATATTTGTTATATCATATAATATATACATAATTATTAAAACTGGAAGGATCCTTAGATATGAAGATTGAATCAAGAACACCGTTGTATGCAATGATCAAAGATTATATAAAAAAGCAGATCGCAGAAGGAACTTTTAATGAGAATGACAGGCTCCCTCCCGAGGTTGAGCTTATGAAAACCTTCAATGTAAGCAGGATTACCGTGACCAAAGCCCTCACCGAAATGGCCGATGAAGGAATAGTTTACAGAATACCAGGCAGGGGCACTTACGTCAGAGGGAACCCCGGCAACCCCATAGAGGCTTCCGGAGCAAATGAATCAAGGGCAAAGGACCCGGTTGATGTTAAAACAGACACAGCCGAAAACCGCCGGGAAGGATCAGGTTTGATCGGTTTTACCATTCCCACCCTTGAGGACTATTTCTCCACGAATATACTTAACGGCATCAAAAAATCCCTGGATGAAAGGGGTTATTCCCTGCTCATACAGATAACCTTCGACAGGGCCAGGGAAGAGCAGGCAATAAGGAATTTTATTAAATTCGGCGTCGACGGCATGATCATCTTTCCCGTGGATCAGGAAACCTACAACGAGGAAATCCTTGCCTTGAAAGTGAATCATTTCCCCTTTGTACTGGTGGACCGTTATCTGCCCGGAATAGATACCAGTTATGTAGTTTCAAACAATGTGCTGGGAGGGAAACTGGCCGTATCCCACCTGTACGAACTTGGTCACAGAAATATTGCAATCTGCACAAGCACAATGCTTCCCACCTCTTCCACCGGAGACCGCATTAACGGTTACCTGAGCGAATTAGTTGAAAGAGGTATAAAGGAAAATTCCGAGCTGATCATAAAGGACATCGACGTATCCAGATTTGAAAGCAGCCCCGACAGCGCACTTAAAAACAATATAGTAACATCTGAGAACAACGTAAACAACCTGCGCCTTATAGACGCGCTTAAGAACGGAAAAGCTACCGCCTTCATAGTAACCGACGGAAAAACAGCGGTTTATATTTCAAGAATTTGCGAACACCTGGGAATCCGCATTCCGGAAGACATTTCCCTGATATGCTTTGATGACCCCTTATACACCCCCTTTAACTCAAGCTTTTTCACTCATATAAAACAGTCCGAGAGATCAATGGGTTACAGGGCAGGGGAAATAATGGCCGATTTGCTGAAACCGGAGAAGAAGGAGAACCTCCAGGAATACCACAAAATCATTCTGGATCCGGAGCTTGTTATCCGCAAGTCCTCCGGCCCCGTCAGGAAGAAATAAGATATCATTTGATACGTTACAGAGTTCCGGGTTCAATCATTTCAGAGCTCTCCAGACGGCTTCCCCAGCTCCTCCCACCGGGACAAGGGTTTTCCGAATTCCGGCAGCCCTTCACTGTTCCAATAAAACGGTTGTGCCCAGGTACTTCTGAATACCGTATTCAGCTTGTGGCCTCTTTGCTCTGAAATCCCGTGGAAAATTATCCAATCCTCCTTATCATCGGGAGATTTTACAAAGCTGTTATGACCTACGGCAACCACCCGGTTTTCTACCGATTTAGCAAATACCGGGGCAGCTGATTTTGTCCAGGAATCTATATCAAGCAAATCACTGTCATCGGGAGCAGACACCATTCCCAGGCAATAATCCTCAGTCCAGGTCGTGCTGGCGGAGTAGATAACAAATATCCTGCCATTTCTTTTCAGAATGGCAGGCCCCTCGTTTATAGCCATTCCGCCCCGCATTTCCCAATCAAATTCCGGTTTTGTCAATAAGACATCCTCACCGGAAAGCGTCCATGGGTCACTCATTTTTGCGATGTAAATCGCAGAGCCATACTCGGGAAAATTCCCATAGCCCGCATACAGGAAATACAGCTCACGATTATGCCGCAGCACCGTACCGTCCAATCCGGGGTATTGTGTATTAACCTGACCTTTTTCGGCCCATGTTCCCAGCATGGGATCTTCGGATTCATTTTCCAGAACAAATATCCTTCTCGTTTCATCCCCTCCGCCGTCGTTGGCAGTGAAATATACGTACCATTTGTCATTGATAAAATGAAGCTCCGGTGCCCAAAGATTTTTTGAACAGGGCCCGGTTGACTCAGGTGTCCAGATTATTTTCTTCCCGGCCTGCCCGACACCGGTAATGGACCGGGAAACCCACAATTCAATCCTGTCCCCTCTTGTTACCATAAAATAATAAAAGCCGTTATGATGCTTATACAGCCATGGATCGGCACCATTTTCAAAAATAGGATTTTTAAATGTATTTATCATTTGACATCATTAACCTTTCTTATGGCTTCAATATCCACCTTCAGTTTTCTGTCGGCCGTCAAAAGGCCGTTTATCTCCTGCATGACATCAGTCAGCTGGGTATAGCAATAGCCCCTGATATACGGAGTATTCTTGATGGCTCCCGTAATATCTCCATATCTTTCAAAAAAGCTTTTTTCATCCATTACCGCCCCGTTATATCCCCAATTGCCGGAATCCTCGCTTTCAAAAGCTATCCCCCCATACTCGGACACCAGTATGGGCTGTCCCTCGTACACTGTTCCCTCGGCGTACAGAAGCCTCCAATTGTTAACTGAACCTTTCAGCATTTGTTCCTTATTGTGATACTTTTCATTAAATTCCCCGCTCCAGGCTTCATAATCGTGGATTCCGCAAATATCGGATTCCACCTGCTCCCATCCGTCATTGGTGCTGATCAAACGCGTTTTGTCCATTGAGCGGAGGATGTAATAAAGAGATTTTGCAAAATCCTGCTGTGTTCTATCAGTATAAATATTCCTGACACCCCAGGATTCATTCAGCGGCACCCACGCTACAATACAGGGGTGATTATAGTCACGGTTTACAAATTCAATCATCTCAGTTGTAATATTCTGAGTTTCCTCTATGTTAAAATCATATGCAGCCGGCATTTCACCCCAAACCAGCAAGCCTAATTTGTCAGCCCAGTAATAATATCGCGGGTCCTCTATTTTCTGATGTTTTCTGGCTCCGTTAAAACCCATTTTTTTGGTCATTTCTATGTCATGGATAATAGCCCGGTCACTTGGCGGGGTCAGCAGGCTCTCAGGCCAGTAGCCCTGATCCAGTATCAGCTTCTGGTAATAGGGACTGTTATTCAGAAGTATAAAGTCACCCTTTACCGATATCTTTCTCATGCCAAAATAACTTTTAAATTCGTCCGACCGAGCCCCGTTCTCTTTAACAGTAAATTCGACATCATACAAATTGGGTGTTTCAGGCTTCCAATAGTGTATTTCATCTATGTAGTCCTCTTCAGCCATATCAATGGTCAATTTGAATATCCTTCTATCAATGCCTGCTGTTATTTTCTTCTTTTCCTGTCCCTTGTAATTTACAACGGCAGTAAGCTCGGCATTCTCCGGGTCCCTGTTCAGAAAAATTTCAGCCAGGACGGTTTTCCTGTCAATATCGGGCGTTATTCTTAGTTTATCAACATACAAACCGCCTACGGCTTCCAGCCAAACAGTCTGCCAGATCCCCGAAGTCGCAGTATACCAGCACCGGTCGGGCTTTTCCTTCCAATACTGCTTTCCCCTGGGCTGTGTGCATTCATATCTATCCTCGGCCTTCACGGTCAACCGGTTTTTTCCGGGCTTGATACTGCCGGTAATATCAAACTTGAAAGGCACATATCCGCCTTGATGTTTTCCCGCAAATTCTCCATTTATCCAGACCTTTGCGGCGTAATCCACAGCTCCGAAATGAAGTAAGACCTTTTTTCCTGCAAAGCTTTCAGGAATTTCGAACTCTCTTTCATACCACAGGTATTCATGCATTTCCATGACGGCAATACCGCTCAGCTCACTCTGGTAACAGAAGGGCACCACTATTTCTTTGGAAAATTCCTTCCCTCTATACCATTTTTGTTCTTCACCGGCATTTTCATCATCAAATTCAAAATTCCAAACTCCGTTGAGGTTCAGCCATTCCGCCCTCTCAAAATCCGGTCTCGGATATTCGCTTCTAGGTTGGTTAGTCATATTATTCAAAGCTTTCATCTCCCAAATTATTAGTCTGATCATTAAGTATTTCTCTGTTTAAGCTTTCATTGCCATTCTTTGAGTTTTTACAACGGCAGAAATATGAAATAATTTCAGCCCTTAATTGCCGGTTACCAGCAGCCAAAATAATTTTTTCATATTTGCTATTATCCTTTTATTCCCGAGAGTGCAATACCCTCAACGAAGAATTTCTGTGCCAGCAGGTATATGACAAGAATGGGCAATATACAAATTACAGTGCCTGCCAACAACAAATTATATTGAATGTTGTACTCAAAGCCTCTGAATATGGCCAGCCCAAGGGGCAAGGTAAACATATTCTGTTTATTTGTGACAAGCAGCGGCCACAGGAAGCTGTTCCAGGAGCCAATGAATGAGAAAACACAAAGTGTTATGATTCCCGGCTTTGATAATGGCATAATTATTTTGCAGAATATCCCGAATTTGCTGCTGCCGTCAATAGTAGCGGCTTCATCCAGTTCAGACGGAATGCTCATAAAAAACTGTCTCAGCATGAAAGTTCCATATGCCGTGAAAATAGAAGGCACTATGAGAGCCTGGTATGAGTTCAGCCAGTGGAACACCCTCATGATGACGAAATTAGGTACCATAACTACCGGAAAAGGTATCATCATGGTCGCCAGGTAGGTGAGGAAAATTTTATCCCTGCCTTTATAATGAAGTCTCGAAAATGAATAAGCCGCCAGTGAGCTGGTGGTAATCTGACCGGCAACTGTAAGCACAGTTACAAATACACTGTTAAAGAAGTATTTGCTGAAGCTTGCCTTAACCCAGGCATCTGTGTAATTGGAAAGCTGCACGGGATCCGGTATGAACACCGGCGGGTAAATGAATATCTGCCCTGAGGTTTTTAAAGAAGTTATGACCATCCAAAGAAACGGGAAGCCCAGGAATACGGCGAATATGGTCATAAAAATGTATATCAATGCTTTTCTGGTTATTTGAAGTGCTATATTGTTATCCGACACGTCTGTACCCCTCCTATTCACTCAGTTAATACTCGACCCATTTGTCCTGCATTTTAAACTGGACATACGTGAGTGAAAAAACAATTAAAAACAGGACCCAGGAAAGGGCCGAAGCATTTCCCATCTTAAAGAACTGGAACCCGTTATCGTATATATAACTGACAATGGATTTCGTGGTGTTGTTGGGTGCTCCTCCGGTCATCATGTACACATAGTCGAAAACCTGGAAGGAATTTATAATGGACATAACCAAAACAAAAAAGGTTGTGGGTGTGAGCATGGGTATAGTCACTGAAGTAAATTTGCGTATGGTACCTCCTCCGTCTATTTCGCAGGCTTCGTACAGCTGTCTGGGTATTGCCTGAAGTCCCGCAAGGAACAGAACCATATTATAGCCCGCACTGCTCCATATTCCCACAGTGGCAATGGCAACCATTGCAGTCCTTTCGTCGGCCAGCCAGTTTATGGACGGAACATTGAATATTGACAGGAACTGGTTTATAAGTCCAAAATCCGTATTGAACATCCATGTCCAGACAATCGAGACTGCAATGGAGGAGGTCACTACCGGCAGGAAATATATAAACCTGTATATCATTCTTCCTCTCAGCCGCTGGTTTACCAGAAGTGCAAGGAGCAATGCCAAAATCATCATTCCGGGTATGGCCATGAGACAATACCTGACGGTATTCCATAAAACCTTCCAGAATAAAGGATCTGCAGTAAACAATTCTTTGTAATTGCCTATGCCGATAAATTCAGGAGGACTTATAAGATCCCAGTTGGAAAAACTCAGAACCAGTGAAGCTCCTACAGGTATTAAGGAAAATATGAGGAAGCCGATGAAGTTTGGCGCAATAAATGCAAGTCCCGTGAGCAAATTCCTTCTTTCACGGGAATTATTTGGTTTTTTCAAGTTGCATTACCTCACTTTTTTTATATTATCAAGCTCTTCCAAAACAATTGCTGCAGGCATCAGCTGCTGCAGCAATTGTTTTTTGAGTTATAATGGCTGACTTAAATTATTTTGCTTCGTTGACCTTTGCCTGAAGCTTTGTCTGTACGCTGTCAAGCACTGCCTTTACATCGGCATTTTCTTTTGTCCATATCAAATCAAATTCCGGCCAGATCTTTGATTCTATTTCACTCCAATTTGAAGTCGTATAAGCTCCTCTTGATATCTCTGCGGATTTCAGAGTAACACCCAGATCCACGCCCGGAGTCGTGGAGGACTTCAAATAAGCATCCGACTTGGCAATCTGAGTATTTGCAGGCATACCGACTTTTCCCTCGGCAGCCACCTTCTGCCCTTCCTCGCTTACATTAAACGCCAGGTATTTCCATGCATCTTCCTTGTTCTCCGACTGGTTTACAATAAACCAACCATTGGGGAAGGTATTTACCACACGGCCGCCGTTAGGCGCCTTTGGAGTCAGCGTTATACCATAGTTGATCTTTTTATCATCATAAACTGCCACATTCCAGCTGCCCAAATCAAACATGGCAATATTTCCATTTGCAAAATCAAAGGCATTGCTCTTGTTGGCCGCTGCAGAAGGTGTAACTTTGTCTTTCCATATAAGATCATGCAGGTACTGGAAGGTTTGTACATTTTCAGCAGAATTCAAAACAGAGGTTTTTCTGTCATCCTTTACAAATTCTCCCCCGTTTGCCCAGATGTACGGGAAAATAAAGTTGGGCCATGCACCGAAGGAAAAGCCGTACTGATCGATTTTTCCGTCTCCGTTTGTATCCTTGGTCAGCTGCTTTGCGGTATCCCTTAAAGTATCCCATGTATAGTTTTCATCCGGATACGGAATACCTGCTTTATCAAAGATGTCCTTGTTGTAAAAAAGCACATTTACAAAGGTCATTGTGGGCATGGCATACAATTTTCCGTCAACGGTAAACGGACCATACATGCCCTCCGGCATACAATCCTTTTTAAACTCCGTGTCTTTGCCCATATAATCGGTAAGATCCGCCATGATACCTTTTGCCTGATATGTAGGTGTCAGCATTTCCTGCATGAATGCTATATCCGGAGGCGTACCGCCTGCAATCATAGTCTGCAGCTTTGTCCAATAAGTGTCGTTGGGCAGGGTCTGCAGGTCGATTTTTAAATTGGGATACTTTTGCGAAAATGCATCATTAACCTTTTTCTGCGCATCCCACCTGGCTTGTTCACCCCACATAACAGCCACCAATGTTTTTTCCTCACCGCCGCTTTGTACGGCAGTCGCTTCGGCACCGGTGCTTTGAACCGCCGTACCCGAGGATACCCCTGCGCTACTTTGTTCGGCTGCACTCTTGCCGCCACACCCGGCCAATGTACCTGCAACCAGGATTACAGACAGTAAACCGGACAATAACTTGATGCTTTTTTTCATCTTCATCTTATTTTCCCCCTTGAATTATAATTACTGATGTCTTTTGATAATCTATTAAAGAATACTAATCATGCCGGCCCGGCGCCTTTTAAGCCGACTATGTTTCGTACCCGAAATAGGTTGATATTAACTTTTTCATATTTTTATATTTCAGTTTTGATATTCAGATATTCATGTTTCTTTATTTTTCTTTGGGATCCTTTAGATTTGGCCACGATGATACGATACTTATTATGGTAAACAACCTGAGCTGAAAACATATAAAAGTAAAAATTTTGTTTTATTACATATTTTTTGTTGGTTTTATTAAAAAAAATGCAATTCATACAATGTTTTTGTTTTATTACATTTTTATTGTAGCATTGCCCATAAATATTGTCAATATATTAATGGATTTATTCAAAATTATTGGAATAATCAATTCTCATAACTATGTTTTGTGCATGATCCCCAAACTTATCACCAAATATATTGATGCCTCCCACATTGGCCGCATCCTCTTTGACCCCTATCCTGACGCTGATATAATCACGTGAGTTCAGGGACAGGTCCTCCAGTCTGATGCCGGATAACGGCATTTCATCTATACTTGAGCCTTCAGAATTTATCCTCCAGGTTTTGAGCATACCGTATTGCGTGCTGGCATCGGGCCACCACTGCGGATTAAGCCTTCCTCGTCTTCCACCGAAATCACCCGGACATGTCCAGGTTCCTATTTCAAAATCATTTATCCACAAGGTAATGTCCGAAGGCCAGTTGTTACGGTAGTTTGGAGCTTCGGAGCACAGCTCCAGGGACAACTCCAGCAGGTTGGCTTTACCGTGCTGCAGAATGCTGTTGGGAAACCTGTATTCCACATAGCCTTTATAGAACCAAATCAGCTGGGCATTGATTCTCTCAGGGTTATAAAAGCTTCTGGGATTATCCTCCACATCAATGCATGCCTTTTCGCTCATTATTCCGCATGTAGGGCTGACTTTGCAGTCTATATAGCTGCCGATGGGCATATTTATGTAGAATGAATTGACCACCGCCCCATTGGTTTGCGGTGAAAGCTCAATATTGATCAAATCTATTTTGCGGCTGCATAGCTTCATGGAGCCTCTGACACCGGGCTGCAATTCCGTGAGTATGAGCCCTGCATCCTCCAGGAATTTTACGTTCACCGCAGCAGTGGAAGTGGGTATTCCCAGCTTTTCGGCTATTTCGTTTACATTCAGACTATCTGTATTCAGGAGTTTCAATATTTCTATGCGAATTTCCGATGCCAAAGCCTTTGACACGCTAAATAACCTTTCTGCATCCTCCGTGCTTAAAAATACCTGCTTTGCAATATAATCCGTCATACAATCAAATCTCCTTCTAACAAATTGGCAGTTTATGAATCAAAGAATACATATTATATTATTATATTGTAAATTCGTTCAATAACTTTGTCAATTAGGTCCGGGATTAATTAATGGTTTATTACATATTTATTGTAATAAACCATTGAAGTTGACAAAAAAACTGCAAGCAGTTGTTTTGTATTTACACACAACTGCTTGCAGTCTCCAAATAACTTTTATGTTATTGCTTTATTTTACTGCATTTGATTTTTAATCAGGTTATACAATACCTGCGCCATTTGCGCTCTGTTGGTTGTATCCTTTGGCGAGAGTCTGCCAAGATTTCCGGCTATTATTCCGTTTTCTGCAAACATTGACATGGCAGGCTTTGCCCATTCAGCAATATCATTTGTATCGCTGAATTCATTCAGACCCATTCCTGAATTTCCGGCAGGAACTTCATCTATCAGCTTCAATATGTTGTACAGAAGTGTAAACATTTCCTCCCTGGTAATTTCTTTTTCGGGTGCAAACCTGTTGTTTCCGACTCCTTCGGAAATACCGAGTCTTTTTGCTGCCGCCAGGTAACCCGTATAGAATTTGTTTCCCGCATCTGTAAAGTTATCAGCCGTTTTTTCATCGGCTTTTATCTCATATGCCTTCATTACCATTGTGAGGAATTCCCCTCTGGTCAGCTTTCCTCCGGGACTGAAATTACCGTTGCCGGTACCCGTTGTAATACCTCTTGCGGCTATAAAATCAACCGCCTTGGAATACCATGCTCCATCTTCTACATCCTTAAAGCTGACCTTGTTGTAGCCCACTGCATATTCCATTAAATTGTTTGTCTTAAAGCTTATCATTTTTGTTTCTTTGTTGTATACGCAGTTGCTTACAAGTTCCAGGCCGCCCTGTGAATTTATGCAGTATATGACAACAGCTTCGGTATCCTCTCCCGCTTTTGCAGTATATGGAATAGATACTGTTACATTTCCTGCAAACTCTGATATTGTTTTTCCGCCGCTGGTAACGCTTAAATCCACCACCGGCCTGCCGCCTGCAATCCGCTTTGCCTCATCGGACAGAGTTGTGCTGTCAACACTGGAGGCTGTAATTTTCACATCTCCTGCCGCTGACTGGGAAATTGTTTTAACAGACTCCTTGTCAAAGGTCATGACTGCAATAGGTGTTGAAATAGTAATCGTATCTACTTTGCTGCTTACAACCTTATCAACTGCTTCTTTTGGAAGACTGACCTCCACAGCTTTTGCACCGGAAGGAGCAGATACCTTAATTTCCACATTTGCTGCCGTACCTTTATCCATATTTGCTGCAGCTTCAATTACCTTGTTTATTGCTTCGGTAACTTCTTTTTCTGTAACTGCGGCTGTGGCCTTTCCGTCCTTGTCAGTTTTTGCTGCTGCTGCAATTGTGCTTGTAACAGAGCCGTGACCTGACGCAGCTGCATCGGAGATGGTATTATTTGACGCAGCAGGGGGCGGAGTTGTATTGGTACTGCTGCTACTTCCGCTGCCGCCTCCATTACTGCCGCCACTGCGACTGTCGTCAATATACGGTTGTACCGTAACGACGCATTGTGCTGTACCGCCATCTGCTGTCGCTGCTGTAATTATTGTTGTTCCGGTACGTATTGCGGTAACCTGTACGGTTGTTATTCCATTTTGTGCATCATAGGATGGCGTACCCAATGACACTATGCTGTTTCCGACGCTGAAGCTTATTTCCTTATTTACCGCTTCCTCCGGAACAGCGGTCGCAGTCAGAGTAAAGCTATCACCGGGATAAAGTGTCTTTGAAGGAGTATCAAGTACTACACCGGCCGGGAGTACATTTACAGCACATCTTGCAATTCCGCCGCCGCTTGTAGTTGCGGTAATAATGGCATTACCCACCTTTGCAGCACTTAAATGTACTATTGTTATTCCACCGGGAGTGCTGGACTCTGTTTCTCCTACTATAACGGCATCGCTGTCCGAGCTGAACAGTACAATACTGTCAATAGCCGCAGGAGAAGTTACTGTTGCAGTGATTGTGAATTCCTGACCCCTGTACACTGATTTGGATGTACTATCCAGGGTTATAACATCAGGATTTTCAGGGTTTGTTACCTTAACCAGCCCATTCATGGCTGCAATTAATGCATTTACAACAAAATCTATTTCCTGCTGTGTGGCATAGTCATTAAAATAAACTGAATTGGCATCGGCAAGTAACTTTTCCAGATTGGCGCTTTCCCAGCTTTCAGGTGTATAATCCGCCTGTTTTAACGCATTTACCTGTGACATAGCAGTTACAAGAGAAGCTTTATTTGACCGTTTCTCCAATATGTTCATTGCCGTTTGCAGGTTTTGTATGGCAGCATCAACCTGACGCTGTGTTGAATTATTATCACCCAGTACAGTATTTGCATTCACTAAAACACTGTCTATGTCCGAATCAGTCCAGGACGAAGAAATATAGTCATTCTGGTCTAATTGTGAGGCTATATCATAAAGTGCCTGCAGATCATTTTTAAATGTGTTTACTTTTACTGTGCACAAATCATATTCAGAACCGGCCGAATGGCGAACTATAATAACCGAGGTACCGCCCGAAACAGCCTCCAGCCTGGCAGTATACGTTCCTTGGCCGCCTGGGACGGAATCCCCGCTGACTACAGGAGTTCCTACAGTTACTGCATCTGTATTATATGATTTAAAATCAGCACTGTCTGTCTCTGAATACGGAGCTAAAATAGCCTTCAAGTCCAGAGTATCCCCCTTGTTCAATGTGACTGCATGATTGTCCAGCTTATAAGAGTAATCTCCATAAACCTCAAACTCATAAATAGCCAAGCCATATTTTGTGGCCATTACACCACTAACCCGTATGTAGCGGGCTGTAAGCGGCTTGAATTTTACATCATCCTGCTCATTGCCTTTGTATGTACTTCTATTAATATCAGTAATAGGCATCCATGGACCTGCCGGATCATTGGAATATTCCAAATATACATGCTGAGAATTTACTTCCCAGAAAAGTTTTATTTCATTTACTGATAAAGGTTGACCCAGATCAACGTAGAAAGAACGCTGTGTAACCTCTGCAGTACCTCTGCCCGTGCTGATCCTGGTTCCCATATTCCCGTCGGTAGGCACAGTCGTCTCCAGTGGTGCCTCAATATTAGCACTGCCGCTGTAACTGGAATCCAATGTGACTGTTTTGCCGTAAGCCAGGTTCTGCCTGCCTCCATAATTGGGCAGCGGAGCCGGTACATCAGCTTCTCCGAATACTTCAAATTCATACATGGATATGCCGTACCGGCTATCAACCCTGCTTATGCTTTGCAGTCTTATGTATCTTGCATCAATACTTCCTTCGGGGAAGTTAAGGACTTGAACCCCCGGCTTGTTATTAGCAAAAGTATTTACGTCTGTCCAGGTACCTCCGTCATCTGAGGTTTGGATTTTGAAACTGGTTGAATAAGAACCTTCCCAGGAAATCCGGATTGTTCTCACTTTTGACTTTGCTCCCAGATTAACCTGCCACCATGGGGTAGCAGTCGATGTCGGACCCGACCATCTTGTGGTGTCATTCCCGTCATTTGCATAAGTTGCCATACTGCCCGAATCATTTCCGCTGGTTGATGAAGGTTTGTATAATGCCAGATTTACAGCATAATGTACATTAAGATCTTTAATATCATACCCGTTCTTTTTATTGCTTGAGAGCATTAATATGCGGATATACTTTGCCTGAACATACGGCAGATCAATTACTTCCTTTCCGCCGTTTCCATGCCACTGTAAATACCCGTCGGTCCAATTAACATTATCTGTGGAATATTGAACTATATATTCTTTTGCATAATCAGCGCCCCAGTCAACAGTAACCTTGTCAACAAGAGGATTGGGAGTATCGATATTATAGACAATATACTGGCTTTCATCAGGCTCCGAGCGCCAGGAAGTATCCATGGAATCATCTATTGCATTCAGAGGAGCATATCCCGGTAAAAATGAACTTGCCCCTATATTGCTGGCAGAAAGAGGAACATCGGATAAAGTCTGGGTAATCGATTGTCCCATGTAAATTCCGCTTCCAAGATTATACCTTCCATATAATGTATCCTTATCAGTCTCAGTAATTTTTACGTCAACTATCAAGCCCGGTGTTTCGGGATTTGATACAGTTACCTTTGGTGTTCCGGAACTCTCGTCAATAATTGCCAGACAGGGCTGATTCACTGTTATGGTAGCACCGGTGCGGTATTCAAAACTTCCGGCGGTGTAAAAGATCAATTGTGTCTGGTTTAAGCCTTCATTTCTTACCGCCTGCAATTCTGTTGTATTTGACAAAATCTGAACCGGAATATTGTTTGAATATGCTTCGACTTCGGCTGAATCCTTTCCAGGAACAACAATATACTCATAGGAAGCATTCGCAGGATTAATGCCATGGTTAAAATAAAGTGTGAATGCCTGCTTTGTTTGAGCCGGATGGTCCAGCCAGTTTGATGTCTGATCCATATTTGAAATACTGACTTTGGAATCAGCCGGGAACACATATCCTATCTGATCATTATAAGCCCATTTGGGATTTGTATATGTTACCGGGGCTGTCCCCTTTGGAACCTGAACTCCGTCAACTGATGCATTGTCCTTTGCAATTGCCTGGTTAACGGTAGTATGAACCTCTACAGGGCGGGTTGACGATATTCCTGCCCCTAAAGCCACCATTTCGTCATCAAAATAAAAGTATCCCTTGCGTGCAACAGTATTATCCATATCCTGGGTAAACACCGATGCACCGTACATACCGTCGGACACTCCGCCTACAAAGCTTGAATTTGCATTAAATTTGCATTCCAGCGTGTAAGGCATCTTTTCATTGGGAGCTGTCGTACCCGGATAATGCGACCAGTTAAAGGCCGGAACCAGATCAGTGTACTCATGTCCATTAACAAAAATTGCCGTTGTACCTGCCGCATTCCAATAAATTTCATTTCCTATGGACGACCGGAAAGTGGACCGGTATTCACCGCCATTAATACGGCTTGAACTCATTTTAGTCATAATTCCGTAATTATCGCGCATTTGAGAGGTATAATCGGACCGCCAGAAATGTTTGTTCCCTACCAATCCATTTGTCGCCGACTTGCCTTCTATGTTGTCAACTAACTGCTGGTACTCAGCCCTGCGCTCCGGGTCGGTATCATATTGTGCCATTATAATCATTCCCGGCAAAATATCGGCCGCATAGCTGCTGACTCCTTCAATGGTATTATACCTTCGATATCCAAGGTACAGGAAACCGAACTCTCCCCGGATCATCCACCTGGTACCGTCAAGTATATAAAATTCCAGTTTCTTTAAGGCTTCTTCGGTAAAAGCAAAATTAGTTCCGCTTGTATAACCGACCCACATGGCAACCATGTTAAACTGAGCCATTCCATACCCTTCACTGTACAGCTTGGCGCCATGACAGTAAAAGCTTGAATCTGCCTGAACCGCTTCATTCGATGTTCCTTTTTCATCAACTGCCAGAGTTTCCGCGAGTGTCGAAATTCCTTTTACAATCTCAGGATAATCATTCTGCACCAGCTTCTTATATAAATAATCCTGTGTTCTCCAAACACCATTTGCACCTACTGTATCCAGACGTCCCTGATTGTAGTTAATGCATACATCCAACGCCTGTTTGCTTATGATGCCTTCCATAAATATACCTGTAACACCCATACACATGGCTTGTCCGATTTCATTTTCCCACCAGTTTGTGGATGAAGGCTTGACACTGTCCCAATAAATTAATGCCCTTTCAATGGCGTCCTTTATTACAGGATTTTGATATGCTTCATTACCTTCCTGATTATAGCCCATTGCCATTGCCGTTATACGGTATAAAGCAAGATATGGACTCCATAAAGTACCATTCGCACTATTGGTACGGTCAGCATAATTTACATCAGACCAACTGCCGTTTGGCTGAATGGAATTTGCATACTCCATTGACTTTGATATGTACCCGAAAATGTCAGAACCGCTGACTACACGATAGGAATCACTCGCTAAAAATGTCGCTTTGATCCTATCCTTGACAATTTGAGCACTTTCACTATCCGTCATGTCAGATGCATATACTGACGATATGGACATTGAAGAAATTGTCGTGAGTATTAGCGCTAAAACTAATAAAACAGCTGTCAATTTTTTAAAGTGGACTGCTAATCGCTCTTGTCTTTTTCGTATCTTTGACATATTGTTCCTCCTTATTATTAGTATTTGCTGCAAAATTTTGCATATATTAAGGCTTTAAAGCCTAATATAACAAGCCTATAGATATCCAGGGCTTACTTTAATCCTAAAGAAGTCATAATATCCTCTATGGGGATCTCGGCATAACACATATGAGTATCAGCCGCCCCATAGTATACTTTTACAACATCATTTTCGTATATCACTCCGCAGGTGAATATTACATTTCCAAAAAATCCATTTATCTCGTAGTCTTCTACCGGTTCCATGATAGGCTTCTCACTTCTTGCAATCACTTTCCAGGGTTGTTCCGGGTCCAGAAGCATAGCCCCCAGACAATACTTATCGTCTTTTGTAGCTCCGTGATATATCTCAAGCCAGCCTTCCTTCACCCTGAAAGGAACAGCACTTCCGCCAATTCTTCCATTATCCCAATAACCCTCGCGTGCACCTGCCAGGTGTCTGTGGTTTCCCCATGAAATCAAATCGGGAGACTCGGATATCCATATATCCATCTTCCCGAAATGTGACATGGACGGCCTGTTCAGGGCATAATACCTGCCATTTATCTTTTCCGGAAAAATCTCAACATCTTTATTGTCAGGATGAAATATGACACCATGCCGTTGGAACTTGATAAAATCCTTTGTGGATGCAAGATAGGAAGTTATCCCCAAATCGGATATGGCACTGTAACTAATATAAAATGTGTTGTCAATAAAGGTTATCCTGGCATCCTCAATGCCATAAACCTCATATATGTTTGCAGGTGAAATAGAAGGCGTTTCTTCAATTTCAAAATGAATTCCATCCCTGCTGCGCGCCACTCTCAAATGGGATATGGAGGTAATATAATTAGTCGAAGGAGTCCTGATCCACCGCGAATCCGAAAAATCGCAGCCCGGTTCATCCGTATTAAAGCTCTTTTTAATAATTGCAGCCTTCTCAACGTCATAAACCGGAGCAATATGAATATCTGAATTTTGATTGATGGGCCTTTCTGCTACCCTCAATAATAAAATCACTTCATCTCCCAATTTTGCAACTCCTGCATTAAATACACATATAACTTCAAAATCCGGTCTTGAAGGTTTAACATCCTGAGGTCTGATTATTGGATTATGTATATGTCTTTGAACCATTGTGTCCTCCAAATAAAATAGAATATATAATTTATTCTAATTCTATTAAGACAACACACTAAATTACACTGTTGAATTTAAATATTCCTCAAAATTCTATTTATTTTGTTACTTCATATTTTAAAGCTATACATTTTTTTTAAATATTTCTCCTAATTCTGTTCTTTCTTTCTGAATTGAGTGGGCGTAAGACCATTGAATTTCTTAAAAAAAGTATAAAAATGGTTCTCAGAATTCATTCCAATCATTTCACTTATGGCTGCAACTGTCAGATTGGAATTTACAAGCAGCTCCAAAGCTTTTTCGTACCTGTATTTACTTATATAGTCTGTCAGGGATATTCCCAATGCTTCTTTGAATATAGCCCTTAAATAATTAACCGACAGTCCTACCCGTTCGGCAATGCTTTCAATATTTAATCCGGGATCATTATATTCGTTATGAATTATAGTAAAAACCATATTAATATATTCTCTTTTTGTATCTTTAGGATTATCTTCTATGTATTCTATTTCATTCTTGTATATATAAAGCAGCCATTCCTTAATTTCCTCCAATGTATCAAATCTCTCCACCTGATCTCTCAAAACTTTGAAGGAATATGCATTTCCGGAATTGTTGCAATGATTCATTAAATTTATTGTAGCAATTGAATCGTGTATAATCTGGGAAAGTATAACCATAATATCATCATATTCCATCTGGGCCAGTCTTCCGAAGAACTTATCGACCTGCTTTTCCACAAGATCATATTTGCGCAGCTTCAGATTATTTAATACAGGCATAAAAATATCCTGTGAATAATGATATTTGGCAACTTCTTTCAGGTTCAGTATTTCCTGTGTAATTACAGACCTTTTGCCGTATATCAATCTGTAGTTTGAATTTAAAACAGCATTATTATATGATTTATTAATATTTTTTATATGCTTCTGTAATGGGCCTATACTGCCGCTTAGAGAAAAATTCAAATATTTCTGTACCGCATCCTGAATCTGTTTTATGACCGTTTTCAAATCAGCTTCGATTGTGCTATCAGGTTCTCCCTTGGTTTTTACAATTACGGCAATGGTATCTTCACCCATATCCACAGTTTCATTTGAATAAAATTGTTCTGTCAATTCCTGCGCAATATTCCCTATGGCAAACCTGTAAAGGGATAAATCCTCCACTGAATAATTAAATATTTCTTCATTATAATAGTTATCAATCTTTAAAACATAAACAACAACATTTTGAAAATCAAATTCCAAATTATTAAACCTGCCTTCAAGGTCTGCCCGGTGAATATACCCGCCTAGCAGAAGCTCCTTAAGCAATTCATTCCGGATCAGCCTGGAATCATCCAGGGATTGATACTTTGCCTTTAACAACTCGTCTTTCATATTCAGTATAAAATCCGAAACATACTCCAATTCATGCTTTTCAGAACCTTTAATTGCAATAGTACCCGTTGATATATCATTTGCCTTGTTAACAAGCTTGCGAATAGGCAAATAGAATTTTCTGGATATGAAATATGATATTATAGCTCCTATAGTGAATAGAATTATGCAAAAAATTATAATCAGATTGCGCATGTTATAAGCTTTTGCAACTAACTTTCCATAAGGGGTTACCTGTATTATTTTCCATTTTAATTTACTTGATGAAATAAAGGTTACAAGTGATTTCTCACCGTTTACCTCCCCTGTAAACTGCCCGGAATTGTCTTTTGATGCAACTATGGATTTTATATATTCCTCCGAGGATAAATCTTTAAGGAACATATCCGGGTCATAATCGGAAATAACCCTTCCTTTTTCATCCACCAGCATGGTGACATCATCTGAAAATGGTATCAGCGATTTAAGGATATTCCGGATATAGCCTTCCTTGACATTTATTATCAAGGCACCCTCCAGATTTCCGTTTTTATCCGGTGCTTCGCTTGAAATCAAAGTAAGCAGGTTATCGTTAATTTCAACACCGTTTATATTATATTTTACTTTTCGAGGAATAAAATGAAGTGTTTTCATTTCATTTTCATTTTTTAAAAGCTTTAATATATCCTTATCATAAAATTCTACTGTGGAAGAAGTGCTTCCCTTGGTAGAAAAGACCTTTTGCATATTTCCGTTATACAAATAAACAGATTCTAAAAACATACTGTTGGATATGGCTTTTGTTATTTTGATGCTGGCATTTATTGCTTCAGTGGGAGAAACATCTCTGCTGTAAATACTATTATATACATCTGCGTCTCCGTACAAATCATAAAGATGGTTACTGGACAGGTCCCAGACAAAATCCACAGCTAATGCTGTTTGAGTAAGGATCTGCTTTGATGAGTCACTTGCCTGCCGTATGGTTTGTTTTTCATAGTTATCATAAAATACCAAAGAACAGGTTAAAAGTATTATAGATAACAGAATAATCAAAGAATAAAATAGTTTGGTAAATGAACTCCTCATTTTAAACACTTTCAACATATATTCACCCTATTCTACATTATTAGAGTTAATCTCATAAAGTCAATTACGGTTAAACTATCGGCTTTCAGCAATAGTAATTGACTTTTTTATCATAGCAAGATTATGTTAACAATGCCAGATGTTTTTTCACTTATACGGCAGCATAAATTAAAATATTTATTTGCATAAAGTGGACTAAATGTTTGTGCATATTACAAATACAAAAGTCCAAAAGTAAAGTCCAGAACATTGGACTTACTTTTGGAATCTTGTAAATAAAATGGAATTTTACAAATAAAAGCTGGGATGTCTACTTATAAAAATCTTTAATTCTTGGAAGCCAAAAATTCATCAACTTGCTTTTTAGCCTCTTCTACTATTTTCAGATATCCTGCATCCTCCAGTTTCTTCTGAACCTTCGGGAGTTCGGAAATATCCAATGACCCATTTAAAATTGGCAGCATTGTTGCAGGCCAAATAGCGGATACCTTTGCAATTTCATTTTTAATAGGATCAAGATTTGGAGTAAAGCCCATCAGCTTTGAGGCAATAAGCTGATTTGGATCTCTCAGCTTTTTGTAATAGAACTTATCATCTTCGGATGAAGTGGCCAAAGTTCTTTCAAAGTTCGGATTCCACATTAGATCGTATCCGGGGAAGTTGTAATTTTTCGAGGCATCTATTCCCTTTGGCAGGTCATATGTCTTATCACCAGTATCCACCCAGTTTACGTCCTTGATTCCGTATCTCAATATATCGTAATTTGCCTGATCCTGATACATCCAATTCAAGAATTTAATTGCCCTGTCTGGATCTTTTGCATTGGCATTTACACAGATAAAGTTCCATTGTGCAAAGTTTGTTACATGTTTTGTATCTTTTCCTTCAAAGTTTACAAACTCAACTTTTGCACCCGGTATTATTGCATCCAATTGATTTGATATGGTACCTACAATATAATCCCCTTTTATGGAGGCTACCTTGCCCGACTTAAATGCTCCCATTTCATCCTTTTGAGTCATTTGATCCTTTTCTATCAATCCTGATGTATACCATCTTCTTACCATCTTTATCCAATCCAATACATGTGGATTCTCATATATGGGTACTATATCTTCAACTTTATCACCTGTTGCGAATATATCCACTTCGGAGTTGTTTCCGCCGAATAAGGTAACATCATATCCTGCATCGTAAAAACCGTTGCTGCCGATACAGTAGTTTCCGAGCCAGGTTAAAGGAATCATGCTCTTTTCATTTTCTTTTACTTTTGTCAAATACTGTTCATATTGATCAATAGTCTCAATCGGGGCCATCCCGTATTTTTCCCTAAGATCTCCACGGATCCATATACCATGCTGGCTGGATAATACATCCCCTAAAGGAATACCCATTATCTTGCCGTTTTGACGGTTGGCATCAATCATTTGTTTTGGGAATGCCTTTATTAAATC
This sequence comes from Ruminiclostridium cellobioparum DSM 1351 = ATCC 15832, assembly GCF_000621505.1. Taxonomy (GTDB): domain Bacteria; phylum Bacillota; class Clostridia; order Acetivibrionales; family DSM-1351; genus Ruminiclostridium; species Ruminiclostridium cellobioparum. The sequence continues at coordinate 240,388 of NZ_KK211290.1, forward strand.
CGGGCCTGATTTCTCTAACAATGGTTCCAGGTCCAGATATGCTCCCTTTGAAATCATCTGTGACAAATGCATCCACGGTGCATCAAATATGAGGTCGGTCTGATCTCCTGCTGCAATCATAACCTGCGCTTTGTTCGGATAATCGGTCCAGGATGCAAAGGTAATGCCTAACGTTACATTAAGTGCCTCTTCCAGCTTCTTATTAGTTTCAGCTAATACTTCATCCAGTTGAAGAGGAGTATCTCCGGGCAATAAAGCTGAAAGTGAATACGGTGTCAGGTTTTCGGAACCGGATGTTGTATCGCCTGAGCTAACAGCGGCAGTGCCGGTTGCAGAACTTGTTGATGTTGATGTGTCTGAATTTGAACCGCAGGCAGTGAACACTGATGCTAACATACCAACTGCAACCACCAGACAAATTAACTTTTTGGTCATTTAAAATTCCCCCTTGATTTTTTTATATGCTAACCGGATTTCCGGAAATAGCCACCTAGTGGTCTGTAACACCTATATTCATAGGTTACAGGCCCCTAACCTTTAACTGCTCCCACAGTCAGACCTTTAACAAAATATTTCTGAACAAATGGGTAAAACAACACAATAGGGCCGATTGTAACCAGGCTTGTTGCCATTCGCACCGAATATGCGGGAGGTATTATGCCCTGTTTGGCGTTGGGATTAAGTGCCTGTACTTCCGAGGAGAGATTTGATACCAACGCTCTCAGAAGCAGCTGCAATGGCTGAAGATGCCTGTCATTTATAAAAAGCAGACCAAGCCACCAGTCATTCCAGAAAAACAAGCTGTAAAACAGGCCTATTGTAGCCAGTGCGGGAAGAGACAGAGGAAGTGCGATCTTTATAAATATGTAAAAATCCTTTGCTCCATCAATTTTAGCAGACTCTATCAATGATTCCGGGATTGTGCTGAAAAACTTTTTTAACAATAGCATATACCATGGGTTTATAAGGTATGGTACAAACAAAACCCAAATCGTATCCTGAATTTTCAGGTACTGGGTTATTAAAATATACCAGGGTACCAGCCCTCCGGAAAACAGCATGGTAAACACTACATAAAACGATATCTGGTTTCTGTACTTAATAGTTCTGAGAGAAAGTCCATAAGCCATCATTGACGTTATAAGCATTGCAGAGCAAGTTCCCAGTATTGTAACCGCAATAGTGATTTTATATGCACCCAGAACCCTGTTTCCTGCAAAAATGGTTCCAAATGCATCTATTGAAAACTTCTTTGGAAACAGCTGATATCCATTTTGGATTATTGACGTTTCATCGGTAAAAGCCCCTGCTACCATTAACCAAAAGGGTAAAAGGCAGAATAGTGAAAACAAAATAATTGATAAATAGGCTACGATGTTATACATAAAATTGCTTTTATTATTTTTTATTTTTGAATGTACCATTATCATTCCTCCGACCTTTTTCAAGAAAATTTGCTGCGCTCAATTTTTATAGTGCTCATTTCATATAGCGAACAACTATGTTAAAGTGATATAAATTCCTATACGCTAAAACAGCGCTCCGTCACTCTGATATTTCCTTACCAGCAGGTTGGAGCCAAATACCATTACAAAGCACATTACCGACTGGTATAAGCCAATTGCCGAAGCCATTCCGAAATCGGACATCTGTCTGAGTGCTCTGTAAACATATGTATCAATAACGTCGGTGGTTGCATATAACATACCGTTGTCACCGATTATCGAATAGAACATTCCGAAATCTCCATAAAAGATTTTACCTATCTGGAGTAATGCCAGAACCAGAATTGTCGGCATAAGCAGCGGAATTGTAATATATCTTATCTGTTGAAATTTACTGGCGCCATCGATTGATGCGGCCTCATAGCATTCCATATCAAACCCTGTAATAGTGGCAAGATATATTACAAGGTTATAACCGCACCATTTCCAGATATAGAAAATAACCAGTATAAAAGGCCATAGACCAGGTGAACTGTTCCAGCTTACCGGATCAACATTTAGCGTCCTCAGAAAGCTGTTTATTGCTCCGTTGTCACTTGCAAAAAAACCTTGAGTGATAATACCCACAATGGCCCATGAAACGAAATACGGTAAAAACATTACCGATTGTGATATTCTCTTAAATCCGTTAGCTGTAAGTCCGTTTAAAAATATTGCCAACGCCACCGAAATAACCGTGCTGGCTATTAGGAATAACAGATTTAGATAAAACGTATTAAATGTAATTTTTAAGGCATCTCCCGAAGAAAAGAAGAATTTAAAATTATCAAAACCGTTCCAGCTGCTGCCGAATATTCCTTTTTTGATATCATAATCCTTAAAAGCCGTAATTACACCTACCATAGGAATATACGCGAAAATTAAGAAAAAGAGTATTCCCGGTAAAATCATGGTATATATGGATTTATTTTTTTTGATTTCATATAATAATCCATTATTAGGTTTTATTTTTTTTGATTGGTTTATTTCATAAAGTCCTTTAGCCACTGCTAAATATTCCCCCCAACTGTAAAATGTTTTGCATCCTTTGCACCATGTATCATTTGCATCATATGTTGTATCTGATGCATTAACTTTAGCATTAGGGAGTATATATTTTAAACTTTTCAATTTAACATTTACTTCAAAAGTTAAAAGTTTTAAGCCTATTTATGTTTAAATAGACTCATTATTTTAACTATTTATTTGAAATTTTATAGCAAAAAAATCTGTGAGATGGGCCTTATATCTGTTTGATGGGCACTTTGACGGTCGGTATAATAAATTCGGCTGAAAGAAACCACAACGGAATGTCATGGTTGTGATTTTAAGGATACAAATTTGAATTGGGTCATTGCTGGAATATTCTATCCAAACAAGAGAAGGTATCGGAAGCCGATACCTTCTCTTGTGGAGTTAATAATTAGGGTTAAACTCTGACTTTATATTTTAAATTAGATAACACCACATACATCAGACTACCCAATTATTATGATTGAATTTGACTTCATATTGTAACTTTTTAAATATCCTCCAATAGACATGTTACAGGTATATTCAATGCGTCACTAACCTCAAACAATACTTCCAATGAAAAGGGCTTATCACAGTTCTGAGCTTCAATCTTCGTAAGGTAACTCATGCTGATAGAAATTTTATCGGCCAGTTCCTGTTGGGTAAGTCTCTTCTGTTTTCTATAGTATTTAATTTTTTGTCCTATCTTCTTATACTTATCAGAATACTTGCCTGTCATTAATTAACACACCTCAAATAGATTGTATCTGATTTACTCATAATTAAAGTTTCACCTATAGTGAAACTTATGCTATAATGTTAACTATGTAATGTTTGTAGTTGTAATCAAATAATTTAAATAGGAGGCTTATAAGATGCAAGCCAGGAAATTAACTGTATACAGCACAACATCAGGTAATGCAGAAGTGCCACAAATTAGAATACAAGGCAAATGGCTGGAGAAAATCGGTTTTCAGCCCAATTCAAAGATTATTATTGAGGAAAAGTACGGACAACTGATTATTGCAAAGCAAAAATAAAGAAAATATTTGACTAAGGTTATGATAAATATTTTCAAACCATCATAATTTTTATTACATTATAATACATATTTGAATAGATAGGTCAGTACTTGAACCCGGGCTGGGTAACACCAAAAGAAATACCTCTCAACTTTGTCGAGGTATTTCTTTTAGATCTCCTAATCAAAGTTCAACTGTTGACCTCACCCTTGCCCACGGATTGGAAAATTTTAATGTAATCTATTCAAAAATTTGATACTACTGTGTTTTTAATGTTGCAATGTCCGTGATTTTATAAGAGTAACCCGTCTTATTTTTTCGGAAGTTAAAAGGCTGTGTCAAGCACTAAGCGTAAGGTTAATTCACAGGTTATTAATTATTTGACTGTTGAAAACGAGAACAAAACAGTCTTTCTTTAAATAATTAACTCCTAATAATTATTGTATTGATTTTTTGTGATTACATAGTTTAGTTTATCTTCCCATCTATTATTCATATTATAGAATTGTTCTTCCTTATTAATGAACTTAAATCCAAAATTATTAAAGATCCTTTGCATTTTTAGGTTAGAACCCATTGTATCAGCATAGATATTTTTTAGTTTTAATGTATTGAATATGTAATCTATAGCTAGTTTTACTGCCTTGGTTCCATACCCTAATCCCTTATAATTGTCATTGGCAAGAAAGATACCAAGTTCACATTTACCTTTGTCATAATCAATTCTTTTAATTGAAACCTCGCCAATTACTGTTTCATCTAATAAAAAAATTCCGATTCTTGGGTACACTGACTCATTTTTAGTAATAGAATCAAAACGAATATTAACTTTTTCCTCATTATACAAATATGGATTTGGGTCCATGACCGAATCTGCAACATAAGACTTCCATAATTGATGATATTCATTTCTTTTAAATGACCTTAAACAAATATTATCACCTTGAATACTTATCATAAAATGACCTCCAAAATACGGCTATCTTAACAGTTTGCTTATTATGAAGTCTCTACCTACAAACAATAGCCATCCACTTTAACATACAATATTAATAATATTACTATTTATTACAACTAAATACAACGAATAATAGTTAGATATGACGCGAAATAAAAATAAGCTATTTCTGTCAAATTTCTGTCAAAACAAAAACTTCCGAGATTTTACAATCTCGGAATCCTTAATTTTATTGGAGCTCCCAATCAGAGTCGAACCTGACCTCATCCTTACCATGAATGCTCTGCTCTCAAAAACCTTCCCAATACTTCGTCATGCTGCTCTCCTCCGGTGCTCTCGTATCTCATACGCTCCGCTCCTCGGATCACGCCTTCCTTGTATTGCTCGCTTTTTGCTTCGCAGGCTCTGCCCGGCAGAGCGCTTCACGTTACGCATTGAGGTCAGCATTTGCATCCGAGCCAGGAGCACACAAAAAGAAATACCTCCTGACTTTCGTCGGAGGTATTTCTTTTTGGAGCTCCCAATCAGAGTCGAACTGATGACCTCATCCTTACCATGGATGCGCTCTGCCAACTGAGCTATGGGAGCAGCTATTAAGTTTTGTGGTGCGGTCCACTCTCTGTACAGGCTTGTCCTCGGCCGGAGCCTTCCGGGTTTGATTCCTGAGAGCTTTTGTATGCTGCTGCGTCAGGAGTTCCTGCCAATACCTTGGTTTTATTACTGGAGCGGGTGATGGGAATCACGCACGCTTCTCGTGCTTGTGACGTCGCCCACCATTCGTTTTACTCACGGTGCCGGGCTTCCTACTCTCACTACAAAACGGTCGTTCAGACCCTTTTGTGCAGACTCTGTCTGCCGTTCGAGCCCTCTCGGGTTCGATTCCTAAAGATTTTTATATTACGTTAGGAACTTGCTTATCAAACCTTTAAGTTTTTTTGGAGCGGGTGATGGGAATCGAACCCACGCAATCAGCTTGGGAAGCTGATGTTCTGCCATTGAACTACACCCGCACTCTATGTAGCAGGGCTAATGGACTAGAGAATTATAGCATGTTTGCCCTGCCTCCGTCCAGTAGCATTTAAGCCTGTTTTTGACGATTATGCTTTCTGTTCTTCAAGATATTTCTCCAATTTACGTTTTACTCGCTGTAGCGCATTATCAATTGATTTTACATGCCTGTCCAGGTCCTCGGCAATTTCCTGATAGGATTTGCCTTCCAGGTAGGAAGTCAGAACCTCCCACTCAAGGGAACTCAGTATCTCGCCCATCTTGTTTTCAATTCCCAAAAATTCTTCCCTGTTTATAACAAGCTCTTCAGGATCGCTGATGTTTTCCTCACTGATGACATCCATCAGGGTTCTGTCGGATTCTTCATCGAAAATTGGCTTGTTTAATGAAACATAGGAATTCAGGGGAATGTGCTTTTGTCTCGTAGCCGTTTTGATGGCAGTAATAATCTGGCGTGTTATGCATAGCTCCGCAAAGGCCCTGAAGGATGACAGCTTGTCCCCTTTATAGTCTCTGATTGCCTTAAACAATCCAATCATACCTTCTTGTATAATATCTTCGCGGTCAGCTCCAATGAGAAAATATGTTCTGGCCTTTGCCCGAACAAAGCTCTTGTACTTGTTGATAAGATACTCCAGCGCTTTTTCACTACCAGCCTTTGCCTCTTGTATTACATCCTCATCTATCATTCCGGTATACGTCTGATAGACCTCAGCCCTTACGTTAGTTTTCAATGCAGTTGCCCCCACTTTTCGGCTAATTAAAGAATGGTAAAAATAGAGATAGACACTCACACTAAATTATATGGGACTACCCCGATTATGTCAAGCTTTACTTTCCCTTACGGATCTTATCAAGTTTTTCATATATGTCGGGTGACACCTTTGACATGATTTCATTACTTTTTATCGGATGCTTGTGTTTGTATCCGCTCTCGTCGGCAGCCTTCAAATCGGTTTGAATTTCCATCCTGAATTCTCTGGGAGACACCCTTATTCCGCCTGAAGACATTGTAATGATCTGTTCCAGGAAATCGGAGGTTACAACCTTTACCAGATTGGACCTTCCATGCAGATAAACAAACCTTTCAATAAAGCTGTCGGCCGTTTCACCTTCTTTTGTATATACGACCTTGAGTTTATCAAAATCCTGAACCCTATTGGGACCGCCTTTTTGCATATAAGCATCAAAAACCACTATTATTTCAATATCCTTGTAACCCTGATAGTTGGAAAGCATATTGAGAAGCCTGTCTCTGCAGTCCTCCAGGGAATCTTTTTTTAAATCAAAAAGGTCGGTCCATTGATTTATAACATTATAACCATCTATAACCAGATACTCCATTGACCCCATTACAGTCAGTATTCATGGAATGACTAAATAATAAAAACCTGATCCTTAAGGTGATATTTATGTTATTTAATCTTTTCCATGCTACCTATGACCTTCCCCTTTGCTTCAATATCTCGTACATAACAATTGCGGCTGCAACTGAAGCATTTAATGAGCTTATTTCACCCTGCATAGGGATATTTACAACAAAATCACACTTTTCACGAATGAGCTTGCCCATTCCCTCTCCCTCACTGCCCACAACCAGCGCCAGAGGACCCTTCAGATCACTTTCATAAAACGCCTTTTCACCTGTTGCATCAGTGCCCACAACCCAGACATTGTTTTTTTTCAGGTATTCTATCGTCTGGGCAATATTTGTGACTCTTGATACCGGAACATATTCCACCGCCCCTGCCGCTGCCTTTGAAACCGCCGAGGTCAGGCCTATAGCTCTTCTTTTTGGAATGATCACACCATGGGCACCCACCGCATTGGCTGTTCTGAGGATTGCTCCAAAATTGTGGGGATCAGCGATTTCATCCAGAATTATAATAAAGGGAGGCTGCCCTTTTTCCTGCGCAAGCTGTAATATATCATCAACCTCCACATATTCCTTAACCGCCACAAAGGCAATAACACCCTGATGGGATCTGGAACTCGACATGCTGTCCAGGGCACTTTTTTCCACCTCGGTCACTATTATGCCTTTTTCTCTGGCCATGGCCACGATCTGACGGATGGAGCCTTCACGCTCGCCTTTTATTACAAATAATTTATTTATGGTCCTGTTGGCCCTCAAAGCCTCTAAAATAGAATTTCTGCCTTCAAGCTTGTCATTGTCTCCAAGCTGTTCCTCCTGAACCTCTGCGTCCAATTTAGGCTCTCTTGGCATACGTTTCTCAGGAGCTGTCCCGCCTGATTTTTTCTCCTGACGGGGTCCTTTTCTGCTGCCGTCAAACTTATCCGTCTTTGATGTTCTTTTATCTCCGAAGGAACCCCTTTTATCAGCTTCAAATCTGGGGCTTCTCCTGTCGTTGAATGAGCCTTTTCTATCGCCGCGCATACCGTTTCCCGATCTTCTTTCCCCTGCCATATAATCTCCATTCCGCTGCCATGCAGCGATATAATATAATAAAATATAAATAATAAAGTTACACTTGTGTCAAAGTCAGTTATTTCCCGACAATTACTCCTGACTGCCGTCTTCCACCGACATCCTCAATATATCCATCAGTCTCTCGGTTTGTTTTGTAAGATACAGATAGCCAACAAGAGCTTCATACCCTGTGGAATACCTGTAGTCAGTCACTTCAGCATGCTTTGGCACTGTTGCGGATTTTGCATTCCGCCCCCTTCTGACCACATCCTGCTCTTCGGCAGTGAGCCTGTCCATAATACGTTTTACGGTGTCGGACTGTGCTTTGGCCTTTACGAACTTCACCGACATTTTATGAAGCATGTTTACATTTGTCTTCTTATTTACAACAAGCATTGTACGGACATAAGCTTCATAAATGGCATCTCCGATATATGCAAGAACAAGAGGCTGCAGATTCATCACTTCAATGGGTTTAATATCAAAATCCCCGCGCATATTGCCAATAATATCTTCAAACATTATTATCTCCAAACTGATTTTTCAAATTCCAGGTATCCAGGGACACCAAAAACACCGGCCGGTTAGTCCGGTTCTGTTCCTGATGACTACTGCTATTATACACTAAAGTTATTTCAGTTAAAACAAATTTGTATTGAGAAAACATACCTTCTCATATATATTTTCTATTTACTTTTTATTTACATTTTATTTATATTTTTATTGGATGCCCTGTAACTTATCCACAGCTATTCAGGTATAATCCAAGTCAAAGCACAGTATATTAATGATAATCTCATGTTTTTCCACAATTTATTCATAATGTGGACAGGTTTTCTGTGGATAATGTGGACTAATCTGTGTATATGTTTAAAATAGGCTTATCCACGTTGTGAATAAAATAACCCCAATTTAGCATACCAAATTGGGTAAATTCTTATGAAAACAAAAAATATGAAAACCGGTAACATAAAATTATATTTGTATCTCCAAACCCACGGGACAGTGATCCGAACCCAGTGTTTCCGAAAAGATATATGCATCGTTTATCCGGTCCTTAAGGCACTCAGAGACGCAGAAATAGTCGATTCTCCAGCCGGAATTCTTTTCTCTGGCCTTGAACATGTAGGACCACCAGGTATATGCGTCGGTCTTGTCGGGATAAATGGTTCTGAAAGTATCCACAAAACCATTGTCAAGCAGCTGGGAAAACTTCTCCCTTTCCTGGTCGGTAAAACCCGCATTTGTCCTGTTTGTTTTAGGATTCTTCAAATCGATCTCCCGGTGGGCCACATTGAGGTCCCCGCACAGGATCACAGGCTTCTTTTGCTCCAGCTGCTTGAGATACGTTCTGAAATCGTCCTCCCACTTCATTCTGTAGTCAAGCCTTTCAAGCTCTCTTTTGGAATTTGGAGTATACACATTCACAAGATAAAAAGTCTCGAATTCCAGAGTGATTACGCGGCCCTCATTATCGTGCTCCTGGATGCCGATACCGCAGGAGGAGGCTACAGGTTCGATTTTGGTAAATACCGCAGTGCCGGAATAGCCTTTTTTCTCCGCATAATTCCAGAACTGGTGATAGCCCTCAAGCTCCAGCTCTATTTGACCCTGCTGCAGCTTGGTTTCCTGCAGGCAGAATATATCGGCATCAGTTTGCCTGAAAAAATCTAAAAACCCTTTATCCATACATGCCCTGAGGCCGTTTACATTCCATGAAATAAGCTTTATCATACGTTTCTCCCCCACTGATATTATAAATTCAATATATAAATTTAAAGCTTTGCCTTAATGTATTTTCAGTCCTTATAGTCGGTAACATCCAAAACGCATATTGTACGGCAGGAGAACTTTTCCCAGAACCATGCATAGGAGGGCGGAATAATTGCTTTATTCCAACTGACTGTGGCGACGTCCCGGAAAATTTAACCGCCGGCAATATATGATTTTCAGGTGCTACAGACCACTATTATAACATAGCCCTCTTCAAGCGGCAAATGGATGGCCCTTTACTTTTTCAACCCTCCAAAGCCCTCCGCTATCCTTATGAAGCACACGTCCAGCCACTTGGTATTCATGGCCTGATTATACCAGTAAATCTTGTCAATTCCCGACTTCTGGCTTATGAATTCCAGGGCTTTTTTAAGGTCGTCATTATCGGCAAGTGTCTTAAGTTTTATATACCCCATTTTGCCGGTTAATCTCACCAAATACCAGTTTCCGCTCAAAACTGCCTCAATATTTGCCGTGCCGCCGGCCTTCAGCTTTGTGACAACCGCAGAGGCCTCATCAGGCAGGTCATAAATATTGATATCGGCAGGCACGGTCTTAACCGACTGTTCAAAGGTTATTTTGGTATCGTTGTACTCCCCAGTGAAATATTTCAGCCTGCCGAAGGTATTGAAGGAATCAAACAGCTGGGTATTGACAACACCGTAGAAAGTTCCTCTTGCATGGGTTATCCTGTCATTCCCCGTATAGATGCCGCAATGTACTATTCCGTTGGTGTCAGTGTTTCTAAAACATATGTCGCCCGGTCTGAGCCGGCCTTTGCTTACAGGGCTGCATAAAACAGAAAAAATGCTCTGGGCCGAATAATCTGCAATCATGGGTATTAAGCCCATTCTCCGCAGTGTATATACAATCAGCCCTGAGCAGTCGAAATATTGATAGCCTATCCACTTTTCCGCCGAATAGTTAGTATAATAGTACTTTGATTTTCCGAAGGTATTGACCAGCTTTGCCAGTGCCTCACCGGTCAACGGCTCTCCGTTCTGGCCCCCGTAAACATACCCTGCCCCGATTTTGGAATTGACTATTGCTAAAAACTCCTGAAGCTTGTTCAATGAAATCCACCTTCCCGTTTGATTTTTTTATGATAATTTCATAATATGAGGAAAATAAACTTCATGCTATTGGATTATTTCATTCCTGTTTTCTACGTTGACTTATTTTCATTTAACCCGCCGGCAATATATGAATTCAGGTGGTACAGACTACCAGCCTGGTGGAGAAGTACCTTTCCAGCACCTTTTCCCTGTCAGGCAGAAGTATGGGTATCTCCCTGCCGTTTTTTATTTCAAGGGATTTGACATTAATTTTAGATATCGAATCAATATTTACCAGGTAACACGGATGACATCTTATGAATTTGCTGCCCTCCAGCTGCTTTTCCAGCTCATCCAGGCTCGAGCCGGTCTTTATGAGGTAATTTTCGGTGTGTATGATGCTGGTGCCGTTAAGGTTTTCAATATACCTGATGTCCTGCTGAGGCACTTTTACATGGGTTTTCTCGGATAAAACCTCCAGACTGCGGTTAAAAATATATTTTGAGGAACGCCTCAGGCAGGATCTTACACTGCCCTCCTCCAGAGGTTTGACAAGATAATTTCTGATCCCCAGCTCATAACCTTCCTGAAAATTTGTTTCCATATCGGTAATTAAGACCAGGATAGCCCCGGTATCAATTGAGCGGATTTTTTTAGCCCCTTCCATATTCTCCAGCCCGGAATGGTACAGATCTATGAATACCATCTGGTAGGAATTGGCCGAAAATGCCCGAAGCAATTCCTCACAACTGCCATATGCATCAATGCGGCAATCCCAGGATCGTTCGGAGCAATACTTTCTTATATAGCAGGATAAAATATCCCTGTCTGGCGGAATGCGGTCACATATTGCAATATTCATGTTTGCCCTCCTAAATAAAGCTGCGTTTAATGTTATAATACCGATTAACCAATTAGCATAACATGTTAATTTAATATTATACATTACTTTTACTTTTATGGAAATAGCATACATTAACAATATTTTCCGCGGCATATCCCGGTAAATAATAAACAAGGACTTAAACAAATCCGTTTAAAGCACCGGTTTGTTTAAGTCCTATGATTTGTTCATTTTATATTATATAGACTATATACACCTGCATTCCCTTACAAAAACCTAACCTTTGGTCCTGCTGCCGTATCTTCCACAACAATTCCCATGGCTTTCAGCTCATCCCTGATTTCGTCGGAACGCTTCCAGTTTTTCTCGGCTCTGGCCTGCTGCCTTTCGTCCACCAGCTTCTGAACCTCTGGACTTATTTCCGGACCGTTGTCCTGGATTTTCTTTTTGCTTAAATCAAAACCGAAGATTTTATTCATTCTGGTTAGAAGCTCAAATATCTGCGGCGAATTCTTGCCGTATCTTACGGCATTCCAGGCTATTCCCAGGGCTTTGGGTATGTTCAGGTCATCATTTACCGCTTCTTCGAATTCACGGAGGAATTCATCTGTTACGGCCGCATCAACCTGCTCTGTTCCGTCCTTATGTGCCAGCGCTCCTTCAACAAATCTGTCATAGGATACCTGGGCCGACTGCATAACCTCCCAGGTGAAATTGAGCTTGTTCCTGTAGTGTGCATTCAGGCACATATATCTGAATGCCAGCGGGTCAAAGCCCTTCTTTTCCAGATCATCAATGGTATAGGTATTGCCCAGGCTCTTGGACATCTTTCCGTTATTGACCATCATGAACTCACCGTGCATCCAGTAGTTGACCGCAGGCTTGCCCAGCAGTGCCTCCGACTGTGCCAATTCATTTTCATGGTGTACCGGGATATGGTCCACTCCGCCGGTGTGAATATCAAAAATATCACCCAGATATTTTCTGCCCATTGCGGAGCACTCTATATGCCAGCCCGGATATCCCATTCCCCACTGGCTTGGCCACTGCATGATATGCTCTTTTGGAGCCTTCTTCCAGAGGGCGAAATCAGCTGGGTGATGTTTTTCTTCATTGACCTCCACCCTGGCACCGGCTATCTGATCCTCAAGGTTTGCCCTGGAAAGCTTTCCGTATCCCTCGAATTTCTGTATGTCAAAATATATGCCGTCGCTGGTTTCATAGCCAAAACCCTTGTCTACAAGGCCATTGACAAACTCCAGCATTTCGGGTATGTGCTCTGTTGCCTTCGGTACAATTTCTGGAATCTCCACATTGAGAGCCTTAATGTCCTTCATAAACACGTTTGTATAGTACTCTGCTATTTCCCAGGGGGTTTTTTTCTGTTCACGGGCTCCCTTCAGCATTTTGTCTTCACCGTCATCCTCATCGGATACCAGGTGTCCCACATCTGTTATATTCATTACATGTTTCAGGGAATAACCGTTATATTCCAGAACTCTTCTTAATATATCCATGAACACATAGGTTCTCAGATTGCCGATATGGGCAAAATTATATACGGTAGGACCGCATGAATATATTCTTACCTCTTTATCATTTATTGGCTTAAACTCTTCCTTTTTTCTTGACAGTGTATTGTAAACCTTCATCCTTGCCCTCCATCCCGTGTTATACACGCGGTAATAAAAATTTCTATTAAAGCTGCTTTTATATTTTTATCCATGTTTATTTTTCATGCTTATTGTCACTGTGCCTGCTTTCTTTCCCTTCCCTTGCCTTCATATCTGCATGCAAACCTTCATCCCCGGATTTGAAACACTGCCGCTCCACATGCTGAATTCTGCTTTCCAGTCTGCAGATTTCCTGTGAAATCGGGTCTGGCATATGTATCTGATCCAGCGATTCGGAAGGACTGATAACTCTCCTGTTGCCTTTCTTGACGGTTCTCCCCTTAACTCCGACTACGGTTGAGTAGGGTTCAACCTCAAAGGACACAAAGGTATTGGCACCAATGGTAGAATTGTCCCCGATTTTAAAGGGCCCCAGAACCTTGGCGCCCGCACCTATTAGGACATTGTTCCCCACAGTGGGATGGCGCTTTGCGCCCTTATCCTTGCCTGTTCCCCCCAGGGTCACTCCGTGATAAATAGTACAATAGTCACCAATCTCGGCCGATTCACCAATTACAACACCCATGCCATGGTCAATAAACAGGCCTTTGCCTATTTTTGCACCGGGATGGATTTCAATTCCTGTAAAGTGACGTGCAAACTGCGATATAAATCTGGCTGTGAAGAATCTTTTCTTCCTGTAAAACCAGTGTGCCGCCCTGTGATAAACCAGCGCATGAAAGCCCGGGTAAAGCAGTATTACCTCCAGGGTACTTTTGGCGGCAGGGTCCCGGCTTGCTATTAATCTGGCATCATCAAGTAATTTGCCCATATTTTCGTCCTTTATATATATTGTTTGCAGCTATAATGCTTGCAGTATTATTCCTTATACAGTATATTCCGGTAAAAATGTCCTGATACACATCAGGATAAGTACGGCATTAGTTATAGACATTTTAACAGTTTTGAAATTCTATGTAAATAAGGAGTGAGACAACTTTTTTGGACAAAGCGAAGGGGCATTTCTGCCCCCTATGCCTAAGGAACAGCCAAATAATAACTTCCGATTCTAAAGCGGCTATTTTTTCGTTATAACTGCGTTGTCGTCAATCGGAATATAGTAAATATTCCTCACTCCTCCGCCTTGCCTAACGAAACAATACCTCGCTTTACTCTCCGGAATTTATTATTCAACTGTTCCTTAATTAATTCCCAAAATGGCGTCCCCAGTATTTTGACACCTAGCCCAAGCTAGGTGGGTGTCCCGGTGGCATTTTCAGTCTTCCTTCGCCGTTGCACAACGTTCACGCCGTGTGTCGGAATTAACCAAGGCCTGACATAGAATACCAGACAGCAGACTCCCTTATTACAGATGTAGGTTCAAAATAAAAGGTTTTATTCGCTCATTTCAGGATATCTTATTAACTTGGAAAAGATAAGCCTGATGTGACTCAAATCCTATCATTCACTGCGTTTTATAGCCCTATTATAACACCTGTAACATACATTGTAAAATATTTTAAAAAATTGTATAGGTAATATATCTCCTGCTATCTGCCGTTATCTTTCTCATAATGAATCTCTTTACTATATTCTCTGATACCTGTTTTTTGTGAAGCCCGGTACAACCCTGTAAAAAGCCTTTACAGGCGTATGGCACTCAACTGCCACGTTTCTTACAACAGGCAGATACTCTTCCGGAAATTTCAGGCACAAACCACAGCCGCCTTTAGCCACATTACATGGAGTCGAAACTATATCGAATTTTAGACCTTTCCTTTCAAGAGCAGATTCCAGCTTATATACATAATTACCCGTTTCCAATACTGCTATGCACTTCATAAAAACCACTCCATCTGCATAAAAAATTATTATATGTGCCCTTATTTGCTGTGAAGCTACTATTGCTGTCATACTACATAATATAGAAGCGATGGATAAAAAGTTCCGTACGAAGGAACCGCATATTATTTCCGGGGGGACATCCCTATCCTGTTCAGCCTTGCATGGTAAAACAGATACTGCTGGGCATACCCTGTCAAAGCTCCAAAATTATCTCCGGCATACTGCTGTATTTCCTTGAGACTGGCTTCCCTTTTCAGGTACAGCTCCTCCATGACTCTTTTTACCCAGACATCGGTAGGAAAAACATCATATTTCAAGCCGCTGAACAGCAGGATGCAGTCGGCCACCTTCGGGCCCACTCCCGGGAGCGTCATAAGTTCTTTTCTGGCGGCTTCGGTTTTCATCTCCATAAGCCTGTCCCTGGTGATATTTCCGGCCTTCATCAGCTGAGCGGTCTGATAAATATATTTACACCTGAAGCCGGCCCTGCACTGTTGTATTTCCTCAAGCGAAGCCGCCGCCAGCTGTTCAATTCCGGGGAAGCTGTAGCTGGAACTGCCGGCCTCGATGCAATCGCCCTTCAGCATGGAAAGTGTGTCCACGGTTCTCATTATTCTCGGTATCATATTGTTGGCTGAAATGATAAAGGAAATGAGCATCTCCCAGAAGTCCTGCCGCAGCAGCCTTATTCCGTTACCGGTCTTTATGGCCTCCCGCATGACTTCATCCCTCTCCAGGACTGCCTTTATCCGGGAATAATCGGTCCCCAGATCAAAATAATCAAACCAAATATCCATAAAGTCCTGTATTCCCGAGTTTTCTATATACAGCGTCTCTCCGTCAAAGCTCACCCTGGCCGCTCTGCCGTTGACAATCCCCCTGTAGCTTCCGTCGGGCTGTTTGATCCACCTGAAGCATTGTCCGCACTCAAATATATGCGTCAGATCAAAATCCTTTACATTCCCCACCTTTAGGCAGCCGCCCTTTTCTTCTAACATATAACCCTTGTATTTCATGAGTGTTCTCCTTTTTAACCCCTTTTACTATTAGTTCTTACCCATATGTTTTTTGTTGAATCAATTTTTCTCTGAATGGATTGCAGTATCCGAACTGTCAATAAAGTGATATAATTCATTATTGTAATACAACAGGTCGAAGCGGGCAAATGTCAAATACTGCCCGGTTCAAATATGATTGAAATATGATTTATGATGGCATATTTGCCGGACAAGTATGGCTTGATGGCTTAATTAATTTTTAATTTAAAGTTTATAGTTTAAGTATAGTTATAGGAGAAACATATCTTATGAAGGAAAAGATTTATACCCTGCCTGTTACAGACGCTTTTGCAGTGGAATGCGAATGTCCGCTCTGCGTCCTGGAGAAAAAACTTGAGGAGGAAAGTGTTGAATATGCACTGGGACCTGCTCTCATGGAGCCTGACAAACGCCAGGAAACCAATGAACTCGGGTTTTGCCGCACTCATTTCGAAGCCATGTACAACAAACAGTCCAACCGCCTTGGACTGGCTCTGATGATCGATACCTTCCTCCAGGAAAAAAACAAAGCTATGAAAAAACTTTACGACAGCAAGGCTGAAGCCTTGAATAAGGACGCCTCCACAGGTCTGGTAAAAAACCTGTCCAACAAGCTGTCCTCAAAGCAGACCGATACCGAAAAACTTGTGGCCGAGCTGGTATCACAGCTGGACAATATCGAAAAAAGCTGTGCCATATGCCGTAAGCTTGAACACACCATGGACAGATATATCGATGTTGTTTTTCACCTGTATTTCAAGGAACCAGAATTCAGGGAAAAGTTCCATTCAAAAAAGGGATTCTGTCTGAAACATTTGAAGCAGCTGCTGTCCTCTACCAAAAAATATCTTAATGCCAATGAGACAGCAATCTTTACTAAAAATTTAATGGAATTGCAGCTTGCCAATATGGATCGGATCGAGAAGGAAGTTGACTGGTTTACCAAAAAATTCGACTACAGGTACAATGATGCCCCCTGGGGTAATTCAAAGGATGCGGTAATCAGAAGTATTCAAAAAATAAGAGGAAATAGTGATTTAAAATAGTAACATTTTATTATGTCCGGAAATATTATGTAAAGTAGATAGAGTATTTCTATCTACCCTATGAGCACCCAAAAAGACTGCTACCCCATCCCCATCCTGTACCGGTCCTCCCCCTGGCACAGCAATCAATGTCGCAATAACTACACTACCAGGGTGTCCGGGTCTTCAAAGTGAATCGGCGGACACCAGATGAAAAAGATATGGATTGTTAAAAACTTTTAGGTGCTCATAGGTAACAATATTCTTCCGGCTCACTTGCCTATCTTTGTCAAATCGTACGGAGTTTCCTGGTACACATAATAGTTCAGCCAGTTCAGGAATAAGAGATTCGCATGTCCCCTCCATCTTACTATGGGCTGTTTGTCCGGATCATCGCCGGGGAAATAGTTTTTGGGCACCTCTATTTCCAGTCCCTTTTCCACATCCCTGACATATTCGGCCTTAAGCGTAAGCGGATCGTATTCGCTGTGTCCTGTTGCAAATATGTGTCTTCCGTCCTTTGAGGCCACCAGATATACCCCGGCTTCTTCAGACTCCGACAGAATTTCCAGCCCGTCCACCCCGGAGATATCTTCCTTTCTTACCTCGGTATGCCTTGAGTGAGGTACATAGAATATATCATCAAAGCCTCTGAGCAGCTTGACATGCTCTTTACTCTTTGTGTGGGGGAATACGCCGAACATTTTGTTCGGAATATCATATTTGGGAATGCCGTAGTGATAATACAGGCCGGCCTGTGCACCCCAGCATATATGAAGCGTGGAGTAGACATTCGTGAGGCTCCAGTCCATGATGCGGGTCAGCTCCTCCCAGTAGTTCACCTGTTCAAAGGGTATTTGCTCCACGGGAGCGCCCGTTATTATCAATCCGTCGAAATGCTCGTTCCGGATTTCATCGAAGGTTTTGTAGAACTCAAGAAGATGCGCCTCAGGTGTATTTTTTGGTATATGGGATGCAGGATACAGCAAAACCGTTTCTATCTGTATTGGTGTATTTCCTATTAGTCTCAGCAGCTGTGTCTCTGTGGTTATTTTTGTTGGCATCAGGTTTAATATGACTATTTTAAGGGGCCTTATATCCTGATGATATGCCCGGTCCTCAAACATGACAAATATATTTTCTTTGTTTAAAATTTCTGCTGCTGGTAGATTATCAGGTATTCTAATTGGCATATAAGTCCCACAGGCCTTTCCGGCTCACAATATTTTTTATAAGGCTTTCGCACTTACCGTGAGCCGGGTAAGGCGTAAATTGCACATGCTGCGGTTTTTACAGTGTCCCGTTGCTTCCGGCGGCCAAGGACAAAGCCGTTAAAGTGTTTATCCGGCCGTACATCAGCATTTTTGAACACCGGTTTCCACTGAACGTAGTAATATAAATTATATATTTATGAAATGAAATGTCAACCACAAAGAACAAAGTCACTGCACAAGTTATGCCCCAATAACAAAAAGAGCTGCCGCAAAACCGGGCAAAAGCCATACACGATTGATATTATCATACAAGTACGCTTCCATATGACGAAGCATAGTTACAATATCTTTCATATGTATTTCATTTGCTTTGGTTTTGCAGCAGCCTTATTATGGGAACTATATTATTGATAAATCTACATTATGGCAGCTGTGTTATTTTATTTTTTCCAGGGCCTGGTCAAGGTCATATATGAGATCGTCGGCATCCTCTATTCCCACCGACAGGCGGACTGTATTGGGTGTAACGCCCGACTCGGCAAGATCCTTTTCAGACAGCTGTGAATGAGTGGTTGTGGCAGGGTGTATAACCAGGGATTTTGCATCAGCAACATTTGCAAGCAGTGAAAATATTTCAAGACTGTCAATGAATTTCTTTGCCTCGTCTATTCCGCCCTTTATTCCGAAGGTGAATATTGAACCTGCTCCCTTTGGAACGTATTTCTGCGCCAGCTCATAGTATTTGTTGCTCTTGAGGCTTGGGTAATTAACCCACTCCACAAGAGGATGATTTTCCAGATGTTCAGCGATTTTCTTTGTATTGCTGACATGTTTTTCAACTCTCAGGGACAGGGTTTCAAGTCCTTGAATGAAAAGGAAGGAATTGAAGGGGCTGATTGCCGCACCGGTGTCTCTCAAAAGCTGCACTCTCGTTTTTGTCACAAAAGCAACTCCGCCCAATTGTGAATACACCACTCCGTGATAGCTTTCATCAGGCTGTGTAAAGCCCGGGAATTTGCCGCTGGCAGCATAATCAAATTTGCCTCCGTCAACTATTACTCCCCCGATTGAAGTTCCGTGTCCGCCAATAAATTTTGTTGCCGAATGAATTACCACGTCGGCACCGTATTCTATAGGTCTGACCAGATATGGAGTTCCGAAGGTATTATCAATTAAAAGAGGTATTCCGTTTTTATGTGCAATGTCGGCTACCGCCTCTATATCTATTATATTTGCATTTGGATTTCCGATGGACTCTATGAATATGGCCTTTGTCTTGTCATTTATAGCCTTTTCAAAGTTCTCCAGGTCATCGGGATTTACAAAGGTTGTGGTTACACCGTACTTTGGAAGTGTTACGGCAAACAGGTTATAGGTACCGCCATATATGGTGTTTGCCGAAACTATGTTATCTCCTGCACCTGCAATATTTAAAATTGAATAGGTAACCGCCGCCGAACCTGAGGCTACAGCCAGAGCAGCAGTCCCGCCTTCCAATGCCGCTATCCTTTTTTCAAAAACATCATTGGTAGGATTCATTATTCTCGTATAGATGTTTCCGGATGCTCTCAAACCAAATAAATCTGCTGCGTTGTCGGCATCCTCGAATACATATGATGAAGTCTGGTAAATGGGAACAGCCCTGGATCTGGTTGTTGGATCTACTTCCTGCCCTGCATGTACCTGTAAAGTATCAAAACTTAATTTTCGGCTCATATGGCCACCTCCTATTTAATTCCTAGTATTACGATAAGTTTAATATATATTGATAATACTATACCTTTGTTTACCATTTAAGTCAATACATTTATTTGATTTATTTTTTGTTTTTCATGCGGAATTTGAATTTAAATTTCATCTTCTAGTTTTCTATATATTTTGATTTGATATTCAATGGCAGCATAATTTTTATTAATATGGAAAAAGACAATTGAAATATATGTGAGTACTATTTAATAGCGCAGGCGCACCATTATAAACAATAACTCATGTATTGCAATTGTCTTTATGTAAAATTTCGTTATTCTGTTATTCCGCTGCCCTTTTGTTTTTGAATACTGCCAGCAATACAACAACCAACACCAGCGAAAGTGCCGGTACTGCTGTGATATACCTGGCCCCCCAGTTATCAACCACCATGCCCGAAATCCATCCTGCAAGCACAGCCCCCATAGATCCGAAAGCCATTGCCAGGGCCAGGGCACTGCTGCTTTTTTCCCCTGTTATCCGTGTCATCCAGGTCACCAGCAGCGGGTAAAAAGGTGCACATGCAAAACCTGATATTCCGATCCAGACTATTGAAGCTGTCTGACCCGAGAAAATAACGCAGGTCAAAGCTACTACAGCCAGAATCCCATGCGTTATAAGGATCCGGGACATATTATAGCTTTTCAGCAGCCTTACTGAAAGAGATCTTCCCGCAAACATCGAAACCCAGATAAGGATACTCGCCAATATACCTGAAACCCTCCCATAACCCTGGTTTTCAAAAAATACCGGTGCAAAGCCCCAAATACCTATCTCTGCTCCCACATACAAAAACAGTGCCGACGGTGCAATCAAATATGACGGTGTTTTCAGGGCTTTAACATATATTGAAAAAGTATTCTTAAAAGATAGCTGATTACCGGTCTTCTCGTCCCTGTAGCCCGAAGTTATCAATGCTACCATCAGGCACAAACCTCCCACCAGGTAATATGCATATCTCCACTTATTGAACAGGAGCATAAAAATCAGCAGCAGCATAGGGGTCAATACAGCTCCCACGGTAAAAAACATGTTTATGAATGCATTATTTTTTTCAGCGTTTTGTTTGTCATAACCTGTAGCCAGAGATATGAGCGCGTTTTGGGTGATACTTCCAAAACCTCCGATCAGCAGGACTCCAAGGACAGTCATCCAGTATTGTGATGCTGCTCCGAACAAAAATGATGCAAAAGCCAGTATTCCAAAGGACAGGCTCAAAATTCTAAGCTTTCCGAATTTGTCCAGCAAAATTCCGCCCAGGAGTACGGCTATTGTAAAGCCGAAATACTGGATACTTACCAGACTCCCCTGCTGTACCGGGGTCAGACCGATTTCCTCCTTCAATCTTGGAAGGGCAAGTCCTGTGGAGGACAATATCATTGCCATTAAAATCATTTGATTGCACAGCAGTACCATACCTGCTTTTTTCTTCTGCTTCATAAATATCCCCTTATATGCTGCGAATGTATATTATTTGAGGTTCAGTCCGGTGCCGGCTTTCTTTCCGGAATTGACTCCCTCCTGCTTATATTGCATTGCCACAAAAATTCCTGCCAGAGCCACTGCACCTATGGTAATGAATCCCCACTTTATACCGATCCCATCCGTCAGTGCTCCGACCACGGTCGGCCCCATGAACATGCCCAGACCGTATATTGCCTGAAAAACACCCATGGCAGTTGCCCGTTTGTCACCGGGTACATTCTGTATGCTGAGTCCCATAAGCAGCGGGAAAACCGTTCCCGTTCCAAAGCCTCCTAAAAGCTGTGAAACAGAGAGCATGGCCAGATTATGCGAAAAAGGTATTATGCAGCAGGAAGCCGCTGAAATTATAAGACCATAGATTATTGTCCTGCGTTCCCCAAGCTTCCGGGCAAAGAAGGAACCGCTGAGCGCAGAACCTATTACCCCCGGAACTGCCGACAGGGCTGTAAGCATGGCAATCTGAAATTCCGAAGCCCCCAGATTTTTTGCCACAACCGGGGTAAAACCGTAAATTGTTGCAAAGGATACAAACTGGCAGATTACACCGATTGCCGCAACCGTTTGGAAATTGCCCTCCCGGACTACCATGAGCAGTTCTTTGACCTGGGCCGGTTTCCTTTCCAGCTTCTTTTCCGAAATGCCAAAGCTCAGGAGAAGACCTATGGCAGCGATTATCAGGGATACAAAAAATGTAGCCCTGACGCCGAAACCGTCTACGATGAACCCCCCTGAAACAAGCCCCAGCAATATCCCTCCGTTGCAGAAGGCATTTAATACCCCCACTGCTTTGGTTGCTTCGCTTTCATCAAAATAGCTGGAGTAAAGTACTGTAAATATGACCCAGAACGCAGAAGCAACTCCTGAAAAACTTCTGAAAACCAGAATAAGCATGGGCTGATCATATAAATACAAGCCTGCCGAAGATATTACAAGTGATAAAAGTCCAAGGCTTATAAATATTTTTCTTTTCCCCAGCCTGTCGGAAATAATGCCGATTGGCACTCTGAACACCAGCTGACCCACTCCATAGCAGCCTAATATTAGTCCCACCATCAGGTATGACGCCCCCAGTGATTTTATATAAGTCGGCAGTACCGGTGAATATATGTACGTAGAAAACCAAAAAAGTGCAGTAACAGTATATAACAAGTGTATTTTTACATTTTTGACCATAGATTTATCTCATTCCCATATGCTGTAAATTTAAACGTGCAATAGAAGCAACAGTATAAATGATAACACAAATAATTAAATAACAAAACAAAATCACCATTCCACCCTGTTCCTTCCATTTCGTTTGGCCAAAAGGAGATTTTTGTCGGCTTCCTCAATGACGTCCTCATAATTATTGTCCTTGGTATATATTCTGCAACTCACTCCAAAGCTTGCAGTTACCTTTATTTCATGATCCCCGCTCACAATTGTCCTGCTTTCGATTGCCTTTCTCATGCTCTCGGCAATTTCAACCGTCATTCGCAAAGGCGCTCCGGGAAGGCACACCAAAAACTCCTCTCCGCCGTAGCGGGCCAGCCAGTCGGTATCTCTTCGGATGCAGGACTGGATAATTCCGGTCAGAGTCTTCAGTACCGTATCCCCTACCAGATGTCCATAGGTATCATTGACTCTTTTATAATGATCAATATCAATCATTATAACCGACAGCAGTTTTTTGTTGATTATCGATGACATCAGCTCTATGGGAAGTTTCTCGTTGATATACCTTCTGTTGTATATCCCCGTCAGTGCGTCTCTTACAGCCAGATTGTTGATATTGTCTATCATTATGAGCAGCTCTGTTATGTCACCGCTCAATTTGTTTTCAAAAATCAAACTGTCGGTAGCATCTTTCAGGAGTTCAACCACCACCCGTCCTTCCTTCAATTCCACCGGTACAGCGGTTGTCATAACAATTTTGTCCGGGTTATATTCTATTTTTACAAAAGATTTATTTTCTATATAGGCGCGCATGGAAATACAATTTTTACACACGGTTGTGTTTCCCCAAAAGGTGTAGCATTTTATTTCTTCAGCTTCGGTATCTATCTCATTCTTTTCATTTACATTTATCACCTTTGAATTTACAGGGTCCACAAACCTTATATGCTCGTACATATTGCGTATAATATCCAAACAGCCCAATAACTGCTCAAAATCTTTTTCCTTCACTTCGTCACCTCCCATCTTTTTTTATAGCAGCCGCTTTTTCGATACACATATTTTAACCATATACTGCGACAATATTTGACCCGGCTTTTGTTTTTGAAAAAATTAATAAGCTTTTTAGACTTGAAAGCAGTGCTCCCGGCCGGTATTAATCAATGGATTGCCCCCGAAGAACTTGCCTGAAATAGTATGGCTTACTCAAAGCACCTCTCAGCCGTCGCAGCAACTCGACCATCCGGGTCTCGAGTGCTGCTCAAATTGACGTCCTGTCAATTTCCCGGCATGATGTGCTTTGAGTAAGCCCACAAATTTCAAGCAAGCTCTTCTGATCAGGCAATCCATTGATTAATACCAGCCTCGCGCACTGCTTAAAAAGTGTAATGCTGTTATTAACATTTTTTCAAAAAATTTTCAGCTTACAGTCCACAGCATGAAATGATTAATATTGGACAAAAAATGAAATGCCATATAAAAATAACTGGGATATATTATTAATTAGTGAATAAGGTAAAATTAGCAGTATTCGCCTCTCAGCGGATACTGGAGCAAAAAAATTTTTATAATATTTATGGCTGCTATGCGGCTCATGGAGGTTAGCTTGAAAGACTTCACTTACGTTCGTCTTCCAAACCAACCTGTGAATTTATGGCCGTGCGAAATATTCAAAGTATTTACCAATACTTTGAAAGCGCACATGGCCAATTAACCTCCTTTATTCACCTTATAGCGGATGAGGGAGAGAACAAATTTCATTATTATTTTGTGGCCGCTATTGCGGCTCATGGAGGTTAATATGACTCACGAAAAACCGGCTTACATGAATGAAAGTTTAAGTTTTGAGGAACGTGTCAAGGATCTGGTATCCAGAATGACTCTTGAGGAAAAAACATCTCAGATGCTCTACAATTCCCCGGCAATACCCCGTTTGGGAATACCTTCCTACAACTGGTGGAACGAGGCGCTGCATGGCGTTGCCAGGGCCGGAACAGCAACTGTTTTTCCGCAGGCCATCGGTATGGCTGCAACTTTTGATGAGGATTTAATCTTTGAGATAGCAGATGTTATTTCCACCGAGGGAAGAGCAAAGTACCACGAATTCCAAAGAAGAGACGACCATGACATTTACAAGGGTCTTACCTTCTGGTCACCAAATATCAATATCTTCAGAGATCCCCGCTGGGGCCGCGGCCATGAGACCTATGGCGAAGACCCGTATCTCACCGCCCTGCTTGGCATCAAGTTTGTTGAAGGCCTCCAGGGAAACGACAGCAAATACCTGAAAACTGCGGCCTGCGCCAAGCACTTTGCCGTACACAGCGGCCCCGAGGGAGAGCGCCACAGCTTCAACGCGGTAGCCTCCAAAAAAGACATGTATGAAACCTATCTGCCTGCCTTCAAAAAACTGGTGCAGGATGCAAAGGTTGAAGCTGTAATGGGTGCCTATAACAGAACCAACGGTGAGCCCTGCTGCGGAAGCAAAACCCTGCTCCAGGACATTCTCAGGGACGACTGGGGCTTCCAGGGACATGTAACCTCAGACTGTTGGGCAATCAAGGACTTCCATGAACATCACATGGTTACAAAAACAGCTCCCGAATCAGTTGCACTGGCTGTCAACAACGGCTGTGACACCAACTGCGGTAATATGTATCTGAACCTGATGATTGCATACCAGGAGGGCCTCATTACCGAAGAGAAGATAAACGAATCGGTTACCCGCCTGATGATGACCCGTATGAAGCTGGGTATGTTCGACAGGGATGAAAAGGTTCCTTTTGCAGATACCCCTTATGATGTGGTTGACTGTAAAGAACACAGGGCTCTTGCACTTAAAGCCTCAAGAGAATCTCTGGTGCTTCTGAAAAATGACGGTTTGCTTCCTCTTAAAAAGGACGGCTTGAAGTCCATTGCCGTCATCGGTCCCAATGCCGACAGCAGGGATGCCCTCATGGGCAACTATTTTGGAACTCCGTCACAGTATATTACAGTACTGGACGGCATCCGCGAAATACTGCCCGACACTGTCAGAATTAACTATTCCCAGGGCTGTCACCTGTACAAGGATAAAGTTGAAGGCCTGGCCATGCCAAACGACAGAATCGCCGAAGCCGTGGCTGCAGCCGGGAAATCAGATGTTGTCGTACTCTGTCTCGGACTTGACGCCACCATCGAAGGTGAAGAAGGTGATGCAGGAAACGAATATGGGGCAGGCGACAAATTCGACCTGAACCTTCCCGGGCTGCAGCAGCAGCTTCTGGAGGCCGTAACGGCTGCCGGCAAACCGGTCATCCTTGTGCTGCTGGCAGGAAGTGCCCTGTCTGTCACCTGGGCTGACAAAAATGTGCCGGCCATCGTTCAGGCATGGTATCCAGGTGCTCAAGGGGGAAGGGCTATTGCCGGAATGCTTTTCGGAGAATTCAGTCCCTGCGGCAAGCTGCCTGTGACCTTCTACAGGACAACCGAGGAACTTCCTGATTTCCATGACTACTCCATGAAAAACAGGACTTATAAGTATATGGAAAATGAAGCACTTTACCCATTCGGCTATGGTCTTGGATATACCAGATTTGAGTTCAGTGACTTAACCCTGTCCTCGGATAAAATCAAACCGGGAGACAGTATTACCTGTACAGCTAAAATAAAAAATGCAGGAAGTATGGAAGCCAGTGAAGTTGTACAACTTTATCTGAAGGATGTTGAAACCAGTGTCACTGCTCCCAGATGGCAGCTCAGAGGAGTCCGGAAAGTAAGTCTCAAGCCCGGAGAACAAAAAGAAGTAAGTCTGGCTTTGACAGCGGAGGATATGCTGCTTGTGACCGATGAAGGCGATTCCGTTCTGGAGCCCGGAATCTTCGAGGTCTATGTCGGCGGAAGCCAGCCGGATGCCAGAAGCGTCAGCCTGACAGGCTGCAAGGTGCTGAGAGGCTGCTTCGAATTGGCATAAAGCCAGAAACAAAAGTGGCAAAAACATAAGTTGACTCGTGTGCTAATTAAAGTTTTGTTTTGCTTTACAGATAGATTTAATTAGAATCAACTGGTACGCGAGTACAACTTCATGAAATAAGATGCACAGTTAAAAACAATTGCGGTAAATTGTCGACGACGGTAAAACCGCTTTAAATGAGACGATACAATTTTCGTAATTTTTTGGGGGCATCCTTATTTCATGAAGTTAGTACGTAAGTTAACTTCCCATACAATATCATGCCGGAAAATGATATACTTGATATGACTGCTTGTCTTATTCAAAACAAATAATATAGATACACTGTATGGAGCTGCAAATTTATGTTCGTTGAAGGTCTGCACGAAAAGAATATATTTTCAGTAGAATTTCCCTTCAGGTTGGAGGACAACACTCAAGTGGATTTTACTTACCCTGTTCACTGGCATCCCGCTGTTGAACTGCTTTATGTTGAAAAAAACACATTTAACATTACTGTCAACAACAGCGAAATCGCACTTGATGAGGGAGATATTCTGTTCATTGCAAATGGTGATACTCACGGATTTTCAAATAAGAACAACCATGGCAGGAGGTTTTTCATCCAATTTGAGACATCAGCCTTCAATGCTCTGGGAAGCAATACCGTTATCAAGCCCCTTATATCCAATACCATCAGAATATCCAGGCAGGAGCTGCCGTTTTATAATGATCTGAAAGTCCATATATTAAGTATAATTGACAGTTACAATAAAAAGGCCTTTGGTTATCAGCTTTTTTTAAGTGCCAGACTTTATGACATTTTGGCCATTATTTCAAATTATGTCATGGATAGGGTAAAACCCCAAAACAGGACCGATACAGTGAAGAAAATTCAGGGGCTGGACAAGCTGTCCGAAGCCTTTAAGTTTATCGAGACAAACTACATGAATGACATTTCACTGGCAGATGTGGCCAGGGCAGCGGGCTTCAGTGAATTTTACTTTTCAAGGATTTTCAAGGACATTACAGAAAAAAATTTCAGCCGTTACTTGAATGAATACAGGATCAAGCAGGCTGAACATTATTTGATAAATTCAGGCATGTCGGTAGCTGATATCGCCTATACCGTCGGTTTTAACAGTATAGTGACCTTTAACAGGTCCTTTAAAACCGTAAAAGGCTGCTCCCCTTCCATCTATAAGAAAATAGGTATTTAATTATAAATGTAAATATCAAATTCAATTTCGCAAATTCCCGGTCATATCCGTACCACGACCGTTACCGCTCAAAAAACATGAATGCAATTGGAATTAACGTACCTAAGACCGATATCAGTATAACTCCAACGCTTCCAAGTCTTTTATGGTCATCCCTCCATAGACTTACACCATAGGTAAGGCTGTAGTACCCTGCCATAAGCATGAAAATAGAAAGTATATAAATCAAATCAATCACTCCGTCTTCCGTAATATAAATCTTTTGCAGACAGCCGCCAGCTGTATCACCTTTATCTTTGCAAATTCTGCTACTTGTCGGTCACCCTGGAGGATTTCCACATAAGCCCGGTCCTCCGGATATTTACGTTGGCTTTGACATTGACTCCGGCTTCCTGAAAATGTGAGTTCCAGTTAAATTTTTCCCACTCCCCGATATTGGAGAAATAGCCTGCGAATTGTTGTCCGAAGCCGAAAATATCGGATTTATACTCATCCCGGACCTTTCCGATTACCTGTGTTACTCTTTCCCGGATATATTTTTCGGCGTCATCATTCAATTTTTCAATTTTGTTCCTGTCCTCATAATCTATTCTGCTCTGTATTGAGCCTATATCCGCCTCCAGTTCAAGACTCACACTGACAACAGGCCGTCCTTTTTTAAAATAGCCCTTTATGACAGGCTTCCTGCTGAGCCGGAAATCCATAGGAATAACATACTCCGGTAATTCCTCGTCCTGAATATCTATTATCCCTCTCTTGAATTTCCCGGTAATCATGAGAAAATATCTCGTCTCTTCGGAGTTCAGTGTTCCCACCATCTTATCCCCTTTAAATACGGCAGTACCGGCGAATTCCCTTTTTGCAACACCGGATCTGGGAATTCTCCCTGGCTCATACCCATTGTCAAGGTTTAGAGGCGATTCTGTTTTTTGCTGTCCTTCAGGCAGCTGCTTGAAATCGTTGATCCCGCTGTATGCGGTAAAGCCCTGCTCATAAGTGGACAGCAGTGCAGTATAAAAATTATAGAAGGTGACCCTGGGAAAGAAACTTGTATTGTCTGCCTGAACAGACATCAGCTCCATTGCTTTGGACAAGCTTTCACCAATATTTGACGTATTGTCTCGAATATAATCCTGTGCGGTCCCTTTTACCACCGCTATATTAACCACTCTCCTCGCCTGTCTGAATCTTGCCAGCGGAGCCAGAAAAGGCTGTATTCCCTCCTTGACCAGGTCCTCGGACATTATTAAATTTTTCATGTGCATCAGGGATATTCTTCTCGATACAGCCATTCCGTACATATCAAGGGCTTCCAGAATGGATGGGGCCTCGATGGTATGAATATTGGTTCCGGCAGCTTCATTGGAGCCTTCCATCCCTCCGCCTCCGGCCTTCTTATCCTGTCCTCCTCCGCTTCCTCCTCCCGAATTCTTGTACGTGGGATATTGAATGGTAACCCTTATTTTATTTGTTATTCCCTTATCAAGGCCAAGCACCAGTGCATAAACCTCGTCATCCACCTCAACGGCATCATAGCAGGCAGTGGTAACAGAGCCGATAAACAGACAGACTATTATTAATAAACTAATTCTTTTTACCATGGACAATATCACCCCTTTTGCGGAATATTACTGCAATAAACAGTATCAATACAGGTACAAGATATATAAAAAAGCAGCTGTACTGTCTGATGAAATGAATATTTAGCTGAACTACCTCGGACATATTCTTCGGGACGAGAGCCACCATAAACAATAAAAAGCTGAAGGGAAATATCAGCGGCCTGTGCCCAGGGATTCTAAAGGCCTTGGTATATATGTTTATGGATAAATAGAAGGCTATTGACACCGACACCAGTGAGGATATGACCCAGGCAAACAGAAAGATCGACTCCAGTCTCTGTACAAATCTGTTGAAATAAATAGCTCTTGATAATTCAAAAAGTCCGGACAGGTTTTCCCTTCCCCCTGTATATGTGAAGGCCAGTACATTACATAGCAGGTTGCTGCTGAAGGTGATACCTGTTATGATTATGCTGGCATACCCGGCCCTTTTGAAGGTTTTCAGCCCATGCATGGAATTTATCATAAAGGCCAGTATGAGCACTTCGTCATATGCG
Organism: Ruminiclostridium cellobioparum DSM 1351 = ATCC 15832; assembly: GCF_000621505.1. Lineage (GTDB taxonomy): Bacteria > Bacillota > Clostridia > Acetivibrionales > DSM-1351 > Ruminiclostridium > Ruminiclostridium cellobioparum. The sequence goes on from NZ_KK211290.1 coordinate 270,367, forward strand.
GAGCACCGCAGCAGACCTGTGACTACTGTCTCTTTTAATCCATACCCAAGATATGGTTTCATATAATTGATATTATAATTCGGACTTGCCAGCAGCAGTATAACAAAAAGTGCAACAATGACCGGAATAAAAAAGATTCCCGATATGCGTGCAATCCCTTCCAGGCCATAATAAGCCACTATGGCGCACACTGCTATAAAAGCGAAAATCAATAAGCTGGGCGGTGAATAAGGAAGGTTATACGCTTTTATCATCTCTACGAACTCCCTGAGACTTGAGGCAGCATAAAACAAAAGATATGCCGAAAATACCAGAGACAGCACCTTTCCGCTAAACCGGCCCAATACTGCTTCGAATATCTGCGTAATATCCTTATTGGGAAAGCGTTTCATCAGCATATATATCAAAGAGAACATCACAAGAGTTGTCAGACAGGAAACAATAGTACCAATCCAGCCCGACGTCCCCTCAATGTCAATGATTACAGATATGCTGGTATAGAAAATCTTTGTTATCATCAAAGTTGAGGTAATGCAGATTGCCTCATAGGTTCCGAAGGCACCTTCCCTATTCCTGATCGTCGTCATCTTCTTCATCCTCCTCATCCTCAATGCCTTCCCGACTTTTCCCGCTTCCCTTTTTTTCTCTTCCTTTTATCTCTTTGCCGCCTGTTTCTTCGCCTTCTGTTTTGCTCTCCCGTTTACCCACCTGCTCTTCCTCATCGGAATCCTCAGCCGGAGCAGGTGCTTCTTCAACCCATTTTCTTGACACTTTCGACTGTCTTGTGACATCCAGAGGATTTACATTCTCCGGCCTGAATTCCTGCATCCATATAGGCCTTCTTATAACAAGATCGTTGCTGTTACTGACTTTAGGGGCAAAATAGGTCAGCATGGGAACACCAAAGGATTTGGTACATGCCAGCATAACAGCTCCCACTACTATGCCCAGGGAAATACCGTAAAAACCCAGAAATGCTCCCAGTATTATAAAAACCAGCCTGGAAATTCTGGCTGCAAAAGCTACACTGAAATCGGGAACCGCAAAATTCCCCAGTCCTGTTATCGCAACGATTATGATGAGGACAGGGCTGACCAGGTTGGCCTGAACTGCCGCCTGTCCCAGTATAAGTGCCCCGATGATGCCTATGGTATTTCCTATAATCCCGGGTATTCTGATGCCTGCTTCCCGGATGAGTTCAAAGGATACTTCCATCAGCAGAACCTCCATAATAGTTGGAAAAGGTACATTTTCACGGGCTTTTGCAATTGCAATCAACAGATCGGTTGGTATCATTTCTCTGTGAAAGTTTGTTAATGCAACATAAAGTCCCGGTATAAAGGTTGCAATAAATAAGGCAAAAATTCTGATAATTCTCAGGAGTGTTCCGTATTGCCACCTCAAAGTGGTGTCTTCAGGGGTATGAAGCATTGTTGCAATACTTACAGGCACTATCAGTGCAAATGGCGTGCCGTCTGCAATGATGGCAGCTTTGCCCTCTATAAGGTGGGAGGCTGTTCTGTCAGGTCTTTCCGTGGACAGAATGGTCGGAACTATTGACCAGGTATTTTCTTCAATAAACTGCTCCAGCATTCCGCTGCCGGCTATAAAGTCGGTTTTCAGACCTTTTATCCTTCTTTTTATCTCCTTTACTATAGCCGGATTAATTAATCCGTCAATGTACATCACTGCACATTGGTTTTGATTTCTTGTACCTATCTTCAGAAATTCCGTTGACAGATCCTTGTTTTTTACAATACGCCTGACCAGGGTTACATTGGTGCGCATATTTTCTGTGAAAGCTTCCTGGGAGCCCCTTACGACTCCTTCGGTCTGGGGCGTACTCACAGCACGCCTTTCGTACCCCTTTGTCTCACTGGATACGCAGTAATCACAGCCTTCAACAAACAGACATGTATTGCCCACAAGGATCTCGTATATCATTTCCTCGGTTTCAGAAATTTTGGTGGCCTGGTTTGTTTCAAGAACTCCCCGGAGAATCCTGTCCAGACTGCAGTCCTCCTCCTGAAATTCCTTTTTTATCATAAGGGGTTTAATAATAAAATCGTTTATGGTAATCCTGTCCGCCATACCGTCAATATATGAAATGAAAGCTCTGAGTCTGCCCCCGACAGTGAATTCCCGGATGATGATATCCTTGTTTTTTTCAGCATTAAAAGCCTTTTTGACAAGCTCCATATTCTCATCAATATCTCTTGAAATCTCTTCAGCAAGTATATTGCCATCATCTTTATTCACAACCTGATATTTTTTTCCGGGTTGATCTTCCCTGGCTGTTTCTTTCTTTTTGCCTTTAGACTGTTCCTTTGTCTTTACCTTTTTTATCATTGACACCGGAGTCGGCTTTATTATTCCCCTGACCTTATGTTCTACTCCCCTGATCTTTCTGGCCTGTCTTTTCTCCTCTTCTGTCTCGGGGATGTAAAAACTCTCCTCTTCTTTTGGTTTTTTATAGGTCAAAAGCGAAAACAGGCCCGGAATACCTCTCTTTTTAGCCATAATTTCCTCCTTATTGTAAGCAATGGTGTGTATTAATATCATTTCCAAAGCATATTAAAATATCATAAGGAGAAAATTGTATATTTTACCTGTACTTTAAGGTTCTTATCCATCAATGAGAGTCTGATAATTTTCCTGCCGGGAATTTTATTAAAAGAATTGCGCTTGTGATGATTGCAGTTACAGGGATAATCAGTATTATTCCTATGCCGCTGCACAGTATTTGAAAAACTTCAGGACAAAACAGTTTGGAATTGATCAATTTGCTCAAGGGATAGTTTGTTATATCAAACCAGAGCAGAAGGGTCATAAAACCGCCAATGTATGCGAAAAGCAGAGTGTTTGTCATGGTGCCCAGTATATCCCTGCCGATATTAATACCGGACTTCAGCAGGTCATGTTTATTAATGTATGAATTATTGCTGAATATCTCCTGCATGGAGGATGAGATTGAAATGGAAACATCTATAACAGCACCTATCAGCCCGATCAGTATTTCACATACGACCAGTTTTGAGAAGTCAATATGAACATAATATGACAAATATGCCGCTCTTCCCGGGTTTTCATTGCTGAAACCCTGCAGCCTGGCATCTGAACCTATTTTATATACCAATAACAGTGTCAGCAGCACCACCAGGCACACAGCTATAAACGATGAAACCGTTTTTTTATTAAAGCCGTTTATTAAAAACAAAGTAATGAAACTGATTACAATACAGCCTATGACCGTAGCCTTAACAGGGTCGATACCTGAAGAAATCAATTTCAGCATTGCAAAAAAGGTAAAAAAGTTCACTATAAGCATGGCGAAAGACTTTAATCCTCTGTTTTTTCCCACTACGGCCATCAGGAATAGTAAAATTATCAATAATACAAATGTAACACTCATGTTTTAACTCCGCTTCTTTTATATGTCAATAGTAATACCGAGATATAAATGGTTATGGGAATACTGATAACTATGCCTATACTCCCGGTCAGTGCCCGGGTTACTTCCAGAGACAAGTTATAATTTATGATGTTAAAGGTCGAATATCCATTCTTAATCCAGAGTATTATCATGGGAATGCTTCCGCTGATATATGCAAACACAAGTACATTGGCCATGGTTCCCATAATATCCTTCCCAATCTCCCTGCCTGAGCTGACAAGCATTTTAACTTCAATATCCGGATTCTTCATATAAATTTCATTGATGGCTGATGAGATGGTTATTGCAATGTCTATAATCCCACCCAGAGTACCTATTATCACTTCTACAATAAACAGCCTGGTGGAGTCATAGGCTAAAAAATCCATTTCGTCATAATATATGCCTTTCCCATCGGTAACCAGGATTACCGCAAGTGTCAGAAGAAGTGAAAACAGAGTTCCGGCAATGGTTCCGCATATTGCCGCAAAGCTTTTGTTATTGATCCCATTCACCAGGAGAATGGATATCAGAATGAACAGCAGACTGGCTGCCGCCGTAATCAAAATAACATTATACCTTTTGACATAAAGGTCGATAAGCATCCATGAAATCATAATATTGACAGAAACACTGGCCAGTGATCTCAAACCTTTATTCCTTCCAATCACAACAATAAGAAATACAAATATAATTATGACATACACAAGCTGCCTGTCCCGTTTCAAATCCAGGATACCGGCTGATATGATGTTTTTTTGAGCATCCTCCCTGTATGAAATAAAAACCTCGTCCCTGACTTCATACCGGGTATCAAACACCTGGGATTCGGAAGTATTATTACTCAGAGTTATCCTCTCTCCCCTGTGAACTCCATTCATCACCACCGCTCTTATATCCTGGGTGTATATCTTCTCGGAATTGCCGTAAATATCACCTGACTGCTTTGTATGAGTCTCTGTTACTGACGTAATCTTAGCTATTGGTCTGGTATAAAAGCTTTCATTATTATTTGCGAATATAACTGCACCCAGCGACAAAATTACTAAAAATATGGTAAACACAGCCCTATGCCTGTAGTTACCGCTATTTAAACCAGGTATTTTCATAAGTTCCTGTCCTTGAATTCATTATTTCTTATTATAATACACCCAAAATAATACAAAACCAAGCATAAGAATTGATAAATTCAATATTCAGAAGCTAATTTAATGAATAAGCCAAAAGTTTAAAGCTATTTTTTAAGCTGTTTAAAGAGGGTGATTGCAAAGATATGCATGTTAGTGCACTGGGGCAGGGTTATGCTTTCCAGCTTTACAGTACCTGGAAAAGACCTCTGTACAGCGAATATACTATATAAATTATAATACAGCCTGTCTTCGTTTTTATCGTAAACCTTACCTTTCCATATGACCTTTTCGTCGTATAAGGGATGACCGGCTGCCCAGTCACTGAGGTCTACCCGCACCATGTCCCGGTTTCCGCCGGCATGGTTTAATGTCATATACTCAGTATAATTACCCCAATAAAAGTGCACTCGGTCTCTTCAGTTATAATATCAAAGCCGGTGTTTTTGCATTCTTTTCATTTTGAGCTGAACCGGTATTGTCCAGAGCATCTTGAAGCTTGCTGAGAATGTTTCTTTCTTCTTTTAAAATATCTTCAAATATTTTGAGTGCCTTATCGTGTATGACAGGAGAATAACCTGTGTATACCCCTTTAAGCAGCCAGCTTATTGCAAACTTCCATTTGGTGGATACATTTTGAAAATCCTTGACAATATTATCAAGGCCCGGATTCTGTAAATTCTTATTTATATGGTCTATAAACTGGGAGTAAAGAAGTCTGGAGCCCGACACATACATGAGATTTCTGTAAAATAGTGAGCCCCATATGTTGGACCTGGCTCCCCTGAATTCGTCTTCAAAATTAAACTTTGTTGTAAAATCGATTATAAAACTTTCCAGGTTGTTAAAAATATTCGACTGTTGGATTTTTTCCACAGATCCCGACAATATGACTTTGTAATCAAAAGCACCTGAAAATTCTTCAAAATGAAATGTCGAGTAGAAGGCGTAACCCTTTTCGAAATCAGCATAGGGCAATTTAAAGTGATTCAGTCCGGCTACAGGATCAATACATATAATATTGTTGCTGCCGTCAATATCCAGAGCGAGGCAGGTGTGTCCGAGACTGTGTTTTTGATAATTCCGGCTCCAGGGACACCAGTAGGTATTTATGGATATGGCGGTAGGATACCCAAGCTTTAACTGTTCTTTTATGGTATTGAGGATCTCCTTAACAGTTTCAGCTTTTACCCATTAAGCCTTCTTCTCCCGCCTCCGGGGGAAGGTATTCAAAATTGAAAGCTCCGGAAAAAGCCAGCAGGTATTTGTTGGAAAGGCTGTTACTGTTGAAAAAAGAAAGATATTTATTTACCATTTCTTTTTGATACGTTAATCTCTGCATGATAGATAAAACAAGGCCACATCAGCCGAAACTGTGTGACCTCGCTTTGTATATTACTAACCTTTTTCTTGTTTTCAATGACATTTCAGCATTGAATCCTAATACTCCTGCTTTCTCTTCTTATTGTTCTTGAGGCAATTTTAATTAAATTTTCTGGAATCATCTTGCACTTTATGTATAGATATCGGTATTTTACTTTAATATGTAAATGAACCTTTCTCACTAATTTACAAATATAAGTTTAAACCTTAACAAGATAATACTCCCTGAAACTCACCAATAAGTGATATATAAACTTCATATTTGACTTTTTTTAAATTATCAACACTTTCTTTTCCTCCTAAACTTAACAATGGTTCATATCCAAAACATTCATCATACGCAGGTTCTCCGTATTTTCCCACCGCTTCAAAATACGGACTCCATTTCCAATAATCCTCTTGAAAAAAGTTATTTAAGAAATAATTCCATCTTATATTTCTTTTAGTCCACATAACCTTAATTCTTTGATGTCTATAATCTAATATCACAAAATTCCCTCTACTATCACATACAATAATATCACCCATACCTGTTACAAAAATAGGTATCTCATTCAATGGCATTATATACGTTTCTTCCAATAATTTATGTAATAGATCTGGATTTATTACCTTTAAGTATCCTCTAAATGTACTTCCAAAGCCATACTTTTCCCATATTTCTATTACATCTTCTCCAACTTTGTCCTTATATTTGTTAATTGTATCTTTACTCACCTTCTCAGACAATTTAAAATCACAAAATACTTGTTCCATGGATTCTTTCATACTAAATACCTCCACAAGATAATTTAACATTCAGAAGAACTTTTTTAAAATCTTTATCAGGCAAATTTTTGTCCGTAATGTATTTATTCACCCCATTTTCAAGAACATCTGCCCTTGTTTTCCATTGAGATCCAATAGAAAAATTTATTCTGGCATTTCCCATTCCAGTTACATTTTCTGGATTACCACCTGCAATTTGATCTGGGTCATGCAGTGCCGCTTGAGTTTTTATCCATTTATTAGCTTTTTCTCTTGCCTCTTCTGGTTCAATACCATCATCCAAATACTCATTAAACTTATCTTCAAACGCTTCATCCCTAATTCGCTGTTGTTCAGTATTTCCCTTTGGATCTCTTCCACTGGGATTCTTCTTACCCTCCAGTTTTTGTTCCTCAAGTCTCCTCACATAAAACTCTCTGTTCTTAAGAAACTCCCCAATCGTTAATCTATTCAACCCATCTTCTTGACCCTTGACTTGCCTTTCATATTCCTCTTTTAACTCTTTAAACTTAGCCTTCACATTGAATGGTGGAACTTTAATAACTCTATCCATTGGTTTAGGCTTGTCGTCTTCTTTGGAGTCAACTTCACTTTCTCCCTGACCAGCCGCTTGCATACCCTGAGCAAGATCTTGAAGATTTGCGTTAGCCTGTGATTCACTCTGCTTTTTCTTGGTTTTTTCCAGCTTATCTCTTAATTCTCCACTTTCTGCCAAAATCCTGCTCGCTTCTGAATTTTCTTCAACTTCTGTTCCTTTTAGGCTTGCCATCATTACGGAGTTTCTATCTTTATCCTGTTCCACCCACAGTTCATGGGTTTCATTGCCCAGCTTGAATTTGACCTTCGGAGTCAGCATTTTTCTTATGGCTCCTGATATTTTGGCTGCTCCGGCTGCCAGTATCTGCATTCCAAGCTTCTTCAGGTTTATAAGGCCTAGTGTCATGAGGTTATTATGTATGCCGCTCCTGACGGTTCCGAAGAAGTCTCCTCCGCCTTCTGTTTTACTGCCGCCTTTGCTGTCGCCCTGGGCCTGTCCGGTTTCCTTTCCGCCTGTATTGCTTCCGGTTTTGCCCTGGCCGCCTATTCCCATGGCTGTCATCAGTTTGGCTCCATTACCCATGCTAGATAGGGTTGTTTTCTCGGCACTGTCCACCATTCCTGTTGTCTGGTTCGTGACCTGGTCTATCATTCCTCCCACTGTTTTTACAGGGCCCTCCAGGGGTTTCATTATGCCCTGTACCGGACCTGAGCCGGCGATTTTGTCCAGTATCTTGTCGGCATAGGGTATGTATTGTCTGATCAGCTCTACTATGGACTTGCCGGCTATTGCCTCTATTCCTTTGAATACAGCTTTTATCAGTGCTGAGGGCGGATGTGTGATGATGAAGTTCAGCACCATGTCCACGGCCTTGCTGGCTATGTTTTTTATGAGCTGGGCAGGCTGTCCCAGCAGTGTTACTTTTTCTTTGATGCTTCCTGAGATTTCTTTTACTTTGGTTTTTATGCTGCCAAAGAAGTTTCCTACTGCCTCTTTTAGTTTTTCTGCTCCTTCGCTGAGGGCCTGTGCGGGATTTCCCACTTTTTCGATGACTGTCACTATTCCTGCATACATTGCACTGAAGCTTTCAAACCAGGGTTTTGCCGCTATGTTTATGACCCCCAGTATTTTGTTCAGTCCTCCTGCTATTTTGTCATATACTCCTTTTAGGACGTTTAAGACTTTTGTAAGGGCATGGAGTACTTTTATGAGCCCTTTTTCTTCACGGCCCGCTGCAGGTTCTTTTTCCTCTTCTTCCTTTGGCTCCTGGGGCAAGCCCCTCAGCTGTCCGAACAGGCCTTTTACAAGGTAGCTTCCTATTCCCGCTATGCTCAGGATTTGCTTTACATCAGACAGCTTTATGCTTCTGATTGTGCTGACAAAGTTTAATACCGAGCCAACCTGTTTTAATAACTGGGGCAGTGTTGTTGTGAGCCAGGTTACTATCTGTACTACTACACTTCCTCCGCCTGTTGCAACTGCTGCCGCTATTTCGGCTGCTATCCGGGCCCCTTCCAGTACTACATTGAACACTTTTTTAAAATCCATGCTGAGGAATTTTTTTATTCCTGACATTACTGTCTTATACAGCTTCTGTATTCCTGTGAACATGCCGTCCACTGTTTTTGCCATTTTGTCAAGTGCAGCTGTAAC
>NZ_JHYD01000009.1 GCF_000621505.1 Ruminiclostridium cellobioparum DSM 1351 = ATCC 15832
TTAGATTAACCTGATAAATTCAACTTTTGTGAAGTTATACACTTCATATTAATAAAAATTATAGAATAAATTGATCTTTGACACTTGAATATGTGAGTTACTTGGCCATTTTTGACCTTCAGGCCATTAATTTGGCTGCTTGCCGTAGATTATGGGCAAAGATACCCAGACCAGTCCACATTTGTGTTTTCCGGTATCCACTGAGCATGCTGCGATTTAAACCAAACCGACGCTTCAAACAACTGATTCGTCCTTCAATGCCTGAACGCCATTGTTTTAACCGTCGGAATGCTGATGTTTTTTCAAAGGCTTCCCGTTCCTTGGATTTTCTTCCGATTTTGGGTATACAGACATTTTTGACTCCTGCTGAATATGCCAACTTTTCGTTTCCTGAATCGTAATAACCTCGGTCAAGACTAATTTCCAAGGGGGTTTTCCCAAATACATCTACATGCTTTTTTAATGCATCGTTTACCAGGGTTTTATCGCAAGGATTGCCTTTGTATACTTGATAACCAGTTACTATGCCGCTTTCTGTTTCTTGTATTTGAAGCTTGTATCCAAACTCTACACGCTTGCCCAGCTTTCCTTTGACAATTGGTCGGGCATCAGGGTCCCTTAAACTGATGAGACGGTCTGAAAGTTTTGTATTGCCGTTGTTGACTGCTTCGCTTTGATTAATGATTTTCTGAACCTTATTGACGGTGTCTAGAAGAGTTCCTCTGAGTTTGATGTCTTTTTCTGTCTCAGGAATAAGCTTCTTTGCCAAGCTGGTTGCTTTGCTTAATACCTTGCGAGCTTCCTCTGCAATCATTCCAGTAATTTTACGAACTTCAGTGCGTGAATCCTCTGATCTTCGGCGAAGAACTTTGTTAATTGAAAGCATATGCTCCTTCATTTTACGGTTCGATTTCGTACTTTGTTGGGAAGCCTTTCCACATGCTCGTTTTATGCGGGTGACTGCTTTTGTTAGCTTTTTTACACCTTCGTAAAGCAGGCCCGCATCCGTGGGGTGGACGATATTTGACTCCACTACGGTTGTATCAATGCGAGTTTTTCTTCCTTTAAGAAGTTTTTTCTGTACTAATGATTTTAATAGTCGCTGATTCATTTCATCGATGACTTCTTCTCCATATTTGGTGGTGATTTTCATCAGTGCAGTTGCATCGGGCACCTTTTGTTCGATGGGTATACGGCAGAAAAAACGAAACATTAGATTATGAGTTACTTCCGGAACAATATCTTCATAACTCAGGCCTGTATAATGCTTAAGAAACATCAATCGAATATAAACCCTGACGGGAACCGTAGGACGGCCTCTTTGAGTATTAAAGCTGCCTACAATGGGTTCTTCAAAGGATTCGTCTTTGAGCAATTTGTCTATTTGTTCAAGTTCAGGGGTCAATTTATACGCCACTTTAGGAATAAAAACTTCTGCAACAGATGGCTGCGTCCATTCTGGATAATCGAGTATAAGCATAAGATATCACCTATTGTAAATTTTGTATTATGCTGTATATTTCGACATTCAGCATGCTAATTCCTGCCACAAACTCACTATATTCAAGCTTTTCAAGGAACAATTTATCAGGTGAATCTAGTTAATAATTAGTTTACAAATTTTGAATTTCAGGGCATATAAAAAAGGTTATGGTCAGATTTTTTTAATCTGTCCATAACCTTTTAATAAAAACGGCTGAAACCACGTCTTTAAGAGGTTTGTTTCTTATTCTGGATCCAGAGTCTTGTAATCCTGTTATTATTTACAGCCACGCTCCCGACTATGGTGCCGTCGGCGTCCTTTAAAGCTATGTATGCATCGCTGCCTGCAGGATCTGTGGTACCTGTATTATCTGCGTTACCTGTATTACCTGTGGCAATTATTTCACCATCTGCATCCTTTACGGTAACTTTTCCGTTTTGGCCGATTTCGGCACGGTACAAGGGGGGCCTGGCAGCCTTCCCGTATTTCAGAATCTCAGGAACGGCAACCTCCAGTTTCTTAATGACATTTCCGTCGGCATCGGTCAAATCAGCCTTGCCGTCACTGCCAAGAACTGCTGTGCTTACCACTTTGCCCCCGGCATTTTTCACGGTAATTCTGCCATTTTCACCAAGCTGGTAACTGTACCTGCCGCCTTCTGCAGTACTGAATTCTCCGTTTAATTTGAAAATGAAATTCGCCGTGCTCTTTATAAAAACAGAGGCCGCACCTGTAATCAGCAGCAGAGACAATATTATACTTATTACTGAGGTCTTCCGGAATTTCATAATTGAAATTATTCTTTCTTCTGTGGCATTTCTGCTGAAATTGCTGTAAAGCGGAGTAAACCCGGATTTCCTTTGGGCCATTTCAATTAATGACATGGCGTAGTCCGTTTTTTTATTCTTACCGTATATCCTGATTACCTTTTCATCGCAGGCAATCTCCATATCCCTGTTCGACATTACATACATAACCCATACCAAAGGGTTGAACCAGTGAAAGCAAAGCGTAAAAACAAGTACGAATTTCCACAGGGCATCAAACCGTCTGATATGTACCAGTTCATGGGTGAGTATAAAATTCAGCTGTGCTTCATTATTAAAGTCCATCCGCTTTGGAAGTATGATCCTGGGCTTTATAACTCCATAAGTAAGAGGTGTTGATATTTTATCGGATATTAAGATTCTTATTTTCCGCTTAAGCTTTTGCTTACTCAGCCACTTATCAACAAAAAACTTGTCCCTGGCAGGCAGGGCGGTTCTTACCTCCCTGTGGCCCCTGTAAAGGAAAAAGGCGAATATGACGGCTGTAACAGCTGCTCCCGCCAGCCACACAAATATATATGCATCAAACAGTCGGGCGGTATTAATACCAAAATGCTCGGTACCCTGGAAAAAAAACACCCTTTTAATTTGATCTCCATTTGGCAGTTCAGTGGGTTTAAGGAAAATTCCGGTCAGATATTTTTTTAATATATTATTAATACCAAAATTCAAAGGAATTGAAAAAGGGATGATCAGCCTTAGCAAAGCTATACCCCAGAGCATTATGAACATGGTTTTCGGCAGTCTGTTAATGGTAAACAGCCTGATTAAAACTATTAATATAATAAGAATTCCGGCCGAAGCACTCATTTGCAGTATATCCATAAATAACCTCACTTCAGCTTCTCAACAAGCTGCTTTAGCTTGCCGATCTGTTCTTTTGTAAAGTTTTTGCTGTTAATAAAGGTTGAAAAGAATAATTCAGGAGAGCCGGAAAACATTTTATTTATCAATTCGGCGGTTTCCTGTTCCTGAACTTCTTCCTGGGTAATCAGGGCCCTGCATGTGAAATTTGGCTCCAGCCTTTCAATGGCTCCTTTATCTATGCACTTTTTTATTACGGTATATGTCGTGTTCCTGTTCCAGCCTGTTTCTTCCTTTAAAACCAGTGCAAGCTGCCCGGCGGTTAAATTGCCTTCTCTCCACAGTACTTCCATAACTTTTAATTCTGAATCAAAGAGTTTTATTTTCATAAAATAATCTCCGCATGACTATCGTAATAGTTTATTTATAGATAAATAATATATCTTTAGCTACGGGCTGTCAATGACTAATTGAGCAGTTTGGCTTCAAAACATATGAATATTCTTTCATATGTATGTTGACATTTTTAAAGGAGGAACATATAATAATATATGAACAGTTATTCATATATTCATTCTACTTAACTAAAAAAGTAACCGGGAAAGAAGGGATTTTAAAATGTCTGCAACAATAAAGAAAGAACTGCTGCTGGAAGGACTGGACTGTGCAAATTGTGCTGCCAAAATTGAACATAAGGTTAAAAGTCTGGATTCGGTAAGCACTGCTACGATGAATTTCATGACCAAGACCCTGACAATTGAAACCGCCGCCACAGCAGAAGTTCATGATGTCATAAATGAAGCCGTATCCATTATAAAAAAACTCGAACCGGATGTTACGGTGAAAGAAAAAAGAATGGCAAATGCCGAAAAGAAAACCTTGATGCTGAACGGACTGGACTGCTCCAACTGCGCTGCCAAAATTGAAAAGGAAGTCGGTAATATTGCCGGTGTGAAATCTGCAAATGTGGATTTTGTTTCAAAAAGACTGATTATAGAGTTTAACAGCAAACATGATGAAAAAAGGATTGTTGATGAGGTTTCGAAAATTGCCAGGCGCATCGAATCAGGTATAAAAGTTGCCGAGGAGGATAAAAATAGCAAAAAAGGAGATGAAGACGGTATCAACAGGTTGGAAATAGTCAAGCTTGCAATAGGAGCCCTCTTTTTCGGAGTGGGAGTGATATTCAGCTTCCCCTTTTGGGCAGAGCTTTCCCTGTTTTTGATAAGCTATGTGCTGGTGGGCGGCCAGGTTGTATTAAAGGCTGTAAAGAATATAATACGAGGCCAGGTGTTTGACGAGAACTTTTTAATGGGTGTAGCTACCATCGGAGCCTTTGCCATCCGGGAATTTCCCGAAGGTGTGGCCGTTATGCTGTTTTACCAGATTGGAGAACTGTTTCAGAATATTGCTGTAAACCGTTCCAGAAGGTCCATTAAAGCGTTGATGGACATCCGCCCCGACTATGCCAATCTGAAAGTCGGCAGTGAAGAAAAGACAGTATCCCCCGAAGAAGTGAAAATCGGTGATATTATCATAATAAAACCCGGTGAAAGGGTTCCTCTGGACGGTAAGGTACTGGAAGGCAAATCCATGCTGGATACTTCGGCCCTCACCGGTGAGTCGGTTCCACGGGAGGTGGAAGCAGGCAGCGACATATTATCCGGCTTTATCAACAAGAATGGTTTGCTCACAGTTGAGGTTACAAAAGAATTCGGTGAATCCACAGTTGCCAAAATCCTTGATCTGGTGCAGAATGCCAGCAGCAAAAAAGCTCCTACCGAAAACTTCATAACCAGATTTGCAAGATATTATACCCCTGTGGTGGTTTTTGCGGCACTTGCACTGGCAGTAATTCCCCCGCTTATAATTTCCGGAGCAGCTTTTTCAGACTGGATTTACCGAGCCCTGGTATTCCTGGTTATCTCCTGCCCCTGTGCATTGGTTATATCTATCCCCCTTGGCTTCTTCGGAGGAATCGGCGGAGCTTCAAAAAACGGTATACTGATCAAGGGAAGCAATTATCTTGAGGCATTGAACGCCGTGGATACCGTGGTGTTTGACAAAACCGGCACACTTACAAAGGGTGTATTCAAGGTAACAAAAGTTACCGACCACGGCATTATACCGGATATGACCATTTTGGAAGCTGCCGCCTATGCCGAGAGCTATTCAAACCACCCCATTTCCCAGTCCATTCTTCAGGCATACAATAATGCCTATGATAAGGAAATCAACAAGGATGAGATAGAAAATTATGAGGAAATTTCAGGACACGGCATCAGTGTTAAAGTCCGGGATTGCATAATTCTGGCAGGCAATGCCGGATTAATGAAGAAGGAAGCTATCGCTTATGAGGAAGTTGACGCTGCCGGAACTGTCGTCCATGTTGCCGTAGACGGTAAATACGCAGGACATATGGTTATCTCAGACGAAGTCAAGGACGATGCGGCAAATGCATTGAAGTCATTAAAAACCATCGGGATCAAAAAGCTGGTCATGCTGACCGGAGACAGCAAGGCTGTGGGTACAAAGGTGGGCCAGGCCCTCGGATTGGATGAAGTTCACGCCGAGCTCCTCCCCCATCAAAAGGTTGAAAAGCTGGAGGAACTTGAAAAAAACAAGTCACCTAAAGGGAAGCTTGTATTCGTGGGTGACGGCATAAATGATGCTCCGGTACTTGCCAGAGCGGATATCGGCGTAGCAATGGGCGGACTGGGTTCGGACGCGGCCATTGAAGCGGCAGACGTGGTCCTGATGACCGATGAGCCCGCCAAGCTTGTCACTGCCATAAAGATTGCCAGGAGAACCAGGGTTATTGTATGGCAAAACATCATCTTCGCACTGGGAGTAAAAGGAATTGTGCTCCTGCTTGGTGCGGGAGGCATCGCCACCATGTGGGAAGCGGTTTTTGCCGATGTAGGTGTGGCTGTTATTGCCATACTCAATGCCATGCGGGTTATGAAGGCTGAAAAGCTTTGATTCCCCCTCCCTGATCACTTTATTGTTGACAGCCGCAGTATTAAACAATATAATAATTATTTAAAATACACACTTAGGAGGGATCAAATGGATAGTAATTACCGGGATGATGATAATCAGAATATAGTCAGATGTGATTGCAACATTATTCATAATGATATTGTCGATAGGGTAAAAGAAATTATCCCCCAGGAAGAAACCCTTTATGATCTGGCAGAGCTTTTTAAAACCTTTGGTGATACAACCCGGATAAAGATTCTCTATGCCCTTTTTGCTTCTGAAATGTGTGTGTGCGATATTGCAGCACTTCTCAACATGACACAGTCGGCAATCTCCCACCAGCTCAGAGTTTTAAAGCAGGCAAGGCTTGTTAAATTCAGGAAGGACGGAAAGGTTGTCTACTATTCACTTGATGATGAACATGTAAAACACATATTCGATCAGGGTCTTCATCACATTTCAGAATAATGGTTTTAGCACGTCATTTGAGTAAATTTATCATTTTTCATGCACCGGTACAAATAGCACTCAGGCTTCTTCTTTAAACTGAAAAAGCTGTTATTCTTGTATTGGGTGCCATGGGTATAGCCACCATGTGGGAAGCCGTATTCGGTGATGTGGGAGTAACGGTTATCGCAATTCTCAATGCCATGAGAGCTATGAGAGTTGTAAAATAAAAATGAGTATCTCCATTCAAACGCAGAATTCAACGGCTGATCATAAATTATTTGACCCTAACCGCAGCAGCCTCCTGCTCCGGCCGGAGGTGTATAATTTTCAACTTCACCCTTTACCTCCTCCATGTCAACATTATTTATGTCATCAACCACCTTTACATAGCCATGAAGCATTCCCATCCAGCACTGGAAGGTAAAATCCTGTTCAGGCGTCAATAAGGGAGTCTCCTTCTGATTCTGCAGATCAAGCTGCCCCTGGTACTCAGGAAATACTACAACGTTATTACAGGAATTTAACTGTTCGGTATTGAATTTAATTTTTGCGGGAACACCCTTTTGTAAAATTACAACTGCCGGGGAATATCCATAGTCATTTACGGTAACTGTTACTTCCTGCCGGTTATCGGTTATTTTTGCAAGCTGTATATCGTCAGTGGGGATTTTCCCTCCTGCAAACTTTGTGGCTTTGGAACCGGCAGCACAGCATCCGCCGCCCCCCAGGGCTCCCAGGGAATTATCACCGGCTGCAACATCACTTGCATCTGCACCCGAGATATCACTGACCACCTTTATGTTGCTGGTGATCATACCCATCCAGCAGGTATAAACAAAGGTACCCTCCTTGTCGGGTGTGAACTCTATAACATTTTCTCCTGCAGCAAGCTTCTTATTTTCAATGCCGTATTCCGGAATGTTTATGCTGTTATTGCAGCCGTTCAGTTCACTTTGAGCAGCAGAAATCGTCCATTTTACGGGTATGCCTTTCTGAACGATTATGGGGGCGTACCGTCCTGATTCAAGCTGGGTATTCACTATCTGCACATCGCCTTCTAGCTTTGCTATCCCACCGGTGGCAGGCGTTGCTCCAAAAACGATGTTTGTATTGAAGCCCGAAAGCGCCAGGCCCCTGTTCAGCATTACAATTCCCAATATCAGCACAAGAGCTGCGCTCACTTTCATCATTCTGTGCGTAAACTTGCCGCTCAAAAATGAACTGACTGCTCCGAAGCCGAACATGAGCGGAACCGTTCCAAGGCTGAACAGGAACATTGATAAAGCACCTGCCATTATGCTGCCTGTGCCGAGGGCATATATCTGCATGGCCTGCAGCGGTCCGCAGGGCATCAGTCCATTTAGCAGTCCAACTACCAGCGGACCGCGGCTCCCGCTGTTTTCGTGAACTTTTTTGGCAAATATCTTTGGCATTCTGGGGTTCAGTTTTCTGAGCGCAGGGAAAATATTCAGCATATTCAAGCCCATGATAACCATAAAAACACCTGACAATATGGCAACTATGCCCTTGGCTGTCCCCGAGAAGCTGATAACAGAACCAAGGCCGCCCACAATACCGCCTACCAGGGTATAAGATATTACCCTGCCTGCATTGTACAATAAACTTGGTTTTAGTTTCGCATATTTGGAATCCCCGCCTGAAGCCTTATACTGGACACAGACAGACAGGTTAATGCCCCCGCACATGGCTACACAGTGCAGAGAGGTCAGCAGCCCTATAAAAAACAATATGCCGTATCCCATGGATTGGTCAACCTGTGGGATAAAATTAAAACCAACGGTATTCTTAACAAGCATGTATAGAGCAAAAATAATTACTACAATACCGGCTATTTGTCCAATTCCCGTTTTGCCGGTGTTTTTGCCCGGCACTTTGGCACCTGCGGTATTTATAGTAATATCCTCCGGCTTGTTTTTTACACTGTAATCCAGTTTTTCAACAGCCTCGATTATTTTATTTAAATTGGTTATATTCAGATCATAAGTAACATACACGTTTGAACTGCTGTAAATAGCTTTTACATCAACTATTCCGTCAAGTTTTTTCAGGGTATTTTCTATCCTTGTTTCACAACCTGTACAGGTCATACCGCCAACTTGAAGAATCTTTCTCATTGTCTTTTGTTCCATACGGTACCTCCATTCCTTCCTGCTTACTTTAACTGTAATTATTTTAGCACTAAGTTATGAAGATTTTATGGAGAGAAAAGAATTTCAGTTTAAGACAGTTACAAAGCCTTGAATAAGGCCGTACCTCTTCCCTTTAAATAACTTAAAGCCGCCGCATCTGCCGCCGCAACCGCAATAAACCAAAAAGCCTGGAAAACAACCGGGTTTGCCGGATTTACCATTGCAAAAATACCGAATGGCAGCAATATTGACAAAAAACCTGTCGCCAATGCCAGCATTACACTGGCGCTCTGCTTCACCGCTGCAACCTGAGTGTTCCATTCCAGCTTCGGAAAGTGAAGATTGATTATAAGTCCGGCAACTGCTATGAATACACAATAGCTGCAGCCCACGGCAACTATGAGCAGGTACTCCAAAATGCTAAATCCCAATACTGCCGTAAACACTGTCGAGCAGATTACCAGTATTGGCGCCGTTATAACCAGATTCAGCAATATTTTGCTCCTGAATATATCCATAGCCTTTAACGGCAGTGATTTGACAATCCACAGGTTTTTTCCCTCCAGTGAGATTGAAGGAGCAGTTGTACAGGTAAGCGCCACACAAAACACCATTGCCATGGTCACTATGAGGTCCATGGACATGTTAACCGGCAGCGCTGCTGTTAATTCATCGAGCTTTGATCTGCTGAAAATAAACATTACCAGTATAAGAACCATCATTACAGCTCCAAAGCCTGTATTTATCACATATATATAAGATGAGAAATATAAACTCACCTCTTTTTTAAACAAAGCCATTGCGGTGGTCCGTACCTGCAAATCAGTCATTTTATAATCGGAGGCTTTATATTTCTCCTGCATTTGTGAGTTTACCGCTTTAAAACTCCGTGCAAACAGCCAGACAAATATTATAAAAACTATAATTGAAATCACGGCAAATACCAGAATTGAAATAATGTCCATGCGCAGGGCGGCAGTTATCAATCCAAAGGGATAATAAATTGCCTTTAATGAGCTGATAATGTTTACCATGTTCTCAATATTGGCAGTCGTCAATGAATTGAGTGAAAACATTCCTCCCATAAACAATATGAGCAGAACAAAGGTTCCGACAATTAAAAAAAGATTTGTATGTCTGGATCTGGAGGATAACCTGCCAATGAACAGCGACAGGACTGCTCCTGCAATCACCGGGATCAGGCTGGCTAAAATCAGCAGCAATATTGCTGCAAAATAATAAGCCATTCCCACCGAAGTTTTTATTCCATATACCATCAGATACGGAAAACCTAAAAGTACGGCTAATCCGGCATTTGTTGAAACTATCATAAACAGTTTGCTGACTAATACTGCCCCCTGTGATACCGGCAGTGACATGAGCATGTCAAAATCCCTGAATGCAAACAAATATCCCGGTGCCTTGTATATGGACATAAAGAGGCAAACCAGCATGGACAGGGCCGTACCTGCAATAATCAGTATATCCAGAGCACCCTTCCCGGTCAGGAAATCCGATGTTACCCAGGCATACATACTCATTTGCACAAAAATCATGAGTATTACAAAAATTACCAGTCCCGACAAAAGACCGGCCTTCAGCTTTTCACCCTTTGTGGAGCTTTTGAGCAGTTTATTTATGCCTGATGAATTTATCAATTGTGCTTTAATAAGAAGTATTGTCCTATTCATTGTCAATCAACTCCATAAATATTTCTTCCAGTGTGCTGTCCCCTTTTACTTCGGCTGTATCTCCGCAGGCTATGAGCCTTCCGGCCTTGATAATGGCTATTTTATTGCATAGCTTTTCGGCCACTTCAAGTACATGTGTGGAAAAGAATACTGCTCCGCCATTGTCGCAGAGCTCTTTCAGAAATCCTTTCAAGGTGTGGGATGCTTTTGGGTCAAGACCTACGAAGGGTTCATCCAGAACAAGCAGGCCTGGCCTGTGAATAAAAGCCGATATCAAAGCCAGCTTCTGCTTCATGCCATGGGAATAGGCCGATATGATATCCCCAAGGCTTGAGGTTATCTCAAAGGCATCGGCATATTCTTTAATTGCCTCTTCCCTTTCCTTTTTGGAAACTGTAAAAATATCCGCAATAAAGTTCAGATACTGGATTCCTGTCATATTTTCGTACAGGTCGGGATTGTCGGGTATAAATGCCATTGTCTTCTTGCACTCCAAATCCTCGGTTTTAATTGATTTGCCGTTGATGAAGATTTCCCCTTCATTGAAGTCCAGAAGGCCTGTGGCACATTTTAGGGTTGTG
Source organism: Ruminiclostridium cellobioparum DSM 1351 = ATCC 15832 (assembly GCF_000621505.1). GTDB lineage: Bacteria > Bacillota > Clostridia > Acetivibrionales > DSM-1351 > Ruminiclostridium > Ruminiclostridium cellobioparum. The sequence goes on from NZ_JHYD01000009.1 coordinate 10,969, forward strand.
GTCTTGCCTGCGCCGTTATGTCCTATGAACCCGAATATATCTCCCGGCTTCACTTCAAGAGACAGGTTATCTACAGCCTTCTTTCCATTTTTATATATCTTTGAAAGCTTTTCTATCCTAAGCATTTTTACTATCCTTTCTATCGCGTCTGATGACTGCAAAATAATAGACTATAAGCGGTGTCGGAAAGTTGGATATACCCCAAATTCCCCAAAGCCAGGGAAACCTTCCTCTTTTCTGAGCGTCTCTGAAAATCCAGATCCCCTGGAAGAAAACAAATAAAACTATTAACAATATCACCCATAAGGGGGGATTATTAAAAAAATCATGCCAGTTCATCTCTTCCACTCCTCTTTATAATAAGCAGTATCGTAGGCACTGTGAAGAACAATCCCTGGATCAATGCAAATAACAGGGCAGACAGCTGATAAAGCATTATCAGAGCTGCTATAACTGCAAGTGCGGTACAGCTGAACCAGGCTAGCTGCCTGTTGTTTTTTGATGCCAGCCTGGTCTGTTCATCCGAAACAAAGTCAGCCATAGTCATCAAATCAGGTGTCCCCAGATCCAGTTCATCAATCATTTTTGAAACTTCCTTTAATCCTTCTAACCCTTCTAATCCTTCGGCATTACTTTCATTCCTTCCCATAACCTTCCAGCTCCTTTCCAATACTCCTTATTGCATTTGAAAGCCTTGATTTTACAGTTCCTACCGGCACCCCAAGAGTTTTTGCTATGGCCTCATAGGAATAGTCAAAGTTGTATTTCAGTACTACAGGTGCCTTAAGCTTTGGAGAAAGCCTGTTGACCGCCTGTATCAAATCATCATTATCAAACAGATTATCTATTTTATTGTCATAGTCTTCAGAAACAGCAAGTGTGCTGCAGTAGCTCTCAAACAGCCGCTTCCTTCTGAGCCCTGTCAGCCATATATTCTTTGCTATTGTTATCAGCCAGGTACTGAAAGCCGCCCTGCTCTCATTATAAAGCCTGATTTTTTCAACAGCCCTGGCCATTGCTTCCTGGGTGATGTCCCGGGCATCCTCTTTGTTCAGGGTAAGTTTCAGGCAGTATTTGTAAACTATTGCGTAATTCTCCTGCAGCAGTTGAGCCATTGCATGCCTGTTACCTTTCCTGGCATTTTCCACAAGGTATTCGGATGGGTCCCCCAAGTTTTTTCACCACTCTTTTCGAACGTTCTATTAATTGTACCTTTATCATATGGGTTTTGTTCACTTTTTAAAAGATATATTTTTTCCTGTACGGGTATATCAGAGATATAACGAATTTTTAGGACATTTATCGACGCAAACTTTACATCTTATACAGTCCGGGTTTGTAACAACACCTTCATCCTTATACTTCCATACATCAATCCCCATGGGGCAGTTCCTTGAACATATTTTACAATTGATACAGGTGTTGGGCTTGAAGCTCACATGCTTTATTTTATCTTTTACCTTTGTGATTCCTGCCGCATAGGAAGCCAGAGTCCCCATCGGACAAATCCTGCACCAGGTTCTTTGATTATAAACTGTTCCTAAAATGATTGTCAGAGCTGTTGTTATAATAATCATTCTTACGAATACCATTCCAACAGCATTTATATTTCCCCATGACATAAAAATCTGAATTGCAAATCCTCCCAAAAGCAGGCATAGAAACAGCAGTCTGAACCATTTCATTCTTAAAAGCTCCGGAATGCGGAGTTTCCTGCTGATTTTGGAAATTATCATATCGTTCATACTTCCCCTGGGACAAAAATTTCCGCACCAATACCTGCCTTTAAAAAAGGACATAATAACCGGAGCCAGCATGCATATAATTGCTGCCATCCCCACCGCCGGAAAGAATACACCTGCTATGCAAAAAACAAGTAAAATGGTCCAGGACCATTTATGAACAAACTTACTCAAATCAATCATTTACAACCTCCTCTTCTTAATATACCCCCTCCAGGTATATCGACATTATAAATTTTGGAATTATATTTGTCAATCCTAATATTACAATATATGAATATACTATAATATTAGTACCTGTTTTGAATTCCTTATATAATGAAAAACTCGAAAAAGCCACGGAGGAAAACCTTTAATAAGGCCTTCTTCGTGGCTTGATTCATCTATTTCACATTGATATGGCTTTTAGAAACACTGTAAAAACAGTAATTTTAATGTCCGCATTCATCAGCATGCTGATGTTCATGACAAACTGAACCGCTGGATTTCAGCTTACCCTCTATATAGTTCCTGGCAGCAGTTTCTGCATCGCCTGCCGCCCCGGTGATGACTTCTATATTCTTCTCCTCGAATATTTCAATTGCACCGGCGCCCATACCTCCTGAGATTATTACGTTTACACCTTTATCGTTTAAAAAGTTGGGTAAGAATCCCGGTTTATGCCCCGGATTTGAAATGAACTCACTGCTTACGATTTGTTTGTTCTGCTCATTAAAAATAGTGAAACCCTCACAATGTCCAAAATGTTCTGTTACCATTTTACCATCACTGGCTATTGCAATCCTCATTTTCTTTCACTCCTTTTATTATTAAAATAAAATACCTTCAATTATTCCTGAAGCATCAGCCAGATAATCATTGCTGAATTTTTCAAATTCACCCTTGTCGCACAGCATTGCCAAGTCCGGGTCCACCGGAAGCCGTCCCAAAACACATAAGCCCGATTCCCCTGCAGTTTCATCCAGCCTGCTTTCCCCGTACAGCTTTATCTCTTTGCCGCAATCGGGACATTTAATATAACTCATGTTCTCAATGACTCCTAAAACAGGTATATTCATTTGTGCTGCCATGTTATATGCCTTTTTAACTATTAAGGAGACAAGCTCCTGGGGTGAGGTCACGATTACTATCCCATCCAGAGGAATTGACTGGAACACCGTCAGCGGAACATCTCCCGTGCCGGGCGGCATATCGATGAACATTACATCCAGATTCCCCCAGACCACATCCGTCCAAAACTGTTTTACCGCACCTGCAATCATCGGCCCCCGCCATATAACAGGTGCATCCTCCTGATCCAGCAAAATATTCATGGACATTATATTGATGCCGTTATGTGTTTTTTCCGGAAAAATTCCCAATTCACTTCCCTGAGCTTTTCCGGTAATACCGAACATTTTGGGAATGGATGGCCCCGTAATATCGGCATCCAGTATTCCAACATTATACCCCTTCCTTCTCATTAAAACCGCTAACATGGAAGTAACCAAGGATTTACCCACACCGCCTTTTCCGCTTACAACTCCAATTACCTTTTTTATTGAATTGAGTTCATTGGATTTTTCAATAAAATCTGTCATTGTTTCATCTCCCGGGTTTGTTATTTAATTATGGGCTTATGCTCACAATTTTTATTTTAGTATCATTATGAGCATATGTCAATATCTATACGCATGAATAAAAAATAAGATCAGGAGAATGACACTCCTGACCTTTCAAGCTAATCTATGTTTCTTCCATGGCGCCGGCAATTTTTCCGGCATGATTTTTGATTACAGTTGGGTTCACAGATAATTTTTTCCGACCCGCAAACCGAACATGTAAAAGCTCCGCTTTTTATGGCTTCCAGGTTTTCTATACTTTCAGTCCATTCTTTACCGCACTCCACACATTTTACCGGGCATATATTACGGGTGAATTTTCCACCTTCTATATGAATAGTCTTACCGTTTATCAAACTGTCGGCTATTTTTTCCCGTGCCGATAACAATATCCTTTGAAAGGTTGGCCGGGACACCTCCATCTTTTGGGCACATTCCCCCTGCTCCAGGCCCTCCAGATCTTTGAGCCGGATGGCTTCCAGTTCTTCCAGCTTCAATATGTTCTCAGGAACTTCGGCCACATCTGTTTCAGATGGTATAAAATACGGTATTGTAGGAATGTTCTCAATTTTTCTCCACTTTATGGGTCTTGCCAATAATATCACTCCGTTTGCCAGCAGTCTGTAACATCTTTCTTAATCCTACAGCAAGTATATAAATATTAACTGCATATGTCAACAAACTCATTGGTCGGATTTATACGTATCTATCCCACTTTTCTGCTCAGCTTCTTATTTATAAATCTATATCCTTCTTTTCTGACACATTCAATATAGCAGTATTCATTATCCAATTCACACAATTTGCGGCGTATATATCTTATATGCACGTCAACCGTTCTTGTCCCCTCGAAAGAATCAGAGCCCCATATCTTCTCAAGCAGGTACTCTCTGGATAGTATCTTTCCCATATTTGAAATCATAAACATTAAAAGTTCAAACTCTTTTTTAGGGAATTTAATTTCCACATCACCTCTGTATATGGTTCTTCCCTGAACATCAAACTTTAAATCATTCAATTTTATATCATCAGACTGTTTTTTTTGAGAGAGTTTTGTTCTTCTGATCAGAGCTTTAATTCTGGACTGAAGCTCCCGGACGCTAAACGGTTTGATCATATAGTCGTCGGCCCCCACCTCAAGTCCCAGGACAATATCAAATTCTTCCTTTTTATCTGTAAGAAACAATATAGGTATTTCTCTTGTATTGGGCTCCTGTCTCAGCCTGCGGCAAACCTCCAGCCCGTCTATGCCATGGAGACTGATATCCATAATCAGTAAATCCGGTTTTTGTTTGTTGATTTCCCAAACCAGCTTTTCACCATTGTCAAAGGTTTTTGTTTTATAGCAGGAAGCTTCCAGATTTTGCTTTAGATATTGTTTTACATTCATATCCATGTCAGCAATATAAATAATTCTGTCATTCATTACAAGCACCTCAGTCGGTAGTAAAAGAACTTTTAATTTGTCCGAATTTTGTAGCAACATTTAATATGTTCTCAGAGTTTAGTATAACATCACCGGATATGCTATGGTGCCTTTCAACCTCTACTGCCATTTCCTGCGAGCTTGAGGCCATGTGGTTTATTTTATCTATGATCTTGTCAGAATTTTTTTCAAACAATTTTATATTGTCGGTAATTTGTTGAGCCTTTTCTGATATATCCATTACATTTTTATGTGTAAGTGTTACTTTATTTAATATTTCATTAAATGCGTTATTGGTGGTTTCGGCCATTTCCATGCCCTTATGCGAGATATGCCTGCCGCGTTCAGCCACTTTGAGGGCAGCCTCGGTATTGGATTGCATATCTTTAATTATATCTTCAACCTCAACGGCAGAATTTGCAGAGTTGTATGCCAGATTCTGTATTTCCTGTGCGACCACCATAAAACCCTGGCCGTATTCACCGGCTCTTGCCGCCTCTATGGACGCATTTAATGAAAGAAGCTTCGTTTGTCCCGATATATTTTTAATAGTACTGGTTATTTTAGTTATATCATTTGATCTTTTGTCTAAAATATTTACAAATTCCACCGTTTTATCGGAAACTTTCCCTATTTCAGAGATAAATTCACCCAGTTCCTTTAATGTATTCATACCCTCGCAGGCGGCATTAATCATCACTTCACTGAGCTCGGTGGTAAAATTCACTTTTTGGGTTACATTTTCTATGGTATCTATAAGCTGCCCTGCTGATTCTGCCATCTGGAAAGCAAAAGTATTCTGCTCTTCAGAGTCTTCCGACATCCTTTTAGTCAACCCATAGACGTAGGATGTACTGTCGTCTGTTTTTCTGGCAATTTCATTCAGCTTATTGCTTGAAGCCGTCAACTCTTCAATTGACACACTAATTTCTGAAAGCAGCTTTTGAAAGCTTGAAAGCATTAAATTTAAACTTTGTGACAAATTGGTTATTTCAGGACCTCCCTGATTTGCTCCTGAACGGATTGAAAGCTTTCCCCTGCCTGCCAGTGTAACTGTGGCATTTATTTCCCTGATGGAGTTGATTATTCCCCTGGTACCCAGCATGCTCAGAACCAGTGCCAGAATAATGCAAATAACACCTGAAATTATTGAAGCCATCTGTTGTTTATAAAGCAATTTCAGATACGATGCCTTCGTTACTGCAACGGCATAAATCCAATCCTTCTCCATAACATATCCATAGGCAATGGTAACACTCTGATCCTTTAAATCGGCTCCCACAGTTCCTTTTTTCTGCTTTAACATTTGGTCTATAATGCTGTCGGACAAATCCGACTTCTCAATTGTTTCTTTATTTACATTGTCTCTGTCGACAATTGTTCCGTCAGATTTCAATAAATATATTTGTGCATCAAAGCCGGCCTGTTTATAGCTGGATGCATCTTCGGTAAGAATATACTTTAATTTTCCGGAAAACTCCTTTGAGCTGTATGCACTGGTTAAGAGTGAAATCTGACGGACCAATGAGTGGACTGAATTATCCAATTGGCTGGAAATCAAATGTTCAAGATTGCTTTTGCCTATAGAATAAGTAATTCCTGTTGTGATGGAAATTGCTGCTGTTATGATTATCAAAAACAAAGCAAGTATTCTTGTTCTGATCTTAATCGACTTGTATTTTTTTGTAAAGAAAGCTATTAAATTTATAATTTTTGTAGATTTAAGATACATATTGGGAATCACCAGCCTATTTTAATTTTTTGAGCCTGAAAACCTTACATTGAGCACTCTTCCTAAAAAACGGGATATTATATTGAATAAAAAAACTGAAATAATCAATATTGACGAAGCTCCGTCGGCAATTTGCCTGCTGTCGGGAGCCAAACCTTCAGAGTTGACCTTCCAAATATAAACGGCCAGAGTTTCAGCAGGTCTGAAAGGATTTAAAGGGGATCTGGCATGAAATGGATTTAAATCATGAAAATTAAGATTCGGACTGCTCATACCGGCTGTATACAGTAAAGCCGCAGCTTCTCCAAATACCCTTCCGGAAGTCATGATAAGCCCCGTAACAAGACCTGGCAATGCCGTCGGCAATATTACCCTGTAGATTGTCTGCCAGTGTGTGGCTCCCAGGGCCAGGCTTGCTTCCTTTACTGTTTGCGGAACATTTCTGATTGCGTCTTCGCTTATTCTTGTAATGACCGGAAGGTTCAGAACTGCAACAGCCAACGCTCCTGAAAACAGTGTATACCCCCATCCTGTCATGGTGACAAAAACAAGGAGACCAAATAAGCCTATTACGATTGAAGGAAGAGAAGCCAACGCTTCAATACAAAAACGCACCATATTGGTTATACGTCCTGGTTTGGCATATTCAGCCAGGTATATTCCGGCTGATAATCCGATGGGAACAGTTATAAGCATGGATAGAAATACAAGATAAAGTGAATTGAACAGTTGAGGACCAATGCCGCCGCCTTCCTTCATAAATGTCGGGGCAGAGGTTATAAAATGTAGATTCAAGCGGTCTCTTCCCTGATATATGATATATCCTACGAATAACATCAGCAATAAAATGAATCCTGTAGCTATTATATAAAAAACAACCGTGGCTAACTTATCTGCTGTTTTTGATTTCATAATTATTTACTGCCTCCCTGGTTTCCTATTCTGTGAATTAAAACAATAAACAAAAATGACATTATCAAAAGCAGTAACGCCATAGACCATAAGGCATTATTCCACACAGTCCCCATAGCTGTATTTCCCATATCCATCGTTATAATACTTGTCATATTTATTGTTGAATCAAGCGGCGAGCGCGGAATTCTTATGGTATTGCCCAGGACCATCTGAACCGCCAGGGCTTCACCGAACGCACGCGCCAAACCAAGTACAATTCCGGTCAAAATACCGGGAGTAGCAGAAGGAATAATTACTCTTCTGATTGTCTGCCAGCGTGTAGCCCCCAATGCAAGTGAAGCTTCATAATAGTCCCTGGGAATTGCTCTTATAGCATCTGCAGAGACGCTGGCAATGGTGGGAAATATCATTATGCACAGGACAAGTGAACCGGCAAGCAGACTAAAGCCAAGTCCGCCAAGGTTTACTCTGATAAACGGTACCAGAACGCTTAAGCCGACCCAGCCATAAACTACCGATGGAATTCCGACAAATACCTCAATGGCCGGCTGTAACAACTTCTTACCTAATTTTGGCGATATCTCAGTCATAAATATGGCAACTGCCACACTGAAGGGTGTGCTCATCAACAAAGCAAGCATGGACACCAAAACAGAGCCTGTTATAAAAATCAGCGCACCGATGGCCGGACCTCCATTTGCCGGAGCTCTGTCAGGTTTCCATACCGTTGAAAATAAAAATTCTATCGGTGAAAAATGATTGTTAAAGAACGTGGCCAATCCTTTTGTAGCTATGAACACAACAAGACAAAGCGTCAGTATGATCAGAAACATCCCAAAAAAAGTTACTGCAAATTTACCGGAATATTCATGCTTGAAATAGTAATACCTGGATTTCATGTTTTTATTTTTCAACATATATAATCATCCTTAACTGGATAGTTGTTTGGTTAATATAAAAGGAAGCCGGTTAAAGCAACCAGTCTCCTTTTATATTTAATGTATTATTAATCTGAATTCCTAGTTATCTCTGGATACTTTCATTTCGGAATTTGGAATATATCCGAGTTCAGTTATTGTCGGCTTGAATTCATCACTTGTCATAAAGTCGAGGAATGCCTTCACAACGCCGGTTGGCTCGCCTTTTGTATACATATGTTCATAAGCCCAGATTGGATAACTGCCGCTGGTAATATTCTCAACCTTAGGTTCAATTCCTTCATATTTAAGTGCTTTAACAGTGGAATCAACATATGATAATGCAAGATAGGAAATTGCTCCGTCAGTATCGGCTATTGCCTTTTTAACGGTACCGGACTGGTCTTCTGTCAATGCCATACCTTCTGCTTCCTCAGCACCATCCAGGGCATATTTCTTAAAGGTTGCTCTGGTACCCGAAGAACTTGGTCTGTTTACGATAACAATCTTCATGTCATCTCCGCCGGCATCTTTCCAATTTGTGATTTTTCCTGTAAAGATATCAATCAACTGCTGCTTTGTCAGGTTGTCTACCTTTACCTTTGGGTTTACAACTGTTGCAAAACCTACAACACATACTTTGTGATCAACCAGTGCTTTTGCCTGATCTTCCGGAAGCTTCTCTTCTGCATATACATCTGAATTTCCAATGTCTGCTCCGCCTTCGGAAACCTGCTTCAATCCGGTGCCGCTTCCGCCGCCCTGAACTTGAATATTTGCTTCCTTATTTGTTTCCATAAAAATCTGAGCTGCTTTTTCTGCCAGAGGCTGAAGTGCTGATGATCCGACTGCCGTAGCTGATCCTGAGACACCTGCTGTTGATGACGGTGCTGCTTCGGTACTGCTGCTTGCCGAAGACTCAACCTGAGTTGATCCTGAAGCTGAGGAATCTGCGGCAGTTTCATTATTTGAGCCACAGCCGACCAAAGCCGTAGAAAGACTCATTGTTAATGCCAAAGATAAGATCACAGATTTCATAAGTTTTTTCATTTTTACTGACCCTCCAAATAGAAGTTATTTTGTTTACAAGATTCATTCTAATTTTTATTGATTAATTACAAATTAATGGTGTGTAAAATCAAAGTTAACTCTTATTCATATTGGTTAAATATTTTTAATAAAAATTTTTTTAATATAAAACATTTAATATCATTTATCAAAATCCTTCTTGCAAATCCGGTCTAATCATGATAGACTGTACCCAGTCTAATAAGTTTAGATTGGAGAGAATGCCATGACTAAAAACATAACGCTTACTGACGCAGAAGAAAAACTCGCAGCTTTGGTTTGGCGGGATGCGCCGTTGACCTCGCCGGAGTTGGTCGCGCTTGCGGAGCGAGAAATGGGTTGGAAAAAATCAACGACTTACACGGTGTTAAAGAAACTTTGCGACAAGGGCGTATTCAAAAACGAAAACGCAAATGTGTCTGTTGTGCTTACTCGTGACGAGCAAATAGCCCGCCAAAGCCGCCGCTATGTAGAAGATACTTTCGGCGGGTCGTTGCCGAAGTTCATCACTTCATTTTTCGGCGGCAGGAAACTAACGCCGGAACAAGCGGCAGAATTAAAACGTCTGATAGAAGAATATGAAGGGGGCGGTAATAATGGATAAACTGTTCCTCACAATTCTAAATATGAGCCTGACCGGGGCATTTGTTATCGGGGCAATATGCCTTGCGCGGCTTCCACTTAAAAAAGCCCCTAAAATAATTTCTTACTGCCTGTGGGCGGTAGCAGGATTTAGACTCGTTTTCCCGTTTTCCATTGAGAGCATATTTAGCCTGATTCCATTCAAGGCGCAGACAATACCGACGGATATAGTCATGCAGCCTGTGCCGCGCATTGACAGCGGCATACCCTTTGTAAATAATGCTGTCAGTAGTATTCTTCCCGCCGCCAAACCAACCGCGAGTGTAAACCCTTTGCAGATATGGATGGCAACCGGCGCGTGGGTTTGGTTTGGCGGCGTAGCCGTATTGTTCATTTACGGCGTGGTGTCTTTCTTTATCCTTAAACGGAATATGAGGAAAGCAGCCCACATCGAGGCCAATATCTACGAAGCGGAAAATATTAAATCGCCTTTTGTATTGGGCGTTTTCAAACCGAAAATCTATCTGCCCGTTGGCTTATCCGGGCAAGAAAAAATCTTTATTATCTTGCATGAACAGACGCATATCCGGCGGCATGACCATATCATAAAATTCGTGGCGTATTTCATTTTGTGTGTGCATTGGTTTAATCCGCTGGCATGGGTGGCGTTCCTACTGATGGGCGTGGATATGGAAATGTCCTGTGACGAGCGTGTATTGAAAGAAATGGGTGGAGAAATAAAAAAGGATTATTCGCTGTCGCTGTTATCGTTGGCAACGGAACGGCGTATCATTGGCGGCAGTCCTCTTGCTTTCGGAGAGGGCGGCGTGAAAGGGAGAATAAAAAACGTGCTGAATTTTAAGAAACCGTCCCGGGTGATTATCGTCGTGTCAGTTGCGTTGGTTGCTGTATTGAGCGCGGGGTTTGCGGCTAATCGTGCCACGGATGGAAATATCTTAAATTCATTCATACCAATGTCCATGAAAAATGTTGATAAAGAGCCGCATTTTGCCGGGACTGTAACCGAAGTGCATGATAATGCCATCCTTGTAAGTGTCAACGAGGGTGAGGACGCACGCAGAAGCAGCGACCTGATCAGTGTTTCTCTCAGCGTGAAATTGAAAGACAGCATGACCCATTTTACCGTTGGCGATAAGGTTATTGTCTATTATAACGGCGAAATCGCGAAGTCCTATCCGGCACAGGTAAATACCGTTTATGCCATTATACTGACAAACCCGGATATGCAGATAACGTCATCGGATGAGAATATCTCTGACATTGCTCAAAGAGTCGAAGATGGTCTGCTTGTTATAATGTCATCGCCACTTAGTTCATCCAATCCGCAGGACTATATCAACGAGCACTGGGAGGAGTATGAGAACCTTACGATGAAATATCCGGACGGTGTTTTGGAGTACCTGCTTTCTCAATTTGAAGCAGGCAATTCCAGCGGTCTGCGCGGACAGATTATGATGCGGATGTGCAAAGATATGCTGGGTGTCCAAAATAACGTAACCGATGAATCACTTTCGCCGCAAGAATGGTATAGACAGTTATCCATCATCAGCGAAATAAAACTCCCTGATTTCAAACCGGAAAATCCTTCTGGTGTCTATGATGGAGAGGTTGATGGTAAAGTATACGGCGGCATTTTCAATTCAGCTATCTTGCAGCAATACGGCGGTTCCGAGAGCGGGTTTCTTATGTATGCACCCTCTATTTATGGCGCTTATGAGGAATCCGGCAAGCTAAAAGTGTTTGTCACGGTATATTATGAGTATTACCGTTTATACGGTAGTACCTTGGAGAGCACAGGCGGCGCTGTGATTCCGGGTGCAATCATATTTCGGAGCGGCGATTACAGTGGCGGATGGGAATTTGAGGAATTTCTCGAAGTCGGTTCTGCAAATTTACCGGACGGCGCATATTTTGGCGACTCCATCCGTAAACTTTGTGTAATGCCAGTTTCGGGAAATGAAATAAAAGGACTCGCAGAAAAAATGACCTCTGATTATGCAAATGACGCTCGGCGGGAAATGCTTATGCAGAGTTTGAAAGAACATTTAACGGCACATGGGCAGACTGGCGTATCTCTGAAAAAGCCGGACGGCAGTATGATTGAATTGAATTAATGGGTAGTCCTCCCCCAGTGACGGTTAAGCCATATGGCTCAACTTTATTTACCGCAAAATTTTAAAATTATCTTATTAAAACTATCTTATAATTATAATAATACAGGGGAATCTTATTTTGTGTTGTTGCAAATGCAACATTAGTAAAATTTTCATTTTGATACCGGCAATTTCAGCCTTTCATCGGCGTTTGGTGACTGTCGTAAAAGCAATGTCATAAGCCCTTTTAAAGCCTTGAAATGACAGGATGATCAAAATAGGATAGACGGGATAAATATATCTGGACTTTATCTCCCAGATTATATAAAAGGCAATAATCCCCAGAATAATTAAAACCAAAAGCAAGCCTTCAAACTTACCTGCCTTTACTCTTTGTATCAATCCAAATAAAATAAATAAGTACATTAAAAAATTAATTACATATAGTATCCAGTTCATTGCACTTCTGTACATGGAATCATCCTTGAATAAATTGGTGGCAAAGGTCCTGTACTCATATCCCCCATGCCTTGGACATTTTTTTGCCGATGTGTCCATATCATTTCCAAAGCCATATCTTTCGATCTGATAGGTGCCTTCTGTCCATGTCCAGATAAGTTTTCTATAATAATGCGATAACAGTCCCCCAACAGTTGAATTCGAAATTTTTTCCTTAATATCCTCTTTAAATAATTTGATACTTAACTGTTTATTGTAACTTGCATCAATTCGGTATATGCTATAACTTTTAAAGTCGTCCCAGAATCCGAGCTTTTCGAAATTCATTCCCATATTCAGCCACATGTGGACGGGAGCCGAGTTCTCCTTAACAGATCCGCTTATAATATTTGCCTTCTGCAAATAATAATTTTGGGCCAGTCCCGGGATATTTACCGCAAGAATCAGAATAAATACCGAAGCTGCCGCCAGTCCGGCCTTCAGCACATTCATATTTAAAACAACATAAATAATAGCTGCTATTAAAAATATCAAGCCTATATTTCTGAAATAATTGCCTATGGATAAAAAAAATGCTGAGGCCAACAGGTCTTTAACAGCCCGCTTCTTGACAAATTTTATCAGGAAATATACCGAACAGGTGAAAAAGGCTGTGGCCATAACATCGTTATAAATAAAATTGCTCATGAATATTCCCGGAATGTACGTTGCTGCGAAAAATAATATTCCGTAATCCTTACGGGCAGATTTGCAGTCAAGTAATCCGTTTATTTTATATATCATTATTGTTATAACAAGAGAAAACAATATGTTAAAGCTTTTAATAACCACATAGCTGTCGGGAAACAGCTTCAGTAATGCCATGATATACAGCACTGTGCCGTAATTAAAGGGAAACATGTGAAGGTAGCCCCCTTCCCCGAAGGAGGAATAATCCTTGTGGTAGAACATATTTAATGCCAGTGTATAAACAGTTTTCGAATCATCGGTAGGCAGCCTTGGAAATGCAAAAATAAAGCCTGTTTGCAGTAAAAATGAAATTAGGATGGAGATGGGCAAAATCAAGCTTTTATCATATCTGTCAAGTTTAAGAGATATTTTATAAAACAGGAAACCCATTGGCAATATAATAAAAATGAGTATGAAAAATATGCCAGGTTCTTGTTTTGTCAGAATGGGCCTGTCCCCATAGATAAAATAATTATACTTTGCCCTGACAAAGAATGAAGAAAATATAAAAAGCGCTGTAAAAAGCATTAATATTATATAAATTGTTTTTTTAACGTTCTTCAGCATGGCCCTCTCCTTAACATTTTTCTAATATGCGTTGATTTAAAAATTAAATTCAAAGAATTTTAAGGTAAAATGCTGAACTCCATGCTTCAGATAAAAAAATTGCCGGACGAAAATATGTCCGGCAATTTTTTAAGAGCTATTTTTTTACTGCGTCCGGCTTTTGAAGTTTCACCTTGCAGTATTGGCCCACAATCCTGTTTTGTTCTTCAACAACTTTATTGTTCTTTATTAATAAATATGCAGCTATACCTGTAACAATGATAATTGAAATCATACAGACAATAATGGCCCAAAGCGGAAGCTGAAGCATATCACCGGCCACCTGGTAACAGCCTATCAAACCGAAGAAAATAAATACTCCGGCCGATATAAGTTTAATAGTTCTCTCAGGTATTTTCCTGCACATGACCACCCCGACTATAATGCCGATCCCATCTGCAATTAACATTCCGGTGGTGGTTCCTGTCAAAATCCCAATGGGGCTGGCAGGGAACTTTGCTGCAAGGGCAATAGTGGCCAGCTGGGTTTTGTCACCCATTTCGGCAATAAAAAATGCTATTGCAACCGTCACTACCGCTCCAAATTTTGTTGTCCTGTTCTCCTCGCCCTCCAGTCTGTCACCTCTGATTGTCCACAATCCAAAGAATATGAAGGATAATGCAGCAATTGCCTGTATCCAGATTTGAGCCGCTTCAAAACGTGTTATAAAATTACCTACTGCAACAGCTAAAGCATGGTTTAAAACGGTAGCTATAAATACGCCTGCCAATACTTTTGCCGCTTTGTACCTGGTGGCAAATGCCATTGCCAGCAGCTGCGTCTTATCCCCCATTTCAGCCAGGACAACAGTCCCGGTTGAAAACAGAAATGCAATTAAATTAGAATACATTTTTACACCCTCTCGGTTTCTCCATAATAAAAAAATATATTAAAAAAGACTTTTAACATAACCCCTCTAGAAAAGGTTATGTCAAAAGTCTCGTTACCCATCGGTTACAAAGCCAGGCATTTACGCCAGTATGTTGACTTTGTATTAAAAACTACTCCCTTTTAACATGTTCAATGATAATATATTAATTGATGGCTTGTCAATACAATATTCATATTTACATCCTTTTTGCCGCTTCATAGGCAAGCTCCGAGCGTTCACATTCTTCATCGGTAAGAGTAATCTGGTAACACAGGGGACTTCCCTTCATTTTTTCGGCTGCGTAACTCAGTCCGTTTGTCCTTATATCGAGAAAAGGATGGTCTATCTGCTCGGGGTCACCTATCAATATGATTTTTGTGCCCCTTCCGGCACGGGTAATAATCCCTTTTACCTGCTTCGGAGTCAGATTTTGCGCTTCATCGATGATTATCCACTGTTTTACGATAGACCTGCCTCTTATAAAGGCAATAGCCTCGGTATTGATTATCTTCCGGTCAAAAAGTTCATCTATTTTATCCTTCAATTCTTTTTCACTTTTATACCGTTCGTTTTCGTCATTGTCAATCAACACCTCCAGATTGTCTATTACAGGCCTGAGAAAAGGTGCTATTTTTTCCTGCTCGGTGCCTGGCAAAAAGCCTATATCCTCATCGAATTTCACATTGGGCCGGCATACCAGTATCTTCCGGTAGGACTTGTTGTTCTCGGCAACCATTTTATGAAGGCCTACAGCAAGTGAATAAAACGTTTTTGCAGTGCCGGCCGAGCCCTTTATTATGACAAGCGGTGCTTTATCGGCATCCAGCATCAAAGCTTCCTGTATAAATTTTTGTCCCGCATTTCTGGGAGATACACCAAAGGGGTGCTCATGCATGAAGTTGAGGGGAACGACCTCCTTGCCGTCAAACCGTGCCAGAGCAGTGTGTTTTTCATTTTTGACTGAGTGGATTATCAGGAACTGGTTTGCAAAAAGTTCGACTTTTTCCTTTTTTTCCGAATTATTGGGGAAATAAAACAGATCCTCTGCTAAAAGCTTTGAGTTCTTGTAAAAATCATTCAGTTTCTTCTCGGTAGTATAAGCTTCTACACGCCCTCTGTACTGTTCATCGTATACAGGCACCTGTTCTGCAAAAAAGTCCTGGGCGGCAATTCCCAGAACATCGGCTTTGATTCTGGCAAAAAAATCTTTTGTAATCAGAAATACTTTTTCTCCATTTTCCTTTAAGCCCTTGCATACTTTCAGTATCCTGTTATCGTTCACACTGCCTATCCAGCTCTCGGGAAGCTTTACCTCGTGAAAATTCATCTCTATACGCAGGAGACCTCCGTTATCAAGCTTGACACCCTTGTTCAGATTTCCTTTTTCCCTGAGTCCGTCAATAAGCCTTGCTACATGCCTTGCATTTGCTCCAAGCTCGGTATTGTCCTTTTTAAATTTGTCCAGTTCCTCCAGTACCACCTCGGGTATAACAATGTTATTATCGGCAAATGAATATAGTGCATACGGAGTATGCAATAAAACGTTAGTATCCAGAACAAAAGTCTTCTTCAATTTCTTCATTAGTTACCGCCCCTGTCCATATTTTTTTAATTGCATGGTAAACCGCCTGCTCTGTGAAAATACATCAGGCGTATTGCTTGTTGTAACCACCAATAGAAGCTTTCCGGGATATTTTTATCATAGAGGGCTGCCTGTTCACATAAACGGTTATATAATCAAATCCTGCCTGCTCAATCATTTCTATTCCTTCCCTGATACCTTTTCCCACATCCTCTGCCGTATGCGCATCAGAGCCTACCGTAATTATCTCTCCTCCCAGCTGCCTGTACAGGCTCACTATGTCAAGGTCGGGCAAACAGGCTTTTGCAAACTGTCTCAAGCCTGATGTATTCACCTCAATTCCCTTACCGTTCTGAATGATTTTTCTCAGAATTTCTTCAAGTCTGTCTCTGTAATCAATTAAATTGGCCTTGATTTTATAAATGGAGGTATACCTTTTGATAAGATCCAGATGGCCTACGCAGTCAAATTTGTTCCAGCTGACCAGCGCCTTTAGTTCTTCAAGATATCTGATGCAATAGTATGGTGTATTATGTTCATTATACGTTATTTCCCCAAAATCCAGGTTATCGCTCATTTTATGGGCCGAAGCCAGAACATAGTCATACTTGTGTGCCCCAAGCAATTTTTCGGAATACTCCGGATATATGTGCGGTTGTCCAAGTTCAACCCCTCTTTTTAGTTTAATATCTTTTGCAAAAACCGACTCAGCACTTGAAATCTCCTCAAAATACCTGTCGGCATCATAAAATGGATATTTTTCATTTCCTAAAGAAGGCTCGAAATGGTCAGTTACGGCGATTTCCTTTAAACCTGAATCAACAGCTTTTACGCACATATCATATATTTTGTTCTTTCCATCACTTGAATTATCCGAATGCGTGTGGTAATCAATTAGATACATATATAATTCCTTTCTTGATCCAGCTGTTTTTTTCTTTACAATTATAGAATAATGCCTTAATATTAATAATACATTAAAGCCTCCTTAATTTATGGTAAATTCTAAAGAAGTTTAAATTATCTCAAGCTCAGTCTTCTGCAAAATAATCGAAATCAAAATGCTCTTTCTTACTGCTGTGTTTTATACCATGGGTTTCACTATCCTCGAAGCCAGCATAATGTTCTTTTACATTATATTCCTTCTCTTTATTTGATTTATGTTTTGAGTTTATGTTAAATTCTTTATATTCATTTTCATTAAATCCATCAAATTCATCGGTTTCAAGCAATTCATCCAGGATGCCCTTTTCCTTTAACAGCAATAATAAAATGAGCCCCTCCCATAAGGTTAATTTTTGATTTTTACATTTCTTCTTATGTTTTCTCGTTTCTTCTTCATAATATTGCAGAATAAGTTCCTTAAGTATCTGATCATTGTTAGCATGCATATCAGGAGCCTTGTTTTTATCTTTAAATGTTGAATTATTGACTTGTGTATGCGGCCTTTTTCTGCCATGTCTTCTCATACATATCGCTCCTTACCCAAAATAGTGCCATAATATTATATGAATAGTTAACATAAATTGTAACAAAAAACCAGATCCACAAACTTTGAATAGATCTGGCCAAAGATTTAAGTTGACTTTATTCCAAGGATATTTAATCCCTATATACTGAAGTTCTCCCTGAAAAACGATGGGTGTGCCTGTCTGCGACTTGGGTTTCCCCCATATAATTATGATAATGTCCTCCGTCAATATATACTGCAGGACCTGTATAATCTGTGTAATAATGGATATGTCCATTGTTATAGGAGGTAACGCCCTCCAAATAATGATATGGCCTTCGGTGTCTGGATTAATACTTGTTCTACCCATATAATTGTGAACATGCCCGTCGGTATATGAGGTTTCACCGCCATATCTGTGGTTGTGTGGCCCGTTTGGCATATTTATATCACCTCTGTATATTTTATGTCAACTTATAAATGTTTGTTACAAACTTTTACACTAAATTAATGCGTTGGGCTAATTAAAATACGGAAGTTACCATTTGATTTAAAAAAATTACACAGGTAAAGCAAACATTAAATTAACTGGCACAACGTGTTAATTTTACTCTATGCCTCTCCCGTTTTCCGGCTAATCATCACCGATGCCACAATGCTAACGGTTAAAATAGAAACAATCACAGCCAGGGAAAGTCCAACGGGTATGTGTACACCAAACATTAACAGTGCCAGCTTAAGACCGGTAAACGTGAGAATCAGGGCTACACCATACTTCACGTATTTGAATTTTTCATGAAGATTTCCCAGTACGAAGTACATACTTCTGAGCCCCAAGATTGCAAATATATTTGATGTATAAACTATAAACGGATCAAGTGTTATTGAAAAAATAGCCGGTATGGAGTCCACCGCAAATATTATGTCTGTGAACTCAATGACAATAAGAACTGCCAGCAGAGGTGTAGCGTATAATACTTTGTTTTTTCTCACAAAAAACCTGTCGCCCTCCAGACTGTCACTGACCGGAATAAGCCTGCCAATAACCTTTAGTATCCTGCTGTCCTTGACATTGTTATCCTCATGTCCGAACATCATTTTGATACCGCTGAAAATAAGGATGGCTCCGAATATGTAGAGCATCCAATGGAACTTATTAATAATTGTTACTCCCAACAGCACAAATACCAGCCTTAAAACGAGAGCTCCGGCAATTCCGTAATTCAGTACCCGCCTTTGATATTCCGGTTTTATTCCGAAGCTGCTGAAAACCATAATAAAAAGGAATAAGTTGTCAATGCTCAGGCTTTTCTCAATTACAAAGCCTCCCATGAACTCCAGAGCCTTTTCCTGTCCCATGAAGAAATAAACTCCCGCATTAAATACCAGCGCCAAACCGATCCAGAATGCCACCCAAATCAGGGCTTTTTTTGTTGACATAAATGTACCTCCAGTTTTTTTATTTATATAAAAAGACTCTGAGACAAAACCTGATGGTTTTGTCTCAGAGTCTCACGAATTGTGGATATACCGGGCAAATTGCCGTAATGACGGTTAATCCTCTGTCGTTGTTACAGACCGTTACTCCCTCTGTTTGCTGCTTTAATACAATTAGTTCAGCCAGTTATATTTTAGGATTTGTTTCTTCTGTTTGCCATCCACGTAAAAACAACCGGCAATAGGGAAATACCTATTATAGCAAGTATAACCAATGTAAAATTCTCACTCACTACCGGAATGTTCCCAAAAAAGTAGCCTGAAGCCACGCAGATGGATACCCATGCTATTCCCCCTGTTATATTGTAAAGTATGAATCTGCCGTAGGACATACTGCCCATTCCCGCAACAAAGGGTGCAAAAGTCCGGATAACAGGGATAAACCTTGCCATAATAACGGTTTTCCCTCCATGCTTACGGTAGAATTCATGAGCTTTGTCCAAATGTTTTCTATTTAAGAATCTGACATTTTGCTTTTTAAAAATCCTGGGCCCCAGGAACTTGCCGATGTGGTAATTCACCGTGTCACCTATGACAGCCGCCGCAATCAGAACGCCGGTTATCAACCATATATTCATGGCCCCTGATGCCGATAGGGCACCAACTACGAAAATCAGAGAATCACCCGGCAGAAAGGGAGCCATAAACAGGCCTGTCTCGCAAAAAATAATCAAAAATAAAATTACATATGTGAACCCTCCAAAATTGTTTATCAATTCTGTCAGATGTTTATCCAAATTAATTATGAAGTCAAGCAGCGTGTAGATTATGTCCATTCTTCCTCCGTGTTTTATAAGTATATTCAAAATGTATCCATCTATTAAAATACTATTCTAATAAAAGCTGTAAATCAAAAAAGATACTTATAGAAGTGTTTAAAGATCAGCTGTTTGGCCACTGTATCAAGATTGTAATATGTTAAGTGTGATTTTGTCAATTAAAATAATGTTAATTAATTGTAAAGAACTTCTTAACAAACGCTTTTAATGCATAATATTTCAATTTTTTTAAAAATTTGTTGGTCATATTATTGCAACAAACACAAATAATAGTCATTGAGGTGATATAATTTTGAAAAAAATATTGATTATAGCAACATTGGTTTTCAGCTTGCTGACAGTAGGAGTTTTTGCTCAAACCTATACTTGCAAGCGCGGTGACACCTTGTCCGGAATAGCTGCCAAGCACGATACCACCATAAGCAGGTTAAAGTCCTGTAATCCACAGCTTAAAAATTCCAATGCCGTTAAGCCGGGACAAAAGCTGACAATACCTGATCAAGGCAGTATCTCTGATTATGAAAAGGAAGTGGCAAGGCTTGTTAATGTGGAAAGATCCAAAAGAGGCCTGCAGACTCTAACTTTAAATGCGCAGATATCAAAGGTAGCCAGATTAAAGAGTCAGGACATGGTTAACAAGCACTATTTCTCCCATACCTCACCAACCTACGGATCTCCTTTTAAAATGATGGAATCCTTCGGTATCAGGTTCTCAACAGCAGGCGAAAATATCGCCTATGGACAGAAAACACCCGCTGAGGTTATGAATGGCTGGATGAATTCACCAGGACATAGAGCAAATATTCTGAGCTCCACCTACACAAATATCGGTGTCGGTCTTGCTAAAACAAGCACCGGCGTCAAGTATTGGACTCAAATGTTTACAAAACCTCTAAAGTAGGTATTGTATTAATTCCAATCAGTTTCCAGGTATAAAATAAAAGCAGTGTCCCTGAGCCGGCTCATTGGATACTGCTTTTATTTATGCTTTTAATTCTCAAGATGTTTTATGAAGCGTTAAGAAGCTTGTCTATATATTCCTTATCATAACCTACAATTATGTTACCATCAATGTCAATTACCGGTACTGCCCGCTGACCTGACTTTTTTATCATTTCCAAAGCCCCTTTGGTGTCCTTTGAAACGTCAACGTCCACGTACTTTATATTGTTGGAATCCAGGTGTTCCTTAAGTACGTTGCACCATTTACAGGTCGGTGTGGAATAAACCTTTATTGCCATACAAATCCCCCCTTAATCAGCAAAACATTTCCATTTCTCCTTTTGCCAAAATAGTGTAAATCCGTATATTAATAGTAATACTATAATGATACCTCATAATTGGACTTGTAAACACAAATTTAAGTAAATATTTTCCATATACAAATGTTTATAACTCCGACGAATCGGACTGCTTTTTCCTGGATTTACGGGATTTATAGATAATATAGCCTATTATTGCTATAACGGCAATAACGGCCACCGAAGCCATATTGAACACAGACAGGAAACGTTTGACCTGCTGAATGTTTTTACCTATTACACGTCCTATCAAAAGATAAATGACCTGCTGCAAAATAATTGAAAACAAAATATAAGTAAAATATATTCTTTTCTTTACCTTAAATACTCCTGAAAACAAAACCATGATTGTACTGGTACCCGGAATAAATTTGCTCAGAATCAAACCATACTTGCCATACTTATGAAATACTTTTTCAGACCGTTTGATATGCTTTTCATCGATATATTTCAATACAAGCTTGTATTTGAGTACTTCATCACCCTTTTTATATCCGAACCAGTATACCAGGATAGAACCTATAAGACTTCCCATTACAGATACAAATAAAACCATAAGAAAATGGAAATTGGGTCCAATTGTCGTCAGATATCCTTCAAAAACTATAATAACATCTGATGGATATGGAGGAAAAACCAATTGGAGTATACCTGAAACTAAGAAGAATATATATGTAACTACCGGATTTCCGTTGATAATGCTGTGTATAGAGTTAAGAATAAAATCCTCCATTAAAAATAGCTTCCTCCCTTGTTTAATTACAACCAATATTCAATTTATTATACCCTTCTTTTTATAATATGTCTGAATATGAATAAAAACAGCCCATAAATAAAACAAATTTATAAATGAGCTGCAAATAATTTATCCATAAATATAGGATAACCGGTTTCCAATATTTTATTTAAAGTTAATTTATTATTTTGCCTGTACAGGTGTTTCTGCTGCATATGCCTCTTCAAAGTCAAATATCTTTTTGGAAAGTGCGGCTATATTGTTGCAGGCTGTTCCGAAATCCACATCTTCGGTCATTACAGAAAGAACATACGGGTGCTTTCCGAATACTATACCCACATCATTGGCTGTTTTGGTCTGATTTCCGATTTTATGTGCAACCTTCACACCTGTCAGCTTTGCACTGATTCTGTCATTCCAGTCGGTATTTTCAAGATTGTCTATCAGCTCCCCGTAAACAGCTTCATTGTCCAGGTAATGACTGTACATATCCCGGGCTACAAGAGCCATGTCATAGGGACAGGAACGGTGGGTCTTACCGTAATAAACCTTTCCTCCAAGGTCGGTCAGATACTTGCGGACGTTTTCTATACCTACCTGACGGATAATCATGTTGACACCGCAGTTATCACTCTTGCGGATAGCGAGCTTTGAAGTCTCACGGACAGTGTATTCGGTCCCGTATGGTGAATTTTGTATGATTCCGGTACCGTACTCCAGATCCTCCTCCTTATACACGAGCTTGTCCTCAAGGGATACCTTGCCTGCCTCAATGTCCTTGAACAGAACCATATTAATGGGGAGCTTGGAGGTACTTGCCGCAATATACTCAACCTGGTCGTTGACATTAACCATTTCACCCGTAGCCAAATCAATATAGGTTACGCCGTACCTGCCTGGAAGCTTTGAGGTATAGTCGGTAATAATTTTTTTCAGTTCGTCCATCCTGCCGCTTTTTGCCGCCGTGCCGATTTTTGGCAAATATCCGTGTGCCTGGGTAGTAACACCATTAAGGTCGGAATTTGATCCATTGGCCGTACTATCCGATGGCTGCCCGGTCGAACCTGCCAAACCGGAATTTGTTGCGGCAGAGTTTGCAGCAGTGCCCGGCCCTGTTTGAGACGCAGCAGTCTGACTGCTGCCGGTATGGGTTGAATCTCCGGCCTTTGATGCTCCTGTTACATTATCCCTGTTTAAAAACAGATATACTGCCATAACAATTGCAACTATAAATAAAACCGTTGCAGCAACAACGAGTGCTCTTCTTTTTTTATATTTCCTTCCGTTTTTTAAATGATACCTGCTCATCTTTCCTCCTATTATGCTTATGCTCAGTACAAAGTTGAAATTAACTTTATGCAATAAAAACATTTTTTCCAAATCAACAGCATCTAATTTTAACACTATTGGTCCATTGGATTCAAATACATTTGAATTAATATTTTCTTAAATACAGTTTAATTATTGACATTTCCACTGCATTCTGTCCTTTCTTACTGTTTGCTGTTTTCAAACATCAATCTGCAATTATCGGCCCTGTATTTGGAAATTATATACTCCACTGCCTGTCCGCTCTTTGAAAACAGGGTATTCTGAAGCTTTATGAGGGGCTGGCCGGGTTGGACCCTCAGCAAAGGCGAATCGTTGTTATCGGCAAATACTATTTCCAGAATGCTCTTGCTTTTTTCAGGAATAAGAGGATATTTTCCTCTCAGAATATCTATTGAGGATTTCCCGTCTTTAAGCTGGTTGACAATATCCGGAAACAGATTTACTGGGATATAGGACTTATTCAGCAAATAAACTTCATTGGCCTGATTATTTATAAATGATAAATAAGTGATTACGGTTACCGGCATACTGCTGTTATAGTTAAAAATACGGTTAAGTATGTCAATTGACGAACTCTCTATTACAGATATGTCTATTATATTTTTCCCGGCGGGAGCCTGGCAGTCAAGAATGGAATCTGTGAATCCGGTATAGTTTTTGATATCTATAACATTCTTGCGGCCATAAACAAAAGTTCCTTTTCCCTTTTCCTTGTATAGATAACCGCTGTTTGTCAGCTCGGTTATGGCCTGTCTCACCGTAGGCCTGCTGATATCATACATCTGACAGAGGTCCTGCTCGGAGGGAATCTGGGTGTTGGGGGCATATTCATTGCTTTCGATCTTTTTTATTATCATATCCTTAAGCTGCAGATACAGAGGAATGCTGCTGAACTTGTTTATCATATGTACTCTCCAATCCGGTCTAATCAAAGTTAAACCCAGTTATACTTTTCTCTTGTGTGTTTAAATCCTAACAAAAAAATAAAAGATGGGATGATGTATTGACATCCTATCTTTTATTATATCAAACTTGAATCCAACATCAATAGGTCTCCGAATCTATACCTTCAATTCAACCTTTATGTCGGCAAGCTCACTGCCGGCAAGCACCGGCCTGACTTCATTTTCAATGAATTCCACAACCTGCTCGGGGCTTCTGCCGATGTAGTTCTTTGGCTCAAGTACGGCTTTAAGTGCTTCCAGAGACATTCCGAACAGCGGATCGGCAGCAATTCTCTCAATAAGGTCATTGGACTCGCCATCCACTTTAACACGCTTGCCGGCCTCCATTGAGTGCATTCTGATCTGTTCGTGAAGCTCCTGCCTGTCTCCCCCGTGTTTTACAGCCTCCATCATTATGTTTTCGGTGGCCATGAATGGCAGCTCATCCATAACATGTTTCAGTATGACCTTAGGGTAAACTACCAGGCCGCCTGCCACATTTATATATATGTTAAGGATGGCATCAATGGCAAGGAAGGCCTCGGGCACTGAAATTCTCTTGTTTGCGGAGTCATCCAGGGTTCTTTCGAACCATTGTGTGGAAGCGGTTATTGCAGGATTTAATGCATCCACGATAACATATCTTGCCAGGGAGGAAATTCTCTCACATCTCATGGGGTTCCTTTTATAAGCCATTGCAGATGAACCTATCTGCTTTTCCTCAAAAGGTTCCTCCATTTCCTTCATGCTCTGGAGAAGTCTCATATCGTTGCTGAATTTATATGCGCTCTGTGCGATCCCGCTGAGAACATTTAAAACCCTGCTGTCCAGCTTTCTGGGGTAGGTTTGGCCCGACACGGCAAAAACCGCTTTAAAGCCCATTTTGTCGGCGATGAGCTGTTCAAGCTTTTTAACCTTTTCATGGTCACCGTCAAACAAATTCAAAAAGCTTGCCTGAGTTCCGGTTGTTCCCTTTGAACCCAGCAGCTTCATATTTTCAATTGCATGCTCCAGGTCTTCCATATCCATCAGGAGCTCCTGGATCCAGAGTGTGGCTCTTTTTCCCACCGTCACAAGCTGGGCCGGCTGGTAATGGGTAAAACCCAGCGTGGGCATATCCTTGTATTCCAGGGCAAAATCCGAAAGTTTCTTTATAAGAATGAGCATTTTACTTTTAACAAGCTTCAATGCCTCGGTCATGACTATAATATCGGTGTTGTCCCCGACATAGCAGGAGGTCGCTCCAAGATGAATGATAGCCCTGGCATCGGGACACTGCTCACCGTAGGCATGCACATGGGACATGACATCGTGCCTGAATTGTTTTTCATATTGTTCGGCGGTTTCATAATTGATGTCATCCTTCATTTTTTTCATCTGTTCCAGCTGAGCATCGGTAATATTCAGGCCCAGCTCCTTTTCAGCCTCAGCCAGTGCTATCCAGAGCTTTCTCCAGGTCCTGAACTTCATATCTGGTGAAAATATCTGCTGCATTTCGCTGCTTGCATATCTTGCATTAAAAGGACTTTCATAAACATTTTTCATCATTCTAATCTCCCTTCGTCACCGGATATATTATACAACAAAAACCGAATATTTGCATCAAAAATATTAAAAATATTCGGATTATTTCTTTTCAAAAAAAAGTGCGGGATACAAATCCCGCTTTAGACATTTATGAATATTAGAACGTATACGGAATACTTTCTAAACTCATGTAAAATTATATGCTTAATCCCTTATTCGTTCAAGCCATTTCTAAAAATTTCTTTGCAGAAACCAGCCGTATACTGATACAGAATATCTCTATGGCCTTCTTAAGCTCTTCTACAGGCGGCAGCGTGGGAGCTATCCTTATATTTCTGTCCTTAGGATCTTTTCCGTAGGGATAGGTCGCTCCGGCCTTTGTAAGTACCACTCCTGCTTCAAGTGAAAGCTTTTCAACCTCTTTGGCACAGTTGTCGAGAGTGTTGAGGCTGATGAAATATCCGCCGTTGGGTTTGTTCCAGGAGGCTATTTCCTTTCCTCCCAGTTCTTTTTCAAGGATCTCATTTACTATATCGAATTTAGGCTTCAAAATATTTGCATGTTTTTTCATATGCAGATTGATGCCGTCAAGATTTTTAAAATATCTGACATGTCTCAGCTGGTTTATTTTATCATGGCCTATGGTCTGAATGGTCATGCTTTTCCTGATGCCGTTGAGATTCTCAACACTTGCTGCCATCGCTGCTATTCCGGCTCCCGGGAAACTGATTTTTGAGGTGGAGCTGAAAATGTACACCATATTATCATTTCCGGTGGCCTTGCAGGCAGTCAGTATGTTTTTCAATTCATCAGGCTTGTCGGACAAATGATGTACGCAATAGGCGTTATCCCAGAATACTCTGAAATCCTTTGCTTTCGGTCTTAAAGCCGCAATTCTGTCAACCACCCTGTCGGAATAGGTGATTCCATCCGGATTGCTGTACTTTGGAACACACCACATGCCCTTGATACTGTCATCTTCTGAAACAAGTTTTTCCACCGTATCCATGTCAGGACCGTCCTGCCTCATATCAATGGTGATCATTTCAATTCCAAACAGCTCGCAGATTGCAAAATGGCGGTCATATCCGGGGCTTGGACATAAAAATTTGACCCTGTCCAGCTTTGACCAGGGAGTGCTGCCGAGAATACCAAGCGACATGGCTCTTGCAACCGCATCATACATCAGGTTCAGACTTGAGTTTCCGCCGATGATGACTTCACTTTTATCTACGTCAAGCATTTCTGCAAAAAGTGCCTTTGCTTCCGGGAGACCGTCGAGAACACCATAATTGAAGGTATCGGTGCCGTCAGCCGCCTTGCGGAGTTCCTTCGAAGGAATGTCAAGAATCTCCATACACATGTCCAGCTGTTCCGAGCATGGTTTGCCCCTTGTCATATCAAGCTTTAGCTTTTGCTCTTTAAATGCATTATATCTTTTTTCAAGTTTTTCTATCTCATTTTGAAGTTCATTTTTGGATAATTTACTGTAGCTATTCATTATCTTCTCCTCTCAAAAACAGTATAACCAATAATAATTCTAATACATATTATTCTTGTTTGCAAGTTTATTGATCTTTTTATTCAAAAAATTATTTACCAGCAGACAAAATAAAATTTAAAAGAAAAATTATGCAAGTATAGCCTGGTTAAGTTGCAGTTATTTTGGAGAAAGTAAAAAAGTCAATTACCTATCGGCTGAAAGCCCATAGCAATTGACTTTGGTAAGCAGCATTCTTTTTATAGTATTTGTCAAAGTACGCTTTTAATAACCCTGATAAAGTTTTCCCCGGCAATTTTTTTAACCAAACCCTCGCTATAGTTCAGCTTGAGAAGTTCATTGAGGAGATTGGAATAGCATTGTACGCCTTCCAGCCCTTCAGGTGTGGATTCAATACCGTCAAAATCGGAACCCAGACCAAGAGTGTCCTCACCGGTAAGTGCCACAATGTATTCAATGTGAGAAAGCGCATCCTTTATTGAGGCTTTTCCCCCGTCATTGAGGAACAGAGGATAGAGGTTCAGTCCCGTAACGCCGCCGTTTTTCTTCAGGGCAAGCAATTGCTCATCGGTGAGGTTCCTGGGATGACTGCACAATTTTTTTGAATTTGAATGGGATGCAATGATGGGAGCAGCGGTCAGGTTTATCACATCCCAGAAACCGGCCTCCGATATATGTGAAACATCTACCAGCATTCCAAGCCGGTTCATTTCCGGGATCACTTCACGCCCAAAAGGTGTCAGTCCCCCTCCCGATATCCCGTCAATAACTCCGTCGGCTATCTGGTTTCTGTAATTCCAGGTAAGCGTCATACCCCTCACACCCATTTTGTAAAGCATCCTTAAAGAAGCCAAACTTCCCTCCAATGCTTCACCGCCCTCAATTGTGAGAACGGCTGCAATTTTTCGGCCGGCAAATGCGTCTTCCATATCGTTGTAATTACAGCATAACATTATGTCCTGTTTATTGTCTTCTATCTCCTGGTACAGCCTGTCGATGATACTCAGAGTTCTCTTCAGCGCTCCCATTTTAGCGTGCTCAGGTGAAATAAACGCCGCAAAGAACTGGACATAGCTGTCGTAATTCTTTAGTCTGCTTATATCAATGTGGCAGTTGTTTTTGCGGAGTCCCTCCCCGCATTTCATTATGGTGGTTATGGTGTCGCAATGAGCATCAACAATAAGCATATCAGTCTCCTTTTAAAAAAATTCTAAAATGCATTCTTTATATGGTTTATACTTTTGATAACGGAATTGAAATTAACATCTTTTGTGAGTATGATTTCAATGACATCAAACCGTACACATGCGCATGTACTTCCTGTATTTGAAAGATAGATGGCGGCAATCCGGTGTATTTTTCTCTGCTTTGCTGCTGTTACCGCCTCTCCGGGAGAACCCCAGGTGCCGGTGCGTCTGGTCTTAACCTCTATAAAACAAATATATTCGGCATCTCTTGCAATTATATCTATTTCACCCAAACGACCGACTCTGTAATTGGTTTTTAAAATTGCATAATTTTTCTCAAGAAGGTACTGAACTGCCTTTTCCTCACCGTCAGCACCCAGCTTCCTGGTGTTTATGCCGGTCATATGACTCACCTTCTTTTAATGTTATGGCAGCCTGCCGTTTGATCCGGATCCGATTGTCTCAGACACCTTTTGAAAAGCCTAATCCTCGTAATCCTGACCGTAGCTTTTGTCCACGCTTCCTATGAATATAAGGATTTCGGCAACAACGTCATAAACCTCCGGCGGTATCTGGTCGCCGATTCCAAGCGCCGAAAGAGTTTGAGCCAGCTCAGTATTCTGATATACAGGTATATCGGCCTCTTTGGCCTTTTCGATCATTTTTTCGGCCACGATTCCCTTGCCTGTGGCAACCACTTTCGGGGCGGCATCGGTCTCGGGAGAATACTGCAGTGCTGCTGCATGCCTTATGCCTTTCCTGTTTTTATCCTTGTCCTGCAAATTCCCACCGCCTATAGTAAGTATGAATTAAATAGAAATATCAATGTTATTGGGGCTTTTAATAAATTCCTTTTTTGCCTCTGCTTCAAAATTGACTATATTAATGGGTTCATCCATGAGCCTGTAGGTAAAGTCCACAAGCCTGAAGCCTTTTTCAAGCAGACCGTTGTAAAGCTGTTTGTGGTGTTCCTTCAGCACAGGAAACACCTCACTGTTTTCAAGTCTGAAATTTGTGCTTATATTTCTCCTGTCAACACTGAGGAGGGTATCTATCCTTCCGATATTATTGCTGTCCAGAGATATAAGCACAGTCATATTGGAGGGGTCAAGCTTTTTGGATCTGGAGCCCTTTTTCAGCATATACAGTTCACCGGTGGTATTCTGATTGAATATGCTCAAAGGGAGCTGCACATACGAACTGTAATTGTTGAGCTGATTAATAAAATTCACATTGCTTTCCAGATTGTTCACTATTGTGCCGGCAGCTTCCCTTATCCCCTGGGGCAGCAGCTGCAAAGTACTTTTGAGAGTCTGCAGGGCACCGTCCATTTCTTTATACAGCCTGACAGGATCAATATTCTGGCTGGTTTCATCAATCCTGACAAACAGACTTTCAAGGGTTTTTACAGCTGCTGCGGATACTCTTTCCTCCCCGGCAAGCTGCTTTGCTGCCGCCAGCTCTTCACCCGGCAGTTTTCCCGAGTTCATAAGCGCAGTCAGTTCCTTATTAAATGCGTTTAATAAGGTCAGTTCGGATTTGCCGGAGGGCGTTTCCCCCTTTAGCATGTTAAGGAGCTTTTCAGCAGTTGAGTTTAAGCCTGAGTTTTCCGTTTGGGCGTGGTTGCGGGCAATGTCTGCTTTATCACCTGTTTCTGCAGATAAATTTCCCGGTCTGGGGGCTGTGTCAATCTCTGAGGTATTTGCCTTAACCGGTGAACTTACCTGGTCATTGACCGCTTTACCGGCCCCTTCCGCGCCCGATTGGGCCGGCTTGGCTGTTTGTCCCGTTTCACCGCTGTTTGTCTTATTATTAACAACTGCTTCTCCTGCTTCTCCCTGACCTGCCGTCCCGACAGCCGGCCGTGTGTTTGCCGAAATATCCGGCGCCCTGCCGTTTTCAGCAGTATTTGCTGACGCCTTGGCCTGATCTTGGCCTGCGGCAGCCGGAGTACCGTTATTTTGAACCGCCTGATTTTTGATTTCTTCCCCGGCTTTTGCAGTCAGTTCACCTTTTTCGGCCAGTGAAGCCGCTATTTTCTGCACCAGCCTGTTTACGGCAGAAGCGTCTGCCGGCAAATCAGCGCTGCCTTTCATCCGTGAATCCACCAATTTTGCAAGTTCCGAGATATCATTGCTGAGCTTCAGCCTTCCGGCCAAAAGACTCTGCAGCTTATCTATATTGTTTGTATCTTCCGACAGCTTTGAAGCTGTCAGGAATGCTGCTTCATTTGGCTTTAAACCGGCATTTTCCTTTAACAGCCCGGTCATTTTAGCCATATTCTCTTGGGTAACTGGTAAATTTTGCCGTGTCAATGCCTGGGCAATCTGCAGGTTCTGTTCTGTAAGAGGCAGTTTAAGTGCGGTCAGTACATTCCTGATATTTTCAAAAGCCTTATCGGTTTGAGGCTGAGTTGCTTTTTCAGCAACATCAAAGGCCGGCCGGCCGTCAACAAAACCCTTGAAGGTCAGATTTACAAATTCGCCTTCGGCTGCTTCGACCGGCGCCGCCGCTGCACCTGAAACCACCGTGCCGTCAGAAAATTTCAAAGTCAGCTCGCTTCCTGAATTCTCAAGGATCTGAACCCTGACATTATCGCCCGGCTTTAATTTGCCCATTATATCAGAACCATTATAGGTCGTGTTTGCTGCGGCAGAAGTAAAGCTGTCTATTCTCAAACCATATCACCCCACAATATATCAATCGGTAAAGTTTTTTACAAAGCTTAATCTATGTATCGGACAAAGTCCGAATTTTTTAATAGCTGAAATATGCTGGGGTGTTGCATAACCTTTATGTACTGCAAATCCATATTCCGGATATATGTTGTCATATTCCTTTAAAAGCCTGTCCCTGGTCACCTTTGCCAGAATTGATGCGGCAGCTATAGAAAAGCTAAGGCTGTCACCTTTGATTATGGGGACTTGTTTTGTCTTAATGTTTTCAAGCCTCACTGCGTCGAGCAGAATGCAGTCAGCCTGCGGCTTTAGCTGTTCAAGGGCTCCTGTCATGGCGCTTTTTGTAGCATTCAATATATTTATGTTGTCTATACACTTTTCATCAATGGCCTGAATGCCATAAGCAAGTGCCTTTTCCTTGATTATTTCAAACAAGGCTTCTCTTTGGGCCTCACTCAATTTCTTTGAGTCATTTACACCTTCTATGGTCACACCTTCCGGAAAAATCACCGCTGCCGCAACAACCGGACCTGCCAGCGGCCCCCTGCCGGCTTCATCCACACCCGCTATATAACTGAACCCTTCTTCCCGGGCCTGTCTTTCAAAGGACAGCAGCTTTTCAAGCCTCTCTGCTTCGGCTCTCTGCTTTTCCTTCAGCCTGTAATATCTTTCGAGCAGCTTTGCCACTCCCGAGCCTTGATTCCCAAAGGATAAAAGATAATCAATTGCTTCATCCACCGACTTTTCCTGAATCTGTTCCTGTATTTCCTTAAGGGATAATTTTACCATACTTCCTCCCTGACTGAATTTTTGCTTTATTTTATCAATATTTATACTTTACTACAGAATTAAGGTGTTGGCTAGTGTCATAATATATTGGATTTGGTTGTATTTCGCCATTGGAATAGAAGAACAAATATGTTACAATTTCTATAATTTGGATTTAAAGATCGGAGACAAAAAATGAAAGAGTTAATGAAAATTCCTTGTAACAAGCTAGTTCTTATTTTTTCCTTTCTGTTTATTATGACTTTTAATTTAGGTAATCTTCAGACTGTTAACGCTGAAACCGCTGGAGATATTGCAGACATTTCGGAACAGGTTAATCTGAAATGGATTGTAACCGGAAGCGGAGACCAGAAGGATATAGGCCTGGTTGAAGAGGAAATAAATAAATATCTGGAGGATAAAATCAATGCTACAGTGGATATCACTACGTTTTTCTGGGGCGATGATTTTGACAACCGTATAAAATTAATGGTAGCTGCCGGTGAGCCTTACGACATTAATTTTACTTCCAACTGGACTGCGTACTACAGCGATCTGACTTCAATAGGAGCCTATAAGGATATTACCGATATGCTTGACACCTATGCTCCCAAAACCAAAGCCCTCCTTGGAAAAAACATATTAAAGGGCGCAGAAGTTAATGGCCGTATATACGCCATACCTGTCCGACTTGTCCTTTGGAAAAGTCGATCCGGCTGCTACCCTTTCCAAAATGAACAGTGAAATGAAGAAAGCCGGCTTGCAGAATGTATTGAGCGAAAT
The DNA here is from genome assembly GCF_000621505.1 of Ruminiclostridium cellobioparum DSM 1351 = ATCC 15832. Classification (GTDB taxonomy): domain Bacteria; phylum Bacillota; class Clostridia; order Acetivibrionales; family DSM-1351; genus Ruminiclostridium; species Ruminiclostridium cellobioparum. The sequence goes on from NZ_JHYD01000009.1 coordinate 43,796, forward strand.
GCAAAAACAGGTGGACAAGTTTAAACGTCAAAAATAACAATACTCCGGCCAAAATACTTGTTTTTTACCTACAAATTTCAGCAGGCACAGCTATATTTCCGGGGCAACTCCATTAGCTGCCCTGGTTTCTTCCCTGTCTCCCGGCTTTTCAAGGGTTATCCTGCCGATTTTTCCGCCTCTGAACTCATCAAGAACTATAGCCGCTATCCTGGAATAGTCGATCTGTCCTTTTGAAATAATACAGCCCCTTTTCCTGGCAACCGTTTCCAGCAGCTCAAGAGGCTCAATATCCTTCAGTACATCCGGCTCAAGCTTGAATCTGGTGCAAAGCTCGGCCGGATAATTTTTCGAGAGTCTGACAAGCAATTCCATGGCAGCTTCGGCAATATCCATTATGTCGTCTTTTATGGCGCCCGTAAAGGCAAGATTCAAACCAACTTCCTGATCTTCAAACTTTGGCCACAATATACCCGGAGTGTCCAGCAATTCTATTTCGGAATTGATCCTTATCCACTGCTTTCCTCTTGTGACACCGGGCCTGTCCCCTGTTACGGCAGTTGCCCTGCCCACTATCCTGTTTATAAAAGAAGATTTCCCCACATTTGGAATACCAACTACCATGAGTCTTACCGGGGTAAAGAGCTTGCCCTTTGCCCTGTCTCTTTCAATCTTTTCCGACATGAGCTCTCTGGCACGGGCTTTTACTTCATTCAAACCCTTTCCGCTTATTGAGTTTATCAGAATGCAATTTATTCCCTGTTCAGCATACCATTTTACCCATTGTCCGGATATCTGCTCGTCTGCAAGATCGGATTTATTAAAAGCAACAAGCCTGGGCTTGTTATTTATCAAAGTATTAATTTCGGGATTTCTGCTGCTGAAGGGTATTCTGGCATCAAGCAGTTCTATGATGACGTCGACCAGCTTTAAATTTTCGGCAATAAGCCTTCTGGTCTTGGCCATATGTCCCGGAAACCACTGTATATTCATTTAATTCTCCTTTGTGTAATAATTGCCGCTTTAATTAAAACTACTTTAGTCCGCCGAATTTTCCTAAAGGCCAGATTCTCAATACGGCCCTTCCTATAACCGAATCAACGTCTATGGGGCCAACCTCGCTGGATCTCGAATCCAGACTTTGTTCTCTATTATCACCCATTACAAACAACTTATTCTCAGGAACAGTAAAAGGCAGCTGCATGCCTTTGGATTCTGTAATGCCTTTTACATAAGGTTCTTCAAGCTTTTTATACTCACTTTCCCCGGCAGCTTTTCTATATACAAAACCATCACGTATGTCTATCTGATCACCGGGCAGTCCTATAACTCTCTTTATATAATCCACTTCACCCGGATTTCTTATGGGCAGATATTTAAATATACTTTTAAATTGTCCTTCCTCATGCATAAACACGATTATGTCGCCCCGCCTGGGTTCACTGAAGAAATACCCTGTTTTGTACACTATGACGTTATGTCCTTCGAACAGGGTATTTTCCATTGACACCATATTTACCTGGTAGGTCGAAAAAATAAAGGCCTTTATCAGCATGGATATCAATACTGCTGCAACAATGACAACGGCCCACTCAAAGATTTCTCTGCCTATAGAATTTTTTTTCTTTGGTTTTATATCGGAAGACTGCTTGTCTTTATTTTCAGTATTTAATTTTTCAAGTTTTTCTTCATTATTCTCATAGTTTTGATTCTCCATAGGAAAACACCTCGTAGACTTTTATTTATTTAATAAATATCAAACCGTTTCTATTATATATAAAAACACAAAATTATACAAATTACATTTATTTAACATCAAAAACAACATAAGCAACAGTCAAGCATTCATGCATACACTCCCGGAACAGACTAAAAACCCAGAGACGTCACGCCCCTGGGTTTTCCGCTGTGTTCATACAAACACTTATGACTTATTTAGTCTGAAGTTTTTCCTTAACCTTGGCAGCCTTACCCACTCTGTCACGCAGATAGTAAAGTTTGGCTCTTCTAACAACACCTTTTCTAACTACATCGATATGATCGATTCTTGGTGAGTTAACAGGGAAAATTCTTTCAACACCAACACCGTAGGATACTCTTCTGACAGTAAAAGTTTCCTTTAAGCCGGAACCTTTCAAAGCTATGACAGTACCTTCGAATACCTGGATTCTCTCCCTGGTTCCTTCTTTGATCTTTGCATGAACCTTAATAAAATCACCAATTTCCAATTTAGGAAGGTCAGTTCTTATCTGTTCATTTTCAATTGCTTTCAATATATCCATTTTCAAATTCCTCCTTCCTCTCCTAGATGTTCGTGCATCCTGTACAACCTTTGTGCAGAGGACCATCCGTATTACATACGCAGTGTATTATAGCACAACCTTTAAGTACTGTAAAGCTCTTTTTACTTTTTTGTGTCTTTTTGATTTTCTGCTTATAATTTGCTCATATTTTGCTCATATTTATCAGTTTTCAAGTCAGGTGCTATTTGTTAAAGTCCCTGTATAAAAGGCTTGGCTGAATACCGGTATTGTTCTGGTATTTGCCGCTGGTGTATTTTTCGTATTCTCCTTCAATCGAATGATAGTAAATCTGGCATATATCAACACCGGCATAAACTCTGATGGGCTGGATGCAATAAATCTCCAGGGTCCAATAACCTGAAAAGCCTACATCGCCAAACCCGGCCGTCACATGAATAAAAAGTCCAAGCCTTCCGATTGAAGATCTGCCCTCCAGCATGGGCACATATTTTTCGGTCCTTGTATACTCTTTTGTTCTGCCCAGATAAAGCCTGTTGGGTTCCAATACCAGACCTTCATCAGGTATGACAAGGTTTTTCGCTTTGTTTTCCTTCTTCATATCCAAAATTTCATTCTCATATACCAGCAGTTCATTGTGCAGTTTCAGATTGTAACTGTTGGGATTCAGCTGAGCCGGGTTAAAGGGTTCAATAAAAATATCCCGTCCCAGCCTGTTTTGTATTTCCTTGCCTGATAAAATCATATTCTTCCCTCCTGATTGCAGCTTATTCACAGGCAATACACGGCAAACAGCCTGTTTATCCGCCAGAGTACTATTTATATCATGTCTGCGCTTTATCGGCAGCAAATACCACTCCCGCATCTTTTCTGGCTTTTACAGCCGTTTCAATGACTGCCACCGAGTGGTCGAACAGGCCGTAACATCTTTTATAGTCCCTGTTTTCATATATATCCGCAAACTCCTTTATTTCATAAACAAATCTATCGGAGTTTGCGTGATAATTATACGTTTCAACGCTGCCACCCATTCCAACTTCAAATGATGTACAACTGTTAACCGGACCATTTACCCTTATATACCCCTTTGTTCCCTGGATAATTGCAAAACTGGGACTATTGCTGTCCTTTGCCCCGGTGCACTCACATACGAAATCATCATATTTAAGAAGGGCGATACCCGAGGTATCAATGCCGTTACCTGCAAGGTTGGCCGCATATTTTACTTCCTTCGGCCGGCCGAACAAACCGATTGCAAAGTGCAAATTATAAATGTTAATATCCGTCAGAGCCCCTCCCGAAAACTCCGGGCTGAAAATATTTGTTACTTCACCCAGCAGAAATTTGTCATATCTGCTGGAATACTGTGAATAATTGCACTGAACCAGCTTCAAATCTCCTATTGCTCCAATATGTTCTTTTACCTTCTTATAGTTCGGGAAATGTATGGTTGTAACCGCCTCAAATAAAAACAATTCCTTCTCCCTCGCCAGGTCAGTCAAGGTTTTTACTTCCTGTACCGTAGATGTAAACGGCTTTTCACATATTACATGCTTTCCCTTCTGCAGGGCCTGCAAGGCCTGCCTGAAATGAAGGCTGTTCGGAGATGCTATATAAATAAAATCAACATCACCGTCACAAAGTAATTCATCGTAAGCTGTGTAAAATTTCTTTACATTGAATTTATCCGCCAATGCCCTGGCCGTTTCTTCACTTCTTGAAAAGACAGCCGTACATTCAACATTTTCCACCTGTTCCATTCCTGTTAAAAAATCCTCTACAATGGCTCCGGTCCCCACAGTACCTATTCTCATCGTCTTACCTCGTCTTTAAAGTATTTTTGCTGCAATATTTGATCCCACTGATTTATATTATAATACAATTGTCCTGCTTTGAGACAGCCCCAAAACCAGGTGTTTTTACTTCCGATCATTTATTTTTCATTGTGTCATGAATTATCTTTTTGAGCAATAACGGCTATCCATTCTCCATCCCCGGTATACACACTGCCTGTGAGATCGTTCCATACAGTCTTCAACTTAAACCCGGCCTTACTTAATAATTCCTCCACAGCTTCCAATGAATAGTCATGAAACCAGTTTCTGTACACCTTGCAGCCACTTTCATCAATAATTATGTACTGATTCAGCCACAAGTCCCTGTCAGGGTAATCAAAGCACATTTCAAGCACCATATGCCGGCCCGGCCTCCAGAAGCCCTGATCACTATAATACCAATTGTTGTGAATTTCGCTCTTACTTCTGAGTTTCCGGGTCGAAACATCGAAAATAAAGACGCCATCCTCCTTCAGTGCTTTTCTTACTGCCGCAAGCAACTGTACCAGGGATGCCTCCGGAAAAGTATTAAGCTCACCGTAAACCTGAATTACGGCATCAAATTCATTTTGAAACTCCAAATCAAAGAAGTTCACACAGTGATATTCGACAGGCAGGTTTAACTCCTCAGCTGCTGCTCGTGCATAACCTATTGAACGTTCTGAAATATCCACTCCCACAACCTCCATACCGGCCATAGCCAGCCTTTGAGCATATAAGCCGGGACCGCAGCCAAGATCCAACAGCCTCATTCCGGGTTTGAGGGCACCTGCCTTAAACAGGTTATCTATAGTCCGGTCTATGGTCTCAGCTTTTCTGCTGGCAGCATCATGGTTTTGGCTGAGATGGGCTTCCAGCATGCTCCGGGATATATGGGGATGGTCCCAGAAGGTCTTTTCACCCGGCTCAAAGGGTTCCGGTTTTTTAGAATATCTGTTTATGATATCAAGAGTTTCTTTATATATATGCAATTATTCCACCCTCCCGTCCTCAATGTCAAACATATCTGATTTTGATATTCATACGCATCCTCCCAATTTAGAACCCTAAAACTTCCCTTTTGCAAAATTCTTCTGGTACTTTGACAGCTGGCGCCCCCACTGCTTCTCCTGAAGTCTCTGCTTTCCGTCCTTCTTTGATTCCATAAAGGCAATTTCCTTCTGCAGCTTCAGCCAGCTATCCCATCTTTTCTTCTCAAGTTTTTCGGTCTCCAGTGCCTCCCTTACTGCACAACCCGGCTCATCCCGGTGTTTGCAGTCGTGAAAGCGGCATTTCAGAACAAGTTCTTCAATGTCTCCGAACATAATGTCCATACCGGTGTCGGAATCCCACAGGGAAAGTGTTCTCATTCCGGGAGTATCCAGAATCAGCCCTCCTCCCGGCAAAAGTACAAGTTCCCTGTGGGTGGTGGTATGTCTGCCCCTGCTGTCGTCCTCACGTATTGACTGCGTCTTAAGAATTTTCTCTCCGGACAGGGTGTTTACCAGTGTAGACTTGCCCACTCCCGACGACCCCAATAACGCCACTGTTTTGCCGGGCAGCAGGTATTTCCTTATATCCTCGATACCCTGTCCCGTCACAGAACTTATGGCGTAAACCTCAACACCGGGAGCTGTGCCGTATACCATACCCAGCTTATCAACCGTATCCCCACAGCAGTCGGCCTTTGTCAGCACCACCACAGGCACAGCACCGCTGTCCCAGGCAGCAATCATATACCTTTCCAGCCTTTTCATGTTAAAATCCCTGTTAAGCGACTGTATTATAAAAACGGTATCGGCATTTGCTGCAACAATCTGCTCCTTAACCTCAATTCCGGCTGCTGCTCTCGAAAACTTGGTTTTTCTCGTGAGAACAAATCTGACCAAAGTATCTGCCCCCTGTACCGTTTCAAGGCCGACCCAATCCCCGACAGCCAGTTGAAGGCTGTTTCCCTCTTTCTGCAACGGTCTGCCGACCGTAAGTTCACCTGAATCGGTCATAACCTTCAGCTGCTGCCCGAAGTCAGCAGTGATACGGCCCGGGAACATTGCTGCAGCCGCCCTTTCTTTCCATTGGATTTCAAAAAAATCATTCCATCCATAATCTTTTATATTCATCAGTAATCATCCTTTATAAATTTCTTTTCGTCCTGTCTGCGTTTCTTTTTGTTCTTCAGACTGTTTTCCTGAACTCTTGTCCTGGGATTTATAACCCAGTTGTTCCGTATTTCCTTCATATAATCAAAAGTAGTTTTCCTTTTATCCATAGTTGCCCTCCATTCCACGTGGTATCCACGTAAACAAAAAATTTAAATACTGGCGTCACGAGCAAATTTCTGATATTTTAGTGTCCCAAACTGAAAATGGACATAAAAAATCCGCAGATAGCGACCACCTGCGGATATGATTGAAAAATTCATACTTTCCCGGACAATAAAAAAACACGCTACTAATGCGTGCCGACAACTACTCAATAATAAAACGGCTCTGTAAATAAATTATTTACAAGCTGTTCATTACTGTCGTATTTAATTGCATCCACCATACAGTTGCTCGAAAGAAGCCGCACCGGAACAAAGCATATAAAAAACTCCTCTGCACCGTGCCATTATTCAGTTAGCAAAGAGCCACCCCAACAATTAATTTTAATGACATACAACAACAACTCCTTTCTTCTCGTATTAAAATTATATCCTTTTTAATTATAAAATATATTTCCATTCAATGTCAATAGCAATACCTGTTATTATTTAGAAATAAATTAACGCTATAACCGTGAAAAAGCATACTCTATAGCTGCTTTGGTTTCAGCAATATCCTTTTCAGTATGGGCATATGAGACAAACAGTGCTTCAAACTGTGAGGGAGCAATATAAATGCCTCTATCCAGCATAAATGAGAAATATTTTTTAAATTTATCCAGGTCTGACTTTACCGCACTGCTGTAATCCACAACCTCCCTGTCGCTGAAAAAAACACTTAAAAGTGAGCCCACCCTGTTAATACTTATATCGGTTCCGTACCTGTTTGCAGCCTCTGTATATGCATTTTCCAGGGATTTGCCCAGGGAATCCAGCCGGCTGTAGAAGTCCCCGGTCTGCTTTATGGTCTTCAAGGTACTGATGCCGGCAGCCACTGCAACAGGATTGCCTGAAAGGGTTCCTGCCTGGTATACAGGGCCCAGCGGAGCTATTTTCTCCATTATTTTCCTTTTTCCGCCGTATGCGCCAACAGGCATTCCTCCGCCGATAATCTTTCCCAATACGGTCAGGTCGGGCCTTATGCCATACAACTCCTGAGCTCCTCCATAGGAAACCCGGAAGCCTGTGATCACTTCGTCAAAAATCAAAAGCGCACCGTGATTTTCGGTCAGTGTACGCAGCTGCTTAAGAAAATCAATATCCGGAAGCACCAGCCCCATATTGGCGGCAATGGGCTCAATTATAACTGCTGCCATTCTGCTGCCATATTTTTTGAACAGCTCCTGCAAACCTTCCAGGTCATTGTACACGGCTACAAGGGTGTTCCTGGAATAATCCGCCGGTACTCCCGAACTGTCGGGCACTCCGGCCGTCAGGGCGCCTGAGCCGGCTTTGACCAGCAGGCCGTCACTGTGTCCGTGGTAACAGCCTTCGAATTTAACTATCAAATCCCTGCCGGTGTAACCTCTTGCCGCGCGTATGGCACTCATGGCAGCCTCTGTTCCCGAGCTGACAAGTCTGAGCATTTCCATGGAAGGAATGGCCTCACATATTAATTCGGCCAGCTGCAATTCGTTCTCAGTGGGCGCCCCGAAGCTCGTTCCGTTTTCGGCGGCTTCCCTTATGGCCGCAATGACGGCAGGCTGCGCATGTCCCAAAATCATCGGACCCCAGGAGCAAACGTAATCAATATATTCATTTTCGTCAAGGTCAAAAAGCCTGGAACCCTTTCCTTTTTTTATTACCGGCGGCTTGAGTCCAACCGATCTGAAGGCCCTGACAGGACTGTTTACTCCTCCGGGCATATAATTGCAGGCTTTATCAAACACTTCCTGAGATTTTATGTTATTCATGGGACAATTCTCCTATAATATAGACTTACTATGTTTTATTTCAGCCAGGCTGCCGCATCAATGGCAAAATAGCTGATAATTATATCTGCACCGGCCCTTTTTATTGCCGTCAGGAACTCAAGTGCCGCGCCTTTTTCATCAATCCAGCCTTTCTCAGCAGCCGCCTTGATCATGCAGTATTCGCCGCTGACATTATAGGCCGCCAGCGGATAGTCATATCTGGAAGCTGCCTCATGAATAATATCCAGATATGCAAGGGCCGGTTTTACCATTATTATGTCGGCACCTTCATCTATATCCAGCTCTATTTCCTTCATGGCTTCCTTCCTGCCGTGATAGTCCATCTGGTAGGTTTTTCTGTCTCCAAATGCCGGAGCAGAGCCGGCCGCATCCCTGAAAGGGCCGTAAAAGGCAGAGGCATATTTGGCACTGTAGGCCATAATTGCCTTATCGGTGAAAGAACTGCCGTCAAGATCTTTCCTTATGGCAGCCACTCTGCCGTCCATCATATCGGACGGAGCAATTATATCGGCACCTGCATCAGCCAGGCTGACAGCTGCCTTTGCTAAAACCTCCAGGGTCAGGTCATTATCTATCTTGTTGTCTTTTATAATCCCGCAATGCCCGTGACTGGTGTATTCACACAAGCAAAGGTCAGCCGACAGAACAAGTTCGGGGAACCGCTGTTTTGCCTGCCTGAGAGCCTTTTGAACAATACCGTCACTGCAGAAGGCACCGGTTCCGACCTCATCCTTCTCATCGGGTACACCAAACAGGAGCACACCGGGAATCCCCGCCTTCTCCACCTTTTCCAGCCGGAAGAGCAGCCGGTCCACCGAGTAATGATTTATTCCGGGCATTGAGGATATTTCCCTCTCTATGCCCGTACCTTCTGTAACAAACATGGGATAAATAAAATCTTCCACACTTATATTTGTCTCTCTCACAAGTTTTCTCAGCCCGGGACTGTTTCTCAGTCTCCTGGGTCTTTTTATCAAATCCATTTTTACCTCCGGAAGCCTATTGCTGAGTATTTAACCTTCTATTTTCGGAAAGTTCGATTATTTTATTTATTATTCCTTCTGAATTATACTGTTCAGCCACTGCGGTTACGGTGATTCCTTCCTCTGCGGCGGCACCGGCGGTAACCGGTCCGATACATACAATCCGGGCAGGCAGTTCCTTTACTCTTTCCTTCCCCAGTATGGTCACAAAGGCCTTCACTGCCGACGGGCTTGCAAAGGTTATGATATCGGCCTTTTCCAGCTCGGGAACTAAATAATCCAGCCTGCTTACCAGATTACTGGTTTCCGCTGTGTAGACAGCTATTTCGTCATAATCTATACTATTATCCTTAAAACCCCGGGTCAATTCAGGCCTTGAAAGCTCCGAATCAATCAGCAGTATTTTATCCCTGCTGTCTATTCTTTCAAGCAATCCCGATAATAACTCTTTGGATGTGTATTTCTCAGGAATATAATCCGGATACAGGCCCTTTGAATTAAGTGCCTTTTCAGTGGCTGAGCCCACCACTGCAAGCTTGATGCCATAAAGCCTGCGGATATCCGTTTTCAGCTGGCTGAGCCGCCTGAAGAATACCTCAACACCGTTTGCACTTGTAAATATCAGCCAGCTGTATGAGTCAAGCCTGTTCAAAGCCGTATGAAACCGCTCGTTTTCCTGCACTTCGGTTATTTTGATAACAGGAAATTCAGTCACATGGGCTCCATGTGCTTCCAGCCCTTTAACCAGAGTATCCGACTGTTCGGCAGGTCTGGTAACAACTATCCTATTGCCCGAAAGTACTCCTCTTCCATACCACCCAAGGCTTTCACCAAGTTCCGCGACCTTGCCTGCAACTATAACCGCAGGTGATTTTACCCTGTAATGCACACACTTTTCGGCAATATCGGCCAATGTGCCGTTAACCACTCTCTGCCCGGGCCTTGTTCCCTTCTCAACAACAGCAACAGGTGTCCGGGGTTCTTTTCCAAACTTCATAAGACCGCTGCAAATTTCGCCGATATTTTTTACACCCATGAGAAAAACCAGGGTGCCTTCCTGCTTTGCAAGTGTTTCAAAATCACATAGGGGCTTGTCTTCACCATCCCCCGAAATTTTATTTTCAGCCGAATGGTGCCCGGTGATGATATGAAGTGATGAGGCATGCTCCCTGTGTGTGACAGGTATTCCTGCATATGCAGGAACAGCTATGGCGGAGGTTATGCCGGGCACAACTTCAAATTCTATCCCGTTTTTATGAAGGTATTCACATTCCTCTCCGCCCCGTCCGAATAAAAACGGGTCACCGCCCTTCACCCGGGCTACCGTCCTGCCCTCATTTGCATATTTCAGAAGCATTTTATTTATCTCCTTCTGCGGCACCTGGTGATGCTGAGGCTGTTTTCCCACATAGACAAATTCCGCCCCATCTTGGGCAAACCCCAACACATTGCTGTCAATAAGCCGGTCATATACAATGACATCGGATTGCTTGATGGCCTCTGCGGCTTTTAAGGTCAAAAGCTTGTAATCCCCGGGCCCGGCCCCTATAATATATACTTTTCCGGCCATAATCAGCAATCCCCCATACTTCTTTGATTTTGCACCATAAGGTCGGCAAGCCTTTCTCCAAGGGTGGGGGCCTGCCGCTTATCCCCTTCAACCGCTGCCCGTAAAACAGTCTTACCGTCATTTGCAGCCAGCATTCCCATTATTTTCATTTCATTGCCGCTGATGACGGCATGTGCCGCGACAGGTGTACTGCAGCCGCCGTTAAGCCGGACCATGAAGCTTCTTTCGGCCTCCAGGGCCAGCCATGTGTCCGGACTGTTTACGGAATTTACAAGCTCCTGCATTTTTCCGCCCTTCCTGACCTGAACACCTAATATACCCTGTCCTATGGCGGGAATCATCTCTTCAACAGAAAAACAGCGGCCGCATTTTTCATGCAGCCCCAATCTTTTCAGTCCCGCTGCCGCAAGAACTATGGCATCGTATTCACCTGCCCCAAGCTTATCCAGCCTGGTAAGAACATTGCCCCTCAACTGCCGTACATTGAGATCAGGTCTTAAAGCAAGGAGCTGTACCTCACGGCGGATACTGCTTGTCCCCACTACCGCTCCATTCCTCAGCTCCTTCAGACTTTGGCCGTTTGTTGTTACTAAAACATCACGGGGATCTTCCCGCTCTGAAACAGCCGCGATTGTCAATTGGCCTGGCATGACGGCAGGCATATCCTTCATACTGTGAACTGCCATATCTATTTTGTCTTCAATGAGCGCATTTTCTATTTCGTTGACAAACAAGCCTTTTCCGCCTATCAAATCAAGTCTTGTATCCAGAAGGACATCCCCCCTGGTTTTCATTCCCACAAGTTCAAACTTGAGTCCGGAGAACCTGCTTTCCAGCAGATTTACAATCAACCTGCTCTGAGCCATCGCAAGTGCACTTTCACGGGTGCCCACCCTTATGGTTCCATTCATAGTCCAGCTGCCTCCATTAAATAGTTTATCCTGTAAATAATTTATTTTTCAAATAGTATTTACCGCCCAAAACCCGGCAATGGGCTACATCTAAGCCCTGATTTTTTCTTCGTGCCGCTGCAGCACCTCATTTAATGCCAGGGGTGTAATTTCTCCCTTTGAATAAAACTCCTCAAGAACATTCCGAAGTTCGTGCTCTTTTTCAGGCTGGGTGAGGCAGCTTTTGCGGACTCTGCTTCTAAAACCGGCAAGCATCTCCACAATTTCGGAAAAATCTTCGGGAAATATCTCCTCCGTGATTTTTCTGATTTTTTTTGAAAGTGCCGGATATACCCCTGATGTTGATATTCCAATAGTTAAAGGTCCTCTTTTAACTATTGACGGAAATATAAACGTACATTTTTCAGGATCATCCACAACATTAACAGGTATATTCATATTTACCGCATCTTCATATACCCGTTCATTTGTTTCCATTGACGAAGTGGCAGCCACAACCAGGTAGGCCTCATTAATATCATTTTTTGTATACGTGCTTCTTATAATTTTTAATTTATCCTGCTTTTCCAATTCAACTAATGAACTGCATGTTTCAGGAGCAATAATAATTATATCAGCTTCAAACCTCAATAATATTTCGGCTTTTCTGTATGCAATTGCGCCCCCGCCCACTATTAAACACCGCTTTCCCTTAAGGTCGACATACATCGGGAACATGGCCATTATCAATTACCCCCGTTTGAAAACACATATTTTCATACCTTCGCAAAATTATTTCTCTTATTGTACCATCTCATAAACTCCCGGATATGGCAGTTGATTTGCTCGTTAATATATTCTAAATCAAACGGCTTTTCCTTGTCTGCACCTGATGGATTTGCATTCTTAAGCTGATCTATGTTATACAGTTTCACGTTATCCAGTTGTTCCATTGCCTGGTCAAAGTCCCTTGGTACCGCCAGGTCTATGAATAAATAAGGTTTTTCCTTATCTTTCATTGTTTCCTCCAGCATATCCAGGGTAACTGTATAATGAGGGCTTAAGGTGGCGCCAATAATAACATCCGACTGATGAATATACGAATACCTGTCATTATAATCCACAGTCATAAAGATATTATCGTTTTGTGCCCGCCCATCAGTATCAGCCGCACTCCTCTTTGTCATGAGGATATTACTGCAGCCTGTTTCAAACAACACTTCCCGCACTGCTTTTCCTATTTCTCCGGAGCCTATGATGAGAACTTTTTTACCGTTCAGCTCCTGTTTATACAGCGCTTCAAGCAGCTGTCCCACCTGTCCTGCAACTGAAGAAGCTTTTTTGATCTCTATTCCTCTGGTTTTGATTTTTTTTGAGGAAGTAACAGCAAGCCTTGACAGGGTATTTAAAATTGCCCGGGAGGTTCCGTATTTCATTGATATTTCATAGGCTTTTCTGAACTGCCCCAATATCTGGTCTTCTCCAAGTATCATTGAGTCCATACCTGCTGCGACCTTCATAATATGCCTGATTGCATTGATTCCTTCATATATGTAAAAGTACTTCTTCATTCTGTGAAGGTCAAGTCCCTTCAGAAGGCAGAAGTTCTTTTCAATATTTGCCACATCCAACCGGGAAGCTTCTGAAAAAACATGTATTTCAGTCCGGTTGCAGGTTGAAAGAATAGCGCATTCCGAAATGCCCTCCGACTTTTTTATTCCGGAAAGCATTTTTTCATATTCGTCCGGCCCCATACTGAATTTTTCCCGTATTTCCACCGGTGTCGTTTTGTAATTGACTCCAACAACGTATATTTTCATTTAATCTCCATGTTCCCAATGTACCAAATAAATTTTATCTGTGGTCTTGCCAGCTAAAAAATATTTAACGGCTGAATAATATAATCAGTGGAGACTTGATACCCCCACTGATGCATATTTATTTTTTTAAATTTGTCCAGCTGTAATTGTTGTTCAACTTATAATATAACTATTATAACTAATTACCTTTAAAATTCAAAATATTTAAATTAACTCGTTGTATTGGTTAAAGTTACTTCCAATTTTGCAATTAACAGAATTATGTTGATTATACTGGTACGCGAGTACAACTTCAAGCAATGATTAGCACGTTAAATTTGCCATTAATATGTCAATAAGCAAAGTTTATTATTTAACATCTATTTTGCTTCTGTTCTTGCATTTTTTTCTCTTACAAGTTCAATTATTTTTCTTGCGGCCATCGCTCCCTGCCCCACGGCAGTAGATACCTGCTTGAAGCCTCCTGTACAGTCACCTGCGGCAAATAATCCTGTTATATTTGTTTTCTGATCCTTATCAACCGTTATGGATGCACCCTCTGTGATTATGCCAAGCTTTCTGGCAAAATCGGCACTGGATGCACTGTCATTGGCAATAAAGATTCCGTCAAGATTTTCAGCAGTGCCGTCTGAAAAATGAATTCTTTCAAGATAATCCTTGCCTTCCAGCTTCAGAATAGTCTTATCCACTATATTGAACTTTTCATGCAAACTGCTGTAATCACCGCTGTACTCAAGCTCTCTGCCGTTTGTGTATATTGTTATGTTTGAAGTGAAGGGTTTAAGTTCTTCGGCCTCATGAACGGCAAAATCCTTGTGTCCAAGCACACCAACCTTAAGATTTCTGTAAAAGAAACCGTCACAGGTAGTACAGTAGCTTACCCCTATGCCTTCCAGTTCCTTAAGTCCTTCCAGGTTCAGTTTCTTCTGAGGCTGTCCTGTGGCAAGAAGAACGGTTTTTCCGGTATAACTTTTTTCTGTGGTTATGACTACAAAATCCTCATTTTGGTTTACTCCCAGAACTTCTTCCTCCGCTATATCGGCACCGAGCCTTTTGGCTTGAAGTTCCCCCGCTTTTAGAAGTTCACTTCCGCTGATTGCTTCGGTAAACCCGAAATAATTCTCGATTTTATGGGCCTTTAGCAATTCACTGCTGTTTTTTCCTATCACCAGTGTTTTAAGGTTTGCACGAACAGTGTACAGCGCTGCCGATAACCCGGCCGGACCCTTACCCACAATAATCACATCGTAAATCATATTAACCTCCATGAGCCACATTTGTGGCCACAAAATGTAATGAAAACTTATATCCTTTATCGCAATGTGGCGGATAAAAGAGGTTAATTGGCCATGTGCGCTTTCAAAGTATTGGTAAATACTTTGAATATTTCGCACGGCCATAAGTTCACAGGTTAGTTTGGAAGACAAGTGCCAGCGAAGTCTTTCAAGCTAACCTCCCAAGCCATTTTATGGCTTTGACATCTTCTCCAAAGCCTGTTCAAAATCTTCCCTGATATCTTCAAAATCCTCTATACCGACACTGATACGGATAAGATCGTCATACACACCCATTTTCTCCATTTCCTCAACGGTATTGGTTGCATAAATAGTAGATGCCGGATGGATGACAAGTGTTCTGACATCACCGATATTTGACAGGTTATAGGCATATTTTAAGGAATTGATGAGCTTGAAGGCATTTTCCTTTGAACCTACCCTTATTGTCAGAATAGCACCGAATTTATCTCCAAACTGTTTACCCGCAACTTCAAAATACTGAGAAGCTTCCAGTCCCGGATAATTCACTGCGGTTACACCGGGATGGCTCTGAAGTGCCCTGGCCAGCTGCAATGCGCTGCTGCAGAGACGGTCCATTCTCAAGGCCATGGTTTCCAGGCCAAGGCTGCAGAGGTATGCATTAAAAGGTGCCATACATGCGCCGAAGTCCTTAAATAATGTCTTTCTGAGTTTTGCAAGGTACACAAACCCTCCGAATTTTTTATATGCATTAAGTGAAGGAAATTTTTCAAAATCCCATTTGAACTTTCCTCCGTCCACAATAATTCCCCCTATGGAGTTTCCGCTGCCATTGATATATTTTGATGTTGAATGAATGACAATATCTGCTCCAAGTTCAAAAGGCTTAACCAGATAAGGAGTAGTGACAGTATTGTCGACAACAAGCGGTATTCCATGGCTGTGGGCAAGCCGGGAAAGCTCCTTGATATCGTATACATCCAGCTTTGGATTTCCTATGGTCTCAATATATATGGCTCTGGTCCTGTCATTAATGATTTCTTCAAAACTTTCAGCAGAATTATCTTTTGCATATCTTGCAGTAATGCCGAAATCCTCAAAACAACCGAACAGTGAATATGTACCTCCAAAAATTCCGCTTCCCGAGACTATTTCTTCCCCGCTCCTTACAATATTCAGCAGTGCAAGAGTAACTGCCGCCATACCCGACGAGCATGCTGCCGAACCCACACCGCCCTCCAGAAAATTTATCCTCTTTTCAAAAGCTTCAATGGTCGGATTGCTGATTCTGGTATACAGGAAGCCTGGTTCACGCCCCTTAAAAATATTTTCCAGCTTTTCGGCAGTTTCCTGTTCAAAGGCTGAAGACTGGTAAATGGGAACTGTGGTAGCTCCGGTTTTACTGTCTGCCCCGAATTCACCATGTAAAAGTGCAGTATTAAATTTCATTTTTTAAAAACCTCCTGCATTAACCTCCTAAGCCGCCCTTTTCAACAAACACGGTAAAGGTTCCATCTTCATTGTTAATAACGTTCAGAACCTTATGCCCCTCATCTTTAAAACTTCTGGGCACGTTCTGAATAGGCTCGCCCTCATTCATTTTTACTTCAAGTATCTGACCGTCCTCCAATTCTTCCAGGGCAACTTTTGCCTTTACAAAGGTGATTGGGCAAACCACATCAGTTATATCAACAAAATCATCAGCTTTTATATTTGACATTTTAACCTCCTAAGCCATGCTATGGCTTTGAGCCGCATTGCGGCCACAAAATGTAATGAAAACCTATATCCTTTATCGCAATGTGGCGAATAAAGGAGGTTAATTACAATACGCTTGCAACTTCCTTCTCAAGCAGTTCCCAGCCTACTCTGTCCACGGTGTTTCTGAAACGCTCGCTGGACTTGCCGTTTTTTTCATAAAACTTTAATGTAGCATCCACCACTCTGAAAAGTTCATCCGTTGTGAAAACAATCGGCAGAAGCTTTTTCCCTATTGCTATCCTGTTTCCGAACAAACCTCCGAAGTAAATTATAAATCCGCTCCGGCCTTCCCATGCCCCGGTGGGACAGGCTCTAACACATCTGCCGCAGTAGCTGCAGGCTTCTTCCTTAAAAACCAGCTTTTTCCCCGCCTTGTCGACGGTTATTGCCTTTTCACGGCATACAGCCTCACACAAACCGCAGAAAGTACAGGCATTTTCCTTCCATTCCACTCTTTCTCCGCCCTTAACACCCAGATCGTTTTCCTCGGCTTTAAGACAGTTATTGCAGCAGGCGGTAATTCCGAATTTGAACTTATGAGGAAGTTCCCTGCCGTGATAACGCCTGTCAAACTCGTATGCCAGTTTTGTGGAGTCAATAATACCGTTGGGACATATTTCACTGCCCTGACAGGCAGTAATGGTCCTTACCCGTGGTCCGCAGACTCCCGGCTGGAGATTTGCTTCGGCCAGTTCAGCCTTGACCTTCTCCACATCTTCCAGCTTTATAAACGGTATTTCCATACTTTGCCTGGAAGTCATATGTACATAACCGCGGCCGTATTTTTTTGCTATCTCATGGACCTTCAGCAATTGGTCTGCCTGTATCTGACCACCGATAATCCCAAGTCTTAATGAAAAATTGTCCTTCTGCTTCTGGCGCATAAAACCGCCTTTTTTTAATTCCTTATAATCCACCTGTGCCATATAATCTCCCCTTTACGCTCCCAGCGCGTATACAAATAGTAATGAAACAAGCGTATGCCAGCCTCTTGATTGCTCAAATGCGCAAATAAGCCAAGGGCTTATTTGTTATGCGAAGCGTACGATGAATGCACGAAATGTAAACTTCGCATTTTTCACGCTATTCACCTTCTATGATTAGTTTTTCTTCACCGACTTCACTCTTGCTGATGTTGAAGCTTTTTAAAACAATATTCCTGTCATCCATTAAAGATATTATAAAATAGCTGGCTTCAGGATCAAAAGCAAGTCTTTTGTCTTCTTCCGAAGGCCTTGAGGGTGAAGCCGGATGACTGTGAAAGTTTCCCAGCATGAACCATCCGTTGCTTCTCATATCCTTAACGGCGGCAAACTGTTCTTTCGGATCCATGGAAAAATGCTCGGGGCTGTGATCTGTGTTGGTAAGCAGGTATACTTTTTTGACATATTTAATATCATTTTCTATTATACCGCCCAGCAGCCCGCATGCCTCATCAGGAACAGCCTGCATGGAGTGATCCAATATTTCTTTATATTGCTTTTGAGTAATTACAATCAATTATAGCACCCACCTTCCATATCAGGAAACCGGAAACCTGTTTGTACTTTATAGTAGCATAATTTCCTTACCCTTAACATCGATAAAATTTACTTTTTACTGTAAATAAATTTTTCTATTCTTATAACACCATATTTTTAACAGCCTATTGGAATAACCGGACAACAGAGTTAAGTATGCTTTAAATCGCAGACTGCCTGCTCGTAATCAATTAAAGTCTTTATGGAGGGATTTTCTCCGCAAACCTGGCATTTTTTATTATAAGGCAGGTTTATTTTTCGGAATTCCATTTTAAGCGAATCATAGGTTAACAGCCTGCCGGTGAGCAGTTCGCCAACCCCAAGAATATATTTGATTGCTTCTGTTGCCTGTATGGTTCCGATTATTCCTCCCATTACCCCCAGAACACCGGCCTCCTTGCAGGTCGGCACGGCATTTGCAGGCGGAGGATTCTGGAACACACATCTGTAGCAGGGTCCCTGCCCGGGAACATATGTCATGGTCTGACCTTGAAATCTTATGATACCCGCATGAGAAAAGGGTTTTTGAGTGAGTACGCAGGCATCATTTATTAAAAATTTGGCAGGAAAATTGTCGGTTCCGTCAATAATAAAATCATAGTCCCTGTCATTAATGATATCCTTGATGTTGGAAGAGCTCACCCATTCCTTGTAGGCAGCCACCTCCACATCCGGATTCATTTCGTTTATTGTTTCCCTGCCCGAAATTACTTTCGGCTTTCCCACATCCTTTGTCAGATGTATTATCTGTCTTTGAAGATTGGAGAGCTCAACGGCATCGAAGTCCACAAGTCCGATGGTGCCCACACCTGCCGCAGCCAGAAACATTGCTGCCGGTGCGCCGAGGCCTCCGGTACCCACAATGAGCACCTTCGACTGGAGCAGCTTCTTCTGCCCCTTAACTCCTACTTCTTTAAGTATGATATGTCTTGAATACCTTTCAAGCTGGTCATTGGAAAAACTCATAATTCCGCGGCTCCTCCCCCCATGAAGTAAAGGAATTCAACAACATCTCCGTCCTTTACCGGCAATGTTTCAAAATCATCTCTGCTTACAAATTCGTCGTTGATCTGCACCGTCACATAGTCCTGCATTTCTACATTCTGAAAGCCAAGCAGTCCTTTTACAGTTAATTCCTTTTCAAGCACTACTTCTTTTCCGTTCACTTTAATTTTCATAAAATACCCCCTCTTAATTAATTTAAACATACTTTTTATATATAATAGTCCAGTATGATTTCCTGTTGTTTTAACAAATCACATATGGAATCCACAGTGCTGTCAAGTGACCTGCCGGTGCTTATATTGCTGTCGGGCTTGAAGCTGTTGAAGGGCGATTGGCCTACATTGACTATTATTATTTCATTAGGCTGGTTCAATAATTTAAGTTTTTCAGCTTCATAATCATCCAGGTCGAATACCGAGGTGATAAAAATCTGTCCGGCATCTGTGAATATTCTTGCCAGTTCGCCTATCTGCCTGATCTGGCTGTCCCTTGCCTGAAAATCGGTGGAACTATCTGCCGCAAGTCCGTTCAGCAAACTGGATACTCCCAGATAATAAGCCTTATAGTTTCTTTTGAAGAGTCTGTCCTCCAGATTCTTTCCAATGTCCCGGATTGCTTTTTCGTTTTCTTCACTTCCCGAGGTTATAACAATAAACTTGGACTTGTGTCCATATATCTCTTCTCTGTCGGCAGCCGGAATAAGACCCTTTTCCCAGAGATATTCCCTGTCCCTGATATGTTCAACAAGACTGTTGTCACTGTCGGGTACGCCCTCAAGAATTATTCCGCCTCCTGAAATTTCATAATTGTCTACTATAACAAATCTCCCGGTCAGCTCTATATCCGAGATTGCATCAAAAGCAATCGGCTTGGCTGTTTCCAGAATACATTCGGCAACATCATGTCTTTCAACCTGATCCTTGAAGGTATCGATGTTAAGTTCCGCAGCATCAATAATATTTAAGATTTCAACCAGCTTTACGGCTATTCTCATTGTGCCTATCTTCAATTTATAATTCTTGTTTTTTATCAAAGGCACATGTCCGACCCAGAATATATTGACTCTGAAGCGTGAACTTAGAACAGGCTGCGTTTCACCAGCCTTGACCATCAGCTCTCCCGGCTTTATGTATATCTGTGTTTTCAGTGTAAAGCCCACGGCCTGGTCGGCATATGCAGTATGGGCAGGAGCGGTATTAAAGCCTTCAACACTGTTTATGACACTTCTCTTTTTGGACGGCAGAAATACAACCTCGTCACCGGTTTTTACAGTTCCGCTCAGCACGGTACCTGCAACGATTCTCCTGTCGTCATTCTCCTCGGTAAACTTGTAAATGTCCTGTACCGGCATACGGAAGGGAAGCTGCCGGTTCTCCTTTTTGTTCGCAAAGCCGTCAAGCTGCTCCAGAACGGTGGGACCCTCATACCACAGAGTGTTTGCAGACTTTCCTGCAACATTGTCTCCGTTAAAGGCACTTATTGGTATAAAGTTAATGGGCTTGATGTTTATTTTATCAAGAAACTCGGTAAATTCCGACTTTATCGAATTGAATATGTTATTGTCAAAGTCCACCAGATCCATCTTGTTTACAAGCACAACAACCTGCTTTATGCCAAGCATTGAAACAATATGCCCATGACGCTTGGAATTCTCCCTTATACCTTCCTTTGCATCAATGACCAGGAGTGCCGCTTCGGCTCTTGATGCACCGGTTACCATGTTTTTGAGGAATTCAATGTGCCCGGGTGCATCGATAATGATGTAATCCCTCTTTCCGGTTTTAAAGAAACACCGTGCGGTATCAATGGTGATGCCCTGTGCCTGTTCGTCCTTGAGAGCATCCAGCAGGAAGGCATATTCAAAGGGTCTCGAGTTCTTTTTGCAGTATTCCTTGACCGATTCCAGCTTTCCTTCGGGCAGTGAACCGGTATCGGCAAGAAGCCTTCCTATTACGGTACTTTTACCGTGATCCACATGTCCTACGATTACTATGTTCATCTGTTCTCTGTTGTCCATTTACATGTAACCCCCTCTGCGAAGTGTCTCAAGTCCTCCCCCGTCGTCCTTGTCCTGGGCGCGTCCTGATCTTTCGGCTATGTTTGCAAACTTGCCGCTTTTTAATTCCTCTATGATTTCACCCACATTCTTTGATGTGGATTCAACCGGTGTTGTGCATGGATAGCAGCCCAGAGACCTGTATCGTTTTCCATCCCCCTGGTCAAAATAAAGGGAGGTTATGGGTATGTTTTCACGTTCAATGTATTCCCATATGTTCAATTCGGTCCAATCCAGCAGCGGATGAATTCTTATATGTGTTCCGGGAGCAAAGTCGGTTTTAAATTGATTCCAGAATTCAGGCGGCTGATCTCCTACATCCCAGTCATTTTCCCTGTCCCTTGGAGAAAAATATCTTTCCTTGGAGCGGCTGCCTTCTTCATCGGCTCTCACTCCTACAATGACACCGGTATACTTCTCCCTGTTACTGTCAGGCACATATTTACCTGTCTTATGATCCATTATGTACCTGTTCCACTCACCCGACAGGGTGTTTTTCAAGGCTTCGGATTTAAGTGACTGGCAGCAGGCTATCCTGTCCACTTTCCCGTCGGGGAAGGTTTTCTTTTGTGCCAGGGCTTCGGAATTTTCACCGTAAACCATGGTCAGCTTCCACTTTAAAGCCAGATCATCCCTGTATTCAATCATTTCAGGGATTTTATAATGGGTATCAATGTGCACCAGAGGTATGGGCACATGTCCGAAAAATGCCTTCCTTGCCAGCCACAATAGAACCGTACTGTCCTTGCCTATAGACCACAGCATACAGATGTTTTTAAATTCCCTGTAAGCTTCTCTGAGTATGTGAACACTCTGTGCTTCCAATTTATCCAAATGATTCATAGCTTAACCTCCGCAATTTTATATTTATGGCTTTGAGCCGCACAGCCGCCTGTCAGGCCGGAGCATGACCGCCCAAATGCAGACCGCATTCCTTCTTGTCGGGATCCTCCCACCACCACCGGCCGCTGCGTACATCCTGACCCGGCTGCACCGCTCTTGTACAGGGCTGGCACCCTATGCTGCGGAAACCTGTGCTGTACAGATGGCTGTAAGGAATGTTATTTGCTTTTATGTATGCCCAAACCTCCTCTTCACTCCAGTGCACTATGGGATTGATCTTGTATATGGAATTACCCTCATCCCATTCAAAGATTTCCATATCCTGCCGGGTGGGCGACTGTTCTCTCCTCAAACCGCAGATCCATCCGTCAACGGTGCTCAGAACTCTCTTCAGAGGTTTTACCTTTCTTATATCACAGCATTTTTTTCTCAGTTCCACACTTTCATAAAAGAAATTTGGTCCCAGTCTGGATACCAATTCCTCAATATCCTTGCTTTCAGGAGCATAAACTTCATAATTGAACTTGTACCTGAGCATGGTCTGTTCCATGAGATCATAGGTCTTTTGAAAGTGTCTGCCGGTATCGATTACAAATATCCTCGCACCGGGGTCAACCTGCAAAAGCATATGTGTCAGTACCTGATCTTCTATGGAAAGACTTGATGCCAATGCTATTTTTGAAACACCAAGGTTTTCTACTGCGTAACTGATGACCTCTTCAGGTTTGGCATATCTGCCGTTCAGTGCTTTAAGCTCCAATTGTTCCATGTTTATAACCCCTTCCGCTTTCTATTAACAAATTTATATTAACTGATTATATTAACTTCTTGTTTTCCAGCAGGTTTTCCAGTACAAGGGCTGCAGCTCCCACAGAAATTGCATTTTCATTGAAATAGCCCCCATTGCTGAAAAACAGCTTTCCTGCTCCGTGAGTCCTGATTTTATCCAACGCGGTTTCGGTGCATTTTTCATAGAAAAGCCCGGAGTGTTTTATCAGGGGACCGCTTAAAATAACTATACCGGGATTGAGCAGTTTAATCAGATTTGCCAGTCCGACCCCCATTATTTCAGCCCCTTCGATAATGACCTGCCGGGCTGAACTGTCATTGCTTTCAGCTGCTTTGCAGATATCTATATATGAATATTTATCCTGCAGCTCCTGGGCAGCACTTTTTTTACATTCCCTGAATCTTTCGGCAATGGAATAAATTGAGGAGTACGTTTCAATGCACCCCCTGTTGCCGCAGGAACATTTCTCGCCGTTAAGGTCGATTATCATATGTGCAAATGCATCTTCGGAGTCATTTATATTCCTGACAAAAACTCCAGAGGATATCAAGCCCGTTCTGATGCCCACCCCGCAATTGATATATATGACGTTTTTAATGCCCTTGCCTATTCCAAAACAGGTCTCGGCCAGCACCGCAGCATTGGCGCCATTGTCAATTACCACCGGAATCTCAAGCCGTTTTTCAAATATGGATTTGAGGTGAATATTCTCCCAGCCCGGAGCCTCAAAATTTTCAGGATTTAATACAACACCGCTGTTTCTGTCCAACGGGCCTACAGTTCCGATGCCCATCCCGATAATACTGCCGTTTTGCCTGATGATTTTTTCCTGGACCTCCCTGATCCAGCTCAAAATAATACTTAGCGTCAACTTGGGAGTGGAATTGCCGTTCATTTCAAATCTATACTTTTTTACCGGCTGCATCTTCAGGTTGGTCAATACAACCTGTGTATAGGTTCTTGATATGTCAATGCCGATAAGATAGTACTTCCTGGAGTCTATGTCATATAGAACAGGCTTCCTGCCTCCGGTGGATTCTCCGATTTCCGAACCGGCAATCAGCTTTAACTCCTCCAGAGGCTGCATCATTCTGCTGAGACTGGTCAGCTTTAAACCCGAAAGTTCGGACAGGACACTTTTTGTTAAAGCCTGGTCATGCAAAATCAAACTTAAGATTTTTTTGGATTCCAAAGTTAATCCGCTGAAAATATTGCTCCTGTTCATAATTCCCACCAACTTCTTACCAATTTAGTCAAAAGTATACAAAAAAATATTTCAGATAATATAGTCCTCGGGTATAAATACTCTGAAATCCTTGGGCTTGACGTAGACTGTCTGCTTTTCCCTCAACATCAGCTTTTTATAGATTTCCTTGCTGATTTCAGCCTCTATATATTCACCTGTATCAATTCTTTTCATCTCAAGATTTACGATTGGTCCAACAGCCCTTATAAAGATGATATTTGCAGCAATAAACCCGTTTTCTCCGGCTTCCAGGCTTATTTCCATATCATGGGGACGTATGTAGCTCACAACATTTCTGTCGGCGGTTTCGGTATGCTCCGGTGCATCAAGCTTTAAGGAGCCCAGTTCGATCTTTCCGTTGTGCACCCTGCCGTGAAACAGGTTGACGTTACCAAGGAAATTATAGACAAAAGGATTGGCAGGGTTGTCGTATACTTCCTCTGGAGTCCCTATCTGCTCAATTTTTCCCTGATTCAGAATGACGATCCTGTCGGCCACATCAAGTGCTTCCTCCTGATCATGTGTAACAAAAACACTTGTGATGGGATATTCATCATGCAGCTTTCTGAGCCACCTTCTGAGATCCTTTCTCACTTTTGCATCAAGGGCTCCGAAGGGTTCGTCCAGCAGCAGGACTTTGGGTTCGACAGCCAAAGCCCTTGCAAGTGCAATCCTCTGTCTCTGTCCTCCTGAAAGCTGAGCAGGGTAACGTTTTGCCAGTTCTTCCATTTTTACAAGGGCCAGCAGTTCATGCACCTTCTTTTCAATGGCTTCCTTGCCCGGCCTCAGTTTGGAGGGCCTGACCTTCAAACCGAAGGCAATATTTTCAAAAACCGTCATGTGTTTGAATAGCGCATAATGCTGAAATACAAAACCCACTTTTCTGTCCTGGGTACTTTTACCGGTATTATCCTCACCGTCAAATATGATGCTGCCCTGATCCGAGGTTTCCAGACCGGCAATGATTCTGAGCAGTGTTGTTTTCCCCGAAC
Organism: Ruminiclostridium cellobioparum DSM 1351 = ATCC 15832; assembly: GCF_000621505.1. Lineage (GTDB taxonomy): Bacteria > Bacillota > Clostridia > Acetivibrionales > DSM-1351 > Ruminiclostridium > Ruminiclostridium cellobioparum. The sequence continues at coordinate 68,677 of NZ_JHYD01000009.1, forward strand.
CAGACGGTCCTAGTAGAGCTACAAGTTCACCGGTGTTGATTTTCAGATCAATATTACTGAGCGCTTTAAAGGAATCAAAAGACTTTGTAATATTGGAAATTTCAATACTCATATTAACCTCCATGAGCCGCATTGCGGCCACAAAATGTACTGAAAACCTATATCCTTTATCGCAATGTGGCGAATAAAGGAGGTTAATTGGCCATGTGCGCTTTCAAAGTATTGCTAAAATACTTTGAATATTTCGCACGGCCATAAATTCACAGGTTAGTTTGGAAGACAAACGCAAGTGAAGTCTTTCAAGCTAACCTCCCAAGCCATGTTATGGCTTATTTAAACTGCTGTTTGATTTTCCAGTCCGAAATATTCTTAATAATCAAATTGATAATGGCTATAACAGTCAAAAGTGATGCTACGGCAAAAGCAGCCGAAAATTTATACTCGTTATACAGGATCTCAACATGAAGTGGTACTGTATTGGTCAGGCCTCTGATATGTCCGGATACAACCGAAACAGCTCCGAATTCGCCTGCAGCTCTTGCAGCGGTCAGCATTACGCCGTATAGCAGCGCCCACTTGATGTTTGGCAGAGTTATGAGCCAAAAGGTCTTAAAGCCGCTGGCTCCCAGTGTCAGTGCAGCCTCTTCCTCCGCTGTTCCCTGGGATTCCATGAGGGGTATCAGCTCTCTTGCAACAAAAGGCAGTGTGACAAATAATGTTGCAAGAATGATTCCGGGTGGTGCAAAAATTATCTTTAAGCCAAGTTCATTCAGAAGGCCTGCCAGAATACCGTGGCTGGTACTGAACAGCAGTACGAATATCAAACCCGCAACCACCGGTGATATGGCAAAGGGCAAATCTATTATGGTTACCAGCAGATTTTTGCCCTTGAACTTAAACTTTGCAACAGCCCATGCCGCTACCAATCCGAATACTGTATTTACCGGTACAACAATTGCAATTGTGAGCAAGGTGAGTTTTATAGCTGCCAGAGCAATAGGATCACTTATAGCGGCAAAGTAAACCCCCGCCCCCTGTTCAAAGGCTTTTACAAAAACCGATATGAGAGGTATCAGCAGCATGACGGTGAAGAATAGTAATGCAATTGCTGTCAGCACTATTCGAACAGCCTTTGAATCCCCCGAAGCTTTTTTCTCCTGCCCGGGTTTATTTGAAGTTTGTAAATTTATAGGAATACTACCTGACATAGGACCTCCATATTAAAAAATAAATAATTAGCAGCCTGAGTCCTTCAAACAAATTTATCAAGTCTTGTGCCTGTTACTTGCCCACAATTGAAACAGATTTATAACCAGAAGCATCAGAAAGGAGATAATGAGCATAATGGCAGCAACAGCTGTTCCTCCGGCATAATCATACTGTTCAAGCTTTGTTCTGATCAGCAGAGGAGTTATTTCGGTTCTCATTGGCATATTCCCCGAGATAAAGACTACCGAACCATACTCACCCAGAGCTCTGGCAAAGGAAAGTGCAAAACCCGTAATCAACGCCGGCAGCAGCTCCGGAATAATTATTTTCCGAAAGGCCTGGAATCTGCTTGCACCAAGACAGGCCGCAGCCTCCTCAACTTCGGTATCAATGCCGTGCAAAACCGGCTGGACTGTTCTGACTACAAAGGGAAAGCTTATGAATACCAAAGCAATGGTTATTCCCAGTGGTGTATAGGAGATTTTTATACCCAGCGGTTCAAAGAGTCTGCCTATCCACCCGTTGGGAGAATACAGGGTTGTCAGAGATATGCCTGCAACAGCCGTGGGCAGGGCAAAGGGTAAATCTATCAGACCATCTATAATCTTTTTGCCGGGGAAAGTGTATCTTTCCAGTACCCAGGCCAGTAAAAGACCGAAAACGGCATTTACAAGTGCTGCCAGAAATGAAGTACCAAAGGATATCTTCAGTGATGCAAGTACTCTTTCGCTGGTGGCTATTTCCCAGAAGCTTCTCAGTCCAAGGCTGGAGCTGTTGATAAATACCATGGAAACAGGAATCATTACCAGCAGGGTTATGTAAAAAAGTGTCACTCCCATGGTCAGCCCGAATCCGGGTATTACGCTTTGCTGCCGAAATTTCAACGGTTTAACTGCCAGATTCATGAATTCACCTCTGATTTTTATTTTTTAACGTAAATCTGATCAAATACTCCACCATCATCGAAGTGCTCTTTCTGTGCCTTTGTCCAGCCTCCAAACTCTTCGTCGATGGTAAATAAATTTATCTGAGGGAACTGATTTTCATACTTCTTTGCTATGGTTTCATTTCTCGGTCTGTAATAGTTTTTTGCAGCGATTTCCTGTCCCTCATCGCTGTATAGGTATTCCAGATATGCTTCGGCAACCTTTCTGGTTCCCTTTTTATCAACTACCGAATCAACTACAGAAACCGGCGGCTCGGCAAGTATGCTTACAGATGGAACAACTATTTCAAATTTGTCTTTTCCAAGCTCATTTATTGAGAGAAATGCTTCGTTTTCCCAGGCAATCAGAACATCGCCAAGTCCGCGTTCAACAAAGGTGGTAGTGGCACCGCGTGCGCCTGAATCCAGTACCGGAACATTTGCAAAGAGAGCTTTTACAAACTCCTTTGCCTTCTCCTGGTCATTATTGTTCTGTTTCAGGGAATATCCCCAGGCTGCAAGATAGTTCCAGCGTGCCCCACCCGAGGTTTTTGGGTTGGGAGTTATTACCTGGATTCCCGGCTTGACTAGGTCATCCCAGTCTTTTATATTTTTTGGGTTTCCTTTTCTGACAAGGAATACTATGGTTGAAGTGTAAGGTGTTGAATTGTTTGGCAGACGCTTTTGCCATTCCTTGTTTATCAGTTCTTTGTTGGTATTGATGGAATCAATGTCATATGCCAGCGCCAGTGTGACCACATCCGCTTCATTTCCGTCAATAACCGTTCTGGCCTGACTCCCTGATCCTCCGTGAGACTGCTGGACTGTGACATCCTGTCCCGTTTTATCCTTCCAGTATTTAACGAACGCTTCATTGTATGCCTGGTATAATTCACGGGTGGGGTCGTAGGAAACATTTAATAGTGTGACCGATTTACTGCTGTCGGCACTGCTTACAGATGCCGCGTTACCGGATGCCGATGATGCTGATGCAGTATTTGAGCTGTCTCCGCAGCCGGCCAAAACCGATGTAGATAATATCAGACTTAAAATCACCAATGCAACCCTTGTCAACTTTCTTTTTGCCATAACTGTTCTCTCCTTTTCTATTTAGGCATGATTAAGCAATAACTTTCACATTTTAAGACCGTTATTTTCTGCCATACTGTTTAAACATAGCTTATTACCTTATATTAGTATTCATATAGTATTAATATGTTATGATCTAAAAAAATAATAACCTAACAATACAGCGTCAAATTATTCATATCATTCTTATATGTTTAATAAGTTATTGAAATAGTAACATGTGGTTAAAAGTCTGTCAATAGTTTATTGAATTATTTCACTAAAGCAAAAATCAGATCAGGCAACATCCTCGGATTTGTTTGAAAAGGCATTACCGAACGCATTTTCCAGATCTCTTATCAAATCATTCGGGTCCTCAATTCCGATGGACAGTCTGATGGTTTCGGGAGGAATTTTTGCAAATCTTTGCTCCTCGGGTGTCAGTTCTCCATGAGTGGTTTTAGGTGAATTAATTATCAGTGATCTCGCATCCCCCACATTAGCGTGATAACTGAAAATCGTCGCAGAATCTATAAAGGTTTTTATCTGTTCCTCGGAAGCCTTCAGGCCAAATGTGAATATTGATCCTGCCCCCTTTGGAAGGTACTTTTTTGCCAGACTCTTATATTTGCTGCCTTTTGCAGCAGGGTGGTTTATCCACGCTACTTCTTCCCTTGTCTCAAGAAATCTGATTATCTTTTCAGCATTTGAAACCTGCTTCTGTACCCTTTCCGACAGTGTTTCGAGTCCCAACAGGGCCAGATATGCATCAAAAGGCCCAAGGGCTGCTCCAAAATAGGCCAGGTAATTTATTCTCACTCTGGTAGTAAAGGCTGCCGTGCCAAAAGCCTCCAGAAAGCTTCTTTCATTTCCGTTTGAATCCCTAAACAGGTAAACAGGTGCGGTAAACTGAGGAAACTTCCCGTTGGCCCAGTTGAATTTCCCGCTTTCCAGAATCAATCCGGCTATGGCATTGCCATGCCCGTTAAGTGCCTTTGTGGCAGAATAAACTACTATATCCGCTCCATATTTAATGGGGTTCAGCAGATAGGGTGTTGCAAAGGTATTGTCTACAATTAGAGGAATATCATTTTCATGTGCTATAGCGGCAAGGGCTTCAATATCTGCAATTGCCGCATTGGGGTTGCTTATTGTTTCAACAAACAGGGCTTTTGTGTCGGGTTTTATTTTACTGCGCCATTCCTCCAGATGGTCAATATCACTTACCTGGTCGATTTCAATGTTGAAATTGGGATAGATCTTCTTGAAGCTGTCGAAGGTACCCCCGTATACCTGTGCCGTAGTCAGTATTCTTCCTCCGCCCTCAGCTACATTAAACAGTGAATAGGTAACTGCGGCCATGCCGGACCCTACGGCTATTGCCGCCGATGCGCCGTCCAGCGCTGCAATCCTTTTTTCCAGGACGTCAACAGTAGGGTTGCCTACACGTGTATAGAGATATCCGAACTCTGAAAAGCTGAACAGCCTTCCTGCCCTGTCGGTATCTCCCAGATCAAAGGAAGCTGTCTGGTATACCGGAACTGCTACCGAATAATTATGTTCCTTTGGATCATAGCCCGCTCTCACCTTTAAGGTATCAAAACTCAAATCTGAAATTTCCATACATACACCTCTTTCATTTTTTATAAAAAATAGAGACTGTAAATAAATACAGTCTCTGGCTTTCCAGTCGACATTTATTTTTTTATTAATTTAAAGCGTTGTCTGGTTTGTTGATCAACTTTGCATAAAAATTGTTTCGAATTATACTTGTACTTCCGCACTAACTTCAATCAATGAAGGCACACAAAGCGCTTACTTGAAATAGTAAGGTTCACAACAAGTATTTTCTTGCCGTCGCAGCGACTCGACCATCCGGGCCTCGCGTGCTGCTCCGCTTGACTAGAATGAATTTCATGATAGTCAAGCTGGGACCTCCTGTCACTTTGCCGGCTAAAATACTTGTTTTTCACCTACAAATTTCAGTAAGCACTTTTACCGTGCTCTTCATTGCTTGAAGTTGTACTCGCGTACCGGTATAATCAGCATAACGCTTTTAACTGCAAAGCTGAGAGTCGGTTAAACCAGCACAACTCATTAAAATTCCTATTGATAAATTCCTATTAAAATAAAATCATTTTTTTGCCGGAGACTATTTATATCTAAAAAATATTCTTGCTTATATACCGGTCACCCCTGTCGGGAAAAATCACCACTATGCTGGCATTCTCAACCCGCTGGGAGATAACTCTGGCTGCATACAGTGCTGCTCCGGAGGAGGTTCCGACCAGCAGTCCCTCTTTTTGGGCCACCTGCCTGACCTCCTGTAGAGCCTGTGAATCATTGACCTTTATTACTTCATCTATCAATGTATTGTCCATGGTTTCAGGCATAAAGGTATTCCCTATCCCCTCTATACTGTAACACCCCGGCAGGCCTCCGCCCATGGTGGAACCCACAGGATCGGCCAGCACACCTTTTACATTGCCGTTTCTCTCTTTTATATATTTCAAAACACCTGAAATAGTTCCGCCACTGCCTGCTCCTGATACTATATAATCTATTTTTCCATCCAGATCCCTGTATATTTCCGGGCCGGTGGTATAATAATGGATTCTGGGATTAGCCTGGTTGGTGAACTGGCTCAGACACACAGAGTTTTCAACGGTCTCAAGCAGTTCCTGAACCTTTTCAAAAGCCCCGCTCATCCCCTTTTCAAGCGGGGTCTGTACGATTTCAGCCCCAAGAGCCTTCATAATGGTCAGTTTTTCCTGAGAAAATTTCTCAGGAACGGCAAATATGATTCTATAACCTTTGTTTAATGCAGCCAGAGCTATACCTATACCGGCATTTCCGGCAGTGGCCTCAAGAATTGTGGAGCCTTCCTTCAGTATTCCATTTTTCTCGGCATCCTCGATCAATGCCGTCCCCATCCTGTCCTTTACACTTCCCCCGGGATTGAACAGTTCCAGCTTTGCAAAAACTTTTACCGATTCCTTTATTCCCATATTGTTCAGTCTTAGAACAGGGGTATTTCCAATAAGCTCGCGAATGTCATTGTAATATTTCATATGGACCTCCTTTTATGCTTTAACAAGTTGATAGTTATAACAGATGCTCCTATTATTTTCGTTTCGCCTTGTTAAAAGCATTACCGAGGTCATTTATTATGGCTTCCTTATCTTCAATACCAACCGACAGACGAATCAAATTGTCGACAATCCCTACCTTCTGTCTGATTTCGTACGGGATGGAGGCATGGGTCATGCTTGCGGGATGACTTACAAGTGATTCAACTCCTCCCAGGCTCTCTCCGAGAGTAATCAGACTGACATTCTTAAAAAACAGCTTTATATCATAGTCTTCGGATAAAACGAAAGAGATCATTGCTCCCGGGCCGTATGCCTGTTTTTTGTGTATTTCATAGCCTTCCGAAGCCTCAAGCCCCGGATAATATACTTTTGTTACACCTTCATGATTTTTAAGAAAATCCACAACATGCCTGGAATTTTCAATGTGTCTGTCCAATCTCACTGCCAGTGTTTTTATTCCTCTCAGCAGCAGCCAGGAATCAAAGGGCGGCAATACTCCGCCGGTTGCATTTTGAAGGAATTTAAGACGTGCAGCGGTCTCACTGTCCTTGACAACCACAAGACCGGCAATTACATCACTGTGCCCTCCCAGATATTTGGTCGCACTGTGGATTACAATATCTGCTCCAAACTCCAGGGGCCTTTGCAGATACGGAGTCATAAAGGTATTGTCAACAATGGTGAGCGCCCCGTTTTTTCGGGCAATCCCGGCTACCTTCCCGATATCGGTTATTGTCAGCAAAGGATTTGCCGGACTTTCCACGATCACTGCTGCAACTCCCGGAACCACTTTGCTCTCCACCTCGTCAATGTTTGAAGTATCGGCAATTTCATATTCCAGGCCGAAGTTTTTAAAAACCTTGTCCAAAACCCTGAAGGTGCCCCCATATACATTATTTGAAATGATAACCCTATCACCGCTTTTCAGCAAAAGCAGCACAGCTGTAATTGCTGCCATTCCCGAGGCAAAGGCAAAGCCGGCTTCTCCTCCCTCAAGCTGGTTGATAAGTGCTTCAAGTGCTTCCCTTGTGGGATTACCCGTTCTCGAATATTCATATCCCTTATGCTGTCCCAGTTCAATCTGCCTGTAGGTGGAGGTCTGATAAATGGGCACACTTACTGCGCCCGTCCTTTCATCCCCGTCTATTCCCCCGTGTATTAACAAAGTGTTAAAATTGCTTTGCATGTGTGATTCAGTTAACATTTCACTTTCCATATGTTTTAGCCCTCCCTCAAAATATTTTTTTCAACAAATCTTTGCAAAACTTCAGAAACAGGATATGGTGCTTCAAAAACTCTGAAACCTCTTTTGTTGACAAAAGACAGTGCTCCCATACCTATCCGGCCTACTATTATTGACCGGCAATCTTCAATAAGCCTTAAAGTTCCTGCAAATACATCTTCATCATGCTTATTGGCAGCCCCCTGCCTTCTGTTCTCAATATATTCAAAACCATCCTCATTTATATCATATATATAAAAACTGAATGCCCTTGCAAAGTGAAGGTCGATATTTACACCGTCACTGCTTGCCACCGCAACTCTTTGACCCATTTAACTACCTATGCCTTCCTAAAACGCCGGTATTACTGCGCCCTTATATTTTTCCTCTATGAACTTGCGGACCTCTTCTGTTGTTAATGCATTTTTTAATGCTTCTATAGCAGGCTCATTGACTCTGCTGCTTTTGGTAACAAGTATATTTGCATAGGGAGAATCCTTGCCCTCTCTGAATAGGGCAGAGTTTGCATCAATGCCGGCTTCAAGTATTTTATTGGTATTGGTTATGTAGCCGTCGAAATCATCCTTCAATCTTATCAGTTGAGCCGAATCAATTTCCTTGATTTCGATTTTCTTTGTGTACTCTGCTATGTCCTTTACCGTGGCCGAATGCTCCGGCAAATCGCTCTTTAATTTGATGAAACCGTTTGTTTCAAGTATTTTCAGTGCCCTGTACTCATTTGTCACATCGTTTGGTATACCTATTACGGCACCCTCCGGAATTTCTTCCTTTGTTTTATATTTTACAGAGTAGAGACCAATTGGCTCAACATGTATATTTCCTGCATTTGCCAGATCATAACCCTTTTCTTTTTTTAACGAATCAAGGTAGGGCTGATGCTGGAAATAATTAACATCAAATTCTCCATTATCGGTATCTTCATTGCCGTGGTCATTCTGTAAAATTGTGATTTCAAGATTCACTCCCTGTTCGGCAAGCTTGGGTTTCACAAAGTTCAGCAGTTCGGAATGGGGTACCTGGTCGGCCAGTACTTTCAGGGTAACCGGATTGGCCTTTGACAGGGTCTGCCCGGCGGCAGCACTTCGGCCGGCCGCAGTATCCGACTTTCCGCAGCCTGAAACCACCATTAAAATTGATATAACGCCTATGACAACTGATAATAATTTCTTTTTCATATAATCCGTCCTTTCGTTTTGTATAAATTGTTTTAACTTAACTTTACATCAGAAATCTTTTCTTTATGATATGTTTTGAAAGTGCATCCCCAAGAAACTGAACAAGCTGAACAATTATTATTAGCACCAGCACCGCAGCTATAAGTATATCTGTCTTGAACCTGGAATAGCCGAACCTCACTGCCACATCTCCCAGACCGCCTGCTCCGAAGGAGCCTGCCAGAGCAGTTGTGGCAATTATGGCGATAATTGCCACAGTGAAAGCTCTGATCAGTGAAGGTAATGCCTCGGGTATTAGGACTTTGGTTATTATATAAAAGTTCGGAGTGCCCATAGCTTTGGCAGCTTCTATTTTGCCTTTTGCAACCTCCAGTATGCTGCTTTCCACAAGCCTCCCGAACATGGGAACACAGCTTGCGACCAAAGCCAGTATACATGCTTCGGGCCCATAGGCTCTGCCGATAAAAAATCTGGAAAGCGGCAGTGTAAGTATTATAAGTATCATGGAGGGAAGTGATCTCAGTACATTGACAATGGCTCCCAGCACCCTGTTGAATATTGGGAGGGGATGTATTCCCTGCTTATCCGTAACAACGAGGACTATTCCCAGAATAACACCCAGGAGGAGGGTAAAAACGGTAGTCAGGACTGTCATATACAGTGTGTCTTTTATAGCAGGTGCTACGATCTGCCATACATCTTTTCCGAATGCACTTCTGATAACTTCAAAAATACTGCTGTTATTCAGATTCATATATACTCACCCTCCTTTACCCACTGGTTTGCGGCAAATTCCGCATTTATTTTGACAAACAGCTTTGCCGTGTCACTTCTGGGATTTTGAAATATGTCCCGGACAGCTCCCTGTTCGACTATAACTCCGCTTTCCAGTACAGCCATATTGTTGCAGGAATATTTTATAACCTCCAGTTCATGGGTTATCAAAATTATGGTGAGACCCAGCTTTCTGTTTATATCCTTCAGGAGATCAAGCACCGAAAGAGTTGTCTGGGGGTCAAGGGCCGAGGTTGCTTCATCGCTCAGCAGTACATCCGGATTGTTGGCAAGAGCCCTGGCAATTCCCACTCTCTGCTTCTGTCCCCCGCTCAGCTGTCCTATTTGGCAGTTTATTTTGTCACTTAGTTCCACAAGCTCCAGAATTTCCTCTACCCTGTTTCTGATATGCCTTTTATCACAGCCGGCAATTTCAAGCGGGTAGGCTACATTTCCGAAAACAGTCCGGGAATCAAAGAGATTGAAGTGCTGAAAGATCATTCCGATTTTTTGGCGGTGATGATTCAGCTCTTTCTTTGACAGTGCCGTAATTTCATGCTCTCCAATCCTTATCCTGCCGCAATCGGGTTTTTCAAGCCGGTTCAGACATCTTATAAGCGTTGACTTTCCGGCTCCGCTGAAACCCACAATTCCAAAAATATCGCCTTGCTCAAGCTCAAGATTGATACCTTTTAATACTTCTACATTTCCATCCGCATTTTTAAACGTCTTATACAAATCTTCTATTGATATGAAACTGATCCCCATGCTAACCTCTATCTGTACGTATTCAGCACTCTGTCATATATATCTTCAATTGTTCTCAAACCGCCATTATACCCTGCATACCCACAGTTAAGCACCAGCCTGTAGGTTACGGGGGCACTGATTATAAGCAGGTCGGCCTTGATATCGCTGGCGAGATCTCTTTCCCAGCCGCTTCCCAGTATAATGGCCCTGTTTTTCTGGGGCTCTTCCCTGATTTCCTGCTGTATGGCCCCGCCGTCTATGGAAAACGCCACTTCGGCGGATCTTAAATCCGAAATCCCCGCAAACAGCTTTTTTATTTCCTCCCTGAATTCCTCAGGTGTATCGTCTATCACATATTGTTTTGCCGGAATAATACCAAGTTCATTTAAAAGAAATTTTGAGAAACCTATGGAATAGGCAGCATCCAATATGGTATAAAACCTTCTGGGTATGCCATATCTGAATTCAAGCATGAAATCGGCGGTTCTCTCAATAAAGGAATAATATTTCTCCTCTTCCTTTTGAATAAAGGCTTCAACTTTTTTGCTGTCCAGCTTCCCAAAGCCGGCGACCTGTTTTAAAAATCTGGTTGTCTCTATTCCGCCTATGGGAAGATATGGGAAATGTACATACGGCGTTCGGTATTTTTCCTGGAGATGCTTTACTATTCCAAGCCCGGTCCAGGTGTTGATTAATATATTGAACTCGGCATCGGGAATGGTTTTCCATTCCTCCACACCCCCCGATCCATTTCCGAAAAGTATGTTTACCTTCAAGCCTATTCCCTCAAGAATACGCTTGATCTCTTCCAGATTTCCGTTCCAGTAGGGATCCTGGTAAGGAACGGTGGCAAATACATTTACAAGACCTTTTTGAATATTTCCGCCCTTGTTGTGAACGTCGACATATTGGTCTATGATGGCATTTACAACTGACTCGTGGCTGACATAATTATTGCTTTTGAAGCCGCCGGTCTCAGCATAGACAATGGGTCTGCCCTGGGCCTGGTACTCACCTGTGACCCTGCCCACATCATCCCCTACTATATCTGAGGTACAGCCTGTGAGTATAACATACAGATCGGCATCTATGACCTTGAAAGCACCGTCAACTACATTCCTGAGCCTTCCTTCACCACCGTACACCACCTCGGCTTCGCCGGCGTTTGTGCAGGGAATGGTATTCCCTCCCGCATAGCCCTCTCCCTGGCCGATAAGGCTGCTTACCTTGGAACTGCAGCCGGGGCCTGCATGCAATATGGGTACCCCTCTTTTTATGGCAACAACGGTTTGTTGCGCTCCTATGGCACAGGAATATCTGGGCTGCTCAATAAACTTCAACATCAACATTACCTCCGAGGAAAGAGAATGGATCCTGCTCCAGCCACCACTTCGTATACGGCATGGAGCTGTGCTTTGCAAGATTTGTTACAAATTCTTTATTATCAAGTGTTTCAAGTATTCTTTCGGCATAGTTCAGGACTCCCTGGTATCCGAAGCCAAACTGTTCATCACCTATCAAAAGCGTCGGTACTCCCAATTTTGCTCCCCAGAGCGTCATTCCCCCATGTCTTGCTATCATTATGTCGGGACGTACTCTGTTCAGTATGTTAACAAGTTCGTAAGCCTGCTTGTTACAAACATTGTAGTTATGAACGTCTCCATAGGTATTGACATCATGGGCCAGAGCATCGGAGGTGGGATCATCATTGTCATATATGGGATCATGATGGAATATGGCAGCCCCCTGAACCTGAAACCCAAGTTCCCTCAAAAGTGCTATCAGGGCATGGCCGTGAGCCGCGCCTGCTGTCAGATATGCAGTTTTTCCCTGAAGTTTTTTGCGGTATTCCTCCAGAAGCGGCAAAACCCTTGCATGCTCCTTTTTGATATATTCCTCGATTTCAGCTTCCCTGCTGAGAACCCTGCCCAGTTCTCCAAGCCATGCATCTGTACCGGGTATGCCATAGGCAGGGGGAGCTTTGATTTCGGGTACACCGTAAACCTTTTCAAGGGCTGCGCCTATATAGGTTCCCAGTGTGGGACATATCTGTATGGTAGCTGCCGCTTCGGAAATATATTCAAGGTCTGCTACTGTGGAGAAGGGAACAACATAATTGGCTTCATATCCAAGAGGTTTCAATATGTCGTCAAATATCCTGCTTCCCCAAAAGTTTATTATATTTACCTTGTTGGTCTTCTTTCTGGGCGGTTTGACAATTTTTCTGACTATTGAGTGGTAGGCCGAATCAAAGCCGGTAGTCCAGATTTTTGATTTGAAGCCCTCGCAGTAGCAGCCTACCACAGGTATTCCCAGCTCTTCGGTCATATCGTTTGCCACAAATTCCACATCATCGCCGATGATGGCCGAAGCACATGAGGTAGTGATGAATATGGCATTGGGCCTTACTCTCTCATAGACCTCCTTGACAGTCTCCCTCAGTTTGGCTGTGGCACCGAATATGGTATCCTTCTCCTCTATGTTTGTGTTAAAATATCTTCCCATTGCGGTTGGCAGGTCTCTTTCCATCTGCCCTACCCTGTAAACAAAGTTAAAACTGAAGAAATCTCCCGAACAGCCAACCGGAGCATGATTGATAATGGCCGCATCCTTGATCATGGAAAGCTGGCAAAAAGCATTTCCCGAGCTGCAGCCCATACATTGGCTGAAACTCCTGGTACTGTCCTGAAGTTTTCCTGTTCTTGCACATTTAACAAGCTCACCGGCCGAACCTTCATAACCGGTTATCGAACCCAGCCGCACTTCACGTATCTGCACTTCGGGACTTTTTATATTAATTGAACTCACCCACAAGACCTCCTTAAATACTGGTACTTACACTGGTATATATATTGGGAAATATATTACAGATTACCTGCCGCTTCTGTCCTCACTTCACCGGTTTCCAGGGCCAGCAGATAATCTCCCCATTTTGCGGCCCAGGCCCTGAGGTCGGAAACCTCCAGAGGTGCCGGAACCTTTGACTGCTCATGTACGGCAATCTTAGCCGCAAGTGATTTATATACCTGCGCCTGCTTTGAGTCAGGAGCTGCTTCAATTGTTGTTTTTCCCTGAAGCTCACTTTGTGTGACGGTAACCGACCGGGGCACATATTCAACCACCTGGGTATTTGTCTGCTTTACAAAATCATCTATAATATCTTTGGCATAGGGAGCGTTTATTGAATTTGCAATAACCCCCCCAAGCAGTGCCCCGCCTGAATTTGAATATTTGTGTATCCCTTTGAAAAGGTTATTTGCGGCATATACTGCCATGAAATCGGCTGAGGAAACCGTAAATACATGTTCGGCAATACCTTCCCTGATAGGGACTGCAAAACCTCCACAGACAACATCACCGAGAACATCATATATTACGTAATCCAGGTCCAGCTCCTCAAATATATTCTGCTGTTTGAACAGCTGCACCGCCGTAATTATTCCTCTTCCCGCGCAGCCCACACCAGGTGCGGGCCCCCCGGCCTCTACACAGTAGATTCCGTTGAAGCCTTCAAAAATAACCTCATGTGCCTTAACTGAATTTTTCTCACGCAAGGTATCCAATACGGTAGGTATGTAATTTCCCCCTCTCAGGGTATTGGTAGAATCACTTTTAGGATCGCAGCCGAACTGCATTACCTTGTAGCCTGCCACAGAAAGCGCCGCGCTGATATTTGAAGTTGTAGTTGACTTTCCTATACCTCCTTTACCGTAAATCGCTATCTGCTTGATCTTTTTAGCCATTTAAATCCTCCGTTCCGCTGCTGTGCAGCGACATAAATAGTAGTCCCCAATACACCTGTAAAAATTAATGTGTGTGTCAATTATTAAAATTCATTGGGGTTATAATTTTTTTAAAATATGATTTATTTACTAACTGTATCCTTTGAGTGGATCAGTGAAGCAATAACTTTATTCAATGCCGTATAAATCAGATCGGGAATGACATATGCCCTTATTCCGGCATTGCCCAGTGCCTGTTCGGCACCGTACCCTATCTGGGAAACCACCACTACACTGCAGTCCGACAAATCTCTTATTACCTGCTCCAGGGCCGATTCACTGTGCTGGCCGGAGCTGCACGGCGGTACGGTATTTCTGATTTCCTTGAAATCCCACTCTCCGTCATCGGAAATTTCAAAAATAATAAATTGTCTGCTGTGGCCGAAATGCTGATTTACAACTTTGCCATCACTGCTGGCGACTGCTATTCTGTAAGACATAATGACCTCCTATCTGTAACTCGGACACATTTGCTTTAAATGTCAAAATCTATAAATATTTATGAAAAATAAAATTTTTACCTTTATCCGTGTGAAAAGGTCTGCAAGGGCTGATCATAAAGCAGCTCGGCCAGATCCTTTCCTTTTCCGGGAATCCCGCAGGCATCGGCCCGGCACTGCTGGCAATGTCTGAAAACCTGAAGATATTTTTCGGCAGTTACCCTGGCACCGTTCAATTCACTGCAATCGGGAGCTCTGTAGCTGATCAGCTCATTCTGGGGGATCAAAGGTATGATGTTCATAACCGAAGCCCCTGCCGCCGAAGTTACTTTAGCTATCTCTTCAATATGCTGCAAATTGATTCCCGGGATCAGAACGGTATTGACCTTCACAGTAACTCCTGCACGGCTTATTTTCCTGATACCCTCCAGCTGTTTATTTATCAGGACTTGAGCCCCTTCCCGTCCCCGGAGGTATTCACCCTTGTAAAATATTCCGGAACATATATCCTTTAATATTTCAGCATCAACGGCATTTACAGTAACGGAAATTGTCTTTACGCCTGCCTCGGTGATTCTTTCGGCGTATTCGTACAGCATCAGTCCATTTGTGCTGAGACATTTTATTAATTGGGGATATTTTTTATCAATCAGTTCAAAGGTCTCGAGTGCACCGGCGGTTGCAAGAGTATCACCCGGTCCGGCTATTCCTACAACTGTTATATCGGGGCACAGCCAGAGTGCCTTTTCAAGCGTATCCAAAGCTTCCCTGGGATTCAGAACCTTACTTGCAACCCCCGGTCTGTTCTCGGTTTTATTTATGCTTCTTTTACAGAATTTGCACTGAATATTACATGTAGGACTTACGGGCAAGTGTATGCGTCCGTACTTGAAGTGAGCTTCACCGCTGAAACAGGGGTGCCTCTTAACCAAATGATCAAATTTTTCTTCTGTTGTTGCAACAGAAACATTTAAAGAATTAATTCCCACAAAATACCACCTCTTTAAAAACTGAATTATTTTCTTAAAAGACATAGATATACATATACATATGGCTGTTCCGGTTAAATTCCACTTTTGTTTGCCAGTCAACAAAAAAGACCAAGCAAAGCCTTTCTCGGCTTAACTTAGTCTCTAATATCTTTAGTCAACTAACCTATTGAATAATTTTCAAAAATATGTAGCTATTTAACTCTTACCTTCTCATTCTTTTCAATCTGAATGAGTCTGCCGTCTTGAAACACAAGTGTTATGGAGCCATATTTCAGAGTCTTTGCCATTTCGTATAATTTCTCTAAATCATCTTTTGAGATTGGTACTTTTAACTGATTATCCTGAGCTATACCCACTTCAGCACCACCTTTACGAAATTGTTGGAACTTATATTTCATGCTCCTTAAAAATCATATTATTCCGTATAAATACAAATTCCTATTAAAACAATTAATCATATATGTTTTATATGTTATTAAGAGTATAGTATGAGACTGCCCAAATGTCAATAGGTTTTCGTTAAAAAAATTACATATTTTGAAAATATGTAATTTTAAATTTGTTTATAATGCCAGGCTGCTGTCGATATAAGAAAATGGATTTTTGCCGTACCATTCTGCTTTATATGGCAGTTTTATATTATTCTTCAAATTTTTACTGAATTGGGTGTTCTTCAGGACTTTTGTGACCCTTTTCGTCAATTCATACATACCTGAATAGCCCATATAGTTTAGTGATTGCACAAAAATCGGAAACACCGGAATGCCCTGCTTTGCTGCCCAGCCGTTAATACCTGCGTGACCTACATAAAGATCCGGTTTTAATTCCTCAAGGAGGTTGGCCTGTTCAAAAGGCTGACCTGTTGCCACATTAAACAGAATATTTTCCTTCCCGGGCAAACCGTCAATCAGAGGATCTGCAAATTCATCATAATGGTAGCCTCTTACACCAAGTACTTCAAAACCTATATCCTGGAACAATTCCGCAGTTGTTAAAATTCTGATTTCCCCGCCTGACAGCAAAACCCGTTTGCCCTTCAACTGATTTCTGAAAGGCTCCAAGGCCTTGTTCAATGCCTTTGTCTCAGCCTCGATCAAACCTTTTGCTCTGTCTGTCTCACCAAAAAATTCAGCTATATCCAGCAGCCATTTACCGGTATTGCGGATGCCTATGGGTATGGTGTGAAGTATATATGGAATATTATATTTTTCCTTCAGATGCTTGACGAAATAATCGTCATGAGTAGCACAAATACTGATATTCAGGGCTGCTTCGGTTGCCGGTTCAAAATCATCGGGATGTGCAAAACATGGAAGAAATCTCACATTCAGCTCCAAAGCCTTCAATAATCTCTCAAGTTCCAGCTCATCAGCCCTGCTCATGGAGGAAACATTAAGAACATTCACATTGCGGCTTCTCCTGTACTTTTCCTTCAGCACTTCGAGTTCATCTTCAATCAGATACCCGTTCAGATAACCGTTTTCCTCCGGTTTATCCAACAGGTTTCTAAGAATCCCATGGTAGGCTGAATCGTATGCACTGGCCATAATCTTTGTCTTGAAGCCCTCACAATGCACAGGTACCAGTTTTGCAGCGGTCTGCTGCTGCAGCCCGGCTACCACACCGTCGATATCGTCACCGATCAACGCCGGAACACAGCTGTTTACAATGATAATGGAACTGGGCCTGAACTCATTATCAGCAAATATAATTGCTTCCTTGAGCTTTTGCTCGCCTCCGTTGATAACATCCCCCTCATCAAGGTTTGTATTGATCCATATGTAACCCTTTGCATTACTGTCTCTGAGTTTATGATACTGGGTGGTCAGAGCTCCGAAAGAAAGTCCTGCACCCCCGCAGCCTATGGGTCCGTGAATTATTACAACAGAATCCCTTATTGTATTCAATATTGACATACTCAGATTCAGCTGACAGCCCTGGGTCTGGGCAAAAGTTCTTTTGGTTTTATTCAGACAGCCTTTCTTTCCCGTCCTCGATAATTCACAGCAGGAACCTCCAAAAGCATTACAGGCCTTTAATCTGTCCTCCCTGACAGGTGGTGTTTTTTCTTTAATATAATTCATCCCAAACTCCATTCCGCTGCCGAGCAGCCCACAAATACTAATAAAAAGACGCTTTTTTCAAGTCAGCCTCCACTATCTACTTGCCACAAGAACACCGAAAATATCTTCCGTCAGCCTTAAAGCGCCGTCATAGCCCGCATAAGCCCTGTCAAGCACAACTCTGTTGCATACCGGGTATGTCACACTTAAATGCCCTGCGCTTATCCTGTCAGCTGCATCTCTTTCAAAGGAACTGCCAAGGATGAAGGCGGGACTGAAGCTGTTGTAATACCTTTCACCGTTACCCGGAGTACAGTGATAATTAACCTCTTTAAGCACACCTGATGTATGTGTGTTAAAAATAACTTTTGGTTTAATACCTGATGCATAGTTTTCAAATCTTGTTAAAATCAAAGTTCTGTCAGCAGCACTCAGATTGTCGTCAGTGATTATTACCAGCTCGGGCAGCCAGCCTATATCATCGGAAAGATACCTGGAAAGTGCCTGGGCATAATTTGAATCACCCACCACAACTGCATATCTTTGAAGATCGATATCGCTGTAAATATCCGCAAGTCTTTCAATATAACCGTAATACCGCTTTTTTTCAGCCTTTATGACAATGTCTGTAAAGGCCTCATCAATACCCAGTGCCCTGCCGACTTCATTCATAAAAAATCCGGTGCCATAGTCCCCAATCGGAAATGGGACATTGATATACGGTACGTTGTGCACCTCTTCAAAAACTTTTGCCGCCTCTATTCCGAAGGTATCCGATACAACAATATTCAATACCGCTCTGGAAGAGTCTTTCAGGTCGGAGAGTGTCTCACCCTCTCCGAAAAAGGTATTAACGCGGTAACCCAGTTTCGAAACAAGACCTTTCAGTACCTTTAGATTACCCTTCCAGAATACATCCTGTACCGGAACCACTCCCCACAGGTTTACAAGCTTTTCATCCTTTTCCCCGTGCTTTTCAACATAATCCCTGAACAAGGCTTGAAGTACCAGATCATAGCCTCTGAAGGAATTCCCCTTGAAACCCCCGGTATTTATTGCATAAACCGGATCACCCCTGGTCTTGAAATGACTTGCGACACTCCGGACATCATCACCAATCATCTCAACCATGCACCCTGTCAGCACAAAATAAAGCTCACCCTCCACAACCTCAAGAGTTTTTTCTATCTGCTCCTTAAGCCTCTCCTCTCCTCCAAAAATGATTTCATTTTCATATACATTAGTGCTTGGCAGCGCCAAACCACTGCAGTAACCGCTCCCGGCGTATCCTGCGGCACCGTTGTGGGCATTGGCAAGATTGCTGCCGCAGCCCGCCGCGGCATGAATGATAGATATTACTCCCGGCAGCGCACTTAAGGTTGATATTGCCCCGCCCAGCGAACATAAATACCTTGGACGATCAATAATTGTGCTCATTAAACTACCTCCTGAAACACAGATCAATATTATAGTATTCTTATATTAATACTATGTTTTACGATTTAATTAAAAGGGCTTAACCCCCTTTAATTTTAAAAATATATTTTGATTTTTTGGTTATTGCTGTAAAACTGTTCCAGTTTTAAACATCCTGGAACAGAACAGTAGACAGATATCTTTCCCCTGTATCCGGAAGTAGAGCAACTATGGTTTTCCCCTTGTTTTCAGGTCTCCTTGCCAGCTGTGCGGCGGCAAAAGCGGCGGCACCTGACGAGATACCTACCAGCAAACCCTCTCTTTTTGCCAATTCCCTGGCAGTATCTACGGCCTCTTCATTTTTTACCTTGTATATTTCGTCGATTATACTTCTGTTGAGAACATCCGGGATGAAACCCGCGCCGATACCTTGAATTTTGTGTGAACCTTTTACTCCTCCCGACAATACCGGAGAATCAAAGGGCTCAACAGCAACAATCCGAACTTCCGGTTTTCTTTCCTTCAACACTTCTCCCACACCGGTAATAGTCCCGCCTGTTCCCACTCCTCCTACAAATATATCAACCTTACCGTCGGTATCCTTCCATATTTCCTCTGCAGTGGTTCTTCTATGTATTTCCGGGTTGGCAGGATTCTTGAACTGCTGCGGTATAAATGAGTTTGGAGTCTGTGCGGCAATTTCTTCAGCTTTCCTTATTGCTCCGGGCATACCGTCAGTACCTGGTGTTAAAACAAGTTCCGCACCTAAAGCCTTTAAGAGACTTCTTCTTTCAACGCTAAAGGTTTCAGGAAGAGTTATCACCAGTTTATAACCCTTGGCTGCCGCCACAAATGCAAGAGCTATACCCGTATTTCCGCTGGTAGGCTCGATTATGACCGTATCCTTGTTAACAAGTCCTCTTTCCTCGGCATCCTTTATCATTGCATATCCTATTCTGTCCTTGACACTGCCGGCCGGATTGAAATATTCAAGCTTTACAAGCAATCTGGCCTGGAGGCCGTTGGCCTGACTGTAATTGGACAGCTCTAAAAGCGGAGTATTTCCAATCAGATCTGTAAGGTTATTTGCTATTTTTGACATATAATCTCCCTTCTGCATGTATGCATTTACTTCATTAGTACATGCAAAAAATAGTATCAGGTTTTATCTTCTCTCTCAATACGCCGCTAATATCGGCAAACCCACTTCTACAGGGTATAAAAAAAGAGACAATGCCTTAATACCATTACGGTATATCTCATTGCCTCCGGTTTTTCCAGTCAGTAATAGTATTCCTATTTGTTTACTAGTATTTTATACTACACCAATCGGTCTGTCAATATATAAATTTTATTTGTTCTGAATTCTATAAATTATCCTGGCGCCCTGTTCCGCGATATATTTCTCAATCTCGGTGGTGTTGAGCGAATTGGTTCCTATGACAACATTGCTCTTTCCGAAAGCACTGCTGTATACCGCTACATGAGTTATATTGGCATTGAATTTTGCAAAGGTACTTGTGATCATGGACAGCATTCCCGGGGCGTCATCCACCTCGATGGTCATTCTGGTACCGGGCTCTCTGAAGCCGAGAAGTTCTATAAAGGAATCAAATATATCACTTTCTGTAATAATACCTACCAGCTTTTCGTTATCGACTACAGGAAGAAATCCTATGTCATTATCCCTCATCAGAAGTGCTGCTTCTTCCAGAAGAGCATTGGAAGATACGGTTACAGGATTCTTTGACATTATGCTGCTGATTTTTGTCTTTGCAAGCAGGTAGGTTATTTCACCCATGCTTAATGCCGTTGCTTTGGAGGGGGAAACCTTGACAATATCCCCTCTTGATACGACACCCACCAGCTTTCCGTTGTCAACAACCGGCAGACGCTTTATGCCGTTATTTTTGATTATTTCCTGGGCATCCGGAATTGTCTGTGCCGGTGAAATTGTAAAAGGATTTGAAGTCATTTTGTTTTTAACAAACATATTAGCCTCCCAAGCCATTTTATGGCTTTGAGCCGCATAGCGGCCACAAAATAAAATTTTGGTTCACTCCTCTTTCGGCTATAAGGCGAATAAAGGAGGTTAATTGGCCATGTGCGTTTTGCGCACATCAAATATTATGGTGCAGATATTCCGGCTTAAAGCCGGTTAAAATTGCAGTGCAAACCGCTTTAAAGTCAAGCTCCCCGCTGCTAGCCGCCCAGATACGCTTTTCTTATTTCATCACTCTGCATCAGTTGGGTTCCGGTGCCCGACAGTACTATGGAACCGGTTTCCATTACATATGCCCTGTGCGCTATCTGGAGTGCCATACTTGCGTTCTGCTCAACTAATAATATGGTAGTACCGGCCTGATTTATGCTTTTTATTATGTCAAAGATTTCTTTGACAAACAGGGGTGCCAGACCCATTGAGGGTTCGTCCAGAAACAGCATTCTCGGACTGCTCATCAGTGCACGTCCCATTGCAAGCATCTGCTGCTCCCCGCCTGAAAGTGTTCCTGCCGCCTGTTTCTTTCTTTTTTCAAGAATGGGAAAACGCTGGTACACCATTTTCAGATCCTTGCTTATTTGCGCCTTATCCTTTCTGAGGTATGCGCCCAGCTCAAGATTTTCCAGAACAGTCATGGTTGAAAAAACCCTTCTGCCCTCCGGAACCTGACATATTCCCATTTTAACCCTGTCCTGAGGGGATATTGACGTAATATCCCTGCCTTCAAAAATAATTGAACCCCTGGTAGGTTTCTTCAGACCTGAAATGGTACGCAGAGTTGTTGTCTTGCCGGCACCGTTGGCGCCTATTAAAGTTACTATTTCCCCCTGGTTAACGGTCAGTGATATGTCTTTCAATGCATGAATCACGCCAAAATGCACATCTAAATTCTTAATTTCAAGCATTGTCGACCTCCTCTCCCAGGTATGCTTCAATAACCCGTTTATTTGTTTTTATTTCCTCAGGTGTGCCATTGGCAATTATCTGCCCGTAGTCAAGCACGTAAATCCTCTCGCAGATTTTCATGACCAGTGACATATCATGCTCTATAAGCAAGATTGTCAGATTGAACTGCTCCCTGATAGACTGTATCAGTTCTGTCAACTGCGCGGTTTCAGCAGGATTCATACCTGCGGCGGGTTCGTCCAGCAGGAGTACCGACGGTTCGGTGGCAAGGGCCCTGACGATTTCAAGATGTCTTTGTTCACCGTAGGGCAGATTCTTCGCCATTTCATCCTTCTTGCCCTCAAGATGGAATATCTTCAAAAGCTCAATGCTTTTTTTCTCCAGTTCCTTCTCAGCCTTGGCATATGAGGGAAGATGGAGGAAAGAAGACATCAAGCCGTATTTTACGTTTTGGTTCATAGCTATGCGGACATTGTCCAGAACCGTCAAATCCTTGAAAAGACGGATATTCTGAAAGGTTCTTGCCAGCCCGTCCTTACATACGGTATAAGGCTTTAACCCCTGTATTTCTTTCGGCACACCGTTTTTAGTCAATGTAATCTTACCGGCCGTGGGTTCATAAACACCCGTAAGGAGGTTGAAGGCAGTGGTCTTTCCTGCTCCGTTGGGGCCGATAAGTCCTACCAGCTCTCCCTGCTGCAATTCAAGATTTACCTTTGAAACGGCAGTCAGACCGCCGAAGGATTTGGTCAAATCCTTAACTGTAAGAATTGCCATTTATACCTCCTCCTTTCCGCGTTTTGATTTGAGACCAATCTTTTTGAAAACGGATAATGATATTTCCTTTGAACCCATTAACCCCTGTGGTCTGAACAGCATTAATACTATCAACAGCAGCGCATATATTATCATGCGCACTTCCGAAAAGGACTGTAAAAATGTAGATATGATTGCAAGCAATACGGCAGCTATTATTGAACCCGAAATGCTTCCCAGTCCTCCGAGAACTACGATAACCAATACATCAACAGATTTGAGGAACCCAAACAAGTCGGGCTTGAGGAAATAGAAATAGGATGCGTAAATCCCGCCTGCTATTCCTGCAAAAAACGCACCCATGGTAAATGAAATTACTTTATATTTTGTGGTATTTACACCCATGGATTCGGCAGCAATTTCATCCTCACGGATTGAGATACAGGCACGTCCGTGGGAGGATTTCAGGAAATTTGCAATTATTACCACAGTGCCTACAGTGAATACAAACATCCAGGTCCAGTTCACAAACTGCGGAATACCCTGAAGTCCGGCTGCACCGTTAGTAATTTCCAGGTTAAGGAAAATGATTTTTATGATTTCAGCCATACCCAGGGTTGCAATGGCAAGGTAATCACCGCGCAATCTCAGGGTAGGAAGCCCGACAAGTGCGCCTATTAAAGCAGCGGCAATGGCTCCGGCAATTATTCCTCCAATAAATCCCACGGTGGTAGGATTACTGATTGTAATTATTGCGCACACATAGGCGCCGATGGACATAAATCCGGCATGTCCCAGTGAAAACTGTCCCGTAAAGCCCGTAATCAGGTTCAGACTGACTGCAAGGATTATATTTATACAAATTGTAGCAAGAGTGGCCTGCCAATAGTCATCAATTATACCCACCGTTATCAGGCCTTGAATTGCTGCATAGGTAATCAATATGGAAATAAATTTTTGAAGGGTTTTATGTTTAAATATATTTTTCATATGGTCACACCTTCTCCTTGGTATTCTTGCCAAGCAGTCCGGCCGGCTTAACAATAAGAATAATTATAAGAATTGCAAAAACAACCGCATCTTTATACAGCGAGTTCCCATATCCAGATACAAAAACTTCCACTGTTCCGATAAAGTACCCTCCAATCATAGCCCCCGGAATTATTCCGATACCCCCGAACACGGCGGCGACAAAAGCCTTGAGTCCCGGAATCACACCCATTAACGGATCTATGGAATTATAATAGATACCCACCAGTACACCTGCCGCTCCGGCCAATGCCGAACCCAGGGCAAACGTAAAGGATATGGTTGAATTAACGTTTATCCCCATCAATTCCGCAGCATCCTTATCCAATGAAACAGCTCTCATAGCCTTTCCCATTTTTGTCTTTTTTACTATGAACTGCAGTAAAGCCACAAGCACAATTGTGCTTGCCACTATTAATATCTGCTGTGCTGTAATTGTCATATTCCCAATCTTGAATCTTTCAGCCAGCCAGCCTGTCATTGGAGGATATGCACGGACATTTGCCGTTACGAATCTCATTGTTCCGTATTCAATGAACAGGGAAACACCTATTGCAGTGATCAGAACTGCAATTCTGGTCGCATTTCTCAATGGCTTGTACGCAATTTTTTCAATCAACACTCCAATGATTGTACACGCCAGCATTGCTATAACCAGGGACGGAAACACACCTAACTTTAATGAGGTCATACAGAAGTAGCCGATGTATGCACCAAGCATGTATACATCACAGTGTGCAAAGTTTATTAGTTTTATTATTCCGTAAACCATGGTGTAACCCAATGCTATCAAGGCATATATACTGCCAAGGGATATTCCGTTAATCACCTGCTGTAAAAAATTATCCAATTCATTTCCCCCTTATTTAATACAGGTTTAATGGTGTATAACATAGAAGTAAGGGCGATATGAATATTATATCCCCCCTACAACAATGTAATCTCAATCAAATATTTCGAATATTACTATATGGTATTGATATTTATTCAGTTTTATAAATCATACCTTTTTATTTGTTTCCGCTCTTTTCAGCAGTTGCCTGAACACCATTTTCCAGTCCCACAACAACTATGGCCTTAACCGGATTGTGGTTTTCATCAATACTGAAGGAACCTGTAACACCTGTAAAATCCTTGGTTTCAGCCAATGCGTCCTTCAAGGCTCCGGAGTCGAGGCTCTTGCTTCTCTTTAAACCGTCGGCAACAAATTTTGCCAGATCGTATCCCAGCGCATGGAAAGCATTCGGTTCCTTATTGTATTTCTTTTTGAAATCATCGATAAACTTGACAACGGCCGGGTCTTTATCCAGCGAAGAATAGTGGTTGGTAAAGTATACCTTTGTAAGAGCTGACGCTCCTGCCAGGTTTGTCAGGTCAGGTGAATCAAAACCGTCGGCACCAAGGATGGGTTTGTCTATCCCAAGTGCTCGGGCCTGCTTTATGATCAGGCCTGCTTCTTCGTAATAACCGGGAAGATAAATCACATCGAAATCAAGGCCTTTGATCTTGGTTAAAATGGCGTTGAAGTCCTTGTCCTTTGCAACATAGGCCTCTTCACCCACAATTGTACCGCCTGCGGCTGTGAAGGTCTTTGTAAAATTGTCGGCCAGGCCCTTGGCATAATCGCTGGAGCTGTCCTTAACAATAACCGCTTTCTTTGCACTCAGGTTCTGTGCAGCAAAGTTAGCCATGGCAGTTCCCTGGAAGGAGTCTGTATAGCATATGCGGAAGGCATATTCCTTCTTTCCCGCCTTGTCGACAGTGACATCGTCTGCCGTAGCCGAACCGCTTATTACAGGAACCTTTTTCTTCTCTGCAACAGAGATTTCCGATTTAAAGGAACCTGAGGTAGCCGGTCCAAGTATGGCAACCACACCATCCTGCGAAATAAGTTTGTTTGCAAGTGTTATGGCTTCTGCAGGTTCGGACTTGTTGTCATATTTTACAGGAACCAGTTTTTTACCGTCAATTCCGCCTGCCGCATTAATTTCATCAATTGCCATCATGATGCCGTCAACCGAACTCTGTCCGTATGATGCCACACCACCTGACAATTCATAGTTTATACCTATTTTGATTTCGTTTGAGTTCGCCGCCTGTCCCTTGGAATTCGCACCGCAAGCAGTCAGTCCCGAGATCAGGAGGCCAACAGCGAGTAATATGCTAAGCTTCTTTTTCATGATAAGTCCCCCTATGTCTTTTTCTTATATGAATATTTGTTTTTTTATTCTATTATCTTTTTATCAGCTTGTCAATGCACCGCTTTAATTTATTAAGATAATAATTTATTAAAATTTATGCCTGTTATTTGCCTTTCAGGTACTCCTCGTAAAGATCGGGCCTCTTTTTCCTGGTCCTCTCAAGGGATTGCTCCGCTCTCCACTTTTGTATGTTGGCATGATGCCCGGATAACAGTATCTCGGGAACAGGTCTGCCCTCATATTCCGCGGGCCTTGTATATTGGGGATATTCAAGCAGGCCGTTGAAATGGGACTCGTCACTGAATGAGCCTTCACTGGACAGGACGCCGGGTATAAGTCTGCTTACACAGTCTATCAGCACCATGGCCGGCAGTTCTCCTCCTGTGAGCACATAGTCACCGATGGAAATTTCTTCATCCACCAGTTCTTCGATTATTCTTTCATCTATTCCCTCATAATGTCCGCACAAGAGTATCAAATGTTCTTCCTTGGACAGTTCGACAGCCATTTTCTGCGTCAGCACACGCCCCTGGGGACTCATGAATATGACCCTGGGCTTTGCGTACAGCCCTTGTGTCACAGCCCTGAACGCATCGAACACCGGCTGGCACATCATGACCATTCCGTTGCCGCCGCCGAAAGGATAGTCATCGACCTTTCTATGCTTATCCTTTGTATAATCTCTTATATCAATGGCATTTACTTCAACCAGGCCTTTTTCCTGCGCTCTGCCTATGATGCTTTCCTTCATCACAAGTTCAAAGGTTTCTGGAAAAAGTGTAAGCACATCAAATTTCATCAATCCAACAGTCCTTTCGGCAGTATTACTGATATTTTACCTTCCTCCAGCAGCACTTCTCTTACAACGCTTTTCAGAGCCGGTATCAGTATTTCTTTTCCTTCCTCATCCCTTACAACATATACATCGTTACTTCCGGTCTGGATAACATCAGCCAGGATTCCCAGCATCACGCCATTTTCATCATATACTTTCATACCCAGTATATCTGTGATAAAGAAGGAATCTTTCGGCAGCTTGACGGCATCCGCCCTGTCAATCTTCATATACAGGCCCTTTAACTTCTCGGCTTCCTCCATGCTGTCAACCTTTTGAAACTTCAGGATCACAAACTGTTTGAAAAACTTAACCCCTGAAATATCATATTTTTCGAGACTGCCGTTTTTATCTATATAAACCCATTTCAGTTTTCTGAATCTCTGAGGGTCATCGGTTAAGGCTGTTGCCTTAAGCTCTCCTTTAACTCCATGAGTATTTATCAATTGTCCGACTATTAAATATTCAATCATAATTCCTCCAAATTCAGCACGGTAATAATGAATATTTCCCAACAAGAAAAAGGGCCTTCAGCCCCTTCTTTTTTATGTTAAGGAAATTATCCCCCTGTTCGAATAATATAAACTTGTCATGCGGTGTATTGCTAAGATAAATAAAAATATTTCCTTAACATGGGGTTTGGAAAGGATTCCCTTCCCAGTTTAAAGGGGGATTCACGGCAGTGCCACTGGCGAAGAACAAATTGCTTTGCAATTTGTTCTTCATTGTATGATATCCACAACTACTCTTCTATTGTCCTTGACCGCCGCAGCTTTAACAACTGTTCTGATAGCCTTGGCAATTCTGCCCTGTTTGCCGATCACCTTGCCCATATCATCCTTGGCAACTTTCAATTCAAGTATGATGGACTTTTCATTCTGGATTTCGTTGACGAAAACTTCGTCAGGATAATCCACAAGGGCTTTTGCAATATTCTCAAGCAATAACTTCATAATAAACCTCCGTCACTTTCAAAGGTACTATTGGAGGTTAAGCAATAACCTCCATCATCGTCCCGATAACCGGATTAACCGATTATGCCCTGCTTCTTAAGAAGTGACTTAACTGTATCAGTAGGCTGTGCGCCATTCTTTATCCATTTTTGAGCTTTTTCAGAATCAATATTAACCTGAACCGGCTCAACTACAGGATTGTAAGTACCTATTTCTTCAATGAATCTACCGTCTCTCGGGTATCTTGAATCAGCAACCACTACTCTGTAAAATGGGTTCTTCTTAGCACCTATTCTCTTTAAACGTATCTTTACTGCCATTTATTTTCACCTCCTTTAAAGGATTTAATCTCATTATTCATTTTATTCAATAAATCGTAACTTTACCGACTTATCACATATTTATCAAAAAGGCATCTTAAACTTTCCAAAACCGCCTTTTTTACCGCGTTTTCCCATGTCGGTCATCATCTTCATAAGCTTCTTCATTTCTTCGAACTGCTTTACAAGCTGATTAACCTCCTGAATGGTTGTACCGCTTCCTGCTGCAATCCTCTTTCTGCGGCTTCCGTTCAGTATGGACGGGTCATTTCTTTCCTTCTTTGTCATTGATTTGATAATAGCTTCTGTACGGGCCATTTTCTTTTCATCAACGTCAACATTCTTTAATGCCTTGGCATCAACTCCCGGCATCATTCCAAGTATATCGCCCAATGGCCCCATCTTCTTCATCTGCTGCATCTGTTCGAGAAGATCCTCCATTGTAAACTGCATGGTACGCATTTTCTTTTCAAGTTCAATTGCCTTTTTCTCATCATAGGCTTCCTGCGCCTTTTCAATAAGACTCAGTACATCTCCCATTCCAAGAATTCTGGAAGCCATCCTGTCTGGAAAAAAGGGTTCTATATCGCTGAGCTTTTCGCCCATACCTGCAAACTTTATAGGCTTACCTGTAACAGCCTTAACCGAAAGCGCAGCCCCACCCCTGGTGTCGCCGTCAAGCTTTGTCAAAACCACGCCGTCTATTCCAAGCTTTTCGTTGAAGCTTTCGGATACATTTACGGCATCCTGACCCGTCATTGAGTCCACTACAAGTAATATCTCATGGGGAACTACCGATTTTTTTATATCCAGCAGTTCATCCATCAGTTTTTCATCAATGTGCAGCCGTCCGGCAGTATCCAGAATTACAAGGTCGTACTGCTTCATATTTGCAAACTTGACAGCTTCCTTTGCAATCTCAACAGGATTCTGATTATCTTCCAGTGCGAATACAGGTATATTTAGCTGGCCGCCAACCACCTGGAGCTGTTTTATAGCAGCCGGCCTGTACACATCACATGCAACCAGCAGCGGATTTTTTCCCTGCTTTCTCAGCAAATTTGCCAGTTTTCCCGAAGTAGTGGTCTTACCCGAACCCTGGAGTCCGCACATCATAAATACTGTCGGCGGCTTTGGCGCAAATGTCACCTTGCTTTGCTCCCTGCCAAGGAGTTCGATAAGTTCCTCGTGCACAATCTTGACAACCTGCTGACCCGGAGTGAGGCTTTCCAGTACCTCCGACCCTACGCATCTCTCTGAAACCTTGTTTATAAAATCCTTAACAACTTTAAAATTAACGTCGGCTTCGAGCAAAGCAAGTTTTATTTCCCTCATCATATCCTTTACATCTTTTTCGGATACTCTGCCCTGACCGCGGATTTTTTTAATTGTCTCTTGGAGCTTTCCTGATAAACCCTCAAAAACCGACATCCCAAAACCTCCAATTCAATCCGGGTTGATATTTCAGGCTTTCCAAAGCTCTCAAATATGTAACCCTATATGCTGTTTACAAGCTCTGCAAGCTCACGCTTTGCGCGTTCCACAATTTCAGCATTATGCCTGCTGAGCCCGCTTGTCTCAATGTTTTCAAATAAATTCCGGACCTCTTCGGCCTTCTGCTTCTGCTCTGAAAACTTGCTCAGCAGACCGAGCTTGTTTTCGTATTCATTCAATAAGGCCCTGCCCCGCTTTTCATTGTCATAGACACCCTGTCTGCTGATGTTCAGCTGTTCTGCTATCTCCGACAAAGTATAATCATTATTGTAATGAAGGTCCAGTATTTCGTACTGTCTTTCGGTCAGCAGCTGACCGTAAAAATCAAGCAGCAGAGAGATTTCATAAACTTTGTCCATAAATGCTCCCCCCAAGAAAATGCGTTATTTGTACAATAAATTTTCTTGTTGCCTTGTAAGCAGTAATGCCTTTGTCAAGTATTTTTACTTTACTAAAATAGTTTAATGCACATGCTTTGCTTTGTCAAGTATTTTTACTTTACACTCAAAATAATTTTTATTATTATTTAACTGCTTATATTTCAAAGTTTAATTACTTCACTCTGTTTCTGACATATATATGCTTGATTTTCGAATTGTTGGTATCACGCTCTTCTATTTCAAACTCCTTCAGTTTCTTTATGAGATGGGTGAGCTTGTAAAAACCGAAATTTCTCGGGTCAAAATCCGGCTGTTTCTTGATTATCAGATTGCCCACATCACCCAGGAAGGCCCAGCCGTTCTCATCTTCAACATCATGGATTGAAACCGAGATCAGGTTTATAATATCCTTGCCGATGGAAACAGCGTTGGACCTGGGTTCCTTTCCGGGAGTCTCATCTTTCTTTACACCGCTTTCAAAGGCGTTGTCGTTCTGTGAAGCACCGCTTATTATTTCAATATAAGTAAACTTGTCACAGGCTGAAATAAAAGGACTGGGAGTTTTTCTCTCACCTATTCCGAATACTTTTTTACCTGATTCTCTCAGTCTTGTCACAAGACGGGTGAAATCGCTGTCGCTTGATATTATACAGAACCCTTCAACCTGGCCGGAATACAGCACATCCATCGCATCGATTATCATTGCGGAATCCGATGAATTTTTCCCCGAAGTGTAACTGTATTGCTGTATGGGGGTGATTGCGTTTTCCAGAAGTACATTTTTCCAGCCTGAAATTGTCGGCTTTGTCCAGTCAGCATATATCCTTTTAATAGTAGGTGTCCCGAATTTGGCTATTTCCTCCATCACACCCTTAATATTGCTGTAAGGTACATTTTCGGCGTCAATAAGTACCGCAAGCCTCATTTCACTTGAATTCATTTTTATGATACGCTCCTCTCATTTTATCCTCAATTAATATACTAACATATTTTGCTTTGTATCCAAAATATTTCTTGACTTTTATTTTTTAAAGTTTAAAAGCTTCTGAAAGCCATGATTACCAGTCAAATAAATTATTGCAGTGAGATTGTGAATATGTTATCATAGTATATTAGCTGGTATTCTTTAGAAACCGGACTTTCATCATTCGGAAGCTGAAAACAGCATTGGTCTAACGACTTATATCCCTTGAGGAGTGAGAACGGAGGTTGATTATGAATAAATTCAATTCCATGTCAGGTTAGTACACTTCTTACGTAAGCCTTCATTAAAATATCACATTAACATTAGAAACCATATTGGTATTCTTAGCTTGTTCCCTTTGTACTCTTGCACAATATACATACAGAGCCTTCAACTCATGAATAATAAGTAATGTATGAATTCAGATGCTGCAGACACAAGTGGTCACAAGTGATATTGCTATAAATGCACGGCTTGCATGATGAAACCTTTTATATTCCTGTCAAATGAGGAGGTATTACTTTGAATAATAACGAAGAAAGAAAATTTTTAGGTGTTGAACAGTTATCTCTCAGGAGTCTTGTTATCGGATCGATTGGCTCATGTGTTATCACGGCAAGTTCCATGTATGTTGCACTCAGAATGAGCGCCCTTCCCTGGCCCACTATTTTTGTTGCCGTACTCTCCATGGCCCTTTTAAAATTATTTGGAAAAACAACAAACAACGAAATCAATATCACCCAGACAGCCATGTCGGCCGGTGCCATGGTGGCCGGAGGCCTGGCCTTTACACTCCCCGGCCTGTGGATACTGGGCATCTGGAAGGGTTCCGAAAATTTTTCGGGCAACTACGTCAGGGTTCTTTTAATTGCCGCAGCAGGCATGCTTCTTGGAAGTGTAACCTCATATATTTTGAGATACAGATTTATTGTTAAAAATGCGCTGCCCTACCCCATCGGCCAGGCTGCGGCCGAAACCATCAAGGCCGGTGACGAGGGCGGAAAGAAATCCGTTGTATTATTCGGGACCATGGCTGCCTCCACTCTGTACACCTTTCTCAGAGACCAGCTCAGAATGGTACCCGACGCTTTTATGTTCAAGAACTCCATAGGGATCTGGAACTCACCCATGGCAATAGGTATGGGATATATTCTGGGAACTCTCTATACGGGAGTCTGGTTCCTGGGTGCGTTGATTTCAAACGCCTTTCTTGTTCCTTTCGGACCAAAGCTGGGGCTTTTTGCCGATGCTGCGGCCGCAACCGCCTTTGCAACAGCAGCTGGGATAGGACTGCTTGTGGGAACAGGGCTTGGAGTAATAATCGGGATTTTGATCTCAGGAATCAAAAAACTGCTTTCGCCAAAAAAAGATAATTATTCGGAAGCCGCCGTAGGTAAAAAGAAGTTTTTTGATTACAGCAGGATTTTGATTTTTTTGGCCACCGCACTGGCTTTCATATTGTCAGTGGCATGCGGTTTATCGGTAATCCCTTCGGTATTGCTGATCATGGGTGTATTTATTGTTTCGATAATGGCCGCTACAATAACAGGCCAAACCGGCATCAACCCCATGGAGATATTCGGAATTATAGTTCTGCTGGGAATCAGAATTTTTATAAATATCGACGCTGCCGACGCGCTGTTTGTGGCGGCTTGTGTTGCTGTGGCCAGCGGCTTTTCAGGAGATTTGTTCAATGATTACAAAGCCGGCCAGGTACTGGGGACAAATCCCAAGGCCCAGCTGATTTCCCAGATAGTCGGCGGCGTGTTCGGAACTGTGGTGGCTTCCATTTCTTTATTCGCCATTATAAACCAGTTCGGTGAGGTAGGTACGGGAACAGCCCTCCCAGCAGGCCAGGCCGTTGGAGTATCGGCCATGATAAATGGCATTGGAAGTCCTGTTGTATTTGGTATCGCGGCAGCAATAGGTGCGGCCCTGTATCTCCTGGGTCTGCCGACTGCCACACTGGGAATCGGGCTGTTTCTCCCCTTTACCATCTCTGCCGCAGTTTTTCTTGGCGGAATAATCCGCTTTATAAGCGACAGGCTCAGCGGTAAAAAATCGGATGAAACAGGCAATGTTGCCGCATCAGGCTTACTTGGAGGAGAAGGTATTACAGGAGTTGTAATAGCACTTGCAAGAATGTTTACAGTTTCATAATGATACAAGTTTATTTTTAGGAAGTTTTGAATATTATTAATTATAAGGAGTGGTTCTGTGGGTAAAGTTATTGGAATAGATATAGGCGGCAGCACAACAAAAATAGTAGGCTTTGACGGAAAGACCATGATAGCTCCGCTACTGGTCCGGGCAAATGATCCTATAGCGTCTGTTTACGGCGCATTCGGAAAATTTCTGACTGCTCATTCATTAAAAATTGAAGATATAGAAAGAATCATGATTACAGGGGTGGGGTCTTCTTTTATAAACAACAGGTTGTTCGGAATTCCCACCGGAAAAGTCGACGAGTTTATGGCAATAGGCATGGGGGGACTTTTCCTCAGTGATCTTAACAAGGCCATCATTGTCAGCATGGGGACCGGTACGGCGCTTGTCAAAGCTGAAAACAACACGGCTGTCCATCTGGGTGGTACAGGAGTCGGCGGCGGAACCCTCCTGGGCCTTTCAAACAGAATGCTCAACGTCCGTCACTTCGATGAACTGATTGAAGCCGCCAACGGCGGTGACCTCTCACATGTGGACCTGACCATCGGCGATATCTCCAAAGAAGTTATGGAAACACTGCCCAACGAAACCACTGCCTCAAACTTCGGGAAAATCAGTGATCTGGTTACAAAATCAGACCTGGCCATGGGAATAATAAATCTGGTTTTCCAGACTATAGGCATGATTGCAGTATTTAACACAAGAATAGATAAAATAAAAGATGTGGTGCTGACAGGAAACCTTACCAACGTTCCCCAGTCAGAGTACATTTTCACACAGCTCAGCAAGCTGTATGATGTGAATTTCCAGACTCCTCCCAACGCGGAATATGCCACAGCGGTAGGTGCTGCCATATGTTTCAGGCAAGATGTAGCCTTCCGGGAGGTTCAATAAAAAATTATTTATCAAATGTTGTATCTAGCATTTAGTACCATAATTTGTTGAATATATGAATATTTTGTAATATAATGTTGTATGTTTATTTATTATGAAAGAAGGTACATAAATAATGGGAAGCAGGTATATTAACGACGTTGCTCTTAACATGGCTCCGGAAGATGTTGAGAGTGCAATACAGCAGTATTTGAGAGGCAAGGATTTCAAATTGGTTTTTGAAAAGGGAGAACAATATTATAAAACCGGAGGAGTCATGTTCCCGCTTCAAGGTTTCAAGTATGGCTATCAAAACGGTATCCTGCATTTGGAAGCCTGGGTCGGCAAAATCGGAAAGGAAATGAACATAGGTGATGGAAAGTTTCTTGGGGCGGCAGCAAAAATACCATATTATAATAGTATTTTAGCCTTACTGGAGACTTTGGAAAGGGCAAAATCAGCATATTATCAACAAACAGGCGGACAAGTACAAACGCCCGTACAAGGACAGGCAGGCATGCAGGTACAAGCTCCCCCCTTGTATGCACAACAATTAGAAGGCAACAACCAAGCCACTTCTGCCGTAGCCGATGAAGTTAATAAATCCAATAACAGAAATGCAAAAATTGCATTCTGGCTATCCATCGCTTCTTTAATATTGGTATTTGGCTCCAAATTCAGTCTACTGCTTAATTTAGCTTCCTATACACTGGCAATCAAATATGGTCTGAAATCACAAAAATCGGGACTTGCAATCGCTGCAATCGTTATAAACTCAATAGTTATTTTCATTACATTGTTAATTTTATTTATAGCATAAACATTATTTACCGGCGCTGAATACGCCTCAGCATCATAACCAAAATAAACACCCTTATAAGTACACGCCTGAAGAGCGGAAGCACAAGCATTCAGGTACACCGGTTCCAGGCATGTACTTATTGAGCGTTTCTTAATAAACTTATACTTTTTTCATTACCAGTGTCGCATTATGCCCTCCAAAGCCAAAGGAATTTGTCAGAGCATATGACATATTTGTTTCTTTTCCCTTGTTGGGCACACAATTCAGGTCGCACTCGGGATCAGGAGTTCTGTAATTTATTGTCGGAGGCAGGAAACCTTCCTTTAATGCATGTGCTGTAATAATGGTTTCAATAGCTCCCGCAGCTCCCAGGAGATGTCCGGTCATTGATTTGGTGGAACTTACAGGTAATATTTTTGCATACTCCCCAAAAACAGTTTTAATTGCCTGCGTCTCGCTTTTATCATTTAGTTTGGTGGAAGTCCCGTGGGCATTTACATATCCGATGTCCGAGGCTGTTATTCCGGCATCTTCAACTGCAAGCTTCATGCACCTTACCGCGCCTTCCCCGCCCTCGGCCGGTGCAGTAATATGGTAGGCATCATTTGTACAGCCGTATCCCACTATCTCGGCAATGATTCTTGCTCCGCGTTTCCTTGCAGCTTCATACTCTTCAAGGATGAGCACACCTGCTCCCTCACCAATGATAAAACCGTCCCTGTCCATGTCAAAAGGTCTGCAGGCAGTTGAAGGATCACTGTTCGTCGTCATGGTTTTATTTGCACAAAAACCTGCAAGTGCCAGCCTTACTATAGGGGCTTCGGTGCCGCCTGCGATTATCACATCTGCATCATTCCTCTGAATTATTCTAAAAGCATCACCTATTGAGTTGACCGAAGAAGCGCAGGCTGTGACCACACATTCGGTGAAACCCTTTGCCCCAAATCTTATTGCGATATTTGCAGCGGCAATGTTGGGAATCATCATTGGAACAAAAAATGGGCTGACTCTTCCGGGCCCCTTTTCCAACAGGATTTTATGCTGGGTTTCCAGTGTTTCCAGACCGCCTATTCCAGTTCCTATAATGACGCCCAGCCGGTCTTTATTCAAACCTTCCATATCCAATTTTGAGTCCTCTATGGCCATCTGGGCGGCAGCTACTGCAAACTGTGCAAAACGATCCATTCTTTTTATTTCCTTTTTATCAATAAATTCAGATGGACCAAAATTTTTAATCTCCGCACCGACAGTGGTAGGAAGATCCGAAACGTCAGCTCTTTCAATTTTGCTGATTCCTGATTTACCTCTTTTTATATTCTGCCAAAACTCCGCGCTACTGTTGCCAAGTGAGGAAATCACTCCGGTACCGGTAATAACAACACGTTTCTTCATAAAAAATACCTCCTCGTCCCATAAAATACTTCAGGTCTACTCCCCTAAAATGCGGGAGTGAGTGAAAGCGGGAATGATTTACATTAATAAAGATAACATGTATAATTACTTAGAAATGAACAGATATTGCTTTTTTGATTTGAGGTATAAAATTGTGATAAATACCAAGGAAACCATCAGCACATGTATTGACTTTGTCGAGAAGAATATTTCAAACAGATTCACGCTGGATGATCTGGCTCTTTATACCGGCGTGTCGAAATATTACCTGCATAGAATTTTCAAGTCATTGACAGGGCAGGCCATCATGGATTATGTTCAATCAAGAAAACTCACCTCCAGCATAAATGAACTTGTCAATACAAATATGAGAATAATAGACATTGCCATGGAATATGGCTTTGATCATGAACAGTCATATATAAGGGCTTTCAGAAAGAAATTCGGATATACACCCTTAAAAGTGAAATCAGAGCAATTGTCACTTCAAATCCAGGAAAAAATCAATATAAACGATATTATGTCGGTGCAGAATTCCGTTACCTTTAAACCCTTCTACATTTTCAAACAGAAATTCAACCTCGTTGGGAAAAAGTATAAAATACAGAGCAGATCCGGTGATAATGCCGCCAACACCCATGGCAAGGAATTTTTTTATAATCACAAAAACAGCATAGCAAACCCGGTCAATCCCGACATATATTTCGGGTATACCGACTGGAGCAATTATGAGGATGGATATGTAAGCTATATTCCTTCGGTCCAGGTTCCTGATCTGGGGAATATTCCCGAAGGAATGACGGGCATATCCATTCCCGCCCATAAATATGTGGTTTTCCGCTTTGTGGGTTTTTTTCGCCCGGATGATATAAAGGGCAGACAGGTGGGAAGGGTGCTGGTGCATTTATACCGCAGATGGATTACAAACTCAGGTTTCAAATCGGCCGCTCCTTTTGAATTTGAATATATAGACACAAGCCTGTCAAATGATAACTATTGTGAATTGGATATTTATCAGCCAATAAAGGACCGGGAAAAAGTTTTTGATTCATAAATATCTCAAGAAGTTACATACGGCCCCTATATTTCTGCAAGAACAAGCCTGCCCTGCTTCCTTGTCTTATCCATATCAATTATCCTCTGATTGGCAGAACCTCTGAATTTGAGGAGAAGATCCTTACGGCCCAGTATAAACGGACCGTCCACCAGCAGATCGGTGTTTTCCAGAAGCCCGGCATATCCCTCTCTCTGCTCCGAGAGCTCAAGCAGCCGCTCATAGATATACCCCGTGTAGGTTATTACAGTGAGGCCCAGTTTTTTGACTTCACCTGCAAGAACCGAGCAGGCTGAAGCCTGTTCGAAAGGATCTCCGCCGCTTAAGGTTATTCCGTCAAGAAGCGGGTTCTTTTTTATATCACTTAATATTTTTTCAATTTCGATCACTTCTCCGGCATCATAGGGATGGGTCTGGGGATTGTGGCAGCCCGGACAGTTGTGTGAACAGCCCTGGGTGAAAACCACCATGCGGATGCCTGGCCCGTCGGCAATAGATTCATTGATAATTCCGGCAATTCTCAGCTGTATACCCATATACTCCTCCCATGCTGTATTAAATATGTAAGTACATGTCAAAATATTATTATAAGTGCTCCCGTACTAATTTCAAAAAATGGATTGCTCACAAAGTACATGCCTGAAATTTCTACGGCTCATCACAGGTGCTTTTTGCTGTCGCAGAACACTCAACCTCCTGTTTCGGTGTTGCTGCTCAAATCGGCGTCCTGCCGATTTGCCAGCTAAAACACCTGTGTTTCACCTACAATTTCGGGTATGTACTTTTAATCGAGCTTTCCATTTTTTGAAATTGTACTCGCGCACATAATCAATAGTACTTCTTGTAGTGCATTTGTTCCATACACATAAAGCTTAAATAGCTCGCACGTACGGTTGCACTAAAAAGCTGGCAGTTTGCGTACAGCTATACTGTACAATGCCTCTAAAAAATACAATTAAACTTTAAGTATATCTATACCGTACAATTGCACTAAAAAAACTGAATAATGATACTGAAAGTATCATTATTCAGTTTTTGACCCATATTTTACATGTGCTTTACTCTGTCCCTTACCTCTGCCTGCTTCGCGTCGTTGAAGCGTTCAAGCGTTCCGACCAGATAGCCTGTAATACGTCTGATTCTTTCAAATTTTCTGTCGCCTTCTTCTCTGCCGCAGCTTGGGCAGGTGTCTCCGATTATTCCGGTATAGCCGCAGGCAGGATCTCGGTCCACAGGATGGTTAATTGAACCGTAACCTATTCCCGACTCCTTCATTGCCCTGATGATCTTTTCAAAGGCGTCCAGATTGTTCAAAGGGTCACCGTCTACTTCAACATATGTAATATGGCCTGCATTGGTCATTTCATGATACGGCGCCTCGATCTTTATTTTGTCGATGGCATTTATCTTATGATATACAGGAACGTGGAAACTGTTTGTGTAATACTCCCTGTCGGTAACTCCTTCAATAACTCCAAAGAGCTTTTTATCATATTTTATAAATCTTCCGCAGGTGCCCTCGGCAGGAGTTGCTATCACACTGAAGTTCATTTTGTATTTCTGGCTGGCCTCGTCCATCCTCTTTCTCATATAGCCGATGATTTCCAGGCCAAGATTCTGGGACTGTTCGGACTCACCATGGTGCTTTCCCGTAAGGGCTTTCAAGCACTCGGCCAGACCTATGAAGCCGATTGTCAGTGTGCCATGCTTCAGCACTTCTCCGACTTCATCCTCCCAGTCCAGTTTGTCTGAATCCAGCCAGACCCCCTGCCCCATAAGAAATGGGAAGTTTTTAACCCTTTTTTCGGCCTGTATCAAATATCTTTCATAGAGCTGGTCAATAACCAGGTCTATTTTCTTGTCCAATTCATCAAAGAACATATTGAGGTTTTTATTGCTTTTCAAAGCAATCCTTGGCAGATTGATTGTAGTAAAGCTCAGATTTCCCCTGCCGAAAATGGTCT
This sequence comes from Ruminiclostridium cellobioparum DSM 1351 = ATCC 15832, assembly GCF_000621505.1. Lineage (GTDB taxonomy): Bacteria > Bacillota > Clostridia > Acetivibrionales > DSM-1351 > Ruminiclostridium > Ruminiclostridium cellobioparum. The sequence continues at coordinate 107,697 of NZ_JHYD01000009.1, forward strand.
CCCTGGACGGATCATAAGTGTTGGCTATTACTCTTGTTCTGCAGCCCATATATGCAATCTCGGTGTCAGGATTCCCTTCCTTGTAGTACTTAAGGTTATAGGGGGCATCAATAAATGAAAAATTCGGGAAAAGTCTTTTGGCGCTTACACGGCAGGCCAGCTTGAACAGGTCATAGTTGGTATCTCCCTGCTTGTAATTTACCCCGTCTTTCACCTTGAAAATATGTATCGGGAATATAGGTGTCTCACCATTTCCCAGACCTGCTTCGGTAGCGAGCAAAAGGTTCTTTATAACCATTCTTCCTTCGGGTGAAGTATCGGTACCGTAATTAATCGAACTGAACGGCGTCTGTGCCCCCGCACGGCTGTGCATTGTATTCAGATTATGTACAAAGGCCTCCATTGCCTGGAAGGTTATCCTGTCGGTCTCGCTTTCGGTTTTCTTAACCGCAAAAGTCTGAGCCTTATCCAGAACCGCTTCATCCTTTACATATTCAAGAAGGTACTTCCTTTCTGCCTTTATATAGGCTTCCATCCTGTTCAGCAAAGGCTTTAAATTATGTTCCCTGTTTACCAGTTCGCTCACTGAATTTATTTCAGTCTCCAGATCCTTGTCCAGCAGGAGTTCAAGTGACTTTCTAAGGTTTTGCCTGTAGCCTCTTTCAAAGGTCTTGGCAACTCCGAGCGCCATTCCGTAGTCAAAGTTTGGAATACTCTGCCCGCCATGCTGATCGTTCTGGTTTGATTGAATGGCGATACATGCAAGGGCGGAATAGCTGTTTATATCATTTGGTTCCCTCAGATAGCCGTGTCCGGTGCAGAATCCTCCCTTGAACAGCTTGACAATATCGATCTGGCAGCAGGTGGTTGTCAGTGTAAGAAAGTCCAGATCATGGATATGTATATCTCCTTCGTTATGAGCCTTTGCATGTTCAGGTTTCAAAACATACATTTCATAAAACTGTTTTGCACCTTCCGAACCATATTTCAGCATGGTGCCCATAGCAGTGTCACTGTCTATATTGGCATTTTCCCTCTTCAAATCGTTATCTTTGGCATCTTTAAAGGTAAGTTCCTCATATACCTTCATCAGGCGCGTATTCATCTCTCTGACTTTTGTCCGCTCAGCCCTGTATAATATAAATTCCTTGGCAGTCCTGGCATGGCCGGTTTCAATCAAGACCTTCTCAACTGCGTCCTGGATTTCTTCAACATTCGGTACTCTCTTGTCCATTGATTCCTCAATGTAGGCTACAATCCTTTCGGCCAGCTCCATGGCGGTTTTGTAATCCTTCCCCCCTGTTGCGCTTGCCGCTTTAAACACTGCACTGGCTATTTTCTCAATGTTAAAAGGTACTTCTCTCCCATCACGTTTCTTGATTTTGGTAATCATTTGTAACTTGCCACCCCTCTAAATATTTTACACAGCATTTCATCAAAACAGCACAATAAATATGAGCAATGCGTTATTGCTCAACAGTGAACACGTTTATGTCTTTTTCTCAATATTTAGTTTGACCAAACGCTATAACCGGAATGTGCCGGCTTTATATAAAATTTACAAATTAATGTTATGAAACTGTTTGAATTGTAGAATTATGTAATATAGTGTTATAAAAATTTTCCTTTTTTTAATGCCATATATTGTGTATTAATACTATCACCAAGCAACATATTGTGTCAACATGAAATTAAATTAGTATTACTAGTTTTTTCCCAATTTTTCTTTATAATATTTACTTTTTTGCCATTTCTCTATTTTTTGAGAAAAATTATATCGAATATTAAATTAATAAGTACTAATAATATATATGAAATACTATTTTCCTTACAGAAAAGGAGTGATATCAATGAATCCGTTTAAATCACACAACAATCACAATATAGAGTGCAGCATATATACCTGTGCAAATCATAGTAAAAATGACGGGTATTGTGCATTAAACAAAATCAAGGTAGGTACTCACGAAGATAATCCTACAGAGATTGAGTGTACCGACTGTCAATCTTTCGAAAGGAAATAGTACCTTGCCCAAGCAAATAAGTGTCCGCCAGGGCACAATAAAGCCAGGGCATGATCGTCCTGGCCACTTTTTATTGTCCGGGAAAGTTTTTTGTAAAAAACTTTCCCCGACAATAAAAAACTATTAATTTAACGCGTTATGCTAGTTTAAATTTTGCTTTGCTTTACAGACAAATTTATTTTGAATCAACTTGTAACGTGAGGACAACTTCATAAAATAAGATGCACGGTTAAAAACAATTACGATGAATTGTCGACGAAGGTAAAGCGGTTTTGCCGTCAAAGCAGCAGGACGCTGCTTTGAGCTTCAAATCGAGACATGATGTCGAGTTTGAGCGACGGCAAAATCGCTTTATAATGAGGCGATACAATTTTCGTAATTGTTTTGGGTGCACCCTTATTTTATGAAGTTAGTACGGAAGTTACCAGTTTATATAATGAATTACACAGTAAAGCAAGCCCAAATTAATAAGCACAACGAATTAATTTATGTTTTTAATCCTTATAAATCCATGCTGTTTAATAATTTCTTCAGCTCAATGAGTTCTTCCCTGGAAAGTGTCACACCCTTACCCATTTTCTCATGATCCGGCGACCAATCACGTATGTCGTATTTGGGCGCCCTGTCATTCCAGCTGATAAGGTTCAATTCCTTATACCAGCCCTTATTTGACTCCGCTAAAACTCCAATAGTTTCCGTTATTTCATATTTTATATCAGCCATAGCCTGCCTCCAATCCTTTGTATTAAACGCATAAAAATAAACCGGCACAAATAAAACATTTTTTATATCAGATCTGATAATTTTTCATCCTTAAAGGCGCCCAGCATGGCTGCTCCAACTATTATACCGGCATTTCCCATCTCGGCCATTTTAAATTCCGGTATATGTAATTCCTTACAGTAGATTTTTTCCCTCAAAAGATCCACAAGCGGATAAACAAGGCTGTTTCCCAGCTTGCTTATAGGTCCGGCGATTATAACAACCTCCGGCATTAAAATATTTACAATATTTGCAAGGCCCTCTGCAAAATAAATAACATATTCCCGGCATACCTGCTTGGCCATTTCGTCACCTGCTTTGGCAGCTTCGAATATGGTAAGCTCGGTTATCTGGTTGTTGCAGCAGTTCGAAGCGATATTTGCAAGTATTGAATCCGGATATTTTTCAATTAACTGTTTTGTCTGGTTGATCAATGCCGATGCAGAAGCATACTGCTCCCAGCAGCCTTTCCTTCCGCAAATACACGGTCTGCCGTTAAAATCTATCACCATATGACCAAACTCTGTCCCTCCAAAATTCAGCCCATTGTAAATACAGCCCTCCAGAATGATACCTCCGCCAATACCAACTCCTACCTTGATAGTAAGAGAATTGCCGGTACCGTATGCAGCTCCCAGCAAATATTCGGCGATTGCAACACAGTTTGCGTCGTTTTCAACATAGACCGGAACATTAAAATATTTTTGAATCTCTGCTCTCACATTAGCGTTACTAAGATTCATCGTATAATTTTTTAGTATTATCCCATTAAAATTGTCAGTTATCCCGGGACAGCCGACACCTATATACCTGACATTTTTAATCTCAAGATCTTCATCACTGAGAATTTTTGAGACCAATGCGCACATATCCCTTATGATCTCTTCAAATTCCCTGTCCTTGTTGGTGGGAATAGTGTCACGACGCAATAATTTACCATTCTTGTCCAGGATTCCGGCCACTATGTTTTTTACACCCAGCTCAATTCCAATACTATATTTCATAATTTAAACGCCTCGACTTTAAATAATTTATTACTTAATTATATATTAATGCATAATGCACAATAGAATAAATAAGTGTTTAATCATATTTCGGATTATTCAATACAAAATCATCGTCACGCAGCTGAAGCGGCATGACGGATACTACTATATGCTTATGCTTGAGCAGCTCTCTTTCAATATAATACCTTGTATTGTTGTGAAGTATCTTATGCCACCATTTCTTTACTGCAAATTGGGGAAGGATCACTGTAATCATGTCCCCGTTCTGATAATCATACTCGGCCGATTCGATGAACTTCAGCAAAGGATCCACAACCCTTCTGAAAGGCGAGTATTTTGTGATTAACGGAATATCTATATTCAGAGCATCATACTTTTCCTTTATCTTTTTTGCACTTTCATCATCAATTGCCACACTGAAGGCTACAACATTTTCAGATATGGTCCTGGCATACCGCAGTGCTCTCAAGCTGGATCTGTTGATACTCTCGATGGGCACTATGACCCGGTTTGTATACACCGCCTTATTTATATCGAATTCGGCGATTTCTTCAGGTTTTAGCCTGAGCTGTCTCATAACCGCGTTATAATGCTTCTTTACCTTGAAAACCATGAAGATCAACACAGGAATCAGTATGACTACAAGCCAGGCTCCTTCTTCAAATTTGGTAAATGCGATTATAATAACAACTATTGCGGTGACAATTGCACCAATGCCATTGATAACAGCCTTGTACTTCCAGCCTTTTTCCTGGCTGTTTTTCCACTTTACAAACATCCCTGTCTGGGCAAGCGTAAATGAAATAAAAACACCTATGGCATACAGCCCCAGCAGACTGGTTACCTTTGCCTTGAATACAATCATCAGTATTGAGGCAACTATGGACAATAGGATTATGCCATTGTCATAGCTGAGTCTGTCCCCTCTCATACTGAGCTGACGCGGAGCATAGCCTTCCTTTGCCATGAGCGATATGAGCATGGGGAACCCTGAGTATGCCGTATTTGCTGCCATTACAAGGATTATGAAAGTTGTAGCTGTTATATAGTAAAACATAAAGCCATGTCCGAAGATTTCTTCAGCTATGAGCACGAGCATGGCGTTGCCCTGCGGATTAACCTTGTATAGATTTGCCAGTACCGAGCTTCCTCCGAATAAAATTAGTATTATCATCGATAATAGAAACAGAACTCTTTTTGCATATTTTTTACTTGGATTTTTAAAATTCGGAACGGCATTACTGACTGCCTCGACACCTGTAAGGGCAGTACAGCCATTTGAGAAAGCCCTTAGTATGAGGATTATCGATAAAGGCTCTACGACAGCTGGCATATTTTTCGGCGGCGGCGGCACATATCCTCTTTTTATATTAATAATTCCCCATACGATCATTATGGCAATGCCAAAAATGAACAAATAAGCAGGTATTCCAAATATTCTCGAAGATTCTCTTATTCCCCTCAAGTTGCCTATCATGAGCAAAACCACCAGGGCACATGCAATTAATACCGAATAAGGTTTGAACTCTTTAAAGGCCGTTGTAAACTGTTCAACACCCGAGGATATACTAACGGCAACCGTGAGTATATAATCCACAGCCAGAGCAGCTCCTGCCGTAACACCCGCATGTATTCCCAGATTCTCCTTGGCTACTACAAAAGCACCGCCTCCATTTGGATAACTGTCTATTATCTGTCTGTACGACAACATCAGGAGCATAAGCAGACAGATAATTGAAACCGAAATGAACGACATCTGCCTGTATGCACCCAGGCCGATAACAGGTATCAATACCATCAGCACTTCCTGTCCTGCGTATGCAACAGAGGATATAGCATCACTCGATAAAATAGGCAATCCCCACAGGACGCCCATTTTCTGATCATTAAGAGCTTCATTCTTCAAAGGTCTGCCTACTAAAACTCTTCTTATTTTCTTAAACATAACAACTCCACCTGTCTACTACAATGTAAATAATTTTAACCCTTTTGCCGTAGTGAATAATAATTGCAACTTGGAATATTTGACAGTTCAAAATAACTATTGTATTCTATTCCTTTTTAATTGTATTTACAATATAATTTTTTAATATATTTTTACTATTACATAAGATAGTATTATATACACTTTTAATAATTTAGCAACAGATTTTTTATAATTTATTCATAAACTATGAGTATTTTTCAATTATATTTATTCGATCAGGCTTTTTATTATAATTCTACAAATTATTGATAAAATTATTATATGGATTAAGACTGTTTTTATAAGTTAAAAAAAATGGATGGACTCCAACGCGGAATCCATCCATTAGCTTTTTATTTCAATTATTTATTTCTTTAAACTCTCTATAAGATCGTTGATCTCCTTTGACTGCTTCATCAATTCGTCAAGTTTTTTCTGAATTTCATCCAGCTTGGCCTGGTCAAGCTGACCGTTTTTATCGGCCGGCGGGGTTCCGGTATCAGTTGAGGTCTGTTCGGCAGGTTGATTATTGCCTTCATTTGGCGTCTCTCCGTTTTGGTTTTCTTCCTCCCCGTTCTGTTCCTTCTGATCCACTGTAGGCAATTTATTTCCGGTCAGCTTCAGATCACCTTCGAACAGATTATTCAGCGCATCTTCAAGGTTATTTCCGATTCCATGCTTAAAATCGGTCCCGTCCTGATACCCCACTACTATCTTTTTAACCTGGGGTATTGAGGATTCGCTTTTTGACTGGATATATATTGGCTCCACATAAAGTACACTGTTCTCTATGGGTATTACAAGGAGACTGCCCTTAAATACATTGGATTTACCCTGTCCCCATAATGTATTGTATTCGGATATTTCACTGATCTGGTTGATATTGACCTCAACCTGGTCAGGTCCCAGTATATTTGTATTTTTGGGGAAGTTGAAAAGTATCATCTCACCGTAATTATCCTTTGAATTTCTTACAGCCAGCCAGGATATCATATTATGCTTGCCTGCCGACGGAGTGAACGGTCTCATGAGTATTAACTCTTCTGTCTTGCCCAAATCGTCGGGGAGCTTGATCATATTGTAATAGGCATCTATATCCCTGACTTTATCGGGGCTGTTCTCATCAGGATATTTTGCGATATTCCAGGCATCCTGGTTTGTATAGAAATTCGATATGTTTTCCTCATGCTCATTGGGGTCAAGATGGTATTTCTTTAAAACCTCGGTCTGTATCTTGAACAAGGTTTCAGGATACCTTGTATGCGAAGCTATATCCTCAGGCAGCGGCTCCTTTGAGAATACCTCCGGATAAACCTTCTGATATGCCTGGATTATAGGATCTTCCTTATCTATCACATAATACCTGACAGTCCCGTCATATGCGTCAACAGTTATCTTCACCGAATTTCTGATGTAGTTTATACCGTTCAAAGCTCTCAGATCGGGCTCGCTGCTCTGGGTATAGAAGTTCTGTGCATAGGGGTAGTTATCTGAGACGGTATATGCGTCCAGTACCCACTTGAGCCTTCCGTCAGAGGTTATTGTCATGGCAGGGTCCGAATCAACCTTCAGGAACGGAACTCCTTTTTGGGCTCTTTCCACAACATTCCTGTTCAGCAGTATCTGTGAATCGGAATTTATGTTACTGGACACCAGTATGTTTGCATCCATGTACTTGGTTGCAAACAGCAATCTGTTCAGCAGGTTCAGCTTTATTTTTTCTGTATTCCCGGCCTCAAAATAGTTGACTGCAGTACCGTCATAATCAATTTCAGCCTCTTTCTTTGAAGCTTTGGGATTGACAATGACAAAGTTGTTGGTCAGTTCTCCGTAATATATCCTGGGTTCGGTAATATTGAGATTTTGCTTGTCAACTGTGTCCATTTTCAGACCGCTTAACAGGAATTCCACCTGACCCTGTGCAGTTACCTTGTTTATGGGATTGACAACCACTCCGTAACCGTGGGTGTATTTGAAAGTCCTGTTGACAAAGTTTTGATTCTGAAGATTTGACGTGTTGATTTCTCTTGCAGAAATGAGAACCGGTATCTCTTTGCCGTTTACTGTATAATTCAAAATATCACCTGTTGAAAAGGTGTAAAAGTTTGTATTGCTTTGAAGCTGTTTATTACTGTTAAGAGTGGGGGTATAATCAACAACTCTTATGTTGTCAATGGTATTTCTGTTATTTTTGATTATTTCAGGTGTCAAATCCTCTATGGTTTTGAAATCGTACTGCTTTATTTTATCAAGTCCATAGGCTGCCCTTGTTTCAATCATATTGTTTTTCAGATAATTCTTTTCATATTCAAACTCATTTGGTTTGACAAAAACCGTCTGGATTATTCCGGAGGTTATTGTGACCAGTATAAACAGCACAGGATAAACTGCTATGGTGAGGGCGGCTTTTTTCAGCTTTCCCTTCCACATGAAAAGAAAGGCAATGATAACTATGGCCAGCACAATAACCGGTGCAATGGTATAAAACCTTATCCATATATTTGTACTGGAGAAGCCTGAACCGCTCACTCCCGTTTCGGTAAAGCTTGAATACAAAAGTCCCTCTCTCTGAAACTTGTAGGATACCGATTTTAGTACAAAAAATATGGCTACGTTTAACAGGTTGTGTCGGAGCAATATCTTATCCTTAAGGGTATCTGCTGAAAAAGTGTTGTTTAAAGCCGTCAGCAGTACCAGGACATAATAAATTGCCGAATAGATCACAATGAACAGCCACAGGTTGGATATGAAGTCCAGAAGCGACATATAAAAGGGCCTTTGGAACATGTAATACCCGATATCCTGTCCGAATTGGGGATCAACCCTTCCGAATTTAACCGAATTCAGGAACAGGAGCGCCTTGCCGTAAAAGTAATCCTTTGTCAGGTATGCTCCTATAATTCCAATGATCAAAGCAATGGGAGCATTATACATTTTTCTGGCTTCCAGATTGTTATGAGTGAAATATTTCTTTAGATTTTTGATAATAAAAATGTTTGAAATATATACAAACAAACTTATAACAACGAAGCTCAATAAAATGAAAATAATCTTATACAGCAAATTTGTTGTAAAAACCGACGAATAATCGGCTTTTGGATTCAGTTCCCTGAGCTGTATCAATTCCATATATATGGAACTGCCTATTATGGCACCGACAATTAAAACTGCAAGTATAACTATAAATGTAATTTTGCCCGTATTGCTCTTTTTATTTTTTTCCTTGTAGTAATCATAATTTATTTCTTTTTCCATGTTTACTCCTTTCGCGCCCATTCCCCGGTCAAATACCCCTGAAAATAATTTTATAAAGCTTTGAGAGATGTGGTGATATCACTCATACCACCTTCTGAGTTTATTGCATCGGCATTATGAAAATAACGCTTCAACAAATTCCGTTGCATCAAACCTCTGGAGATCATCTATCTGTTCTCCCACTCCTATGAGCTTGACAGGTATATCAAGCTCGGACTTGATTGCTACCACTATACCGCCTTTTGCCGTTCCGTCCAGCTTTGTCAGAACTATACCTGTTATGTCGGCGGTTTCACTGAAGGTTTTGGCCTGGGATATTGCATTCTGACCTGTTGTGGCATCAAGTACAAGCAGGGTTTCGCGGTCGGCCCCCGGAAGTTCCCTGTCCAGAACCCTGGATACTTTTTTGAGCTCTTCCATAAGGTTCTTCTTGGTGTGAAGCCTTCCCGCCGTATCACAAATGAGCAAATCGGCCTTTCTGGACTTGGCCGCCTGCACCGCATCATATATTACCGCTGCCGGATCAGAACCCTCCTTTTGAGCTATTACGTCCACTCCCACCCGTTCGGCCCATATTTCAAGCTGGTCAATGGCAGCGGCTCTGAAGGTATCTCCGGCGGCCAGCAGAACTTTCTTGCCCTGCTGTTTATAAAGGTTGGCAATTTTCCCTATGGATGTGGTTTTGCCCACCCCGTTTACCCCGATGACAATGATCACAGCAGGTTTGGTATCCAGTTTAAGCTCATTTCCGCCTTTTGAAAGGATTTCCTGAAGTTCCTCCTTTAAAAGGTCTTTCACCTTCATGGCATCAATTATTTTTCTTTCCCGCACCTTGGACTTGATATCCTCTATAACCCTCAGGGTCGTGTCTATCCCAAGATCGGAAGTGATCAGTATTTCCTCCAGTTCATCAAACAACTCTTCATCTACCTTGCCGAATGATACAAGTACCTGATCTATCTTCTCAGTGATACTTTTTCTGGTTTTCATCAATCCGTCTTTAAGTTTATCGAAAAAGCCCATTTCAATCCTCCAAATTTTTAATGTATGTTTTTATAACTTTCTCAGCTTGCCTTTTCGCCCATCTTCATGGAAACCACCTTGGATACGCCATGTTCCTGCATGGTCACGCCGTACATGGTGTCGGAGGCCTCCATGGTGCCCTTGCGGTGTGTTACGATGATAAACTGGGTCTTTTGCGAGAACTTCTTCACATACTCACCAAACCTGTAAACATTTGCATCGTCCAGCGCCGCCTCTATTTCATCCAGAAGGCAGAAAGGTGTGGGTTTCAGCCTCAGTATGGCAAACAAAAGGGCAATGGCCGTAAAGGCGCGTTCGCCTCCCGAGAGCAGCATCATGTTCTGAAGCTTTTTTCCGGGGGGCTGAACCTCGATCTCAATTCCGCTCTCAAGTACGTTTTCCTGATCGGCAATGATAAGCTCGGCTCTGCCGCCGCCGAACAGCTCCCGGTATACTATTCCGAAGTTCTCATTTATAAGCTTGAATTGCTCAATGAACTGCTTCTTCATTATTTGAACCATTTCAGTGATGATTTTATGCAGCTTGTCCTTGGCCTGCTCCATGTCATTTTTCTGAACAGACATAAACTCAAAGCGTTCCCTGGTTTTTATATAATCGTCAATAGCCGATACATTAACCGGGCCAAGCATTTTTATCTGTGCCCTGTAGTCATTGATTGTCTTTTGGGCCTGGGTCATGCTGGGGAGCTCTTTTTTTATTTCAAGGGCATTGGAATAGGTCAGTTCATATTCGTCCCACATCCTGTCCTGTATTGCCTTCATTTCAGCCTCTGCCCTGGTATTCCTGACATCTATCCTGTTATATTCCTCCTGGAGCAGCAGTATGGTCTTATTGGTGGAATTCAGCTTTTCAATGAAATCTGAGGATTCTTCCTCCAATACCTTCTTCTCTTCAACAAGCCTGTCTATTTCAAAAGTCTTGCCTGTTTTTTCATTCTGCAAACCTTTTATCAGATTTTCAAGACCTTCAATGGCCTGCCTGAGGGACAGAGTTTCATTGGCCGCCCGCTGCCTTTCACTTTGCTTTCTTGCAATGCTCTTTTGCATTGCTTCTTTTTCAGAGCCGATTCTATCCATGTGTTCATTTACACTCTGAATACTTTCAACAATGGAATTGACCGAAATTTTAAAGTCGGTTATTTCCTGATGCAGCTCATCCCTCACAGACTGGTCGGCTTTGAATTTTTCCTGGTGCTCTGCGATAATGGATTTTGTTTGGGCAATATCTTTTTCTATATTCTCAAGTTCTTCCTCATATTTTTTCTGTTCAAGGACGGTTTCCTGCTCCTGCTTTGCAATCTGAGCCTTTTCATCGTTGAGCATGCCGATTTTGGCATCTGTTTTTCTCATGTTGTCCTCAAGCATGCCCAGATGGTTTTCATCCCTTGTTTTCACAAGTTCACTGTCCCTGAGTTTATTATTTTCTTCATTATATTCTGTTTCTACCTCTGAAAGCATACTTCTCACTTCATTGATTTTGCTGCCCAGGGAAACCTCCTCTTTCTTCAGGGCTTCGACTGACGTCTCAAGTTCGGTAATTTCCCTGCTTCTGCTCAATATGCCCGAGCTTTTGTGATCATTGCTTCCTCCCGACATGGAGCCGCTTGTACTCAATATATCTCCTTCAAGCGTAACTATTCTAAAGGTATAACCGAATCTTTTAGCGATGCCTATACCTGCATCCAGGTTTTCAACCACTGCCACCCTGCCCAGAAGATTTAAAACTATGCCCTTGTACCTGCTGTCGCAGGTGACCAGATCGGAAGCCAGACCGCAAAAGCCTTTAAATTCTTCAAGTCTCCGGATGGTATTGTCATCCAGGCGTTTACCGTTAACAGCCGTAACAGGCAAAAAGGTAGCCCTTCCTATTCTGTTCCTTTTCAAAAATTCTATTGCTTTTTTTGCATCTTCTTCGGTTGATGCAATTATGTTCTGAAGCGCGCTGCCCAGGGTCATTTCTATTGCAGTCTCATATTTTTTGTCAACTGAAATAAGCTGGGCCACCGTACCATGTATGCCGCTTCCAAATTCGCCCGAAGACTGGCAGGCGTGCATTATTTCCTTGACGCTCCTGCTGTAGCCCTCCATGCTTTTTTCCATATCCTTCAGCATCCGGTGTCTGGAGGATTTGACCTGAATATCCGTTTTAACGGTTCCGTGCTGTTTTTCCATGGTTTGCAGGGTACTCTGAAGCTCATTCCTCTCATTGCTCAGCTCCTGCATTTTTGTACTGGAATGCTTTATAAGCAGGACAGTATTCCTTATATTTTCGGCCAGATCTTCCTTCTTCATATTATCCTTGTCTTTTTCCAGCTTCAAGGAATATATTTCTGTCCCGATGGAATTTTGTCTTTTCTTAAGATTTTCTATATGATTCCTGATATTGTTTATCTGTGTCCTCTTGTCCGATTGAAGGTCAAGCTTATCCATAATACCGGCCTTCATTTTTTCAATCTGCTGTTCACTCCCGCTCAGGGTTGAAATAATTGCATCAAGCTCAGACTGGTAAGCCTCAAGCTTTTTTGAAAAATCGGCATACTGCCTTTTCAAATAATCGATTTTCCCCTGCCGGGTTTTTTCTTCCTTTAAAAGCTCTTCGGATTTGGTTTGTATTTCAGATATTTCATCATCAAGTCTCTTGATATTCTGATCAAGGCCATTGATTTTTTCATTGTTAAGATTTATTTCCGAACTGTTTTTTTCGAGATTTGTTTCAATGACATAAAACTTCTCCCTGGCTTCGGTGATTTTTTCTTCCAGGGTCTTCAGCAGCTCGGTTTTCTGCTGGTTTTGGGCTGTAATATTTCTAAGCTTTCTCTCTTCAGCCTCTATATTATCCTTTATATCCTTGAACTGACCCTCGTATTCCTTTATCTTTTCCTTGAATTTATCTATACTGTCCAGATAGACGTTTACTTCCAGCTCTTTTAAGCCTTCTCTCAGGGAAAGATATTTCTTTGCTGCGTCAGACTGTTCTCTGAGGGGTTCCAGCTGACTTTCAAGCTCGTTTATGATATCGTTGATACGCACAAGATTCTGTTCGGTAAGCTCAAGCTTTCTCTCGGCCTCCTGTTTCCTGACCTTGTACTTCATTATTCCTGAGGCTTCCTCAAATATGTGCCTTCTGTCCTCGGATTTGGAACTGAGGATTTCATCAACACGGCCCTGACCGATGATGGAGTATCCGTCCCTGCCTATTCCCGTATCAAGGAAAAGCTCATGTATGTCCTTAAGCCGGCATGACGTCTTGTTTATGTAATATTCACTTTCACCTGAACGGTAGACCCTTCTTGTAATGGTAACTTCGCTGTAGGATACAGGAAGATAGTTGTCCGAATTATCAATTGTCAGAGATACCTCAGCAAAACCCACAGATTTTCTGTGTTCGGTTCCTGCAAAAATCACATCCTCCATTTTGCTGCCCCTGAGAGTTTTTGCACTTTGCTCACCTAAAACCCATCTGACCGCATCACCGATATTGCTTTTACCACTTCCGTTAGGGCCAACTACAGCAGTAATACCTGATGTAAAATCCAGATTTATCTTATCTGCAAATGATTTAAACCCCTGTATTTCAAGTTTTTTCAGATACATTTACACACCCCGAAAATTAGTTGATAACCTTTTTAAACTTGGTTAAATTTTAGCATACTTTAAGTCTTAAGGGAAGGAAATAAAACAATACCATCAGCCCGATTCCTTTCAGACTGACGGTATTCCTCACTTTATCCTCATAAATTTTCGTGCTATTCCCACAATAGGCCTGTACAGAATACCTTCCATTTCCCGGCTGACCACTTTTAACTGGCTGCGTATGGCGATGCTCTGGGGGCAGTGACTTTCACACTTTCCGCAATTCATGCACCGGGAAGCATAGGCCGGTTTGGCCGCCAATGCTCCAAGGCTCTGGAAATATCTTATTCTAACCGATCTGTCCTTCGTAAGATATTTATCATTGTAGTGTGAAAAGCAGGCCGGGATGTCCACTCCGGCAGGGCAGGGCAAACAGTAGCCGCAGGCTGTGCACGGAATCTTTGTCTTTTCCTGCATGACTTTCTTCACATTTTCAAAAACGGCAAGTTCTTCTTTTGAGAGTGAGTTGGGTACTGCATCGGAAGCCATCCGTATATTATCTGCAACCTGTGCTTCATCACTCATACCCGACAGGACCACATTGACCTCCGGATGGTTCCAAATCCATCGAAAAGCCCATTCGGCGGGGGACCTGTCCTTATCGTAATCATTAAAAGCCTTCTTAACCTCCTGGGGCAGATGCGTTACAAGCTTTCCTCCTCTCAGGGGCTCCATGACTATTACAGGAATATCCATGCTTGCTGCAAGCATCAGACCATCTTTGGTTGCCTGGCTGTTCTCATCCATATAATTGTATTGTATCTGGCAGAAATCCCAGGGATACGCCTTGAGTATCGACTCAAAATCAGCTTTCCCTCCATGAAAGGAGAAGCCGATATTTTTGACGGTACCTTTTTCCTTGAGCTCCTCGAGCCACTTCAATACGCCAAGCCCGGCCAATCTGTCAAAGGACGGCTTATCGGTAAGCATGTGCAGGAGGTAATAATCAATATAATCAGTCTTGAGCCGGGAAAGCTGTTTTTCAAATATTTTGCGGGCATCTTCAATTTTCCTGACCATAAACGGCGGAAGCTTGGTAGCAATCCTGACCCGCTCCCTGTACCCGCCCGATAAAGCTTGCCCCAGGAGGGATTCACTTCTGCCGGCATGGTATATATATGCAGTGTCAAAATAATTGACACCTTTTTCAATTGAATCCCTAATCATGGCAATAGCTCTTGGCTCGTCTATACTGCCGGTCTTTGTAGGGAACCGCATGCACCCAAAGCCTAATATGGAAAGTTCCTCACCGTTTTTTTGATTTTTTCTTGTTAACATATTGACCTCCTAAGCCATATTTATGACTTTGAGCCGCAACAGCGGCAGCCAAATTCATTTATAAATCCCTTAACCTTACTTTTGCCATGTACTCATGTCCTTCGGGCGCAGGCCCGCCGGACAAATCGAACTCGGCCGCCTTACCCTGCTGTTCTGCCGACAGCCACAGATGGCACAGTGCTATCCCGATGTCAATAATATTCATCCTTCCATATAGCTGCGCTTTTATTATATTCAGCTTTTTACGGCTGACAATGATCTCCTGCGCGTCCCCGCTGAAATACCAGGCCTGTGTATTGGCAGCCGAGGGTGCCAGTCTCACAGGTTCAAGCAGTTGTTCGGCGCCTTTGATTGAAGTAATCTCTGTCAGACTGTTCCGTTTAAACTGCTCTATGCCTGTTCTGTGAACAGGTTCGGACGGGTTTCCAAATGCCAGCATGATTACATATTCAAAGCCATCCCTGCCCTGGGGAACACTTTTGTTGGGCTTTGCTACTCCCAGCCAGCAGCTTCCCAGCTGGTTTGCCGAAAGATACAGATCTATCTGCTGCATTATAAAGCCCGCATTTATCAAATAGCCCTCTTTTTTTTCTGAGTAAAAGGATATGTAATGAGGTGCTTTTATAGCAAAAATACTGCTGACCTCATTACCCGACTGAATGGAAAATTCGGTTTTGATGCTTTCATCCAGCCTTTTGACACCTTGCATGAAAGTCTTAAGCTGATCAAGCTTCTCCTGTCCCAGAGGTGTCATATCAAACCTCCTGACAGATTTCCTCTTAAAAATCACACTGTAAAGCTCACCGTTGGTCATTTACACATTCCTCCTTTACATTTTTTTATGTCCTTCAAATCATTTCCGGCCAGTATTTCATTGACAAAGCCCGTAATTCCCTCCGACCTCTGAGCTTTATCATAAAAGTCAAAGCCCGTATGTTGTTTTATAATATCGGTTTTTAAGAATACAAAATTAAAAACACCTGCTATTAAGAAGTTCTTGATGAGAATTGTTTTTGTATTGCCCTCCAGCAGTTCGTCAAGACTTTGGTTAAATTCCCGTATATCGCTCAAAATATGCGGCTGCCCGTCGTTCTCAGCCAAATTATCCAGAATTGCTATCCTGCTTATTTCGGGATTGTCAGCTAAAAAGTCGGCAACCTCTTTTAAAATGAATGTCAGGCGTTCCTTTGCAGGACGATTTTCATATTTTTTAAGCTTTTGATGCAGCTTGGCCTTAGCTTCTACCATTACCTCGCGGACTGCGGTTTTCATCAAATTGTCCTTGCTTTGAAAGTGGTAGTTGACCATACCGTTTCCAACACCGGCTGCTTCGGTGATTTCGGCTACTGTTATATCGCCCGGCTTCTTTCCCTTGCAGATAAGTTCCCTTGTTACATTTATAAGCCTTTGTTTGGCGGTTTCCTTTTCGTTCATGCTATCCCCCATCTGCGTGCCATAAAAAAATTGAACGTTATACTGTATGTCATTCAGTATAGCGTTCAATTTTTATAATGTCAATGATATTTAAGAAAGAGCTGTAATTTCCAAACTATTTCCCGAAGTCAATTACTATCGGCTGAAAGCCGATAGTTTGGGTTTAAGGCTGAAGCTTTGGTAAACTACCTTACCGATACCAGCACACAGGCCTGAACCTGCTGCAGGCCCAGGTCTTCTATCTGCTTCAGCAGTTCGGCATCATAGGTTCCCGGCTGGAGCCAGATATATTTTATGCCAAGCCTTGCAGCTTCATCGATAAAGGCTCTTCCCCTTTTTGGAGAGACAACCATATCAATTACTTCAGGGACAACCGGCAGAGATGTGATATCCTTATAGCATTTGTCACCTTCCACAGTATCGTACATTGGATTCACCGGATAAACCTCATAGCCTTTTGATTTCAGCTTTCTGAATATCATATTCCCATATTTCTCCTGATCCTGGTTTGCGCCGACTACGGCCCATATCTTTTTTCCAAGCATTATTTCTTCCAGCATAATATCCTCCTTATTTACCAAAGCTGATTTGGTATCATGGTTTAAAGCAATTCTGATACCTATTATTATCTCTTATAAAATAAAAATCAATATTTAATAATATATTCGGATTAATCGTAGCTTTATGCTGTTTACATAATTTCGTATAATTCGTAACCTTATAATCTCTCATAGCATAAAATATTCTGTAAGTATTTTACAAAGTAGAAGGAGGTTGGCCTGATGCCAAACGATTGGTCTAATAACCCATATATGCATATGATGAATCTCCCTCAGAAATACGAGCCAATGATGGAAATGCCCCAGGAACAGCTGGAATCAATGTTCCCAAGATGTTACTATATAATTTTTCCTGAAGTATCCCGTCACTGTGATAGAATGATTTCTAAAAAAGGAACAATGTATACTCCTACCCGTGAAGAATTGGAAAATATAGTCGATGATATCGACAATAGAGTCGGTCATGAGGTTGAAGCCGAATACGAGGATAATGAATACGCAGAAAATCCTGAAACTATGGGTACTTTTGAGAACTTCGAAAAAATGGGTGCTTTTGAGAATTTCCAAAAAGATCGTGACGATAGACAATTTGGTTTCGGAGGAGGTTTTTTCGGAGGAAGAAGACGGTTCCGCAGGGATTTGGTTTCTATCATCCTGTTAAGAGAATTGCTCAGAAGGAGACGCCGTCCTTTCCGCGATGATTATGGTTATGGTTATCCTGGAGGATACGGCTTCTATTAGTACAGTACAATTTCAATAAGTGGGAAGCTCATCAGAGGTACATGCCTGAAATCCCGGTGGAACACCAGTGTCTTAGCCGCAAATCCAATTTCAGGCAGTACTTTTTTTGTTTTTCTTTTTTTTACAGAATATCACAAGCATCAGTTCATTTTAATATAATAAAATAGGACTATTTGTTATATGTCCAGATTTAATATAAAACGAATTTATCTTGCGTTTTCATAACTATTTTGTAGCCGCTATTGCGGCTCAAAGCCATACATGGCTTAGGGAGGTTAGCTTGAAAGACTTCGCTAGCGCTCGTCTTCCAGAGTAACCTTTGAATGTCATCACAATTTATGGCCGCTATGCGGCTCAAAGCCATATCATGTCAAAGCCACAAATGTGGCTTAGGAGGTTAATATGTTAGCTAATATGGTACCTACAGGTCAGCACCAGCTGCCGCCGCTTCCCTACACTTATAGTGCGCTTGAGCCTGTGATAAGTCAGAATACTCTAAGACTGCATCACGATAAGCACCACAAGACCTACGTGGATGGCTTGAACAAAGCGGAAACAAGCCTTGAGCAGGCGCGGAGGAGCAACAATTATGATTTGATAAAATATTGGGAAAATGAGCTGGCTTTTAATGGCTCAGGACATATACTGCACAGTATTTACTGGACAATTATGGCCCCCTTGGGCATGGGCGGCAAGCCTGGTTCCAGTACGGTGAATCACATAATGGCATATTTCGGCAATTTTAACGCCTTCAAAGAACAATTTAAATCGGCGGCCGAGAAAGTTGAGGCTTCAGGCTGGGGAATACTTACCTGGCAGCCCACCTGGAAGAGGCTTGAAATATTGATGTCTGAAAAACATCAGAATCTTACACAATGGAGCGGCATCCCGATACTTGTCTGCGACGCCTGGGAACACGCCTACTACCTGGATTATCAGAATAACAGAAGAAAATATATTGATGCCTGGTGGGAGCTTATAAACTGGCATGAAGTGGAGCGGAGGCTTTTGATGGCTCTGAACGGCCAGGTAACACTTACCATGGGTATCTGACTCACTTGGCAGAAAATAATCAGGCTCGCTTTCCAGCGAGCCTGTAAATCCAATTTTTAAATTAGCGGGGCTGAATATAGAACTTAATGGCTGTTCTTTCCTCCCCATCGATATTAACCTCAGCAAAAGCAGGAACTGCAACCAGATCAATTCCATTAGGAGCAACAAATCCTCTAGTAATTGCAATTGCCTTAACCGCCTGATTCACTGCACCGGCGCCAACTGCCTGGATTTCCGCATAATTGTTGTCGCGTAATACAGCGGCTAATGCTCCAGCAACAGATTTGGGCTGCGAATTAGCTGAAACTTTTAGAACTTCCATAAATACATCCTCCTAAAAAATGCTTAATTAAAATAATAAAAAAAAATAATTTATATCTCTATCTATTAGTATTCTATATATTACTTCAAATTCCTTCTTTTTACATTTAAAAAATTGTATAAACATCAATGACTAAATTTGTCACGTTTTCACATTAAATAAATCGACTTTATCCTTAGCTGTAACCCTTATATTTCCGATGTTGAATTCATTCATGATTTTTCTGAGGTTTTCACGCTTTTGCCCTATAATATTCGATACATTTTGGGGACTGCATTCAATATTAATTTCCTTAATATTAAAAAGTCCGTTTTCCCGGAAATATTTCTCAAGCCTGTTTCTCATGAGCCTGGCCTGGACCAGCTGTCTGAAGGCGGGATGAAACGGGCCCGCTACCACATCGCCTGTTTCGCTGATGTTTTCTGTGGGCTGGAGTCCGATCCTGATAACATTTATATTATTTTCTTCATAAAGCTCCAAAAGCCGAGCAGATATGTCAACTGCCTCCTCCAGAGACAAAGGCGTATATTTTCCGGACTCATACATTTTTTGCAGGAAGGTGTCCCTTATTACAAGTGTGGGATATATTCTGACAATATCCGGGACTATGGCAATTACTGCTCTTGCCGTATTTAACGTCTTTTCCAGTGTATCACCGGGCAGGCCTATCATTGTCTGGATGCCCAGCGAAAACCCCTTTTCCCTGATCATTCGGGAAGCTTTTACGACTGTCTCCATATCATGGCCCCTGTTGCTGAAGTTCAAAACCTGGTTGTCAAGGCTTTGAGCCCCCAGTTCTATGGTCTTTACACCATACCCTGATAAAAAATCCAGAATATCATAATCAATATAGTCCGGTCTGGTTGAGAGTCGCAATTGCTTTACCTTGCCGGATTTTATATAACTTGCTCCTATCTCAAGATACCACTGCTGTTCTTCCTTTGGAATACCGGTAAAGCTTCCGCCGTAAAAGCCTATTTCAACAAAAGCCTCCCGGCTGGTTTGCAAATATTCTTCTATTGTTTTTCTTATATCTGCTTCGCCGGCCTCTCCGGCCTGTCCGCTGATGGTTTTCTGATTGCAGTATATGCAGTCAAAAGGACAGCCTTTATGAGGAACGAAAACAGGTATTACCATATGTTTTTTTATTTAAAACACTCCCCCGGTCTGTGTCATTGGGCCGGCAGCTTGTCCAAGGCATCCTTGGCAGCATTCTGCTCGGATTCCTTCTTTGAACGTCCGCTTCCCTGTCCGCAGACAATATTATTGATTTTAATTTGTGTGACAAAGGTCTTATTGTGATCGGGACCTCTCTCTTCAATAACTGTGTAAGTTATCTGCTGCTCACCCTTTTGCTGGATCTTTTCCTGCAATTGAGTTTTATAATCATAGAAAAGCTTCCCCTGCATACTGCTTTTAATGATACTCTCCATGTTTTTGAGAATAAAGGCTTTTGCCGTTTCAAAGCCCCCGTCAATATAAATTGCTCCAATCAAGGCTTCAAAAGCATCTGAAAGTATGGAGCTTTTTCTTCTTCCCCCCGAAAGCTCTTCTCCTTTTCCAAGCAGTAAAAGCTCTCCCAGATCAATATCTGACGCACACCTGGACAAGGAGTTTTCGCAAACGATTTTTGAACGGGTCACTGTCAGTTCCCCCTCCGGCAAATCAGGATACATATTATACAAATGTTCGCTTATTGTAAGGCTTAAAACAGAATCCCCAAGAAATTCTATCCTCTCATTGTACTTGAGCTTCCCCGCTTTTTTCTCATTGGCATAGGAACTGTGGGTTATGGCAGTCAAAACGGTACTTTTATCCTTAAATACATAATTGATTCTTTCCTCAATAATTGATATATTGTTTATTTCGTTTTTTGAATTATTACTCATTATTTCCTCCGTTGCTACCGCTGATAAATGTTATATTACCTTAATCTCCTCTCTGTCCTCCTTACCAAGGAAAAAGGTATTCTTGCGCAAGCTGTTTATTTATAAAAAAATAAAGGAAGGGATTATCCCCACCTTTATTTTATACTTTTATATTAATATCATCAATACAATATGTGCCTGTTGGCTTATTCATATTTCTTTAAACATAATGTTGCGTTATGACCGCCAAAACCAAGTGAATTTGACAATGCATATTTTATATCTGCTTTTCTGCCAGCATTTGGTACACAGTCAATGTCACATTCAGGGTCCTGATTCTGCACGTTTATTGTAGGAGGCAGAAAACCTTCCTTGAGAGCCATTGCGGTAGCAACAGCCTCAATTGCACCGGCGGCACCCAGCAGGTGACCGGTCATTGATTTTGTAGAACTCATTGCAAGGTTCTTTGCATGGTCACCGAATACCCTCTTTACAATGTTTACTTCGGTAGGATCATTTAACGGTGTTGAAGTACCATGTGCATTGACATAACCAACTTGTTCGGGTTTTATGCCTGCATCCTTGATGGCCATGTTCATACTTTTTACACCGCCGTCTCCGTCAGGATGAGGGGCAGTAATATGGTAGGCATCACAGGTACAGCCATAACCGACTATTTCAGCTATAATATTGGCACCTCTTTTAAGAGCATGTTCCAATTCTTCTACAATAAGAATAGCTGCGCCTTCCCCTGGAATGAAGCCATCCCTGTCCTTGTCGAAAGGTCTGCATGCGGTGTTGGGATCAGGGTTCTTCGACATGGCTCCCATAGAACAGAAACCTGCAAAGCTCATTATTGTGATGCAAGCTTCAGCACCGCCTGTTATCATAACGTCAGCATCACCGCGTTCAATTACCTTGAAAGCGTCTCCTATTGCATTGTTTCCAGTTGCACAGGCAGTGACGACACATTCGTTAAAACCTCTGAAGCCATACTCGATAGCTATTCTGCCCGCCGCCATGTTTGAAATCATCATGGGTATAAAGAATGGGCTTACTCTTCCAGGTCCTTTGTTAAGCATTACCGAGTGCTGATCTTCAAGGGTCTCCAGACCGCCGATACCTGAGCCCACTATTACACCGCATTTATCAAGGTCAAGGCTCTCCAGATCCAATTTTGAATTTTCTACAGCCATTTTTGCCGCAACCATTGCAAACTGGTTATATCTGTCCATTCTTCTGGCTTCTTTTTTGTCAATATATTGTGAAGCATCAAATTCTTTTATTTCGGCCGCAACTTTTGTTGAAAGGTTTGATACATCAATTCTTGTTACTTCGCTGATACCGTTTTTGCCTTCTTTAATGGCATCCCAGAATTGCTCTGCTCCCATTCCTAAAGAAGATACAACACCAGCACCTGTAATAACTACACGTCTGCTCATAAATTAAATTAACCTCCATATATTTTATTAATTTTAGAATTTACTTTGAGATCTATATAAATGTCCAGTGAACAACCGGACTAATTGACTGAATATATTTTAGCAGGAAAACTTTATTGATGCACTTTGAATAGGTTTGTCTTAAGCTGCTTATTACTAAAAAAAGTCCCGTATTGGGGACTTTTTTTTAAGTATTCTTTTGAATGTATTCAACAGCATCACCAACTGTAGTGATCTTTTCTGCTTCATTGTCCGGAATCTCAAGGCTGAACTCTTCTTCAAGTGCCATGATAAGCTCAACTATATCAAGAGAATCCGCTCCGAGATCATCTATGAAAGAAGATTCCATTTGTATATCGTCTTCTTCAACGCCTAACTGCTCAACAATTAACTTTTTAACTTTCTCGAAAACCATATATTCACCTCCTTCCAAAGGATGGTTTTATAAATCGCCACTATTCCCCAGTATGCAAAGCACACATTTGATTATATAGTATGCAATTTTAATAAAATTTAGCCTGCCTGCTTGAATTTAACAAGCACACACATGCTAATATTATTACATAACAAGTCCACCGTCAATATCTATTACTTGTCCGGTAACATAACCTGCTTCGTCTGATGCGAGAAAAGCCACAACATTTGCAACATCTTCAGGTGTCCCAAACCTTCCGAGTGCAATTTTTTCAAGGTACTTCCGCTTCAAATCCTCAGGTAATATTTCCGTCATATCGCTTTCAATCAAACCGGGTGTAACGGCATTACAGGTTATTCCTCTCGGCGCCAGCTCTTTTGCAGCAGTCTTGGTCAAACCAAGCATACCGCCCTTCGAAGCCGAGTAATTTGCCTGGCCTGGATTTCCATAAGCTCCGGCAACTGACGAAACATTTATAATTCTGCCATATCTCTTTTTAATCATTAGCTTGGCAGCTGCTTTTGTACAAAGAAAACAACCTTTAAGATTAATATCCAGGACGGTGTCCCAATCATCCTCAGACATCATTGCCATTGGTTTATCCTTTGTTATTCCGGCATTGTTGACCAGAATATCAACGCCTCCAAAGCTCTCCACTGCTTTTGCCATCATGGCCTTTACATCATCTGCATTTCTTACATCTCCAACAACTGCCGCCACCTTGATTCCCATTTCTTCAAGTTCAGAGGCTGTTTTAAGAACAGTATCAGATGTTCCTGTAAGAACTACATTAGCTCCCAATTTTCCAAGTTTCTCTGCAATAGCCCTCCCAAGTCCCCGTGAGGAACCTGTGATCACAGCAGTTTTTCCTTTGAATTGCATTTCTCTTACACCTCCAACATCAATAATTTCTTTAAGGTATACCGTTTGTGTTATTTCGGTACTATCTTATTAAAATTATTTTAATAATTCCTCTAAAGTTGCATTGAGGCTGTCAAGATTTTCAACATTGAGAACTTTTACATCCTTGTTTATTTTCTTTACAAAACCGCTGAGAACCTTTCCCGGTCCTATTTCAACAAAGGTGTCCACACCCTGCTCCAGCATGGTTTTTACACAATTCTCCCACAAAACAGAATTGCTTACCTGATTTATTAAAGTAGTTTTGACCTCATCCCTGTTTGTTACACATTGTGCCGTAACATTGACAATAACGGGTACCTTAATATCATTTAATGTGATTTTCTCCAGTTCTGCCGCAAGCTTTTCGCCTGCCGGTTTCAACAGACTGCAGTGGAATGGCGCGCTTACAGGCAGCATCATAGCCCGCTTTGCACCCTTTGCCTTGCAAAGCTCATTGGCTTTTTCCACCGCTGCAACTTCTCCGGCAATTGCAAGCTGGCCGGGGCAGTTAAAGTTTGCAGGTTCGCAAACGCCAACAGCAGATGCCTCCTTGCAGCTTTCAATTACAGAGTCATTGTCAAGGCCGATTATAGCCGACATTGCACCAACTCCCACAGGAACTGCTTCCTGCATGAATTTTCCTCTCTTTCTCACAAGAGCAACCGCATCTTTGAAGCCGATGGTACCTGCCGCAACATGAGCAGCATATTCGCCAAGGCTCAAGCCCGCAACAAAATCAGGTTTGATTCCTTTTTCAAGCAGTGGCTGCATACATGCTACACTTGTAGTAACAATAGTCGGCTGAGTATTTTCGGTAATTTTTAAAGTTTCATCATCACCGTTAAAAATCATTTCTTTTATATCAAATCCTAATGCCTCAGCAGCTTCATTGAATATTGCGTCAGCGCTCTTGTATTGAGCTGCAATATCTTTACCCATGCCTACATACTGAGCTCCCTGTCCGGGAAATATAAAAGCCAATTTGCCCATACAAACCTCCAAGTTAATATTATAAAATCAAATTATTTAGCCCATTTCAATGCTATGGAGCCCCAGGTCAAACCGCCGCCAAAGCCGACTAACACCATATTGTCGCCTTTTTTGAACTTTCCTTCCCTGTTTGCTTCATCCATAGCAACCGGAATTGACGCAGATGATATATTCCCGTATTTTTGTATGACGTAATGCAGCTTTTCATCTGCAATACCCAGCTTTTTTATGGCTCCGTCAATAATCCTGGTATTTGCCTGGTGAGGGAAGATGTAATCCAGGTCCTCAACTGACATATTCACATCTTCAAGTACTTTTACGGTTGCTGAAGACATGGCTTTTACAGCAAATTTAAATACTTCGGTTCCATCCATCCAGATTGAATTGTATTTCTCATTCGGCCTTTTTACTTTTTCAGCCTCAGTAAGGTAGAGATTTGGTATTGTTATATTCATACCTGCCGTACCATCTGATCCAAGATAGGAATTAAGTATTCCATGGCCTTCATCAACTTCTCCGAGAACTGCCGCACCGGCGCCGTCGCCAAAGAGCACGCAGGTATTTCTGTCTTTCCAGTCCACAACCTTTGAAAGTCCTTCACAGCCGATGACAAGCGCCTGTTTAAAGATTCCGTTGGCAATAAACTGCTGGGCAGTTACCAGTCCGTATATAAAGCCCGTGCATGCGGCATTTAAATCAAAGGCCGTTGCATTGCGGGCTCCTATTGCACCCTGGATTATACATGCTATTGATGGGGTCATATAGTCAGGTGATTCTGTTGCCAGAATTATAAGATCTATGTCTTCTGCCTGTACATTTGCATTTTCCAATGCTTTTCTGGCCGCCTCGATTCCCAGCTTATAGGCAGGCTCGTCGTCTCTTAGAATTCTTCTTTCGGAAATTCCAGTTCTTTTGATAATCCACTCATGAGATGTCTCAACCATTTGCTCCAAATCACTGTTTGTGAGCACTTTTTCGGGTAAACAGCTTCCTGTCCCCAATATTCCTACGTTTTTAGTCGATATCGTCTTCAGAGGGCTTCACCTCCATGTTTTTGAATTGTTGATTAATTTCTTCCACAATGCCATATTTAATTAAAGGTATTGTTCTTTTCAAAATTGCAGTTCTGATTGTCTTTGCTTTTGAAGATCCATGACTTTTTATCACAAGTCCGTTTATCCCCAGAACAGGTGCGCCTGAGAGTTCATCGGCATCAAATTTGTTTTTGAAATCCTTGAAAAAAGGCTTTATCAGAAGATAGCATATTTTTGTCAGGAGATTTTTTGTAAATATTTTCTTCAGTTCCCTCAGGAAAAGATCACCGGCACCTTCATATAACTTCAGCGCAACATTTCCCACATATCCGTCACATACGGCAACGTCCACATCACCGCCGGGGATATCATTTCCTTCTATATTACCTGCAAAATTGACAGCTGATGAAGATAAGCTCCCAAAAGCCTGCTTTAAGGTATCATTTCCCTTTGCGTCCTCAGAACCCACATTCAGCAGTCCAACTTTCGGGTTTTCAAGATTAAAGAGCAATTTCATATAAATTGAACCCATGATACCGAACTGCACATAGTTTACAGGTCTGCAAACCGTATTCATACCGGCGTCAATTATCAGGCACATATCCTTTTTTGTGGGAACCAGCGCAGGCATTGTAGGCCTGTCAATACCCTTCATTCTGCCAACTATGAGCAAAGCTCCCGCCATGAGGGCACCGGTATTTCCTGCCGACAGGAAAGCGTCACCCTTTTTTTCTTTTAAAAGCTTCAAACCGACAACCATTGATGAGTCTTTTTTACTTCTAATGGCTTTTGTGGGAGTATCACTGCCGGTAATTACTTCTGCGGCATTTACTATTTCAATTCTGTCTCTGTTGTAATCCCTTTTACCTAACTTTTCCTCTATAATTTCCTGCATTCCGACTAATGTGATTTTAAAACCGTCCTGCCTATCCAAAGCTTCAATGCATCCGTCAATAACAGCATCAGGAGCATTGTCGCCGCCCATAGCATCAACAATAATATTTATCATAATTTTAAATATCCTCCAATTAATAAGGAACAAGTATGTAATAACCTCTTTTATTTGTTTCTATAATAGTTATTACTTGCTTTGCTGTTCCCTTACAGTGCTTTTATCTATTGTGACCAGTATAAATTTACCTCTGAAGACTTCTACAGTTTTCTCATATATTTTTACCCAAACAATAAATCTATTCTTTCTGGAGTCTCTTACTTCAGCCTTTGCAACCAGCTTTGCACCAGAGTATACCGGTATTTTGTACTTTATGTTGGCTATCCCTACCAGTGCAACCTGTGCATCTATGACCGCTATGGCCAGAGTCTCTGCAAGTGAGTAAATATAGTGTCCTCTGACAATATGTGTTTTCTCAAAGGCCATCGTACTGTTTGTTTCCATAAGTGAAATGGCGCTCTGTCCCAGTTGTAGATCAATCAACTCTCCGATAAATTCCTTGCCTTCAATAGATTTAAGCTTTTCCTGATTGGATTCGGCAACATGCTTAATTCTTTCTCTGAGCTCCGGAATACCAAGCTCCAGTCTATCCAATCTTATAGTCGGCACACTTACCTTAAAAAAATCAGCCAATTCTTCATCTGTTAAAAACGGGTCATA
Organism: Ruminiclostridium cellobioparum DSM 1351 = ATCC 15832; assembly: GCF_000621505.1. GTDB lineage: Bacteria > Bacillota > Clostridia > Acetivibrionales > DSM-1351 > Ruminiclostridium > Ruminiclostridium cellobioparum. The sequence continues at coordinate 135,039 of NZ_JHYD01000009.1, forward strand.
CTTGATTTTTTCAAGTAGAATTTTCTGTCTCTGTTGTTTCTGTGAAGACGATCTGCTCACTAACAACCACACCCCTTATAATAATTATAATTATTACCAGATACTAATTGCTGATAACAAAATTATATATTAACTTTATTATTATTGCAACTATTTTCTAATAATATTACCTGAATTTACTACGTTCCATATGGTCCGGCACACACAGAGAGATACTTTCCGGAGTTTCGGCCCATAAAAACAATAGCCTGTCCTGCAAGTCAGAAACCTGAAAGGAAGAATTTATTTATGACCTACACATAATATTATACAATAAATCTTCTTCCTATTCACAAAGTGATTTTATATTTAATTTATTTCCTTATGTTTGTTAAAAAAAGATGAGCCGCCCGGTATGGCCAACCGGGCAAAAAGGAATAGCCGCAAGTATTTACGGCTATGAATGGTGTCATATTAATTTACATTTCATCGGGTTTTATTACTTTTATATTCTTTGCAAAAAAATCAATTCCCGAATAAATAGTTACAACTACAGCAATAAACATAAGATAAGCATCTATTTGAATATCTGTGAACAATGAAAACGGGAAATTATTTAACAATGCTACCGATACTGCTACAGTCTGACAAACCATTTTTATTTTTCCAGATTTGTTGGCAGCAACCACCTGGCCTTCACCAGCAGCCACCAATCTCATCCCGGTTACAAGTAATTCTCTTGAAATTATTATCATGGCGGCCCAGCCTGTAACAACCTCTCTCTGTACCAGTGCTATCAACGCGGCAGTTATAAGCAATTTATCGGCTATGGGATCAAGAAATTTTCCAAAGGCGGTTACCATCTTGTGTTTTCTTGCTATATACCCGTCAACACCGTCGGTACTTGCTGCCAGAATGAACAGTGCGGCTGCCACATAAGTGCCGTAGCTGTTTATAAATTTATTGATTTCAAGCATCTCATTCCTGATAAAAGACAAAAGCGGAAGATTAACAGTGGCATCCGGTATTGGTATTACAAAAATCATGAACAGTGGAACTAAAGCTATTCTGGATATTGTTATTTTATTTGGTAAGTTCATTATAATCTCCCATCTACGCGCATAGCGCGTACGCAAATAGTAATGAAAAGCCGCTATGCGGGTTTTTGCTGCGTGAAATGCACAAATGAATGCTCAAATATATTTTTCACGCTATGACCTCTCCTATCAAATCATAATCTTCTGAATTTAAAATTCTGGTTTCAACAAAACACCCGGTTTCCAATGGTTCAGGACTTGTAAAATACACTGTCCCATCAATTTCAGGAGCTTCTGCATAAGTTCGTCCATAATAGAATATACCATCATCGGCAATCCCGTCAACAATGGCTTTATAAACTTTCCCAATTCTTTTGGCATTTATTTCCTTGCTGATTGAATTTTGCAGTTCTAATATTGTTTTTTGCCGCTTTACCTTGATATTTTTTCTTATTTGCCCTTTCATCCTGGCTGCAGGCGTTCCTTCTTCCTTTGAATAGGTGAATACACCCAGCCTGTCAAACCTGAATTCCCGAACAAAATCAGCCAGCTGCTGAAAATCCTCTTCTGTTTCCCCGGGAAAACCGACTATCAATGAAGTTCTTATTGAAATACCCTCTACCTTTTCCCGGAGCCCGGTAAGAGCATTTCTGATTTCGGCTATTGTTCCCCTTCTTCCCATCAGCTTCAATATCCTGTCAGAGGCATGCTGAACCGGAATATCCATGTATTTGCAAACCTTTGGATTTGAAGAGACCTCCTCTATCAATTCATCGTCAATTTCTTCGGGATAACAGTATAACAGTCTTATCCATTCAATTCCCTTAAGCTTTGACAATTCCCTTATCAATTCCGGAAGCATTTTCCTGCCGTATATGTCAATGCCGTACCGTGTGGTATCCTGAGCCACAAGAATTAATTCCTTCACCCCGTTTTCGGCCAGAGCTTTGGCCTCTTTGACAAGGGCTTCAATTTTTCTGCTTCTGTAAGCTCCTCTTAAATATGGAATAATGCAATAGGTACAACGGTTGTCACAGCCTTCGGATATCTTCAGATAAACCGAATGTCCGGAGGACGAAATAATCCTCTCCTCATCCAGATAGTCTGTTTCATTAAGTTTTCCGTAGGAAACGACTTTTTCGCCCTGATATGCCCTGTTTATTACCTCTGCTATTTCCTTATAATTACCCGTTCCCAAAACGGCATCTACTTCCGGTATCAAGTCAAGGATTTTTTCCCTGTATCTTTCGGCCATACAGCCGGTAACTATGAGAACCTCACAGCTGCGTTTCTTTTCCTCTGCCATCTCAAGGATAGTATTTATTGATTCCTGCTGGGCAGATTCTATAAAGCCGCAGGTGTTAACTATAAGGATGTCGGCATTCTCCTTATGGTTAACGATTTCGTAATCCGCATGTTTCAGCATACCCAGCATGATCTCGCTGTCCACCAGATTTTTCGGGCATCCTAAAGACACTATACCTATTTTTTTATTCACCAATTACACTCCTCAATTTTGTTTTATGTTATCTGCATCAAAAATTTACAACGAATTCAGCCATATAGTACACAGAAGTCCTCAAATATTATTCTATAAAACAAGACTCTAGTAAAAATTATTTAATAATATTAATAACTTGTCAATGTTTATAGAGAAATTTATATTTTTAAAATTCTTTCCTTTACAGCTTATGGTACAATAAGATTGTATTTAATTCTACAAATTTGGTAATTCGGTGATTATATTTTCAGAATATGAAACATGTGACGAAATGTGCACAACGGCAATTTATGTTTAAAAATTCAATCATCAGGTAGAAACTCACTGACAGCTTTTGATATCTGACTGTAGCTGAATCCCCTGCTCATTAGAAAAATCTTCATTTTTTGAATGATTTTTTCATCAAAGCTGGTATACTTTGAATATCTTTTTCTTAAAAGTTGGAGGGCAACCTCCCCTTCATCAAGTTCAAACTCTTCAAGGGCACTGCTTATAATATCCTCCTTAATACCTTTCTGGCTCAATTCTATTGATAAGAGTTTGGCCGATTTCGGCTTAAGTTTTGATTTTTCAGATATGTATTTGCAGGCATAATTAAAGTCGTTTATATAGTTTATCTCCTTTAAACTGTCAATGACTTTTTCAATTGTGCTTTCTTCATACCCCATATCCGAAAGCTTTTGGGACACCTCATATGCTGTGCGAAGCTTGGTGGCAAGAAAACTGACCCCAGCACTCCTGGCAGCAGCATAAACTTCAGTGTCCAATAAATATTTTAAAACTTCTTCCGTAATGCTTTTACCCTCTTTCAGTTCAAGCAGCTCAATACGCTTTTTGGGTAAACTGAAAGTAATATTGTTATCAAGGATTACGGCAGCCATTGAGGAAACTTTTTCATTCTTCTCTATCCCAATTATTCTCATAAAAACCCCTTACCAATTCTAAAAGGCATACCGGACAAACAAAGCCTGATAAGCGGGCTCTAATCCGGTATGCCAAAATAATTTGTGATTTTTTAATATTTAAATTAACACAATGTGCTAGTTAATTTAAATTTTGCTTTACGTGTGTGATTTTTTTATATCAAATGGTAACTTCCGTACTAACTTCATGAAATAAGAAGCCACCCAAAACAATTGCGAAAATTGCATCGCCTCATTTAAAGCGGTTTTGCCGTCGCTCAAACTCGACATCCTGTCTCGATTTGAAGCTCAAAGCAGCATCCTGCTGCTTTGCCGGCAAAATCGCTTTACCTTTGGCGGCAATTTTTTGCAATTATTTTTAACCGTGTCTCTTATTTCATGAAGTTGTCCTCGCGTACCATTTGATTTCAATTAAATTACTTAAATAAAGACATTACAGATAATAATTAACCTATTATGCTAATTGAAATATTGTTTTGCTTTGCAAATAGATTTATTTTTTGAAATCATTTAAATGATCAGTCCAGTTCTTCCTCTTCAACTTCCTCCGCGGATTCTTTTGCTACAGGTGCCACTGTCATATTGCTTCTGACCAGCTTTTCTATTTCCATACACATTGCTGGATTTTCCTTCAGATATTGCTTTGCGTTTTCTCTTCCCTGTCCGATACGCTGCCCATTGTAGGAGAACCATGCACCGCTCTTGTTTACGATTTCACTGTTTACAGCTATGTCAAGGATACTGCCTTCTCTGGAAATACCTTCACCATAAACTATATCAAACTCCGCTTCTTTAAAGGGTGGTGCAATTTTATTTTTGACAACCTTCACCCTGGTCCTGTTTCCTACCACTTCATTGGCCTGCTTGATGGATTCTATTCTTCTTACATCGAGACGTACCGAAGAGTAAAATTTTAAAGCTCGTCCTCCCGGAGTTGTCTCAGGGTTTCCGAACATAATACCGACCTTTTCACGAAGCTGATTTATAAATATGGATGTGGTCCTGGACTTGCTGATAACACCTGCCAGCTTTCTAAGTGCCTGGGACATAAGTCTGGCCTGCAGACCCACATGAGAATCACCCATCTCGCCGTCGATTTCCGCTTTTGGCACAAGAGCTGCTACAGAGTCAACGACAATGACATCTATGGCTCCGCTTCGCACAAGAGCTTCTGTTATTTCCAGAGCCTGCTCCCCCGTATCGGGCTGTGAAACTATCAAATTATCTATGTCAACCCCAAGTTTTTTTGCATAAACAGGATCAAGGGCATGCTCTGCATCAATAAATGCAGCCTCACCGCCCGCCTTTTGCGCTTCGGCAATTATATGCAAGGCTACGGTCGTCTTACCTGAAGACTCCGGTCCATATATCTCAACAATTCTCCCCCTGGGCACTCCGCCAACGCCAAGAGCGATATCCAGGCTTAAGGATCCTGTGGGAATAACTTCTACGTTCATGTGTGCGTTCTCGCCCAATTTCATAACGGCGCCTTTGCCAAATTGTTTTTCTATCTGGCCAAGAGCCATTTCAAGTGCTTTTTTCTTTTCTAACATGGGGTGACCTCCTCACAATTATAGAACATTTGTTCTGTTTTTATTATATAGATTTTTATTAATTAAGTCAACTTAAAATTTTTATTTTTTCAGTATTCTGGCAAACCTTCCTGAAAGTTTGTTTTTAAATGCTACGGCTTCTTCAACCCTGAGCAGCATTGTAACGCCAAAATATACCAGGGCTCCCGCAACGATTTCGGTACCCAGCACCGCTATCTCCACAAGCTTGGAATGCATTGAATAGGTCTGTGTAAAATCAACAGGCAGCAATTTATTTACGGTAAATATCACCGCCCCCATGACTATTGCGGCTTCCACAAGCTTGACAGAATAAACCGCAAGCCCTTTCCAATTCATCCCGTTCATTTTCCTTGACAATATGTACATCATCAAAGACATGTTCACCAGACTCTGAATGGAATATGAAAGCGACATGCCGGCAGGTCCCAGGTTTGCATTGAGAAAAATATAGCAAAGCGCAAAATTGAGTACTACTGAAACAATCCCGGCATAAAGCGGTGTTTTGGTATCATTGTTTGCATAAAAAGCTCTGTTCAGAAGGGCAAGCATGGACTGGGCAAGCATGGCCGCCGTGAACAGCAGCAGGATGCTCCCTGCCATGACAATCCTTTCACTGCCGATGTTTGATGACCACTTGTAAACCACGCTGATCACAGGTTCTGGCATAACTATGAAGGCCATGGCAGACGGTATTATGAGATAGAGAATTGTTTTAAAGGCACCGTTTAGGATATTCTTGAATTCATCCACCTGCTTTAACGCCAGCTTTTCAGACAGAGTCGGCAAAAGTGCCGTCCCCAGCCCCATTGCAAATATGCCGTAGGGCAGCTGCCAGATATCATTTGCATTGTAATACGCCGTAATGTTTCCTTCATGCTTGAACATGGATATAAAATTCAGAGATATCAGAATATTCACCTGTACTATGGCAGATGCGGCCAGAGACGGTATTGCAAGTTTGAACAGCCTCCTGAAGCCGGTATGCTTCCAGAACAATTTAGGTCTGTAAAACTTGAAGTTCGGAAGTGCAAATGAAATCTGAATCAGGAAATACATTATGGCACTGGCCAGTACGCCAATTGCCACATACTTGACTCCGAACCGGCTGAGCACCAGTATGCTCAAGGCTGTTCCCAGGTTGTACAGCGACGGTCCGTAGGCCGCTGCCGCAAACCTCTGGTATGAATTCAGTACTCCGTTTGTCATCCCTGCCAGCATCATAAAACCCACCGAGGGGAATAGGATGCGCGTCAGCTGGATGGTCGTTTCCCTCACTTCGCCTTCAAGCCCCGATGCTGTCATGGAAACGACCCAGGGGGCAAAAATTACCCCAAGGGTGCTCACCGCCAGCATACTCAGAAATATGACATTTATAAAGGTCCCTACGGCTTTCCAGCCGTCTTCCTCCTCACCTCTGGCCAGATAGCCCGAAAGTATGGGGATCAATGCAGCAGATATTGCGCCGCCGATAAGCAGATTGTACATCAGGTCGGTGGTCCTGAAAGCCGCCAGAAGCGAATCCGACTGGGACGCCGTAAGCAAATTGTTAATCAGTATGGTCCTCACATAACCGGTTATTCTGCTCACTACCAGGGATGACATTACTATAATGGCGGCGGCTGTAATTTTTTTATTATTTGAGCTCAACGTAACCTCCTAAGCCATAGCCATGCTATGGCTTTGAGCCGTACAGCGGTCATTTCTCCAGTAATGCAAAGACTTGCCCCATATCCCTTATAAGCGGATAAAGGAGGTTAACCGGCCATGCGGCATTAGCTTTTCTTTTGTATTATTCCTTGTCGCCGGTGTCAATTTCAAGACCGGAAACATGCCTTCTTATCATGTCAAAAACATGCAGGGCAGTGATAGTTCTGATTCTCTTCCTGTTTCCAAGCAGTCGGAGTTCTTTTGTAACTGTGCCCTTTTCAGAGGAAAGACCGATATACACCAGTCCTACCGGCTTCTCGGGCGTGCCTCCGTCCGGGCCTGCTATGCCGGTAACAGCCACCCCGATGTCGGTCTTTAATCTGCTTCTGACCCCGGCGGCCATCTCCTCTGCTGTCTGGCGGCTCACAGCACCATATTGCAGCAGGGTATCTCTTCTCACTCCAAGGCATTCTTCTTTTGCATCATTTGAATAAGTTACCGCACCGCCCATAAATACACTTGATATTCCAGGTATGTTGGTCAGCATCTGGGATATGAGGCCGCCGGTACAGGATTCGGCTGTTGCCAGGGTAAGTTTGTGCCTGAATAAAAGCTCTGCCGCCACCTGGTCAAGAGTGCGGTCTTCTTCCGAATACAGACTGTCACCGGTTCTTTTCCTTATTTCCTCAATTACCGGGCCAAGCAGCTTTTCAGCATCCTTCCCCTGTTCAACCCTGGCAGATACCCTTATGGTTACTTCACCCTCCTTGGCATAGGTCGCTATGGTAGGGTTTGTCTGACCTTCGATCAGATCCAGGATTTTTGTCTCCATGGCCGACTCGCCTATCCCAAACACTCTCAGGAACTTCGATTCTATGGTATAGCTGCTTCTCTCCCTGAAATAGGGAAATACAGAGTCGTCAAACATCGGCTTCATTTCGGACGGAGGGCCTGGCAGCATGACGATTACCTTTTCCCCCTGCTCTATTATACAGCCCGGAGCTGTGCCGCTATTATTTTCGAGTATCGTGCAGTTCTCGGGCATATACGCCTGCTTTTCATTATTATGTGTCATTTCCCTGCCGATTTTTTTAAAAAATGCTTTGATGGCATCAAGGCTTTCCTGATGGAGTACCAGCCTTCTGCCGCAAACCTCTGAAATGGTTTCCTTTGTCAGATCGTCCTGGGTGGGGCCAAGGCCTCCCGTCGTTATTACCACATCACATCTCTTCAAGGCAAGTTCCAGGCTTTCTCTCAATCTTTCGGGATTGTCTCCAACCACACTGTGATAATAAACACTGATGCCCACATCCGGCAGCTTTGAAGACAGGTACTGTGCATTTGTATTTACAATCTGCCCCATGAGCAGCTCGGTTCCAACAGCTAATATTTCTGCTTTCAACTACAGTCATCTCCTTATGGTTTTTGGTACACAACAAATTAGAACTAATTATTATTTCTTTAAATATTATACCAACCTGTTGGCAAAAAGTAAGCTGTTAATGAATAAAAAGATTAAACGGAAGATTAATGTTATAAATGAGATATCCCTGAAGCCGGGAAGAAATTTTATGAGTTCGAATTGATCAATACTGAAATGTATTGTATAAATTATACCATATTTCCCATAAAATGCAATATTTTTTTACTTTTCAGCAGTAGCTTCCTGCTACTATCATATTTTACCAATCCGTTATATAATAGTTCTATAGTTCTTAAACTTTAAAATTATCTTTCGGGAGGAATTTTCATGAAAGCTTTATTTATCGGTGGTACAGGTACAATCAGCACTGCTATTTCAAGTTCTCTGGTCCGGCAGGGCTGGGAATTATATTTATTAAATCGTGGAAATAATACTGACCGTGTTCCTGAGGGTGCAAAGGTCATCAAGGCCGACATAAATGATGAAGCAAAGGCGGCAGCCCTTATAAAAGACCTTGACTTTGACGTTGTTGCTGATTTTATTGCTTTTGTACCTTCCCAGGTTGAACGAGATATAAGACTTTTTTCAGGCAAGACCAGGCAGTATATATTCATCAGTTCGGCTTCGGCATACCAGAAGCCTCTTTCGGATTACAGAATAACCGAATCCACCCCCCTGTCGAATCCATATTGGGAATACTCAAGAAATAAAATTGCATGTGAGGAATTACTTATTTCCGAGTACCGTAAAAATGGGTTTCCCGTCACCATCGTCCGTCCAAGCCACACTTATGACGACCGCAGCATACCTCTCGGGGTGCACGGCGACAAGGGAAGCTGGCAGGTGGCCCGACGGATGCTGGAAAACAAACCTGTGATAATCCACGGTGACGGTACTTCCCTGTGGACTCTCACTCATAACAGTGATTTTGCAAAAGGTTTTATAGGCCTGATGGGAAATATTCATGCTGTTGGTGAGGCTGTGAACATAACCTCTGACGAAAGTCTGACCTGGAATCAGATTTATGAAATCATAGCTGCGGCATTGGGTGTCAAGCTCAATGCGGTACACCTTCCGTCAGATTATCTTGCCGCCTGCAGCAATTATGATTTTACAGGTTCTCTCATAGGCGACAAGGCAAATACCGTAGTATTCGACAACTCAAAGCTGAAAAGGCTTGTGCCCGGTTTCAATGCAACGGTCCGCTTTGACCAGGGGATTAAAATAATTCTGGACAAGGTCCTGTCAAATCCCGAACTGCAAAAGGCAGACCCTGAGTTTGACTCCTGGTGTGACAGGGTTATAGAAAATTACCGCGGCTCCATAGTGCCATTGACTTAACATGTTGCACCGGTTAAAATTGGCTTTAACTTCACATTCAGGCAATTAAGATGATTATACTGGTACGCGGGTACAACTTCAAGCAATGGATAGCACGGCAAAAATGCTTGTTGTGAACCGTACTATTTCAAGTAAGCGCTTTGTGTGCAATCCATTGCTTGAGTTGTATGGAAGTACCAGTATAATCAGTAACAATTTTTCAACAAATTGATTACTTATCCTGCACAACGCGTTAACCCGGCTTTTATTTGAAGGCAGGCCGGACAGGGTCAAGTATTTTTCCGGCGTCAAACAACTCCTTCATACATTCCGGTTTATGAAACATTTTATATCCGTCAAGATCAATTCTCTCCATATATGCATTATCTTTGTATAATATGTAATCAGGCGTAGGCCCCACACCGCAGTATACATTAAAGCTCTGGCTGACTATGTAGCGCATTCTGGCATCGTTCTGTTTGAAGGTTGCTCCAAACGGGGATATGTATAAATTGGTTTCACCCACAATGCTTCCTACTTCATCCCTCCACCGTTTTGTATCATATTTAAGAAAATCAAGTGTAATAGTGCCTTCGGAAAAGGTTCTCCTATGGGTATAGCTGTGGCTTGCAAAAGCCCAGCCCGTCTCTTTAAGTTTTTCTATAACAGGCAGCACGCTTTCCTTCTCTGTCTGCCAGGAGGAATTGTCGTGATTGGTCCTGTATCCCAGAATTCCTTCGTACCCTGTCAATGCCAGGGTACCCTTGGCCCCCTTAAAGGAGAAGTCCGGGTTTTGATCTACAAAATTATTTAAAATGGGAACCACATCTCCATCGGGTGAAACTATTTCATTTCCCTGGGGGGTTTTCACAAGTGAAGCCAGCTTTCCCTCCTGATCAATTACCAGCTTCTTTGCAAAGCCGTCATTCTCCATGTATTTGTAATAGCTCATATCATCCACTGAAATAATCAAAGGCTTCTGCCCTTCAGGGAGAAAAATATCCTGCTTTTGCATTTTTCCGGAGGAATCCATCTTGAACATATCTCTCAGGTCGACCAGAGTATAACCCCTGTCATACATTTCCTGTATCATCATTTTAAATTCCTTTACGGTGGTCATCCAGTAGTTATACCCCTGTTCCATGGAGTCACCGGTAAAGCACAGCTCGGGATAAACTATCAGGCTGTGAAAAAACACATGATATACAGGGCCTTTATAAATGACCGTCTGCTTTTCCAGATTGTCCGCCCTGTCTTTTACGGCTAAAAGCTCCTTATCATTGGGATATTCCTCCAGAGACTTTTCCAACAACAGACCTGCCTGCTTATAATGAGTCTGCTCAATCAACTTTTCAGCATCCGATATAATGGCATTTTTAATAGTCGCGCCGGCTGGGCCGCTCTTATTGTCCCTTGGTGAAATTCCATCCACCCTGGAGTTTTCCGTCCCATTATCGGTTATGGACGTTTCTGTCGTCCCGCCTGAGGACAAAGCTCCGGAAACCGTTGTAGTCTTTGTAAAGGTAGATGGAAAAAGGAAACTTATACAGATTATAATAAGGATTATGGAAATGGACCCCAGAACCAGGATAAAAGTAAATTTTTTACTCATTTTGATTTCTCCCAATATATAACATTTTTTATTAAAAAACCCCATAAATCCATATTATAATAAATAATAAAAAAAAGCCAGAGAATACATCCTCCGACTTCTTTACAATATTGTAACCTTTACATTTACATGCAATATACCTGCTGACTTGGTATTATGGATATGTCGCAGCTTGACAGGGTCTTTACGGCCTCGTCGGGATTTTCAACCCTCAGTATGACAAAGGCTTCATTTCCTGTTTTGCCTACAAAAGCATACATATATTCAATGCTTATATTGTTTTCATTGAGAATATCCAGGGCTTTCGCCAGGCCTCCGGGCTTATCCTCCACCCCGATTGCAATTACACTTGTGCAGCTTACCGTAAACTGGTCGTCGCTTAATATTCTTTCTGCTTCCTCGGGTTTGTTGACTATCAGCCTTAGAATACCAAAATCAGTGGTATCGGCAATTGAAAGAGCACAAATATTAATATGATTATCAGCCAGGGTTCTGGTTACATCCGCCAAGCGGCCGGACTTGTTTTCCAGAAATACAGATATCTGTTTTACCAGCATGTTACAGGCCTCCTTTTTATTATCATATTCTAAAGTCTTTTCATTAAAGACCTTTTTGTATTATAGAGCTGCAGTTTATAATACCCTCTTGTCAATTACTCTCTTGGCCTTGCCTTCACTGCGCTGGATGGATTTGGGCTCCACCAGCTTTATCTTTGCGCTGATTCCAAGAGTACTTTCAATCTCTTTCCTGATCTTTCTTTCAATATCCTCCAGCTTCTTAACTTCGTCCGAAAACAGCTGGGGAGTTATTTCAACCTGTATTTCAAGTGTATCAAGATTGTCCTTTCTGTCAACTATCAGCATGTAGTGCGGTGCAGTTTCGCCTATTGACAGCAGAACACTTTCAACCTGCGAAGGGAATACGTTTACACCCCTTATGATTAACATGTCATCTGTTCTTCCGGTCACCTTGTTCATTCTGGCCTCTGTACGGCCGCACTTGCAGGGTGCATAATTCAAGGAGGAAAGATCTCTTGTCCTGTATCTTATCAGCGGCAGCCCCTCCTTGGTAATGGTTGTAAATACTATTTCACCCTGCGCTTCTTCGGGCAGTACCTCTCCCGTTTCAGGATCAATTATCTCAGGGATAAAATGGTCTTCCGGAATGTGCATGCCGCACTGGTATTCGCATTCACAGGCCACACCGGGGCCTATTACCTCGCTCAGCCCGTATATGTCAAAAGCTTTGATATTAAGTCTTTGTTCAATTTCCTTCCTCATGCTTTCAGACCAGGGCTCGGCGCCGAAAATACCCGCTTTAAGCTTGAGTTCCTCAGGTTTGATGCCCAGTTCCTGCATCTCTTCGGCCAGATATAAGGCATATGATGGAGTACATGCAATATGGGTTGTCCCGAAATCCTGCATGAGGGACAGCTGGAGTTTTGTGTTGCCTGAGGAAGTTGGGATTACCGTGGCTCCCAGATATTCACCGCCGTAGTGGGCGCCCAGACCTCCTGTAAACAGGCCATAGCCGTAGGAAACCTGCAAAAAGGAATCCTTCCCTGCTCCGGCGCCTGCAAAGGTACGGGCCATAACCTCGGCCCAAACCTCAATATCATTTTTCGTATAACCTACTACCGTCTTTTTGCCGGTGGTACCGGAGGAAGCATGAACTCTGACAATCTCATTCATGGGTGCTGCAAATAATCCAAACGGGTATGTATCTCTCAAATCCTGCTTATAAGTAAAAGGCAAATGCTTCAAGTCGTCCACCGACTTGATATCTCCGGGTAAAATACCTTTTTCATCCATCTTTTTCCTGTAGTGCGGTACATTGTCATACACCCTGTTAACTGTTTTTATGAGCCGTTCGGTCTGAACTTTTCTCATTTCGTCTCTGGACATACATTCATATTTCTCGTTCCAATAAGACATAATACAATCCCTCCAAGATTCAGATATTTAGTTTAAGGCATGGCAAATGCAAAGCATTTATCAATACCTCTTTATATTTCGCCAAACATCCCACCCCGGAATGGCTTTCAGGGTTTACAGCAGCGCCGCCCCACACAAAAGCAATCGGCTTAATTACAAAAACAGAGTTGGATAAGTCTTCCTACTTCCAACTTCTAACTTCTAGTTATGATAATTATATCCTTCTTCAAAAGCCTTCAGGTTGACCTCTAAAACCTTGGCCGGAACCACTTCATGGATGGCATCCACAAATATCTGCCTGTCAATTCCGGTAAGCCGTGCCATCACACCCAAAAGCACGATATTTACAGCCTTAATTGTACCGCACCGCCGGGCAATTTTCAAAGCATCGAGTGAATATATGCTGTGTTCGGCCTTAAGTGTTTCCAGAATATTTTCAGGATATTCCGCCTTTCCTATAATGACCGGCATTGGATCAATTTCCTGCTCATTTATTATCATTTTACCGTCTCCGGTAAGGTAATCGATCCACCTTAATGCTTCCAGCTCTTCAAAGGCAATTATCAGATCGGCTTCACCCTTTTCGATCAGCGGTGAATAGACTTTCTTTCCGAACCTGACATAAGTAACCACACTTCCGCCTCGCTGGGACATTCCATGCACTTCCGAAACCTTTACATCAAAATCCATTTTTAATGCAACAGTGCCCAGTATTCTGCTGGCCAGCAAAGTTCCCTGTCCGCCCACACCAACTATCAACAAATTCAACTTATCCATTTAACTGTCCATCCTTTCTATTGCATCAAAGCTACAGACTTTTGTACACAGCTTGCAGCCAACGCAAAGCGCAGGATTGATCTCCAGGTGGTCTTTCTTGTCAACTATGGCTGGACATCCTATTTTCATACAGGCTCTGCAGGTTTTGCACTTTTCCCTGGAAATCTTCCGGCTGCCTTCAAATTTAACACTTTTCAACAGGGCACAGGGTCTCTGTGATATGATAACCGACGGCTCATCTGCTTCTATCTCGGCTTTTACCACTTTTTCAAGCTCTTTTACATCGAAGGGATCAACCACTGTAACCCTTTCTATCCCCACAGCCTTGCAGAGCAGCTCAAGATCCACCTGTCTGGTGGGTTCTCCCTTGATTGTAAAGCCGGTGGTAGGATTGTGCTGGTGTCCGGTCATACCTGTTATGGAGTTGTCCAATATCATCACGGTTGAATTTCCCTTGTTATATACTACATCAATAAGTCCTGTAATTCCCGAATGAATAAAGGTTGAATCCCCGATAACCGCTACCGTATTCTTTCTGAATTCACTGCCCCTGGCCTTTTCCATACCATGTGCCACACCAATGCTGGCACCCATGCAGATACAGGTATCCATACATTCGTTGGGAGGCAGTGCACCGAGAGTATAGCAGCCTATGTCCCCGCTTACATTTAATTTTAATTTTTTCAATACGTAATACATGCCCCGGTGCGGACATCCCGGACACATAACAGGCGGTCTTACAGGTATGGGCTGGCCGGCTTGAACCTGTGAAGCCTCAAACTTTCTGTCAAAAAGCTTTTCGGCTATCAGCTGGGCATTGAGTTCACCCATGACAGGAAGCTTCTGTTTTCCTGTAACCTTGATCCCCATTTTCAAAATCTGGTTCTCAAAGAAAGGTTCCAGTTCCTCAACTACATATAATATTTTTACCTTTGAAGCAAATTCTGAAATCATTTTTTCAGGTATGGGATGAACCATGCCTATTTTCAGTATTGATGCGTTTGGAGCGGCTTCTTTAACATATTGATACGAGATACCGCTGGTGATGATGCCGACTTCCTCGCTGTCCAGCTCAATTTTGTTGAGTTCACTGGAATTGGAGAACTCCCTGAGGGCTGCCATTCTTTTTTCCACTTCAACATGTCTTCTTCTGGCCATTGCAGGCATCATTACATATTTGCTGGCATCCTTTACATAATCCTTCAGTTTGAAATTCTCCTTATCACCGATTTCCACCGAGCTCTGTGAGTGAGATACCCTGGTGGTAAGGCGGACAATCACAGGACAGTCGAACTGTTCGCTGATTTCAAAAGCATATTTTACAAAATCCTTACATTCCTGACTGTCAGAAGGCTCCAGCATGGGCACTTTTGACGATCTGGCGTAAAATCTGCTGTCCTGTTCATTCTGCGAGCTGTGCATTCCCGGATCATCCGCCACCATAATAACAAGACCGCCGTTTACTCCCGAATAGGAAACAGTAAACAGCGGGTCGGCGGCAACATTAAGTCCTACGTGCTTCATTGAGCATATGGCCCTTGCCCCTCCGATAGATGCTCCGATAGCAACTTCCAGGGCCACCTTTTCATTTGGTGACCATTCGGAATATATTTCGTCATATTTTGCTATGTATTCGGTAATTTCAGTACTGGGCGTACCCGGATAAGCTGCCGCTATGGTGCAGCCTGCCTCATATGCCCCTCTTGCCACAGCTTCGTTGCCAAGCATGAGCTTCTTCATTTTAACCTCCATCCGCGCGCTTGCACACGCTTAATAAGTAATCCAAATTCTCTATAATATTTTAATAATTTATAGCGCTAAACCATTGTTAATATTATAATGGATTATTTTTATAAAAGTCAATTACTATCGGCACAGGAGGCCGGTTGTAATTGACTTCCAAAGCGGAGGCAATTTATTGTGTCAGCAGCTAATCCTCATAGATTATTTCAAGTTTAATTTTATCATAAACGTCTTTCGAATTCCTTGCCAGCATATAAGGTGACAAAATCAGCAGTTCAATCATATTTACCCTGTATTTTTTATTTTTTCTGCCCTCTTTGGGATAAAGTTCATAACTGACAACATTTCTCAATATTATTGGAACCATGACTCCTTTACTGCTGAGAAAGTTCAGTTCCAGTGTTTCAATTTTAGAATCCTGCCGGCTGGTCCAATATGGTTTATACCCGACCGCCATAAGTTTTCCGTCTATTCCAAGCTCCATACTCCTCAGGGTGTATTGGTTCCTGAGCATATCTGAAAATATGTTCTTCAACCTGTCAATATCCATATAATCCAAGTACTATTCCTCCCTTAGAAAAGCTATAAACGCTCTAATATATATTATGTTGTGTAAACATAATATGTTACATCGGCTGATGCTGAAGGAATACTTTCGACATTTACAGTCACTTATTTTTATAAAAAAATGGGTGATAATATATGGTATATACTATATTTTATGATATAATTCTATGATGATAAAAATAAAAAAAATAATATATACTAATGAGGTCCGAAATGAACACGAGAAAATTTACGTATATAACTACGCTGATACTTGGGACGTTTCTTTTTGCACTTGGAACGTTTTTTATGTTTTATATAAATAATATTGCTCCCGAGCCGGGCTCGGATACACCCATACCTCATATATTAAACGGTCTTAGCGGTACAAAGAAAAACGATCCCATGAATTTTCTTGTACTCGTTGGGGATAAATCCAGCGGTAATACCGATTCCATGATGGTTGCAAACTATAACCCCGATACAAAGCAGATAAGTATTGTCACCATTCCCCGCGACACCCATGTCAAGCTCAGGAACAATATCCTGCCCAAGATAAATGCGGCATATGCTGCCGGAGGCAGAGAACATGACGGTGCCATGTACGCGGCTGAAATAGTAAGCAACCTTACAGGTATTAACATAAATTACTATGTCCACATAAATATTTCTTCCATTAAGAAAATAACCGATATGCTGGGAGGAGTCAGTTTTGATGTGCCTGCCGACTTAAGGTATGAAGATCCTACCCAGGACCTGTACATCAATTTGAAAAAAGGCTATCAGCTCCTGGACGGTGACAAGGTTGAACAGCTGCTGAGGTTCAGAAAACCAAACGAAAGGCTTTATTCCCGTGAGGAATTAAAGGAATTGAGAAAGTTCTATGACGGCAGTGACATCAAAAGAACTGAAATGCAGGTAAAATTTATTAAGGAGTTTATAGGACAAAAGCTGAATATCCAATATCTGCCCAAATTTAATTCGGTAATCAATTACGCTTTTGAAAACATTATAACAAATATGATGTTAAGTGATGCGTTAAAACTGACCTCCGGTGTGATCAACATTTCGGCCGACAATTTTAATTCCTTCAGGCTGGACGGTGAGGACAAGATAATTAACGGCGGTTGGTTCTATGAATATAACGGTAATATTATCAATATTGACTCCAAGGAATCCCTTCCGGCCGAAGACATCGTATCCCGGTACTTTAAATCAGCAGGCGGAATTGTTACTCCTTCCGAGTTGTTTGTGCCGAAACACCGGGATGATGAAGACGACAAGCCAGCAAAAAAACCTGCAAGATCAACCGTGAAAAACCCTTCAAATTCTCAAACGGATTCAAAGGGTAACGGAAAAGACAAACCTTAGTTTTTACTTTTTTATATGATATGAAATGACAAGCGTTAGTCAGGTGCCGGCCTGCTAACGCTTTATTTATCAATAATTATGCAGTGTTATCATGAATAATTTACTTGTGTCTCGGAGATCTTTTCACAAGTACGGCCGCTTTTGTAATGGCAGCAATGACATCCACTTCAAACTGATTTCTAAGAGCATTTGCCTTTGAATACAGCTCTCCTTTTTCAGTTGCTATGTATTTGGGAGGCAGGTCATTTAATGCAAGGGCTGCAATATCCATGACGCACATCTCACATTTGCACATGTTTATATCGTCAAGAACACCTTCCATTAAATTTAAGACCACTTCTTCCATATAATTTTTTATAACAACCATTTTTATCCTCCTTATACAAATCACATGCATTTTACAAAATTAATACAAAATAATCTTTTTATCTTAGTATTATTCGGTATTTATTTTATAATTCCTCTAATTTATTTATAAGATTTAATATTTCAACGGCATGATTTTTGGAGACGGCTTTGCCGGTCCATATCTCAAATGCAGATATTCCTTGATTTATCAGCATTCCAAAACCATTTCGCACTTTGCAGCCTCTCAATTCTGCCTGTTTAAGAAACTCAGTTTCTCGGGGAGTATAAATAATATCATATACCAGCTGATGCCTTTGGAATTCAAAGCTAAAGTCAAACGGGATTTTAGCTTCATATGTACTCATTCCTGCCGGTGTGGTGTTTATAACTATATCACTGCTTTTGAAGCAATCTGAAAATCCCGGTTCCTCCGGAACGATACCTGTTACAATACTGCCGAAATTGTTTTTAACCAGTTCAACGATATTCTCTGCATTGGCCAGGGTTCTGTTGACAATTGTCAGATGCTTTACCCCTTCAGCTGCCAGCTTTACCGCCAGAGCCCTTGCAGTGCCTCCGGCTCCAAGCAGTACGACCTTTTTGCCTGCAAAACCGGTTTCAAAAGCATCCCTGAAATCCCGGGCAAACCCTTCCGCATCGGTGTTGTACCCTTTCAGCCTGCCTTCGATATTTTTGACAGTATTGACAGCCCCCATCAGGAGAGCATCATTTGAAATATCATCAAGATATTTAATGATTTCCTTTTTATAGGGTACCGTAACATTAAAACCGGTGAAGTTCTGAGCCTTAAAGCCGTTAACCGCCCTCTCCAGTTCCCCCCCGTTGACATGTATTGGTACGTAGATGGCGTTTATATTATATTCTCTGAATAAAGTATTATGAATGTACGGAGATTTTGTATGTTCCACCGGACAGCCGATCAGCCCCAGAAGCCCGGTTTTTCCATTGACGGTTTCTACAAGATTCATATAAAAGCTCCTCTCCTCATTATTATTTTTTGTATCTGGCTTTTTCCATGGCCAGCCTGTTTTTCTTCCAGAGCTCTCTTCTTTTGAGCTGGTGCTCGAGTTTTTTCATATACCTGGCAAGGATGAGCTTTTCAGGCCACCGCTTAACTCTCACATACAGAATCTCCCTTTTGTCTATGGGTTTGACCAGTATTGTAAGCATATTGGCTTTATTGCCGCCATGGATGTCGGTAAATATCTGATCTCCCACAACTGCAATGCTTTCCGGCTCGAGTTCCAGTACGTCGGCCGCTTTTAAAAAGGCCCTGCCTGAAGGTTTGTACGCTCTGTGGATTGCTGTTACCGCAATCTCCCTGTTGAACCTTATAACCCGTTTCCGGGCCGCATTGGATAAAATACATACCTTGAAGCCTCTTTTTTTAAGTTCCCCAATCCAGGTAATGGCGTTTTGGTCGGCATCCTTGCTGTGCATTGGAACAAGTGTATTGTCTATGTCCAGTATGAAACCCTTTATGCCTTTCTTTTCAAGCATATCCAGGTCTATATGCCTTATGCTGTCATAATATAAATCAGGATAATACTTCTCGATCATTTGTTATTTTCCTCCATTAATTTATTAATAATAACAAAAGATTTGCTGCTGTACAAGCTTTCAATAGTATTAGTATCATTTAAATCATGAAATTAAATACTTAATTTCCGTATTTCAATTTTTATTATTACTGTTCAAATTCATTTTTCTATTTCAAGTATACGGTTTTCAAGGCAAAGCTGTAAATCCAGCTTTTTAACCGTTCCGTTAAAGAATTTGATTTCCACCGTCTGTCCTGATATGGGATTTGGCTGATCTGGAGGATCCATTGATATAACGGCACCTCTTCCAAATTTGGAATGCTTTACAATCACTCCTTCTCCCAAACCGGCCGCAAAGTCATTTTTTACAAGCCGGTTAACCTCCTTTACAAATATTGAAGGCATGCGCTTTTCAAGGTTGGCAGAAGCAGGATATATCAGGTACAGCTCCTGCCTGGCCCTTGTCATACCCACATAAAAAAGCCTTCTTTCCTCCTCCAGTTCGGTCAGGTCTTTTGTTTCGGAGGCCTTTTCAAGCACCTTGTCCCCCGGAAGCTCGCTGTTTATGAGGTCTATAAGGAATACACCGTCGTATTCCAGACCTTTTGAGGAATGCATTGTGCTAAGGGTAATATCCAAATCCACTTCCTGCTCTTTTATTTTATTATCTCCTTCAAAGAGGTCATCCAATTCAGTCAGTCTGCCCAGGAACTCCAGCAGTGTCTGACAGTTGCAGGCAATCCCCTGGAGAATATCAAACAACTTCCAGAGGTATTCGAAAGAAAGCCCTGCAAGCCGGCAATATTCCCTAATGCTGTCCAGATAATTAAAATTGGTCTTAATATATTCCAGGGCATTCCAGGGCCGCTTTTTTGCCAGGTTTGAAAACTCCAGTTTCAATTCCTGCAAACTGTTTATCTGAAAGGGTTTCAGCTCCACACCGTTCATAATGCGGTCGATTACCGGCCTGTCCCCGTTTCCTTCCGTGGCGCATTCCAGCATTGCTCTTGATATGTACCTGTTCATCTTGTAATATATCTTTGAGAAGGCCTCCACATCCTGGGGGTCAAGCGCGAAGTGCAGAAACGCCGTTACCTCCTGTACCAGCCAGTGCTTAAAGAAGTACAGCCTGTTTTGCCGTACCTTGAAGGGCAGTTTGTTTCTATGGAGCAAATCTGCTATAAGTATTGAAGACAGGTTGTTTCTGTACAGGACGGCAACTTGCTTTTTTCTTCTTCTGCCTCCGTTTTCGCATTTAATGTCATTTATTCCGGGTTTAAGCCTGTCCAAAACAAACTTCAACTGTTCCTGCTGATCCCTGACTTTGACTATTTCCGGTTCTTTAGCAGCCAAATTGCAGGTTACATGATTTTTTTCATACCTGTTTTTATTTTGTTTTATAAAACTGCTGCTGAGCTTTACAATATTTTCAGAAGAGCGGTAATTGTTCTCAAGTCTGAATATCCTGCAGCCTTCAAATTGCTTTTCAAAATCCAGGATGTTCCCGGGCTCTGCTCCCCGGAAGCCGTATATTGACTGGTCGTCGTCGGCCACCATAAACAGGTTCCGGTTTTGGGCCGACAATAGTTTTATTATCTCAAACTGTATTTTTGAAAGATCCTGTCCTTCATCCACCTGTATATAGCTGTACCTGCTTCTATATCTCTGGAGCAGTGCGGGATATTTTGAAAGGATATTGAAGGCATAGGTAAGCATATCGTCAAAATCAATCAGAAGGTTGCTTCTCTTATAATCCTCATAGGCCTTGTATATCAGGGAAAATTTTTTGGTGCTGGTGTTCAGTTCCTCAAAGTCCTTTATAAGACTATTTTTAACAAGACCAATTTCATTAATGAGATTTTCCAGCTCATCATCGCCGATCTTTGAGTTATTTATGTTCTGGTAAATATCCTTGAGCAGCTGGTGCTTGCTCACATCCTGGTCATTTCCTTCAATACGCTTAAGTGTCCTGCCTTTCATCCCTTCATAATCCCGTACAACTCTGTTGCAAAAGCTGTGCAGCGTGGCAAAATGTACTTTCACAGGGATTTCAGAGCCATAAAGCCTGCTAAAGCGCTTATCCATTTCCAATTGGGCAGCCTTATTAAAGGTCAAGGTCAATATACTCTTTGGGTCAACACCTGCTTCCCTGATTAAGTACGCAGCCCTTGCGGTTATTACAGTTGTCTTTCCCGAACCCGGCCCTGCCAGAATCAGCGCAGGACCAGTTACATGGCATGCAGCCTTCCTTTGTTCGGCATTTAAATCTATACCGTATTTGCTTTTCATTGTGTCAAAAAAGCTCAAATCAACCTTCCTTCCAAAACTGTTCGAGCCTGGCCTGAAGCTCTGCTGTGCTTCTTACTCCTCTGGAGTGCTCCCAATGCTTCGGAAACAGATTTTTGTAAGTTCTGTGAGAGAACCTCTCGTCGACCAGCAGAACCATTCCCCTGTCGCTTTCGGAGCGTATGACCCGTCCGGCGGCCTGCAGCACCTTGTTCATTCCAGGATACATATATGCATTTTCGTAGCCCATCCCGTTTTTCCTTTGAAAATAATCCATGATGATATCCTGTTCCACACTGATTTGGGGCAGGCCCACACCTATAATTATTGCTCCGATCAGCCTGTCTCCTTTTAAATCAATACCTTCTGAAAATATTCCCCCAAGGACTCCGAAGCATACCATGGAAGCGGCCTTGTCAGGCTGGAACCTGTTCAGAAAGCTCTCTCTTTCTTCCTCAGTCATGGAACTCTCCTGAACAAATGTCTCAATTTCAGGATATTTTTCCAGAAACCTTGAATATACTTCGTTCATATATTTATAGGAGGGAAAATAGACAAGATAATTTCCCCTGCGCTTCCCAACCGCGGCCTTTATTATTTCCACAATGGAGTCATAGCTGTTTTCACGGTTTTTGTATTTGGTGGATACTCCGCTCTCCACCAGCAGGCAGAGTTTCCTGCTATCAAAGGGAGAACACAGATTGATATTATAGTCCTCGCTGTCACCGCCCAGAATGTCCATAAAATAACTCAGCGGTGTCAGGGTTGCCGAAAAGAAAACAGCCGTTTTGCCTCTCTTGACTGCCTCGGCCAGCAGGTAGGAAGGATCGATGCAAAACAGCTTGACCCTTACTTCACTTCGGACTGCCTCAATAAAAGTGACATATCTGTTGTCAAAAAACTCTGAAATCTTCAAAAAGGAGATAGCGCTGAAATATACTTCAAGCAGCTGTTCAAAGCCTTCGATATCCTTGTTCTGGTTTTTTACGATCCATTCCTCGGCCTCGGTTATAAAGTTGTTAAGAAGTCTGTACAGATCACTCAGTTCACTTTTGTGAATAATAAATCCCTCTTCGCCGCACTGCTTTCTCAGCGCAACCATGTACGTATTAATCCTGTTAAGACATTTTACTATCTTAGGCTGGTGATTTTTCATGGCTTTCTTTGCCTCAAAAAAAGCAGCCTTGCTTATCTGGGCCGAAAACATCTCCCTTGCCCTGTCCACAAGGTTATGGGCCTCGTCCACCAGAAAGGCATAATCACCGTCATTGTTCAGAAAAAATCTCTTCAGATATACCCTGGGATCAAACACATAGTTGTAGTCACATATGATGCAGTCTGCCCAAAGCGACAGATCCAGCGCAAATTCAAAGGGGCACACCCTGTGCTTTCGGGCGTACTCTTCAATAATTTCCCTGGTCAGGTATTCAGAGTTTTGCAATATATCGGTCAATGCATCATTGACCCTGTTATAATGCCCCCTTGCATACTCGCAAAAGTCAGGATTGCAGATGACTTCATCCCTGAAACATATCTTCTCCTTGGCAGTCAGTGTCAAGGTCCGGAACTTAAGACCGGCTGCCCTCATTTTGGAAAAAGCCTCCTCAGCCACCTGCCTAGTTATGGTTTTTGCAGTCAAATAGAAAATTTTTGATATGTGCTGCTCTCCGAAGGCTTTTACTGCCGGAAAAAGAGTTGATATGGTCTTTCCAATGCCTGTGGGGGCCTGAACAAAAAGCTTTTTTTCCTGTACTATTGTTTTATATGCTGCAACAGCCAGTTCTCTCTGCCCTTTGCGGTAATTTTCAAAGGGAAAGCGGAGTTCTCTGATGGACATATCCCGCAAAGTATTCCAGCTGTCCGACATACTTGCCCATACAAGATACCTGTCCAAAAGCCCGCTCATAAATTCCTGGAGCTCCTGAAAGGCAAAGGGCTTCCGTATTATTTTCTTCTCTTCGGTATCTATCTGGAAATAGGTAAGCTGAACAAAAATGTCTTTCAGCTCATTTTGGATACAATAAATATAGGCATAGCATTTTGCCTGTGCCCAGTGCAGCAGACTGAATTCGTCGTCAATATATTCCAGCGGTCTTGCTGTTGACTTTATTTCATCGATGACCATGCCTTCCGGTTCGGTTATTATTCCGTCAGCCCTGCCCTCCAGCCTGATAGTGAAGCTTTCCAGCTGATAGTCAAAGGACAGGTACACTTCCTTTGCATACTTGTCTCCGCTTTCCTTCTGTATTCTCTGATGGATTCTGGTGCCCTCCAGCATGCGGTTGGAAGAGACAAGCCTGTTGTCGATATCCCCCGACCGCAATACAAGTTCGACAAGATTTCTGATTGAAATTTTTATCTGAGCTTTTTCCATACTTTATCCCTAACACCGACCCTTACATTAGTATGGTAATTATAGCACATACCGAACAGATGTTCAATTTACATTTTGTTGCCGGCAGAGTCATATCTGACAGCTGGATTTTTTAAACCAGCATTTCAATTTCTTCTTCGGTAAGGGTAATCTCGGCCGCCATCATGCAATCGTTAAGCTGGTCAAGGTTAGTACAGCCTATAATGGCCGACCCGTTTAACCTGTTGTCCATAATATAGTTCAATGCCACCGCAGTCCTGCTGTAGCCTTTTTTCCGGCATAGTTTGAGCAAATTGTTATAGCGGTTGATGTTCTCCAGTGTTAAGAATTTTTGGAGTTTCGAG
The DNA here is from genome assembly GCF_000621505.1 of Ruminiclostridium cellobioparum DSM 1351 = ATCC 15832. GTDB lineage: Bacteria > Bacillota > Clostridia > Acetivibrionales > DSM-1351 > Ruminiclostridium > Ruminiclostridium cellobioparum. Next base: position 159,340 of record NZ_JHYD01000009.1, read on the forward strand.
GGAACATATTCAAGACCCCTTTCGTTGGCTTTGGAGTATAAGCCGTTAGCCTGGGAGGAATACGCCATTACCGGCATTCCCAGCTCAACATATTGCCGGTATTCTTTTGGATTCATACAGACAAGGGTCAAATCATTAAAATTCTGAGGGAAACATTCGGCCAGACTCCACTGGATCTGTGAAATCACAAGCTTTGTTTTGTTATTTTCCATGGCATAGGCATTAGCTTCCTTAATCCTTTCACAGGTCCAGTTGGAAACTCCGACAGCCCTTGCCCTGCCCTGCTGAACCAGAATATGCAGAGTATCCATGATTTCATTGACAGGTATATTTACATCGTCCCTGTGTAAAAGATATAAATCCACATAATCAGTTTGCAAAGTCTCAAGGCTTTTATCCATATCCCCCAGGATATCTTCCTTTGAAAGCCGTGATACGCCTGCTGCTGCGGGATGACCGCCCTTTGTAGCCAGAATTATTTCTTTTCTGTTATTTCTGGACTTTATCCATTCGCCTATAGTACGCTCACTGGCTGAATGTCCATTTTCAAGCCAGTCACAATAGACCCTGGCAGTGTCAAATGTATTGCCTCCACGCTCTATGTATTTATCCATCAATTCAAAGGACTGCTCCCTGGTCAGGGTTGTACCGAATTGAACTCCTCCCAGGATAATCCTGGACATCCTGATTGATTTATTGTCAGCATCAGATATTTCGAAATATTTCATAACGACAGGCCTCCCGCTTTATGTAATTTTACAAACACCATGCATTAAATGTTACTTTATATGTATCAAAAATTCAAGCCTGTTAAGAACTTTAACAGGCTTGCGGTGGTTTAAAAGCTTTTGATGGGTTAGATACTGACTCCCGGAGCAAATGTCGAGCAGTCTGTCTCCTGCGATCTTGAAGCATTTCTTGGCTGAACTTCTATTTTATCAGCTGAGCAGTGATCTCCCTGCATATAGTAGGTGCAGGTATTAACAACACATTTTATTCCCTGGTTTGGATGATCCATCTTAGTAGCTTTCATGTCACAATTCCTCCAAAAAATTTTTGTATTTATTTCTTATTAATATTATTTGGCTTAGAGGAATTTTTATTCTTATAATAATTTGACATTTTAATATTCTATGATAATTACCTTCTGGCCTTACCCGTTATATGCTCAATACTTATTTTCATCACTTTTGGAATATTTATATCTCTTTCAAGATACTTCATCCCTTTTTCCATAAATTCTCCGGAATATTTTTTCAATATGGCAATCAAAGCAGTCTCCTTTTCATTTCCGCCGACTTCAGTACAGCATCCGAAAATAATTGTACTTATATATCTATAGCTGAATTGGTCTGGAATGGGCTCGGTATTGCCTGTAACACAGAAAGAAACCTTATTGTTATAGGCAATATTGCTCAATTTGGCACCTTCCTGGGCGCAGTGGAAATAAATACTGCCGTCGGAATATACGTAATTCAAGGGCACTCCATAAGCATAACCGTTTTCCCCCACTGTTGAGAGAACTCCGAATTGAGCCTCCTCCAGAAGTTTTATTGCATCTTCCCCGCTGATCTGTCTGTCACTTTTTCTCATTTCCTTAAACATGTTTCAGCCTCCGTTTTACATTTAAAAAAATTCGTAATAATAGCATGTTACTTTTTCAGTATACCTTTTTCAATTGAGGTTTCAATAATTTCTTCGGCAAGCTGCCACAACTCAGGTGCATGCTCTTCCAGCATACGGTTCCTCTTAATAACCTTCTCGCTTGTGACACCGGGCTTCTGCCAGGTGTGGCCGTTTGTATTATAATTCAGTATCAGCGGCTGCAGTCTGTCCAGACATGCGGCAAATCCGGCTTCCGGGGTACTGAGTTCTTCAAATTCCCTCCAGAGGCTGTAGACCTCCTGGGCCTGATCCTCCGGCAATAGCTTGAACAAGTGCCGGGCTGCTTTCTCCTCCCGCTCGGCTTTGTCTTCAAGGCCCTTTTCATCATAGCAGAAGGTATCTCCCGCATCTATTTCAACAAGATCATGAACAAGTATCAGTTTTAAGACCTTCAGGATATCCAGGTTTTTATGGGCTGAATATTCCGACAAAATGACAGCCATTGCTGCCATGTGCCAGGAATGTTCGGCATCGTTTTCATTGCGGGTGGTTCCAATGACAACATTCTGCCGGAATATATTTTTTAGCCTGTCAATTTCGGTAATAAACTCTATCTGTTTAAACAGTCTTTCATTTATCATCTGTATTTCTCCCTTGTTATAAATTTTCTCCGCACACCTTCATAAATCTCATTATAGCAAAAGTAATCACAAGTGAAATTACTCCCAGAGCTATAATAAAAGCAATCCCGATGACAGGCAGAAAGGCTACTATAAATGAAAAGAGGATGGCAACCTGTAAATATAAATACTCCTTCCACCTTCTGCCGGCCTCATCGGCAAGACTTCCCAGGCCTTTTTCCAGGGCCATTTCAATGATTCCCTGAAACATAAAGTATACAACCAGCATGTTTAATACCAATACAACAAGGATAACCGGAATGGCCAGAAATCCAAGAACTCCAAAATCAAAGGAAACTCCTCCTGCCTGTGAAGGTGTTGATGCAGGTTTATATATGTCAAGTATTGAACCAACCAGTAAAGGAATATTAACATATGAAGCCTTTTTGAAGTATTCACTATAGGAAGCCAATGCATGAAAACCAACCGCAAACAATATATATCCTACGATATCAGGCAATATGTCAAAATTCTGAATACGAAAGTCTATCAATAAAAATAAAAATCCCAAACTGATCATATTAAACGAACTTCTGTGCATACAAAACCCCCATCAATATTGTGCCATATTTATTTACCGCAAAACTTTACCAGATCGGCCGGCAGTGTGTCACAAAGATTATATTTTGCAAACCTGTTTATTCCCGAAATAATACTATCTTTATATAATGATACATCCCCTTCATTTTCAGCCCAAAAATTTTTGACATTCAATATTCTGCTCTTTTTATCGGTTTCCATTTCAATTCTTCCGATAAATTTACTGCCGGAAAGAACAGGCAAAACGTAATGCCCATACTTCCGCTGGGCAGCGGGAGTATATACCTCCCATTTGTAATCAAAATCAAATAATTCCTTAATCAGCTTTCTGTCCCAGAGCAAATTGTCCAAAGGTGCAATGATCCGAGCACAACCGTTTTCCGGAGTCTTATCCGTTGTGGCTTGCAGAAGTTTAAGATTCCCGGCTGCAATATACAAAGGGTGCTCTATGCCATCTACAATAATTTCATGGATATTTCTCTCTTTCAGCAGGGCGTTGAAGGCATTATTTCTCTGCCCGCTTTTCAGGCCATTTATGCCAAGCCAGGCATCACTCTGCCTGTTCCACAAGGCACCGATACTGTTGATCCTGCGTAACACACCCCACTTGAAATATTCTTCATCAGTTGTATTGGGATCTTTCATGGTAAAATACTTTTTAGGAATGAATTTATCAGATAAACAGTAGTATCTCCTTGCACCCTTTTTATGGTGAACTACGGCAAGCCCCGCATAACACATACACTCCAGGGCTGCCTTCGCAAGTCTCTGCGGTCCGTAATGCCAGTCAACCCTTTCTTCAAGTTTAAAATCCGAAGAACAGGCAAATTCATTTTTTTCTAAATATTTTACAATTTTATTTATAGTATCTTTGTGTTCATCACACCAGCTTAAATATCTTTTTCTGAATCTCCCAAAATAAGGCCAATCCTCAACCGAACATATGGACATATTTTTATCCCAAACGTCAAAAAGAGCTCTGTCCTCATAAAGATATTGTTCAATATCACCCTTCAGGTATTCTCTGCAGCGTGCCTGTAATACCAGATCAGGATTGCGGCCTACCACATCCAGCGGATCATACTGAACACATCCTACCTTGCGGATATATTCCACAATATGACCGCTGCCCGCAAGTCCGGTGTCATCACATAGATGTTGATATTTCACCAGATAATTGCATATTTGCTGTTTTGTATATTTGTTTTGTGAAGTACCGCTCACTTCTTCCCCTTTCATTTTAACAAATTTTACAGGTATTACACTAATACAATATACCAAACATATGTTCCTGTCAATAAAATCAAATTCCTTTAAATTAAACAAATAAAATTATATCCGGTCAACAGCTTTATTCAGTCATTTGTCGTATAAATCTTATAGTCCTCCGTGTTTTAAATACTTCCAAATATTACCTCTGTAAAATAAAGATTTTACCCCTGCGGCCGGAGAATAAATTTTTATATGAAAAAAACACCCGCCTCCACAGCGGGTGTTCTACAGGTAAATAAAATAGCACCAAAATATTACAGCACAATTGTTATGCGCATTGTTGCAATCCTATGTCTTTAAATCCATACCAAGTTTTATGAGTCTGAACATCCTGTCGGCAGCGTCAAAAAGATCTTCCCCGGCTCTCAGCAATGCCTCTTCAAGGCTGAGATTATTGTTTACAGTAACCATAATGCTGTCAATACCATAGTCAAATACCTTCCGGGCGTCTTTCCCCATGCAGCCGGCTATGGCTATTACCTTGATACCTTTACTTTTACAACGTTTGGCAATTCCTACCGGTACCTTTCCATAGGCAGACTGGCTGTCAATTTTTCCTTCTCCCGTGACAACCAGATCCACATCCTTCAGCAGACTTTCAAAATCAACAAAGTCCAGTATAGTATCTATGCCTGATTTCAGGCGGGCGCCGAAGAATGCCACCATTGCGGCGCCCAACCCTCCGGCTGCTCCGGAGCCAGGAACCTGGTTCATGTCCATTCCAATGCACTGCTTTATTACCTGCATATAATTTTCCATACCGCTTTCCAACAGCTCCAAGCACTCTTTACCGGCGCCCTTTTGCGGTCCATAGACATAAGTGGCGCCTGCCGGTCCTGTCAAAGGATTGCTGACATCGCAGATAACACTAATTTCACATTCCTTTATTCTTGGATCCATATTGGATACATCTATCCTGGCTATATTACATAAGTTCCTTCCGCCATAGCCCACATCCGAAGTATTCCTATCCAGGAATCTCACCCCCAGCGCCTGTGCCGCACCGATTCCCCCATCATTGGTTGCACTGCCGCCAATGCCGATAACCAGCCGGCGGATTCCATGGTCAAGGGCAGCCTTTATGAGCTCTCCAGTGCCATAGGTTGTGGTATGGAGGGGATTTTTTTCCTCCTCCTTCAAAAGCATTATCCCGGAGGCCTGGGCCATTTCAATAACGGCAGTTTTACCGCCGATTACGCCATAAACCGCACTAACCTTTTCACCTAGGGGACCGGTGACATTGACCGTTCTATATTGACCTCCTGCTGCTGTAACCAGGGCTTCCACCGTTCCTTCCCCGCCGTCGGCTATGGGCACCGTTACCAGCTGCGAATCCGGAAAAGTCCGCTTTGCTGCGTCAGCAAGGAGCTCTATCACCCGCATTGAGGACATGGTACCCTTAAATGAATCGGGGGCAAATAATATCTTCATAGCAATGCCTCTCAAACTCTAAATTTTTAATTATCTCATAGTTGTCTGTTATTAAGCAGAAGGTGATCCGATATCAACAATGTATTCATACACCCTTTTACTCACTCTGGCCTCATTGAGTTTATATCCTATTGCCGTTATTTCATCTTCAATTGCCTGTATTTCCTTCTCTTTTGAAGCAACCTCAACTATGTTATTTTCTATTGCTTTCTTTCTGATTAAAAGGACGGACAATCTGGCTTCCAGAGAAGCTCTCCGGCAGGTTTCCACATCCAGCTGCAGTTTGTTGCATCCTTTCTTCCATTCATCCGTTTCTTTCAGGTGAATGTTATTTTTTTTATACTCCTCCAGTACATTTTCCCGGACTTCAAATTCCTTTTCAAGTGCAAGGGCTCTTTCCTCTTCCTTTTGAATTTCTTCTCCGGTTATCAGCTCCACTGTCTGGTAATCCGTAAAGTCACAGGCTTCTGCAAGTTCATCCCTGTAAACCTCCAAAGGTACGTCATTTACATTATTTATTTTATTAGTTAAAGGGATTTCAACTTTAAGTGTTATTATCCTCTTGGATTTCACGCTTATTTCAAGGCTATCCCCGTTTATTATCCCAACCTCTCCGGTAATTCTCTCATTCAGATCACAGTGGTAAGCACCTCTGATTTTTGAAAAGAATTTTATTCCGGCGGATATCTCCTGGCAGGAAGAGTTAAATAGTCTTATTATGATGCCTTTCCCATCTTCAGATCTTTTTACGGCCGAAACCTTGATGCACCCTGTGCTGTCATCCACCCTGGCAAGCTGGAGCATTCCGGGCAGAGTTCCCTTATGGACATCAGTTTTTACAGAAATAATGCCGGTATTAAACTGGTCTGCATGGGATAATACTTTTCCATTCTCATAGTTCCCCCTATGGGAATAAAAAGCATAGTTAAACTCCATTTCTCTCAGGCACTGTGCGTCAGGCACATAAATAGCCGGTCCTGCATCACCGATCCTTGTTTTCAAATCGTCCCTGGTAATCCAGTTGATTCCTCTGAACAGAGTAAGCGCTATTGTACTTTTTTCTTTTATTATTTCATATTCCGGAAGTCCTCTGTTAAAGACGGCCGCTCCTGTTTTCCCGTCACCCAGAGCCACAAATGTCCTCTGCGGGAAAGTTGTAATGGGCTTCGGTTCCCTGGCACCAATTATTATCCTTCTCACATTTTCAGGTATTGTTGAGTTATCAAAGCCATTGGGTATAATTTTCCTTTGGATCACGTCAAATTGTGTCTCTGCAAAGGATACATCACTTTTGATTCCCGTTGGGAACAAAACCCTGAATCTATGATTCTTAACAGTATTAAGTACCTTTGTCTTAAATTTAATCACCGGATTGTTTGCTTCCAGGGTAATCCACGTAATAACCGGCATCCGGCGCAACTTTTCACTTCGTGAACCTGATCCCCCGGAAAGTCCTTCAGGCAAGTCAAGTACCAGCTTTACCCTGACCAAAGCACGGATGGGACCCTTTTCATCAAAAACAATTTCAGCTTTTTTATTTATGCTGGTAAACACCCTGTCCTTCTCAGGATAGGAATAATTATATTCGTCGCCCGCGTCGGCACCGTCTTCAAAGGATGCTATGCTGGAATAAATAATATCATTCAGCTTATCAAAAACATTTAGGGTGCCGTTCTCGTTTATTTCCACCTTTACAAACCTGTTCTCAATGGTCCTGGCCGTTTCATCAACTATGAGCCTGCCATTTTCATCAAAAAATTCTTCATTTCCGGCTTTCTCAGCCGGGAAAGCAAATAATGTGGTATACCCCAAAGCCGGAATTTCCTTTAAATATATCTTTACAGTGCCGTTTCCATCCTTTTGACCGGGAATAAGGTTTCCATGGCTGTCCTTAAATATTAAATCCGGCTTGTTCTCGTTCCTTATTACTGCCATACCATTGCGCTCTGTTGCCATCGTATTGAAGACAATGATGCTGAATAACGCATCAGGATACTTTCCTGTATCGACATTACCTGCAAATATCCGCAAGGATTCATTTACCAGTCCGTTTGAAATACAATAGCTTTCATCAAATCTGGTTTCCATGTCGGTATGCACATCATCAATGCTTACTCCGCATATGCTGTCATGGGGATGGTTCTTTAAAAGCACCTTCCAGGACTTATCAAGCTTTGCAGCCTGATATTCCCCTCCGTTGCACCATAAAATCGTCTGCAGAGGCTCGGCATATTTTGAAAGCTCGTTCTGGCAGATGTCATTTTGGATTTTGAGATACATCCTGCTGGATAAAATTCCCGGGAATACCGATATGTATCTTCCGCTGTACAGAGCACCCTTTAATTTTTTCAGTGCAGGGGCATGGCTTAATACTGTCCTCATGTAATCTTCAGGTGTACTCTGGATCACCCTGAAATCCTCAAAGTCCATTTTTCCATTTTGAATATTAGGAATTATATCATCAGGTACCATCTCCTGGTCATATCCGTTCATCAGCAGCACATTGGGCGTAGTTGCAAATGGAAATATTTTTCTTACTTCATTTTCAACCCTTTCCTGCATCATGTCCTGATACTCGGCAAGCCTCATTGCATTTCTATAGCTGCTTAAAAAGTATACGCCGGGCATTACCGTGCCGTCAGGAGATTCCCATGCAAATTCGGAGTTTAAGTCATTGGGATCCATTTCAACGCCTCTCCAGACAAATAATCCGAACATGCCGAACTGCTTGTGGATCTGAGGCGCCTGAGAGATCTGTCCGAAATTATCCAGCAGCCAGCCTACCTGCATTGGTTCACCAAATTCCGAAGCTGTTTTAAAACCTATCATAAGATTTCTGACAATTGCCTCTTCACTGATGAGCTGCCAGTCGGGCTGCAAATAGTAGGGCCCCACAACCAGTCTTTTTGAGGCGGCATATTGTTTTATTTTCTGCTTGTACCGGTCTACATCTTTCCCCTGTTGTTCCAGCTGCTCCAGATAATCCTCTATCATTGAGGTCTGCCCATCCAGAACGAATCTGTACTCAGGTTCCTTCTCCATCATATCGAAAAGTGATTCAAAAAAAGGAACCAGCCATTCATTTGTATATTTACTGTTTAAATACCATTCCCGGTCCCAGTGTGTGTGGGAAATGATATGTGCAATTTTATTTTTTTCCATGAAAGTACCCCCCAAATTTTTATCCCTTCACTGCGCCTTCAGTCAGTGCCGACACAATGAATCTCTGCAGTATAATAAACAGTACCATCGTAGGTAAAATTCCAATTACACATGCCGCTGCCAGATAGTGTGTAGTAACCGCTTCAGTTGTCGATTGAAGATTGACAAGCCCCACCGAGATAGGGAACTTCCTGCCGTCATCCAGTAAAATAAACGGAACCACAAACTGTGACCAGCTATTTACCGCAATCAGCAGTGATACTGAGATAATTCCGGGAATAGTTACCGGGATCAGGATCTTCCTCAGTGCCTTCAATCTGCCGCAGCCATCAATAAGAGCGGCTTCATCCAGCTGTACCGGAATTGTATCCAGATATCCTTTGATATACCATGTTGCAAAGGGAACGCTTATCGCTATATATACCAGCATCAATGCAACCTGGCTATTGGTCATATTAATTTGACTGAAATACCGGTATAAAGGAATAACAATTACCAATGGTGAAATCATCTGAAAAATCAACACACCAAACATCATGCTTCTTTTAAACTTGAATTTCAATCTGGAAAAGGCATAGCCGGCCGGAAGCGTAATCAATAAGGTCCCTGCCACTGTAAATATTACGATGTATAAGGAATTCCAGAGATTTTTCAGAATTTGTGTATTATTTATCACAAATATATAATTTTCTATGTTAAAGCTTTTCGGAAAAATTTTAGGTGGCACCATAAATAATTCCGGTACCGTCTTCAGTGAAAGAGACAGCACCCAAACCACCGGATAGAGGAAAAACAGGCTTGTCAGAATATAAATCAAATAAATCCCCACTTTAGCCCCGGTTTGATTATAATTTTTCTTCATGCTGTCTCACACCTCACTTTTTTTCATTATATAGAAATAAACAGCCGCCATTATGGAATTTATCAGCAATAATAATACAGCGACAGAAGAACCCCTTCCTAAATCAAGCAGCTGGAAAATCTGCGTATAGGCGCTTAAAGCCAATACTTCGGTACTTCTTCCGGGTCCGCCGCCTGTTAATGTCATTACCATGTCAAAGGTATTAAATGTATATATTGTATTTAAAATAAGATTAATCAGCATAACAGGCATGACAGACGGAATTATAATTTTGAACAGTCTTCCCGCCGCACTGGCCCCGTCTACTCTTGCAGCCTCCAGTGTCTCTCCCGGAACTGTTTTTAACCCTGAGTAAAGCAATATCATACTTTGAGCAGTTCCTCTCCATACGTTTGCCACCGTAGCCGAAACAACGGCTATAAAAGGGTCGGTAAGAAACCTGACATGTCCTACTCCTATCAAAGTCAGGAAGTAATTTAAAATACCCGTGGGGGATTCGTCATACATCATCCTCCATATAATACCAATGATAACTCCCGGAATTACCATTGATATCAATGCAACAGTCCGCACAAATACGGTTCCGCGCAAATTCATACTTTCGCCCTTGTCAACCGACAGGGCAATAATGAATCCCAGCACCATTTGAAATACTACGCTGAAGAAAACAAAGAATGCTGTGACCTTTAACATTGCATAAAATCCCGAGTCCTGAAACAGATTCAAAAATGAATTAAGTGTGTAATTATACTCCGTCTCACCGATACGTGCATTGGTAAAACTAAGGCGGAGAATATCAAACATGGGATAGATAAACAAAGTTAAAAGTATTATTACCAACGGAGCCAGCCAGGGGATCGGGGTTTCACCCAATCCCTTCCTGCCTGACAAACGGTTTGATTTACCAATAGTTTCTCGGTTCATATTTTCACACCTTTGTCCTTTTACTTTTTAGAAGTAACAATTTTCCACGCATTATCAACAGCTTTTTCAGGTGTTGTCTGTCCTGCCAGAACATTATTGATTGCAATCTGAATTTCTTGTGAAATTGTGGGATATATATTTGCGGCCGGACGGACATAAGCAAATTGCAATTCTTCCTTGAATTTCTGTGCAAAAGGATCACTCTTTAAAAATTCCGCCTTTTCAAATACACTTTTTCTTGGAGGCAGATATCCTCCGGCACTGCACCAGCCTTCCATTCCCTGGTCATTCACATACATGTCGATGATAAAGTCAGCTGCAAGTTTGCGTTTTTGATCATCCTCGGTAAATACGGTAGATACCCATCCGCCGGCAGTACTTGCCCTTTGATCGGCCTCTGCCATGGGAATTGGCGCCACATCCCACAGTTCATCAAATTTATCGGCTATAACCGATCTGAGCTGGGCTGCCATATTGCTTACTCCCACGAACATTGCAACCTTTCCGGCAGCCAGGTCGGCATTCATATTCGGATCACTCTTGAAGTTCAGGACACGGGTTGGTGTAACACCTGTATCCACAGTGCTTTTTAAGAAATTTATATAATTTATCATGGCCGCCCTGTTTTCACCTTCTCCAAAAACAGGTGTTCCGTTGTCATCCACCAGTTTTCCGCCCTGTCCGAAGAAATATGGAAGGGTATTCATAGTTACATTTTCGTCACGGCCTGCCGAGTATAAAAATGCATCATATCCCTGGCCTTTTAGTTGTTTTCCTAAATCCAAAAGCTCCTGCCAGGTTTTAGGAGGATTTTTTACAATATCCTTGCGGTAGAAGAGAGCGCGGACATCAGTTGTGTACCAGAGTCCAAGTATCTTATCCTCCGGCTTCATAACCTTTTGGGCAAATGGAAACCAGTCATTGATATCAAGGTTTTTCTCCTGCACGACATCATCAATTGGCTGTGCGTATTTTGTAAAATTAGGGAATATATAAGAGTCAATTGCCGCTATGTCCGGTGCCTGTCCCGATGCTGCCTGAACAAGAATCTTTGCCATGGAATCGCTGATTGCGATAGTTGTTTGTATTGGTACAATTTTAACATCAGGGTGTTTTTCAGCCCATTCCTTTGCCTTCTTTGTCAGATATTCAACCTTTGCCTGGTTGGAATCCATCATGGAGTGTGCAGGAACCGGCTGCCAGGTAATTTCGGTTTTGGCATTTTTATCTCCTATTAATTGAGGAGTTACGGTTACATTTGCATTTGAATTATCGGTTTTTGAGCTCTGTTCGGACTGCGCAGCATTGGACTGTGCTGCAGTAGACTGCACTGATTGATTTTCATTTTTGTTCCCGCATCCTGCCAGGAAAATACCTGCAGCCATAACTACTGCCAAAAGCAAGGCTAAACCACGTTTCATAAAATAATCCTCCCTTTAATCCTTTATATATTTGCTGTTATTTAAAGAAAGTAAAATACCGTCCTTTTATTAGAAGCAGATTGAATATTGTCACCTCCAGCCTTAAACTATTTTTTTACACAGGACTGTATTTATACTTTTATAAGTGTGGGTTGTTAATTCATTCCATAAAATTAAGCAGATAGCGAAGGTGTAATCGATTACGCAAACATGAAAAAAGTATTTCAGCAAGACTTTCTAATAATTAAATTGGGTTTCATCACCATATTTTCGTATGTATCTCCCGCTTTGACAACCTCATCATTCATACGCTTTAACAGCAATTCCATAGATTTTTTACCCATTTCATACTTTGGTTGGGATATGGTTGTTAAAGGCACGTCAAGATATTGGTCCATTTCATCATCATTGTAACCAATAATTGCAACATCCTCGGGAATCCTTGCACCGCTTTCCACCAGGGCCTTGTAAGCTCCGATAGCCAGACTGTCGTTAATTGCAAACACTGCAGTAAAATCCAAAGGCCCTGAAGCCAGGTAGTTCTTTATAGCCATATACCCATATTTTTTCTGATCAAGAGTCTTGTCGGATAAACTGATTATTTTGTTGTCCTTGATTCCATTATTCTTAAGAGCGGTCGTATATCCTTCTATACGTTTTTCAATAGTAGAGCAGGGATACTCCGGGCCATTTAAAAGGACAATTTTCTTGTGTCCAAGAGATATGAAATGGCTCGTGGCTTGATATGCACCCATAAAATCATCGGTTGTAATGATATCGGTGTCTATGCCATCAATACGCCTGTCTATGAATACAAAAGGTATTTTTTCTTTTTTAAGTCGAAGGTAGCAGCCAATATCAACACCATGGGTGGGAGATACAATAATTCCATCTACCCGTCTTTCAATAAAAAGGTTGATGAGCTTTTTTTCTTTTTCGACTATTCCATTGGTACATCCCAGGATAACGCCATAGTTGTTTTGAGTTGCAATATCTTCAATTCCATGAAATATTTCGGCATAGAAGTGTCCGGCCATCAAATCATTAAAAATCAAGCCGATAGCCATTGAACGTTTTGAGCGCAAACCACTGGCCAGTATATTCGGACGGTAATCCAGTTCTTTGGCGACAGCCAGTATTGCATCACGGGTATCACTGCTGATGCGGTCTTTTCCATTTAATGCTCTATATACTGTAGTCTTGGATACTCCAACTTTTGCAGCAATATCATCCAGTGTGGCGCCCATTTTATCCTCCTATTCCACTAATATGCACAGCTGTTTTCATTTAAATCATTTTCAAGCTGTTCTCTATAAGGAATTATATTTGATATTAACAATGTAATATAGCGTAACCGATTACGCCATATATTTATTATACAATATCTCTAAACAATGTCAATGTTTTTTATATTATATTTTGCAACTTTTACAAGAGAGCTGTGCAAAATCCCAATATACGTAGTTGTAAAAACCGTTCGATAAGTAGAAATACCAGCCTTCAACATATACTTGAATTAAGGGCGACATCAATTTCTACGGTTTATCTTTTAAATAATTATCGTACCACTCCCTGCCGCTGCTCCAGTTCTTTTGCTCCGGCTCCTCTCCAAGAATTTCAGAACATGCAATCGCCATAACATACGTAATCCTAATTTTCTTTTGTATAGTCGTATGGGTTTGAAGATGCAGCATGTTTCGGATCCTGTACAACAGCGTCAAGTTTATCATCAATACTATCATCCAAACTCTTTTCAGCTGTGGCCAATTTGTCAAGATACTCTTTCAATTCCTGCTGATTTGCCCAGTAAGAGATATTTTTCAACCTTGTATTACTTCTCTGGATTTCAAAATCTTTTCCCGACCTTAAAATTAGAATTCCTCTGCCTGACTTTAGATTGATAATGATGCCGGATTCCGCTGTAGTCCCTGCAAAATTTTTATTCGGCCTTATATCTGTTGCACTGTTGAACCATTTTATCAGATTTTCTGTTAATACCCGGTCATTAACAGCAGTCATTTTTGTACCTGCCCCGTAAACCTGGATATCTGCAACATCATCAATGGAGACACTCTGATGCAAAGGTTTATATATCGCCTGGAAATACAGATAAACCCCCGCTGCCATGATCAAAATAGCAAGAAAAGTTATAGACAGGATAATCAGTTTTTTCACTTGAGAGCCTCCAGTCCTTAATTTAACTCGTTGTGCTAATTAATTTAAATTTTGCCTTACCGGTGTGATTTTTTATATCAAATGGTGACTTCCGTACTAACTTCATAAAATAAGTACGCACCCAAAACAATTACGAAAATTGTATCGCCTCATTATAAAGCAATTTTGCCGTCGCCGACAATTTATCGCAATTGTTTTTAACCGTGCGTCTTATTTCATGAAGTTGTCCTCACGCACCATTTGATTCTAATTAAATCTCTCTGTAAGCAAAACAATATTTCAATTGACACAATACGTTAATTTAGTGTTATTTCACATATCCTTCATACGAAGCTTGACCTGCTCAGAAGTAGCAGTCTCTGGCCCTATGATAGAAGTTTTTACTGGCGGCAATACACCCTTTTGTTTTATGACTCCATTCTGAAAAATCATAATTACAAATTGAACCACCTGCATTTTCAAGTATAAGTGCAGCTCCGGCATGTCCCTCCATATTACTTCCAAAATCAATAAAACAGTCAATCCTTCCCCGTGCCACATTACAAATATTCAAAGCTGGAGATAAGAGCCCCATTCCCTTTTTGCACTCGGTAAAAAGTAAAGGCCATTCCTGGTAATACCTGTTGATATTCCGGATATTGGCACTGAACCCAAAGACAATAAAACTGTTCCTGATTTCGCTGGTTTCAGACACATGAATAGGTTTATCATTAAGAAAGGAAGCCTTCTTCTCCTCTGTCGAATAATACATTTCGTCTGTAATGGGGTTATACACATAGGCTTCAACAATTTGATCGTTTTTCTCCAGACAAACAGAAATATTAAAATATGGTACGCCAAAAATGAAGTTTGCAGTCCCATCAATAGGGTCAATAATCCATCTTGTCCCTTGTTGATTTCCTATCTCACCGCACTCCTCTGAATAAAACGAAATGGTTGAATCAATGGATTTCAAGTCTGAAATAAGCATTTGTTCTATATCTCGTTTTTCCGGCTTTAAAAACCGTACAATAAGCAAAAACACCAGCCTTGAAAGCTAGTGTTTAGGCATATAAGTATGAGTAAGTCTATAAGCCGGGTTCTGTATTAAATGATCATCTATCTAGGCACTGTATTTCTACAGCGCTCAAGCCACCTCCCCGGGACTGACGGGCAGTCATTGCGTCCCTCCACGGCGTTGCTCCAGGTGGGGTTTACATAGCCGGCAAGTCACCATGCCGCTGGTGAGCTCTTACCTCACCTTTCCACCCTTACCATCTGGAAGTCGGAAGTTGGATGTTGGAAGACAGAAAACCTGAAAATTCTCCTATACTATTTTCTACCCTCTAACCTCCAACGTCTAACTTCCAGCTGGCGGTATATCTCTGTTGCACTTTCCTTAAAGTCACCTTCACCGGGAGTTACCCGGCACCATTGCCCTATGGAGCCCGGACTTTCCTCATGTACGCCTTTTCAGGCTGTACCTGCGATCATCTGGCTTACTCAATTATTTATTTGAAATATATTTAACTTTATAATATATCGTCCTTGGACAATTTATTATAGTTGCTGAATTTGGATATGTCAAGCAAAAATAAATGGATCGCTTTCCATTTTGCTGCATATCACCTCGATTGAAGCAAATTCATCAGCCAAAAGTTTTTGCAGTTTGGACAGTATCACATGTTCAGATGCAAAATGCCCCACGTCTACAATACACAGTCCCATCTCCCTGGCATCCAAAGCAGTATGATACTTTAAATCCCCTGTTATAAGCACATCCTGTCCAAGACTCCTTAAGTAATCCAGTTCGACATCAAAGCTTCCGCAAAATACAGCGACTTTTTTTACTTTATCGGGATGTGCTCCTATAACTCTGAGATTTGTTATATTCAAGCTTTTCTTTATATTATCAATAAACTCATTAAAGTCAGTCTCGTTCTCCAGAGTTCCTGTCCTGCCGAGACCCAAATTCTGATCATATCCCTGTGGAACATAAGTCTTTAATGCTCTTAAACCGTTAAGTCCTATGGTTTCTGCCAGAGTGTCATTTACTCCTCCGGCCGCAACGTCAAGATTGGTATGAGCGCTTATCACACTGATATCCTTTGTGACAAGGGTTTGAATCTGCTGCCCTTTTATTGTGTCAAAATCCAGCTTGCCAAGCTTTGAGAAAAGAAAGGGATGGTGTGATACTATGAGCTCAGCCTCACAGTCTATTGCCTCCCTGATGACCCTTGAAGTAACGTCCATGCACAGCAGTACCTTTTTCACCCCGTTATGCCGGCTGCCAACCATCAGCCCCACATTATCCCATGTTTCAGCGTAGTCCCACGGCGCAAGCTTATTTATAAAATCAAGTATCTCTCCAACCTTCATATACTCCTACTCCTTATAAACTATTCTATGATTTACCTTTATCAAGTTGACATATTAGCTTTAAATAATCACTTTTTAAACTCTGATAATGATTTAAAAGCCCGTCATTATCACGCATATCCTCCAGCTGCCCCAGTACCCTGTCTATTTGCCGCACCTTCATTTCACAATAGGACAATAACAGCGGATCGTGTTTTTTTATAAGACACTCTCCCACATGCAGCTGAAAATCTTCATAGCCTTTATTCTGCCCATCAAATCTGGCAGCCATAACACAATATATTTTATTTCCCTCTGCCGAAAGCTCTTCGTCAAAAATATTAAAATTATGATGGTACAGCCATTTTCTTACCACATCCAGGTCATTCATGGGCTGTAATACCAGCACAGCTTCACCGCAGACTTTTTCAGCACCGGCTTCCAATAATTCCGTTAAAAGTGTACCTCCCATACCCGCAATGATTATAGCATCTGCTTCATTTTTTCCTATGGTTTCAAGTCCGCTGCCCATTCTTGTTTCAATCACGTCACCAAGTTTGTATTTCAATATATTTCCATTCGCCGCCTGAACCGGCCCTATCCTGACATCAGAAGCAATTGCCTTTTTGCATCTTCCCTGCTGTATCAGGTATATTGGCAGGTAAGCATGGTCTGTTCCGATATCTGCCACAGTGCCGCACTCAGGAACCTTGTCTGCAATTAATTTCAGCCTTCCCTTAAGCTCCAAGCTCAAATCGTCCTCCAGATTTAAATCTTTTTTATTTTTATTGTATCGTCAAGGTAAATTATACACATAATATTAATGAATTATCAACTGGAAAGGAAGTAATAAGCAAAATGCCTCCCTACAAAAAAACAAATAAGGTAAATGATATTGAAAGGCCTCTGTCAACCAATATACTCGGCAGAGATATTCTTGGAATAAATCCGAACATCTCTGCAATTAATAAAACAGATCTGGAGCTTCAGGATGAAGCTCTGAGTATGGATTTTACGAAAAAAATCAAATAGCTAAATCCGCAATTTCCCGTCCGGTATTGTGGCCTTAGCTATGTATGATATCATTGACTATAACAGACAACCTGCATCAGATTTATAAAAATAAAAACTAACGGGGATCGGTATACATGTACTTACTGTAATCCCACAAAAGCTCGCTCAGTTCCACATCCTTTTCATATGTCAGATCCACAAAAACATTCTGAACCTTTACTATGGGTTTCAGCGGATTCAGCGGGTTTACATGCATCAATTCCCCGATCTCACCTGTATTCAGCATTACATAATCCCCGATATAATGGCATACAATCCTTTCAATAAACACTTTCAGCATGATCCGGTCCAACTGATTGGCCATCTCATCCTGCATATATTTCAATACTTCAAATACCGATTTTCTCTTTGAATAAACCTTGTCCGAGGTCATGGCATCATATACATCCGCTATGGCAAGCACCCTTGCGTATTGATGAATCTGGTCACCCTTGGCCCCCAGCGGATATCCTGAGCCGTCGGTCCGCTCATGGTGCATGAGTACAGCCATCTTAATCCCCTTGCTGATGTCATACATGTTTTCTACCATACGGTACCCATAGGTTGTATGATTCTGTATTTCTTCCAGCTCTTCGGGCAGCAGACTGCCCTTTTTATTCAAAATATTTGTGTCAACCTTTGCTTTCCCTACATCATGGAGCAGACCGGCCTTGGCAATCTCCTCCACCGATTTGGCGTCACAGCCAAGCCACTTTGCCAGAGTCATGGCCAATAGAGAAACGTTTACACAGTGGGCATATGTATATTCGTCAACTGTACGGATTGAATCAATACATTTCAGAACATCAAAGGAATCATGTACATTTTTTCTTATGTTAACCAATGCATGATCTACATTTCTGCTGTCCAGACTTTTTCCTGAATTAATGGTGTCCAGAACTTCCTTTACCTCCTGCTTGGCCTCTGTATATGACTGTGCGAGTTCTTCAGACATTTCTCTTTTCTTAATATCTTTTTCGAAACCGCTTATTTCCTCTACAACAATATTATCATCATAAATTTCGACCTGGATAGGTTTCAACCTGAACCTTTTGACCTTTTTCTCCAGAGTCTCGGTAATATATGTGCCTTTTGGAATCAGACAGGCACCTGCTTCAGTACAAATATCTTCTGTCAAGAGCATCCCTGCAACACAACTTTGCGCTGTAATATAAATATGCCGCATAAAGTAATTCCTCCAAACTGTAAATAAAGAGCAAAAATCATTATTACATAATTACAATTATACTATTACAACCAGCTTCCTCATGTTACTGCAATGGATTGGCATTAATTAAACATATCTTATCCTGAATTGGACAACCCGTTACAGATACGGGATATCATAAAAAGCACACTCCTTATCCTTGCCCCAACTTAAATTACATTTCCATAGTTTCTATTTTAACTTGTGGATTTTGCCTTGTAAACTAATATCTAACATTTTTGAAATTCTGTACAAATTCAGATGGATATTTTCGTTATATCTGCCATATTAAGCCCCGTCCGAGCGGCAGCGAGAAAAAGCCAGGCAATTTGCCTTCGCTAGGGAACCCTAGGTTCCCTTCGACGAAACACTACGTGTTTCTGAGCACCCTCCTTACACCGGCGAGGGGATTCCCCCCATGCTCATCATAGGTGGGCCTTCAGACGAGAACGTCACAACGAATGCCGGTGCGCATTCGTTGTAGTTCGAGAGTCCCTGTCAGGCTTGATCTTTATTCTTTAAAATCATATATAAATCAATAATACTATCAAATTAATTTAATATTATTAAGATCAAGCCTTATTCGAGCGGCAGCGAGAAAAGGCCCACCAAATAGAAAAGAGAACATACATATGTATGTTCTCTTTTCTATTTGGTGGGCCTTCAGGGACTCGAACCCCGGACCAACCGGTTATGAGCCGGTTGCTCTAACCAACTGAGCTAAAGGCCCGTTGTGGCTCCTCAAGTAGGACTTGAACCTACGACCCTGCGGTTAACAGCCGCATGCTCTACCGACTGAGCTATTGAGGAATATTTAAATTTTGATGTAATCGGCTTAACACCGCTTTATCATTGTGTTTCGGAGTGTTTTCTCACGAGCACAAATAATATTATACTTACGAACTGTCACACGGTCAACATTAAAATACCCGCTATTGAACTATTTAGCAAGATTATTACTCCCTTTCATTTATTTGTTTCACAATGCTACGTGTTGCTAATAATTACATATTCAAACTTCCAACAATATCTACCGGATTTTTTGCGGTAAAATAACAAAAGAAAGAAAAAAGACCCGTTTTCGAGTCTCTTATTTTCTTTTTTCAGCTTATATCAATCCAAATAGTCCTTTAACTTTTTGCTTCTGCTTGGATGTCTCAATTTTCTCAACGCCTTTGCCTCAATCTGACGGATACGTTCTCTTGTTACGTTGAATTCCTTACCAACCTCTTCAAGGGTTCTGGCACGGCCGTCATCAAGACCGAATCTCAGCCTGAGCACCTTTTCTTCGCGGGCTGTCAGAGTATCCAGAACATCAATAAGCTGTTCCTTGAGTAAAGTAAATGCCGCAGCTTCAGCAGGTGCCGGTGCATCATCATCGGGAATGAAGTCACCCAGATGGCTGTCCTCTTCTTCACCGATAGGTGTTTCCAATGATACGGGCTCCTGTGATATTTTCATTATCTCCCGCACCTTGTCAACCGACATGCCTATTTCCTTGGCAATTTCATCAGGCTGGGGTTCTCTTCCCAATTCCTGGAGCAGCTGCCTTGATACTCTGATAAGTTTGTTTATAGTTTCAACCATATGAACCGGAATACGTATAGTCCTGGCCTGGTCCGCAATGGCTCTGGTTATGGCCTGTCTGATCCACCAGGTGGCATAGGTACTAAACTTGAAGCCCCTTCTGTAATCAAACTTTTCAACAGCCTTGATCAAACCCAGATTACCTTCCTGTATTAAATCCAGGAACTGCATACCCCTGCCTACATATCTTTTTGCAATACTTACAACCAGCCTCAGGTTTGCTTCGGCAAGCCTTCTCTTAGCCTCAATATCGCCGTTTTCCATTCTGTGGGCAAGATCTATTTCTTCATCCGCCGTTAAAAGGGGTACTTTACCGATTTCCTTAAGGTACATTCTTACAGGGTCATCAATACTTATTCCTTCAGGTATGCTGATGTCCAGCTCTTCGTCGGCCAGCTGTATTTCTTCCATTTCGGCTTCAATATCGCCAATAACATCAATACCCATATTTTCCAGGGTCTCATATATCTTTTCTATATGTTCCGGTTCAAGCTCTATTTCCTCAAAAGCATCGATTATTTCCTTATAGGTGAGCATTCCCTTCGACTTGCCCTTATCAATCAAATCCTTAAGTATTGCTTTTCTGGTTTCCTGATTATGCTTCATAAGTTCCCCTCCTTTCATGGAAAATTATAAACCTTTCTTCATTACAGCTATATTCAATACAATACTGCTTAATTCCCGATTTAATAACTCAACATCTCCTTCTGTCAGATCAGATCTCTTTTTTAATTCGATAATTTCATCTTTTCTTGCTTCCAAACCAATTAGATTCATTCTTTTTAGTATATCCAGTGCTGCTTTCCTATTGTCCTCGAAAACACTCTGTGATTGTATTATATTTGCAAAACTCTCGGCAAGAGCCGGTGAAAGTTTATTTAATATCTCTCCGGTCAATATTCCGGACTTATTTTCAATCCTTTCAATTGCAAAACTGAAGGCCTGTCTTATCTCACTTGATTTTATGTTTTCAAGCTTTATAGAATCCTTGATCTGAAAATATACATTATTTTCAATACAGATTGTAGACAGCAGCATCAGTTCAAGCTTATTAAGCCTTTCCTCGGTTGTTTCAGCCCTGCGTTCCCTTTTGACACTGTTCTTTTTAACCAATCCTGTATCTCTTGTCTGCCTTATGCCGGCTTTGTCCTTTCGCTGCTGCCGCTTTGCCAGTTCGGAATAAATGGATTGTTCACTTACTCCAATTTCCCTGGACAGCTTTGTTACATAAAGCTCTCTTTCTACATTATTGTCAATTTTGTCCAAGATAACCATAGCGTTATCAATAAACTTGACTTTTCCGTCATTTGTCGTGGTGTCGATTTTATTATCCAGAAGATCGAGTTTAAAATCCACCAGATTTCTGGCTTTGCTTACAATTCTCCTGAATTCGTCAACACCCCGCGTTTTAATAAATTCATCCGGGTCTTTGCCGGAGGGCAATGTCAAAACCTTGACATTACAGCCGATTTCATTGAGTAAATCCAAGCCTCTAAGTGCAGCGGCCTGTCCGGCATTGTCAGAATCAAATGATAATACTATTTCTTCCGTATATTTTTTAAGAAGCTTGCCTTGATTCTCTGTTAATGCCGTACCTAAAGGTGCAACTGCATTTATTATTCCACTTTGATGTAAGGATATAACATCCATGTAGCCTTCTGCTAAAATTATCTGTTTGGCACAGGCATTTTTGGCAAAATTCATGGCATACAGATGCTTTCCCTTATGATAGACTTCGGTTTCAGGGGAATTCATATATTTGGGCTGTGATGAATCCATTACTCTTCCGCCAAAGGCTATTACATTTCCCCTTATGTCAAATATGGGAAACATAATCCTTCCCCGGAATCTGTCATAAATCTTTTTTGTCTCTTCCTTGAATATAACCAATCCGCTGCTTATGATGCTTTTTTCACTATGGCCTTTACTCTTAAGATGTCTGTAAAGTGTATCAAAGCTGTCAACTGCGTATCCCAGACCAAACTTTATAATAGTCTGCCTCTCAATCCTGCGGTCCAGCAAATATGCCAGCGGCACTTTGTTATTACCGTTCATCAGGTTGTTGTGAAAAAACCTTGCAGTCTCTATGTTTATTTCCAGGAGCTCCTTTTTCAACCTGGCCTTTGCGTCATCCTGAACACCCGTATCAGTCTCGGGAATTGGTATTTTAGCTCTCTCGGCAAGTAATTTCAATGCTTCCGGGAAGTCCAAATTTTCTATTCCCATAATGAAGTGAATCACATTGCCGCCTTTTCCACACCCAAAACAGTTAAATATTTGTTTTACAGGCTCAACCGAAAAAGACGCGGTTTTCTCATTGTGAAAAGGACATCTGCCAAAATAATTCTTTCCCTTCTTATCCAACTTAACATATTCGGAGATTACATCAACAATATCATTATTTACTCGAATTTCCTCAATTAGATCCTCAGGAAATAAATATGCCATTATGCATTACAGTCCAATCTTGTTTGATAAACACTTAATTGATTTATCAAATATTATAAACATATAAACTGCTATTTATTTTGAAATAGCACAAATGTCTGCCAATTACAACCGAAGCCCGTATTACCCGGATAATTGATAATAACCGATAGTAATTGACTTAATAATTGTTCGACATTATTATTAATATTCCTTCTTTTTTAATAAAAAAAGTATACCCAAAGTAATTTTCATTAACCTTTGAGCATACCCTGATTGATCCTTTTTTGAATTCCATCTTTATTTATTGCTGAACTTTTTATTCTAATACATATATAATAGTATTCTGTTGAACATTTTAAGAATGGGATTTATGCTATACAATCATATATAACATCCCGGGCACTTACAGGAGTGACAGAATTTTTGTGCATAAGATTTATCAATTCCATGGTCTGGTCTTTGGAAGGCAAAACATCATTTATTATGGCTGTCTCTGATTCACCGCTGTCCTTGGTCATGTTAATCTGAATTCCATATGTACAGGAATTGTCAGTTTCGCAGCATACCAAATAATAATCCAAATTAAGTTCTTTGCTTTTGTATTTTACCGATTCATCAATTTCCAGTTTCTTTGAGCAGATCAGTTCCATCTCATTTACCTCCTCATTTGTTTTACAGTATCCTATAAGTGTCTATAGCGTAATTATAATATATTGCCTGACTCTACATCTACACAAAAGTTTTTAGTAAATTCGACTGCTTAGCATAAATTAATTCCAAAGATTGTAATTATGATGTCGAAGTATGCAATATTATCAATTATTTACATTGAACTTATACCCTATAGATGATAATATTTTATGTGAGCCAGGTCATTTTTTCTTCAAGTTTTAATGATTCCTCAGAATATACTTACTTATTATATTTTAATTCTTTCAGTTCAGATCAGGGGGGTATTCCATGGAAAGCAAGGAAAAAAACAAATCAAGAAGGTTAAGTATTCTCAAACTTGTGAATTCTGCAATTTGTGATATGGAGCAATTTCCTAAAAAAATGCTGAAGTACGCGACCCCGGCAACTTTAACCGTATTGGCAATAGCCACCGTCTTATTCGTAGCCAATAAAACAAGCAGTAATTTCAGCAGTGTTTTTGAATTCACAACAACCACTCTCATTTCCAACAGTATATTTGTATTGGCAGAATTCATAATAGCCTCGTTGGTTATTGATATAATTATTAAGAAAAGATCACAATAATTATTTTTCGACAATTTTTGCCATGAGATAAGAACCTCTGAATGGATATTCTCCATATGCGGGTTCTTTTTATTTTAACAACCGAAGTTTGTATACGTTAAAAAAATCCGGGAGCTTACGGCGCTCCCGGATTTTTTTATATTATTGAGATTAAGCTTTAACAGCTTTAGTTTTCTTCTGGCTTTCCTTCCACATAACATATAACGGGCTGGCTATGAAGATTGATGAATAACAACCTGCAGCTATACCTATTATAAGCGGGAAGCTGAATTCTTCTATTGATACTATACCGTTGACTTTTGCAAAAATGTAAACGGTGGTGATAGCGATCAGCGATGTTACAACAGTATTTATTGATCTGTTAAGAGTCTGCATTATACTGTCATTAACAAGCTCAGGCAGCGGCACTTTCCTGAGAAGCCTGCTATTTTCCCTGATACGGTCGTATATAATGATGGTATCATTCATTGAATAACCGACAACTGTGAGGATAGCTGCTATAAACGACTCATTGACCGGAATCTGGAATATCAGATAAACCGATATCATAATCAATACGTCATGCAAAACACCGACAACTGCAAAAACACCGGCCGATAAACCTGACATTACCCTGAACCTGATCCAAACATATATGATAATCAGTGCAAAAGCAATTGCTACAGCTTTTAAACCATTCTGCATTATTTCCTTGCCTATAAACGGCTCAACACTTTCCTCACTTATAACAGGATCGTCTGAAGTAAGCTTGAATTCCTTGATTACTGCTTCTTCAACCGTTGTTACCTCAGTATTTGTAAGTGTATTCTCGCTGCCTATATTTATCTTTATAACGTCATAGCTGGAGTTGCTGCCATTTACATCAAATGCGGCGGACTTCTGAACAGATGCAGGCTTGTCTATTGTTTTGGTTACAAACTCCGCAATTTGTGTCTGCAGCTGCTGGGTATTTGCATCGGTAAACATGTCCTTGTTAGCTCTCAATTCAATAACTGTCCCGCCTTCAAACTGGATATCCAGCTTAAAGCCCATTGCAAAATAGGATACTATTCCAGCAAGAATGATTACAGCTGAAAGTATGAAAAAGTAATTTCTTTTAGTGTATAAATTAACCATTTGCCTTACCCCCTTTCAGTCTTGCGCTTACACCATATAAAACAGGGTGCTTTGCTATATCCAGATCAGATACTGCATTAAGCATAAGTCTGGTTGCTGTAACAGCAGTTATGAAGCTTAATATAACACCTATCAACAAAGTGTATGCAAAGCTCTGGATGGGGCCTGTACCAAATTTCAACAGTACCAGGGCTGCTATTATTGTCGTTATGTTACCGTCAAGAACCGCAGAGAATGCTCTCTTGAATCCCACTTCAATGGCAGTTCTGAGTGTTTTTCCGCCTCTGATTTCTTCCTTTATTCTTTCAAATATGATTACATTGGCATCAACCGCCATACCAATCGTAAGGATAAGACCGGCGATACCCGGCAGTGTAACTGTTATATGCATCCAGGATAAAGCCAGAAGCTCCATTACTGTGTGCAGGAACAGGGCGATTGCTGCAATAAAGCCCGGTAATCTATAATATCCAACCATGAATAAACATATTAAAATGAAAGCCACAACAAATGCTTCAATACTAACCGACAGAGCATTCGACCCAAGCGTCGGACTTATATTGTTGACCTGTTTTGCTTCAAGCTTGAAAGGAAGAGCACCGGATTTTATAAGTCCTGCGAGTTCTTTGGCTTCCGCCTGCTGCTCATTTACAGGTGTACCATTAAGGGATATCCTTGCTGTTCCGTTTGGAATTGCCTCATTAACTACCGGAGCACTGATTTGCTTATTGTCCATGAATATTGCTATAGGCCTTCCGACAAGTCTTGCTGTAGCTTCAGCAAATTTTTTAGCTCCTTCGTCGGACATCTTAAGAGAGATCTGGAATCCCGAACCGTCCTGGGATGGCTCCGAGGTCGCATCTTTTATATCCTGACCCTGAAGGATTATTCTCTTCTTTTCGTCCTCTTTTGTCGGATCGGCAGGAATATAAGTGCCATCGGCATTCTTTTTGGTCTCGTCGACTTCCTGGAATGTCAAAAGAGCAGTCTTTCCTATTTCTTCTATTGATTTCTGAGGGTCGAATGATTCGCCCTTTTTGTGTGGAATCTGAACAAGAACGTAACCCTTCTGATAATCGACAGTTACGACTCTGTCAAAAATATTTTTTGAATCCAATCTCTTTTCTATGGTAAACCTAGCTGAATCCAAGTCCTTTTCGGATGGTTTTTTCCCATCTTCGGTTATTGCATAAAGCTTTGCGTCTACTCCTCCCTGAATATCAATACCCGGTCTTATATCCTTCGCACCTGGTATGTCAAATCCTGCGAAAGAACCGAAAGCTGCTATCCAGGTTAAAATTCCGGTGATAACTAATATCGAGAAAAATTTAACCGCGTTGCTTCCTCTCATCTGTTGTATTCCCCCTTAAATTTAATGATGAATCTTCATTTTTTGGACTGCAAAAGAAGGACTGAATTTTGCAGACTACATTGATTTGCGGCAAAGATTCATCCCACTTACGCCATTATATAACTAAGAAAAATCCTAGTCAACAAGTAAGTCTCAATGTTCACTATAAATTTACAACTATTTACTTATTTTATGAACCAAATCACAACAAAATGCAATAATTTATGAAATATATCCCCATAAATATTATTAATTATTTGTAATATTTTAACAGACTTATATATTCATTGGCATTGAGTTTTATCTCTTCTATCTCCTGCTCTGACAAAACCCTGGTCACTACCGCAGGACTGCCGGCAATCAGGCTTCCGTCAGGTATCCTGGTCCTGGGAGTAACTACGCTTCCGGCGGCAACAAGACAATTATTGCCTATTACCGAATCATCAAGCACTATTGCACCCATTCCGATCAGCGTATTGTTGCCTATATGGCAGCTGTGCAATATTGCTCCATGTCCCACTGTAACATGTGAACCGATCTTTACGTCCGCACCTTTTTTGCAGTGCAGAATACAACCTTCCTGTATGTTGGTGAAGTCACCGACAACTATGCTATCAATATCTCCTCTTAAAACCGCATTGTACCAGACAGTCGCACTTTCTCCCAGCACAACGTCACCTATAACGGTGCTGTTTGGTGCGACAAACGCAGTTTCATGAATCTTTGGTGTAATGTTGTTAAAATCTCTAATCACAATGTTTACCCCTTCTCATTCTTGAGTTTTTATC
Organism: Ruminiclostridium cellobioparum DSM 1351 = ATCC 15832; assembly: GCF_000621505.1. Lineage (GTDB taxonomy): Bacteria > Bacillota > Clostridia > Acetivibrionales > DSM-1351 > Ruminiclostridium > Ruminiclostridium cellobioparum. Next base: position 186,538 of record NZ_JHYD01000009.1, read on the forward strand.
CAGATTGCACATTCAACTCTCTTCTTTTCAAGTTCACAGCCTATCTTATACGGGACATTGATGTCATTATTAAATTGATATGCATTGGCAGCGCAGCCGCCGCTGCAATAAAATTTTGCCCAGCAGTCGGCACAATCCTTCTTAGTATAGACATTTGATTTCTGAAAATCCTGCTGGGAGCCTGTGTTAAACTCGCCCTGATGGATATTGCCCATCTTGAACTTCTCGTCCCCCACGAACTGATGGCAGGGGTACAGATCACCCTCAGGAGTCACAGCCAGGTACTCGTGGCCCGAGCCACAGCCTCCAAGCCTTTTTATTACACAGGGCCCCTGCTGCAGATCTATCATGAAATGAAAGAAATTAAAGCCTTTACCTTCCTTTTCCCTCTTTACATATTCATATGCCAGTCTCTCGTATTCTGAAAACAGCATGTCCAAATCCTGTTCTCTGATATCATAGCCTGAATCCCTGGCGGCAACCACAGGCTCTACCGAGATTTGCTTAAAACCCTGATCTGCCAGATGGAGTACATCTTCTGCAAAATCAAGATTTTCTCTGGTAAAAGTACCTCTTACATAATAATTATCCTGATTTCTTGATTCGGCCATGTCCTTTATTTTGGGGAGAATACTGCCATAAGTGCCTGAACCGTCGATCCTAGGTCTCATTCTATCGTTTGTTTCACTTCGGCCGTCAATACTCAGGACCACATTGTGCATATTTTTATTAATGAATTCTTTATTGTCTCCATTTAATAATAACGCATTGGTGGTTATTGTAAATCTGAAATTTTTTCCGGCTTCCTTTTCTCTGCTCCTGGCATATTCAACTATTTCCTTTACTGCCTCAAAGTTCATGAGAGGCTCTCCGCCAAAAAAGTCAACTTCAAGATTGCGCCTGTTGGCCGATTTTTCTATGAGGAAATCAATGGCTTTTTTTCCGGTCCCGGCATCCATCATTGTCCTGTGTCCGCCAAAGCTTCCCGTTGAAGCAAAACAGTATTTGCAGCGTAAATTGCAGTCATGGCATATATGCAGGCACAAAGCCTTGACCACCGGCTTTCTCTCCCACTTCCCAACAGCATCGGCATATGAATCCTCACTGAAGAGCAGCCCCTTGGATTCCAGAGCGGTTACTTCATTATAAGCCTCCAGGATTTCCTCTTCACTGTATTTTGAACTCAAAGTTTCCAGTATCTCATCTCTGGACCTGGTCCTGTATATATCGACAACATCGCAGGCAGCATCGTCAAATACGTGCACCGCTCCGCTGTTTATATCCAGGACTATGTTGGTATCATACATTTTGTACTTGTGAATCATTGTCTCTCCATCCGCGTGCCTGTTCCGCAAGCGCAGGGGCACGCATAAAAAATCAGTAAATAATACGCCGGGGTTTGAGGACGCGAAGAACGGCATGCAAGCCTGAATATGAACCTCGCGTTTGTCCCATAAAAAAGTGAAAAGTGTTTTAACACCTTTCACTTTTAATATTAATATCCAATATAAACTTAAAGTTATTACTTCTTTTCACAGCTTTGGTTTGCAACAGTACATGATGTTTTGCAGGCTGACTGACATGAAGTCTGACATTCGCCGCAGCCGCCATGAGAAAGGCTTTCTTTTAAAGTGGCACTGTTAATTGTCTTTATGTGTTTCATCTCTTTTAGTCCCTCCTATTAGTTATTCTTAGCAGATTATAGCACAATTCAAAGGGTTTGAAAAGGCATAATTTGTAAAGCTGTTTAACCGTTAACCATGTTTGTGATTACAAAATCAACGGAGATTGATTCCGAATATACCGCCAAGGCAACCTACGATTGCTCCTATCACAACAGTCAAAAGCACCTGGACATCAATGGCGAAATTCATGAAAACTATGCTGCTTGCCAGGTAAAGAATTGCAACATACAATACCCCCACTATACACCCATTCATCCAGCCCTTGCTTCTCACATTCCTGGTGGAGTATGCAGATGCCGTCAGAACACTGATGACAGTGGTAATCAATACAGCAATGAAAGTATATTTTTCAGGAAAATCCGTGTACGTCAAAAATAAAGCAAAGCCAAGAAAACATGGAAGTGTTATGAGAAACGATAATATTAATCCTTTTAATACTCTCGGTAAATTTACATGTTCATCAAGCTGCTTCTTTAGTCCTGGTATTTGTCCGGCCATATTGTACCTCCAAAAATAAAATATAATAATCCCTTCTTTTATATCTTATTTTTGGGGCAGGCTCCTTAGAACAAGCCGTAACTAATTTGTCTATAAAATTTATTAACCCTCTGCAGGTTTAACTACATCCTTAACTGCCCAACGCTTAACAACGATTTTTGTCTTTTCCACGCTGGTTTCGATAGTGACTTCATCATCTTTGATATTTACTATCTTTCCGTATATCCCGCCGATTGATGTAACAGTCCATCCTACCTGTAAGGAATTGAGCAGTTCCTTTGTCTTTTTTTCTTTTCTCTTCTGCGGGAGAATAAGCATAACATACATAAGACCGAATACTAACGCCATAGGCAGGACAAATCCGACCAGTATTTGTTCCATAAATTAAAAACCTCCGTAAAAATTATTTATTTAACACAGTGTTACTGTATTAACCAGAATTTAGTTCTTTGAATAACCGTACTTATAGTAGAATTCATCTCTGAAACTACCCAATCTATCATCAATTATAGCTTGTCTTACCTGTTTCATCAAGTTAATTAGAAAATATAAGTTATGCCAGGTTGTCAATCTTAATCCCAGGACCTCACCGCATTTGAGCAAATGTCTTATATACGCCCTTGAGTAGTTGCGGCAGACATAGCAATCACATCCCGGGTCCAGTCTGGAGAAATCTCTGGCATACTTTGCATCACGGATTATTACCCGGCCCTGGCTTGTCATAACTGTTCCGTTGCGCCCTATTCTGGTAGGCAGCACGCAGTCAAACATATCTATCCCTCTTATGGTTCCTTCTATGAGGTAATCGGGAGAACCGACCCCCATCAGGTATCTGGGCTTGTGGGCAGGGAGCAGCGGAGCTGTGTAATCCAGTACTTCGTACATAAGTTCGGCGGGTTCTCCCACACTCAAACCTCCTATGGCGTAGCCCGGAAATTCAAGTTCATTGAGCTGTTTTGCACTCTCTATCCTCAAATCCCTGTACATTCCGCCCTGTACTATGCCAAACAGGGACTGTTTTTCGGTATTTGCATGCGCATCCTTACATCTTTTTGCCCAGCGTGTGGTTCTTTCCATGGATTTCTTCACATAATCGTATTCGGCAGGATATGGGGCGCACTCATCAAAAGCCATTATTATATCTGCGCCCAGATCATTCTCTATGCCCATGACCGACTCAGGTGTGAAAATATGCTTTGAGCCGTCCAGATGGGATCTGAAGATTACTCCCTCCTCGGAGATCTTTCTCAAGCCGCTGAGGCTGAACACCTGGAACCCGCCGCTGTCGGTGAGTATTGCCCTGTCCCAGTTCATAAAGCCATGCAGTCCGCCTGCCTGCTTTACAATGTCCTGACCCGGCCTGAGATAACAATGATAGGTATTGCTTAAAATTATTTTTGCATCTATTTCCTTCAATTCTTCAGGGGACATTCCCTTAACAGTGGCAAGCGTCCCCACAGGCATGAACACCGGGGTGTCGAAGGAGCCATGGGGGGTGTGCACTTTACCCAGCCTGGCGCCGGTCTGTTTGCAGGTTTTTATCAATTCATAAGTTACTGCCGCCATATTTATAAACCTTCCATTCCTATTTTGTGGTAGTATTGCGAATTTAATCATGACTTTTTATTTTATAAACATTGCATCTCCGAAGCTGAAAAATCTGTAACGCTCCCTGACTGCAACAGCATAGGCGCCGAGGACATTTTCCCTGCCCGCAAGTGAGCTGACCAGCATTATGAGAGTGGATTCGGGCAGGTGGAAGTTTGTTATGAGCCTGTCCACTATTTTAAACCTGTAACCGGGATATATGAATATATCCGTCCAGCCGTCGCAGGCTTTCACTTCTCCGTTGTTATTGCCGCCCACCGTTTCCAACACCCTGCAGCTGGTAGTGCCTACAGCCACCACCTTCTTACCTGCCTTTTTTGCTGAATTTATCATATCGCAGGCTTCCTGTCCGATGGAATAGTACTCCGAGTGCATTTTATGCTGTGTTATGTCGTCAACCTTCACCGGCCTGAAGGTGCCCAGCCCCACGTGAAGCATCACATAAGCGATTTTAACACCTTTATTCCTTAGGGTTTCCAGCAGTTCCCGAGTAAAATGCAGGCCGGCAGTGGGTGCCGCCGCCGAGCCGTTATATTTTGCATATACAGTCTGATATCTCTCAGGGTCCTCCAGCTTCTCGGTAATATACGGCGGCAGGGGCATTATGCCCACCTTGTCCAGTATTTCCTCAAAAACGCCTTCATATATAAACCGTACAAGCCTGTTCCCCTCTTCAAGTACTTCAAGTATTTCAGCTTTCAACTCTCCGCTGCCGAAAACAAATCTGGCTCCGGGTTTTGCTTTTTTACCCGGCCTGAGTATGACCTCCCAGGTATCGCCTGCAATCCTTTTTAAAAGAACAAACTCTATTTTCCCTCCGCTGCCTTCCTTCTGCCCGAGAAGTCTTGCAGGTATCACTCTGGTGTTGTTTAAAACCAGGCAATCGCCCTCTGCAAAATAATCCGTTATATCCTTAAACAATTTATGATCAATTTCACCCGATTCCCTGTCCAGCACCATCAATCTCGACATATCCCGTCTTTCCAGCGGATGCTGGGCGATCAGCTCTTCAGGCAAATAGTAATCAAACTCCTGTAAATTCACAAAAATTCCTCCAACACCGACACAAATTATTCTTACCCTCTATTGACAATGTACAGTACATTGTCAATAGAGGGTATTATTATATGTAATAACGACCGCCTTAAAACCGGTAGCAAATAAACAATAAATATCATACATTATAATTACTTATATTACAAATACTTATTGCCATATATATTGTTTTTTTGTATAATTTATGAGATATATTCCTGAAACACAGACTTGTTCGACTTGTTCAAAATGAGTTCATAAGAAAATACCGGGAGTTATTTCATATCATTTACCAGGAAGAGTGAATTAAGAATAATTATTAAAGCCGGCCTACAGCCGGCTGCTTATTATCATATTCGCAGACTGTTTGAATGACTCCTGTCAAGTATAAAAATTATAAGTTATTATGGATGGAGGATGCAACAGCATGAAAGTAGCAAAATTTGGTGGAACTTCACTTGCCAACGCTGAACAGATAAAAAAGGTTTGCGATATTATTCTATCTGATAGTGACAGAAAAATTATTGTAGTATCTGCGCCGGGCAAAAGGAATAAAGAGGATACAAAGGTTACGGATTTATTGATCGCCTGTGCCGATAAGCAGCTTGAAACCGGAAATTCAACCGCAGAACTGGAAGCCGTGGTACAGAGATTCAAGGACATAGCAGACCATCTCAAACTTGACGGCAGTATTGTCAATGAAATAAGAAAAGACCTTGAAGAAAGAGTCAAGCTGGATACCAGTCATCAGGGGATGTTTATGGACGCTATGAAAGCTGCGGGAGAAGACAACAGTGCCAAGCTGGTTGCCGCCTACCTTAACAGCATAGGTAAAAAAGCCCACTATGTCAGCCCCAGGCAGGCAGGTCTTTTAATGAGCAGTGAATTCGGAAATGCCCAGGTTCTGCCCCAATCCTTTGAAAACCTGAAAATGCTCAACAATTACGACGGCATCATTATTTTCCCCGGCTTCTTCGGCTACACCCTGGAAGGCAAAGTTGCTACCTTCCCCCGCGGAGGTTCGGATATTACCGGTTCCATACTTGCCGCTGCCCTCAAGGTTGACCTGTATGAAAACTTTACCGATGTAGACGCAGTGTACGCGGCACATCCCGGCCTTGTACACCATCCTGCGGCAATTTCAGAACTTACTTACAGGGAAATGAGAGAGCTCTCATACGCAGGCTTCTCGGTTTTACATGAAGATACCCTTGTTCCGGTCTTTATGGCAGGTGTTCCGGTTTGTATCAAAAATACCAACAATCCCGCTGCTCCCGGAACAAAGATAGTACTTAAAAGAGACATAACTCCCAACCATGTGGTTGGTATAGCCAGTGATTCAGGTTTCTGCTGCATATATGTCAGCAAATTTATGATGAACAGGGAAGTCGGCTTTGGCAGAAAGCTCCTTCAGATACTTGAGGAGGAAGGCATATCATATGAACATACGCCTTCTGGTATTGACAATATTTCTGTTATTCTGAAGCAAAACCAGTTCAAGACTCCCAATGTTGAACAAAAGGTGCTGGACCGTATAAAGAATGAATTGGATTGCGACGATGTGTCCATCGACCATAACCTGGCAATAGTTATTATAGTTGGAGAGGGCATGAAGAATACCGTAGGAACCGCTGCAAGAGCCACATCTGCTTTGGCAAAGGCATCCATAAGCCTTGAAATGATAAATCAGGGTTCTTCCGAAATAACTATGATGTTTGCCGTAAGAGAGAATGAATCAAGCAAAGCTGTCATATCACTGTATAATGAATTTTTTCATAAATAAAAATATTCATATAAAGACATATTGTAAAAATAATACAATTTGAATACATGTATAAATATATGGGGAGCATTTAACAGTGCTCCCCATGATTTTTATCTGTTTGTTTTCAGACACTCTTTCCTTTAAATCTGTTTTACCACTCCAGTACAACTCCTCCATGCGTCAGACCTCCTCCGAAGCCGTACAGAACCATTTTATCGCCTGTTTTGATTTTCGCAGCCTGTAAAGCCATCCATATTGCAAGAGGTATTGTCGCAGAGGAAGTATTTCCGTAATACTCGTTGCTTATCAATGTTTTTTCCATTGGGAATTCCAACCTTTTGCAAAGTGCCTCAATCATGCGTAAATTGGCACTGTGAGGCACAAACCAGGCTATATCCTCCAAAGTGAGTTCCGATTTTTTCAGCAAATTCTGTACACCGTCAGGAATGGTTTTTACCACATATTCATACAGGAATTTCCCTTCCTGCTGGAACAACCTGTTTTTGGTAAGTATTCTGCCATTCACCCGGTCCGACAGCACACTGCAGGTTACATTTTCGGCCAGCTTCCCGTCGGAATTAAAGCTGGAAGCCAGAATACTTCCCTTTCCCTCAGTTTTTTCTATTACAAATGCAGTAGCTGCATCACCAAATATTATACATGTGTTTCTATCGGTATAATCCATTATTTTGGATGTGGCTTCCGAGGATATGAGCAATATTTTTTTGAAGCTTCCTGCTGTTATTAATGAATCAGCCACACACAGCCCATAGGTAAATCCCGTACAGGCCGCATTTATATCCATGGTTCCCGCATTTTGTATACCATAATATCCCTGGACCAAAGCGGCAACCGACGGGGTCAAATGATCTGGGGTAAATGTTGTAACAATTATCATATCCACTTCATCAATAGCAGCGCTATGCCTGGTCAATAGATTTTCTACAGCCTTTATTGCCATATCACTTGAAAACTCATCCTTTTGTGCTGTTCTTCTTTCCTTAACTCCTGTTCTGCGTACAATCCACTCATCATTAGTATCAACAAGCTTTTCAAGGTCATGATTAGTCAGAATTTTTTCCGGTAAGTATGCACCTACCCCTGTGATTTTTGAACTTGAGTTGTACTGCATCTTTACCTCCTTATCATTTTTCATTTATCACCTGATGTTAATACCTAATAACAATATTTTACCATATTATTCTATTTATAGTCAATATTACAAGTTAGATTAAAGGAGCCTGAATGGACCTACCTGTGGGTAAGTTCTATTCAGGCTCCTCTGTACGTAAATTTTGATCAATAATTATTTCTTCACTTCTATCCGGGTCCCGGTATAGTAATGAGTCAGTATTTCATCAAACTTAAAGCCGGCATCCGCCATGCCCTTGGCCCCCTCCTGGCTCATTCCTACGGCATGGCCATAACCTTTTCCGGTGAAGATATATTCTGTGGGAGCTGCCCCAACTTCGGCAGTCTGCCCCTCGGCACCCACTATCGTCAGCTTTTCATCCGGCCCGGTACTTTTTGTCTCGCCGTCGGCTGTAACTACCGTCAGCTCTCCAAGCTGCTTCTTTTCTTCCTTGCCGTCCACCAGGACGATAACATCCGAATTGGTTGTAACAGTATACCATTGACTGTATAATCCTAAAAATGTTCTGCAGCCGTCTTTTGTAAACTTAATCCCCTCCGGCTTTAGGGTGCCTTTGACTAAAATTTCTATAGGTCTGCCGGCATCTGACAGCTTGGTAACTTCTATACCGGTAACATTGCCTATATCATAATTCTTCAGCTTCTGACTGATTTCATCGGCAGTAAAAGTCAATGTCCAGTTGTATTTGGGAGATTTCCCCGATTCATATTTATCCTCGACACTTTTCAGATAGGGAGCACCGCCCCACACATTTGAAGCATCCTCGGTCCAGCCGCCGCTGGAAGCGGAATAAACCGCTTCTATCAAACCGCCTTCATAAGTTATGACCATATCCTTCGTTTCATCAACAGCAGCATTTGTAAATGCATTTTCAGAGCCCATCCCCTTATAGACCTGGCAGTGAATGTCATTACAGAGATTAAAACCATAATTTAAATGCGGGTTTGACTTGCCGGTTTTCGTCAGATTGAGGTAGGCATAGGTTCTGGCAGCCACCGCCTGCGCCTTGAGTGCCTCAACATTGGAGAAACTCTCTATTTCATTGGGAACCACACCGTAAAGATACTCTTCCATGGGCAAGACGTTAATAATGGTCATATCGCTGCCGGCTGCCCTCAGGAATTCCACCTGCCCTCTGTATGTATTAAGCTTACCGGTTCCTATTTGTATGGGCTCACCCTCTGCAAGCGACCTGCCTCTTAAAAGTTTTTGTCCTGCCGCGTACATGAAAATAATATCGCCGGTATTTCCGTCGGCACCGCATATCCTTGTCTCAACATTATCAATTACGGTGCATTCCAGCTGTCCCAGTTTTTGCTTAACTGCCGCAATTGCACTCTCGGCTGCGGCATGGTCAAGATAGAAACCTGTCCAGATATTCCAGCCGTCGTCGGCAAATACGGGATATGCCGTAATTCCCTTCTGCTTATATGTATTTATGACCGGTAATGTTTCATTATAGGTTTTATAAGTATTCTTCAGTTTCAAATGAAACGGGCCTATTGTTGGACTTCCTTCAGCTGCAGCAGACGTCAGATTTGCCCCGCTGCCTGAAAAGTAGCTGTCTTTTCTGATATTGATACTTTGACCCGGACTTGAGTTGAAAACCTGGGAATATGTATTTGCAGCGGCGTCATATGCGCTGTATGCCACACCTTTATCCGCACTGATTATCATCTGGCTCTGTGCCCTTGAACCATAGTACAATCCGATTTTCACAATTTGATTCGAGGCTGCATAAGCATTAAAACGGTTAATCCCCGGAAAAACGGTTAAAAGTAATACTATGCTTAAAAATAAGCAAATTTTCTTCATTTGTAACAAGCTCCTTGTCTTTTCGTCATTTTTTTTAGCTTGTTTCGACAAGGGATATTCTACCTCCTGCCTGAGTCGGAAATTGTAACAGAATTGAAATATGCCGCATATACTATAGTCATATACTATAAAAAGAGAGTAAAAGTATTTGACACATTTACTCACCAATGATATGATAAATGAAATAAATACGGTTTAGATAGAGGTGCGTTTTTTATAAGTATCTGCAATGAGGATTCTGGGGTCTTGTGATTTGCAGTCAAAGGAAAAAACGCCGAAGGTCATTACATCCCATTTCCTGTGTAATACCTGGTTTCAAGGTTAAGAGCCTTGTGACTGTCATCATAATGATGTGGTGGAGCGCTATCTGTTTATTATAATTTCAGGTTATAATGCTTAAAACAGACGTTGGCTCTTGCCAGCGTTTTTTAATTATATTTAAATTATATATTGCATATGGAAAAAAGGACAGCGTGTCACAGCGCAGACGGAGGTTATTATGAGAAAACCAATTTTTACAGGATCAGGCGTTGCAATAGTTACTCCATTTACAAATGAAGGTACAGACTACAATAAACTTTCCGAATTAATTGAATATCAGATCAGGGAAGGCACCGATGCCGTAATTATAGTGGGCACCACAGGCGAGGCGTCTACCATGTATGATGAAGAACATAAGGCAGCAATTAAATTTACTGTTGAAAAAGTTGCCGGAAGAATCCCGGTTATAGCCGGAACAGGAAGCAACCATACCGTACATGCAATAGAGCTGAGCAAATATGCCCAGGAAGTCGGAGCAGATGCAATACTGACTGTAACCCCTTACTACAATAAAACCACTCAGAAGGGATTATATGAGCATTTCAAGCTTATAGCAAAAAGTATCAGCATTCCTGCCGTACTATATAACGTGCCTTCCAGAACAAACCTGAATATTGCTCCCGAAACCATCAAGGCATTGTCTGAAATTGACAATATCGTTGCAATCAAGGAATGCAACCTAGCTCAGGTGGGCGATGTTGTAAACCTCTGCGGTGAAGATTTTACGGTGTATTCCGGAGAGGACGGAGCTATAGTCCCCTTCCTTTCCATGGGGGCAAAGGGTGTTATTTCGGTAATGGCAAATATCATACCTAAAGACACTCACGATATTGTTGCAAAATATCTTTCCGGTGATGTTGAGGGCAGCCGGAAACTGCAGTTAAAGACTCTTGACCTTATTAAGGCTTTATTTGCTGAAGTCAGTCCCATTCCCATAAAAGCGGCAATGAACCTGCTCGGTATGAATGTGGGCAGCTGCAGACTGCCTCTGGTTGACATGTCCGAGAAGAATCTGGAACTTCTTAAAAATGAACTGAAGAAATACGGCTTGCTTCAATAGGCGGCTTGCAGATTTGACATAATTGAAACAATAGTTACTTAAAATACTGTTTAACTAATATACTTATAATATAGATTAGGATGTGAAAAACAAATGATCAATGTTTTACTAAGCGGATGCAATGGAAAGATGGGTCAGGTTATTACCAGGCTGGCTGACGGCTTTAACGGATTAAAGATAGCTGCCGGATTTGATATAAATAATAATATAAATAACCCCTACCCTGTTTTTACTTCATTAAAGGAATGCAATGTAAAGGCCGATGTCATCGTGGATTTTTCAAACCCCAAAGCTTTCGGCGGTTTGATTGAATTTGCACAGGAGAGGAAAATCCCTGTTGTCATGTGCACCACCGGACTTTCCAGCGAGCAGACTCATGTTTTGAAAGATGAAGTATCAAAGCATATTCCTGTGTTTTTCTCAGCGAATATGTCCATAGGGGTTAACTTGCTTATTGATCTGGTTAAAAAAGCTGCAAAGGTACTTGAAGGGCAGTTTGATATTGAAATTGTTGAAAAACACCACAATCAAAAAATCGATGCTCCCAGCGGTACGGCTCTGGCCATTGCGGACGCAATTAACGAAACATTGGAAGAAAAGTGTGAATACATGTATGACAGGCATTCCAGAAGAAAAAAACGCGGCAGGCAGGAAATCGGGATACATGCGGTTCGCGGCGGCACAATCGTAGGCGACCACTCGGTAATATTTGCAGGCAATGATGAAATAATTGAAATTAACCACACTGCCACGTCAAAGGAAATATTCGGCGTCGGTGCCTTAAAAGCCTCACTGTTTCTGGCGGCCAAAAGGCCCGGATTGTATTCAATGACTGATCTGATTGCTGAAATAAAATAAATTTTAACTTTTTAAGGAGGAAATTCTTATGTCCAATAATTCGGTTACAAGTATGAGTACCCTGTACAATGTAGCACTGGTGACGGCAGACAATCTTCCGAATGATATGCTGCTCATATCAGGAATGTTCAGTAAGATAGCAGAAGAAAACATAAATATTGATATGATCAGCCAATCCCCTCCTTATAAAGGAAAAATCAATATTTCCTTCAGTATGCCGGCAGATAACATTGCCAGAGTCATAGCCCTGCTCAATGCATATAAAAGTTCCGTTCCCGACCTGCGGGTAGGCATTGATTCCAACAGCACCAAGATAAGCGTATTCGGCCAGGCCATGAAGGAAATACCCGGAGTTGCGGCACGGCTGTTCAGGCTCCTGGCAGCCAACGAAATAGAAGTAAAGCTTATCACTACTTCCGAAGTCGATATCTCTTTTCTTATTTATGATAAGGATACCGACAGGGCTGTATCGGCCATAAAGGAAGACTTCACGCTTTAGATCAAAGCTCAGGCGGTAAGTATTTTACTTTGTTTGATATTGAATATTGTTTTTACATAATGGAGCACTGTGCCTTTCAATAAGGTCAGTGCTCCTTTTATAAGTCAAGATATTTTTTTATATTAATCTCTTTTATTTTTCTTCGGAATCATCAGATTCGGCCCTATTGCCCTCTTCCTCATAATCCTTTTTGTAGAAGCCTTCTCCGTCATCCTCTTCCTCATCGTCCTCTTCTTCCAGCTGTGCGGTTTGAGTAACCACATATTTCTTTATAATAGGATTGACATAGAAGTTATTCATCAAGCCTATAAAGCTGGGCAGCAGGAATATATAGAGAATACAGCCAATCAGCACATTAAAGAAGGCTGCATAAGCGATTGCTATGTTTAAAATGAAAAACAGCAGATTGGGCAGGAACTTGAGTATTGCAAAAATAAAAGCATTTTTGTAAATATTTTTAATGCTTAAATCTACTGTAACCAGCATGGGATAAATGTACAAATGCATTATCACAAAAATTACAAGGGATAAGGATACAAAGGATGTGGCAGCAGTAAAGATCAATCCATTTTGACCGGCATAGAAATTAATTGCCAAACCCAGAATATACATTACGGCAAAATCTATAACAGTAATTGCCATACCCTGTTTAAAGTTTTTAACAAAGGTTTCCTTGAAATCCCACCATATGAAGGAGTGCTCTTCCCTTGAATAATTCCTCAGGATATAGGTAAAACCAGCCTGTACAGGTCCGAAGGCAATCACCGGCATCAAAGTTAGCAGTGCCGCTAGAAAGAGTCTGAGATAAAAATCACCTATCCCACCGGCGTCAAATTTAATTCTTTGCAAATAAACTTCTGCTATAAAAAAAGCAGCCAGCAATGCAGGAATATTAAATAAGACAAACATCATGTTAACTCTGAGCAAATGCCAGAATTTACGCTTTAGTACTTCAAAAAATATAAAAAATCTCGGCTTGGGAGGAGCGTCCTTATCTACTCCAGGGCCCGGTTTATTGTAGTTTGCACTGAATAACCCCACGCGCAACTCTCCTTTTCTTTTTTCACAGTCATAAATACTATGCTGATATGATAATAAGTATTTTACCAATACTGTGAGCTTCCTTCAACACATTTTGAAAAAATACTTAATTTATTTACAATTTGTTAACTGACTTAAGACACATGAAAAATCAGTATATTCAGTATATATGGGATTTTAAAAATATTTTGCACTAATTTCGTATTTTTTATAAATTATTATTGACACTCTCAGTATATCCTAGTATAATCATACTTGCTGATGCGGGAACGCATCAAAACACCGTAAATGCGATCGTGGCGGAACTGGCAGACGCGCACGTTTGAGGGGCGTGTGGGAGACCGTATGGGTTCAAGTCCCATCGATCGCACCAATAAAAAACCATCGAGTATTCGGTGGTTTTTTTGTGTCCGTTTATTGGGACTTGAACCCGGGAGGGCTCGGAGCGTTTAGAAAATGTCCTCAATGGACATTTTTAGCTTCGAGCAGGAATATTGTTAGTTCTGCTTTCTTACAGTCCTATATTCATCATTAAACTGAAAATAGGGACAATTATTAAAAGTGTTTCTGAGAAATTGACTCATTTCATCTTCATCCAGATTAACTTCACATTGATAGCAGTTAAATTCATCATCATAAATATAGTTTATACAGCATTCACAATTTGTTTTGCCTTTCATCCTCAAGCCTCCCCGCCAGTAGTATCTTTTTCTCTTTTTCTCTCTATGGTAGCATTTTAGTAGCTTTAACACATATTTCAATTGCTTATTAAAGTATTAATGGAATAGTAGTCCTCTCTCGAACCGGGTGAGAAACTGTAATACTGGCTGCTAAGATACTTGAAATTCATACGTTTGGCCGATGGCAGCAAATAGGCTGAAATTGTCGATCCCCTTCGCCGTCTCCTGTTCAGTGCTTCAATTATTCTGTCTCCCGAGGTTATACCTATACCGTGTCCATAATACAGACCATTCTCCAATAAAAAAACATTTTCACCCTGCCACTCAGGCTTCAGAGGATCAACATCAGGATTTTTAAAATACCTGCAATCCCCCGGCAGATAATCGGCTACCCTCATATAGTCCACTATTCCCATATCATTGTCCAGGTGCTGCCAATTCATAAGATATATCCTTGGAAACATTCTGTTGAACAATGCTTCCGGCAGTACATCAACCAGTGCCTTATAATATACGATAACCATTGCCGTAGCACATTCGGTACCGTATTTAGAACTGTTTATGTATATATCCTTTATGGCATCCGAAGGTTTGACTCCGCTTTTTAATTCAAAGCCCCCTTCACCCGTTCTGTACCAGAACTCCGGATTGCATCTGGACTTTCTGAAAACCAAAAAATCCATACGGCTTCTATTCAGGTCTTTAGCAGCATTTACAATACTTCTTCTCAGGGTCAGTTCAAATTTAAGTTCATTCAGAGAACTATAATTATAAACCTGGCTGCTGGTCATTAAAATACTTAAAGTTTTTCCTTCGACAGTGTTTGTTCCATATTGACCAAGAATACTTGAGTCAACCGGGTTACCGTTTATTCTAATCATTCTGATTCCCCACCATCCTCTCAGCCATCTCAATTTGCTTTTCCAAAGGACTATGGAGCCATTTGCTCCACTTATACCTGTCAGAGCGGCAAAGATAATCGGAACAGTTTGAAAGCAGCAGTTTTACATCATCATCGAGCTTGTTGAAGTTATCCAGATATGTAACCTCTTCCTTGCGCAGGGCTCTGGACTGCTCCGCCATAATACCGCCGGCAGGTCTCTGCAGATACTTGGCCTCCAGGGAAACCGCATATCTCAACGGATCTATTGTCTGTTGATTTGAAGAACCTGTGAAATATAAAAAATTCTGATTCCTGTTGATCCATCTCGACGCAATCTGATGCTGTTTCCTGGCATCATTACTCCTGTTGTCAATGTCAGGTATGAAATTTAAAAATTTCCGGGCAAGTTCAACGTCTTTTGGATTGGCGGAACGCAATCTGTTAGCCAGAGTATTCAAATTTTGCGGATTCAGGGTCTCAAAAAATACCCAGGTCAGATCATAAGTATACGACCCTTTTCTGTGACGGTCAAATATAAGATTTTCAACAGTTCTCAGACAGCTTCTGTCGTTATATAACTTGCAAAGAACAATTGCCGAAGTGTCAAGAACCTGGTCGAATTCGTCGCTCAGTCCGTCCTCTGAATAACCCGACTCCAGTATCCACCTGGCAGCTGCAAGATTATCCTGTATATTTCCGGACTGCAGCCTGTCAGAATCAAGCTCTTCATCTGCCAGCACCTGGTTTATGAGATCCAGTGCATACTTGTTCCGGTTGTTCAAGCGTTCATTGAGCCCGATATTATTAATTTCGTTGTGAAGTACAAAAAGTGAAGGAAATTGTAAATTCCTTTGATTAAGTGACTTCAGTGCCTCTTCAACATTGTTGTCTACCATATCTCGAAAAATTGTTGCCAATTTATCGCTTCCGTAATAAATCCTTATTTCATCAAATAATGCAATACTCATACAATACTTCCTCTTTCATAATATCGTATGTAATCATTATATGATAACAATCTTATAAGTTTACAAATTACGGTTAAAACATTCTTACTTTAAATTTATAAAAAATTTTAAAATGCCTAATGTTTTTGTTATCTGGGTGTTTGCAAGCTTTGTTTCATATGTAGAGAACAGGACATAATTATGTCTTTCAGTTACAGGCTCCGCCAGAAGATCGGATATTTTTGAAATTGCTTTTCCCAACGTACCCTGGGAGTTATAGTTCAACTGATCTGCAAGTCTGCCGTTGACCCAGGAATTGTAATCTGCCTGGGACGGGTTGGTCAAAGCCAATATAAAAATTAAGATTGCTATGATTGCAAGAAATTTTTTCAAAATACACCTCCCGTTATCCTAAAGAATAAATATTATTTACAGCGTTTCCAAATAATGTATATAATAAAACAAATATGCTGGAAAGTATAAAAAGCTGCTGCCTATTTTTTCAAGTAAACAATTCCGGTACAATGAGAGCTTTTCAGCTTACTGCCCTTCCCTTTTTATCCTCATACATCAGTTTGTCAATATGCTTGTAAAACTTTTGTATGGAAACTCCGGATTTGGTTTTGTATATGTCATACCCAATGCTGAGACTTATTTCATACGGAATATCATTTTTGCTGTTATATACTTCAATATATTCTTTCAGCCGGCTTATCATACTTATGAGCTCAGCCTCCTCCATTATTTCCATAACAACAACAAATTCATCACCGCCGTATCTGGCTATGAAGTCATTTTTCCTGAAATTCTTTTTAAGAATTTCGGCTACACAGATTAATGCATTATCACCTGCCGTATGCCCGTGTAAGTCGTTTATCTGCTTGAAGGAGTCAACATCGATCATTATACCGGCCAGATATTTGGATTGCACCCTGTTTTTTATTTTCTGATACAAGTAATTGTCCAGCTGCCTCCGGTTGTACAGACCTGTCAGATAGTCGGTGTATAACCGGTTGTTCTGGATATTAATAAAAACAATCAGCAGAGAGAAGGCCATGCATATCCATATCACAGATATCCCATAAAACATTATTTGAAAAACAGCACTGAGAAACGGCGGAAAGGCAGAGGCAATGAGGGCTGCGTATTGCCTCCTGTCAATGCGGTCCTTCCTGCTGACCAGCATGACAAATGTATAGACAAAATAGAAATAACATATGAGACACATGAGCAGAAACAATTTTCCCCTGTAATATACATTGTTGCTGTCGACATAAAATAATAAGCCTGTTGCCGGACTTAAAAGAGCCAGTACCGCGTTAAAAAGTACCGGCAGACTCAACGGCAGGCTGATTTTTTTGACACGCTTTACATCCTTGTTAATCTGAAAATCGGCATAAACGGACCAAAGCATGCAAGGCACGGGATTGAGAATGTAATAGACCGTATTGGATATAATATTCATGTACCTTGCAGTGTCCCCGCTTTTCATATTCAGAACCCACGTTGCTGTATCTACTATTAAGATCAATATATTAAAAAATAATATAAGCATAAATAGCTTCTGATCATATAAATATTTTTCTTTTTTATTTCTCATATTAAAAAATATTATTATCAGGATAGTAGCAGCAATCAAATTAATTTCTATATAACTGAACATCAGCATATTTCCACCTTGCACTTTACACAAAAACAATATGTATCATATTTATTTATAATACAGTTTTCTTTTTGAATAATCTGTCGAAGGATGTCGTTTATCTCTTTTAGTTTTTGTGTAATTTTTAATTAAAAATCTATCATTTATTCTGCCTTGCTGACCTTTCTCAACCTGCCTTTTATGGGGGTTTTCTGGAGCTCTCTGTAGACCAGCTCCCCCTTGCTGTTAAGTATTTCCACAAAGGTGGAAACATCAGCGATATTTATTATTCCTATGTCCTCCGCCGACATGCCTTTAATATTACAAAGCGTTCCCACAATATCCACCGGCCTCATTTTTGTTTTCTTGCCGGCGTTTATATGCAATTTCAATATTTCCTTATTCATTCGTGCACCTTTTGCCTGTTTCAGGACAGGGGCGGAAATCATTTTCTCGGTAAATCGTTCTTTTAAGCTGTTTACCGTCTCGGGAGAGGGTCTTTCTCCCGCTGGTATTTCCTTGCCCGTATATTGTTCTATTGCAGCCATATACTTTTCGTCATTATGCGTAGCAAAAGTGATTGCCTTGCCGGTACTGTCGACGCGTCCGGTTCTCCCCACCCTGTGCACGTAGTCTTCACTGTCAAGGGGAACATCGTAGTTGATTACCAGTGATATCTTATCTATGTCTATTCCTCTGGCTGCTACGTCGGTTGCAACCAGATATCTGAACCGGCCCTGCTTGAATTCATTCATCACTTTGAGCCTGTCCCTCTGTTCCATCCCGCCGTGGATTTTCTCACAGGTATATTTGAGCTTTTCAAGTTCATGCTGCAGCGCATCTACCATTTGTTTCGTGTTGCAGAAAATTATGCAGCTCTCAGGATTTTCAACAATTGTAATATCCCTGAGCAATCCCAATTTATCCTTCGCCTCAACACGGTATTGTTCCTGAAGTATCCTTCGGGCAATTGTGCTCTGTTCTTCAATTTCAATGAGCTCCGGAGCATTCATATACCTGCCGCATAACTCTTTTATGGTCCCCGGCATGGTAGCCGACAGCAATACAGTCAGCCTATCCCCGGGCAATCGGGCTATTATATCCTCAATTTGCTCAATAAACCCCATGTTCAGCATTTCATCAGCTTCATCAATAACCAGATATTTTATATTCGAAGTTTCCAGGGTGGCTCTGTCCAGATGATCTATCAAACGCCCGGGAGTACCCACCACAATGTGAGCTTTTTGCCTAAGCTCCTTTTCCTGATTATAAAAAGATGACTTGCCGTATACAGCCGGCACTTTAAGCCTCTTGAATCTGCCGATATTAAATATATCCTCCTTTACCTGTATAGCCAGTTCCCTGGTTGGAGTAATCACCAGAGCCTGCGGTTTATTTTCGGCCCACTCCACCATATGGCATACCGGAATTGCAAAAGAGGCGGTCTTTCCGCTTCCCGTACGGGATTTCACTATTATATCCCTTTTGTTCAGCAAAGCAGGGATAACTTTCTGCTGAACAGCTGTGGGACTTTTATAATCAAGCATTTCAATTGCTTTTATGATATCACCGCTTAAATGAAAATCACTGAAACCAAACTCCGTCATTTATTCAACTCTTTCTTTATCTTTATGCTGTCATTGTCTTTCCCGGATTGTTACCTTTATTGTATCACCGGGCTGTTTTCCGATTTTCGCCCTGATTTCCTTCCTGATACCTATAATATGGCAGGGTGTTTTCATCCTCACCAGACTGCCCTCATAGGGCTCACCATCAAAGGAAGCCATTACCTTCACTCTGCCTTTCCCAAACTCCTGTCTTACATCATAGGGAAATTCTATATATGCACCGTCAATGTCAGGTACTTTTTTTATTTCGGCTTCAAACTCATATATTTTGCTCATGAGATGCATCCCTCCTATGCTACAGATCGGTATTTATCAATTTCTTCAATCAACTGCCGTACAGCGTCAGGTTCCGTTGCCCAGCTTGTACAAAACCTGACCGCGCTGGCATCAGCACTAACCTTTTCCCAAAATGAATATTCAAACTTTTCTTTTAATTTCGAAAGAATTTCATCCGGTATTATGGGAAACTGCTGATTTGTGGTGGATTCCACCAAAAAGCCGTAGCCGTTTCTTTTGAAGGCAGCTTTTATAAGCAGGGCCATTCTATTGGCATGGCTTGCCATCTCAAAGTACAAATCCTTCTCAAACAGAGCGGCAAACTGCACTCCAAGCAATCTTCCCTTGGCAAGCATCCCGCCCTTCTGCTTTATAATATATCTGAAATCCCTCTTGATTTTGTCGCTGCACAAAACCACTGCCTCTCCAAATAGTGCACCTATTTTGGTCCCGCCTATATAAAAAGCGTCGCACAACCGGGCCAAAGCAGGCAGATCCAGATCATTGTCCTCTGCGCAAAGGGCATAGCCCAAACGCGCTCCGTCCACATAGAGAAACAGATCATTCTTTCTGCAGACTTCACTTATACCGGACAGCTCGGCTCTGCTGTATATGGTGCCAATTTCGGTGGGATTCGAAATATATACCAGCTTAGGCTGCACTATGTGCTCCCTGGTCTCGTCGTTAACATGGGCCTCATAACAATCCTGAACTGCCTGAGCGGTCAGCTTGCCGTCAACTGCCGGAAGTGCGAGCACCTTGTGTCCGTTGGCCTCTATGGCCCCTGTCTCATGGGTATTTATATGTCCTGTATGGGCCGAAATAACACCCTGATGCGGCCTTAAAGCCGCAGTTATCACCGTCAGGTTTGTCTGGGTACCTCCCACCAGGAAATGTACATCTATATCGTCCCGGCCGCATTTGCTTTTGATCAGCTGTGCGGCTCGGGCACAATAGGGGTCGGCACCGTAGCCTGCAGTCTGCTCCATATTTGTTTCAACAAGCTTCTCCAGCACCTTCGGATGTGCACCTTCACTGTAGTCACAATTAAATCGCAGCATTCGAGCCTCCAAGTCCCCACTGGTTCATCAATTCATCAAATACTTCAGCACAGGCAATGGTATCTCTATGCGGTATTATTTCGCTTTCGATCTTATTGCTTATGAATAAATCTCTGAAATGGTTTATCTGAAATATAAAGCCGTCATCAAAATCTTCTGCAAAGCTTTCCACCAGTTTATTCTCATTATCGTACAGTTCACACTTTCTTGAACCTAAAAAATCATATACTATGATATTCCCCTCTGTTCCGCATATCCTTGCATCCCTGTTGGCAGCCGCCGTGACACCGCAGCTCAGCGAAGCAAGCGCACCGCTTTCAAAACTCATATTTATTACGGCAAAATCGTCGACGCCCGTTTTGCTGAAGGTTGCCATACCGCTGACCTTCGAAGGATTTTCACCAAGTATTCCGGTGGTGAATTCAATTGGATAAACCCCGGCATCATACAAGCTGCCGCCTGCAAGCCTGGGATTGTAGAGCCGGCTTTCAGGATTAAATGGCATATTGAAGCAAAAAGATGCACTGACCAGTTTAACTTCCCCTATTTTGCCTGATTCCACCCATTCCCTGGCTTTTCTGAAAGCGGGAATAAACCGGGTCCACATGGCCTCCATCAGAAGTACGTTTTTTTCTTTGGAAAGCCGTGACAGTTCTTCTGCATCTTTTTTATTAAGTACAAAAGGCTTTTCGCAGATAACGGCCTTTTTGCTATTAAGGCATTCCTTTACTATTTCATAGTGAAAATTATGTGTCAATGCAACGTAAACAACGTCAACCTCTTCATCTGCTATAAGTTCACTGTAGCTGCCATAGGCTTTTTTTGAACCGAATTTTTCTGCGAAGGCCTTTGACCTTGACATGTCACGGGATGCTACAGCTGCCAGTTCAACTCCCCCGGCAGTATTGAGCACTTTTGCAAACCTGGCAGCTATGCCGCCTAAACCAATTATTCCGAATCTAACCTGCATTATGTATTCCTCCTGTAATTAAGAATTTATATATGCTAAAAGCTCTTCTGTGCTCTTTTTACCTGTGAAGTCAACAGGCCTGTCATATGCTGCCAGCATGCCGATTTCATCGGGCTCAAGCTTTGTTTTCTTTTTTTTGGCCTTTATCTTCAATTTCAGCATATTCATAAGTAACTTATCGGCAAAATTTAATTTTGAGTAATCAAAACCGCCCCTTAAATAAAAAAATCCTATTTGTTTCTGCTGTTCCGCGGTAAAATTCATATCCCTTACTTTATCAATGTCTTCCTTTCTCGGGGGAGTTGCGCCTGTGGCAAAGACAGCGATCCTTTTACCTTTGAGCCGTTCCAGATTGCCGGTAATCAGTTTTACACCGTTTATTCCGACGGCATACAAGCCTCCGCCATAGACAATTTTGTCGTATGCCTCAAGCTTATGGACAGTGACCCCGGAAGATTCAAAAATATCTGCTTTCAATTCCTCTGCAATCCATTCCGCATATTGTTTTGCAAAACCGGTTTTTGACCTGTAGACTACAATAGTCTTCATTAAATTTTCTCCTCAATCTTTATGGGTTAAGTTAACTTTAATATTAGTCCGTAATTTAATCTATTGTCATTTGTCATAATATTATCAGTTCTAATATACATTATAAATTTATTTCATAAGTATTGACAGACTTTTTGTTCAATATTTGCTTTTTTTACCGCTATTTTTGTACCTCACAGCTTCCGCAAAGTTTTGCAAAAGAATCATTGATTTTAGCTGCCCTGTCATCATTGGTCAACACAATCAAATAATCCCCCGCACAAAGTACGGTGTCACCGTTAGGGATTATTTCCCGCTCTCCTCGCCGGACTGCTACCATAAGACAGTGTGAAGGCAGTTTTATATCCCTGACCTGTTTGCCGTCCACCATTGATCCCATGCAAACTGCGAATTCAAGAATTGATTTATGCTTTTTATCACCCACAGCCGCATCATTGTTGCCCTGCTTTTGCAATATTCTTTCCAGCAGGGATTCATAAATAGGCTTCGATCCCAGCAAATCAGCGACAATATATGCTGTTACAGATACTATCGCCAGGGATAACAGGTGATTAAAGGAACCTGTCATTTCAGTTATTAATATGATACCCGTTATAGGTGCTCTGACAACAGCTGTAAAATACCCTGCCATGGCCAGTACTATAAAACTGTTTATATAATTGCTGTCCATATTGAACAGGTTTACCATCGCTAAACCATAAATACCGCCAATCAAAGCCCCGATGGAAAGCAGCGGCAGAAATATTCCTCCCGGAGCACCCGAGCCATAGCTTATCATGGTAAACAAAAATTTAACCAGTAAAAGTACAAACAAAAAGGCCAGTGGGAATTCGCCCCCCGTCAGCAGCCCGACTATCAGATCATGCCCTCCGCCAAGAACCTGGGGCAATATAAAGCCCAAAACAACAGAAATCACCAAAGGTATTATAACCCATAATTCTTTTGGTATGATATTAAGCTTTGAATATAAAAGCTGAGTCTTTAAAATGGACTTGTTGAATAAAACTCCAAGTACTCCTATTAAAGCTCCAAGCACGACTATATATAAATAGGACTTAAGCGGCAGCACCGACAAGCTCTGGAGATTGAAAACCGGCTTTAATCCGAAAAAACCGCTGGAAATATAGTCGGCCGACAGGGCTGCGGCAAGTGAGGACAACAAAACCAGGGGAGAAAAATTCTTGTGAACCTCCTCCAGCGCGAACATAACACCCGCCAAAGGGGCATTGAAGGCTGCCGCCAGGCCCGCACTTGCACCACTGGTTATGAGATACTTTTCCTCCAGCTTCACCCTTTTAAGCATTTTGCCGAGCCCCTGTCCTGCTGCCGCTCCCAGCTGGACCGAAGGACCCTCCCGCCCAAGTGACAGGCCTGAGCCTATGGCTAAAATACCTCCGAAAAATTTCACAACAATCACTTTCCACCAGTTCATTTTAAGTTTTCTCAGCAGCACTCCTTCCACCTGCGGAATACCGCTGCCGCCCGCCATTGGCTCATACTTTGTGAGTTTGCCTAAAATAACGCCTATAATTAATAAAACTCCAAGCCAAACCGGTATGAATTGCGGTCTTACGGACAAAGTACCATATATTCCCTGCAATAATACCATGGCTCTTTCAAGAGCAAACCGGTATAATACTACCAAGAGTCCGGCTAAAATTCCAACTGCTATCCCTTCGAAAACAAGTTTCAATCTGAAACTATGCCAGTGAAACAGAGTGTTGTATGTATTATGTCTGTTAATTGTTTCCATAAAGCTTAATTTGCCTCCATTAATGTTTTTCCGATTTTACAAAATTTAAATAAGCTCGTATCTATGCAGGATATCCTTCACGAGAATTTCTGTATTTCCAATATCGAGACCTAAAATTATCTGTATCATGAAACCATCAAGTAAAGCCACAAAATTTCTGGCTTTAAGCTCCGGGTTCGATGCTCCCGCTTCTTTAAATAAAAGTTCCAGATCAATGTAAAGTTCATTATAAACAGTTGAAATGTCAATTGAAAGAATACGCTGCATCCCGGTATTGGAAAGAATCTGGAGTATCAACATACAACCCTCTTTTTTTGCATTGTAAACTTTAATCATTTCAAATATTATGGCTTTTAATTTTTCCAGAGGGGTTAAGGTCATAGAGTGAAGCACATTTGAGGTTGCAAGCTTGATTTCCCGGAACTCTTTCATAAAAGCATTTATAAACAGATTTTCTTTTGTTTGAAAATACCAGAATATAATGCCCTGGCTTATTCCCAGTTCTTTTGCTATATCAGAAACTTTTACGCCATTATAGCCTTTTTCGGAAAATTTCTTTATTGCAGCCCGTAATATATCCTCTTTCCTGGACTGGGTCAGAATCTCATTCTTTTCTTTATTCCGTGGCAATTTAGAGCCTTCTTCCTTTTGTTTTATATATTGACTGACAGCTCAATCAATTATACTGCAAAAATTAAATGTACTCAATAATTAAATGTAATCAGACATCAATTTCTTTTAAAATTATATCGATAACTTCCCTTCCAAGAACAGTATTATGTCCCGAAACACAAGTGTCAAAATCCATCTTCTTATATTTCAAAAGAGTATTAATGAATACTTCCTTCCCTGTCTCAACCGA
This sequence comes from Ruminiclostridium cellobioparum DSM 1351 = ATCC 15832, assembly GCF_000621505.1. GTDB lineage: Bacteria > Bacillota > Clostridia > Acetivibrionales > DSM-1351 > Ruminiclostridium > Ruminiclostridium cellobioparum. The sequence goes on from NZ_JHYD01000009.1 coordinate 211,127, forward strand.
CGGAACAATTTCCTCCATGGTATCACCTATGTTGTCACCGGTATTAATTACTCCTTCTTCCTCGTCAAGTACACTTATGCAGTCAACCGTATGCCCCGGTGTATAAAAAATTTTGATTTTGTCGTCAGGGAAATATATAGTATCTTCAAAGGTCAGGTTCGGAAGACACTTTTGAACCTCCCCTCTAACAAATTGTTTTCGCTTTTCCAGCATTTCATCCCACTTTTCCGAAATGATTTTTCTGCATAGCCGATGAGATATGATTGTACAGTTTTCAAGCGAACCGTTTCCCCAGATATGGTCCCAATGATAATGGGTATTAACTGCAATAACCGGATTGCGATTATTTCCCAGATATTCTATAACAGGAGAAATACTCAGGGAACCCAATCCTGTATCAATGATGTAGTTGTATTTATTTCCCACAATCAAGTGAAGATTTAAATCCCAGTCTGCAATATTATATTTGAATACGATATTTCTTTTTTTTACTTTTATAATCTCCATCATACACCTCTCTCAATATCATAGTTATTCAGTATTCATTCAGAATCCATACCCATTTTCCCCTGCATGGTCCGCTTCTTTCTTCCATATTACCCCATATACTGCTGCATATCAATGATTTCTGTGATGATTTTTGTGCCGTTTCTACATCCATTATTTCCACATAAGCTATATAATTTCTAATTTTTTCATTTGTAAAAATCATATTGCCGGCATATAATATAACCGAACACACGTTCGATTATATTATTTAGGTGGCCTTATGGAAAGAGTAATTTTGCATTCAGATTTAAACAACTTCTATGCCAGTGTTGAATGCCTGCATCAACCTGAGCTGCAAGGCAAACCTGTCGCTGTGGGAGGCAGTGTTGAACGCCGGCACGGAATCATTCTGGCCAGGAACACCATAGCCAAAAACTTCGGCATCAAAACCGGCGAGGCCATCTGGCAGGCCAGGCAGAGATGCCCCGGCTTAATTGTCACTCCTCCCGATTATGGCAAATACATCAGATTTTCAAAGCTTGCCAGGGAGATATACCGGGATTATACCGACAAAATCGAGGCTTTCGGCATTGATGAAAACTGGCTGGATGTCACTGATTCAACCCGCCTTTTCGGAGACGGCGAACATATCGCCCATGAAATACGCAGGCGTATGCGTGCCGAAACCGGTATCACAGTGTCGGTGGGTGTATCCTGGAACAAGATATTCGCAAAGCTGGGAAGCGACTTAAAGAAGCCCGATGATGTTTCAGTCATCAGTCCTGATAACTATAAACAAAGGGTTTGGCCTCTCCCCGCAAAAGAACTTTTATACGTGGGTCCCTCCACCCGGCGAAAGCTTGCAAAAATCGGACTCTACACCATAGGTGATATCGCAGCGGTTTCGCCTGCTGTTTTGACCGGTCTGCTGGGTAAATGGGGCGAATATCTCTGGAGTTTTGCCAATGGCCTCGACACCACCCCTGTGTCAATTCTGGGGACTGAGAGCATGATCAAAGGTATCGGCAACAGTATGACCACTCCCCGTGATCTGGAAAACAATGAAGATGCCAAAATGCTGTTTTACATACTCTCCGAAAGTGTTGCCGAAAGACTCCGCAGTCACTGCCTTAAGGGCAGGACAGTACAGATACACGTGCGTGACAGGGACCTGGTGACCATAGACAGGCAGGCCCCGTTGAACACCCCCACCTTTGTCAGCAGTGAGATAGCAGAAAAAGCTTTTGAAATATTCCTGAAAAACTGGACCTGGAATAAACCCATACGTTCCATAGGCGTAAGAGTTACCGATCTTGTAATACCGGATGGCTGCACCCAGTTAAGTTTATTTGATGATGACAACAGAAAGCTGAAAAAAGAACTGCTGGAAAAATGCATTGATGATATAAGAAGCCGTTACGGACATTACTCAACTCAAAGAGCCCTGATGTTAAAGGATAAGAAGCTTAATGCCAATCCCATGGAAGAAAATGTTATTTTTCCTGTATCCTATTTCAGATAGAAAGGAGAGAGCTCATGCGCAAGGTTTATATAGATGTTATGTCAACTTTTACAATGGATGGTGAGCTTCTTCCCCTGTTCTTTTTGTGGGAGGATGGAACACGCTATGATATAGACAAGGTGTTGGATTTTCAGAAAGCCGCCAGTCTGAGGGTGGGCGGCCAGGGAATAAGATTCAGATGCAGAGTAATGAACAAGGAGGTATATATTTTTCTTGAGGAAGACAAATGGTTCATGGAGGGCAAATGACTGTGCACAGGCGGGTATATCTTAATGTTACGGCTCTCAGACGCAGCAGCACAGGGGAATTGATCCCCTATTCCCTGGAATGGGAAGGCCGTATTTATAAAATAAGCAAGGTTCTGGACAGCAGGAACGGAAAAAGCTTTAAGCAAAAAGTAAACGCACAGAGGTTTAATTGTATATGTGAAGGAACAAAGCTCCAGCTGTTTTTTGAGGATGGCGGCTTTAGGAATCAAAGATTTTATATTGAGGTAGAAGATAATTGTATCTGTGAATGATCTCTCAATATAATACCTGAGCATAACACGTGATTGGTGCATTACATTATCAATATTCTTTATGTAACCGTATTTTAAATATTGCCATATTATGTATTAAAAGCTTACGTATAAGGAGTAGATTTTAATGTCGGATCAATATGACGAATATGATGGATATGACAGATATGAAGGGTATGAGGATTATGATTATTATGAGGATGACTTCAGACCTGACGGAACACCGGCGCCCATGATGCCTTCTCAGGGTCAGCCTCCTTTCGGACCCTCCCAGGGTCAGCCACCTTTTGGCCCTCCCCAGGGTCAGCCACCCTTTGGCCCTCCTCAGGGTCAGCCACCCTTTGGCCCTCCCCAGGGTCAGCCTGGTTTATTGCCATATTCACCGGGACCGCATAATTTCGGACAATTTGCACCAAATATGCGTCCACCGAGCTTTATCCCCCGGAGACCCGGTTTTTTACCCGGCCCGGTCAGACAATGCCGGAACAGATTTGCATATATATGGCTGAATAACGGGAGAAACTTCTGGGCCTGGATTTCAAGCGTCACTCCCCGTGTAGTTTACGGCTACAGATGGAATGGCCGCAGATGGGTTTACTTTGAAGTTTTTACTTTCAATATCGTCACCTTTGTATGCATCAGATAAGTTTAGGAGGCATAGTGATGGAAGGGATTTTACAGACCCTTCCTTACATAAATATCTCAAATATTATATAATGAACTATATACATTAAATAACTATATTAAAAAACAATATTAAAGCTACATTACCCTCTATTGACAATGTACAATACGTTTTTGAGTGGTTAATTTGCCCTGCGGCTGCGTTGAAGCCGCTTGCAAGGCACAAAGCCTTACTGCACGCCTTTGCCTTGCCGCAAGCCAAATTATTTCACTCAAAAATCACCGACCTCGCGCTGAGATATTTTGGCAAATTTCGAGGAGGATGGACGCAGCCTTGCTGACGCAAGGCAAGGACGACGACAAAGAAAAGTGGCAAAATAGCCGGCGTGAGGCGTGTTATACATTGTCAATAGAGGGTAAAGAAAGCAAACGGCTTAAAAATAACAAATGCCAGATTTCTGTTTACAGGAGGATCAAAATGTGCGGACGATATGTTGTATTTACAGAGGAAGAAAATGAGGAACTGATAGAAATTCTTAGCGGCATAGACCAGCGGTATAAAAATGAAGCCCGGCAGGTGAAAACCGGTGAAATCTTCCCTACCGATACCGCACCGGTTATTACCGGTGGTCCCGATAATTCAAGGAACCTGCACCTTTTTAAATGGGGCTTTCCCAACTATACGAAATCCAGCGCTGTTATCATAAATGCAAGGTGCGAAACTCTCAATGAAAAGCCCACCTTTCGCAAGCTGCTTGCCACGGGTAGATGCCTTATACCTGCAAGCGGCTTTTACGAATGGAAAGCTGCCGACGGCCGGGCCGGAAAAAAGGACAAATACCTCATACGTGCTTCCGCTTCAAACCTCATGTATTTTGCAGGCTTGTACGGCAGCTTTTCAGATAGGACAGGCATCCTCTCAACACGCTTTGTCATAATAACCACCGGCGCAAACCGGCAGATGTCGAGCATACATAACAGAATGCCGGTCATTCTTGACAAACCTGGGGCAATGGCCTGGATCAGCCCGTCCTGCACACCGGAGGACAGTCTTCTCAGGCCGTACGGCGGTGAACTGAACATCGGCAGGGTGGGATAGAATTGTCTTTTATATTGTTACTCTTTCTGTACCGGGCATGTTAACAAGCTTGCGATTGGATATTATGGAAAGCGGACCATGCCCGCCGCAAATTATACATGGTTTTTGTATGCTTTCACCTATTTCTTCGGCAAGGCTGGTTATCTGCTTTCTCATTTGGGTAGCTTTTACCGAATCTGAATTGACACTTCTCATCAGGTATGGTGCCAGAGAGTTAAACTCGGCACGTTCGGGGCTGAAACCGCTTATGTTGACCAGAATATCTCCTGTAAAAGCTACTCCGAATTTTCTGCAGACAAAAACCATTTCGCCGTAAACATGACCTCCGCTGCCCTCATATACTTCAAATTCCAGATCTCCCACCGAAAAACTCCCTATATGCAGCAGTTCTTCGTGTTCTTCGGGGGTATCTCCGTCATCCAGGATTTTAAAATTATGTGTTTCGGAAGGTATATAGCCTGAAATTATACGGCTCAGTTTGCTGTAGCCAAGTCCGATGTCATTATGTTCCCTGTAATCCGGAACACCTTCATACTGACGCCTTAAATTGTCGGCACTCTTCCTGTTCAAACATATTCCGGCATTCTCAAGTTTGGACAGCATACCGCAGTGGTCTACATCGGCATGGGAAATATAAACCCTCTTAATTCTTTTTTCCCAATCTTCAAAGAGCCTGCTGAAAATTTCAAACATTTCCCCGGAATATATTGTGTAGCCGGTGTCCACAAGTACCAATTCGTCCTCCGTTTCCATAACATAAGTATTGCTGCCGCAGGGGGGCTGGATATTGTATAGCGTTACCAACGGGCTTATTTGTATCCTTTCAATGTCGGCATTAAAATTGCTGCCCCGATGCCGGCTAATAAAATTTGCAAACCGCCTTATATAGTCAAAAACCTTTTTTGGATTCTCCCCTTTTTCCTGAAGCACCTGCCAGATGCGGTTGGATTCGGATATAAACTCCATTGTCGTTTCAGTGCTCAGATGCATTAGTTTTTGCATCTCATTTGCCAGGCGGATGTAGAAAATCGTGTTGTCAAGGCTGTTTTCAGAGTCATCGTAATCCGTAATATCTATTTGATATACTTCACTGATATCCTCAAGCAGCATCTTTATTACCTTTGGATTTTCTATGAGCAGTCCCATCTTGAAATTCTGGAACCCGGTATTGTTTGAGCTGGAATTAATGTATGAAATATTTATGCCGTATCTGTCCAGTATCCTCAGAATAGGCAGTGCAGAACCTGGCTTGTCGGGTATCTTGATATTTACAACTACAACTCTGGTTTCCGAAATCTTTTCATTCAGGTAGCCAATATTTGCCAACTCCTCCGCTATTTTGGCCAGGTCGTGCTCCTGAGCTTCAACATCAATAAAGAGCGTATGAAGGTCAACAGCTTTATTATAGCTTACGCGGACAATATTTCCGTTATGGTTTGCTATTATTTTCGAGGCCAGCATAAATGCTCCTGTTTTATCCGGCATATTTGTAACATAAGTTTTTCTTGGCATATTAGCCTCCATGAGCCGCTTAGCAGCCACAAAACTGTAATGAAATTTGTTCACGTATTATCCTTGTATTTATGCCGTCAGTATTATTGCTGAAACAGCCTTTTTTATAATATCATATGTAACCCCGTATGGTAAGGTACTCGTTCACAACAAACTCAGCTGCCTGTCATAATAGCCCTTTTTGTACGCTGTAATAATATCCTCCATTTTATATAAAATCCCATACCGGCGGCACTCCTCCTTAAATACGGCTTTTAACTGTTTTGCCTTTGGTGAGTGGCATCCGTAGGAATCCCCGAATTCTTTGATATATAATTCCTTCTTTTTGGGAAACAGTTCATCAATTTTGGAATAAAACCACTCTCTTTGATTCATTCTCAGTGTCACTCCAAAGGCGGGATAAATAAATCTGGCACCGTTCTCATGGGCAAGCCTGACTATCCCTGTGATATTCTCTTCGGTGTCTTCTATAAATGGCAATATGGGCATCATTAAAATTCCTGCAAAAATCCCGCTGCCGCTGAGTTTTTTAATTGCAGCAAACCGTCTGGAGGACACTGGAGCATTGGGCTCCACCTTTTCAGCCAGCCCGTCGTCACAGCTTGTAACGGTTATTTTAACAAGCACCGGCGAATGCTTTTGTATCTTTTGCAATATATCAATATCCCTGGCTGCAAGATCGCTCTTTGTTGCAATGGAAATTCCGAAGCCGAATTGATTGATTATTTCCAGTGCTCCCCTTGTAAGCTCAAGCTGCTCTTCAAAAGGATTATAGGGGTCACTCATGGCACCCGTTCCTATAACTCCTTTTTTACGTTTGGATTTTAAATCGCGATATATTAAATTAAGAGCATTTTCCTTCACCCTCACCTCATCGAAACTGTCAATACGGTAGCAGTCGCTTCGGCTGTCGCAGTAAATACACCCATGATTGCAGCCCTTATATATATTCATGTTATAGTTGTTGCCAAACCAGTTATTATTCTCGGCATAACCTGAAATTATGGTTTTTGCTGGTATATACTCCATTTAAATCAACCTGTCTCCTCTACGTTTATAAAATCCATTGACCATCCCCGCCAAACAGGTAGCAGGAAGATTTCCGGTCTGCCGGTCGTCTTCCTGCTCTGCTGCCGTACGGCTATTCATTTAATGCAATATAAATATGTATTTCCTGGTGATCCATATCGCCCGAATTGTTCTGGTATTCTTCAAAGTCACAGCTGTATTTCCTGTCAAGCTGCATGCTCCAAAGGTTTGTCCAAAATTCCCCCACTGCCCTCTGAACATGTCCCTTCACGGTAAATTTCGCGTAGGTTCCGGCAGGGATAGTCTTTGTAACCATTTTCCCCGGCAGCTCTCCGGCCTCGCTGATTTCACAGCAGGCTAAAAAGTTATAGGATTTTGTGAAATCACCCTCATAGTCGGTATAAAGACCTATGCTCTTGGAATTTACCTTATTCTTAATCGCATGATAACCATCATTCTTCAAAAATTCCTCCCAAACCCTTCCGATATCGGACATGGCCCGGCCATTTTCATTGGTGGTTCTCACCAACAGACCCGCTACTGTCATTTCGCACAATTTTACTGTTTCATAATTCATATTCATTGCCTGCACTCCTTTTATATATTTTAATAAAAGGATAGCAGCCTTTATATGACATCACTGTGTCATATTTGAATAAAAACACTGAACTTTCATATTACAGCTGATGGGCATACTGCTTTAGTGTTTGTTCCAGCCTGTCGATTATAATATTCCTGACATACTCGGGCTCAATGACTTTTGCCGCATTCCCGAAGGACAAAATATAGCCGTACACCCAATCGCTCTCAGGATAGGAGGCTGCCACCTCAAAGCTCCCGTCAGGGTTTTGCCTTATACAGTTTTCATTAAATTCATCATATACACGGTAGGCAACAGACTTATCCAGATGCAGTTTAAAATTTACCGTTCTGAAGTTTTCATCCCGGCGGGCATCAAAGGAACTTTCCCTGTCGGGTCTTTTTTGAAAGGAAATGTCGGTAACCCGGACTTCCTTCATCCTTGTAAGTTTAAATATCCTGAAATCCTCTTTGGACAGGCAATAGCTTTTCAAATACCAGGTTTTATCCTTGAACCAGAGCTGAATGGGCTCAACCTTCCTGCTGCTGCTTAACCCGTATGAGCTTGAATAATCAAAACTTATTACCCTTTTATTGATTATGGCTGTCTTGATCAGATTAAATTTATTCCTGTTAGTTTCACCCCAATGTGAAAAATCCACATCAATCCAGTTATAGTCTTCCTTGTTAAAAAGAAGTCCCAATTTTGCTATCACATTATCCACTTCCGGATAGTGTACCGCGTTGAGGCCCTGAAGCGCAGCCAGAATTTCATTTTGTTCGTTGTCCGACAACAAGGACTTATTCAGTACAAAATTATCCAGAAGACTAATCCCTCCGCCCTTGCCCTTGCTCATATATATTGGGATACCTGCTTGGGAAAGCACATCGATGTCCCTGTAAATGGTTCGCACCGATACCTCAAAGCGCTCTGCCAATTCTTTCGCGGTTATTATTTTTTTATCCAGCAAAATGTACACAATTTCAAATAACCTGTTAATCTGCATAAGGCCCTCCATATTAATAATTATATCATCAGAACCTGACAGCTGCATGTCATATTTATATTGACGCAAAAAAACAGTATTCACAAAAAGTGAATACTAAGATTGTCTTAAATATTTATTTTCCGGTAACAGTTATTTACCGTTTACTGTCTCATATGGCCAGTCTTCAATACCTCCAAGGTCATATACCTTTGTATATCCCATAAGCGTGAGAACTTCCGCTGCTATGGCACTTTTGCCGCCGGTTGTGCAATAGACAAAAACAGCAGCATTTTTATCGGTAAGTTTAGCCGGTGCATCCTTATCAATACCTTCAACCGGAATCAGAATACTGTTCGGAAGGCGCTTCTCATTGTATTCCTCTTCAGTCCGTACATCCAGCAAAATGATCTTTTCGCCTTTATCAAGCCGTGCTTTAGCTTCCTCAGGTTTTATTTCCATTGCTTAACTCCTTTGTTGACCGGTTTGTACCCCTGCCGCATTTTTACTTTCCGTCAGGAACGAAACTTTTCCCCTGCGTACCGCAAACAGTATTTATAATGCCCAAAAGAGCTATATTAACAACTAATATTTTTTTCATGTTCAGCCCAATATTTCTAAAAACTCAGAGCTTTTTTCAACACAGCCGACACAGGAGAGCTTTTTAAGGCCTCTGATATTCCTGCACTCCAATGCTCCCGCATGCTCAAGGAAGTGTTTTTCCAATTCTTCAAGTCTGGAAGGGTCTTTTTCATCCAGGATATACCTGACAGCGTAATAAGCGCCGCATAAGCCGCCGGGAGCTCTTCCTCCCCCGTAACCTTTAAAAGTATCCACCATAGACTCATCTATGTCAAAATCTTCTTTGAAAGCGCTCAATACAGCCTGTGCACAATTCATTCTGGAGCATCCGCTCTGGCCAGTATAATTATTTTTTGCTTTGACAGCCGACATATAAAATACCTCCGGTATATTAATTTTAATACCTTAAACATATTTGTATTCACTTACACATTATAAATTGAATACGTAACATTTGTCAATCGTTATATTCAAATATTACAATATATAATATGCATTATTTAATATTTTGTTACCACTTTATTTTATTTATTTTTACCGGTCAGAAATTCAATAAACTCCCGGATAAAATCATTCTGTACATCATCCTGATATATGATGTTAAATTCTCTGATAATTTTAACACCTTTAATTGGTATTATTTTTAATGTTCCCGCCTCTGTTTCCTGCCTGACAGCCTCCCTGGAGATCACCGTGTACCCCAGATCGGCCCCGACCAGAGATTTAATTGCCCCTATACTGCCCACCTCCATGTATACTTTTACTTCCTCAAGACTTATGCCAAGCTCCAGCAGCTTGTTTTCAAATATTATTCTGGTTCCGGAGCCCTTCTCCCGCATTATCAGCTTTCCGCCGGTAATTATATCGGCAAGCTCCACCTCCCCATTCCTAGCAAGCTCACTCAGGGGCGATACAGCTAAAACCAGTTCGTCATCCTTTAATTTTTTATATTTGAACCTGGTCTTGTCAAAAGGACCTTCCACGATTCCAACATCAAATTGTCCGAAACTTAACCTTTTTATGATTTCTTCCAGATTATAAACATGCAATATAATATCAATGTTTTCATACAGCCGTTTGTGCTCTCCAAGCAGTCCGGGCAGGACAAATTCTCCGATAGTCAGCGTCGCTCCTATATCATACCGTTTGACAACTGCAGATTTATTTATCAGCGCCCTCTGAAATTTCAATGAATTTGCTTCCAGTTCCTTTGCATACTTTAACAGCATTTCGCCTTCTTCAGTCAATATTATCTGTCTTCCTTTTTTCTTTATAAGCTGTACGCAGTAATACTCCTCCAGCTGCTTGATGTGCTGGGTAACGGCCGGCTGGGTCATGTTCAGAATTTCAGCCGTCCGTGTATAATTCCTGAGTCTTGCAACACTTATAAAAGTGAGAAGTTTGGAATCAAACATGTTAACCTCCCAAGCCATGTTATGGCTTTGAGCCGCAGCGCGGTCACAAAAATAATGAAATTTGTCCACTGCAATCATAAATTATTTTTATATATTTATAATAAATCATAATTTGTAATTATAGTACATAACCACTAAAATATCTATAGAAAATATTTTGCATTGGAAAGCATAAATATTTTTGTGTGCCGGCCGGTATAATAAATTTGACAATGAAAGGCAGAGTGGAACTCAAAATGATCTGGTTAAGAAGAAACATCGCAGGAATTTTACTTTCGTTATCGCTTGCAATTGCGGCGTCATGGCTTGGGAGATTGTTTCCTGTGGTAGGCGGACCTGTATTTGGGATAGTTTTAGGAATTTTGATCAGCAACTTCGTTGGCAAACCGGAATGGGCAAAATCAGGTGTAAAATTCACCTCAAAAAAAGTTCTTCAATACGCAATAATTTTGCTGGGTGCAGGATTAAGCCTGACCCAGGTTTGGAAAACAGGTATGGAATCTCTGTATATAATGCTTGCTACGCTTTCTATTGCGTTTATAACGGCGTATGCTTTTGGAAAGCTGCTGAAGATACCGTATAATCTTACTACTCTGATCGGCGTTGGAACGGCAATATGCGGAGGCTCGGCAATTGCCGCAGTTTCGCCGGTAATAGAAGCAGAGGAAAAAGAAGTTGCCTATTCCATATCAACCATATTCTTTTTTAATATTGTAGCAGTACTGATATTTCCTCCGCTTGGGCATTTGATCGGCTTTTCGGATAAAGCTTTCGGTTTGTGGGCCGGCACCGCTGTAAATGATACCTCCTCGGTAGTTGCAGCCGGCTATGCTTTCAGCAGCATGGCGGGAGAATATGCCACAATAGTCAAGCTGACCCGGACCACCATGATAATTCCGGTTTCCCTAATATTTGCCGCTGTTACAATGCTGAAAAAAAGAAATGCTGCAAAAACAGAAGGGATGGTTAACTACAGCTTCAGGCAGATTTTTCCCTGGTTTATTGTCGGGTTTCTTGCCACTTCGCTTTTGAATACACTTTCTGTAATTACTCCTTCAAAGGCGGCCCACCTGTCCTCAGCCGGCAAATTTATGATTGTCATGGCATTATCGGCAGTGGGGCTCAGTGCAGATTTCAAGGAGATGCTGAAAACCGGTTTCAAGCCTTTGCTGCTGGGCTTGCTGGTGTGGATGGCCGTTTCGGCCGCCAGCATAGGTGTACAGCTTATTACGGGACAAATGTAAATTGGTTTTCTGAAATATTTACAAAGTATTAAAGTATATAAAAGGGGTTTTATATGTATCAATTATTTTGGCTAATACCTTTGGGATTTATGGTAGGGACATTCGGCACGCTGATTGGGGCAGGCGGAGGCTTTATACTTGTACCTGTCATGCTGCTCCTCTACCCGGATAAGAGTCCTGAAACCATCACCGCCATATCTCTGGCAGTCGTATTTTTTAATTCACTGTCGGGCTCTGTAGCTTATGCCCGGATGAAAAAAATTGACTACAAATCCGGCATTATTTTTTCAATAGCAACCTTACCCGGATCGATTTTAGGTTCTCTTGCCACCTCTCTCATACCCCGGAATATTTTCAACCTGATCTTCGGAGTGATATTGTTAATAGGGTCTGTTTACCTCTTTATAAAACCTCAGAGCAAGAACCGGGACAGAAAGTCTGCAAAAGGCGATGTAATCCGGTCTGTCACTGATATTGACGGAGTGGTTCATACCTTTTCCTACAATCCCGTACTTGGGATTGTGATAAGTGTACTGGTGGGATTTCTCTCAAGCCTTTTAGGTATTGGCGGAGGTATCATCCACGTTCCGGTCATGATTCAGGTGCTTAATTTCCCGGTACATCTTGCCACTGCCACCTCCCATTTTGTTTTGGCCTCCATGTCCTTTTCCGGAAGTATGGTTCATTTGGCAACAGGGGTATTATCGAGCGGACTCATTCAAACAGCGGGCCTTTCCATAGGTGTATTATTTGGTGCACAGCTGGGTGCCCGCCTTTCAAAGAGACTTAAAGGCGGATGGATTGTGAGGAGCCTTGCTCTGGCACTTGGAATTGCCGGTATCAGGATTTTAATCATGGTATTTATTTAGTACTGGAATTTCTTTGAATCCTGTATTAGTATTATAATTAGTATAATATAAATAGTTAAAAGGAGTTTTTATATGAATAAATTTATTGAAATCAGTCCTGAGAAATTTGATCAGAGCCCATTTCGGATTATAGGTCATGACTGGATGCTTGTGACTGCCAAAAAAGCGGATAAAGTCAATACCATGACTGCCTCCTGGGGAGGTCTCGGCGTGATGTGGGCTAAAAATGTATCTTTCATAGTTATTCGACCGCAGCGTTTTACCAAGGAGTTTATTGACAGCTCGGAGCAGTTTTCCCTCTCTTTCCTGGACGGAAGCTTTAAAAAGCAGTTGGGATACCTTGGTACGGTTTCGGGCAGGGACGAGGATAAGATCGGCAAAACGGAATTGACAGTTTCTTATGACAATGGTGTTCCCTATTTTGACGAGGCAAAAACCGTTATTATATGCAAAAAGCTGTATGCCCAGGAATACAAGCCGGAATGCTTTATTGATACCGAGCTTGACTCCAAATTCTATCCCGATTCCGACCATCATACACTCTATATTTCAGAAGTTCAAAAAATACTTGTACGCGAATAAGCATAAGTCCCATATCGTGAAGCATTTTTCAGCTGCCGGTATGGGACTTTTCCAATAATCTAGTTCAAGCCCTTTAAAAGCTTCTCAACCTCTTTCTTGGGCAAAGGCCTGGAAAAAAGATATCCCTGGATTTTATCACATTCATATTTTTTAAGGTATTCCAATTGATCGTTATGTTCCACACCCTCTGCAATGACCGATATTCCCATTGACCGTCCCATTTTTATAATATGCTGGGTAATGGTTTTATTCTCCTGGATTAATGAAACATTGTCAATGAAGGTTTTATCAATTTTTAATGTGGTTATTGGAAGCTGCTTCAGGTAACTCAGCGATGAGTAACCCTTTCCAAAATCATCAAGGGCAATTCCTATTCCCTTTTCCCTTAATTTCAGCAATTTATCATATACCACCTCAAAAGATTCAATAAGCACTGTCTCGGTTATTTCCAGTTCGATTGAGCTCGGGTCAAGTTTAAAGTAATCAATAATTTTAAGTACTTTAGTATTGAAATCAGACTGGAATATTTGAAGAGTTGAGATATTGACCGACATTTTCATATCGGTCAAACCCTGCTTGTGCAAATGGCTGAGAAAATCACAGGCCTGTATCAGGACCCATTCACCCAATTGAATTATCAGGTGGGTATCCTCAGCAACCTTTATGAACTTCATGGGGGAGACAAGTCCCAGTTCGGGACTTCTCCACCTTAGGAGAGCCTCAAGTCCGGTAACCTTATTGGTATTGAGATCAAACTGCGGCTGGTAAAAAAGTTCGAATTCGTTGTTATCCATTGCAGTATGCAGGTGTTTTTCAATATTCATCCTTTCGGTAAAATCCTTATTCATGATTTTGTCATATAGCACATACCTGTTCTTTCCGCTTTCCTTGGCCTTATACATGGCGATATCCGCGGATTTTATGAGCTCCTCTATATTATTTCCGTGTTTGGGGTATATCGCTATTCCGATGCTGAAACTGATATGAAGTCCTATATTCTTGACAAAGAAATTCTCCTTAAAACTGTACAGAATATCTGCAGTCAGCTGTTCGGCTCTATCCTGCCCGGTCTCTTCCGCAAGGATTATAAATTCGTCCCCGCCCAGCCTGTACAGAGTGCTTTTTTCCAACAGATCCAGGGACAGTCTGTCACTTGCAGCCTTGATCAGCAGGTCGCCAAATTCATGTCCCATTGTATCATTTATATATTTGAAGTTGTCCATATCAATAAAAAGCAAGGCGGCTTTTTTATTATTTCCTTTATGTAATATCCTGTCAGCATCTTCGAACAGCGAACGCCTGTTGGGCAGACCTGTCAAAACATCGTGAAGTGCAAGATATGTATATTTTTCTTCGCTTTCAGCCAGGTTTCTCTGTATCTCTGAAATCTCATGAAGCTGATTCTTTAATTCATCATCTGTCGCCACCAGTTCCTCATAGGTTTGGGTTAATTCCTCGTTGCTTATATGCAGTTCCTTTCGGATCCTTCTTATTTTCTTAATATAAATCAAAAGAATCATGACGAATAAAATCAGAAATATGAACACTGCCGCCACAGCCAGTACCAGAAGCCTGTAAGTTTCAAAAAATGAAAATGGCTTGTTGAATATTTCGGTATCCGAAGGCAGCTTATCCCGGGAAATATTAAACCTTTTCATCTGGTTGTAATCAAAAACCTTTCTGGTTGCCTTTGGCGAATAAATAGCTATATTATCGGCACTTTCCCCTTCCAGAATCCTCAAAGCCAGTTCGGCGGCATAATTACCGTATAATCTTCCGCTCAGCATATTACCGCCGAAAGCACCATTGTTCAGGCCGAAATCATACAGATGATACGTCGGTACGGCGCTGTATTTGCTCACTTCCCTGCATGCCAGGTTAAAATCTATTATGGAGCCGGTGCCATCACCGTAATAAGTGGCAAACAGCAGCATGCTCTTATTATCCAGCCTGCCTACTGTATCGATAACGGTGCTGAAACTCATATTATTCATTGGAATGATTTTTATTTCCGGATTCATTTGTTTCACTTTCTCCAATATTATCTTGGATGTGGTGACTCCGCTTTCGGAATTATCAACCATAAGATATAAATTTTCTATATCCGGATTGATTTTCCTGGCCATACGGATTGTATCGGTAGGATCTATTTCTTCCATGACACCTGTCAAATTTTCATATTTCCCCTGAATCTGGGATATTTTCTCCTGATTAACTCCCGAAAAGACAATTGGAGCATTGGAAAAAAGATCTGCCCTGTTTTCCAGTGCAAAAGTGAGAGCAGCATCATCCGTGGTAATTATCAAGTCCAGCTTTTTATCGGAATATTTATATTTTAAATAATTGTACAGTGAATCAAGATTATTCTGATAGGGATAGTTCTTCCAATCCATGTACTCGACGAATATAGCACAATTATTGTTTGATTTGGTGATATTTTCGATGATACCCGCATTTTGCTCGCTGGTCCATTGAAGGCCTTCACTGTACGAATGAATTATCAGAATATTTTTTTGCTTTTCAATACTAAATGCAGAAGCAGTAAATGACAATGATAGAACTAAGGAAAATGTAAATACTGCCAATAAAATTCTACTCCAATTTTTTAGCATCATGAAAATACCTCAGTCAATAAAAAATAAATTCTTATAATTCCGGTAACAGTATTACATTTTAGAAAAATACTTATAATAATTTATATTATACCATAATTTTCTTATTTTCAACATATTTGTAAGCCTTAAAGTTGTACTCATGTACCTGTATAATCAGCATAAACCCTCAAATGCAACTAAGGTTTTGAGAAACACATATCCGAATCCCAAAACCTTAGTTTATAATTTTAAAATATTTATTTTATACCTGAGCCCGGCCAGGTGCCGTCTTCTATCTGAAATATGTCATGTACGGGAAATCTTGCGGGTGCCCCGTTAAACACTTCCTCAAAGGTACGTCCGTATTTCCTCAGAATTTCAGCATGTTTCAGCTGTACCTCCCAATGCCAGTCAATGGTAGGAGAACAGTGTCCTTCCAGCGGTGAGCCCGCATAAGGGACCCAACTGGAGGCTATGGTTACCACACCTTTGGAAGCCAGATACTCAAAGCCTTCATATAAAACCTCCCTGGGCTGCAAGCCGCATACAAAATTGCTTCTGACCTTACCTTTTCCAAAAACCTCTACGGCATACTCTATGGCTTTTATCCAATTGTCATAGCCGCCGCAGGCCTCCACCTTTCCGGGACATACGATCTCAAAGTAGTCCTTGCCCCATACTTCGGTATTAAAGGCTATTGTGCTGAAACCCGCCTCCTTGTATTTTTCGATTACTGAAAAATCCAGCGGTGCTCCTATACAGGCCGTACCGTTGAAGGTATCTTTCCCCAGGGCTTCCTTTATGCTTTCTGCCACATCCAGATAGTACTCCAGTTCCCGGCGTTCGGGTATAAAGCCTCCGGTAATGGTTACATGCTTGTAGCCTTCATCATATGCAGCTTTCACCGTCTCACCTATCTGCCGGGGATACTTCCAGACCGGACCGTCGGGACCGTCCTCGTACTTCTTCTTTGCGTTGAAGGTACAAAACAGGCAGGTCTGCCCCTTATCCTTTACAGCACACTCCTCGCTGTAACAGACAACTATGCTCTTATCGGAACTGCTGACCGAACGGTCCTGGGCAATATCCTTCATATTTGCCCCATCTTTTGTTTTTCCGGAATAAAATCCGGGATCTTCTTCAAAACTTATATCTGACAGATAGTTGCCTCTGTAATCAATTCCAAACACTCCTTTCCGCTCTACTATAGCGTAGGGTGAATTGGGGTCTGCCAGAGGGAATACTCCAAAACCATTTTTTAAATGAATTGCATGAGGAAAATAATGATGTTTTTTAGTTTCTGAAAATTTACCCGGTCCACAGAATTCTACCGTTTTTATTTCCTTTTTTTCTGTGAGCTTTTTCAGGACATCCTCATTAAAGCTGACACCTTCAATACCCAAGGCTATTTTCAGTTTCAGTTCTTTATACAGTTGTTCCTTCAGATTACTCATAATCCCTGCCTCCTTTTATATAATTAAATAATTTGTCTTGCAATATCAGGAATTTCTTTCAGTATCGGAAAGAACACAGAATGCGGCCTTATCCGCTTCTTCCGCCCATTCCTCCTTTTCGGCCCCGGCTAATTCAGTTACATTTGTTTTGTCATAAACCGGTGAACCGGGTACTCTGAACTTCGATATATCAAGCTTATCGATGCTGATTTCCTCAGGAACGGCAAGTTGGGGAACCCAATCATAGGGAGCACGGTAAGCACGGTAAACCATGTTCATTGACGGGGCAAAACCTCCAAAATACGGATTTATGTATTCCCAGACTATTTCGTGTCCGGCAGTGACCTCAATAAGTCTCCCATTGGAGCCTTCGGTTATCAACGTGTTTCCGTTGGGCAGTCTCTGAGCACTGCTTATAAACGGGCTGTAAAATTTATAGGAATCCAGAGGATTTACCAGGCCTGCTTCAGCAGGAGTATACTGCCAGACAATTTCAAGAGTAACTGGATTGAATTCCAGTACCCTGGAATAATCCCTTTTGGCATTCATGCGGCCGGTGGGAGAAGTCGGATTAGGAGTTCCGTAGCCACCCCAGCCTCCGTTATCAAAAACAAGTAAATTACCTTCTCCGGGCAGACCTCCTGGAATCATATGCAGATGATGCTGACCGATTATCCACCCCAGTTTTATCAATTCTTTTGAAGCATTGAAATCAGGACCTAAACGCCATACGATTTCGCCTGTCTCCTTGCTTGTTATGGCAAGTATGTTGGCTTCTCTGGAATCCCATATGATGTTGTCAGGGTGAAATCTCACGTCACCGCTGTCATACCACCTGTTCTCCCCCAGTGTAGATGCCGAATTGATGTGCAGCCAGTCTCCCATGCCTCCGCCTGCAGGACGCATATTGGGATCCCTTGCCAGAATGTTTTTGGCTGCCTCGTCAAAGCCCATTTCCCCAAAATGTTCATTTGCATTCCACTGCCAGATAATTTCACCCTCCCAGGTAACTTCAATTATCTTGTCATCCAGCAGAAGTTTGTCGGATATTTTGGGATTATGAACATTTTCATGTACAAGGATCAATGTGTTGCCTCTATCTGTCAACGGAAGGCTTCCGGGTGCATAATACCCCACCGTCGACCCCTCCCTCTGAAAATCGTGATGCTGTCTGGCCATCCATTTTGGTTTTTCACCCGGATCCTCAATATACTCCAGCCTGTCAAACCTCCAAACCACATTGCCGTCCCAATCCACCTGCAATAAATCCACCTGGTCCTGCATTCCGTATTTTGGATTTCTGGTACCCGAGGAGCCAAATACCTGCCCTCCCGGCAATAATTTGTTGGGAAAGCCCTGCAGTCCCTTCCACAGCTTTAGTTCCCTGCCGTTCATATCAATCAGCAGGGCTCCTTCTCGTGTGGGTAAAACTGTATATCCGCCGTATGCCTTATCCCTGTTGTAAATTGTCGTTCCTGTAGGTATTACACTTGGAAATCCCATATTAACCTCCCAAGCCATGTATGGCTTTAAGCCACATTTGTGGCCACAAAATGTAATGAAAACTTATATCCTTTATCGCAATGTGGCGAATAAAGGAAGTTAATTGGCCATGTGCGCTTTCAAAGTATTGCTAAAATACTTTGAATATTTCGCACGGCCATAAATTCACAGGTTAGTTTTGTAAGGCGAACGCAAGTGAAGTCTTTCAAGTTAACCTCCATTTCGCCGGTACCGCCGGCGACACAAATAGTAATGAAAAGTGGTGTGCGGTCCCACCCTCATGGTATATATAAGTTGAGGAAGAAGATATACTACAAAGCACGACGAGGTGAGTTGTAGACTGCTCTTCTCAGCTTAAATCAGTAAGCTAACCAGTGTAAGAATCGCCTTTCAAGCACAAATAAGTGGTTCTATAAGTCCGCACGCTAATCATTGCTTTAGCTTCTCGTTAAATGTGTGGTGGTTCAGTCAATGTCTTCCTCCTATTAATTTCAAAGGAGGTTATAT
>NZ_JHYD01000010.1 GCF_000621505.1 Ruminiclostridium cellobioparum DSM 1351 = ATCC 15832
TCAATTGTATAAGTTATACAATATTTGAGCGGTATCAATCGTTTTAATACATAACAAATACAAATAATTGCACAATTTTTAGAAAATTATATTTAAAATCCGGTGCGAATGTACCTGGCTTTTAATGTTCACTTCGCATTCGCACTAAATTATCAAGGTACCCTCAACATCAAATGACTCTTTGGCACCTATATGCTCAACCTTGCTTTTGTAGTTATTCCCCAGATAATAAAATCTGAGACTATCCTTGTCTTTGTCTATAATTTTTTCCAGCTTATTTTTAACTTCCCTGCACTTTGCTGCATCCATGACACATTCAAATACAGAATTCTGGACACGTTGGCCATAATTGACGCATTGTTTTGCAACGCGGCGCAACCGTCTTTTTCCGGCTTCAGTTTCGGTATTTACATCATAAGTAATAAGTACCAGCATCCAATCACCTACTTCCACAAAAATGGAGGATATTCATCCAAATCTCCACGAATAAACCTAGCCAGGAGCATTGCCTGAGTATATGGCACAAGGCCCCATTCCAGTTTTTCCTGCAAAAACGGGTGAGTAATTTTCTCTTGCTTTCTGCTCTGCCAGGCTTGTAAAATCGTTTTACGCGTATCATCGTCCATTATGACGGCCCCATCCTCTTTTTGAGTAAACCCGCCAGAATTGACTACCCTTTTATTAATGAGAGAAATTACGAATCTATCTGCAAAAACACAGCGCAATTCCTCCATTAAATCCAGCGCAAGAGATATTCTTCCCGGTCTGTCCCTGTGCATAAAGCCCACATAGGGATCAAGTCCCACTGTTTCCAATGCCGCTGCAACATCATGTGCAAGCAACGTATATATGAATGACAGCATTGCATTTACATTATCAAGAGGAGGGCGTTTGTTCCTTCCGCAAAAGAAAAATTCCTGTTTTTGTTGAAGTATCAAGTCATCAAAAACACTAAAATACTGGGCTGCAGCCTCCCCCTCGAAACCACGTAACTCCTCTAGATTCTCACTTCCCAGAACAAAGCCTAATGAATTTGCCAATCCCGCCGACACCTTTTTAAGCTTATTCGTGTCGAGCCTCTCGGAATAATCTCTGGTTGCACGTTCGATAATCCATCTTGCGTTAAAGATCTTACCGAATATAAAATTCCTGGCTATTTTTGTACTATCTTCATTACTTTCGGATAACCTGTACTGTGATTTCCTTAAAGTTACATTTCCCCTGACCTCTCCAACAACCCGGGACAAAAATTTGCCACTCTGTGTCATAAAGCTCAGTGCAATATTGCGTTTTGCGCATGCACCCATCAATGCCGGACTGGCACCGGTATAACCAAAGGCAATAATACTTTCCAGATTATGCATAGGAATACGTACGGCCTCTAGGTCACCCTTCAGAATAACAAGGTTTTCCCCATCCAGCGACAGGTAACCGTCCGGTGAAGTTACATAAACAGTATTTAACAGTTTTCTCATTCTTCTACCTCTTTAAGGCTGTCTTTAATATATTTTGATACTGAAGGATTCTTGCACAGCCTAGGCAGGCAAATATCTGCCAACGAACATGCCTTGCAGCTCTTAGAGGGCTTTGTCTTAGGAGTATACCTTCTGTTGTACAACTCATGCATCTCATGCAAGGTGTCTCTTACCCGTTCCCTCAAATCCGTATCCAGCACGACCTTTAACCTGTGCCTTGTCTCACCGTAGAACATATATGCTTCCTTTATTTCACACAAAAGCATTTCCTCAAGGCACATTGCCTGTCCGCATAATTGCAGGATATCCGCTTCATTTTCCTTTGGTTTTCCCCGCTTATACTCCACCGGAACCGGTTTGTACAAGCCTTCCCTGCCGAATATGGTCACACCGTCGGCACATCTGTGCAGTTCAACAATATCACATACCCCGCTGACTCCCAGTGTCCTGGAGAAAACAGCCATGCCTCTGGAAATAATAATGTCTCCTCTTTTTTCAGAGAAGCCGTCGTCATGTGCCTTCTCATGAAGTATGTTTCCTTCAACAGTTCTCAAATTTTCCTGCCACTGCTGTTCAATATGTATCAGTGCCCACTGCCTCCTGCAAAAAGCGAAATGTTGAATACCGGACAATAACAGGAAATCTTCTTCGTTATATTCCATCATAAACTTCCGGCTTTAATCCTTCCAATTCATCACAAACAATTGAATAATCCTCTATGTCCTTAGGCATTTCTACCTTTGGTTCAATTTTCAAGCTCCTGTGTACTTTTGCGGAAGAGTATTGTCCCATCTCACAGCTATGCTTCCACCAATAAAGCTTACATACCTCCATACTGCCCTCAGGCCTTGCTGATGAGCAATCATTTTGGAATAATGTTTTTAAGGCCTCCTTGATAAGCTCACTGTCTTCTTCACTAAATCCCGTTTTAGATGCCAATTGTGTATTAATGCTTCCAACAACCTTATAAACACCAAAATCAACCCTGTGCTTCATACCCATAGTATCTGGACTTTTTTTGTCCGGATCTTTGCCTGTTTCTCCATTTACACTTTTTGTAATCTGAATACTTGTTATCTCAATGGGTGAAACACTTACACCCGAATGTACCGATACAGGCCCCCTTATACCTATAGAAACAGAATTATCCTCTCCCGCTTTAAAGGCAAACACCTGCCCGAAGCTCCGCACATCTATCCATTTAGAGCAGGCATAGGCAGCATACTGCTCCTTATCCTTAATTAATTTCTTTAATTCCGGACAACCATCTGCCCTGTCTTTCAAGCTTCTGAAACCATCAGTTCTTCTTTCATCAGACTGGACAAATATCTCTTTATCCATATCCTGTAGCCTATTTCGGATTTTTCTCTTTATGCAAACGTCAGAAATTTCCCCAAAACCATCATAATTTTCTCTCGGACGGTTTCCATTCAGGGGATCACCATTTGGATTTGCATTTTTCACCGAAATAATAATAGCAAAATCAATTTTGTTTTTTAATATACCCATAATTACAAGTCCTCCTCTTTGATATTTTCAAGTTTTTTCTTGTTATTTTCCTCGATCCTTTTATTCATTTCATCAATAAATACCTGCCTTTGGCAATGATACCCCAATAAATAGCTGTCCTTCAGTGCTTCCCTGGTTGTGAAATCCTCAAAGGATATCTTTGAATTTACATCTGAAATTTTTTTAACCAGCCCCCGGCCACTTTCACCCAGCCTGGAAATATAGGGCCTCAGCTTATCATTTAATATACTCCAGGTTTTATATGGATGAAGCTTAAACTGATGCATAAGCCTTTCAGCATTTGTATCCCTTTTTTCACCGGAATTCCTGATTGCCCATTCTTCAATTTCTTGAGCTATAGCCAAAAGCCTTCCAAAAAGATAGCTTCTATCCGTTTGATTTTCATCAAGTGCCATGTCCCACTCCTCCTCATTATTTCTATCGTGCTTCTTAACAAGCGCACAGGCTATGCTTAATACTTTTTCCCAGTTATACCGGCTCATTGAAACCGGATTGGATGCCCTGTTAACTGCTGCCTTTACAATGTCATACGGCATTCTTGCACCATCAGCAATACATGGCAGCAGCCTCTCTATAGTCGACTTCATAAGCTTGTCATCAACCTCAAGCCGTTCATTTCTTTCAACACCGAATGCCGCCCTTACAATTTCCCTGGGTGCAGGAGCTCCCACAAAGGGCTTTGTCTTGTACTTTGCCTTTCCCTTTTCGTCAACCCCGTCTGGAATTCTTTTATAGCTGTGCCTCCAGCTGCAGGTTTCATACCACTTATAAAGCCTGTCCAGAAAATCCGGCCCTTTCAGTTCCTTATAATAGGTAATAGAGAGCCTTCCTGTAGTTGCAGAATTAAGTCCCATTATCACTACATCTGCATTAGCGTCCAACTCAAATTCATAACCTGCAATAGCCTTATTAAGTTTTTTTGCATACTCCTTTTGCGTTGTTACTATTGGCAGTGGGGTTTCGTCCTCTCCGAATATATCATCTGTGTCCTCCAACAATTGCGGAAGCTTTTGATTTCCGGTTGCCCATGCAACAATAACTTCTTCTCCATCTTTTGGATTTCCAAACTTATAACCCTGGATATCAATTAACCACCGGAGTGCATTATGAGCCTTTTGAGAGGTTTCATAACCAACACTTGCTACCTGCTTTTTATCATAAAACCGCCCCTTAAATGTAAAACCACTTTCATCATTTGCCGATATGAGCTTTGCTTTGTCCCCAGAGCTTCTTACCTTGGAGGGATGCTTTTCAGAGCAGGGAATGGAAATTCCTCTTACATAGCACAAAGCTGTTTCCTTCTGCCTGCTCAAGTAATACTTTATATAGCTGTCATAAACCTTGTTATCCAGCCATACTGCTGTTTCGTAATCTCCGCCTGCATCTATATCACTCTCGACCCTGAACCTTATAAATACGTCTGGCTGGGCCACTGTTCCAAATTTGATATCACTTTTTATTAAGCCATCCTCACCACTGACCAATATTTTGCTATTAATCAAATCTGCTATGAGACCCTTCTTTTTTAAATACTCAAAAACAGCACATACTTTTTTATTTTTATATTCCGAATTGCACCAATCTTCCAACTGGTCAATATACCTATTATAAAACTCAGCTCCCTTCTCCTTTTTAACATAATCGGAAAAATCCCCTGCCACATATTGGAGTTTGTCACAAAGTGGGTGCGGAGCAATTCCGCTGCTTCGCGAAGCTGAATCCTCAGTGACAGGAATTATGGTTGTTTCCTCCCCTTTATCCAGAGTCCTAGCCCTCAGAAAATTGCCATAGTCATCAAGCACAACCTCTATTTGAGCATTCTGCGTAGAATGCGCAATTGGGAGCAGTGGGGTTTTACCATCTGTTCTTGGCACCCCGGCTTCACTTTTACAATTTTCATATGTATCATAGAGCTTACCAATCCATCCCAAGTATTTCTCCTCCCTCTTCAAATTCTTTTAACCCACTGAAATTATTTTCATTAAATTCTTTCATTCTCATAGCAGCCAACTCCCTTTTTATCTCACATTCATCGGGTCTAATAAATCGTATATAGCCGTCTATCATTATAGGAACCCATAGCCTCGCCACCATCTTGTCCCTGCCAACTTCACCACATGCTTCGTCAGGATAATCAAAGCCATGAAACATCAAACCAAAAGATATCTCACCATAGTTGTCATATTTCCCTTCACCTTCTCCAAATTTACAGGGTTCAACATATCCCTGGCATTCTCTCGTGCCAAGGAAGATATCCCTTCTTCCGCCCCTTTTTATCATTCTTTTTGCAATTAAATAGTGCTTGTTTTCATTTCTGTCCTGCTCTAATTCAGGCCGGTTGTAATTCCACTCAAAGTGAGCCTTAACCTGATATTGTACATCTACCAGGTATGAATAAATTGACAGTGTGTTCCCTCCGGTATAATTTATTGGACGAATTCCCTGGGATTGGGTTTTTATATAATTCATAACCCTCAGCTCGTCAATGTACCATATAAAAGTTGGTTTCCAATACACACTTTCCAGGATTCCCTTTAATGCCTGATATGTTGGAATCTGGTATGAAAGCTTTTCACCTCCCATCCTATTGATGGGGTCACTGAAAAGCGCATACCTTCCGCTGACCATAAATTCCACAGTGTTCTCTTTTTCCATCTTCTTCACCTCAACAATTTAAAAATTTAGGCTGTTCTTCTTCAGTAACTCCAGTGTTCTCATCATAAAAGCCTGTTCTGAGTGCAAGCACACCTCCGTTATTCAATGGGACAATAGCCCCTATAGCTTCCAATTTCTTAAATTCCAAATCATATAAATTAACAGAATACTGCTGTGCTTCTTTTAAATATCTTTTTAAATCTGTCAGATTGCATCTGCCATTAATTTTTATAATCAGTTCCTCACCTTTGCCGTAAGGAACAATAACTCCCCTGGTGTTTTGGTCTATGGCTTCAAAACAATCTCCTGCGGTTTTAAAGGAATTGTGAAGCACTAACTCAGGCTTTACCTGGTTTTTCTCAATGTATGCTCCAACCACTCCCCTGTTCCCTGACAACAAATCAAACATGTTTTTATCTGCATTTGGTTTTGGCAAAGTATAATCCATGTGTAATCTCAATTCATGAAAATAATATTGAAAGTATTTTTTAATAGCCTTAGGCGATATCAAATCATTGTCAAAAGCTTCCGGATTTCTCTCATATTCTGTAAGTATGTGGTACGTGGTTTGCTGGCCTGCCTTTATTTCCAGCAGCTTGCTGACATTTTCACTGTCCTGGTCCATATTTACAATAAAAACATTTCCGCAGTCGTTCTCTGCATGCCTGTTACACCGACCCGCCGCCTGTGCAATACTGTCCAGGCCGGCTAAAGACCGCACGACACATTTAAAAGAAATGTTCACACCCGCTTCAATCAACTGGGTGCTTATACATATTACCTTTCTTTTTCCAAGAACTTTTCTTATTGTGCCAAGTATTTTCATTCTGTGAGCAGCACACATATTAGTGCTCAAATGGAATACCACTGCCTGGTTTTCTTCGGGCAGCAAGGAATTTTCGGCGTCAATAGTTCTGAATAGTTCTTTTGCCGCCTTTTTTGTATTTAAAATTACTAATACGCTATTTGTTTCATTTTTATCTTGCTTTCCTTCTATTATTTCATTTACAAAGTCCTTTAAAGCTTGACAGGAGTACGCCTCGGCACGTATTTGGGGAATAATCTGAGTTCTCTTAAAATCCTTGAATTTATCGTTTGCATCTTTGATTATTTGTGACTTTTCTTCCAGCAGAATCGGCCTTTCTGTTCCGGACAGCAAGGGCTGGGTGGCTGAACAAAGAATTATTGTTGCGTTACAAATTTTAGATAAAAAGTTTACTGCAAAGTTAAACATATTAATGCACTTAATTGGAATAGCCTGAATTTCGTCAAATATGATTATTGAATTTGCAAAATTGTGCATTCTTCTGATGCTTTGAGTTCCGCCTTTAAACAATGTATTAAGAAATTGGACCATTGTTGTCAGTATAATGGGGCTATCCCATCTTTCTGTCAACAGCTTGTAATCTTCATCATCATTGTCAACAACGAGATTTGAATGATGTTCCAGGACAATGTCCTCTCTGCCGAGAAAAGCTTTTATATCTTTTGAATTCTGATCTATTATTGTGGTAAAAGGAATTATGTAAAATATCCTTTCTTTTCTATATTGCTTCGCGTGTTCCAGAGCATACCGCAGACTTGAAAGGGTCTTTCCTCCTCCTGTTGGCACCAGAAGCTGATATATTCCGGGTTTATTGACAGCAAACTCCTTGCAGGACAGAGATATTTCACTGCGCAGCATATCCACCTTAGTTTTTTGGGGGAGCAAATCCAATTCCTTGTTGAAATTTACTAATAGTTCTTCCCAGAGCTTGTCTATATCAATATTTTTTAGAGTCTCCGGGTTTTCCTTTTCTGCCATAAATCTGTATGTATCATATCTGTCTGCATCAATCAGGCAACTGAACAGGAACTTTTCCAGAGCGCCTGCAGAGTATAATCCAAATTCTCTATTGTTGTAAATTGCTCTTACTTTTATTATTATTTCTTTTATTTCTTGAGCCGACTGTTTGAATAATTTTTCAATCTCTTCCCGGCTTGCACATTCTTCAAAAAAATTGTTTAATGCTTCATCATAATTAAATTTAAGCTTGTCAGGTTTCACTCTTGAAGTAAATTTGTCATTTAAGTTCATATCAATACAGTCAATAAGCCCTCCATGATGTGAACATATTGCCAAAGCTATAATTTGAGCCGCCAGCTTTTCATAAGAATCTTTGGAACTAAAAAAAGTGTCATAGATAAATTTTGCACCTGAGGTAGCATGGTCTACAGAACCTCTCCGCGACTTGTCCTCCGGGTTGAGGAAACAATATATGATATATACTTTAAAGGCTTCGGTTCCCTTCCCCATGTCATGAAGAAGCCCTATTAGCTTTCCAGTATTTTCGAGTGAAATTTTTTTACAGAATTCTGAACACAATTGCGATACATTTTCAATATGCTCCTTTACACTTTGTCTAACTCCGTCGTTTTTTCTGATATGAGCAATAAACATAGCCTTCTCCTGTGAATTATTATAATAATATACTAATTTATTACTTATTTCCTATTATATACTGTTATTTTTACAAATCAATCAATTTGATTTAAATAATTCACAGTATATGCTAATTTTGATTTACTTAATTGTTAAACCGTCGCTCCTACGAGAGGAACGACAATGCCAATTTTCCCAGCAACTACAATCAGCTCTTGATTTCAATCCACGTTCCTACGAGAGGAGCGACATAAAAAAAACCACGTTTCGTGCGAATCATCCAATTTCAATCCACGTTCCTACGAGAGGAGCGACCTGATACTCTCAAAGGCCTTACCATACCTGTGTCAATTTCAATCCACGTTCCTACGAGAGGAGCGACATAAAAAAAACCACGTTTCGTGCGAATCATCCAATTTCAATCCACGTTCCTACGAGAGGAGCGACCTGATACTCTCAAAGGCCTTACCATACCTGTGTCAATTTCAATCCACGTTCCTACGAGAGGAGCGACCTAAAACAGTTACGTCAAACGAAAGAAATGTCACAAATTTCAATCCACGTTCCTACGAGAGGAGCGACAGCAAAAGTAAACAAGAAGTATTAATTTAAACTGTACAAATTATACAATATTTTAATAATCAATCAATGTTTTCAAAATACTTCTTATGAATATGATATAAAATCCAGCAAACTTTTGCTAAAATAAGGTGTGCAAATGTACTTAGCTTTTAATGTTCTCTCCACATTCGCACCTTATTTTAGCAGGGGCATTAATCTTTTTATATTTTTCATATTATCTTTTTACATAATGCACTTTTTTGATGGTAATACCCCAAAATCCAAACTCCTTGTTCTTCAAGTGACAAATGAGCAGGAATCGGATTTTTCTTCATATCCAGCATATCTATAATTTTGCATATATAAAAATCCATTCCTTTTTTATATTTATGGTTATGTATATAAAACTTTATTAATATTGGAAAAACACTTCCAGGCATCGTACATGCAGGTATAAAGTATCTATCTCTGATTGTCACTTTTAATTGTTCACCTATATTCTCTTGCTGTGCATCCTCCAAAACCGCAAAAAGTCTTCCTAATACATATGCTCTGTTTTTATTTTTTTTATTTAACGGCATTGTCAACCCCCTATTTCATGATAAATTAAAATCATATTTTTTATATCACATTATCTTGAATAAATTTTATTTTATTTTAAACTAATTATATTTCATCTGTTAATTATTGTCAATATTATTTGATTTTGACTAATTTTATGACAACTGCTATAATTTTTTTAAAAGTCAAAATATTTTAAATTTTTGTTAACAATTTAAAATATTTTGTGGATTTAAATAAGATTATGTGTTATGTAAAAAAAAGCGCTATGCATAGTTATATAGAAAATAACTATGCATAGCGCTTTTTCATAAAAGTTTTAAGCCTTATATCCCTTATAATTATTTTTTTAAAAAAATCATCAGCTCTATTTCCTCCTCAATATTGTAAAAGGTACAACTTCCTGCTTCACAGGCATGTATACAATCATCTGCGCATGGGGAGCTGTCCTTATGCTCTCTCCTTCATCGTTTTTCATAGCTTCTATAATCTGTACAAAATAATCCTTTCCCGGGACCACAACCTCGATCTCATCCCCCACGATCATCCTGTTCCTTTGTTCGATTTTGGCAATTCCGGTCTCCCTGTCATATTCCAGGACCATTCCCACAAAGTCATAATCCCTGATATATGAACTGGTATTGTATATCTGGTCCTCTCCTGTGGTCTTGTTGAAATAGAAGCCTGTGGTATACTCCCTGTGGCTTGCCTTTGACAGCTCCGCCAGCCATTCGGGATCATACCTGTAGTTTTCCGGATCGGACATATAGGCATCTATCGCCTTTCTGTAGGCGCTTACGACAGTGGCAACATAGAAGGAGCTTTTCATCCTTCCTTCTATTTTTAAACTGAATATGCCTGATTCTACCAGCTCCGGAATATGTTCAATCATGCATAAATCCTTTGAATTGAATATATAGGTTCCTCTTTCATCCTCATATACAGGATAATATTCACCCGGACGCTTTTCTTCAACCAGCTGGTACTTCCAGCGGCACGGGTGCGAGCATGCCCCCTTGTTGGAGTCCCTGCCGGTCATGTAGTTGCTGAGCAGGCAGCGCCCCGAATAGGATATGCACATGGCACCATGTATAAAGGCCTCGATATCCAGATCTTTTGGAGTCATGGCAGCCATTTCCCTTATCTCGTCAAAGGACAGTTCTCTTGCGACAACTATTCTTTTTGCCCCCAAATCATACCAGAACTTGGCGCTCATATAATTTGTGTTATTAGCCTGTGTACTGATGTGTATTTCCATATCCGGTGCAGTACTGCGCACAATATTAAAAATTCCGGGGTCGGATACAATTACCGCATCAACGCCAAGCTCATCCAGTTGTTTTATATATTCCGGCAATCCCACCAGATCTTGATTGTGGGGTATTATATTTACAGTGACATAGACCTTGCAGTTTCTTTCGTGGGCAAATTCAAGCCCCTCCCTCATATCCTCAAGGGAAAAATTGTCGGCCGATGCCCTGAGACCAAACCTTTGCCCTCCGATGTAAACGGCATCGGCACCATATAATATTGCCATTTTAAGTTTTTCCAAATTCCCAGCAGGAGCTAACAGCTCAACCTTTTTCATGCTTCCTCCGATATTTGTTCCATATTTTTCTTATAGCTCAGCGCAACACCATCTCCAATTGGGATTATTCCGGTTTCAAAGCTTTCATCCTGACAGAGCTTTTTCAGGAAGCTCCTCATACGTGTCACAATTGTTTTTTTGCGTCTGACAACCAATTCATCCGTGGCTATCATACCCTTGTAAAGCACATTATCCGAAACCAGCAGTCCCCCTGGAACAAGCATCCTCTTGCTTTGCTCAAGGAATTCGCTGTACTGGCCCTTGGCAGCGTCCAAAAATATCATATCGTACTGCTTGTCCAGACAGCCCAGCACTTCCATGGCATCTCCGGCAATAACATTGATAGTATCCTGAAGGCCTGCGGATTTTATGTTTTTTCTGGCAAGCTCAATCATCAGGTCATTTCTTTCAATGGTATCAATAATTCCGCCCGGTTTAAGAAAACCTGAAAACAGTATTGAGGAGTAGCCTATGGCCGTGCCCACCTCAAGGATTCTTCCCGGGCGGTTCATGTTCCCAAGCACCTTCATCATGGCAGCCACTTCAGGCTGTATGATGGGGACATGATTTTCGGCCGCGTACTTTTCAAGTTCTGCCAGCAGCCCCGAATTAGGTTTAATTGTTGCTCTGATGTAATCATTTATATATTCATAGTTTATCATGTCGACTGTCCTTTTTGTCCCGTTAAGTCTTGACCATAAAACTGGGGTGGCTCAGCCACCCCAGTTTTTATTTTGCCAAGCCATATTCCTTCATGGCTTTTAAATGTTCAGCATAAGTCTTTGTAAACTTGGTTGTTCCATCCCCTTTTGCGATGAAGAACATATAATCGGTGTCTTCATCGGGATACAAAGCCGCATTTATGGAATCCATACCCGGAGAGCAAATCGGTCCGGGCGGCAGCCCGGGATGAATATAGGTATTGTAAGGATTATCAATGGTAGTATCCTCATATGTCAGCTTTTCATGTACTTTTCCTTCGGTATTCAGGAAAATATACTGTATGGTTGCACATGACTGTAATTTTCTGAGATTTTGATCCTTGCTTTGCAAACGCTTGTGGAAGACAGCCGACACCAGCCTTCTGTCGTTGCTGCTGCTCGCTTCTCTTTCCACTATTGATGCAAGAGTAATTATTTCATCCATTGACATGCCAAGCTCCTTGGCCCGCTTATAATGCTCTTTTGTAAGTTTATTATTGAAATTCTGAAGCATTACCGATATAATGGTTTTTTCACTGGCATTCATGGCAAACTCATATGTATCGGGGAATAAATAACCCTCCAGCATAAACTGCCGGTTATTTACACTGCTTATCTGCTTAACAAAATCGAAGTCATATTTCTCATATTTCATTGCTGAATCAAATTTGTCCTCTATTGCAAGCCCTTTTTTAACAAAGGTCTGAACAATCTGTTTGTAAGTCAGGCCCTCAGGAATTGTAATCTTGACACTTTCGGGCTTGCTTATAAGAATGTTCATGATTGTGTCCAATTCAAGCCCCTTTGTCAATACATGCGTACCTGCCTGGTATCTGCCGTCATAGCCATTCAGCTTTGAAACCAGTTTGAATATCTGAGGCTTGTTTATAATTCCCTCTCCGCCAAGTATTTCAGCGATGTCATTGGTATCTGAGCCCATAGGTATGTCAACAAGTACAGCACCCTTGGAATCGGCCGGAATCTTTAAGGCTTCCTTCACCACATCGTCTTTGGAAGATTCCACCGTACTTTTGTAGGAATAAATTGCTCCCACCGAAAAAATAAACAGAAATACCAGTATGCTGGCAAGTACAAATGCAAGCCGCTTAAGACCTGCACAGATAACAAATATTCCGAAGAACACCATCACAAGCCCAATTACGGTAAGAAAAGCGTTAAGCGCCCCGTAATGGGCATCATAACCTTTGAGTATGGTTCTGACATAGTTCATGATATTGGGAACAGATAAAAATATTCCGATGATTATTGATAAAATACCAAGTCCTGCAACTTTCAATTTTCTACTCATTAATACGTGACTCCATTCTAATGATCAAAAAGACATAATGCACCTTTGTCGGCACATCTATAATAAATACTATAATATTTTTTTTTGTATTTGTCCACAATTAGTGGTTTACAGGAAATTATACTTTCCTTTTCCACCAAATGTCTGATCTGAAATTTATAAAGCCTGCAACTGAAAAATTACCGATGCAAGCTGACTGCTTTACATCGGTAATCTCAACTTTGGTATTTATTTTTTGCTTCTGTCTTTTGCTCTCATTTCGGTATCAAGAATCCTCTTTCTCAAGCGGATATTCTTGGGTGTGATTTCAACCAGTTCGTCATCTGCAATAAATTCCAGTGCCTGCTCCAGGCTGAGGACTGTTGGAGGAGTCAAACGCAGTGCTTCATCCGAACCAGATGCCCTCATGTTTGTGACATGTTTCTTTTTGCATACATTGACCACCAGGTCGTCATATCTTGCATTTTCTCCCACTATCATACCCTCGTAAACCTTAGTTCCCGGAGTTATGAACAGGGTTCCTCTTTCCTGGGCATTGAAGAGACCGTAGGTTACCGCTTCTCCGTCCTCCCACGCAACAAGTGAACCTCTCTGCCTTGTGGCAATGTCACCCTTATAGGGCTCATAACCGTGGAATACGTGATTCATTATTCCATTTCCCTTTGTATCTGTCATAAGTTCCGATCTATAGCCGATCAGGCCCCTGGCCGGTATTTTGAATTCCAGCCTCATATAACCCTGATTGGCAGAAGTCATATTTACCATTTCAGATTTTCTTGTACCCAGCTTTTCCATGACAACGCCCATGTATTCCTCGGGTACGTCGATCATCAGATACTCGATAGGTTCCATTAAAACTCCGTCTTCTTCCTTATTTATGACCGTAGGCTTTGAGACGTTGAACTCATATCCCTGTCTTCTCATAGTTTCTATTAATATTGAAAGATGGAGTTCTCCTCTTCCTGAAACCTGGAAGGCGTCGGCAGAGTCGGTTTCTTCAACCCTCAGGCTTACATTCGTTTCCAGTTCCTTAAAAAGTCTGTCCCTGACATGCCTTGATGTTACAAAAGTTCCTTCTCTTCCGGCAAACGGACTGTTATTTACACTGAAGGTCATTGACAGGGTAGGTTCATCAATGGCGGTAAAAGGCAGCGGTTCAGGTGCTCCCACATCACAGATGGTATCACCTATGGTTACGTCTCCGACACCTGAAACTGCGACAATATCACCTATTTTGGCCTCATTGGTTTCAATACGCTTAAGCCCTTCATAACAGTAGAGCTTGGTTATCCTGGCATTGAGGACCTGGCCTTCCTTTTTACATATTATTGCCTGCTGTCCAAGCTTTATGGAACCTCTTTCCACTCTTCCTATGGCTATTCTTCCAACATATTCATCATAGTCAATATTGGATACCAGCAGCTGAAGTGTTCCCGACTGATCACCCTTTGGTGCCGGAACCTTTTCAATGATCATATCAAATAAAGGTTTTAAATCAATCCTCTCCCCGCCCAGATCGCATACGGCAAAGCCTTCTCTTGAGGAGGCGAAAACCACCGGGAATTCGAGCTGATCGTCGTCGGCTCCCAATTCGATAAATAACTCGATTATTTCATCGACAACTTCATCGGGTCTGGCTTCAGGTCTGTCAATCTTATTGACTACCACTATGGGCTTCAAATTAAGTGCAAGAGCCTTCTTCAAAACAAATCTGGTCTGGGGCATAGAGCCTTCAAAAGCATCCACCAATAAAAGAACCCCGTCCACCATTTTGAGAACACGTTCAACTTCTCCGCCGAAATCGGCATGGCCGGGTGTATCAACTATGTTGATCTTGATACCGTTGTAGTTGACAGCGGTATTTTTTGCAAGGATGGTAATACCCCTTTCCTTTTCAAGATCATTGGAGTCCATTACTCTTTCGGCTACGGCCTCATTCTCTCTGAATATACCGCTCTGTCTGAGCATGGCGTCAACAAGTGTTGTCTTACCATGGTCAACGTGGGCTATTATTGCAATATTTCTTATATCCTGTCTGATATCCACAAAAATTCTCCTTCATAAGCTTTAGCTTTTAAAATGATTAAATATATAAATATCCAAATAGAAAGTAACCAAAAATTGTTTCAATCATATCGTCCAATCTATTCAGTATAATTCCATTACGAAAAAAACCCCCAATAATTTTAATTTAATGAGTCCAAAATGTCAATCGTACATATTTAACGGAATTTCAAGTTATTAGGGGCCTTTTATAAAGCATAATGGATACCCGTTATTTTATTTCCACCACGGTAACACCGCTTTCTCCTTCACCCAGTTTTCCCAATCTGAAGCTTTTTATATGCGGATTATGCTTCAAATGCTGCTGCAGCCCGGCCCTCAATGCTCCGGTACCTTTTCCGTGAATCAGTGTGACTTCTCCCAGGCCTGCTATGCTCGCATCGTCAAGATACTTGTCAACCACATCTATGGCCTCATCCAGCAGCATTCCGCGCAAATCTATTTCGGAGGACATATCCCTGGCCTTTGAAACACCGATCCTGCCCATACCGGTTCTTTGAAGCTGCTGTTTCTGTTCATCCACCAGCTTCAGATTTGATATATGGACATTCAGCTTTATTATCCCGGCCTGCACCTGGCACTCTCCGTTTTTGTCAGGTATTGAGATCACTGTTCCCCTCTGGTTTAAATTAACTATCAGCACCGAATCTCCGGGTTTTAGATTCTTGGGCGGCTTGACCAGACCCTTTTTAGGCATGATGGATTCTACAAGGGAATCATCCAGACTGCTGATACTCCTGTTCAGTTTTTGGCGGAGCTCTTCGGTTTGTCTTCTGACCTCGGCCTCTTCCTGCTCTCTTGCCAGCCTTTTCATTTCGGATACAAGCTCCTCGGCCTGCCGCTTTGAGTCCATAAGAATACGCCTGGCCTCTTCCTTTGCCTTGCGTAGCTCACTCTCCTTCTGTGCCGCCAGCCTGCTTTTCTGCTCCTCCAGGTCCTTCTTAAGCCTTTCGGCTTCAAGCCTGTAGCTCTCAGCCCTCATTTTTTCCCTTTCGGCTTCACTGCGGTTCTTTTCTATGCTTAACAAAATATCTTCAAAGTGGATGTCCTCCTGGGAGAGGAATTCCTTTGACCTCTCTATGATATCATCGGTCAGTCCCAGCCTTTTTGATATGGCAAAAGCATTGCTTTTGCCTGGAACCCCAATCAGCAGCTTATAGGTGGGTCTCAAGGTTTCAACATCAAATTCGCAGGAGGCATTTTCAACACCCTCGGTTGAAATGGCATAAACCTTCAATTCGGCGTAGTGTGTTGTGGCAAGGGTAGTGGCTCCCATCTGATGGAGGCACTCCAGGATTGACATTGCAAGTGCGGCTCCTTCGGTGGGATCGGTTCCTGCGCCCAGCTCGTCAAACATCACCAGCGACCTGCCGTTGACATTCTTGAGAATATCAACAATATTTTTCATATGTGAGGAGAAGGTGCTCAGGCTCTGCTCGATACTCTGCTCATCTCCGATATCGGCATAAACCCTTTCGAATACGCTCATTTCCGTTCCTTCATTGGCAGGCACCAGCAGACCGCTTTGCATCATCAGCGTAAACAAGCCCACAGTTTTAAGGGATACGGTCTTGCCGCCGGTATTAGGGCCTGTTACAATAAGCGAGCTGAATTTATCCCCGATCCAGAAGTCTATGGGAACTACCGTTTTGGGATCAAGCAGGGGATGTCTTCCCTTTTTGATAATAATTTTTCCGGACTGGTTTATTCCTGGACAAATACAATTCAGATCAGTCGCAAGCTTTGCTTTTGCAAAAATAAAATCCAGCCTTGCCATAATGCTCATATTGGCATTCAGCTGCGGCAATATCAATGAGGCATCCTGGGACAATTCCGCAAGGATTCTCTCTATCTCGGCCATTTCCTTTATTTTTAACTGCTTGATGGCATTATTCGCTTCTACCACACCCATCGGCTCAATAAACAGAGTGGCTCCGCTTGAAGAAGAATCGTGGACCAGACCCGGAATATCGTTCTTGTGCTCCTGCTTGACAGGAATGACATATCTGTCCCCTCTCATTGTAACAACAGATTCCTGTATATATTTCTGGTATTTTGACGAACGGATCAGATCATTGAGCCTGTTCTTTATGGAAGCCTGCTGCTCCTTTATCTGCCGCCTGATGTTGTTGAGTGCGGGACTTGCATTATCCGCGATTTCTTCTTCACTGATAATACACATATCTATTTTCTGTTCCAGCCTTTGATTTGATTCAAGACAGGAAATCAACTCATTGACAATACTTTCCCTGCTTTCATCAAGCTTGTCATTCACATAGCCCTTAAGCCTTCTCGCGGCCCGGAGTACTCCTCCGATTTTCAGCAGCTCACCCGGATTCAGTATGCCTCCCAGATCAAGTCTCTTCAAGCTGGCTCTGATGTCATGTATCCCTCCCAGGGGCGGTGAGCCGCGCCTTACAATGCAGCCGACGCCATCATTGGTTTCAGCCAGCATTTTTTCCACGGTATTGAAGTCGGTCTGGGGTACAAGCCCTTCAACAAGTTCCCTTCCCAACTCGGAGGCAGTCAGGCCTTTTAATTTATCTATAATTTTTTCATACTCCAGTACTCTTAGTGTTTTATCATTCATAGTTAACTCTTACCTTTCCTGTACAGGAAACCGGCCCTCTTTTTCTTATGTAGACTCAAATTTCCTGTGATCATCGTGTCTGAGCTGTGCCCTTTTTATCTTCCCACTAATTGTTTTCGGCAATTCATCCACAAACTCAATTATTCTGGGATATTTATAAGGCGCAGTATTGTTCTTTACATAGTTTTGAATTTCCTTTTTCAATTGGTCGGTGGACTCATAACCCTTTGCAAGTATAACGGTGGCCTTCACAACAGTTCCTCTTACAGCATCGGGAGCGCCTGTTACGGCACACTCGACAACGGCAGGATGCTCTATTAATGCGCTCTCCACTTCAAAAGGACTGATCCTGTATCCCGAGGCCTTTATAACATCGTCATTTCTTCCCACAAACCACAAAAAGCCGTGCTCATCCCTGTAAACCACATCACCTGTGTGATAGGTATCATCGTACCACACTTTCGCAGTTGCTTCGGGGTCCCTGTAGTAACCGCAGAAAAGTCCCGCAGGCTTGGCCGAATCGACTCCCCTGATAACCAGTTCACCCTCTTCGCCGGCCGGACAGGAATTGTTGTTTTCATCCACAACATCAATATCATATGCAGGATTGGGCATTCCCATGGCACCGGGGTCCACCTTCAACCATTCATAATTGGCCACAATAACGGTGGTTTCAGTCTGTCCGAAACCGTTGAGTATTTCAAGTCCGGTAATTTTTCTGAATCTGTTGAAAATCTCCGGATTTAACGGTTCCCCTGCAGTTGAACAATGAACCAGTGAAGATAGATTATATTTTGATATATCATTCTGCAGCATAAATCTGTATATGGTAGGCGGAGCACAAAAAGTCCTTATTTGATACTTCTCAATCCTCTCCAGAAGTTTGCAGGGATCAAACCTGTCCATATCATACAGAAACTGGACCGCTCCGCAGATCCATTGACCGAAGAGCTTACCCCAGGCAAACTTCGCCCAGCCCGAATCGGCGACAGTCAGGTGCAGTCCCCTGTCCTGTACCCTCTGCCAATACCTTGCGGTAACAATATGTCCAAGAGGATATGTAAAGTCATGCACTGCCATTTTAGGCATACTGGTGGTGCCCGAGGTGAAATAAATAATCATCATATCCCTGTTGCAGGTATCGTAAACCCCTTCGGGCCTTGTCCAAATTTCCGGGGTATCCTTGATTTCATTGTCATAATCCAGCCAGTTCCCGTTCTTTCCCCCAACCATAATATATGTTTTCACAGTTGGCGATTCCATAGCGGCACTTTCAACATGTTCAACTATTTCCCCGTCGTTGAAGGCCACTATGGCCTTTACTCCTGCAGCGTTATTTCTGTATGCTATATCCTTTTTCATAAGCTGGTTTGTTGAAGGGATGAAAATTGCTCCGATTTTCATGGCAGCAAAGGCAAAGAAGTAGAATTCATATCTTCTTCTCAATATGAACATAAGCTTATCTCCCTTGCAGATTCCCTTTGCCTTGAGATAATTGGCTGTTTTATCAGACCAGTATTTCAAATCCCCGAAGGTAAAATATTTTTCACCGCCATGGTCGTCACACCAGACAAGCGCCGGCCTGTCAGGCTCGGAAACAGCATATTCATCTATTATGTCATAAGCAAAATTAAAATTCTCAGGTACTTTTAATTTGAAATTATTGCAAAAGTCTTCATAGGAACTGAATTCAGCCCTCTCAAGGTATCTAATATCCAGGCTCATAGCTAACCTCCGGTAATTTTTTATAGAAGGATTATTGTCAGGAATTTTGCTTCTTTTCGGTCCAGTGCAACCATTTTGTGAGGAATGGTCGAATTGTAGTACAATGAATCACCGGGCTCCATATCGAAGACTTCTTTTCCGACTATTACGCGCATTCTGCCTTCAAGACAGTAATTAAACTCCTGTCCCTTATGTGATACCATATCAGGACTGTTGTCCGGGTCCAGCACAACAAACATGGGCTCTATCTTTCTGCCGGAATATTTATATGCAAGGCTTTCAAAGCTGTATTGATCGTATCTTTCAACCTTCAAGCCCTCTCCTTTTTTAACAAAACAAATGTCATGAAGCTTTGGTGAAGTTCCGGTCAGTATTTCGGTCATATTTACATTGTAATAGTCGGCCAGCTCATACAAAATACTGACGGGGATATCATCCCGGGCATTTTCATACCTGGAGTATTCATCTGTTTTAAGTCCGACGGCCTTTGAAACTTCTTCCTCGGTATAACCCGCCAACAATCTCAGACCTTTGATTCTGAATGCGATATCCTTAACTTTTTCATTCATGACAGTCTCCATTTCAATTTAAATTATTTTTACAAACAAAAATAGGCATATGCCAATCTCAATGTGCCCGGAAAAATTTCATAATTATTCCATTAAGCAAACATTTTAATTATAGCACAAGCCCTGTATATGCGGCAAATACTAATTATTTATAAAAATTTCTGGTCACAGGGGGACTAATCCCTGATTTTATTTCTGATTGAGGGAAATATCCAAAAACCAAGTGTCATACTTATAAGACAGGCTGAAATACCAAAAAGCGAGGGCAGAGATCTATAGAATAATTCGATGAAGGTTACATCAAAGGTGTTCTCCACATAGACTGCGGAATTTATGATTATATATGTAAAAAAGAAAGCTATGCCAAGCAGTTGAAATATATAGTGCTGCACAAGCAGATTTACCGCACAGCCTGCAATCAGAATAATAAAGAAAACTGCAATTGAATAAGAAAAGGCTGGTGTCATGATTCCTCCTACCAGGAATACTTGTTCATCCTGGTTTTTTTATAAATCCTATACGTAAAAACGCTGGGTATTTACAAATATTGTAATATACACAGCGTCTGTTTTCAATTATTTCTCAGATTATATTATTCCATTGCACTCTGCAATTGAAGAGTCAAATGTTTTAATTGTCTATATTTTCAGTTTCTGCTTCAACCGGCTGCCATAAAATCTTATGAACAAGGTATAAATGTAATCATATAGCAAAAATACAAGCTCCAATACGGCAGCGATTATATAGACCGGAGCCGTAAGGTTTATACCGCCCAATATGATTTCTTTAAGAAAGAAAAGTCCCAGCGCAAGACAGATATTAAAGTATATCAGCTTCAAAACATATTCAATAACCCTGCCGGGGATTCTTTCAATATACAGCTTTATCAGTCCGTATACCCCAAAAAATACAATGAACGGGATTACCTCAAGCCTGGGCACAAGTAATACGGATAATATTGCCGAAGCCAGATAGAATGCCCAGCCTGCCCTTGTTCCGAACTCGATTATTATTACTGCCATAAACAATGAACTTAAAGCATATAGGGACAGTTTACTGGTGGGAAGTGTTGCTGCCAAAAAGACACTGATAACGGTAAATGCAAGCAGTATCCCACTCAGAGTGATTCTTTTGACTCTCGAGCCACTGTTCATTTTTAACCTCCTAAGCCATGTTACGGCTTTGAGCCGCAACAGCAAAGTCTTTCAAGACATACCTCCCTAGCAGCATCCGATCAAATCGCCGCCCAGGCATTCACACATGGAGTCCGAGCACCATGCACACATGCACATATCGCAGAAGCTGGGACCTGCTCCGTATCCCCTGTTGTACGCATTCCCACGGTACATGTTGTTATTTGTATTCATCCTGTTCAAGGCATCCCTGTATTCATAATTTGAAGGGTCCATATTGCAGGCCTGGCGTATATTCATCATGGCCTCGTTATACCAGCCCTTTTTCATGAATATCAAGCCCCGCAAATAAAACCATTCCGCACTTTTTTCAGATATACTTTCAAGCATTGACTCGGCTGCGGCAATATTTCCGCTGTTTATATACAATCTGACCTGTCTGAAACTGCCCTCTCCTGCTCCCTGGGCTCCCGGTGTATAGCTTCCCTGACCTCCAGCATAGGCGCTCCTGCCGCTCCAGCCGTTGCTTGTTTTGGCAGTCTGTCCCTTGCCGGTCAGATATTCATAAGCCTCGTTAACCTCGCGGAGCTTCTCTTCAGCCAACTTGGAAAGGGGATTATCCTGGTATTGGTCAGGATGATATTTCTTGACCTGCTCCCTGTATGCTCTCTTAATTTCTTCATCTGATGCACCTTCTTTTATTCCCAGTACCTCATACGGATTTTTCACAATTACCACAACTCCTCCGGCATAAAATTTTATCTGTCTTGCTTAACATTCCAATATATAATATATTTTCCAAAATACCTTTATTCTCTTTTGCATCAAGCAGTTCAAAAGCCTTGGACGCTTCTCTGAGACAATATAGCAGGGTAAATTCCACCTGGCTTTTTATGCGATCTTTAAAAGCCGGAATATCTTCACCGCTGCCGTCGTATTTGAAATGCAACAAAAGGGGATTGTAGCTTGAATTCTTTACATCTTCTTCAAGATCATCAAAAGCATCAATTAAATAAATCCATTTCCCGATATTGTAGCCCATCCATCTCAATACCTGCCTGATATCATCCTCCAGACTTTCATAGTCCAGAACCTCTTCCATAAGCTTTGCAAACGGCTCTGCCGCCGCATCCAACGAGGCACAGCCTTCTCTCTCCAGCCGTGACAATTCACTGAGTCTTTGCTCTATTATAGCACACTTGCCGGAGTATTCTAACACCAACTTTTTATATTCCCGGCTGAGAACCGCCATCCCGGCCAACGCCGCCTTTGACTTGTCGTCGGTCCACTTGTCCTTTATATTATTATACGCCAAAATTATATTTATGTCGGAAGAATAATCTACTATTTCATTATAAGTGACAAAGGATTTTTTTAAAGGATGAACCATGCAGCGTTCCTTAACCAGCCTGGTCTCTATCTTTAATAAGGAGCATAAAAGCATGGCAAGAAATGCCGCGTCATAGGTCAGCGTCATCCTTTTCAGCTGACCGTGCCTTTTCCCTATTGCTTTGCAAACTCCGCAATAATAGGCGCGGTATATATCAAACTCTTTAATTTTTAATTCCGGCTTTTCCGGCATTATATAACCGAACAATTTTTCCTCCCAGGCTTGATTCAACTTAAAATTTGTTAAAGCTCTTCTATATATAATAACATATAATTGTTACTAATTTATTAACATTTTAAATGCAGACATTAATTTTTTTTAGATATAATGTAACTATCTTCATATATTTAATCTGTTCATCAATACAATTAAGTAAAGTCTTTATTTTTTATCTATTTTTCAATATATCAGTTAAATACTCTGAAATCAACTAATCAGCAGCATAAAAAAGATACACCTGTATAGTGTACCTTTTATATCAGCTTTAATTAAACAATCCGATTTTCTTTATTTTTTCTCTTTTTCATAGTTTTTTGAAAACCTGTAATAGATCAAAATATACATCGCCAGGGCAAACAACGTGCATACCACTGCCAGTCCCAGGGCAATATTAATGGCGATTGCCGTATACACATTTTTAAGGCTGTCGAGACTGAGTATTATTGTGGCAAGTATTGCGAAGTAAAACAGAACCGTAGCCAGTTTGCCGTACCAGTTTGCACCGATAACCGTTTTCCCTTTTCTGTAAAGCATAATGCCTCCGGTCAGCATCAATGCTTCTTTGATAATAACTATAACCAGGACAATTATGGGTATAAAGTGATGTAATACTAAAAAAATCAGTGCCGTTATCTGCATTAATTTGTCTGCCAGAGGGTCAAAAACTTTTCCCCATTTTGTTATTAAATTGTACTTTCTGGCTATATATCCGTCCAGTACATCAGTGAAGCCACCAAATGCAAAAAGTATCATTGCCGGAATATAATGTTCAAAATAAAGGAAATAACCCAGGACAGGGACAATTAACAGCCTTATTAATGTTAATAAATTTGGAATATTTTTTTTCACCTGCACACCACCCGTTACTTTTTAAAACCTGACAGAATTTTACTGAAAGAACAAGTAAACATAGTTTATCATAGAACAACAAAATAATACAAGCTTTTCTTTCTTTACATAAATAATCTGGCATAACCGGTTAAATTATGTATTTACGGTAAAGTTATTACCGGGTTTCACCCGCAGAATTCTTTACAATTATATTATAGAGCTCCTCGTTATACTTCTGCAGATTAATAGGTTTTAAACCGGCATTTGTCCAGACATGTACCGTCTCTCCGGTTGTAATGGGATTATTCATGTCCGACTCCTTAAACACCTCATAATAAAAGTTTAATCTGACCTTTGTATAGCTCTTTATACTGGTTCTTACAATAATTTTGTCTTCATAGGTGGAGGAGCTTATAAACTTGCACTTTAGTTCCAGAAGCGGCAGGAGTATTCCCTGTCCTTCAACTTCTGAATATGATATTCCGTTTTGTCTTATAAATTCGGTTCTCCCGACTTCAAACCAAACAGGATAGTTGGAATGATGTACAATTCCCATCCTGTCCGTCTCAGCATATCTGACTGTCAATGGTATATCTACATATAACAATTTTATCATTCCTTTCATTTTACGTAATTTAACGCTATATGTTGCATGGATATAAAAATTATATTTTTTTATCGGAAAAATACAATATTTAAAAAATTTTACATATATTTATATGTAGAAATAGCCCCGGGCTAATAAGCGCGGAGCTATTTTTTAATGTTCTGTATCAATAACCCGTTTCTATAATAACGCTATGTGCTTCCTCAACTTCTGCCTCAGGAACAAGAACTTCAAAGTAATTATCATTATTTTCGTGATTCTTGCTAATGGGCCTAAGTTTAACAAGAATACCTTCGTTGGACAAAAGCTCCTGCAGCTGGTTTGCTACTTCTTTGCTTTGGGCCATGTATACCACTGTCCACATTATCATCTACACTACCTTTCAAATTGTTATTCACCGCATTGAATAGTACCATATCTGCAATAAACAGTGGCTTTGCCTCTTATTTTTATCGCAGAAGTATTTTCAGTAAATTGTGCTAAAAGCAATTCACCTTTATCAAGCTTCTCGGTATGATGAAATTTAGTATCCCTTCCACGTGTTAAACCGATAATTGTAACTCCGTTTTCCCCTGCCTTGACCGCAACGTACTCGCCGGATATTTTATCTTCCAGGTTGTCCATTTAACCACCTCGACATTTATATTATATTATTTTCCACCAAAAATCAATATTAAGCACGGTTATTTTAAACTTATGT
The DNA here is from genome assembly GCF_000621505.1 of Ruminiclostridium cellobioparum DSM 1351 = ATCC 15832. GTDB lineage: Bacteria > Bacillota > Clostridia > Acetivibrionales > DSM-1351 > Ruminiclostridium > Ruminiclostridium cellobioparum. The sequence goes on from NZ_JHYD01000010.1 coordinate 24,631, forward strand.
TTTCCTTACCAAGCCGCGATTCCAGTTCTTCCAATATATCATTATTGACATCTATCCAGTATTGCCTGTCTAATTTTTTAAATTTCTCGTCATTCTTTTTTCTGATAAAAGTGGGAGTGGAACCGTTGAAATATTTCAGCAGGGCAATCAGTGAAACACTCTCCTCCCTGGTCATTTCCTTTTCAAAATACATGTACAGGCCCTTTTCATCCAGGCTCTTTATTGGTAAAACCTCTTCACATATTATTTTTGGCTGTTCATCCTCTCTCAAGCTCAGTCTTCCGTTTACAAGCACTATACTTTCCTGCTGGAGCAGCTGTGAAAAACGCTCATATATGGTCGGAAAAACTATTATTTCCATGGTTCCATAGAGATCTTCAAGTCCGATGAAAGCCATCAGATTGTTATTTTTTGTAGTCTTGGTCTTTTTGGATGCAATTATCCCTCCGACAGTCACTCTCATTGAGTCGGTGAGCTTTTTAAGCTCAAGCTCAATATCACCGTTATCCTCTTCATTTCCGCCAATGAGCATATCCTTGCTGTACAAATTCACATTTTTGTCAAGTATACTCTGGTACTCGCTTAACGGATGCCCTGATACATACAGGCCCAGCATTTCCTTCTCCATTGCCAGCATCACATTGGGAGGGTATTCCTTTATGTCGGGATAGTCTTCCTTCAGCGATTCCTGCGGCTCCTGCATCAAATCAAAGATGGAAAGTTGACCCTCCATGCTTTTCTTTTTTGCCTGTGCTATTCCATCCAGAAAACGCTCATATACTGCCATCAGCCTGGATCTGAACACCTTTAAGGAGTCGAATGCACCGCTTTTTATCAGACTTTCGATACATCTTTTATTTATTTCCCGACCCTCTATTCTCTGACAAAAGTCTAAAAAAGTCGTAAACAGTCCGTTTTGGGTGCGTTCGGCTATCATTGACTGTATGGCGTTTTCTCCGACATTTTTTACTGCCGCCAATCCAAAGCGTATCTTTTGATTTACAACTGTAAATTTAACATTGCTTTCATTTACATCGGGAGGCAGAACCTTGATGTTCAGCACCTTACACTCATTTACATACTGTGAAACCTTGTCGCTGCTGCCCAAAAAGCTGTTCAACGAGGCCGCCAGAAATTCAACGGGATAATAATGCTTCAGCCATGCGGTCTGATATGCAACCACCGCATATGCGGCTGCATGGGATTTGTTAAAGGCATAGCTGGCAAAATCCATCATTTCGTCAAATATTTTGTTGGCTGTGAACTCATCCACACCATTTTTCACAGCCCCTCGCACAACTTCATTTCCTTCCTCATCGGTAATTCCGTATATAAAATTCTTGCGTTCCTGCTCCATCACAGACACTTTCTTTTTGGACATTGCTCGTCTCACAAGATCGGATCTGCCGTAGGAGTATCCCCCAAGCTCCCTGACTATCTGCATTACCTGTTCCTGGTAAACCATACAGCCATAGGTTACATTCAGTATGTTTTCAAGCATGGGATGATGATACTTTATTTCCTTTGGATTGTTCTTATTCCGGATATATCTGGGTATCTGATCCATCGGTCCGGGCCTGTAAAGGGAAATACCGGCAATTATGTCTTCAAGGGAGCTTGGCTGGAGTTCCTTCATAAACTGGGTCATCCCTGCGCTTTCAAGCTGGAATATACCAACAGTCTTGCCCTCACCTATCATTTTATATACATCGTGGTCATCGAAATTTATGTTGTTTATGTCAATTTTCTTGTTATGGCCCTGTTCTACGAGGTTTACCGCATCCCTTATCACAGTGAGCGTTCTCAGTCCAAGGAAGTCCATTTTCAAAAGGCCCAGCTCCTCCAGAAGCCCCATGGTAAACTGGGTCGTTACGTTGTTTTCATTGAGCTGGAGCGGTACATACTCAACTATGGGCTCTTTTGAAATAACAACTCCCGCCGCATGTGTGGAAGCATGCCTTGGCAGTCCCTCAAGGCTTCTGGCCGTGTCAATCAGCAGCCGGGTATCATCCTCAAGTTCGTATTTCTTTTTCAGCTCGGGGTTTATTTCCAGAGCTTTGTCTATATTCATTCCTATCTGGAAGGGAATCATTTTTGCTATGACATCCACTTCACCGTACGGTACGTCAAGAGCTCTGCCCACATCCCTTATAGCAGCCCTGGCAGCCATGGTTCCAAAGGTTATTATCTGTGAAACCTTGTCCTTGCCGTATTTGCTGATAACATAATCTATTACCTCCTGCCTTCTTTCGTAGCAGAAATCAATATCTATATCAGGCATGCTGATTCTCTCGGGATTCAGAAATCTTTCAAAGAGAAGATTGTATTTCAGCGGATCGATGCTGGTAATGCCAAGGCAGTAGGAAACAACGCTGCCGGCTGCCGAACCTCTGCCCGGCCCAACCATGATGTCATTTTCCCTTGCATATCTGATAAAGTCCCAGACTATGAGAAAATAGTCTACATAACCCATGGAAGATATGACGGAAAGTTCGTATTCAAGCCTCTCCTTTACCTCTTCACTGCAATTTTCACCAAACTTCTGAACCAATCCCTTATAGCATTTTTCCTTGAGATATTCGTAGGGAGTATAGCCCTCTTCCACAGTAAAACCGGGCAAATGGAGCTTTCCGAATTCCAGTTCCACATTGCACATTTCAGCAATTTTTACGGTATTCTCAAGAGCCGGCTCTACATTCCGGAAATTTTCATACATTTCTTCGGGAGATTTGACATATACCTCGTCGGTGTTAAACTTCATCCTGTTTTCATCATTTATGGTCTTTCCGGTCTGTATGCACAGGAGTATCTCATGGGATTGTGCCGCTTCTCTTGTAAGAAAGTGGGCGTCGTTGGTGGCAACCAGGGGTATGCCCAGCTCCTTTGAAAGCTTGATAAGCTGCTGATTCACCAGATTCTGGTCACTGATGCCGTTGTGCTGCAATTCCAGATAAAAATTATCCTGCCCGAATATGGTATTTAACCTGTTCGCCAGTTCCACAGCCTTTTCATAGTCATTGTTGAGAATTGCAGCGGGAATATCCCCCGATAAACATGCACTCAGCGCTATTATCCCCTCTGAATACTTCTCCAGTGTCCGGTAATCAACTCTCGGCTTATAATAAAAGCCTTCTGTAAAACCCAGTGATACTATTTTCATCAGATTTTTATAGCCTGTCTGATTTTTGGCCAGCAGTACAAGGTGTCCGTAATCCGAGTCCAACCCTGGCTGCTTGTCCTGCATATTTCGTTTTGCCGTATATATTTCACAACCCAGAATGGGTTTTATTCCATTTTTCAGTGCTTCCTTGTAGAACTCAACAACGCCGTACATGACTCCATGATCGGTTATGGCCACGCTGTTCATTCCCAGCTCTTTTATCCTTTGTATCAGATCCTTTATTCTGTTTGAGCCGTCCAACAGGCTGTATTCTGTATGTACGTGCAAGTGTACGAAGTCTTTCATATTTGTCTCCAGTTTATTCTGATTTCTTTTCTCTTTTCAACAATCTAATTATATCACACCGGAAAAATAATTGACGAAAAAACTGACTTATCCTGTATAAGATCAGTCAAAAATTTTTTTCAAGAATTTGAGAGTAATTGTAAATTGTTAAATTATTCATTGTCATTGGGAAATATAGTAAACTTTGTATCTCATATGGTAAAATGTTGCAGAGGTGAAAATAATGGAATACATAAAAAGCAGAATAAATATAATAGTAAGATTCCTTAAAAATAAAGGGTTGCTCTCCATGGACCTGATTTACAGATTTTATTACATGAATATTTTCGGCTCCAAACTCTACTACAGGCATAAAATAGAATCCTACCGATCCTGCGCCTTTTGCATGCATCTTTACTATGACAAGGTCATTAAGAAATATGTGTGTTCCTGCGGAGAGTATGAAGCGTGCGCCTCTCTCGTCCCCTGCATTGTACCCGATCCCACTCTGATGACCGGCCCCTCGTACATTGAAGAGGAGGAACAGATTCCCTGGCTTTTCAAGCCCCCCTGCCTTAATTTTGAAGTTCTTGATTCAAAAAATTACTTCAGAAATTTTATTTCATCAAATATCAACAGCAGCGTCACAAGGCTGGAAGCATTGGAAGGGATAATGATGGGCAGCTGCTCGGGAGGCATACCCTGCCATATTTGTGCCACAGTAAACAAAGAGGCCTACACCAGGTGCAGGTATATATCAAAAGCCGGTGAAACCGGAAAATGCAATATTATTCATGACAGTCTTGGTCAGATTTATAATTCTTCGGCCCAATTGTCAAATGTGTCATAACAGTTTATTTGCGGGGGTCTTTCTGCTTTTCTTCATAGGCCTGACAGTCTTTGCCCGAGGACTGAAAAACAACCAGTGAAGGTATTTGTCTTGTTTTAAAGCCAAAAGCCTTACATCCGTATGGCATATTACTGTCCCATGTTATATAGTGGTATTTACAGTTACGGCAGTTAATTTTCCCGGCCATGGTTCCTGTCAGCCTCCTCCCGTCCTTTGAGTTTTTTTGCTGTTTCCATAATTACCGGGCTTTTGCTATCTGCCTGGTTGTTACAATATCCGCACCGGTGCCCAGAATATCCGAAACAACCACCTGGTGGAAATCCACAGGGGCAGTCAGTTCAAGAACCCTGAGCGTATCAACGGCTTCCTGCAGTTTTTCCCTCGGTATGGGCTTGCTGCTTCTGACACTTACCAGCGGATGTGTTCCGCCCTTTACTTTTACAGTGGAGGTCAAGCTTCTCTTTGGGCACTGTACTTCGTCTTCAGCGTATGTCCTTCCATTTCTGCATAATGCGTTTTCAACACGGGTGACCCTGTTTTGCTCATCGACAAAAACATTCAGCCTGCAGCCATTGGGACATACAATGCACACCATTTCCCTGTTAGTCTTCATATATGCATACCTCCAGTTCCGAAACGTCCTTCAGTTCATTTTGGCTTAAGTCCATACGTATCATTTCGGCAGGATTCAAGGCTGTATATTTCCTTTTCTTTATGATCCTGTCACCGGCTATAAAACAGACTGTCTTTTCCCTGTCAGGCTTTACCACTCTCATGGAAAAGGTTACTGCTTTGCCGGGCCTTATTGTCTGGGGCAATACATATCTGATACCCCGGCCTGCCCTCACCGCCATTTTCTCATAGGATAGCGGATTTTCACCATTTGGGCCCTTATCCTCAGAATTTATACCTACATCTACACTGCTACAGCCGTCTGCCGTGCTGCTTCCGAGACCGCCCCCGATATATTCAGCAGCCGAACCGGCCGCCAGCTCTCCCTCCGCCGATACGTAATCCACCAGGTCATGCACCTGGAGTACATTTCCGCAGGCAAATATTCCGGGAACACTGGTCTGAAGCTTTTCATCCACACGCGGACCGCCTGTCACATGGTCAATTTCTATTCCGGCATTCAGTGATAATTCATTCTCGGGAATGAGGCCCACCGAAAGTATCAAGGTGTCGCAATCATATTTTTTTGAAGTGCCCCGGATGGTATTGCCCTTCTCATCAACCCTGGATATTGTAACTGCTGTCACTCTCTCCCTGCCTTCTATATTGGTAACCGTATGGCTGAGCAGCAGCGGAATCCCGAAATCATCAAGGCATTGGGTAATATTCCTTTGAAGTCCGCTGGAATAAGGCAGCTTTTCCACTACCGCCAGAACATCGGCACCCTCAAGCGTAAGCCTTCTGGCCATAATGAGCCCTATATCGCCCGAACCCAATATTATTATGTTTTTTCCGATCATGACATTCCTGATGTTTACAAGATTTTGAGCCACACCGGCCGTAAACACCCCGGCAGGCCTGGTGCCAGGAATGCATATGGCTCCTCTGGTTCTCTCCCTGCAGCCCATGGCAAGAATAACGGCTTTTGCCTGATAGCTTCTTATTCCGTCAGGGCTGACGGTGGTCACAGCTTTATCACTGCTGAGATCCTGCACCATTACGTTGGTAATGAGCTCTATACCCATTCCATCCGCTTCATCCATATATTTTTTGGCATATTCCGGCCCGGTCAGCGCCTCATTGAACTTTATAAGCCCGAAGCCGTCATGAATGCATTGATTTAAGATCCCTCCCGCTACCGGTTCTCTCTCCAGAACCAGTATATCGTCAATACCTCTTTTCCTGGCTTCAACTGCTGCCGCCAGACCGGCCGGACCGGCGCCGACTATTATCAAATCCTTATTTATCAACATATTAACTATCATTCCTTTCGCTGTGCTCAAGGCACAAAAAGTGATGAAAAACTCCTCACTCCTCATCCGCTATAAGACGAATAAAAGAGGTTAATCGGCCGTTTATTTGACCCGTCCGGTAAACAGCTTTGAGTTATTTCCCCTCAAGGTAACCTGTTCCGGCTCAATCCCCTTTTGCTCCTTCAGAATATCAACAATCCTTGTAAGGCAGTAGCCGCCCTGGCATCTTCCCATCATGGGCCTTGCCCTGTATTTGATACCTGCCAGGGTAGTCACTCCCAGAGGATTGTTGATTGCGTCCAGTATCTCCTTCTTTGTTATGCCCTCACATCTGCAAACAATTTCTCCGTATTCCGGACACTCTTTTATGAGTTTTTCCTTCTGTTCCAGCGTCAGTTCCCGGAAGGGCGTTATACCTTTTCTTTCGGCAATAAAATCCTTTTTAGGAACAAGTTCCTCCCTGCCGGCGATTATATCTCTTACCATCCTGCCGATGGGCACTGAAGCTGTCAAACCGGGGGACTCGATACCGATAAGATTTACAAGCCCCGGAACAACGCCGGATTCCTCTATAATAAAGTCCCCGTAGCCGCCGGTTTTTGGTCCCACCAATTTCGATCTTATACCTGTATAGCTCCTGATGATGTGCTTCATTTCAAGGGCAGGAAGCAGTTCCTTAGCCTCTTTGAACAACTGGTCCATCACACCTTTTGTAGCGCTGTAATCGCTCTTTGATTTTATATATTCGGCACTTGGGCCTATTAGTATGTTTCCTTCGACTGTAGGTGTGAGATGCACGCCCAGTCCGCCCAGCCCCGGCCTTGGAACGGGGTATACCGGCATGTTAAGATACTGGCTGGTCCTTTTGTCCAATATGAAATATTCTCCGCGGCAGGGGTGGATTTCATAACCCTTGTCGCCTGCAAGCGCGGCTATCCTGTCAGAGTAGAGCCCGGCACTGTTTATTATGTACCTGCTGAAAAAATGTCTTTTTCCGGCGGTCAGCCTGAATAAACCGTCCCTCTTTGATATGCCGTTCACTTCTGTCTCAAAGTAGAATTCAACTCCGTTTTGGGCGGCATTTTCGGCCAGCGCCACAGTATATATAAAAGGGCTTGTTATGGCAGTGTTGGGGGACAGCATGGCGCCGATTCCGCCAACATGCGGCTCCAGCTTTTTAACGGTATGTGCATCCACGAATTCAAGCCCTTTTACACCGTTTTTGCGGCCGTTCTCCATCAATTGATCAATGCCGGCAAAATCGCTCTCATCGAAGGCAACGATTAGCTTTCCGGTCTTCTTATAAGGTACGTCCAGCTGGGAACAAACTTTTTCAAAGCCTTCGTTGCCTTCCACGCAAAGCTTGGCCATCAGGCTTCCGGGCTTGTTGTTGAAGCCGGCATGTACCACTGCACTGTTCCGGCCGCTGGTTCCTGCTGCAACATCGCTTTCCTTTTCAAGTACGGCTATTTTCAAATCAAATCCTGACAGTTCTCTGGCAACTGCACAACCGACAGCTCCCGCTCCAACAATGACTATATCGAATATATTATCTGTATTTGCAGTCATACTACCTCCAAAAGCGATGTTTGTTTATTGTATTTTTATTGTATTTAGAATTTATCTGCTCTATCGCTTTGCTATACCAAAAACTTTTATTTGATTATAGCACAACGGCTGCTGTAATCAAGCTTTTGAACCTCTATTAAATAAAATTTAATAAAGCCGGGCAGGAAGAATATAAAGGACCGGTACCGGTTAAAAGCGGCCGGCAGTCTGGTAATTTAAGTTAATAAATAATGAAAATACCTTTTCTGTTACTGTTAATATGTGTTATAATGATATCAATAATTCTCCAGAAAGAGTGATGATTTTGTATTCCCTTAAGGAAAAATACTATGATGGTCAAGGTATTTTGCGGAATCCCGGCGAAAACTACTTTGACAGTGAAGGTATTTTACGCGACCCCGGTGATGATTATTTTGACTTTATGGGTATTTTAAGGCAGGCTGATGAAGAATTCTACGACAGCCAGGGCATTTTAAGAAACACTGATGAAAGTTTTTATGACGGCTCAGGAAATTTAATAGAAAGATAAAAAGTGCCCTTTCATTGGGCACTTTTGTTTTCTAAAATAATTTCTTTTTATACAGCGTATAACCTACAACAAGACACATAGCCAGGGATAAACCCATTATTATGAAAAATGCATAATGGCTTGTCAGCGGAATAACCACATTCATTCCGAAAAAGCTTGAAATCATTGTCGGTATGGCCATAACAATGGTAACCGAAGTCAGAAATTTCATAACTATATTCAGGTTATTTGATATGACCGAGGTAAAGGCATCCATTGTGCCTGACAAAATGCTGCTGTATATGTTAGCCATCTCGATGGCCTGTTTGTTTTCAATAATGACATCCTCAAGAAGTTCGGTGTCCTCGGGATAGTTTTTTATATGATCGTACTTCATTAATTTTTCAAGAACAACTTCATTGGATTTTAAAGCGGTTGAAAAGTACACAAGGCTCTTTTCCAGTTTAAGCATCTGGATGACTTCCTTGTTTTTCATTGACTTGTACACTTCCTGTTCTATCCTGCTGCTGGTTTTGTCTATGTGCTTCAGGTATTGAAGATACCTTGTGGCATTCTTGTACAGTATTTGAAGTACAAATCTGGTCTTAAACTGGGTCAAAAAGGATTTAACCTTATTGTTGATAAAATCGCTTAAAAGAGTATCCTCCTTCAGGCAAACAGTTATTATGATATGCTTTATAAGTATGATTGCCAGAGGAATGGTTGTATAAACATTCAATTTTCCTTCTTTTTCAACTATGGGTATATCAACAATTATAAGAGTTTGTCCGCTGTCGCTCTCAATACGTGCTCTTTCCTCTTCATCCAGTGCTGCTTTCAGAAAATCGATTTCAACGCTCAATGCACTGTTAACACTATTGATCTCTTCCTCGGTGGGGTTCACCATGTTGATCCAGGAGCCCTCTTCAAATGAATTTATCCGTACTATTTCATTGTTTACAGTCTTAAAAATATCCATCATTTGTCTCACCCTCTTTTAATATTTTTAGGAACAAGGGTTGATTTTCCAGACTATAAAATCATAGTATCAGAACACTTAAAGACATGCAAAGACATGACGGCATGGAAAATAAACCCAAGTAAGGTTTTTATTAAATTTTAAGTTGCTACTGTCAGGGTCACAATCCATACCATTCACCTACCTTTACAAAATGATAAAAAACAATAAAAAAACCGACACTACGAGTGACGGATTTTAAGCATAAAAAAACACCTTCACTCGTTGAGTTTTAGCACTATACAGCTTAGGAAAAACAAATCCAGCTACATTAAGTAAAACCTTATTTCGGTAGTACCTGTTGACCCATTGGCATCTCTCGATGTTTCCGGGCAGCAGCATATATCTGTATAGGAACCTCACCTAACGAATTATTCTATTAGCATACTAATTATATACCTATAATTCTTATATTTCAATACGTTGACGCAGAAAATTATTTATAAAAATGTCGCTTTAAAACACGTTGAATTGTACTATTTGCCAAATTCACAGTCGGATGCCCTCCCTGAGTTCATTTCACGGGCGAACTTTACCCTTTTATTAATTAACTGCAGGAATTATACCAACAACATACCAGTCTCTGCCTTTTATTTTAGAATAAACAACAAGATTTTCAGCTTTATCAATCTCTGCAGTGAACACACCTGAATTCATCCTGAAATTTTGAATCTTTTCGGTTAATTCTCTGCCGTCTATTTTATTATCAGAATCAGACTTTGCAGCAGAAAGTATTTTTCCATCAGAGTCTAAAATAAATACTCTCGAATGGTTACCATAAGATATGTTTTTTATTGAAGCTTGAAAATAACTATCTTTTAATACAATATAAATTTCGCCGATATCGTCAGCAGTTGTTATGCTTGTTATTTTTTTACTTAATACTACAAAGTTTCTTTCCTTGATTTTTACAGGTACCCAATTAACTGATCCATTTTTTTCAGGTTTCACAAACTCTTTCACATCTTCATAATCCACATAATCAGTAGATCTATAGCCGTCTATTCCTCCATCGTTAAATTCAACAAATACCATTTCAATATCTTTATTATTCATAAATTTGCTAACAAGTGAATCGGATATTTGGCGTGAATTCATTAACATATCATAATCATCTGTGTATTCTGTTCTTTCCTGTACCGGTTTAGAGAGAACTATATCATAACACTGGTTTTCAACTTTTTCGGCCATTAATGAAATGCTGATGCTTGCCTGCTCCAATATTTGTTTTGAGTAATCTTCAATTTTTTCTTTATCCTTATTATTAAGTGAATCATAAGAGCAGGAGCTTAGCAGAATGCTTAGAGCCAGCACAGGAAATATCAGTAATCTTATTATTGATTTAATCATTGTACCCTCTTTATTTTAAAGTAGTTTTATATAATTCTTTAACATTTTTGCACTTTTATTACAATATATTTAATTATAGGACAAATATTGCAAAATGTATACTATTTAATCCGGCCTAAGACATATTTCACACATTCATCATTTTCAGCCGGTACGGGCGAATATAAAAGGCTCTGCATATTTACCTCCTCTATAGAGATTATACCAATTACAGTTCAGGTCTTTGTTCAAGTGTTAGTTGTTCCCTGCCTTCTGATGCCGGTTCTGCCTGACTTGTTACCGGCCACTAAAGTAATTATTAAAAATTTTAAAATTAACTTAATCATTAATATAGCACCTCAATATCCTTGCTTCAATATAAAATAACTGTTAAACAAACATAAATGTTAATAATATACATATTGCACATTATCTTGCATTGCTTGCCAACAGCTTGATTATAGCTGTGATATATGGGAATATAATAAAAGGTACACATTTATGGAGGTGCTGAACCGTGTCCTTACTTGAATTCCGCAATGTAACTTATATTCATTCCAATAATTCCATATTGGAAGACATATCTCTGAATATTGTACAGGGAGATTTTGTTTCAATTACAGGTCCTTCCGGAAGCGGTAAAAGTACAATTTTAAAACTTTGCAGCAACCTGATAAGCCCTACGGAAGGTGACATACTGTTTAAGGCTGTTAACCTGAACCTGTACGCCCCAACAGAATTAAGAAAAAGCATAACCTATTGTTTTCAGACACCCTACCTGTTCGGCGATACTGTTATTGAAAATATCCGTTTTCCTTTTTTAATAAGAGATTTACAAATTGATGATGTGAGAGTCAATGAATTATTCTCAAAATTTCAAATGCCCATAGAATTCCTGGCAAAAGAAGTTAAAAACCTATCCGGAGGAGAAAAGCAAAGATTGTCGTTGATCAGAAGTCTGCTGTTCAAACCGGAAATTTTGTTGCTGGATGAAATTACAGCAGCGCTTGATGTTGAAAATACAAAAATTGTAGAAAAAGTAATAAAATCGCTGAATAATGAAGGTATAACAGTGTTATGGGTAACACACAACACTGAGCAGAGCAGAAAGTTAGCAAACAAGCGAATAACAATAGAAAATGGCAGGGTTAAAAATATAGAACTGCTGGGTTGATTTTTTATGCTAAAAAATCTCTTTCCGCCGCTTCCATTTCATCATTTATCGCATGTTATCCGGCATATAGAGGATTTTTCAACAGGGGAAAACATTTGATATAGCTGATTCCCTCCAATATTGCGCTCCGTTTCTGGTACGGCATAGCAGTTTATAATCAACCAGAGCCCTTCTCAGCAGAAAATAGTCGTTAAATGAATGCCAATCTTCTATAATGGTATTTACTTCTTTTTCGGAATATATTTTTCCGTATTCAAACTTGGTGGCCAGGTACTCAAGTATCTGAATTTTCTTTTCTACTTTGGAAGGCCATATTTTTATTTTTTGCTCATCATCTAAAAATCTTATAATATCTTCTTTCATTTTAACCAATACTCCTTACAGTCATTTGTCCGTTCCATAAATCCATATTCTATAAGATAACGTCTCAAGGTAGCAAAATCCTCATGTATTTGCTTCAATATACCATTTACTTCTTTTTCTGAATAATGCTTATTCCTTTCAAATTGTTGGGATATTTTTTTCAAAATAACAATTTTCTTTTTTTCCTTACTGGAGATTACTTTCAGTTTAAGAGGCGACAAAGAGGTAAACATGGCCTCAAGAATTTTGTCCTCCTCTGCCTTTGTTACCATATATCTGTCGTCGATCATTCTGGCCCCCTCATGAATATCAATAATTTCGTCAGTGCTTTCTGCACGTATTCTCCCTTTATCCAATCCTCTTAGAGCCAGTTCGTATATGGCCAGATAGAGCTTTGCCTGCTTCGCTTTTTCCCGAAAAACAAATCTTTGATGTCGAATTGTGGCAGCTGCCACACCTGTCTTTTTGGCTATTTCATTATCTGTCATACTCTGGTACATCATCTCAAGGATTTCCTTTTGATTATCAGTAATTCCCGTATACTTTTTGTTGTATGAGGTCAGCAGCTCCAGCAAATCGGGATGCTCTTCCGTCACATGGATATTTATCATTCTATCTGCATTAAAAAACCTGTTCCCAGACTGAAAGATCTCTCCAATCCCGAATTCCTTCCCGCATATATTACATATGTAGCAGTTTTTTACAGTATCAAAGTGATATCCATTTTTTATTTCTTCCAGAGTCATATTTATAAAGTCATTGGCCATTTAAACAATACCGCCTTTTGTTTATTAATTATATAAACATATATTATTATCGTTTAATAGGTTTGTCAAGGTTAATTTTTTTGTCGAAAATAGATAAAAAAAATCAATTGTATTTCATGGTGAATATTGTTATTTTAGCTTATATGATATAAAATATTTATATAGTATAGTAAAAATATGGGAAATATATATAATCAATGCATCATCAACGCAGAATAATTTCTTTAAATGCATGGACTCATTTAAAGGTAACATTAATGTACATTTTTAATAAAAACTTTACATTAATTACTTATATGCAATTCAGGTATTAGAAATAAAATAAAAATAGTTAGGAGACAAATTTGTGTTAATTCAGTTGATGGTTGTTAATACACTTTTTGCAATGATTACCGGTTATTTGGTACATTATTTTTTAAAAACAAATTTTAATATCAGGTCAGCGAAGACCAGACTTGTAGTATTCATTATTTGTTTTGGTATTTCAAACGGTCTTTTATCAACTCTTTGTATGAAATACCTTCCGGGTAACCTGCAGTTTTTGAAATCCTTTTTTCTATTAATACTCAGCATTATAGTTATTAAATATTTACTTAAAATCAGTATAATAAGAGCTTTGCTGTCATTTTGCACAATTATGCTGGCAGTGATGCTTTGTAATTTCTTTGCACCATTGGTTTTTGCATTTTTCTCAAATGTGAATGTCACTCCCGATGTAATAACAAATGACGTCTTTCTGTTTGCTGTTATGAATGCGCTGGTTTATTTTTTTACATCAATTATTATTCTGCTTACTCCCTTTGCAAAAAAGCTGGGACAGTTTAAAAATCTAAAGCCTGTTATTATCCTGTTATTTATTACACTGCTGATGCTTGTATTAAATGCCGGAGTCCACTATATAGTCAGCTTTGATCCCATATCCTTTACTGCCACACTCATATTGTCCTTGATTTATTTAATCGTTTCTGTCTGGTACATAAACAATTTCTACAAATATGAAATGAAAATAGAGGAAGAAAAACAACAGGCTTTTTACAATGAATCTCTAAGTCTGGTAATACAGGATTTAAGAAGGTTCAAACATGACCAGGCCAACCATTTGACAGTTATCTCCGCAATGTTGAAAATGAAAAAATTCGATCAGGCAAATTCATACATAAGTGAAATATTTAATACAACTGAGAGCATTGTGGATACATCGGTATGTGATATTAAAAATGCGGGTCTCTTCGGACTTATCTCCTCCAAAATGGATTACGCTAAAAAGACCGGAATTAAATTCAACCTGCAGGCAATAGGTGAAATAGACTCCATTCCCAATGTTAAGATCTCCGAACTTTGTGAAATAATAGGGATTTATCTGGATAATGCCATAGAAGCCGCTGCAATAAGTGGTGATAAGGAAGTTGAAATGCGTCTGGAAAATAAAGAAGAAAGTATTGATATTGTAATAGATAACAGCTGCAGTATCATTCCAAATCTTGAAAGTATCAGACAGGACGGTTATTCTACAAAAGGCACCAATCGCGGACACGGTTTGAGTATAGTCGACAAAATTCTAAGCAAGTATGCCAGTATCTCGAATACCATTAATTTTGATAATAAAAGTATGATCTTTACCCAAATACTGAAAATAAAAAAAGGCATATAGCCTTTTTTTATTTCCTTTAGTCTATTTCAGTAATGATTTGGGGCACTCCTGCTGATAAAACGAAGAGAACCAACAAGCCCCTGCCGAAGAAGTTGCCGCGATAATTCCAACCATGGACAAAACAGTCATTACCATCAACCTGATTTTACCTTTTTTCATTTAATACCCCACCCTTTCTATTCTTTGTTATTTTATACACCACCGGTGTAAGATTTACGGCATTGATCAATGTAATAATTGACATAACATTCGAAAAATCCTTTGGCACAAAAAAGCTGATTACAAAACATATGATAAAAACTACACTGCTCTTGATTCTTAATTCCTTCCGTCTCTTTTCGGTAATTATCGGCTTCGAAATTAAATCAGCCGGAGCATATAAGTACACTAGAACACCTGATATGATAAACAAAATAATATTTAAATAATTAAAAGCGATAATATGCGACAAATAAATGGTTCCAAATATAAATGTAAAATGTGTAATAATGCAACCCAGCTGAGTTTTAGCATGAATACCGCCGAAATAAGACTTGTTTACAGAGAATACGGCAACGGCTACCAATGCATACCTTAACTGCCCGAGGGCGAATGCCGTCAGTAATACCGCTATTAGCTTGAGACCGTCGGAAAAGGCCATATAAAGACCATAATCTATTTCTTCCGCTTTTTCTTCCGTGATACCCGGTACTGTAATAAGTATCTCATTTGTAATTTTTTTAGTGATCTTACTCAACATATAATCACCACCTATTACAATTTACTCCATTATATACTATTTTTTATAACTAATCTATATATTTCTTAAAAATTCCCTTTTTGTTAAGAAAAATTTACAATTTTTTTATAATATAACTTCCAAAAACTAAAAAAACAAGTAAAGTGCCGTAATTTTTTACGGCACTTTACTTGTTTTTCTTCCTGCCAGCTGATATTACAATAATATTACAGCGGCTATGGCAGCAGCAGCCAGTGCATAATGCCACCACCTGATCAAGGAATTTTCTAAAGGAGCCTCAACATTCTTCAGTTTTTCCAAATAAAACCTTGTCATACGCTCATCTCCTTTCCTTGTCTTGGCTCTCCACCATTTAACGGGTTTGTGTATTTATATTCCATATATACTTATAATTCCCTTCTGCTTTTTATAAATATATTTTTATCTTGTCATGATTTATGGATTTTTATTTATATAAAATTTTGATCCCAATATTTGTATATGGGATTGGCTCAACAGAGTACCAGCTCCCGGCTATAGCTTTTTACTCTTTTTAATGGCATAAAACAACGCCAGCCATAATATAATGGTTGACGTTATCCGGAAGCATTTATTATTTCTAAAAGGTCCATAATTTTCTTGATAAAATCACATGATTAAAAGTATAAATACATAAACAACTGTGTTATCAAGGTTTTAGTATAACTTTAATGCAATGGTCTTCCTTTTTATCAAAAATCTTATACCCATGCTCACCCATATCCAGGGATAGTTTATGAGTTATAATGTCAGTAGCATCAAACTTACCTTCTCCGATCAGCTTTAATATCCGGTCTACATAGGTATGCGCAGGGCATTGACCCATCTTTAATGTGATATTTCTTGAGAAAAAGTCCCCAAGAGGAAACATATTGTACCTGGCGCCATAGACGCCAACCATTGAAACGGTTCCGCCTTTACGTACGGCCTGAGTAGCCAGCTCAATAGCAGATTTGGAGCCGCCTTGCAGTTTCATTGCAGTTTCAATTATTTCAAAAGTTGTCATCTTCCCATCCATACCAACACAATCAATAACCACATCCGCCCCGCCATGAGTGATTTCCTTAATATATTCCCCTGTATTTTCATGCTCTTCAAAATTAATAACTTCTGCACCATATTTTGCAGCATGCTGTAATCTATAATCAATATAGTCTACTGCAATTACCCTGTCTGCACCATGAAAAAATGCCCATTTTACTGATAATAAACCCACAGGACCGCAGCCTAATACAACTACGGTATCACCTTTTTTTACACCACCATTTTCAACCCCCCAATAGGATGTTGGGAGTATGTCTGTGAGAAATAATACCTGCTCATCCGTGAGATCATCCGGTACCTGCACCGGGCCTACATTTGCGTAAGGAACCCTGAGATACTCTGCCTGCCCTCCATCATATCCCCCATAGGTTTTGCTGTATCCAAATATGGCTCCTGTTTCTCCATTTGCATTTGAGTTATCACACTGACTCCATAAATCATGCTCGCAGTACCAGCAGTGTCCGCATGAAATGGGAAAAGGAACGATGATGCGGTCCCCTTTTTTTACTTTATGAACACCTTTGCCTGCTTCCACTACAATACCCATCGTTTCATGCCCTAATACAAAGCCAAAAGGCATATTTGGTACCATACCATGTATTAAATGTAAATCCGAACCGCAAATAGCCGTAGATGTCACTTTAACTATAATATCATCATCATTCCTGATTTGAGGATCACCAATATTTTTAACTTTTACATTTTTAATTCCTTCATATACGATAGCTTTCATTTTCATTCCTCCGTATAAACTATTAAAATTAGGCTTCCCTTTAGATGTATAAATATTCTTGCGGATATTTTTCTGAAAGCTGCAAAACCTAAATATGATATTAATTACTTTTTATTAATAAAAGGAGTTGTTAAAAATGTTTAAACATGATAAAGCACTTCTTCATGAAGTCAAGGTAGATGGACCTAATCCGGCTTATGCTGCCATGATGCAGGAACAGCTGGGAGGCCCTCACGGGGAATTAAAAGCCGCACTGCAATATCTTTCTCAAAGTTTTCGTATCAAAGATCCTCAAATAAAAGATCTGTTCCTGGACATTGCCTCGGAGGAACTTAGCCATATGGAAATGGTGGCCACAACTATAAATCTCTTGAACGGTCATGTACTTGATGCTAAAAATGCAACAATAGGAAATATTCAGGCACATGTTTCAACTGGTCTTACTCCGGCATTGACAAGTGCCTCAGGACAATATTGGACAGCCGCATATATTGAAGAAACCGGCGACCTGGCAGCTGATATCCTGTCAAACATTTCTGCGGAGCAGCGTGCCAAGGTTGTTTATGAATACCTCTATAGGCAAATACCCGATAAGGGTGTAAGACAAACTATTGATTTCCTTTTAAACCGTGAGGAAGCCCATAATACAATGTTTAGAGAAGCCTTCAACAGAATTCAGTATACCGGTTCATTGAGGGACTGGGGCATCACACAGGACTCCAAGTTATACTTCAATCTCTCAACACCAGGAGATCAATTTTTTAATGCCAATAACCCGAATCCTGCAAGTTTTAATGCACCTAACGGAGGCAGTCCGGCTAACTGAAAAATTTAATCAAATAGTTAATTTATTCCATGCCTATGGAAACAACACTTAAGAAAAAAGTAAAAAAATAGCTCTCAAGGATTTCTGCGATGCTCCCTGAGGGCTTTTTATCAATAATTAGGATCTCACTGTTGACTTGAATTATTTTAATCAATTTTAAGAATTAACCCATTGATATCCACTCTATTTTCAATCATGCCATTGTCTTTCATGAACTGTTCTGTCTTTTTCATAGAAGTGATATCAGCCTCAGTGATTTCAGTACTGAAATCATACATCGGGAACATTTCCTTTACCGCTTCCATACTCAGCTCGGTTTCCCTGGCAGTGATTTCGAGAGTTTCCTCAGCGTTTTCCTTCATGTACTGAGCTATCTCTGACTGCGCTTCCAGGAACCGTTTGACCAGTAAAGGATTCTTTTCATAGAATGCTCCGCTTGTGGCTACTACAATTGTAGCGTCCACCAGGTCTTTTCCTGTGGTCACCACACGGTAGCCGTCCTTAGCCATATTATATGCAACCGGGCCTGCAAACTTTCTGCCTTTGAGATCAGCAGCTGTTTGAATAGTGCTGTCCTTGCCGGCGAACAAGCGAAATGCCTCGGGGGATGGCCATATGTACTGATAATTTTAATATCCGCACCGTTGGAGGCCGACAGTATGACCGAAGTAGCTCCCACCGCGTATAAGAACTGAATATCGCCGGAAGCTAATGCCTGGGTTTGCTCAGGTCCCGTAGTCAGGTTTGAATATTCCACCGGCAAGCCATATTCTGAAAAGGCTTTCGTGAAGATACCCTTCTCTTAGCTGCATTTCGGCCACCCGGTAGCTTTTGCACAAATTTTCCAACCTAACTCCAGCTATTGTCAACACCTCCATGGGCCAGAAGTGTTAGACTTCCACTATGTTTCGTTAATGAGTGTATTCAAAACTTCTTGCACATGAGGTGAGGCTTTTATTGTTCCTCGTACTTTAACACTTTCTATGGTTTCTTTCGCCAAATCAGGTGTAACATCTTCCGAAAATGCCAGTATGCCAGTCATTTTAATGTTTGCCTTTTTGTTGGATGTCTTTAATTCTTCTAAATCCCTACGAGTAATAGTAACGATACCAAGTGTAGCAGAACTTGGTTTGCCGATAATATTCTCGTTAAACTCTGCTAAAAGATCATCCAGTCCAATGTCGTTTCTTTTCATTGCAAAAATCCTCCTAAAAATATTTATTTCATACATATTGTATGTATATATTTAGCTAAAAGAATTACTTTTTTGTAATTCTCTTCTGCTTGTCTCATTTTTTGATTTCAACAACGATACCTTGATCATTTATTACAACATGAGAAGTCAGGGTTTTATCGAGAACCGGCAACCCCAAAAAATCAACAATATCCTTTGCCATATTAAATCTTTGCCACGCTTCTTCTTCGTTTGACTGCGGGTATATTGTCGGCATCATCCAAACATTACAAATCAGCAAAAACAATTCCGCTGTTAATTTCGGATACTTTGCTTTGATTGAGCCATCGTTTATACCTTCTTCAATAAGTTCAGCATATTTTGATGCTAAAAAGGTTCGCTGTTTTTCCATATATATCTTAAAAGCTATCGGGCTGCTTTCAATCAATGGAAGTATTTGAAGGTGAAGTACGGCATATTCTTTGCTCTCGTTTAATATTTGCAAAGTCAGTTTTATTTTTTCTAAACCATTTATGTCGGTACGGACTTTGATTTTTGTAAAAGGGTCTATATCATTAAATAATTTATCAGTCAGCGCAAAAAAAACTTCTTCCTTTGTTTTGAAATGGTGATAAAAGGCTCCTCGCGTCAGGCCACCCATTTCATCGACTATATCAAGAATTGTTGTTTGCTCATAGCCATTTTCAATAAACAGTTTTAATGCAGCGTCAAGTATTATCTGCTCTGTTTCTTCGGGATATTTGTTTCGTGGCATAAATGCACCTCTTTTCATACACTGTGTATGTTTAAAATATAGCAGAGGGAAAATGCTTTGTCAACAAATAGATACATCTTGTATCTATGATTAAAGCGACAAGAAAAAAGAGTGCGATGGCATTAAACCTACCGCACTCCCTTAATACTTAGTTATAAACTAGCTCTGCAAATATGATTTCCTCCACCCATGATTTGGCTGTATTTATCAAGCCTACCCATTTCATTTGGTCGGTAGCTTTTAGTTGCTCTGTATGGTGTTGTCCATGGTGTCAAAGTTCTCGTATTTTTCAATAAGTGCAATGAATTTACTGGCTGATTTTTGGCTCTGCTCAAAGCCGCCGATAGTCTTTTCAAGCTCTGCAGCTCTTCTTTCTGGCAATGGCAAGCCGTTTCTTTTGCTTGGTGACATTGGTGGTCTGCCGTGCGTTCTGTGCCTCCTGCACCGTCCGTATAAACTCGGCTCTGTCGCTCTTGGAATACTCCGCAATCGTTTTGAGCATATCGGCAGCCAAAACCATAACCACCTCGGCATTGACGGTGCTGCGTGGTGCAGAGCTTTCCAACTGGCACTTTGCCGTATTGAGAGCAAATATATTGCGGTTTGCGTTTGCCGTTGTAGCTGCGATGAACATACATTTTACCGCCACAATCGGCACAATCATCAGTTCTGTTAATGGCGGCAATTCACCAAAGCCACTGGGATAGCGGCTTTTCTTATCCTTGAAATGCATGCGTGTCTTGAACTTAACCGTATACCCTTTTTTATTCATGCCCTCGCCATATCGGGCAAGGTGGACAGCAGGAATTTCAATCTTTTGCTGTGTGAGTAGTTGGAAAATCTGATACGTTCCGAAAACCACCATTGTTAGGCTGAAAATCTATCGTACAGTGGCGGCGGCATCATCGTCAATAACCTAATGCCCACGCTTTTCATCTCCCAAAGGTAGCCATACGGCACCTGTCCTGTCATGTGCTTGCCGCTCATACCTTTAGCTTTAAAAATAGGCTTGATTTTTCGGCTTGTATCTCTGGCGTAGTATTCGTTATAGTGTTTCTCTTTGGGTAAGAAAGAATAATTCACCCGATATATCCAACGAATTTGTAATGGATACGGATTTCCCGTTGTTTCTGATTGCCTTTTACTTCGCGCTCCCCAATTTCATTTTATCTATCAATTTCAAGAGAATATCGCGGTCAAGACTATATTCTGAATATGTTTTGACGGTTTGTAAACTGCAACAATGGCAGCAACAAAAACAAACAAAAGAATTATCACTAAAGGAACAATAGGCACGCTCCAAGTCGCATAACTAAAATGAGCGGTAATGAGAGTGTCATACAAGAACTTGCTAACCAGTAAACCAACTGCACAACCGACGACACAACCAGATAACGCATAGGTAAATGCTTCCGCAGCTATCATTTTAGTAACTTGATGTGTGTCCATACCAATCGCACGCATGGCTCCGTATTGGTTTATTCTTGCAGATACGCTCATGGAAATACTGTTCATAATATTTAAGACGGTAACCAAAGTGATGATTACTAAAAACCCATATATACATATCTGGAAAGCCATGTAAGTACCGGCGGTACTTTGTTCGCGTCTGTCTTGAAGCGTGCAGTTTTCATCTAATACACTGCTGATTGCCGCTATATCCTCGTCTGTTACGGTTTTTGGTGCCTGTATCATAATGAGTGAATAACCATTGATACCAGTCAAACGGATAAAAGTTTCGCCGGAAGTAATAATCGTTATTTGCCCGTTTGCGCTGCCGTCACTGTTGAAAGGGTCATATTTCAACAGTCCTGCAATTTCAAGTTCTCCATTTCCTATTTGTATCTTATCGCCTATTTCTAAGGGACTATTCGTGTCGCAGATTGCAAGTACATAATTACTATCTCCATACACCTTTGAAATATCGCTGCCTTTTCTAAGCAGCTTATCTTTGGTAAGACAATCTAAATCAAATTCATCAAAGGAAATCATATCAACCGTGCTTGTCAGTTGATTGTCGTTCCTTATTTCCGCTGGAATGTCAAATAAACTTCTGCGTCCAAAAACAGATTTTACACCTTGCATAGTGCTAATTTCAGTAAGCATTGCACTATCTATTGAGTTTGAGCCGTCACTACTTGAAATGTCAATGTCAGAAGCATTTGACGATTGGGGCATAAGATAGCCGATAAACTGTATCAAAACTGAAAAACTTAAAAAAAGTATAATACTAAGCGCGAATGAGCTTATCATAAGCACCAAATTTTTCTTTCCCGATACGGCATGATGAACGCCAAGAGCCGTTTCAATTTTAGAAAAACGGGTATTTGCTGCATGGGTGAGGATTTTTGCGTTTTCTGAATTGCCGGATACCGCCGTTATAGGCGATACTTTAGCGGCTCGTTTTGCCGGGGAACTTGCGGCAATAATAACCGTCACAATCCCTACGACAATTCCGCTGATAATACCGATCAGACTAATACCGAAAAGGGGAATTTCCGAGAACTCCTCACCGACAAGAAACCGTAATGCTGCACATAACCCCCATGTGATTGCAATTCCAAGTACAACGCCTATCGGAACCGCCGTTTTGCACCAGTTAAGAGCTTCCAGCCTCACAAAACGGATAATCTGCCGTTTGCTCATTCCAATACAACGCATCATTCCAAAAAACTTTGTCCTTTGGGCGACGTTGCTGTTTAAGCTGCTTGAAATCATCAGCACACCCGCAACCAATATCAGGACAAATAATACCGCAGCCGCCAGAAATAGCGTTTGTGCCAGTGTACTGCTAAGCAAGTCTTGAAATGTCAGACTACTACCATGCTTATCCAATAATCTTGTTTGTTCCATTCTAACGCCCATATCTGCCATGCTGAAAATAGCTGTTACCAAAAACACGGCAAAGATGATACATAGCAGCGTCATACGGTTTTGCCGTTTATGCACTTTTGCAGAAATCGGGATTAGGCCAAGATAGCTTTTCATTCGGTATACCCCCCAAAATCGGAGAGTACACCGTCCGAAACCTGCAATACACGGTCAGCCGTAGACGCGACACTGCGGCTATGTGTAATCATTATGATGGTTTGGCTGTACCGTTTGGACGCTGTTTTGAGTAGTGAAATAACCTCACTGCTATTGTTGCTGTCCAAATTGCCGGTTGGCTCGTCTGCAAGTATCAGCATAGGACGGGTAATCAACGCACGGCCTATGGCTACGCGCTGCTGCTGCCCGCCAGATAATTGCCGTGGCAAATGCCCCCGCCTGTCCTGCAAGGAAAGCACTGTCAATATTTCTTCGACATACGCCTTATCCGGGTTTTTGTAATCGAGCAGTACAGGAAATGTTATGTTTTGCTCTACATTAAGCTCTGGAATAAGATTGAAGGCCTGAAAGATAAAGCCGATATTCCTACGCCGGAAAATGGTTAGCTTTTCGTCTTTCATGCGAAATATATCGTTGCCGTCAATCCGAACATTGCCGGACGTAGGTGTATCCAATGCGCCAAGCATATTCAATAGCGTGCTTTTACCGGAACCGGATTCACCGACAACAGCAACAAATTGGCCTTTGGGAACGGAAAAGGAAACGTCCTTTAAGGCTTTAACCGCCGTATCACCATTCCCATAAGTTTTGCATAATGCGTTCACTTCTAATAAATTCATATGTTATCCACTTTCTTTCTGCATTGATATTGAAAGGTTATTACGTCCTACTGTTATATGACGCTTACTCTACAATTTTGTAGGAATTAAAAAATTGATTGTAAAAGTAGTACCAATACCTAATTCGCTATATGGTAACTGCTCATATCACCCTGCGTTTACTACATTTACTATGCTCATTTTTTCAATCTTCTTTGCCGGTGAAATGACCGCCATAAACGTAGTGAGTAGTGCGGCAAAAATTGTGATAGCTAATACTACAAGTGGCGGCTGCCAGTTTTCACCCCAGTTGGACGTAACCAAAAGATTAAAAAAGAAGCGGTGCAGCAGAAGCCCTAAAACACTTCCCGCAATGCTGCCGGTTATGGCGTAGGCTGCGGCTTCGGCGGTAATTATTTTTTTGAGTTGCTTGCCCGACATACCTACCGCCCGCATAACACCGTAGTTATTCATTCTGCTGGAAACACTCGCGTTTACGGTGTTGACAATATTAATCAGGGCAACAAAGGCAATGATCATCAAAAACCCATAGACGAATACCGCCATAGCATTGTAGGTTGCGCGAGTTTCATTGTTACTCTGGAACTTATCAAGCATTTGCACGTCAGTACCAATCAAGCTCCTTACCTGCGCCGAAATATCAGAGGTGGCCTGAACATCAATAATTGTATAGCCAGATACTCCGCTAAGTTTAGTAAACGTATCCTCGGAGCAAATGACAAGCCACTCGCCGTTTTCAGCAGTAAATGGCGTACTGGAAAGTACCCCCGCAATAGAAAGCTCTGCGTCCTCTCCATTTATATTCAGAGTGATTTTATCGCCGGGGTTCCAGTTCATATGTTCGGAATATTCAACAAACACACCGTTTCCGTTTTGAACATCATCAATGCGCCCTGTGATGAGGGCATCTTTCGCCCATTCAAATTGAGGTTCATCATAAGAGATAAGTGTCGAGATGCTTTCGCTTTGTTTAGCACTTGCCGGAATATCATAGAGGAACATCCTTGCATAGACATTTTCTGTTTCAGGAAGCTCCTTAATTTCCTCCAGCAAGGAAAGGTCAAGTGGCGTAGAAGCATCTGAACCTATAACCGAAATATCGGGAGCATACGGCTGCAACGGTCTAAGTGCATTGCACATAAAATCTATGAAAACGGAAAAACACAAGAACATAACAATGCTGATTGCAAAGGAACCGGTTATTAGCATCAGGTTTTTCTTATTGGAAAAAGCATGACGGAGGCCCATTGCTGTATCCACATGAAACAGCTTTGTATTGGATGCCTTATCTATCCCCTGATTATTGGCCTGGTTGATATTTCCTGTAACAGCGGCTTGTGGGGATACCCCTGCCGCTTTTTTTGCGGGAGCGCGGGATGCCAGCATAACAGTCATCACTCCGATTACCGCACCCGCAAGTAACCCAAGCAAGCTAAACTGAATTGGCATTTGAGGTAAAAAACTTGAATTTAAGGTATTGAGAAGCACAACCGCCGCCCAGATCACGCAGCACCCTGTTAAAAGGCCGATAGGTACGCCAATGGCACAATACCGCAAGCCCTCAAGCCGTATATACCGCTTAACCTGTTTTTTTGTAGCTCCAAGACAGCGCAACAACCCAAAAAACTGTGTGCGCTCCAAAATACTCATGTTAAAGCTGCTTGCAATCATAAACGTACCGGCCATAGCGACAAGAATAGCCAAAATTACGGCTGTGAGATATAATTGCAACAAACTGCTGTCGTCACTTTGCCCCATCAGTCCAAGCAGCATTTTGTTTGTGGACACCTGTTGCTCCGTAAGTCCATATTCTGCTGATATTTCCGCAAGCGCGTTATTTATATTTACACCGTCTTTGAATTGAACATAGAAATACTCGCCGTATTTCCCATCTTGATATGCGCGGATACCATCAAGCGACAGGTACAAGCCATGTGTATCGCTTGCCTTTAAGCCGGAAAAATCACTGTAAAATCCGGTAATTACATATGTTCGCATAATCTCATTCGCATCGGTTATCTGAATAGTATCTCCGATAGACAAGGCAAACTGCTCCATTGCCAGCCTGTCAAGCGCGCACTCGGACGCAGACTGTGGATAGGCGCCTTGCTCAATCAAAAGATTCATTTCGGCGGCAATATCATTTTCGCCCCCCTGAACCAGCAGCGTTTTGCCTTGAAAAGTGACATCCTCTGTCATGCCGACCCAGCCTGACACGCTCACATTACGCTGATCGTCTATCTGAGCTGCCACACTATCCGTAATATCTGAAATGATAGCATGATAATTCCCTTTTTGTCGGATATTTTCGTTTATTTGCGCACGGATACTCATATCAGCCATGCCAAAAATAGCGGTAATCAGCATAACAGATATAACAATGCAGACAATGGTAAGCCTGTTTTTCTTTTTGTGTACTTTCGCATATTCTGAAACAAGGCCAAGATAACTGTTCATTCGGCGTATCCCCCCAAATCGGTTAATACGCCGTCCGATACTTGCAGTACACGGTCAGCCGTGGAAGCAATGCTGCGGTTATGCGTAATCATGATGATTGTCTGTTGGTAGCGTTTGGACGCTGTTTTCAGAAGCGAAATTACCTCGCCCGAGTTTTGGCTGTCCAAATTGCCGGTCGGCTCGTCTGCAAGTATCAGCATAGGGCGGGTAATCAGAGCGCGGCCAATCGCCACGCGCTGCTGCTGCCCGCCGGATAGCTGCCGGGGCAGATGGCCGCGCCTGTCCTGTAAGGAAAGGACTGTCAGTATTTCTTCGACATACGCCTTATCCGGCTTTTTATAGTCAAGCAGTACGGGAAAAGTAATATTCTGCTCAATATTGAGTTCAGGAATAAGGTTAAATGCCTGAAAGATAAAGCCTATATTGCGGCGGCGAAAAATAGTCAGCTTCTCGTCGTTCATGCGGAATATATCATTGCCGTCTATCCGAACATTCCCGGACGTAGGCGTATCGAGCGCCCCTATCATATTCAAAAGCGTGCTTTTCCCGGAACCCGACTCGCCAACAACGGCGACAAATTCACCTTTGGGGACGGAAAAACTCACGTTTTTTAACGCTTCAACTGCGGTTTCGTCGTTGCCGTATGTTTTACAAATGGAATTGACTTCTAATAAATTCATATCGTATTACACCTCTCTATGTGATTGACCTGAAAACGGGATTATAAATCATTGTGCAGCCTTGCGGCGGCTCAAATAAACGGCAAGTTCGTATATACACGAAAGCAGCAGGAGAACGCCGAATATTTGTGAAAGCGTCGGCAGACCGCCAAATCCAAATGTGTATATTACAGAAGCCGCGCCGCCAATAAAAATAATAACGGCTAAAACAATCAGAAGCGGCCTTATTACGGCTTTCGTGCATAGCGCGGTCACAAAACAGACGATACTTTCCGCTATCATCAGTGCGCCAAGAAAAACCGGCAATATACTGACAATGTAACGATAGTAAGCGATAAAGAAAATCCCAAGCACAATCAGCAAACAGGCTAAAACAAAACTCACATAGTTTATAGGTGTTTTGGCTTCCTTGTTGTGGGTAAAACAATCTGCAATGCACAAGGCACCGTTGAGCACCATATATCCGGCAATGACATAGACCATTCCGTTTAAGAGAAAATCAGGAAAAATAAACGTCGCAATACTCATAATGCAAAGTATCGCCGCCCGGAATATCGCGTACTTTGATACGTTTTCACAATATATTAAGTTCACAGTAATCTACCTCCTATGAAGTCAGATTAACATGAACACCTTACTCCCAGATGAATTTCAGCTTACAATTTAGTAAGGTTCAAAAAACTTAAAACAAACGTGCTTCCGTTACCAAGAACACTATCAACCGCTATACTGCCGTCGTGAGCTTCCACGATGGCCTTTGAAAGCGGCAAGCCAAGCCCCACACCCTGCGTATCCTTTGAAAACCGACTGCGGTAAAATCGCTTGAAAATATGGTGTATATCCTCCGAGTGTATCCCGCTTCCGTTATCCTTTATAACGATTTGCGTAGCGGACGGTAGCCTGCTCCATTCAATATGAATATGACTATTTGCGTCTGTGTGGTCGAGGGCATTTTTTACTATGTTGCTCACCGCTTCAATCAGCCAGTCCCTATCACAAAGCAGCATTTCATCGTCCCGGCCTGATAAAATGATTTCTTTGGTTTCTTGTTCGGCGCGTATTTCAAAATGGGCTTTTAAGTCATTCATCATGTCAGAAATGTTTTCAATATGCTTGTCCATGATGATTGCGCCAGCGTCGAGCTTCGTAATTTTCAAAAGATTTTGGACGAGCGTTTCTATACGCTCGATTTCTTTTTCTGATTTCAGGGCAAAAACGCGTACCGCCGTTTTGTCCTCACATTCATCCTGCAAAAGAGAATTATATATCGCAAGTGCAGCAAGTGGCGTTTTAAGCTGGTGGGAAATATCCGATATAGTATTTCTTAAAAAGTCCTTTGTGTTCTGCTCCCTCACCGTATGGGCATTTAGAGTAGTCGCCAGTGTATTGATTTCATGAAACAGCTTATATAAGCTACCCTCGTTATCGCTTTCAATTCTTGCGCTTGCGTCACCTGAAACAAATAGATTGATTTGCGATATGGCGTTTTCAATCATCTGCTGCTGCCGGTGGAAATACAGGTAACAGCCGGTAAAAATCCCTGCGGCAAGAAGCAACGACAATAGGAAAAGTATCACATTGAACGCACCAGCAGACAGCCAGCAATATAGCTGCGATAGAATGATAAATGCAGCGAACGCGCAGGACAGCACGATAAAGAGCTTTTTAATATCCCGATTTGTAAAAATGTTCATGCTCCACCGCCCCCACCTGTGACATTCCACTTATAGCCCATACCCCGAACCGTCACCAGCATTTGGGGATTGCCGGGGTCATCTTCAATCTTTGTCCGCAGCCTGCGAATATACACCGCCAGCGTATTATCATCAACGTAATTCCCGTCGCCGTCCCAAAGTTTGTCCAGTATCTTTTCTTTGGTCAGGATAATCCCCGGATTTTGCATGAATAGACAGAGCAATTTATATTCTGCCGCCGTCAAATCAAGCGTGGTATTCTCCTTATGCACCTGACCCTGCAATAGAAATACCTTAATCCCGTTTGAAATAATTTCCGTATCCGTCGCGCTAAAATCCCTTGTGCGCCGGAGCAGCGCGTTAATCCTTGAAACCAGTACGCCTAGCTTGAACGGCTTTGTAATGTAATCGTCGCCGCCAATATCAAGCCCCATGATGATACTCACTTCTTCGTCGGACGCAGTAAGAAAAATGATAGGCACTTTTGATACTTGACGTACTTTTTTACAGACATCAAACCCCGAACCATCAGGCAGGGATACGTCTAAAATCAGCAAGTCATATTTGCCGTCACTCCAAAAGCTATCAGCTTCTTTAACCGTTCGGGCAATATCTATTTCAAAACCTTGTTTTTTCAGTGAGTAAGAAAGCCCATCTATCAGGCTTAAATCATCTTCAAGCAGTAACAAGCGGCTCATTCTTTTGCCTCCTTTCTGCGCCCGTCTTTGGGCTTTTCTGCGTCAGCCGGAACAAGCCATAGATTTCCCTTTTTCACCGCACCGGGTATCCGCCCGGCTAAACAATAGTTATTCACCATACGGGCAGTTACGCCCCATTTCTCGCCTGCTTCTTTAACGGTAAAATAATCCATCAAATCACCACCTTGAAGTAATACTACAATTATAGTTCGATTTCTCGAAATAAATAAGCCTTATTTTCCTATAAAGACTTCAAAAAAAGAGCCCGAAGGCTCAAATTTATTTATCCGAATTATTTTCAAATCCTGCTGAAGTTATTGATATATGTTTTCTACACAGAGAAAACTTCGACAGCTTTTTTCATGTTATGGATAATGGAAACCGAAAATGGACACTTGCTCTCACAACTCCCACATTCAATGCAATCGCTGCCATGAGAGGAAAGTTCTTTATAATGCCGGCCTATCCCCTTGTCGACAGCTGTTTGATCAACCAGGGCGATATCAAGGTATTTATTAACTGCTGCAATATCAATATTACTGGGACAGGGCAAACAATGATTGCAATAGACACAGTTGCCTTTGAAGTTCTCATTCATACTGCTGATGGCAGCGGTAAAATCCAGCTCCTCTTCTTTGCTGTTTATATAAGATATTGCTTCCAGCATTTCAGCCCTGCTTTGGCAGCCCACCAATGCACTGGCGACCCCCGGCCGGGTCAGGGCATAGTGGATGCATTGCTTG
The DNA here is from genome assembly GCF_000621505.1 of Ruminiclostridium cellobioparum DSM 1351 = ATCC 15832. Lineage (GTDB taxonomy): Bacteria > Bacillota > Clostridia > Acetivibrionales > DSM-1351 > Ruminiclostridium > Ruminiclostridium cellobioparum. The sequence continues at coordinate 54,479 of NZ_JHYD01000010.1, forward strand.
GAAGTAAGTGCTGAGGCAAAGGGTGTATACTCTTTTGAGAGTAATTTGCCGCCGCCAAAAGTTTTCATAACAGTGATGGGAATATTCAATTGTTCGCAAAAGCGGTATAGCTCCAGTCTTTTTTCATCTATTTTTAGCATTTTTTCTTTTTCAAAAGCTTTTGACAGATAGTCCAATACATCGGTGTTGGCCGGAACCATATCAAAGGCCGGGTTGACGCTAAACATCAATAGCTCGACAATACCCGTCTCCACTACTTTTTTGGCAATGACAGGATTGTGAGAGCTGGCGCCTATGGCGCGAATTGTGCCGGATTGCTTCAGTTGCTGCGCATATTTAATAAAATCGGAATGGAACACTGCATCAAAGTGTTCTTCTGTGTCAATGAAAAAAAGCATCCCCACATCAATATAGTCTGTACCCAAATCTATCAACAGGTTTTCAAAGTACTTTTTCACTGTGGGCATATCTCTTGATATATCATATTGCTGGTTAATATCGGTGGAACCAATATGCCCCTGAATAATCATTTTTTCACGTCGGTCTTTCAGCGCTTTGCCCAGCTTTTGGCGAATATCGTGACCGGGCATAAAGATATCTATTATATTGACGCCATTTTCCATAGCTGCATCAAGAGTTTCTTTTACTGTTTCGTAAGGCTTTCCATCCAGATGCTCAGCGCCAAGACCGATAATGCTGGCCTGCATTCCAGTGTTGCCCAGTGAACGGTATCTCATAGTCTTCTCCTTTATTATGTACATGAAATTGCATTTAGAAATATTATACCAAATCATACCCGATCTTCATAGTGTTATTGATTAAATGATTAATTTGGGATTGGCTTAAATAAAGCGTTTCACATATCTTTTGCACGTTTAAAATATTGTTTTAATCTTTCCTCTATAGCGCCAAAGCATCCAGATTTAATAGTTTTATCCAACATTGCAACAGCTTCATTGAATTCATGCTAATTTACTATCCATCTTAGGAATAAGGTATACTAAATGTACCGCTTAACCTTTTTCATGTAGTTTATATACTCCGTCCCGAATTTGTTGATGCACCATCTTTCTTCGGAAAGAATAATCCAGTGTGCAGATATTTGAAAAACAAGCAGAGATATAAGCAGCAGCATAGAACGCGTTAACAATACACAGCTTGAAAAATATATGAAATATCCTATATACATAGGGTTCCGGGAAATCTTATATATTCCGTTTATATTTATTCCGCTTTGTTCAGGTTTCGCAAAATTAACAGTGGCAATTATAAGAACACTTACGCCTAAGACGTGGATAAATAAGGCGATTAAAAGCAACGGAGGTTTGGTCTGAATTTTCAAGAAAACCGAATATAAGATCATAAAAGCGTTTGAAAGCTGATAAAAAAGGTAGGCGACCTTTTCTTTACCCTCTAATGGGGCAAAGAAAGCGGCACGGCTTAAAGAATCTTTATTTAACATTTTCAGCAAGCCGAACCTTATGAGAAAGAGAGGTATTATCAATAGAAATGCATTCATTTTTTTAAGCTCCCCTCTCTTTATCTACTCTAATAATAACAAAAAGAATTGCATTTCATATGGTAAAATATTCAATGACAGAACCTGCCAATATCATAAAAATAAAACAATAAGTTAAAAAGCCCAAAGACTAAAAGGTGTTGTAAACAAAGAAAAACAAGAGAATCCCAAGGCCCTTCAAAACCCTTAAAACCCTCTTGTTTAGCTTGTTTGGTGCGGATGAAGCAGCACAAGTAGTATCTAAACTAATTATCGATATTTGACCTTCATGAAAAAAAATAAGCTCCCCTACACTAAGATAAGTTGTATTATATTTTTAATCAATGCTATAATTTATTTTAAAGGGAGGTATAACATATGTCAAAGAAAAATAGGACAAATATTGAAATAAATAATGACAGGTTGATAATATGGCAATACATTACCGGGCCTTTATTTTACGTAGTTGGAGGAATAGTAATAATGGGTATAGTTATCGGAGGTATTAATTTCATATGGAGATCTGCTGATAATGATACTCAGGACGAAAAAGAGAAATCCAAAATTACTGAATTCCGGCAAGAACAAGTAGACAGATATATAGATCATAACGAAGATTATTTTGGTACAATCGAAAAAAGCTACTGGGACGGTAGTACATACCACCTTAAAAGCGATAAGGGTGATTTTGCCATAAACTTTGTTAATAACGAGATATTTAATATTGAAATGACCAACAAAGCTAACCAAACGGTTGAAGTATATCGTAAAAAATAAGCCCTCCCGGTTAAAGGAGGGCTTATTTTTATTACTGATCCGTAGACCTTTTTGTAAAAAAGTACGTAACAATCATGGTCGTACAGTTAGAGAACAGTAAAAATACTTTTTCATCCATCTGCCGGCCGCTTAGTACTATCCCCACAAGTGTAAACACCAGGATAAGCGTAACAATACTTTTCACATCAATAAGTTTTGCTATTTTCTCTTTCATTTCGCTACCTCCACGCTTTATAAATATTTTTAAAAACTATGTCGAGATATTTAATCTCTTTAGCTTTTAGGTACCAGTGATTAAAGTCAATCCCCGCCTTGGGGCAGATATATTCTAAGGCTTCTTTCAATTCGTCTACTACTTCATACTCTATGTAAGGACATTTAATCCAATGTGTCCAGGCGGTAGCTCCGACACCGGTAAGAGGTGTCTGTACCACTCCGTATTTAGTTCCTTTGCTTTCAATGACCAGACCATTCCCGATATAAACACCTATGTGCTGATCTTTTCTCACACACATGCCAGGTGTCTCAGGTATAGTGTTTATCATCCCTTTTTCTTTTGCGGCTTCATACATGCCATTTGCCGATTTGTCGGTTTTACTGTTGTATACCGGCCCGGTAGGAGTCCACCACAGATAAGACTTTATTAAACCCACGCAGTCTGCTGACCGTTTACCGAGCCAATTTGACCTAATAAAAGATTCATATTGCCTTACATTATCAGGATACTGTTTTAATTTTGACTGTAGCATGGGTTCTGTTAATACTGTCCCAAAAGTCCCGTATACATACCCCCATTTTTCGTTTAAAGCTTTTTTACAGTGTTCTACCAAACCCAAATTTGTTAAGCTCATCTTACAATCCCTCCTAAATTAGCCTTGATAACAAGTAACCTACAAGTCCACTTGTAATAGCTGTTATTATCACCGTTATTACCGTCTCATACCGCTTTACAGGTCTGTCCTTAAGCTCCTGGACATCTTTTTTCACACCAGACATTTCATGCGTGAGCAACTTCATATTGCCATTTAAATCCACGAGAATCTGAGTCTGAGTTTTTTCAATTTCTTCTATTTTTTTATCGTGTCCATCAATCCGGTGCGTGTTGCTAATCGCTCTTTGGGTCACTTCTGTTATCGCCTTTATTTGCATGCAAGGCTCCATTCTATCCCTTCTCTCTTATTTTCGGTAATCAAAAAAAGAGAACCTTTTACAGTCCTCTTCTGTCTGTATAATCATTTCTATTTTTCAAGTTCTGGCCATTTTCCCAATTCCCAATCGGCATCCCTCTGGGGAAGCCACTGTATTCCTTTCAATATCTCGTTATCATTAAAATTTGACCAGTTAAAAAATTCCAGCGTAACATCCTGATTAAAAATATTTGTAAATGAAGCTACATAGCAACCTTGCCACTTTTCCTCAGGATATAATTTTGTAACTTCTTTGTAGATTTCATGAGCGAATTGTTTTACCTGATCTGTAGCTACCTGTTTTTCTTTTAGCGTATAATATCCGAATTGGATATCGTTGAATAGCTCGTAATCAAGATATAACTGTACTTCGTTTATATCCCCTATTCTGTTGATTTTGTAATTAATTTCGGCGTAACCCGTATTTGTTACCAGTACACCGTAATCCTGCTGTAATACATCATATATGTAGTCACGATCAACTTCTGCACTAATCGGCAGACCTGAACAAATAGTAAATAATATAACCATGCTTAAAATTATTTTTTTCATTCCTTCTTACCTCCATATGTTTTATTGTGTAATCAAAAAGGACTACTCATTTCTGAGTAATCCTTAAAACCAAATAGATTATTTATTCTTGCTCCCCCAATTAAGCCTAGGGTATATCTGATATGTATTCCTTTTCAACAAAACCATTTTGCTTATAATAAGTCACTATACATTTTCGGTATCGACCGTCTACTTTATCCGTAAACTTTATCTGCATAAATATTGTTCCGTCGCCTCTTCTATATGTAGTCAATGTTGGAATCCCATTTTCATCTAAATTGCTTAAAATGGGATTCCAATTTTTTAGATTGCCTTTGTGTATTACATCATACCCATTAAATGTAAGTTCTCTCCCAAAAATCTTCATTTTCTACCACCTACCCGATAATTATAATTTTATACTGGTTTGTAGCCGGTGCCTGGGCAAAGGTTACTAAAACAGTATTAGGATCTATAATTGTCATATCTGCATAAACAATTTCGTAGGGTTCTTGATTCGTACGGATGCTAACGATAACATCTAAAGTGTTACGGTTGTGAGTAACATAGAACTGAGTTTCTAACCCATCACCTATCACTTGCGAAATTACCGGATATTCCGTTTCACTTTCAATCAAACCGCCATTATTCATAGATTTTACTACTTTAAAGTTAAAACTTTTTGTTGTGATTCTCTCTGGACCATCGTAAATTTCCATATAGGCAACTACGGTTCCAGCTTTTTCGATTTCTGTTGTTCCTAAATTGTAAATCAATCTTTCGTTATCTACCTTTGGTGTTTTTTTCACCTTGACTCCGTCAGGACGCTCTAAAATTATTCTGTATACATATTGGTTTAGGCTAAAAGTTTTTCCTGAGTTTGATATTTTAAAAATTATTTTATTCAAAGTATCGCCCTGGATAAACTCCATCGGCTCATATCGGGATTCAACTTTAATGTCTAAATCAATTTGATAAATCTTTTCTATTAAGCTCATAGTCCCTCCTTAATACTTTATCTTCCCCAAAATTACGTAAGTGCCGCTTACTGCTGCAACAAGAACTCTATCATTGATTGCAGGAGTATATGAAGCTAATATTGGATATTTTTTTGCACTGGAAGTAATCTCCCCATCAAATTTAATCTGAGGAAAACCGCTTGCAAATAACGCTGTGACTATTGCAAGTTTAAAAACCCTGTATCCTTTATCATTATTAATACTACTTAAAAATTCACCTGCGTTTGGTATTTCACTCATATATTTATAACCCTCCTAACATTATGCTTCATTTTTCCTCCAGCTTGTAACTCTATCTCCCAAGAGGTCTCAGTAAACTTGGATGATATCTCAAGATTCTTATTTTCAACAAAAAGCGTATCCATATAGCTATGATGAGGCATTAATGCAGTTTGAAACTGCACTTTCTCATATATCTGGCTGGCATTGTAAGCTATTCTTTTTGTGTACGCATCTAATGTAGCCTGATCCAGGATATCATCCACCTGTCTAAAATCAACAATGGTTCTGCCCCTGTTAACCGTGGAGGTTTTGGACGTAAGCAGATCATTGGTATATATACTTGTCAGCGGTGTCTTTTCGGGGTTGGAAGCTGTTATAATCCACTTGTTTGGGACATTAAATATGTCAAGTTCGTTTATTGCCCCATCGTATATGATACTTAAATCGTCTGTCTTATATGAATATTCTGTTTCACGGTCACTCGGTAGAATATATGACTTGCTGGTAAAATAACCGTAAGTATCCACCCATATAGATGTATAATTAATTTCTGATAATAATTGGTTTACGACTTCCAGTCTAGATGTACCGATTTCAAATTCTTTGTCAGTTGAGATTAAACCACTATGATCTGTTATATTTACTTTTCTTATGCCAGCGTTGTTTAAGATAGTAGTTATCGCATCAACATATTTGGTTCCTGCCGGAATACGATACCTGTTGTCAAATTTATCCTCTTCCAAGATCACGCTTGCATCATATGCTTCCACTTCTCTCCATACACCGAAGTTATCTCTTCGCGTTGGAGACGATAATAAAAACATGCCTAATGGCCACTCAATGAATTTTCCATCAGGCATGTTTAATAAAAAAACTGGTTGGACTCTATCGTTCAACCAGTCAACATCTTGTAGTTCCGTTTCTTTGAAAGTAAAAGTACCTGTGCGTTTTATATCTGCCAAACTATTAAAATTCATTGAGTTACCTGAATCTGTTGCTAACAATTCACCGATTTTAACTTCATTTTTATTTCTTAGGTCATAACGGAATTTTACTTCACGAACCCCGCCTTTAGCATGAAGCTGATTTATTACATCTGTTGTACTATATCCTCCTATAGCCAAATTAAGCATATCATTTACACCTCCAAGTAGTCGCTATAATCGGTCTGATTTATAGAAAAATTAACCGTATATCCGGCGAAATGGTCTGTTACATTTATTCCTGATATATTTCCATAAAACTTGCGCCTTCCGTCTCTGTACAACACTATTTCCTTCAGGTACAGAATATCAAGTAATTGCTGATATTCCGCATCACTCTTTATAAAGAATGACAGTGTTATTCCACAGCCTAAATGTTCCGAGTATTCTACGACTGGATACTTTCGTCCAGAAAAATAGTTTGTTGTGTTTGGTGTACTGATAGCAATATTCTTAACTGGCCTTTCATTTAGATTGTATTTAACTTCAAATATGTTACTTAGGTTAGATACCGGAGATATTATTGATTTATTAAAGGCCATTGAAACAATGCTCTTTATTTCGCCGTCCAGATAAGTTCCTGTTTTGCTAACAGCTCTCACAAGATATTTATACTCTTTATTGCTTTCAATAGTATAATCCTTAATTACATTTGCAGTTGATTTAGCAACGCATTTAAAGTCGCTTGAATTGATATCTGCTCTGAATAATAATAAATAACTATTGTCTGCTAAATTACTTGTTACATCAATACTGTATTTATTTTGCTTTAACGTGATGGGGGGTTTCACTGGTTTTGGTGTTTCTATGGTAAATTGAGCGCTTGCCCAACTTGAATATAAATCATATTCATTTTTTACTCTAACCTTTACAACATAAGTCCCATCTTCTAAAAAGGTTGTTATTGTATGTGATTTAATTGATATGCTGGGTATATCTCCAGTATCATAAACAACGGTACTACTTTTTATTATTTGGACTTGAAATACCTGCTGAGAACTAGATGTCCACACTATTGTCGGTTTTGGAGTATTTGTATTTGTAATCTCTGTTATTACAGGAGCTGCCGGAGCACCAATTGAGTAGAAAATATTAACATTACTTTCGGGACTGGCTTCATTTAGGTTATTGTATGTAATTACTTTCCAATATATATTTCCTGTAGGCAATGTGTTGGCTGGCATGTCATAATAGTTATTTCCTGTTGTTTGACTTACAGTTGTCCATGTTGTACTATTTGTACTCCACTTGAGGTCAAATTTATATTGACTTCCACCAGTTGAATTATTATACACCCATTTAAATTGGATTACTCCTGAATTTTGAACATATAAACCAATTGGGTCTATTGCGGTTGGTTTTTCTGGAATGGTATCTGTATATGTCACTCTTATCATAGGAGGATTTGCGCTATTTCTTGCTCCAATTTGCCATACAGGGCCTATATCATAAGTAGTTTGGCCCTTACCCTCCCATGCTATAGCAATTCCTTTATTTCTTACATCTGTATTATTGATAAAACCCATAAAGTCTATATTTAAATATGTAGATGCAAGAGTTTCCACATCAATTCTTGTACCATCATGATGTGTCCACCATAGTTCAGGATTCATATAGGTATCACTTTCTGTAGGTGTATACCATAAAGGCTTTATTAAAAATGGATAATTATAACTATCTTTTATATTATAGTTTTCAACATGATTTATAGAATATAATCTTAAATATGCAGATAAAATTGATTTCCCAGCTGGCAGGGATGAAAAATTAAATTTCATTATTGTGATATATCTGTTGTTATCATCATTACCTCTAAAACCTTCAAACCCTCCCAAAAGTAAGGTAGTTGCTGAACCAAAACTAGTTGTAGAATTTTGTCTATCAATATAATTATCTACTATACAAGGTAAATCTACTATATATGTTCCCATTATTTATCCCATCACCGTCCTTACTCTACTTGCCTGGTTTGTTCCCTTAACAAGCTTAACTATATCATTAAACTCTTTTATATTTTTAGCATCAATAACAATGCTGCCGGGCTGGAAGTTATATATATCGCTGGATGATCCTGCCGTCCGCGCCATTTCCATTGACACATCATGAGGAATTATCCGGGTGCCCCGTGGTAAATCCATTATTTCTCCGCCCTCTTCATTGACCCAAGTATATCCCCCACGCCAATTGTTTGTTCCAGAAGCGTTACGGCCTATCTGTAGACTATTACCGGCATTGTTAACAGTACTGGTCATATTTCCTACACTACTTCCAACGCTAGCCATTGTTCTGTTTAACTCATCACCTTTTCCCGTAATAACGGCAATTATGGCGGCTAACGCTATTAAGGCAGCAACAACTCCTAAAATTATCATAGTTGTTTTAAAAGTTACCGGTGTCATTGCTGAGAAAGTACTTGTAATGTCTGCGATAGATTTTACAACAGTAATAGCTACCACCGCTATGCTCCCGATTATTGCAACTGTAGCAAGGACTCTGGGGTTCATCTTGTTTAAAATTTCAAATATTTCAATTAAAGCCGGGGCTAACGCAAGACCAAGATTTAATTTTAATGCGCCGGTCTGAGCGTTCAATTTATCCATATGGTCTTTTAATTGCCCTAATTGATCTAAGTTTTCCGAAGAAATTATAATCCCTAATTTTTGGGCTTCCTCTCCGAGTTCCTTTAATCTACCGCTACCCGCTTCTATCAAAGGATTAAGTTCCTGAGCCGATTTCCCAAATATTTGCATTGCAAGTGCGTCACGTTCTGTTTCATTTCTCATTTTGCCAAGAGCATCAATGACCTCATAAAACATTTGTTCAGAGTCTTTTAGTTTCCCATTATTGGTAATACTTAAATGCAATTGCCTAAAAGCAGCAGACGCCTCCTTGTTACCAGCTTGAGCTGATGCCATTGTTCTGATCATTTTTGTCATGGACCCTGTCATTGTCTCAAGGCTAGCATCTACAAACTCCGCAGCATATTTCAATTCCTGTAATGTGTCTGTAGATATGCCTGTTTGTGCAGATAGTGTTAGTATATCATCAGCAAAATCAGCAGCGGCAAATGATGCCTTTGCAAATCCAGTAATAATTCCGGCTGTTACACCTATTAATGCAAGGGTAGAAACTCTTTGCCCGTCGAGTGCCTTTATGGCCTCCTGTGCACCGGCGGGAAGGTTAATGCCCAGAGCACCTACAAGGTTGTTTATTTTGTCACCAAAGCTCGAAGTTTTCTTTCCGGCTTCCTCTTCCTCTTTTCCAAACTCATCTATTTCCTTGCTGGTTTTTTCAAGTTCTCTTTCCATCCCTACAAGCTCGGTTTCGGCTTTATTTAAACTGACCTGCCATTTCATTGTCTTTGAATCGGCTTCACCATATGTTGTTGCAGAATGCGCCAAAGCTTCCCGGAGTTTTAATATTTTCTCCCGTTGACCGTTGACAGTGTTCTCCAGGACTTCACTTTTCGCCGTAAGTGCTTCCATAGATTTTGCGTTATCGGAGAAACGTGCTGTAACAAGCATCAATTCCGATGTTGTAACTTTGAGGCCGTTATTGATTTCGGTTATAGCTTGCTTGAATTCTTTTTCTCCATCCAGGACAACTCCAGCGCCTATAGTTGTTTTCTTGTTACCCATTATTAATTCACATCCTCCGGTATAATATCATCAATATTTGTATACCTTTTTTCTATCCCATAGAAATACTTGTATTCCTTAAAGAGCAGGTCAAGCTTTCTATATGTCATATGCCATACTTCTTTTTCTGGATAGCCCAAAAGGGTTTTTCCTATAAAGGTCAGCTGCGCAAAGTTTATTTCTTCCGTCTCTGTTCCCTGTTCATTTTCGGTTTCGTCTGACTCTGCGCAGCTATCAAGTTTTTTCCTAATTCCTCAACCTGTTGTACTCGGTCAGCCGGTAATCCTTTTAACATTGCTTCTTGTACCTTTTGCTGTAATACATTAAAGCCACCAAATCCATGTACATATCTGCACAGCTTTCTTTCGTCAATCAAGGATTGCTTATCATTCGGATTGTTATCATTATAAATTTCAATCCCTTCATTGACCATCTGAACAGCAAGCCACTTTGCTACTTCAAGACTTTTTGCAGAATCGTTTAATAAATTATCCATTTTCCCATACTTTTCAACCGCATCACTCATGACATTCAAGGAAAAAACAAGTTCCCGTTCAATGTCAAGTTGTATTTTTACTCCTGTATCTTTTATATCTCTCATAATAAAATCGGCAGGGTTTTAGCCCTGCCTATCTCCTTCCTTAAGCTATATTTAATTCACTTTTTAACCAGGCAACAGCAGTAGCAATACTTGATACTGTAACTTCTTTTTTCCAGACTCCGTCATTTCTCCGCATCATTTTGCCTTCAATCGCCGGGGTCTGCCAGGTTATCTTTTGTCCCTTTGTTTCCATGCTTTCGTCCGGCTCCCCGAATTGAATCTTCGCAAATAGAATTGCTCTATACATACGAACCCCGCCTACAATTTTAGGCACATAGACACCAAATCCAAAATATCCCGGCGTATCCTCGGTTGTGCTTGATAATTCCTTTACTGTTTCACTTTCCACTGTCTTTTCTTCTAAAGTATTATTAAGCCACTCGGCTCTGACTTCTGGTTTTAAATCATCAGGTGTGAATATCATTGAACCTTCAACAAATTCCCTTACCCTCTCTGCTACACCATCATCAGCATACAATGGTTCATCTGATACCGTCAGTTTCATATCAACTTTAATTGCTTTTGCGGCAATCTTGCCGGGGCCATAGCTGTATGTACCATTTTCATTTTCTGTTAACGGTGCATATGCAGGGTATCTCAATCCTATACTTGCCATTATTCTTCATCCTCCATTCCTTCAATGTAAATTTCTATCACTATATGATAATAGCCTGTTTCAGGCTCATATAGTTCCAGTCCAGAAGGAAGTATAGAAAAGCCAGCTTGTTTAAGTTTTTTCTTTACTTCCTTTACAAGACTTTTAAAATTTCCTTTGCTGTAAACATCAACCGTGGCTTCCGTCCCAGCGCCAATTGCTATATCATCAGCAAATATTTCGTCTGATTCAAGCAGTGTATAATAGGTTATATATGATTCACTTTTGCCACTGTACTTTATAGGGCTGACTGGACAGCCAATATTAGATAATGCATCTTCAATAAGAGGATTTACGTTCATGTGTTTTTTACCTCCTCATTGAATACAGCCTGCATTGCTTCAATAACTTTTTCTTCTTTTGAGGATACAGCCGGTCGGATAAATGGCTCTGCATCTTGCTTGCTCGTGCCGTACTCCATAGCCATGGCTTTTTGTGCATTCGTAACACCTTTATCATCTTTACCTTTAAAGTAAACCGAAATAGACAAATCACCATTTTTATTTTCTTTTGGCTTGGATATGGTTATAGAACGCTCAAGGGCACCTGTGGGAAAATCTTTTCTGTATGCTCGGTTACGGTAAAGGTTCTTTTTCAGGTTGCTGTCTACTTCATCCCTCAATATTGCAGCACCCTTTTTAAGCATCTTTTTGCCAATTTCCTTACCGGAAAAACCTAATTTTGTTAACTTATCCATAAGATCTGTCGGTGGAGTTATTGTCATTTTGGCCATAATCTCAACCCCTTACATATCTTTTTATCTCAAGCTGTAATTGTTGGTGCCTATTCATTACATCATCTACACCAACAATTTCAAACACCGCTTCATCAGATAAACGGATCACCCGGCAGTCCGGAGTTACCCCAGGTACAAACCATAGCTTTAGTGACGCCGGTTCGCTGACATTAATGGTAGATGCTTTTACGGTCTTGTACACTTCAACCCCAAACTTATTCTGCCATTCACACAAAATGTGGTTGCAAACATCTTCCCATTTATCAATATCAAAGCCGTCTGCATCTTTTGTAGTGCCGCTCTTTTTTATTATTTTTATGGCTGTATCGGGTCGGATAATCTTAAACATATGTTACCCTCCTATGACAAACTCATTGCCTGCAGCTGTGTCAGTAATATACTAAATGCCGGACTGAATTTCACCTCACCCGGGTTAAGATTCCAGAGGTCGTTTACCCCCACAGTCAACGTTGCCAGACCTAACTCAGTCTCCAGATTAGCACTTGTAACCCCGGCATTTAATATAAACCCTTTTACCGCTAATGTTTTTGCCATCAAGGTATCATCTGTATATTCGCCTGAAATACAAAGACCTTTTTTCACTTCTACCAGCATATTTTCATTACTCATCATCTTGATCACCATCCGTAACATCAAGCAAGAACGGGACTAAAACAATTTTCAGTCCCGTATTTTCTTCCTCGTATCTCAGTTTATGAGACAATTCTTCATGTTCCTGGACAGTGAGTGGACGATTAGCCTTGAAAATTAATACCGTCTGATCAGTTCCAGATGAGAGGTCAATGTCTTTCACTTCCGTAACCTCCGGCGATTTTTCTTTACGTTTTGTCATCGTCATACCCGTCCTTTCTATTAGGTCCCTGAATATCCCCAGTAGGTAAATGTAGTTTTTGCAAACAGAGGCTTGCCGCCGCTATATACCTTACCTCTCCACATAGTCATATCCTTTCCGAATACGTCATCACCAACACTGGAAGGTTCTATTGTGATTTCCTGAGATTCGTTAACAATGTACTGTTCCAGGTCACCAAACAATATATCATCTTCTGCCATAGCAGATGTGAATATAACCCTGTGACCGTCCAACACAAACTGTGTCTTTCCGTTTCCGGTTATTACAGGTATTGTTGTTGTGATTGGAGCTCCCGCCGCATCCGTCATTTTTCTGAAACGGTTGAAGAATGTTTTTCTTCTCATGATGAATGTTGCATCATCACCATATGGCGAATCAACTTCTGCTTCAATATCCATAAGCTTATCCCATGCCATTGCGGAATAGTTCTTTTTTGCTGACGGAGCTGCAGTGATGGAAGGAAGAATGCCAGTAAATGTTCCTGAATCACCATTAAGTACGGCATTGTCAAGGTATGTACCCAAGTATTTACCCATTTCAGTAGCAAGGTAATTATCCAGCGCCGAAATACTATTTTTGAGCAGCAGATTTTTGATTTTTATGGTAGCAACAACAGCTTCCTGTGCAAGCGTTACCTCAGTAAATGTGAAATTAAGAGTAACGGTCCCATCTGCATTCGCAGTAGGTGCACCGGCAGTTCCTATAGGTATCGACACATTACCAATAAATCCATATTTGGTCACTGCTGCATATACCTGGCCATACTTTGTGATTACAGACTTGATTACATCCAGTGTGGTTGTAGGGACAAGATATTCTGCGCCGCTCGTCACACTTCCACCATTCATATCTGTTATTGCTCTTTTACCCATTTCCAGTATTGAAGCATCTTCTTCTGAAACTCTGCGGTTTATAAAGCTTCTGTAAAATGCATCTCTATACTGGGAGCTTGATCTGAAATTTTCCTGCGTGATTTCATTTACTCTCACGTGATTTAGTCCCCCTCTTGTTTCCTCCGGAGCATCTTTCAGTTTTTCATTGATTTCGTCAATCCGGTCTGACATGCTCCTCATTTCGTCAGCTGCCTTACTGACATCTTCAGTTGACATGTCCCTGTGATTTTTGCATTTTTCTTTGAGGGCAAGCCTCTTTTGCTCAATATCGGTTTTTTCCCTGCGAAGCTCGGCGGCTTCCTTCTGACTTAATTTCATGGTTTCATCCTCCTTATAAGGTTTCAATAAGATTTATAAGTGCCAGTTTTTTGGCCTCTTCATTTGCATCTGTTCCCGGATCTTCCGGAACCTCTTCATCGTTTTGCGTAATTATGACGGTATCTTCATAAGCCGGGAATACAACAATGCTGACTTCGTATACTTCATTGATTTTTAATATCACATCAATCTTGTTTTCCCAGTCCGATGCAATCATGGCCTGACTATCAAACCAGAATGACATTCCGTCGATAATCTCTGTCTGCACCCGATCATAAACATAATCGTCCAGCCAGGTGTTACCCAATGTAATTTCAACGAACAGGCCTACATCATCAACAACTGCAGTCATATTCTTGCCGACTCTGCCCAATACCCAAGTCGTGCTATGATCCAGCAATAAAACAAGCTTTGAAAAGTCAACCCCTTCCAAAGCTTTTTTATCTACCTTCTCTATCCACTTACTGCCTCTCCATGGCCGTCCGGGAGTATCAAATAAAATCGGGTACCCTCGGAGCTTTCGAATTGGCTTTCCGTCAATCTCTTCCGTAACAGCCCTGAATTTTGATTTTTCATTTTCATAATTCATTCGCCTTTTACTTTGTGCCGTCAATGGAGATAGTTTTTCAGTTTGGTTCATCTTCTTTTCCTCCTTCCCCCACAACATAATTGCCTGGCTGCAGCTTTTGAAAATTCTTATTTTCCAAAAATTCATCAAGCGCGGCCGGGCCTTTTGGTATTCTCAATCTACGGCGTATTTCATTACGACTCATGATTGTTCCATATACCATTTCTTTATAGAATGCAGTCTTAGCAGACAACGTACTGATCTCAAGGTCTATCGTTTCACCTTCTACAAGATTTCCATGTGATATTTCGGCTTCACTGAAAAGCTTGTAAGTGGTTTCCTCTTCAGCCTGATAGACAATCGGTTTGATGCTGTCATCAATCCACTGTTCATACTGAAGTTCGGAAGCCGTATGAGTAATAATCTCCTTTGACACTCCAAAATAGTTATACAGGTAACTGATAATAGATTCCATCAAGCCGGTATTCAAGGGACTAATTTTCATATCCAGTTTGTGAACATCATATTCGGCTCCAATCATACCAAAGCCAGTTGTGTTCTCGGCTGTCAGAAAAAGCTCCTTGAATTCATCCAGTTTCTTTTTCATGTCTGCGCCTTTTAGCGGAGTGTTAACCTGTAGCAGCGCCGCTATTCTCTGGCTGTTTTCACTGTCTTTCACGGCCTGCGCTTGCATTGTATTGACTATCTGCTCATAATTGCCTATTGCTTGTCTTTGCGCCCCCTGTTTTCCCCCAGGGAACCTTTGCAGGTGAATTATATCGTCATAATAAAACGGGTAATTGCCTCCAAATGTAACGATAATTTTTCCGTCTTCATCCTGACTAAATTCACCCCTTGTGAAAGGCAAAGGCCATAAGGCTTTAATGACTCCTTTGCCGTCCCACTCAGGCATAATATAACAATTGTTTGTTAATAGTAGTGTTGTAACAGCATGCGTCCAGAATACCTGCGGTCCCTGGTAAGGATTAGTACGAACTGTCAGGACATAGTTTAATTTATCACTAACCTTTTCCCAGCTTCCCCCATCAGTATCCGCCCGGATATGATAAAAAGGTATGCTCCCAACCTTTTCAGCCACAAAATTTATTGCTGTCCTAACTTCCGGGATATCGTACAACCTGCGATTTATCTGCATGATGGAATATCCCTGGTTTAAAAGGTCAATGACTTTAGAAGCAACAACATGATTTTGAGAAGATCCAACATTTAGAGCCTTTTTTAAGAACATTGATTAATCACCTCCCCTGGTAAGGATATACGCTGCTGCTATTGAGCAGGCTCCCACAAAAATAAATCCAGCCGGTATGTAAATAAGAAAAACACCTACAGCAATTATTCCGACTCCAGCAACTGCCAAAATATCTTCAAGATATTTCATGTGTCACCTACTTTCTAAACTTCCTCATGTTATACGCCGTGGCACTGAGGCTTTCAATTATTTTTGCTACTTCACAGGCCCTGGCTGCACATTCCGGCACGTTTAGAAGGCCTTTAGCACATTGAGTTGACAGTTTCCCCTGTAAATCTTGCAGAATATTGATTTGCCCCTCTAATACCTCTCTGTGATTCATATCCTTCTCTTGTAATTCAATAGGTTCTGGAAAATCATCAATTGGCAGCGTAAATTTCGCTGTTTTTAGGTGCATTTTGACTATATCGCTAAAAGCAATCGGATTCTTATACCATTGTCCACAAAGTAGTATTATAGCATTGTGTGTGTTATAACCATCCTTGTAGTAATTGCCCTTTGATATAACCAAAGGCTTTTTATTAGTACAAAGATATCCGTTTATCCTCTCCCAATATAATTCCGCACATCTGTTATCCTCTGAGATTATCCAGATATCCAAATCCGGAAAGTCAATAATATAGTTTTTTAGCCGTTCTACTTGCCTTTCCCTTTGCATATAAAGTCCTCCTTAACCTTGAAATTCTTCAAACATATCCTTGCATTTTGTATATGCAATATAAGCACATAAAAAAGACACATAACCATCTATGCGTCCATTGCTTTTTGCCTTATCGGGCTGTATATTTGCATTTATATCTATTCTGGCAGCTGTATTTGTTGTACACCACCGGAACAAACCATTGTGACGGCTGAACTGAACTATTTCATCTTCAAACAGCGCTCTGGTTTCCTTCATCGGACGTGATAGTGATTTTGCGCCCATCGCAACTGGGAACATTACGCCTTTACCGTTCTTATCTTCCACCGGATAACCATGTTTGCCCATGTCCTCGCTCCATTCATCAAAGTGCCAGCGATCTGCGCCAATCTTCCAGAATGTAACTTGATATTTATCAGATAATTCGATAAACCATTCTGTTACATCACTTTTTTTAACCAATGGGCCTTCGCATATTTTTAGTAATTCATTGTTCAGTGGATCCAGCGCATTTGTTTTACAAAAACTCTCATATGCCATCTTATCGGCTTTTGAATTTTGCTCTATTCTCGCCTGGGCTATAAAATATTTCTGGAACAGATATAACTTGCCGCCTATTGGAACCAATGCTGATGCACAACACAAATCTGTTGTTTCCGCAAGGTCAGCTCCACCGGCAGCGTATTTATCCTGAATCATATCCAGCGTCATATCAATTGCACACCGGTCAACATCCTGTAGGTTGAAGTAAATCACACACATGCTGCTTGCACGGTTCAGATGCTTTGCCAAGAAAGACGGCATCTGCGCTGGATCCTTCAGGACTTTTTGATATTCACCCTCCAGATATGACATTGTGGGACGTGCCTCTATTAATCCAGGATTTGCCTTAATCCAGCACTTTCTATCTTCCGGTTTGTCATCGTCATCGATCCGGAAGATTATCGGGAATAATCGCTCATTGCTTTTACCATCAAGCACCGCCGTGGCCCGTTCCAGAACACTATCAAAGATTCCTTCACGTACAAATCCAAAAGTGCTTATAATTACAATAAGCGGCTGCGCTCTGGCACCCATGGCAGAACTGAATACATCATAGGTATTTCTATTTTTGATTGCATGCAACTCATCAATGATAACCCCGTGCGGATTGAGACCGTCCTGGGCTTCGCTGTTTTTACTTCCGGCTTTCATGTAACTATTGCCTGCCGGAAACAGGAGCATTTCTGAATTATCCTTATCTCTGCGGGTTTTTACATGAGTCCTTATGTACTCACTGCTTAAAGCAAAGTTTTTAGCAGCCTCATATACAATGCTGGCCTGCTGTTTCTGTGTAGCAAGGCACCATACCTGCGCAGCTGGTTCCCGGTCACATATCAATAAAAAATCTGCTATCGCTGAAATGAAGGTTGATTTTCCCCATTTTCTTGCAACAAGCAGAACCATTTCTTTGAAATATCGGACAACCATATGCAGTTCGTTGTCGTACATTTTGAAGCCGAATATACAAGCTGCTATGTATTTTTGTTCCAGGGATAATTCAAGGGGCCTTCCTGCCCATCTACCCTCCCGGTGCTTCACGAGTTTACAAAATTCAATAAATGCTTCAACGTCTGTGTTATCGTAAAAGACTGTACTGCTTTTTAAAAGCTTTTCGATTAGTTTCTTAAGCTTTTTAATATCATTACCGTGGTTTTTGGGCTTCTGTTTAACGTAATCATGCCAATCTTGAATATATTTTGGTATCTCAACTTTGGGCATTCAAATCCCGCCTTATAATTTTGGCAAGTGGATCCTCTTGCTGTTTTGAATCATCCTTTACAGGCCGTCTTGCCTCAACCATCTTTTCTATAGCCGCCACGGTCTTGTTAAATTTATCTGAGTAGTTTTTGTATTCCGTGACCTCCGCAGCCATGATTACATTAGTCGCGCCAGCTTTATTGGTGTGTTCTCTAAACAACTTAGTATCCTCATCCTGGTATGATTCAAAAAGATCATCCCGGATTACGCTAAGCCTCTCCAGTTCCTCCAGTGTTGCGTCCAGGAGAGGGTCAATATCAATTTTTTCTTTTCGAAGTGTTTGCCGGATTTTTGCAGCATATGAACGTTTTTTTGTCGACATATGAATATCTACCCCCTCTCCTGCAAATTCTGTCTCGCGTAAAATTTAAGCTCCCATGCACGGTCTCCGTGAAAAGTTTTTAAAAAAATCAACCCGGGGGGATCAAAAATTTCTGCAAGCCTGTGCTCCTATCGTGCTCATCCTCGTGGCAATCATTGCAAAGGTATTCGAGGTTGCTCGGATTAAATGCAATGTTCCAATCTGTTTTGTTGTCATCAGTCAGGTATACTCTATGATGAACAATCCTACCTGGTTTGTACTTGCCTTTCTTTTTGCATCTCTCACACAACCCATTAGCACGTCTTACACATTCTTTCCTTGCAGGTTCCCAACGCGGATCTCTGTAGACTTCTGGAAACTTAGCCATAACTCATAACCTTCCCTTAACGCATTTCGGGAACATATATACCCATTTACCTTCTCGGAATGTGCCCCAGACACATGTCCCGCATTTTACTTTATAAAACATATCCGGTCACATCCTTTCATACAAAGTAAAAACGAGACAGGATATCCGCACCCTGACTCGTTTTCATGTTTTAATATTAAAAGTTAATTTTTCACAATATAAATATAACATAGTGTGTTTGCATCATTCAGCATCATTTTTAAATTATTTTGCACTTAACATCCATTCCTTAAATTTACGTTGTACTGTGGCCCTACTAATCCCCATGTTCTCGGCTATCTGTTCTTGGCTAATACCATTGATGTAAGTGTACATCAATATCTGCCTGAGGTCGCTGTCATCCACCCCATATATGTACTCAGTAATTCGATCTTTCTCATCCATAAGTTCCTGCAGCTTTTGATTAAGTCTGTTTTGAATCCGTTTTATCGTTCGTTCATACTGCGTATTATCAAAGCCTGCGATCCCAATTGGGTGCTCGGTATATGGAAAATAGGGTAATGACCCTAAAACAGTATCCGAAACTGGCATCATTGTGGGATGTACGCTATTTAGCTCTTTTCTAATCTGTTCAATCTCCTTGTTAATCTTTTTCAAAATGGATAGTTCTTCTTTGGTCATTCGACTCACCCCTATCAATTCAAGAAATCCAAATTGTCTTCCGGCTCTGGTAAAGGCCAAGGAATTTTATTTATCTTACAGAATGATGCTATAAGCTTTTCCGAAGGCTGCTTTCCATATATTCCTGAATAGATCTTTTTGTACCCTTCAATTTTTTCTTTCCATTCCTGCATCTGTTGTTCATCTGGCATTATTCATCCCTCACTTTCTCAATCCTGGCCTTAACTGCCTCCATCAAGGCATCCTGCCCCGCTGCTTTATTTTCTAAAGCCGTCATCACATCTACATCAATTGTGCCTTCTGAAACTAAATGATAATTCATTACATGCTTTAATTGCCCCTGTCTATATAAACGCGCTATGGCTTGTAAGTATAACTCCAGGCTCCACGTAAGCCCGAACCAGACAATGATATTACCGCCATCTTGCAGATTCAATCCATGACCTGCCGATGCAGGATGAACTCCAAGCAATTCAATCTTTCCCGCATTCCAATCGGCTATATCCTTTACCCCTTCACTGCCTTTTCGTAGGGTTTTAATCCGCGGGAACCTTTTTTGTATGCGTAATAGGTCATGCTTGTATGTGTAAAACAATAGTACCGGATGCCCGTTTGCTGCTTCAAGGATATCCTCCAAGGCATCAAGTTTGGAATCATGAATTTCCTGTATACCCTGATTCTCGTTATACACAGCCCCATTTGCCATTTGCAGTAGCTTATTTGACAGCACCGCTGCTGTATTAGCTACTATATCTCCATCCACCAGGGGTAAAAGTAGATCCCTTTCCAGCTTTCTATACTTTGCTTTTGCTGATTCATCAAGCTTAACCGGTATTACTCTATCGATTTTCTCCGGCAGCTCTAGCCAATCCTCTGACTTCATGCTGACACAGATATCAGAAATCTTATCGAATACGGCTTCTTCGGATTCTTTTTTTTGTTTCCAGTCGTACACTACATATCCTGATCTCGCCCCCGCTGTAAAATATCGTTCCCTGTATCCGGTTATTGTTTTTCCAAGACGTTCTCCCTGGTCAAGCAGATATATTTGACTCCAGAGGTCCAATAATCCATTAGGTGCCGGTGTACCGGTAAGGCCTATTACCCTTTTCATCAGTGGCCGGTTACGCCTTAATGCTTTAAACCGTTGTGCTGATGGTGACTTAAAACTTGATAACTCATCAATCACCACAGTATCAAACGGCCAATCGTTACCGGTCATGCTCACCAGCCAGGGAACGTTTTCTCGGTTGATTATGTATAGGTCTGCATCAGTCTTTAATGCTCTTTCCCTCTGTCTCCTGTCTCCCAAAATCTTTGATATCCGCAGATGCTTCAGGTGATCCCATTTCTGACTCTCCCGGCTCCAAGTGTCCTCCGCTACTCTTAATGGGGCTATAATTAAAACTCTTGCGGCTTCAAATCGGTCATACAGGAGTTCATCAATTGCAGTAAGAGTAATTACCGTTTTGCTAACCTAAGCCCATTTCCAAAAACAACCCAAGGGCTGGAGTATCTATAATTCGCTCTTTCGCGTATTCCTGATACTTATGTGGAATGAACTTCATTCGGCACCACCTCCTTTGCTTCCTCCAGAGTGTTTACAACCCTTACGTCAAACCCCAAAGCCCTTAGCTCATCGTGCCTTTTCTTTTGCAACGGCTCCGGCTTGCCGGCAGGTGCCTTGGTTTCCACAAAAATTATTTTCCCACCAGGAAAGAGACAAATTCGGTCCGGCACCCCACGCATACCGGGAGATACAAATTTTAAGCATTTACCGCCTTTGGCCTCCACCGATTTTTTTAATTTATTCTCGACTCTTGACTCAAGCATTTTTTCACCTTCCATTTTTTAGGGTGTATCAGTAACGGTATTTCACGCGTATGTGTGTGATATGTGCGTTTAGGTTGTATCTATACCCCTATATACTACTTAATTATTATTTTTATCTTATATAGAGAAATTTACTGTTATTACTGTTACGTTGTTCTGTAATCATTTAGTATCAGGCTTTAAAGTGTATCAGTATTTTTTATTTTTACTGTTATCTTACTGTTACTACTGATACACTTCCATTTTTTTACTGATACTTACTGATATTTTACTGATACACCTTTTATTTTCGTATATAAGCCGTCTGTAACCCGTATATTTTGAACCTTACACGCCCTTTTCTCTCTTCCCAAGCAGAAAACTTCCTTAGAATCTCATTGATGGGCCTTGATTCCCAAACTCCAAATTTGGCAGGGTCAAGCCCTAAGGCTTCAGCCCATATTTCGGCTGCACACACCTTTGTTCTTGGTATATTTCCAGTTGGTTCCTCCAAGAGATACTGTCGACGGGACCAAATATCGCGTTCCTCCCAATCATCAGGTAATTTTGTATCAAGGTACTTTTGTATAAGCCCTTCCCTGGGGTCAACCTCAGTGTGTATGCCTTGCATGCGCTCAGCTTCTTTAGCTGTATCCTTATCAAGTTCCAAGGATTCCCCCGCCTTGTATAGGCTCAAAGCCTCAGCCCATATCTGGTTTATCTCAAAATCGTCCAGACTGTCCCAATGGTTTAATCTCCTCTTTTCCGGATCAACATCTACAGGCCAAAATCTTCTATTTCCTGTTGGGTCCTGCAGAAAGTTATGGTTGTTGGTTGTTCCAAAAAATACGCACTTACGCGGGAACTCTGACACCTGTCTGTCATAGGCTACACGGTATCTATCCTCAGTCTTTGACAAAAAGGCTTTTACTTCCTCAAGTTCACTTTTTTTCATTGCAGATAGTTCCCCGAGCTCAAATATCCAGGCCCCCTGCAGGTGTTCTCCAGCCTCCTTGTTCTCAAACGTTCTCAGGGAATCGCTGAACCACTTGCGGCCAAGCTTTGCCAATAAACTACTTTTACCGGCCCCCTGTGGCCCCACAAGTACAAGCATGTAGTCAAACTTGCATCCAGGTTCATATAACCTTTTAACAGCTGCAATAAGCATCTTACGTGTAACCGTCCTCACATAATGGCTGTTCTCAGCACCTAAATATGTGATGAATAATTCTTCAATTCTTTCAAGGCCATCCCATTCGGTGGTCTCCAAGTACTCCTTTATTGGGTGAAATGTATTCATATGTACTACCTCCGTAAAAGCATTTTGTATTGTTGCGGTAGATTTAAATTCGTATTTTTTACCAAAATAGTGAAGCAGCCTTTTGTCGTCCGCACCCAACCAAGGCTCATATTCTTGTTTTGGCCTTTCTCTCTGCCGCCAAGGCAAAGGGCCACGTATAACTTCGGTGTTACCGAAGGCATCATAGGCCAATTTTTTATTAAAGTCCCCATTCCTGAGAATGATTTCAGCATTTTTCGCCGTAGGAAAAGGGAACCCAGTCTTTGAGTTTACCTTGAGCTTATTTGTCCAGTTTTTATCTGCTGAAGGTGTTTCTTCATCATTTGTGACTTCGACTTCAATATCATCCTCAAAGTCCTGTTCCAGCCTTATACGCTTAACTTCAGGATCATCTGCAGCAAACTCCAACATAGCTATATGGCTTGGCAGCTTTGTGCCTGCTGTATGCTCCTTCACATCTGCATCAAGGTGTCCAAACTTATGGATTCTCACAAGGTCAAATATATTATGACAATGCCCATCATTTACCGGATCACTCTGGTGCTCACTATATGCCCAGGTATCGTCATAAACCCTCATACCGCCGAAGGAAGTACCGCCGGTATAAGTCCAGCGGTCATCATATTGTGTAGCCTCGTACACATCGGGGAGGAACTTCTCAATACCCTCAGCAATGCCATACACCTGGCAGAATACCCCGATAGCTCCGGGCTTTTCAGCGGGATCCCCAAGTTTCTTATCTGCGAATAAAGATTCTTTTTTCTTTTCATCCGGATGCCGGGGCCATTCTTCTGGATCTCTCCAGTCGATATATTCCTCAAGTATGGAGTCGGCATTAACCGGCTCACCCGCCGCAATCTCCAGTATCGGGGTAGCATCCTTAGAGCAGCTCGGCAGGTACATCAACCTATGTACATCAAAAGTGGTTTTATCAAAGTATGGCATGCCTATTTTGTCAGCAAGCTTACGACCAACAGCTGCATGCTCGTCTGGAGACAAAGCTCGGTCAAGAGGGCATACGAGTCTATATTTTTGTTTGTTTTGCCGCCAACTATGGGTAGAGTAGATAGCATACGCCGTTCCATCAAGGACTATTTCAACGCAGGGTATGAAGTTGCTATCGGCGTTATCGGCATCCAGTGTGATCAACCAACGGCTCTCAACATTTTCTTTTTTACGCCTGCCGCCTTTTACAAGGCCACCTACAAAGCCCCGGCCATTTTTGATATTATCTTTATCATCTTTAGACATACGGTCATACTCGGCCATGGTTTCATTTGTTCTGCGTACCTTTTTAAGTAGCCCGACAAATTCATCCCATTCCATATAGTCCGGTTTCCAGTCTTTATCGTGTCTGTTTTTTCCGAATGAAATTTCAAGCATGCCCTCAACCCCTTAACCAAATCTCATTTTCTCTTCGTATCGGAATATCTGTTCTAATAAAGTGAACTTATCCCCGACTACTCTTTCTACATTGACATTCCAGTAGAAGGCGCATGTTCTTTCATCCTGCAGGAACATAGCATCTGTCTCAGCCCAGAGAAATACTTTTTTATTGAGAATGTTTGCCATGCCCAATTCGCAGTGTGTTCCACGCCCACCAGGCAACAGGACTATAACAATATCCGCATCCCTGACACCTTGTAACTCAAGCTCTGCGACCTCAGTTAGTCTCTCAGGTCCTTCACACTGAACACTTCCATGGGCTGTCCAGTCGTATGTATGTTTCATCCCCCAGGATTTTAACGCAAGGGCTATTTTTTTAACCGTATCCGCATTTTCCAATCTACTTGCTATATAAAACTTCAAGGTAATCCCTCCTATTCTAGAAAATCATATTCTGGATCCAAACTCTTACAGTTTATTACCGCCTGAGCATAGTAACTGTCTTTCAGTTCTATCCCAACAGCTCTACGCCCCATCTGGATAGCCTTATATGGTTCGCTTCCGATTCCTGCAAAAGGACTCAGCACGATATCATTTGGATTGGTCCAGAGCTGCAATGCCCGTTCAATTACATCAAGCTGCAAAGGGCATATATGCCTTTCGTCCCTGTCATCCCGGGCGGGTTTACGGTTTAATGTATTACTTTGCTTAATATCCATCCAGACCGGGGAGGCATATCTGCGCCAAACATGATGAGAATATACAGGATCCTCAGAGCTCATATGGGAATGCTTATTGAGAGTGGAATATTGCGATTTCAGCGTAGGTTCAACTTTTGGTGCTTCTGGCTCATTCTCACCGGCGAAGCTTGTAAAACCCTCTGGATGTGAAATAGGTTCCGGATTATCTCCAGGCTTTCGCATTGTAATTAGATAATCGGGTAGCCCTTGACGACATAATGATGAATCCTTTTGTATCTGCTTATGTAGCAGCCCCAGCGCTTTTGTACGAGTTGCTTCCACCAGCGGGTCTTTCCATATAGCTACCCTGGAATGATAAATAAAATTTCCTGCCTGAAAGATTCTTATAAGGTCTCCCGGGAAATCCTTCAATCCGATATATCCGTCTCTTTCCTTCATAGCCGGGATATCCATACAGTGAAAACTTAACAACCTGCCGGGCATCAGCACTCTGTATAATTCAAATACCAGAAACTCAAAATTTAAGTAAAACTCATTCTCCGATCTACAGTTACCCATGTCTCTTTCACTATTCGAATAGGTGTATAATGAAGCAAACGGAGGGCTAAAAATGCTATAATGGATACTGTTATCCGGGATACCCTTTAAAACTTCTATACAATCTCCGTGGTACATAGCCCACCTATCGGTAACTGTTTGATTAAAAACCTGCTGCACTTTTTATCATCTCCTCCCATTGAGGCAGTTTTATTTTCATTTGCGGGTTATACGGTGTCGTTATCCGCTTTGTAGATTGTAATTCTTTCTTCGTAATCTCCTTGGTGTACTCGATCATAGCCCTTTGCATCTTTAAGGCATCGGCTGTCTTTCTCTCAATATTCTCCTTGACGCATCCCTCTTTTGCGCTTATGACAATATGAACATTTACTGGCTTTTTCTGCCCGAAACGGTAGCAGCGCCTTACAGCCTGATAGTATTGTTCGTAACTGTCCGAGAGCCCGACAAATATCATGTCTGAACATGTCTGCCAGTTCATACCGAATCCGGCAATTGAGGGTTTCGTTACAAGGTCTTTCACTTCACCTCTGGAGAATCCCAGCATAGCTGTTTTCTTATGTTCTGGAGCATCGCTGCCTTTTACCTCAACAGCACCGGGGATTGACTTTGTAAGTAAATCTGATTCTGCATTAAGGTCACACCATATAAGGCACTGCCCTTCAACACTTTGAGCAATTTCAGCAGCCTTTTTAACTCGTAGATCGAGGCTATCCTTTCTGGCCTGCCTGCGTTGCGTCAGTGTAAGCGGTTCCCTGATAGGCTCATCCCCGTCTACTATGTGCTCATGAATAATCAGTTCTGGCAGTATGTAGTCGGTTCCATCGTATCCAAGATCGGCAGGATTGCTGAGGAATATGGACCATGAAGCCATCCATTGCCAAAATACATCCTCAGCATGCTTTTTTAATCTCCATTTTGAAGTATCCCCACCGTCATGAATGAAAAACATTGATAGCATTTCTGCCCGGCTCATAACTCCTGCAAATTCGCAATGGTTACCGAGTTCCATAAAGTCATTCGGCGCTGGAGTCGCTGTGCATGCCAGCCTAAAAGGTGTCTGAGAGAAGTTTCCTATAATCTGATTTCTCATTTTAGAATTGTAGTTCTTCAGTATTGAGGATTCATCCAGAATAATCCCTTCAAACTTATTTGATACAAAGTGATCCAGCATTTCATAATTTGTTATATTGATACCCGGCTGCACATCTGCCTGACTCCTGCAAAGGGTTACCGGTATATCAAATTTAGCAGCTTCACGCTTTGTCTGTTCCGCTACAGCCAATGGAGCCAGCAACAGAACATTTCCTCCGGTATAGTCGTAAACCTGATAACCCCACTCCAGCTGCATAGGGGTTTTACCAAGACCGCAGTCAGCAAATATCGCGCTTTTGCCTCTTGCCAGAGCACATCTGACGATATCGCACTGAAAATCATACAACATAAGGTTGAGATCGTATTTATTAATTTCAAAGCCAGATGACTCTAATATAAAACGTTTTTTAAGTAAGAAATCTCGGTAATTCATTTGTATTAATCTCCTGACTATTTGCTTTAAAAAAGGCTTCCGCAAATCCTTTAGGTGTGATAGCTCTTAATGCGGCTCGGCTTAATCCTAGCCCCCTATATTCATCTGGAACTATAGGTACAGCCATTCCCCGGCCATTTATTCTTCCGTTTGGGAATCGTCTTGTAGGATCACTGGGCTTTTCGGATACAGTTTTTACAGGAGGTTTAAAGTAACCCCAAATATCCGTTGGTTTTATTCCAGTATCGCCGAATTCCCATTGTTCAAATGCGAAATATGGATTCCCCAAGAACTGCCGTAAAAAACCTTTTGGATTCTCCATTGCCCAGAACTGTAATTTAGTATGTAACCTACATTTCCAGATAATTTGTAAACAAGCTTCAACAACTTTCATAGCTTCCTTAAAATTTCTCACAGCGTTACCTTTTGCTAATGAAAACTCCGTGCAAGGCGGTGCAGCCAATATTCCGTAAACGTCATCGAATAACACGCAAATTGTATCCCTGTATTGCACATCCTGCCGGATAAACTCTACGCCATAATTGTTAAACTCAATTTTAGTAACATCCCATGCCGGCAGTGTTATAACCTTGACATCATAACCCGCTTCTTTATACGGCCGGCTCCAGCTCCCAGTTCCACCACACAAATCTAAAATCAATTTTTTATTCATGTTTAACCTCCACATATGGCGGTGCCGCGCATTCTTTTCATTTTTAATCTTTTCTATAAAACTCTGTTTCATATCCGTCTGCCCTGAGTGGCAACCCAGGAGCCCATTCTATCGGTTGGCTCATTATTTCATTAACCTGCGTAAGAGCCCCGGTATCAGTATTTGGTACATCCAGAATGACCTCATCATGGACATGCATTCTTATGTCATATCCTGCTTCATACAGGCGTATCATATTAACCGCTAAACAATCCCTTGCTACAGCCTGCACTATGTTTTCTACCAGTTTCGGGCCATATGTATCTATCCGCCCCCAAGTCTTTTTTACCTGGTCCATTCCCTCATATGTAAGCGCTGGACGTCCGAATTTTCCTTCTCGGATTTGTGGCCTTACGTAAGCCAGCTTACGCCCTGACGGTAATTTGATAAACATGTAACCATCTTGGTAGGAAAAGGTTATGCCATATTGAATCCTTATCGTTCTGCGCTCACCTACAGCTGCCATTGCTGCTTTATCGACATCCCACCAGAATTTAATGATTTTAGGATTAGCTCTACGCCATGCCGTTACCAGGTCGGGCAATTCGTCTGCATCCAATCCCATTTTAAGAGCTCCCATAGCCTCAAGTGCTCCAACACTGCCACCGTATCCAAGGGCCAGTTCAGCAATCTTACCTTTCTGCCTGAGTGGATTTCCTTTTGTAATTTCTTCTATAGGGACGTGGAACATCTGAGAAGCTGAGGCCTCATATATCTTTCCGTGACTCTGGAATACTTTCATTCTCCATGTTTCTCCCGCCAGCCAAGCTATTACCCTCGCTTCAATTGCTGAAAAGTCAGATACTATGAACCGGCATCCCTCCGACGGAATAAAAGCAGTTCTGATAAGCTGTGACAGTACAAATGGCGGGCTACCAAAAAGAAGTTCTATTGCTTCAAACTCTCCGTCCCTAAGTAGTTGTCTGGCTACACCTAAATCCGGTATTTTGTTCTGTGGCAGGTTTTGTACTTGAATCAATCTTCCTGCCCAGCGCCACGTACGATTGGCACCGCAGAACTGTAGCAGCCCCCTTGCTCTATCGTCTGAACACATTGCACGTTCCATCGCTTCATACTTTTTGGTGCTGGTCTTTGACATCTCTTTCCGCAACTCAAGCATCCTGGTGACATCCTCATCCCCCTGAGCCTGGTCAAGTAACTGAGGTATGTACTCCTTACCAAGACCGTTAGCAACAGTCAACCCTTGCTCTTTGAGCCATTCTGTTAATTGAGCTGGGCTATTTGGATTATCAAGGCCTGTAAGTTCCTTTGCCTCTGCCTCAAGTCTGGCTGCATATTCTGCATCACATTTAAGAGCCTGTTGCACGAGTACCGGATCAAGTCTCACACCGGAGTCATTGATTTTCTGATCCAGCGCCCACAATTCCCACTCATTTTCAGGAATCGGATACTTCTCAATAGCCTTTCTGATGGTTCTCTCTACCTCAACATCCTGCTTGTTATATGCTTTAAATTGCTGCCACTTATCTGGTGCATGGTGCAGTAAATTGCGAGTTCTGCCGCCATTTACTTTTGTGGGCTTACATGGAACCGAGAAGTATTTTATAAGGTTCTTACCTGCTGTATCCTTCTGGGCACTTAATCCGAGTACTTTTGCTACTGCCTCAAGGTTGCCCGGCAGGCCCAGGGATAAAGCATGAACCGAAGTACATCTCCACTGCTCCGGAAACATTGTTATGGTGTAGAATTTTGCTAAACATGTTCTTTCAAAGTTGGCATTATAGGCGGCTTTTATTACTTCTGGGTTTTGAAGATCTCCCCTTACATGTTCCGGCAATTCTTCAAAGTCTGCCAGGTCGATTACAGTTATAGGCTCATCATCGTAGGCATACGCAAAGAGAAGTATTTCAAAGTCAGGAGCTTCAACATATCTGTAAACCCCGCATTTTATAAGGTCTACACTGCT
Organism: Ruminiclostridium cellobioparum DSM 1351 = ATCC 15832; assembly: GCF_000621505.1. GTDB lineage: Bacteria > Bacillota > Clostridia > Acetivibrionales > DSM-1351 > Ruminiclostridium > Ruminiclostridium cellobioparum. The sequence goes on from NZ_JHYD01000010.1 coordinate 83,962, forward strand.
ATAGGTTTCGATATCTATAGATAATATTTTCATTATGCCTAACATGGCCCCCCTTCACTTCCTCCAAAGGCTCCTACCGGAAACGTCCATTGCCCTTCAGGAAGAAACATTTCGTCTGCTCTGAATTCACCCGTTTTCAATTGCCTTATTGCTTCTGCATCTGAATAATCTAAACAACTTTCTGCTCCTAATATGTACTCTTCCATTGTCTTTTTATTATCCAAGGTAAAGCCCAATATCTTTTCATCCTGGCATACTTCATCAAAACAACTAGGAAACAATTCCTTTATTCCTACCCAATGCTTAGGAAGTGAAAATATACACATCATGCAGCTGCAACGATTCCAACCAACTCTATAACATGGATGAGGGTTGCAATTATTTCTCTTAAACACTTCCCAAATATCTCTTTCGGTGTAGTCTATAACTGGTCTCCACCAATGTACCAACCTTTTACTTTTAGCAGTTGCATTAGTCCTGTGTATCTCCATTTCATTGTACTTGGAACGTCCTGCACTTTCTCCCCTGCGTTCTCCTGATATAATAAGTATCTTAGAATTTTGTTTTATTTTGTCTACATGGTGAGTGACAGTATCTTGTACACTTGCCTTCAACGATCCGCTGCACCATCTGCCTTGATGACATCCACTCTTTGCAGGAAACTTATGTCTGTTGCTTCCAAGACTTCTGAGCTCATTAAACTTTTCTAAATTTCGTATGACTGTATCCCCTACAACTATTTTTAAATAAGCACTGCACCACCGTACATTTAAATCTGCTGACTTTGCAGGGAACTTCATTCTATAGCCATATTCCTTTAATTCGTCTGAATCCAAAATATTTTCTCTTAATTCTTGGCTTCGTTCCTGTAGCTTTGATAACTTACAGGTTTTAACTTCTCCGTTATCCGTGTACTGAATTGGATGGCTTGAACCTACTCTGTAAACTTCCCCCCAAAATCCATTCTGTCTCCATGATAGTCTGAGATATGTTCCGGTAGCTTCAGCAAACGATTTTACATAATTTGCAGTGCAAGGCCAATCCATTTTTCTCGTTGGGTGTCCCCCGTCTATATCATGGTGCCATAATTCAATCTTTTCTTTAGGAACACCCATTTCTATAAGTTTAAAGTAACACGCTGTTGAATCCTTGCCGCCTGAGAACAAAATAATTATCTTGTCATAATCTTCAAGTGGTAGAAGTTGTTCCAAATGAAACTTTTGTTGATGCGGTGTATTGGCTTTCCCTGGGACTACAGGTTTTATAACGTGACCTGTTCCATATATTTTTGAATCTTTTACTCCCAATGTTACGGGAGTATTTATTGTACACTCTGAATCTTTTACTATCGGTGATTCATTAACTATATTCATTTCGTTCACGTCTGAACGACCGGCCAGTCTTTACCTAGGATTATTCATATCCTTTCTGCACTCATTTGGTATGCGATCTTCTAAACTTAGAAAAAAGCGGGGACTCTTGCGAATCCCCGTATTTGATTAATCCAGTAAATCGTCGTCATCGTCCTCTATTTCGTCAAAGTCGTCCTCTGCTCTGGACCTTCCCCCCAGGTAATCTCCGTCAGCTACCTTCTGAATGTTGTTGAGTCCGCAGGCTATTCCTTTATTACCGGCAGTATTGAACGCATAGAAATTAACACTGGCTCTGGCGTAGCATCCAGAGTATACTTCTGTAGAATCAGTTATCTCATTCTTATACCGGTCAATGATACCCGGCTTTTGCTTGCTGGAGGCATTAATAAAATAATGTCCTGCATATTCGGGGTTATCTTCGGCTCTTTCCTCGTCGCCATCACGCAATGGGGTTTTTAGATTGGCTGGAATCTTGCCGCTTTTGTCTTTGATTTTGTCTGCACCTGTCTGTTTTGCGGCTTCAATCGCGGCTTTAATCTTCTTAACAGTTTCCTTGTCTGTCTTTGGAATTAACAGGCATGCGCTGTATTTTGGATCCTGGCTATCATCAATAGCTGCCGGAGTGAATAAGTGTGCATATGAAAGTCTTACCTTTCCTGTAATAACCTTAGTATCTGTATTTGTAATTGCCATAGTTTTAATCTCCTTTTTATTTTGGTTGTTTTTTAAGTTTGAATTTATTACGGCAAGGGTCACAATCCTTGCAATTTGGATACGTTGCGCATTTTGGCTTATAAGAACAGTGGGGTTCCGGATTAACCCCGCAAAGCTTAGCTAATTCTTTGAATAGCCCTTTATATGAATCTTCCAAATGAGCACCCCCTAACTTAAAATATCATCGTCAAAATCTTTTACTGCTGATGCTACTGAGGAAAGCTCTGGGCGTGGGTCACTCTCTTTTGCAAGAGTGGCTTTACCTGCAGGCTTAATAACAAGGTCTTTGAGATAATCAGCAAACAGTTTTTTACCGATCTTCTTTTCCATATCTGTGATACCCCATATTTCTTGAGGCTGATAGATAACTTCGGTGGAATAGCCTTCTTCTTTGAGCTTTGTAGCAACTGCTTCCTTATCGGTATATTTTCTGTTACTCCTACCTTCAACCAACTTCCAGCCAGGGAACTTGACTCCGTGATTCTCTGCCTGATCAAGTGCATATTCCTGTATGTCCTTTGCCCATTTCTGTAAGGCATCGGCTTGCTCCAGTATTACCGCTATTTCATCATGTGTAAGTATGTTGGGATTCTGAAACTCGTATCTGGCCATTTCAAGATTATCCTCAGCCCTTTTCCTGCATACCGCTTTAGCCCTGCAGAACTGGCAGTGATCACCGGATTTATATTCACCCTCACCGGCAAATGCTAATGCTGCTACCGGTTTAACTTCCGTTTCCCCCCACTCAAGTAGTTCCTGTACGGTTATTTCATCTTCCGAAACACTATCAAGTCTTGGTTGAATAATTGTCATCCTGACTTTATCGAAGTCATACAGCATACTATATTCGTTGATAGCGCCTAAAGCATACAGCCGCATTTGTGGGTTGCCGACTGCTGAAACAGGTACACCTTGACCGTATTTAAGATCCACGATTTCAATTACACCCTCGGATATTAAGACTACGTCGGCTGTTCCAGATCCATCTTGAGCCCAAGAAGAATAATTTAGTTCTTGTTCCAGCAGGATAAAGGCATCCTTGCAATCTTTCTTCAATGTAAGGTACTTTTCGCCTACAATTGTTTTATACTGTTCTATGTACTCCAGCATGCTTTGACTGTATAGTGGATTTTTTTGAAATTCAATGAGTTTCTTCTTATATATACTGGGTTTTAGTTCAGTGGTGAGATTACCTCTCAGGAGATGTTCAGCGAGTTCATGGGCGAAGGTTCCTAAAATGGCATCTTCACTTTTACTTTCTGGGAACTGCTCCTCCAATCTTGGACTTGGGGGACAATTCATCCAACGTTTAGAGCCAGATGCCGATAGCAGGGCATGAGCTCTTTCACTGTGGCCCATTCTATAACCCCTCCGCTTCTTTCAGAACTTCCGCAAATTTCTCAGGGGGGATTTCCGATAACTTGGATGCACCGAATTTATTAATAAGTTCTTTTACCGGCTTGCCTGCACGAGTCAATTCAGCAAGTTTGCCCCTAACTTCTTCAAGGGTAATAACAACTGGTTCATCAGTTTTTTCAGGTTCAGGATCTTTTTGTGGTTTTTCCTTTTCCTTCTTATCTGCCTTAGAGTTTGTAGCTTTCTTAGCTTCGTCTTTAGTTGATTCGGCAGATGTAATTGCTCTACCGCCCATAGCTAATGCTAAATTATTGAGAGCTGATGACAGCTCCGGTGCACTTACATTAACGTTTACTGTGATTTCCATATTCTTTATTCTCCTTCTATGTTATTTATCTGTAGCTTCAATAAACTCGCCGCAAACAATATTCTGAGGCTTTTCTTTAGCCCTGATAGTGGCATATTCTTTCTTTTGACTGATTCTGATTTTTAATCCAGCATATATTCCAAAGTCGTCGCCTGCCTCGATACCCCAGCCTGCCTCGATACCCTCGCCTGCCTCGATACCCCGGCCTGCCTCGATACCGTCGCCTGCCTTGATACCCCGGCCTGCCTTGATACCCCGGCCTGCCTCGATACCCCGGCCTGCCTCGATACCCCAGCCTGCCTCGATACCCCGGCCTGCCTCGATACCGTCGCCTGCCTTGATACCCCGGCCTGCCTCGATACCGTCGCCTGCCTCGATACCGTCGCCTGCCTCGATACCCCGGCCTGCCTCGATACCCTCGCCTGCCTTGATACCCCGGCCTGCCTTGATACCCCGGCCTGCCTCGATACCCCAGCCTGCCTCGATACCCCGGCCTGCCTCGATACCCCGGCCTGCCAAAAGCCATTTTGCTATTTTCAAAGCTCCCTTAACAATAATTTTTCCTGCGAAGAAAAGACTTGCCTCGATATTTATTTCATTAACTTCCATAACCGTGTCGGTAGTACCAAACTGGTGCATTAACCAACTAGCCCACTCGTAATTGTTTTCTGCAGCCAGCGCATCAAGAATAGTCTGATATTCTGCCCCCTCTGGAAATCTCTCAATAAAGGCTCTAGTACCCGCACCGCAGGCTCCTTTTTCTTTTAACGACTCTTTCGTTATAAACATGTTGACCTCACTCTTTCTCCAGTGCTATACTGGTAATAGGAAATTTGTTTTAGCGCCTTTTAGGTGCTTTTTCTTTTTTAATGGATCTTACTTTTCCGTTTGAAACTTCCACTCTGTAGCCCATTTGACAAGCCAACAGGCAATCACCAACTGTAACATTTGAATTTACGGGTATGTAGTTTCTCTGTTCCAGATTTTCAAGAAAAGCATCGAACCTTGGAACTTTAATTCTGTTCGCTATCTTTGAGAGTATGTTCAGCATCCTTTACACCTCCTTTCGGTACATGAATAATATTCCTTGTAATCCGGTGTCTCAGTATAAGCTCTTTAGGTAGATTTTTGATTACGAGCCAGTTTTCAGGATTTAGGTATTCACTTTTGGGCTTATACCCCGCGATTAACTTTCTTTGTGCTACTGTGGGCTTAATACCGTGTTTCATATCAGTTCCTTCTTTCTTCTCACAAGCATTCAAGTCTGGGATCGTCTCCCTTACTGGTTGCTTTAATTATGTGAATTAAGAATTTTAAAGCAGCTTCCTCTTGCTCTGGAGACATTTCAATCTGCCCAATATCCTCCTCAGTGCCATCTGGGTATAGAATTGTTTGTTTAGGTAAATAAAATGGCATGTGATCAAGTCCCCCTTTGTGTTTTATCCGCACTTTCCAACTCATAAAATACTTCTGGAACTGTACTATTAAGAGCATCAGCTATACGCTCCATAACATCTTTTGATGGGTTTGTTTTTTTACCCGTTTCAAGATCGCTTAAATAAGATGGTGCAAGTTCTAGCGCTTTTGCGAATTGATTCAATCCTATTTTTTTAGCTTCCCGCAATTCTCTAAGCTTCAAATTATTCAACTCCCTTCTATGCTCTATCGGCTCACTCTGTGCTCTGCAAGATAATGGTATCATAATCTACCAGAGCACGTCAAACTTAATCATGCACCAATGGAGCACGATTAAAATAAACCAGCTCTTGCTTCCTTAAGTTTACTAATTATTTCTAAGTATATTGACAATTTGTGCTCTATTAGTATATAATGTTCTCTACTAGATAATGATTTGCGAAAGGGTTAATTATGCTTGGCAAAAATATAAAAAAGTTCCGTGAAAATAAGAACATAGGCGTTAATGAATTGGGTAGACTTATAGGGGTTAGTCCCAGTTATATAAGCGCAATAGAAAAGGGTAAAAAAACAAATCCATCCAGAGAAACTCTTGATAAGATAGCAGAGGCTTTAGAAGTTTCCACTGACAGATTAACTGGCGAAGCTGTTAGCAGTATTATCGATAGTAGATTAAAAGAATTAGGAATGACCTTGGAAGATGTTGCAAATAAAATAGACCCTGATATATTTGATTGGCTTCGGCATATCGATAACTTCATACCAGGAGAATGGGGAGGTAAAGATGATATAGCCTATACTTGGATAACTAAAGTAGCTGAAGTTTTAGGCTTACCGGGAGCACAATTAAGAGCCGCTCTTGCTCGGCAAGAAATTCCAGCTTACGACGGACCAGCGCAGACAGCGAGTGATGCTTTTAAAGATTTTTCTGATCCACTCCCTAAAATTGTCAATGAAAACGACCCGATAAACACAATAGCCGCGCATTTTAAGGGGAAAGACATTTCACAAGAAAAATTAAAAAGGATTGAGAAATTTATCGAATTTACATTGCGTGAGGATGAATAAATCTCTTACCGTGAGGTATTAATATGACATATGACGAATTGGTTATACAGTACGATATGTTAAAAATAAAAGAAGTTGATTTTAATAAAATCGATCCTGAGGAAGAGCTTAGCGGACTTTGCATAAATGAAAATATTCTTATACGAGAAAATATTGATACCAATGTTGAAAAAATCTGTGTTCTGGCTGAAGAACTAGGACATTATTTTACAACTCATGGTAACATTCTTGATCAAACCAAGCCTGAAAACGTAAAACAGGAAAAGCGTGCTCGGAATTGGGCATATGAAAAATTGGTGCCTCTAGAGAGACTTATTGATGCTTATGAGAACGGGATCCGAAACCGTTTTGAATTATCACTACACATGGGAGTTACAGAGAACTTTCTGGAAGAAGCAATGCGACATTATAGAGAAAAATACGGTTTATATCATACTTTATCAAATTACATTATTTATTTTGAGCCACTAGGCGTATTTAAAGTACTCGAATAGCAGGAGGAAGGTCATGATAAAAGGTGCAACCTATAATAGATACTCTCCAGGACCGGATCAGACTGATGATAGTATTGAGGCCCAACTCACAGACAACCGGGCCTATGCCGTTAAAAATAAAATTGATATCATAAAAGACTACATAGATGAAGAACGTTCAGGAAAATCGGATAATAGAGCAGACTTTCAGCGTATGATTGAAGACGCAAAAAAGGGTCTGTTTGAGGTTATTATATGTCATAAAATTGACCGATTTGCCAGAAACCGATATGACTCTGCCATTTATAAGGCTCAGCTCAAACGATTGGGAATTAAGGTACTGTATTCCGCACAAAACATATCCGACAGTCCAGAAGGAAGGCTCATGGAAGGGGTATTAGAAAGCTTTGCCGAATATTTTTCTGATAACCTGGCTACTGAAGTTATGAAGGGGCTCAAGACAACAGCCCGAAAAGGGGAATTTACTGGTGGATTCGCCCCATTAGGGTATGACATTGTAGATAAGAAATATGTGATTAATGATTATGAGGCAAGTATTGTAAAGAAGATATTTGATATGTACGCTGGAGGAGCCACTTACGGTAAGATTCTATCAGAGCTAAAATCAAAAGGTTTTAAAACCAAGTTTAATGCTGATTTTGGAAAAAATAGTTTATACTCTATTCTGGAAAATAAGAAATATATCGGCATTATGGAGTATAACAAAGCAATTCCAAGAGTTCCTGGACGCCGTAATGGCCACAAAACAAAACCCGAAGATCAGATCATTACTGTAGAAAATATCATTCCCCCTATAATTGATTTGAATACCTGGAAACTCACTAGTGCTAGAAAAATTGACAATAAACATAGCAGAGCACAATTTAAAGCTATAGATACATATTTGTTGACTGGCTTGGTATGCTGTGAGACATGCAATACAACTATGGCGGGTCATCGGACAAAGAACAACCAGCAACGAATTTACTCGTATTACCTGTGTAAAAATTGCCGGAACAAAGTAAGAAAAGAGCACATTGAGCAAAAAACACTAGCCGTTATGGTAAATAAAATATTCTCTGATGATTCTATAGACAAATACGTCGAGAAACTTAATAAATATTCAGCCAGCAAATTTAATAAGGCAGAATCTGAAATAAATAAACTGAGATCTACTATAAGCAGGCTTGATAAGGAAATAAATAATATTGTAAATGTAATTATGAAAGGTATTTCTTCAACAGCCCTTGAAGAAAAACTCCAAACTTTGGAACAGGCAAAAAAGGATTCCTTATATGAATTAGCCTGTGTGAAAAGTGATCAGATCGCAAAACTTTACTCTCCTGATGAGCTAAAAAGTAATTTATCAAAATACAAAGAAATACTCGAACGTGGCGATATTGATGAGTGTAAGCCAATTGTTAAGCAATTTATTCAGAAAATAACAAAAGCCGAAAATGATAAAATCACTTTCGACTATTGTTTAGATACTATTGGTGCGGATGAAGAGACTTGAACTCCCACGGTCGCCCACTGGAACCTAAATCCAGCGCGTCTGCCAATTCCGCCACATCCGCACGAGCATTTCCTATTATAAATACAAACACCAGGTTTGTCAACTACAATTTGCCGTTAAAATCATATGCTGCCATAACAGCTTTATTCTCAGGGCTGCTTGATCAGCTCGGTATTATTAATAATAGTGTATCCAACTTTTTCTGCAAGGTTAATTTCTTCAAAAAGCTCTTTCTTGCTGCCATCGGAATTAAAAACTATCCTCACAACAGGCCTTGTGGGAAAATTCTTATTTATACCTATTACCACTCCCTTTTCCCCGTTGTTTAAAACAACACCCGATCCCACAGGAAATGGTGGGATTATCTCAATAAAGCAATTTAAAACCCTGGTGTCCAGTGTGGGTGCCGCTATTACAGTCAGGTATTCCAGGGCCTGATTTGCACTTATTTTGTCTCTGTATATCCTGTTTGATGTAAGTGCGTCAAAAATATCCGTAATGGCCACTATTTTCGAAAATAAATGAATCTGATCACCTTTCAAGCCCTTGGGATAACCTTTTCCGTCTATTCTCTCATGATGCTCAAGAGCCACCCTTGCCGAAGCTTCACTGATAAGGGGCAATTTCCTTAATATATTGTAACCGTATATGGAATGTTCTTTTACAATTTCATATTCATCAGTGGATAAAGCCGCTTTCTTTAATAATATTTCAGCAGGTATCATTAATTTGCCTATATCGTGCAAAAGCGCCCCTACCCCCAGCTCCCTGAGATGAGCCGTGTTGAGATTAAGTTTTATTCCGGTAATTACAGAGAGGATACATACATTTACACAGTGGAAATATGTATATGAATCGCGGGTTTTTATATCCATCAGATTTATAATGACATCATCCGAGCTTAATATTTCTTCGAGTATTTTATTGACTATTTCTATTGCTTCAACTGAATTTAACAACTGCATGGAGGTGTAGTTTTCCATCGATTCTTTGATAAACCGTATTGCTTCCCGCCTTGTTTCTTCCTTGACAACATCAGGTATAACCACACCGCCGGATATATCGTCATCAATATATACTTCGGTAATTCCCAGGTCTTTAAGACGCTCGATGTATGAATTGGTCAAAAGAGCGCCAGCCTCCAACAGAATTAAATTATCATTGAATATTGCCTTGCCAAGAATCATGCCGGGTTCACAATTGGATATCCTTATCTGTCTCATTTCTTCCTCTTTTGTCTAGTTGTGACTTAAGTTGCTCATTAAAAATAAAACATTAATAATTTTTACACCCAGTAATTGAAAATTTATGCAGTTTGATAACATAATTATACTTACTGTTCCAAAAAGTAGCAATACATTTTTACTTAAAGCTGCAAATGGCACCAGATATTTTACAAAACATGATTTTTTCTATATACTTATTAGACACAGGATAGGTTTATATAACAGGAGTAACCCATAAACATGATCTATTTTATTATTGCAATATTATTAATTCTTATATACATGAAAATTGAAACGACCTTTTTATCCAAAAGCGTCATAAACTTCAGCACAAGCCCTAAGGGCCTGAAAATAGCACATTTATCCGATATACATATAAATAAGTTCTATGTATCGGAATATAAGCTGCTGTCAGCTTTAAACGATGCCCAACCGGACATCATTGTTTTGAGCGGCGATTACATTGAAACCCCCAAAAATATTACAAAATTTATTAACTTTTTGAAGCTGCTGACTAAGAATCACCAAGTCTATTTGACCATGGGCAATCATGATCATAAAGCCCTGAAGCAGGATGCCGGAAACATATCTGCCTTTATAAAGGAGATAGAAACCGCAGGTGCAAAAGTGCTGTTAAACTCGAATGTTAAAATAAATAAGAATGGTCAGTCATACAATTTGATTGGGATTGATGATTTAAAGCAAGGCAAGCCTGACCTCCAAAAGGCCTTCAAAGGCATTGAAGCCTCCTTTTCCGGCGGGTGCATAAATATTGCCGTATCTCATAACCCCGACATGGTTTTTCAACTGCCTGAGAATAAGGTGGATTACTTCTTTTGCGGGCATTTTCACGGCGGCCAGATATGGATGCCCTTCCACCTGGAATTCAGACTGATGAGAAGTGAAAAACTGTGTAAAATGAAATGCTACAGAGGACTTCATAAAGTTAATGGTATTAACCTCTACATTAACAGGGGCCTTGGGAACGTCATATTTCCCTTCAGGTTCTTTTCCACGCCTGAAATGGCAATCGTACAACTTCCCTGAAACAGGATAAATTAACTATATAAAAGCCAGGTTTGAAAAAGCCTCCGGAAGTACTTGCTTATTTGCTCCGGAGGCTTGATTATTCAATTACAGTTACAGTAAAGGTTTAATAACTTCAAGAACACTGTTTTTCAGGTTCTCCAATCTTTGCTGGGATAATTCCAGAGTCTTGTCGGAGACACCGTAGTATATCTTTATTTTGGGCTCTGTTCCGGAAGGTCTTACACAGAACCATGAACCGTCTTCCATTTCAAAGTAAAGCACGTCCGACTCAGGTAAGGTAATTTTTTCAGTTGAACCGTCCGCAACCACAAATCTCTTCGAATTCTGGTAATCCCTTATTGCCTTTACCTTCAAGCTTCCAAAACCCGTGTATCCGGCTGTACGCATGGTTGACATGGCGGACTTTATTTTCATCAGTCCGTCCTTGCCTTCCAGTGTAAAGGAGTTTATTCCCTCAATAAAATAGCCGTACTTTTCAAAGAGTTTTATAAGGGCGTCATACAGGGACATACCCTTTACCTTGTAGTAGGCAGCCATTTCAGCTATCAGCATTGAAGCAACTACCGCATCCTTGTCACGTACATCGGTACCCGCAAGGTAGCCATAACTTTCCTCAAAGCCGAAAAGGTATTTCTGATTTCCCTTTTCATCTCTCAGCATTATCTGCTCACCGATAAATTTAAATCCGGTAAGAACTTCAACGAGTTCAATACCATAATATTTTGCAATTTCCCTTGAAAGTTCGGTAGTAACGATTGTCTTTACTGCAAAACCGTTTTTAGGAAGCTTGCCCGCTTCATTCATTGCAGTCAGGATATATTCCAGCAGGAGACAGCCTGTCTGATTGCCGGTCAGAACGGCATATTCCCCGTCGTTCTTCCTTACTACAACTCCGACTCTGTCACTGTCCGGATCGGTTCCGATAATAAGATCGACGTTATTATCCGAAGCCAGTTTGATAGCAAGCTCAAAGGCCGACCGTTCCTCCGGATTTGGAGACTTTACGGTAGAAAACTGGGAATCGGGAAGTTCCTGCTCCTTTACAACCAAAACGTTCTTAAAACCGTTTTCTGAAAGGATTCTTCTTACAGGCTTGTTCCCCGCACCGTGCAGCGGTGTATAAACAATCTTAAAGGTATCTGCAACCTGTGCAACAGCCTCCTTGTTAACCTGCAAGGTTTTGAGCATTGCAATATAGGCATCGTCAACCTCGCTTCCGATAATTTCAAGCAAGCCCTTTTCGACGGCAGCTTCTTTGTCCATTGTGTTAACTTTTGTGATATCGGAAATTTTATTGATTTCAGCAATAACAGCGTTTGAACCGTCCAGAGAAAGCTGACCGCCATCTTCTCCGTAGACCTTGTAACCATTGTACTGCTTTGGATTGTGACTGGCTGTGACTACTATTCCCGCGGCGGCTTTCAAATATCTCACCGCAAAGGATAATTGAGGGGTGGGGCGTAATTCATCAAAAAGATAGGCCTTAATACCATTTGCACAAAATACTTTTGCTGCCTCAAGCGAAAATTCCGGCGACATGAATCTTGAATCATAAGCTATGACAATACCCTTGTCCTGTTTGCCAAGGCTTTTTATATAGTTTGCCAGGCCCTGTGAAGCAACTCTCACGGTGTATATATTTATTCTGTTTGTGCCTGCGCCGATTATGCCTCTCAGTCCTCCGGTTCCGAATTCAAGACTTTTATAGAAACGGTCCTCTACTTCTTTTGCATCATTTTTTATTGATATAAGTTCATTTTTTGTATCCTGATCAAAATAATCATTTTCCAACCAAAAATTCAGTTTTGCCATGCTATCCATAATTGCTGCATACCCTCCTAAAATATATCTTATTACAACCAGCATCCACCTATAAGAGCAAACAATGGTTTAGTTTGGTAATAGTATAGCATAGTCCGGCATGAGCCGCAATTAAATACATATTTACCGGGCATGTTTTTTAAGCGGCGAAATGCGGCTCTATTATCTTCATTAATAGTTATAACAAAAAAAGCTTTTTTAATAGCTTTTTTTCGTTAATAACACGCCCGGCACAAGCTGCAAGGCAGCGCAGTGCGGCCCAATAATCTTCCTTTGCCGTAATCAGCCGTTTTTTATTATAAAATATTAAATTTGCTGTGATTTACCTGAGACATAAAAATAGTTGGCCATGTTATTCCGCTTTATCAGGTTATAAAAGTGAAGGCAGGTCTTTGTAACTTCCTTTACAAATCCCAGTCTCATATAGAACTCACCCGACTCGGGACAGGTATTTGCAACCGGTTTATAATTCTTTAAGCATCCGCTGAAAACAGTGTATCTATCCAGAAACATCTGCATTTCATCAGGAACTATATTTCTTGATACATAACTGTTGGAAATGATTTTTCCCCTGGACAGGGACTGTGCAACAAAATCCGAGCAGGTGTACGCTTTATAGGTATTAACTCTATGACCCAGGAAAATACCTATGGCAGCCAGCGTATTATATATATTTTCCTCGCTGTCATCCCTGATACCATATATGAACATCTTAATTTTTTCATACTGCTTGTTGCTTACAGGAATTTTATACACTTTTATATAAACCTCGCCCTGGTCCCTTCCATGTGAGAGTCTTTGAGGAAATTCCCTGACAAAACCACCTACTAAAGGATTGGAAGCTCTGTAACGAGCAAAGGAATACATCTCTTCCCAGCCTTCTGTCAAACTGATGGAGGAATGATTAAAGGAACTCCTGGTCAGTACTCTTATAAACTTCCCCATCATTGTAGGAGTAGCGGATAATATGACGTATATATTCTTCACAATAACCTCCACAAACAAATAAGTCAATGCAAACTGAAACTGTATTTGAGGGTTGCAACCCCGCTGAAACAATTTGCCGCTATAATGATATATACGATAATGATTTAGGAAAGTATGATTTCCTTTAGAATAATCCCACCCTGGAAAGTATTGTGGCTATTATAACGGTGACAAGCCCTGCCAGGCCTATGGCCAGGCCGCTCATGGCCCCTTCGGTTTCACCGAGCTCAACTGCCTTGGTTGTCCCCAGTGCATGTGCCGAAGTACCGATTGCTATACCCTTGGCTGTTTTATCCTTTATACTTAATACCTTCAATAATGCCGGTGCCAAAACCGCCCCAACTATTCCGGTTATAACTATGGCTGCTACTGTAACCGACGGTATTCCACCGAGTTGGTTTGACAACTCTATGCCCAAAGGTGTGGTTATTGACTTTGGAATAAGCGAGGCAAGTAATTCCGGCGAAAGGCCAAATGCCTTTCCCATAAGCCATATACTGAGAATGGCAGTAATGCAGCCCACAATTACACCGCCAATTATTGCCGCATAGTCCTTTTTCAGAGAATGGATATTTTTATATAGAGGAACAGCAAGTATCACGGTAGCCGGAGTTAAAAACAGAGATATAAAATCTCCGCCCTTTTTGTAATCCTCCAGCGGTATTTTAAAAACAATCAATATTCCAATAACAATTAAAATTGCCAGCATTAAAGGATTTAAAACAGCCAGCCTTGTTTTTTTATTAACAAAAATACCTATTTCAAAGGCCAGTAATGAGATCAACAATGCAAATACAGGTGTTGATAATATTTCTTTCACTTTGCTTTCCTCCCCTTGATCAACTGTACGGTCAGACCTGTAACAATCATTACCAGAATGGTGGAAACAAAGCATATGGCCATGATAGGTACCAGATTCTTTTTCAGTATGCCTGCATATGCCAGAAGGCCCACTCCCGAGGGTATAAAAAAGAATGCAAGGTGATCAAGCAAAAAACCGCTTATTTCCTCTATCATTTCAACTTTAATAACTCCGGTAATCAGGCAAACAAACAGCAATATCATACCGATGATACTGCCTGGAAGCGGAACATGTACAACCTTATTCAGCACTTCACCTATAACACAAATTATTAGTACGATTAAAAACTGCCTCAATAATTTCATTTAACCCCGACACACCCTCATTCATACATCTAAATATTGTTATGTCCATCGTTCATCTGTATGCTATACTCTCTTCTTCAGCTCTTCAATTTTGTCTCTCAGTTGAGCTGCCCGTTCAAATTGCAGGTCTGCGGCAGCCTGCTTCATCTCTTTCTGAAGTTTTGAAATCAGTTTTTCCAATTCCTCAACAGACATGAGATTTGGTTTATCCTTACCAGTATAATATGATTCCTCCTCCTCTGCAACCTTTGTCGCTTCGATTAAGTCTCTGACTGATTTTTGTATGGTTGTTGGCACAATACCATGAGTATTGTTAAAATCCATCTGAAGCTGTCTTCTTCTGTTGGTTTCACTTATGGCTCTGTGCATTGAACCGGTTATATTGTCGGCATACATGATTACCTTTCCTTCAGAGTTTCTGGCGGCACGTCCTATTGTCTGGATCAGGGAAGTTTCCGATCTGAGGAAGCCTTCCTTGTCTGCATCCAGTATGGCAACAAGCGAAACCTCAGGTATATCAAGCCCCTCTCTGAGAAGGTTTATACCTATCAGCACGTCAAATACCCCCAGACGCAAATCCCTGATTATTTCCATTCTCTCAAAAGTTGCAACATCGGAATGAAGATATTTTACTTTAATATCAAGTTCCTTCATGTAATCGGTCAAATCTTCGGCCATTTTCTTGGTAAGTGTTGTAACAAGTACTCTTTGTCTTATTTCAGCCCTGGAATTTATTTCTCCGATCAAATCATCTATCTGTCCCTTGACCGGTCTGATTATTATCTCAGGATCAATAAGCCCGGTAGGCCTGATAATCTGCTCAACCACCTGTGTGGAGTGCTCTCTCTCATAGGCGGCCGGCGTGGCGCTGACATAGACCACTTGATTTACTCTTTCCTCAAATTCATTGAATTTAAGCGGCCTGTTATCAAAAGCGGAAGGCAGTCTAAAACCGTACTCAACCAGTGATTCCTTTCTGGATCTGTCTCCGTTGTACATTGCCCCTATCTGGGAAACTGTAACGTGGGATTCGTCTATTACCAGAAGATAATCGTCGGGAAAGTAATCCATTAGTGTAAAGGGCGAACTTCCGGGCTCTCTGCCGCTGATATGCCTTGAATAATTCTCGATACCCTGGCAGAAACCTATTTCAGACATCATCTCAAGATCATATCTGGTTCTCTGCTCAAGCCGCTGGGCTTCAAGCAGCTTGCCCTCCATTTTCAGCTGTTCAAGACGTTCTTCCAGCTCCTGCTCAATGGTCACCATGGCTTTTTCCATTTTAGGCCTCGTAGTAGCGTAGTGAGATGCCGGGAAAACAGCTATATGCGATCTTGTTCCTTTTATTTCCCCAGTCAGGTAATCAACCTCTGTTATCCTTTCTATCTCATCCCCAAAAAATTCAACTCTCAGAACCATTTCAGAGCTGTTTGCCGGAAAGATTTCAAGCACATCCCCTCTTGCTCTGAACCTGCCTCTTCTGAAATCTATCTCATTTCTCTCATATTGAATATCAACAAGCTTGCGTATTATTTCATCCCTGTCCTTCTGCATCCCTACCCTGAGTGAAAGCATAAGGTCGGTATAGTCCTCCGGATCACCCAGACCATAAATACAGGAAACGCTGGCAACGATAATTACGTCCCTTCTTTCAAAAAGAGCGGCAGTTGCCGAGTGCCGGAGCTTATCTATTTCCTCGTTCACCGAGGAATCCTTCTCAATATAGGTATCTGTCGACGGGATATAAGCCTCGGGCTGATAATAGTCATAATAACTTACAAAATACTCTACGACATTATTCGGAAAAAATTCCTTAAACTCGCTGCATAGCTGTGCGGCAAGGGTTTTGTTATGGGCGATGACAAGCGTAGGCTTTTGAACCTGTTCTATGACCTTTGCCACAGTATAGGTTTTACCGGAACCGGTAACACCCAGCAGAGTCTGATGCTTTTGTCCCTCTATTATCCCCTTGCTCAACTTTTCTATAGCTACAGGCTGATCGCCCTTTGGTTTATATTCCGAAACAACTTCAAATCTGTTCATATGTCCTCCCTGCCATTAACCGGTCTCTCATAACTTATATTGCTTCAAACAATCAAATTAAATTATAACATAAAGCAGAGCAAAAGCAAACATACGTTTGCCTTTGCTCTGCTTTATGTTTATGTTATATGCGCTCCAAGTATCTCATACGTGAAAAAACATGTGCTCGATGAATATTTTAATTCCTATGGATATTAAAATAATACCGCCTGCTATACCTGCCCGCTTTCCCAGCAGATTTCCGAATCTTTTGGCTACAAGTATCGCTGCCGTACAACAGACAAATGTTACAATGCTTATAATAGTTATTGAATAATAAATATCCACATTCAGGGCCGATAAACTCACTCCGACCGCCAGGGCGTCAATGCTTGTTGCCACAGCCTGAACAAAAAGCAGCTTCAAGGTAAGTGAAAACAAGCTGCACTCCTGATTTATCTCGGCTTTTATTGCTTCATGCAGCATTTTCCCGCCTATTATGGCCAGAAGAATAAATGCTATCCAGTGATCAAACCTGCTGATTACATCCTCAAAATTGTTTGCGGCAAAATAGCCTATCAGCGGCATGATGCCCTGAAAAGCAGCAAACATCAGAGCCATCTTCAGGACATGTTTAAGTTTTATTTTATCAATACACAGGGAATTGGATATGGACACTGCCGAAGCATCCATGGAAAGTCCCAATGCCAATAATATCAATTCTGTCAGTGCCATACAATTCTCCTAAAACACATGTATATTATCAGCAAAATAATTTACTGATAGGAAAAATAGCAGCTTTGTTAAGGATTTAATGAATATATTCTTTTGACGCTCGTATCACTAATTTATATTCTTCAAACAGAAGTATTATTTCCTTAACATAAAAAAACAGGAACCATTCCACTGCAAAGTCAAATCGACGTATGAAATGATCCCTGTTCCATTTCCCTAGCTTCTTGGCAGCAAACCAATTTTTCTTTGAACCTTTGAAAGTGTCTTTCTTGCCATATAAGCCGCTTTTTCAGAATTTTCCTTTAATATGGAATTAAGATAATCCTTGTTTGCAGTCAGGTCGTTATATTTCTGCTGAACAGGTCTGAGCATTTCAGCAACAGACTGGCCTGTGACTTCCTTTAAGTCACCATAGGACCTTCCGTCAAATTCCTTTTCTATATCAGAAAAAGTCTTGCCGGTTACTGCGGAATATATACTTATCAAATTGCTTACACCGGGTTTATTGACCTCATCATATCTTATTTCACGTTCTGAATCGGTAACCGCCCTTTTAAACTTGCGAAGGACCGCATCTTCCTTGTCAAGTATAAATACATATGCATTTTCATTTTCATCGGATTTGGACATTTTCTTTTCCGGCTCCTGGAGGCTCATTATCTTTGCACCTATTTTAGGAATGTAAGGTTCAGGAATGGTAAAAGTATCTCCGTAAACATTATTAAATCTTTCTGCAATGTCTCTTGCTATTTCCAGATGCTGCTTCTGGTCCTGACCTATGGGTACAAGCTCGGTCTGGTACAAAAGTATGTCTGCCGCCATAAGTACGGGATATGTGAATAGCCCCGCATTTATATTGTCGGAATGTTTTGCTGATTTATCCTTAAACTGGGTCATTCTGTTCAGTTCGCCCATATAGGTATAACAATTTAAAATCCATGCCAGCTCGGAATGAGCACTTACATGGGATTGCAGAAACAGGATACATTTCTGCGGATCAAGGCCGCAGGCCATATATAAAGCCAGCAGGTTCAGGCTGCGCTGTCTCAGCTCTGCAGGATTCTGTCTTACGGTGAGAGTATGGAGATCAACCACACAATAGAGGCATTCAAACTCATCCTGCATGGGAATCCAGTTTTTTATTGCACCGAGGTAATTACCTATTGTAAGATTCCCTGAAGGCTGAACTCCGCTGAATATCCTCTTCTTTTGTTCTGTCCGTTCCATTTTAAAACACATCCTTAAACAAATATTATTGGTATTTTATTGCACTCATTGTACAAATAAGTTTTTGCCACACCTGACAAGTTAAAAGCATCATAAATGATTTTATCATTAAAATAACAGTCATAACAAGGTATTTGTCCATATTCTTACCTTATTTATTTTGATGCTCCGCCTTTTCTCGAATATGATATAAAAACAATAAGGAAGCCTATTCCTGCTATAAAATAAAAAATAGAAGTTCTGGTACTTCCTGCAGAATATTTTAAGGCTGCAAAGCCCAACAGAATAATTGTAAAAAATATGCTCCCTGACCGCATTATTTTTTTATTCACATTAACCTCCATCTCCTGTTATCTGTCTTCCCTGAAATAAGGTTCTCCCAACGCCTTTGGCGGGTTATTTTCTTTGGACTTTTTCAAAGAAATCATAATCAATACTATTATTGTAGCAAAATATGGCAGCATGTCAAAAATACTTTGAGGTATATGCACATAACCCTGTAAATATAAACCCAGAATGCTCAGTGCTCCGAAGAAATACGAGCCCAGCATGGCCTTGTACGGATTCCATGTTACAAATATAACAAGTGCAACGGCTATCCAGCCTCTGCCCCCTGTTACTCCATCCTGCCAGGAAGGAACTGTGATCATCGACATATACGCTCCGGCAATCCCGCAAAGCATACCCCCGATAAGTATATGCACATATTTGTACAGGGCTACATTAATTCCCGCAGTATCCGCCGCTCCGGGATTTTCCCCTACCATCCGCATATTCAGGCCCAATCTGGTTTTATACAGATATATTGCCAGAATGACAGCTACAACATAGCCCGCATATACCAGTACATTCTGATTGAACAAAGCCGGTCCCAGCACCGGAATATCTCCCAGCAAGGGCAGTTTTACAGGTGCAAAGCTGTTTCTCACGGAATCGGCCAAACCCTGTCCAACCATCTTTTGTCCCACAAAACTTGAAAAGCCTGTACCGAAAATGGTCAGTGAAAGACCTGAAACAATCTGATTTGCCCTGAGTGTTATTGTAAGGAAAGCAAAGATCAATGCTCCGCAAGCGCCGGCTATCATCCCGGCAAGTATGCCCAGAACAGGATTTCCTGTTGAAAGGGCAGCACTGAAGCCAATTACGGCACCCATCAGCATCATACCTTCCACACCCAGGTTCAGCTGGCCGACCTTTTCAGTGATAATTTCTCCCAGTGTGGCAAATAGCAGAGGAGTTCCGGCAGTGACGGCACCAGTCAGAATAAATGTTAAAATACTTATAAATGTCATTTGCTCTACGCTGCCTCCTTCTTTATCAATTTATCCGTTTTTTGCTTTAAAACCAGTCTGTATTGGATAAAGAACTCACTTCCAAGTACAAAGAATAAGATCATACCCTGAATCAGCTGTGCAGCCGAGGAATGTATGCTGAACGCCGTTTGTATAAAGGTTCCCCCCTGCTGCAGCACTGCAAACAGGAAACAGACTATTACAATAACAGGAGCACTCAAACCTGCCAGCCAGGTTGTTATTATAGCGGTGAACCCGACCCCGTTGGCCACCTGGTAGCTTAAGGTATGGTTTACTCCCGATACCTGGAACATGCCTACCAGCCCGCAGAGTGCACCGCTGAGAATCAATGAGGACAATATTATCTTTTTAACATTCATACCTGCGTATCTTGCAGTGTTTTCGCTTTCTCCTATAACCTGTATCTCATAGCCCCGCTTTGTTTTATTAATGAAAATATATACCAGAATTACAAGTACAACAGTTATTATCCAGCCTATGTGAATGCCGAACACTTCCGGGAGCGCCGCATTATCACCAAAAAGTGCGATTTTACCTGCCCCCAGGGCTTTGGGGTCCTTCCACGGACCATACTGTACATAGACTATTATTTTTTGGGCTATATAGTTCATCATCAGTGTAAACAAGGTTTCGTTGGTGCCGAACTGCGCCTTGAAAAAGGCAGGTATCAAAGCCCATATGCCGCCTGCAGCCGCCGAGGCCAGAAACATAAGCGGCAGCATGACATATACCGGCAGGTTTGACCAATACAAAGCGAAATAGCTGGCAGCAAATGCTCCCATTATTATCTGGCCTTCGGCACCAATATTCCAGAATTTCATTCTGAAGGCTATTGAAATACCCAGTGATGAAACAATGAGGGGAATGGCCTGGATAATTGATTCCTTAAACCTGTACAGGGAGCCGAAGGACCCGTCCAGCATTGAAAGGTAAACCCTAAAGGGATTGAATCCAAGAAATAATATAAATATTCCGGCGGCAAGCAGTGCTCCCAGAATTGCAAGCAGTCTGAACATTACCGATTGCCGTTTTGTCAAATCCGTTCTTTTAACTATTCTGACCATTTACGCTCCCACCCCCATAACCGTTTCCATAGCTTCTCCCGCCATCATCATACCTAGCTGCTCCTTGTTAACCTTATGGGCATCAACCATGCCGGTTATTTTACCGTTGCATATGACCATGATCCTGTCGCAAAGCTCGATAAGCACGTCGAGATCCTCTCCGATATAAAGTATTCCGACACCTTTTTCCTTCTGCTCGTTAAGCAGGTCATAAATTGTATAGGATGCATTTATATCAAGACCCCTGACCGGATAAGCCGTTATGAGCAGATGGGGATTTGATTCTATCTCACGCCCCAGCAGAACCTTCTGGATATTGCCGCCTGATAATTGCCGGACAGGATGGTAAATACCAGGAGTATTTATTTCCAGCTTCTTTATAAGATTTTGCGAAAGGGACCTGGCAATTTTTTTATCGATCATAAATCCTTTTTGATTCTGATATTCCTTCAAAATCATGTTGTCCACCATGCCCATGGATGCCACAAGTCCCATGCCAAGCCTGTCTTCGGGTATGAAGCTCATGCTTATTCCCTTTTTTATTATATCACGAGGATTTTTACCTACGATATTTTCGCCTTTATATTCTATCTTTCCTGAAGCAACCGGAAAAAGTCCGGCAATTGCTTCGCAGAGCTCCTTCTGTCCGCTGCCTGCAACCCCAGCCACTCCCAGGATTTCACCTGCCGACAGTTTGAAGTTAATGTTGTCGAGAGCCTTTACTTTTTCATCATCCACCACTGTCAGACCTTCAATGTTTAATATTGTTTTTTTGTCCTTGCATTCAATCCTGCTAATAGACAGGTCGACAGCACGCCCAACCATAAGGTTGGTAAGTTCGGCGGAATTTGTATCCTCTTTATTTACTGTGCCCACTGTTTCGCCTTTTCTTAATACAGTGATCTTATCGGCAATTTCCATGACCTCATTCAGCTTATGGGTTATGATTATTACCGCACTTCCCGATTCTTTCATTTTTCTGAGAATTTTAAAAAGCCCTTCCGTTTCCTGTGGAGTTAAAACTGCCGTGGGCTCATCGAGAATAAGAATCTCAGCTCCTCTGTAAATAACCTTGAGAATCTCTACCGTCTGTTTTTCACCTACAGACATATTATATATTTTTTTATCCGGATCAACTGCCAGACCATATTTATCGGATATTTTACGGATTTTCCCGGAAAGTTTTGCACTTCCCACAAAGAACCTGCCCTTTTGGCCGGCTATTATATTTTCCTTTGCAGACATTACCTCCACCAGCTTGAAATGCTGATGAATCATACCTATCCCCATTTCCATTGAATCCTTGGGAGTTCTGAAAGTAACCTGCCTGCCCTTGATGTATATTTGTCCGCTGTCAGGTGTGTATATGCCGGAAAGCATATTCATCAGGGTACTTTTGCCCGAGCCGTTTTCTCCGAGAAGTGCGTGTATTTCTCCCCTGTTTACCTCAAGACAAACGTTATTATTTGCTATTACGGGTCCGAAGGTTTTTGTTAAATTTTCAATTTTGATGTAAACTTCATTTCTCACAGTATCACCTTTTAAATTTATAAAGATTTTTTGACTGCATGTCTTTATTATAACCCATGGTTCAAAAGAACGTTTACGTTCTTAAAAATTTTTTTCGTCTGCAGAAACTTCCTTGCCTTGGCACTTTCAACGAGGCTGGAAACATCCTCACACCCCGTTATAAAACCTTATTAGCAGTAGTCGAGCCCAATGCTGGCAAAGGAGCTTCAACTACTGCTAATATTGTAATTTGTCAGAATAAATCAGTTATCGTTTTTTATTAGTCTATTTTTCCGTTTACGCCTTCAACAAACCATTTGCATGCCTGCTGTTCTTCAACAGTCATTGTGGCACCTTCCGCGATTTTAACCGCACCGGTCTGATCCTTTACAGGACCTGCAAATACATCCAGTGAACCGTCAAGAATTTTGGCCTTGACTTCTTCAACCTTTGCCTTTATGTCGGCGTCCACAAGATCTGTCATAGGTCCTATATCCACAACGCCTTCATGCATTCCGCCGAGGTAATTTTCAGCCTTCCATGAACCGTCAAGAATTTTCTGAACCTGATCTACATAGTATACACCCCAGTTCCATACGGGAGCTGTGAGATACGCCTTTGGTGCAGCCTTGCTGCTGTCTGAATTGTAACCGATTGCAAAAGCACCTTTTTCCTGGGCTGCTATCTGCGGAGCAGTTGAATCCTGATGCTGTGCAATAACGTCATTTCCCTCGTTCAATAATGCTTCGGCAGCACTCTTTTCCAGCTGGGGATCATACCAGGTGTTTGTCCATTTGACGTTTACAACAGCTGTGGGGTTTACCGAACGTACTCCCAATGTAAATGCGTCGATACCTCTGATAACTTCAGGTATCTGCATTGCTGCAACATATCCGATTTTTCCGGACTTTGTCTTCAAACCTGCAACTATTCCGGTGAGATATCTGGCTTGTTCAATCTTTCCAAAATAGTTTACGAAGTTGGTTCCGTTTGATTTGTTGCCGGAGCAGTGGAAGAACTTAACATCCGGGTACTCCTTAGCCACTTTTTCAACGAAATCCATGTAACCGAAGCTTGTAGCAAATATTACCTTGCAGCCCTGGTCAATGAGGTTTTTTATGGCCTTTTCGGAATCTGCCGTTTCAGGCACACTTTCAACTTTAGCGGTTGTAACGCCCTTATCCTTTAATTGTTCTTCCAGGTAGATACGCCCCTGGTCATGAGCAAAGGTATATCCCACATCTCCAGGAGTTCCGATGTAAATAAAACCAACTTTTAAACCTTCACCACCTGCCGGCGCTGCCGAACCCGATCCGCAGCCGGTAAGTACAGCTGCAGTGATCATAACAACAGCCAGCATTAATGCCAATAATCTTTTCATTTTTGAATCCCCCTAAGTTCTAATTAATAATTAATTGATATATTATAATGCTTCCGTTTTCCGGGAGCATTTTAAACCAAGTATGTTAACATAAAACCTATTCACTGAAGCTGATCTTTCCGTTTTGCATGCTTTGCACAATAGCCAGGGACTGGACCTCAAGACCTTTTTCACGCAGGAGTTTTCCCCCGTCCTGAAAACCCTTTTCTATGGCAATTCCAATACCGGCAACCTGAGCTCCTGCCTGTCCGACAATGTCGGCAAGTCCCAGTGCCGCTTTTCCGTTGGCAAGGAAATCATCTATTATTAATACGATATCATTGGGATTTATATATTTTTGCGAAACTCTCACACTATAGGTTTTGCCTTTTGTAAACGAAAATACTTCTGCCAGATAAGTATCGGAATCCAGGTTCTTTGCTTCGGTTTTTTTGGCAAAAACCACCGGGACATTGAAATACTGTGCGGCTATGCATGCAATGCCTATACCTGAAGATTCAATTGTGAGAATTTTGGTAACATTTTTGTGAGCAAACAATCTGAAAAATTCCTTGCCCATTTCATTGAAAAGCTGAACATCCATCTGATGATTCAAAAAAGAATCCACTTTAAGGATGTCATTACCTAAAACCTGTCCGTCTTTCAAGATTCTTTGCTTTAAGAGTTCCATCTCAATCCTCCGGAAAATAGTGAAATATACTGCTTTAACAGAATATTCCTAGTCATAACAACTCAACTGAAGTATTATAAAAAGACCCAGTTAATTATAAAAGCTCCCAATCATGGATTGGGAGCTCTGATTCTTACGACAAATAAAAATATGTCAAAGATGAACACCCGTAGCAAAGCCATTTACGGCGGCTTCGTAGAGACTTTCGGACCATATCACCGAGAATATACGGGATATTTTTCAATATACGGATATATATATTGAAAAACACCATTATTAAGTTTTTTCGACAAAGTTATTGTATCTTAGACTATCAAAAAAATCAAGATAAAATATGAACATTTTTAAGAAATACGCTTAAAAAGTTCACTTATTTTTTTGCTTCTCTCAAATAATAACATAAGTGGAAATCCTATTACATAACATGCAATAATCTGTCCTATGCCCACCGACAGCATTATTCCTAAAAATGCCTCCCAGGTTGGAGAACCTGATAAAAGATTGAGCTCCGCTCCGACAATTACCGCATTCAGCAATACAGGCGGAAGCGGTGCAAGCCACTTTCTCCGGGGTTTGTTAAAAGTCAGCCTGTAGGTCAGGTATGCAGCCAAAAGTGAAGTAAGACTTCCAATTACCACGTCCCATATTCCGTAGCCCCCTATTATGTTTGCCAGTATACAGCCTATAAATAATCCCGGTATGGCTACTGGCGTGAAATACGGTAAAACCGTAAGTGCCTCTGCCAGCCTGCTTTGCATGGGTGCAAAGCTTATTGCGTAAAAAATCATTGTGAGCACCAGATATACTGCCGCTATCATGGCCGAAGTTGTCAGCCATAATATTTTTTTGTTTTTCATAAAAACCCCTCTCATTTGCCGCAACCAACAGTACATTTTTAAAACACAGTGCATGCAGCTTGCGGACTACGTCAATAGGCCGGGATGCAAAACAAAATACTGCCCTGCAATGCAGGCAGCGTCGCCGTAGTTTTAATCAAAGCTTGTATTACAGCATCTCTCATTTTGCCGTTCTCGCACTCTTTTGGAATGTGCTTTAAAATACAAGCTTCAGACAGGATGGTCACGAACTGTCTTTATTATTTTCTTTTTATCAAATTATATCATTGATTTACCGGTAATACAAAATAAATTTATTAAAATTTATTAATAAGTTTATTACAGAAGCAGTAAAATTATTGCGCTTAAATTCAAACAAATACAGACAAGATACAGGACATATACTGTTTGTTTTTGGGTAAGCCCTTTGTTGATCAACCTGTAATGAATCTGGGAGGAATCCCCCTCATATATCCGTTTCCCTTCTCTTATCCTTTTTATGACAACAAAAATATTATCAAATATGGGCAGGCCCAGAGCCAGTATTGGTATGAAAATTGACACTGCCGTGGCCTGTTTGAAAGCACCGTCCAGGGAAATAACCGCCAGAATAAAGCCTAAAAAAGTAGCTCCTGCATCACCCATCAATATTTTTGCAGGGTATTTGTTATATTTTAAATATCCAAGGCACACTCCCACCAGAGTTATAGACATGATTCCAAGCAATTGGTTGCCTTTTGTGACAGATACTATAAACAGGGTGGCGGCAGATATGCATGAAATCCCTCCTGCCAGGCCATCCAGGCCATCGGAAAAATTAATTACTGTCGTCACTCCGAACAGCCACAGAACGGAGAGAAGAAATTGTATCCACTCCGGAAACAATATATAAGTGCCGTTAATGGGATTTGTAATCCCGGAAAACTCAATATTTGTGAAATATACCAGCAGCATGCATGCAAACAGCTGCAGTATAAATTTGGGCAATGCCTTCAAATCCTTACCGTTGATTTTAAACCAGTCATCCACCATACCCACACACCAGATGATGAAGGAACTTGTAAGCAGAACTATTGATTTTTGGCTGAAATCCCGGGTGAATAAAAAGTAGCAAAACCAGAAAGTAAAGAATATTCCCACAGCCGCCAGATATGCTTTGCTTTCTGTATGGATTTTTCTGCCGCTTTCGGGATTTGGTTTTTCTGTATAATTGATTTTATGGGCAAGTTTTGTCAATTTAGGTGTTACAATCAGCATTATTACAAGTGACAGAAAAAAGGTCAAATAGTAACTCATACCCTGTTAACTCCATTTCATCCTTAGTATTTATACATTCGTTTATACATTTAAAATATACTATTAAAAACTACTTTTCAACATTTTGGAGAAAAAATTAAGAGATTATTAATAATTTAACGAGTTGTGCCGGTTAGCTGATCAACTTTGCGAGAAAAAAATTATTACTGATTATACCGGTACTTCCGTACTAACTTCAAGCAATGGATTGCACACAAAGCGCTTACTTGAAATAGTACGGCTCACAACAAGTATTTTTCGCCGTCGCAGCAACTCGACCATCCGGGTCTCGCGTGCTGCTCAAATTGACCTCCTGTCAATTTCCCGGCATAAATACTTGTTTCTCGCCTACAAATTTCAGCAAGCACTTTTACCGTGCTGTCCATTGCTTAAAGTTGTACTCGCATACCGGTATAAACAGCAATATCAGCTAACTGCAAAGTTGAAGTCAGGTTAAACACTCTTTCCTGGTTAAATCTGGTTGCAGAGACCATAAAAAACAGCTTTAACCCATGTCTGCACAATCAATAATACTCCCGCCCGCTGTCCATCAATGGATACGTTCTCGCGCACTATTGAAGCAAGGTTCTTTAAAGCTGGTTCCCGGCGAGGCATCAGCTTTTTATTACGGAAAGTACCTGCGCTTTTAAACCAGCACAACGTGTTAATTTAATCTGTTATGCTAATTGAAATTTTGTTTTGCTTTACAGATAGATTTAATTAAAATCAACTGGTACGCGAGGACAACTTCATGAAATAAGATGCACGGTTAAAAACAATTGCGGTAAATTGTCGACGACGGTAAAACCACTTTAAATGAGGCGATACAATTTTCGTAATTGTTTTGGGGGCATCCTTATTTTATGAAGTTAGTGCGGAAGTACTAGTTGACATAAAAAATTACACAGGTAAAACAAAATTTAAATTAATTAGCACAACGTGTTAATTTAACCATATGGTTGGTGCCAGTTCCGGAATGTGATCACCCTCTGATTTTTGCACGATATTTTCAAATAGAACATCATTTGATGATTTCACTTCAGTTTTTCTGAATATATTTAAAGTGTTTTTGCCGTCACTTTCCTTATATGCAAAAACAATCTCATTACCAGCTTTGTTAAGCAAAATTTTAGGTTTTGTTGAGCCTACCGGTGCATTAAAAAGATTTTCCGCTAAAATTTTATTCATTTCATCAATTAAGTCTTTGTCGGTATATCCTTTTAACTTACCACTCAAGAATTGGTTCAGCTTACCAATATCCAATTCTATGTAATCATCTTCATTTATGTTATGGGTTTTCTTTATATCCTGCCAAACCGTATTTAGTCTTGTTTCTACTTTTATCTTATTTTCAGCTTTTTCAGATGATACTGTACTATTAGAATCCGTACTTTCATTAACGGCAGTTGAAGCATAAACACCGGTTAAGGATAATGTTATTGTTAAAGAAAATAACATTATTAAATTCTTCCTGTTTTTCACGATAAAATCCACCTTTCATATGATTATATTCATGAAATGGATAAATTCCATACTATATATCCTTTTCAGCTATTTTAGCACAAATTTAAAGTAGTGTAAATATTTTCAAATTACCCCAGGCAATATGATTGAACGTTTACGCAATAATATGTAATATAGTATCATTAAATCATTTTAACCATTTACTTAGTATGAGATGTCCTGTATAATATCTTATTTGGAAGACAATGTTCTTATTTTTGTACAAATCTGTTTCCAAGTGCCATACATGATAACAACATTGACACAGTGAATTACGGAGGTAAAGACTATGTATGACGTAGCAATTATTGGTTGTGGTATTTCCGGTATCTTTGCCGGCTATGAGTTGACAAAAAAGAATCCTGATTTGAAAGTTGTAATGATAGAACAGGGCAATGATATCTTTGGAAGAAATTGTCCCATAATTGCCAATAAAATAAAGGATTGCATACGTTGCAAAACTTGTGATATCATGCGGGGTTTCGGCGGTGCAGGTGCTTTTTCGGACGGTAAGTTTAATTTTACAACTGAATTCGGTGGATGGCTGAATGACTATCTTGAAGATAAGGAAGTAATGGACCTGATTAACTATGTGGACAGTGTTAATGTCGATTTCGGTGCAACCAAAGAGATGTTTTCAACCTACACACCTGAAGCCAAGGCTATTGAAAAGAGAGCTCTTGAAAACGATCTGCATTTGCTTCAGGCGGCAGTAAAGCACCTTGGAACAGAGAACAATCTGGAAATACTGAAACGCCTATACAAATATTTGTTGGAACGTCTTGAAATGCTTTGCAACACCCAGGTATTAAATATTACACCTTCTGAGAATGGTTATGCAATAGAGCTTCACAATGAAAAAACCATAGAGTGCAAATATCTTATTGTTGCTCCTGGAAGATCAGGTGCCGAATGGTTTTCCAAGCAGTGCAAGCAGCTTAAGTTAGATATGATCAATAACCAGGTCGATATCGGTGTAAGAGTTGAGCTCCCTGCAAAGGTATTTGAGCACATTACCGATGTTGTATACGAATCAAAGCTTGTATACAGAACCAAACAGTATGGTGACCTGGTGCGTACATTCTGCATGAATCCTTACGGCCATGTGGTCTCGGAAAACGTTGACGGCATTGTAACTGTCAATGGACACAGCTATACGGATCCCAGCCTGAGAAGTGAAAATACCAATTTTGCGCTTTTAGTCAGCAACCGA
The DNA here is from genome assembly GCF_000621505.1 of Ruminiclostridium cellobioparum DSM 1351 = ATCC 15832. GTDB lineage: Bacteria > Bacillota > Clostridia > Acetivibrionales > DSM-1351 > Ruminiclostridium > Ruminiclostridium cellobioparum. The sequence continues at coordinate 113,265 of NZ_JHYD01000010.1, forward strand.
TTTACTCATCCGTTTAATGAGCCCTATCAATACGGTAAGAGGATTGCATCGCTGTCAAACATGCTGGGCGGAGGTGTGCTTGTCCAGAGGTTCGGAGACTTGATAAAAGGTGCCAGAACCAATGCCCACAGGCTTGGTCAAAGCTTTACACACCCCACATTGAATGCCACTCCCGGTGATCTCAGCCTTGTTCTTACCAAGAGACATCTGGATAATATTATTGAAATGATATACGCTCTGGACAAAATTGCTCCGGGTACGGCAAACTACGATACCTTGCTCTACGGTGTAGAAGTTAAGTTCTACAGCTCAAGACTGGAGCTCACCAACGAGCTGGAGACAAAACTTCCGAACATGTTTGCCATAGGTGACGGAGCCGGTGTCACACGCGGTCTGTCACAGGCCAGCGCCAGCGGCGTTCACGTTGCAAGAACCATCTCCGACAGAATAAGCAAGTCATAAGTTGATAAATATATGAAGAGGTTGGACATTATGATTATCATAGCTCCAGCCTCTTTTATTATAACCCTCACATTCTGATAATAGCATTAAAATATATACTGAATCAAAAGCATATATGACGCCGTGCCTGCAAATATACTCAGGAGAGTGTTCTTCTTCCACACATGCAGTACGGCTATTATCAGTATTGATATGAACTCAGGCAGACCGTAAGGACCTGAAGTAAATGACACCCCCTTCAGACAGTATACTACCAGTAACCCTATAACGGCATAGGGCAATACCCTGCCCAGCCTCTGAACGTACTGGGGTGTCGCCCTGTCGGCCCTGAAAAATATAAACGGCAGGAACCGGGTGCACATGGTACCTAACATAAGCATTATAATTGTAATAAAGGTTTGAAATGGACTTAAAATCACAGGTTTTCTCCTTTATAAATCTTTTTATTTGAGAAAGTAAATATAATTAAAATCAGAATCATGGCTGGTATGATAAATTTATCAGGCCCGAAGATCAGCAGACAAACGGCAGAGCTTATTACCCCCACAACAGCCGGAAAATGATTTTTCAGTTCCTGCCACTGGTTTATGAAAATAACCACGAATAGTGCGGTTAATGCAAAATCCAGGCCTTTTGTGTTAAACTTTATGTAATTCCCCAGGAGAGCTCCCAATACAGAGCCGATGATCCAGTACCATCTGTTCAGAAAGACTATAAAGAACATAAACCAGTTTTTGTCCACATCCTTCTCAGGTTTTGCAGAGCATAATATTGAAAAAGATTCGTCACACATGGCAAAAATCAGGTAGGGTTTAAATCTTCCTGTATTTTTGAACTTTTCCAGCATTGATATGCCATAGAAAATATGCCTTGCATTTACCATCAGGGTTATAAAAAGAGCATACAGGGGATTAAAGGTAGCCGTTAACAGGGTAATTCCAACGTATTGCATTGAACCTGCAAATACCAGGAAGCTCATCAAAAAAGTCCAGCCCGCCCCATAACCGATAGATTTCATTAAAATCCCATAGGCTACCCCCAGAAACAAAAATCCTGCCAGAACCGGTAATGTATGCGGGAATGCAGCCTTTAGTGCTTTTACTTTTATATTCATTGTGCCCCCTTACATAATAGTATTTCTTATTTTAAAATTATGATTAACTTTTGTCAATTGAACATAGTGCAATCTAAATGGTGCAATCCACTTGCTGGCTGAAAATTCAAAAATAAAAGAGTAAATCCCGCCCTAGCCGACTGCACAGAAAATAAGCTTCAATTCAACACAGCTTTTCCACGCAAGGCACCAGGTAAAATTTACTCCGACCAGGCCAGCAGTTCATCCTTGTTCAGGTATTTGTCATACAGCTTCCCGCCGTCTCCGACATAGTCATGAATACCGCAAATATCCGAGGTGACCATCTCCCAACCGTCATTGGTACTGACCAGCCTGGTTTTGTCCAGGGCCTTTGTAATATAATAAAGTGACCGGGCAAATGCCTGCTGCTCCTTGTTATGCAAGATATCCCGTACTCCCCAGCTTTCATTGAAAGGAACCCATGTAACAAAATAGCAGCAAATTGTGTAAATATACTTCTCAGGGCCATTGTCGGTGAAACGGACCATATTCAGACTGTTGTTGATGCGGAGTATATTATTTAGCACCATATGGCAAACGCACAAGCCTCAGAAGGAGAGTTCCTCTTAATAGATGCTTGTGCGTTCTTTAATATTAAGGAAATTATGGTATTTATAAATATTACAAGTTAAATTATCGGGGTTTACACTTTTTCAGGCTCGGGATATTCCACTCCAAAGGTTTCCACCGTAACCTTCTTCATTTTCTGCTCTTCCTTTGGCTTATCATTGTAGTCCCTCTTGACGCTGACAATTCTGTCGGCCTCTTCAATTCCTTCGATAACCTTTCCGAAGGCCGCATACTGGCCGTCAAGATGAGGAGCTTTGGCCACCATAACAAAAAACTGTGATCCGGCTGAATTGGGCGCCATGGTTCTGGCCATTGATAAAACACCCTTGTCATGCTTCAGCTCATTTTTAAAACCGTTGGCCGAGAACTCGCCCTTTATGCTGTAATCAGGGCCGCCCATACCGCTTCCGTCCGGATCTCCTCCCTGAATCATGAAACCTGGAATGACTCTGTGGAATATTACGCCGTCATAGAATCCCTTGTTTATAAGAGATATAAAGTTATTGACCGTATTGGGTGCTATTTCAGGATAAAGTTCGGCTTTCATTATACTGCCGCTTTCCATTTCGATTGTTACCATAGGATTTTTACTCATTTTTTCATTCCTTTCAAAACTGCAGCAAACCTATGCTGGAAGTTTTAGCTATAATGTATTGTCAGTATTATTTTATAGTTTTCGAAGCTGATGTCAAGTATATTCATAGATTTTGTGATATACTCATTATGTTGACGTAAAACATTGGGTAATAATGTAATTTTTTAAATATATAGCCGGAGTTATTTATGAATGGTATTGGTTCAAAATTTAAAGCATTAGACACTACATCAAAAAATGCATGGTTTTTTACTTTTGAAGGTGCAGTAGGAGCGGTTATTCTGAATCTGGCCAATCCTTTCTTTTCAATGTTTGCACGGCGAATGGGCGCCAGCGATTACCAGATAGGACTCATTTCCTCGCTTCCGGCCCTGGTGGGCATACTGGCGCTGGTCCCGGGAAGTATTCTTGTGGACCGGAGCGGCAGCAAAAAGCGAATCGTTTCACTGCTTATACTGCTTTTCGGGATAATGTACCCCCTTGCGGCTTTGTCCCCTTTACTGGGCAATTACAAAATACCGCTTTATATTACAATTATTGCTTTAATGAACTGGCCATTTTCGGTTTTCAATATATCCTGGCAGTCTTTTTTCTCGGATGTAATGGTATCCCAATTCAATTCGGCCTTTACGAAGAGGACAAGAGCTGCAACCGTTGTAGGCACAAGCACCTCCCTGGCAGCAGGGCTGTTACTTGCATATATACCTAAAAACGACGGCGAAAGAATCCTTATGTACCAGCTCTTTTTCTGCCTGTCACTTATCCTGGCATTAATTCAAAGCTGGCTGCTCAAAAGAGTTATAGCACCGACCGTTTTAAAATCCGGCGGGGATAAAGGTAACGGTTTTGCCATGGTAAGGGAGTGCCTGAACAACCTGCTGGTATATAAGGAATTCCGGACCTTTATTATCCTGGCATTTATATTTCATGTATCCTGGCATATGGGCTGGCCTTTATTTTTTATTTACCAGGTTGATGTAATCGGGATTAATGAAGCCTGGCTGAGCTATGTAAATGTGGCGGTTGGTTTTGCGGGAGTGCTGACATATACCTTCTGGGGAAAAGAAATTGAAAAAAGAGGGGCACGTTTAATTCTTATTTTCGGTACCCTGGGTTTGGCAATCAATGCTTTAACAATTGTTTTGGTCAGGACACCCTACTTGCTGCTGTTTCAAAGTACTATGACCGGACTTACCTTTTCAGCCTTCACTCTGGCTATTTTCGCAAATCTCATTGAAGTTGTGCCTCAAAAGAATAAAACAATCAATATTGCAGTTTATACAACTTTCATCAACCTGTCGCAGTTTATCTCCCCACTTATTGGCGTATGGTTCTACAAGCATACTTCGATCATAACTGCCCTGATATTTGTCGGGGTATTCAGGCTGCTGGCAGGTACTTTATTCATTGCTAGATATATATCCGGAAGGAAAAAATCCTCCCAGCCAGGTGTACAGCAGGAACAGCCCGTTTTGCATAACACTGGGCCCCATGAATAAATAAATATTATCCGGCAGCATGGGACATATCGCCTTCCATAAGCACTTTTGCTGTAAACTTTCCGGTCTGGTGTTCTCCGTGCCGGGGTGCATTGTCTATTTCAACTGCACACAGGCTTGTACCGTGTATAAAGGGCTGTTTCCACAGATCTTCTATGTGAATGCCCTTAAAAATTGACATTATGGTCTTAACAATGATGGCATGGGTAACTATCAGAATGCTGCAGTCCTTGTTCTCACTGATAATTCTGTCCAGTACGGCTTCGATCCGTTCTCTGACCTGAAAGAAATCCTCCCCTGTGACAGCTTTATACTGGTGGGGTCTGTTCCAGAAGGCCTCCAATCCCGCCTTGTCAGACTCACCGAATTCATCTTTTGCCTTCCCTTCCCACTCTCCCAGGTTGATTTCTCTGAGGTTATCGTCAGTAATTATGTCAATTTTCCTATTACCTCTGATAAGTTCTGCGGTATGTACGGCCCTTTGGCTTGAGCTTGAGTATATCACCCTGATGTCCACGCTTTCAAGACGCTTTCCCAGGGCTTTGGCATTTTCAATGCCCTTTAAAGTCAGGCCGGAGTTTTTCCAGCCCTGCATTCTCCCCTCAACATTCCATTCGGTTTCACCATGTCTTGTAATATACAAATTAAGCATTTTACCTCCAAACTCAGTGCTGCAGCCATGATAAAGCATAATAAGCTACTTTTTTTGAAGTTCCTCAACAACTTTATTTACCAAAGGGTCCAACCTGGTTTCAATATCATTCCAATCGTATTCCTGCACCGGAAATATGGAGTCAGCAGTTTTACTGACAGTCTTAACCGGAAAAGTGATACCCCTCGGCTGTTCTTCATCTATACCAATAACATTCATTTCTACAGGGTATGCTAAAGCATTCCAGATAGTATTTATAACCGGTTCTCTATAATATTTATGTATTTCCGCCGTTCCCCCGCCATGTCCTATGATTCCGGCAGGCTTTCCAAATAACGGGGCACAGTATGATTCATCATTAAATCTTTTCAGGAACGCCAATTGCTCAATTTTTTCCAGAAGCATGGCAAGCTTTGAAGGTATTGGTGCATAATGAGCCGATATGACAAACAATGCGTCCGATTTACCAAGAATATTGTATATACTGTTAAATTCATCATCATTTACACATCTGTCCCGATCATAACATCTCCCGCATCCAATGCAGGGTTTAAGCTCATAATCGACAAGGGAAATGATTTGAACCCGTATTAAATAGTGATAGGACAATCATACCATCCGGACTGGCGGTTTTATTCCAGGTCCAGGGACAGCTGGATATCAGCCTTGTCTTCTTCTTTAATATAGCAGCCGATTGCCGGGATATTCTTTGTGCGGTAGTAATCCAAATCAGACAGCTGCATTTCTTCCAGAGTCTTTATATGAATCAGAGTACTTCCCTTTTTGGAGGTCAGCACCTGTACGCCCTGTGAAGCCCTTGTGGATTTAGGGTTAATACCTTCCGTATTGAATACCAGAACCTTTTTAATGCTGCTGGTTGCTATAAGGTCCATGTCTTCGGTCATAAACATCATCCTGACGAGCGGCGAACCATCACAGTATGCATTGGCAAGCTTCTTTCTGTTGGTTTTTGTAGCATAACTGGACATTTCTATCTTGGCGCCTTTTCCGTTTTCATAGAAAAACAGCATATACCCTTCATAGTTATCTGTTGCCGTAACATAGATAATTTTTTCATCATTTTCAAGACCAAGCAAGTTTGTAAGATATTCTCCAAGGCTGCTGGCTTTACAGTCCGGAACATCATAAATCTTGGTCTTGTAGACATTGAACTTGTTTGAGAACAGCAGCAGGTCAGCTTTGTTATGGGTATCAATTTCCTGAACAATTGCATCGTCGTCCTTTAGTTTGTGCTCCGGATTCGCCCTGAGTGAAACCAGCGCAATTTTCTTCAGATAATTCTGTTCTGTGAGGAAAATCTTCAGATTGTAATCCTCGATCAAATGCTCTGTGGTTATCTCCTCCACATGTTCCTCATGAATTATCTCTGTTCTCCTCGGCTGTCCGAATTTTTTTGTAATGTCTTTAAGCTGCTTCTGAATGATTTTTTTGATTTTGCTTTCATTGCCGTATATATCCTTTAATTCTGCAATTTCCTTCACCAGATTGTCAGCCTCGCTGACCCTGTTCAGGATATATTCCTTGTTAAGGTTCCTAAGCCTGATTTCTGCTATATATTCGGCCTGAATATCATCTATCTGGAAACCGCTCATCAAGTTGGGTATGACAAGTGCTTCCTGTTCGGTGCCCCTTATTATGGCTATTGCCTTGTCAATATCCATTAATATCTTTTTAAGACCCATAAGCAGGTGGAGCTTGTCGCTCTTCCTGTCTATGTCAAACAAGGTCTGACGTTTGATGCAATCCACTCTGAAAGCAAGCCATTCGTTTAAAATAGTTCTGATCCCCATTACTCTGGGTTTACCATTAATAAGGATATTGAAATTGCAGTTAAAGCTGTCCTGCAGCGGAGTGAACTTGTAAAGCTTGTTCATCAAAGCGTCGGGATCGGTATTTTTTCTGATGTCAAGGGTAAGTTTGAGACCGCTTAGATCCGTCTCATCCCTCACGTCAGTGATTTCTTTTATCTTCCCTGTCTTTATCAGATCAATTATCTGGTCCATAATGGCTTCAACAGTTGTTGTATATGGAATTTCCAGTATTTCTATGCAGTTGTTTTCCCTGTCATATTTGTACTTTGCACGGACCTTGAAGCTGCCTCTTCCATTTGCATAGATATCTCTGATTTCCTTTTCGGAATATATCAGCTGTCCTCCCGATGAAAAATCAGGAGCCCTGAGATAATCCTCCAGAACCGCCTCGGCATCGTCAATCAAAGCGGAGGTGGCTTCACATATTTCCTGGAGATTAAAGCTGCATATATTGCTGGCCATACCGACGGCAATACCCTGATTTGCATTTACAAGAATATTGGGATAGGTAGTTGGTAAAAGCACGGGTTCTTTCATGGTGCCATCGTAATTATCCATGAATTCCACTGTGTTTTTATCAATGTCCTTGAATATTTCTTCACAGAGCTTGTCCAGCTTTGCCTCGGTATAACGGGGTGCTGCAAACTTCATATCCCGGGAATACTGCTTTCCGAAATTACCCTTTGAATCCACAAAAGGGTGAAGCAGAGCATTATTGCCCCTGGTCAATCTGACCATGGTTTCATATATGGCCATATCTCCATGAGGATTGAGCTTCATGGTCTGTCCGACAATGTTTGAAGATTTGGTTTTGCTGCCGGTCAGAAGCCCCATTTTATACATGGTATAGAGCAGCTTTCTGTGTGAGGGCTTGAAGCCGTCGATTTCAGGTATGGCTCTGGAAACAATAACGCTCATAGCATACGGCATGTAGTTACTTTCAAGCGTTGAAACTATATCCTGTTCAACCAGATTTTTGTGAGTAGACATTCATATCCTCTTTTCCGTAAAGTTCAAGTTATAAGAATTTCATTATACTTAATATTTAACTTCCAGTTAAATAATTTATTTAATCAGCTTACATCTATCATATCAAGATATTTGTTGCCGTTTTCCTCAATAAATATCTTTCTTCCCGGCAGGTTGTCTCCAAGCAATACGTCAAACATCCGGGCCGTAAGCTCTACATCGGCCGGCATAACCTTTATAAGCCTGCGGGTTTCGGGATTCATGGTAGTCAGCCACATCATGTCGGGCTCATTTTCACCAAGTCCTTTTGAGCGCTGGATGGTATACTTTTTGCCTTCAAGCCTGGATAAGATTTCGGCCTTTTCCTTCTCTGAATATGCGAAGTAGCTTTTATCCCTGCAGATTACTTCAAATAAGGGCGATTCGGCTATAAATACCTTTCCTTCCTGAAGAAGTGTGGGCACAAGCCTGTACAGCATTGTGAGAATCAGTGTTCTTATCTGGAAACCGTCCACATCGGCATCGGTACATATGATAACCTTGTTCCACCTGAGATTTTCCAATTCGAAAGTATTAAGTTCCTTGTTGTGCTTTGACTTGATCTCCACACCACAGCCCAGCACCTTCAGCAGGTCTATAATGATTTCATTTTTGAATATACTGTCATATTCGGCTTTCAGGCAGTTGAGAATCTTACCTCTTACCGGCATTATGGCCTGGAACTCAGCATCCCTTCCCAGCTTGCACGCACCAAGGGCAGAGTCCCCCTCCACGATGTAAATTTCTCTTTTTAAAAGATCCTTTGTTCTGCAGTCTACAAACTTTTTGACACGGTTGGAGATGTCCACGCTGCCGCTTAATTTTTTCTTTATATTTATTCTGGTCTTTTCGGCGGTTTCCCTGCTTCGCTTGTTGACCAGTATCTGTTCCACTATTTTATCGCTTTCAATCTTGTTTTCAATGAAATAAATCTCAAGCTGCTGTTTCAGGAAGTCGGTCATTGCTTCCTGAATGAATCTGTTGGTAATTGATTTTTTAGTCTGATTTTCATAGCTGGTAACGGTAGAGAAGGAATTAACAACCAGAATGAGACTGTCTTCGATATCTGCGAAGGTGATTTTAGCCTCATCCTTATTATATTTTCCCCTGTTTTTAATGCACTTGTCTATTTCATACACCAGGGCATTTTTTACGGCCTTGTCAGGAGCGCCTCCATATTCCAGAAAGCTGGAGTTGTGATAGTATTCCAGAAGATTGGTGTGGTTGTTGAAACAGAAAGCAATCTGCATCTTTACCTTGTATTCGGGTTTGTCCTCCCTGTCCCGGCCTTTTGTGGATGTTTCATAGAATTGAATTTCGGTGAAACCGTCTTCCCTGGTTATTTCCTTTATGTAATCCACAATACCGTTTTCATAGCAGTACACAAAGGTTTCACCTGATTCTTCATCCTTCAGTATAAAGCGCAGTCCTGCATTTACAACTGCCTGCTTTTTCAAAACTGTCTGGAAGTATTCCAGAGGTATGCTTATATCTGTAAAAACCTGAATATCAGGCTTCCATTTTTGAATTGTAGAGGTCTGCTCGTATTTGCATTTTTCCTTGCTCAGACCGCCTATATTTTCACCCTTTTCAAAGTGGAGCCGGTACTTGTATCCATCTCTGAATACAGTCACATCAAAATATTCGGAGCTGTATTGGGTGGCACATGCACCAAGTCCGTTCAAACCAAGGCTGTATTCGTAGTTTTCACCTGAGTTGTTCTGATATTTTCCTCCTGCGTACAACTCGCAGTATACCAGTTCCCAGTTGTAGCGCTCTTCCTTGGTATTGTAGTCGACAGGCAGACCTCTTCCCCAGTCCTGTACCATAATGGAATGGTCCGTAAACCTGGTTACCTCGATGACATTTCCATGCCCTTCCCGTGCCTCATCGATGGAATTGGACAGGATTTCAAAGAAAGAATGCTGACAACCGTCCAGACCATCCGATCCGAATATCACACCCGGACGCAGTCTCACCCTGTCCGCACCTTTTAAGGATGAAATACTTTCATTGCCATATTCAGTCTTTCTTGTATCTTTTGTCATTAGTAACTCCTCCGTTTTTTGTTGTTCCCTAAACATTATTTCTCAAACTAGTGTTCTCTGTCAAGTCATTTCGATGTATCCTCGAAGTATCATGCTTCTATAACACCCTGATTTACCCCGGATATTAAAAATACCGCAAATTCAGCTTGGTGAATTTGCGGCCTTTATAATATCAATATGCCATTAAATATAAAAAATATTCGTCATCTTTATCCAGCCATATATCGTATACCCTGAACACTGCTTATTTTCTTCTAATACCCAATCCGTCCGCAACAAGCATCAAATTGTCGATATCACCTTTGGTAAGCCTGCCGTGTATATCCGGGGGCATGTTTACCACCATGATGTTGTCCTGCTTTACCAGCTGGGTATAGCTTTTTATTATATATCCGGCATCAATAAGGGGCTTGCTTTCGTATATGTCCGAATAGAACCAGCTAAAGCCTTCCCTTGAGCAGATCGTTGCCTCAAACGGCATATAGTACGTATTGCCTCCAAAGGTATAAAGCTTTGGATCGTCCTCCCTGCCGATGTATGGGTCCCATAATCTGAAATCGGAAGGAAAATTCCTGATAGGATCCAATAATTGATAGTTTTCAGGTAAATACCGCTGATCCGGGTCACCAAGCCTGTCATAATGATCTCCTATCGTATGGTTTATACCCACCTGGCATTTGGGCTGGAGCCGTTTTATGAGATCGTATACCCTGTCAAACTGCCATTGCCTGTGGAATTTGTCCCATGCCCCGTCAAACCATAACTCCACTATTTCCCCATATCTCCCGTCAAGCAGCTCAGTAAGCTGATCGCACATATACTGTATGTATCCGTTGTCAAAATCCTTCTCATACGTGGGTTCGTGCCTGTCCCACAGGGAATAGTACAGGCCCAGTTTTATTCCATACTTGCTGCATGCATTTGCCACTTCCCGTATCACATCTGTCCTGTTGCCGGAGTTTGCCACACTGTAATCGGTATATTTGCTGTCCCACAGGCAAAATCCGTCATGATGCTTGGTAATGAGAATCACATAATTCATACCTGCCTCATATGCCACCCTCACCCACTGATCGGCGTCTATTGCCGACGGATTGTAGACTGCTGCAGGAATGTTCCCCTCAGACCATTCAACATTTGCAAAAGTGTTTATTCCAAAGTGGATGAACATTCCGAATTTTCTTTCAATCTGTTCCTTCTGGGCCTCTGAAGGCTTTGTATCCGGTATCATGGAGATGTATTCAGCCATAAACAATTACCTCCCTTAACTTTCAACCTATAATTTTAAAAACAGCACTTCCTTGTCAGGACGGTTTTATCCCTTTACCGCACCTGACATTATTCCGGAAACAATATACCTCTGCATTAATAAATATAATACAATTATGGAGACCATGGCAACAAGTTTTCTGTTCGGGCCTCAATAAGGAAAATTTCAACTTTCCAGGAAAATGTATGACAATAAATTATAATTATATTATAATATTACTGAAACAGAGGAGCCATACTTTTAATAAATCAGACAAGCTCCCGTTTGAATACTTTTATGGAGGATGACCTCATGAAGTTAAGAATTACACGGAAAGATCTGGAGGACCTGACCCTCGAACAAAAACAAAATCTCTGTGACCTTTGGATTCCGCATATTTATGATACCGCAGTTGCAAATGTATGTGTGGATGCTGCTGAAGAGAGATACGAACAAATTATTTACGTGATAGGCGGAATAAAATTATTGAAGCATCACGATATGCTTCTGCACGATTTGAAGTTCATGCCGGATGAAACCTTTAAAATCAAGGAAGAGGAGGCATCTTCTGATAATATTGCCTCGGACAGGATTGACGGCATTGATTCCGAACCGGCTCCCGAAGAGGAATTTAACTTTGATGAGGATTTCAATTTTGAGTTTCAACGTCCTGATTCCTATTCCAAGCAGGATTGCCTGCCTCTTCTGGATATCGGTCAGATGATTGACATCCTTGAAAGAAAGAATTTCGGTGAGGGTGACTTTTTCCTATCGGCCTCAATCGGTGATTATGTGCTGGAAATGGGAAAGAACGGTTTTTCAGGCTCTGTTCCTTATGATGAAAATAACAAATCCGGTGAGCTCTGTGATATTCTCTGGGAATCAATAAAAGCTATTTTATAAATCTGAGTAAAAGCTTAACAAGGGAGTGTCTAATTTCCAGACACTCCCTTGTAATTTGGGATCAATCTTTATCAACGCTGACGTTTCCAACACCTGTACTCAGTTTAACGGAAGGGCCGCCTCCGTTAATATCCCCTTTGAAATGGAACTTGTCGTCCTTGCTGCTTATAAAACTACCTTCCAGTATACCCACACCGGTACTCGCATCCAGTGACATTTCTGTCTCTGCAGGAACTCTGAAATCAACATTTCCCATTCCCGTGGATGCATCAAATACGCTTAAATCATCCAATTTCCCCTTAAAATCAACATTGCCTGCACCGGTGCTCAGCTTGCAGTCTCCCTTTGCTCCCGAGTTGTGTATATCAATATTTCCGGCTCCGGTACTGACATCAAATTGGGCATTCATACCCTTTAGGTCGATGTTGCCGGCTCCGGTGTCAGCTTTTACCTTATCCACCCCGGCTTCGGCCTGGATATTGCCTGCACCGGTACTGAGGCTTAAACCTTTGATGCTCTCCGGTACTTTTATGTCATAGTTTATTGTTATCTGATAGGTTTTATAGTTGTCCTTCTGCCAGTCCCAGAAATTTTCGCCATCCTTTGTTTTTACCGCAACTAAAACTTCTTTTCCGTCTTGTTCCAGTGAAATAACCATGTTTTCAAGTATTATTTTCTTGCTTTCCTCTGAAGTTCCCCTTACCTTTTTATTGGCTTTAATGCTGATTTGTGAACTGTCGTTTTTTCTGATATCTATATTTCCTGCATTGGTTTCAACCTTAAGCTCTTCACCTTCAATTTTATCCTGTGAAATATTCTGAGTATAAGTTGATTCCGAACCAATGCCGCTGAAAATGTTGTTATTTTTCTTGTCGCTTTGGCTTGATTTGTACAGTTCATATTCCTTTCCGTTGATTCTTACTCCGCAGCCTGCAGAAACTATAAGCACCACCGAAATCATTGTCAATGCTATAAATGAAAAATATCTTTTTTTCAATATTTTCAACTCCCATTTTAATAATATACTTAGAATACGCAGTAATTAATAAAATGTCTTAAAATAAGGGAATTATTTTCGCATATTTTTAAATCTCGTTGTTTAAGGAACGATTAATCAGTCCTCCGGCATATTTCCAGATAAAATAGATCATAAAAGTCTGAACCGGCAAAAAAACGGCGCTCTTAACCAATCTCGCTGTTAAAACGGCATAAGCCCCCTTGTTGTATAGTATTACCAGCCATAATGTATTAAGTACAAGACTGCAGATTACTATAACTGACAACACTGCCAAAAATGTTCTCTTAATGGTTATTTTCTTTTTATAAAGAAATATACCGTAAAGAAAGCCAGATACAAACGCAGTGAAAGTAAAGCCCGGGAAGAAGGCTCCTTTTGGAAATATCAGCATTCCCAGTACATCTGCAATCGCAGCACCCAATCCGGCCATTACAGGCCCGAATAAAATAGCCGAAACCGCTATTGGAATGAATTCAAAGGAAATTCTTACAAAAGTGTTTTCAATGGATAGGAATCTTGTCAGGATAACTTCAAGGGCAATAAAAAGCCCCAACAACAGAATGTTTCTGATTTTGTTGTGCATCATCGGCACTACCTCCTTTATAATGTGCGAGTGCGATTTTTTATTTTTAGCATTAACAGCCCAAAAATAAAAAAACGCCTCATTTTTTGTGTCCCGTTCCGGGGTTACAGTGCAATAAGAACACACTGTAAAAAGCCACATAAAAGAGGTTTCTCTTTTTGTGGCAGCGGAATGCGAAATCTGCACCGCAAACACTGAAGTGTTTTTCGTCCAAAAGGCAACTTCCCGTCCCTTTGGCACTTAACGCGCAAAATTCTACTCTGCCAATTTTTTCAGCCAATAAACATACAGCAACGTATAAACGAATAATATATTTTATCGGCTCTTTAATTTTATATTAATATATACCATATGGCAATATGTGCAATTATAAAAATATACGATATCATATTTTCCCTATGTAAAAAAAGACTGTCTCATTTTCTGAGACAGTCTCCTCTTATCAGGTATATATGAAATACTTGATTTCTTAAAAATCTTCCTTGCTGCTATTTCTTGGTAGCGGTAGCAGTTGCAGATGCTGTTGAAGTAGCAGTTGCCGTCCCCGGCGACTTTGTAGCTGTCCCTGGTGAGGGAGTTGCAAGTCCCGGTGATTTTGTAGCCATTCCAGGTGAGGGAGTTGCGACACCAGGGCTGATGGGAGTAGTTGTCGGTGTTGAAGTTACTGTCGATGTACTGGTTCCGGGCTCCTCCTTTTTCGCACAGGCTCCAAGGCTAAGAACCAAAGCAACTGCTATAAATAGAGCAAACAATTTTTTCATTTCCTTAAAATATCCTCCTTTAAATTAAAAATATTTAAAAAGTTGTATTCATATTATTAGTAGAATTGCTAAATATATGCAGGTTTTTCCATAAAAAAAAAATAAAAACGGCAATAAAGCCGTTTTTATTTTTTATACACATTCGATCGGATTGAGAACCCTATTTCAGATCGAAGACCAGCATTGTAACTTTTCCCCCGTTATCCAGGGGCCGGTCGGTATATACTCTGATATTGCTGTAACCTTGATTCGGACCCACTCTGATGTTTGAAACCGGCTGTGGATTTAATTTGCCGGAATAATCATTAAAGTATACCGCCACAGTGCTGCTGAACTGGTAAATTACGTTATTCATCTTTATGCGCTTTGAATCCACTGCCTGAACATACCACCACTGTTCCTCGGGATTTGTTATATGATTGTAGTCCACAATGACATCATTATTCATTTTCATGCTTAACACAGTACCGACTTCGGCGTTTGGAATCTCACTTTTTGATGTATAGGTATACTTGCTGCTGCCCGAGAGCAGTTCGTATTTGTATGATCCGCCTGTACCCGTGGGCTTCTCAATACTTTGGACCACCATATCCTTATCCTGTTCATTGAATATGTCATATGCACATATTACATTGACATCGTTGAAGTCGCCTGTGTATCCCAAATACTTTATTTTCCCCGACAGCAGTCTTCCATTTGGTATATCGCTCCACCTTACCAGATTGACTGCATAGTCTGTGTAATTAAAGATTTTTACATTGTCGGTAACATAATTATCACCTATCTTTCTATTATTTATATCCACCTGAAAAGCCGAACTGATATCATATGTCATATTCAGTAAAGCAACCGTATCATCATTTATCAGTGAATACTGTACAAGCCTCCACTTGAATGCATAGGGGTCGATGTTCACCTTGTAGGTTTTACGCGAGCCGTCCACATGAAGCAATTCTACCGTATAGTATTGCTTGTTGTAATCTTCAGCTTTTTTCGAAACCATTGTGGAGCAATTTAAGACGAAGGCATAGTCCTCGTTATTTTCGTCAACTTGAAAATAGGCATCGAGAACCTTTCCATCATAACCCAACAGGGCCGTCACACCGTCACCGGTGTTAAAGGAACCCGGGGATGAATTAAATCTGTTCAGGTTGGCGTACTGTCCCAATTCATAATCCACACTGTTGATCTGCAGGGTTTTTGGTGAATACTTGCTTGGGAGGATACTTGTTATTTCGCCCTCCACCTTGTTATCAACCACAAGATAGTAAATCAGCACATTGAGCCTGTTGTATACCTCATAAACTACATCCTTGTCCTTGATATCTTTTAAAGCAATGATTTCACCAACATTCTTTGTAGCCGGTGATGCAGTGTTATTATATGTATCCCTCAGGATAGGTATATCATCTCTAAAGGTTATGTTACCGAGTTTTTTTGTATCGGGATTGAAATTCAATGCAACCTCCGGCTTGCCATAGACCCAGTTATCCTGATCGTCCATCAGACCTGCCGAATCCACCAGAGTTATATCCTGGTCCTGTGCACTGGCTTTTTTTATATTGGTATTAAGCATTCTTGTAATCATAATCACAACAGCATTTGCAGGAATGGTGCTATTGCTGGAATAACTATAACCGGTTGTAATTCCGAGACCTTTTGCCTTATCCATATATCCGTTGGGCCAGGCTCCGATTATATCGGCCTGGGTATAACCCAATGCCTTTACAACCGCAGTACACAGCTGTGCAAAGGTTATGGCTTCCTGCGGTTTGAATTTGCCGTCGGAATATGCCGATAAGTAACCCAGCTTGGCCGCAGCATTGATATACCCGCTGTATTCCGACTTTGACGAGACATCCGGGAAAGTAGTGGAACCTTCCATGGATTGAGCCAGTTCATTGTTTCCGGTGGAGTTGACCATTATTTTTGAAAACAACTCTCTGGTCATCTTTCCGTCGGTTCCTACATCAGAAGCTTTTATGACTCCCCAAAGCTCCAGCTTTGCAATGGCATCATCATACTCCGACCGGCTTTTTTCAGCTGCGGCAAATACAGCTATGGTTGAAAACATAAGTATGAAAGCCATGGCCATGGAAATTATTTTTACAAGTACCTTTTTGAAATTAAATTTAAGCATCTCAATACCTCCGCATCCCCATGTCATAATAAATATTTACTAAGATCACAAGGAAAATTTTAATTTTATTCAAACCTAAGCGCCTCTATGGGATTCAGCCTGGCAGCCTTATATGCCGGGAACAGTCCGAATATTATTCCTACTCCCAGCGATATCCCAAAGGAGAGCATCATCCAAAACGGTGAGTAAACAGGTGTGGTTATTTTCAGACCGCCTATTATGAAACGTATACAGAACAAGCCTATCAGTATACCCAGCACCCCTCCTATTCCTGTTATCATAACGGCTTCTATGAGAAACTGTACCATTATGTTTTTCCTCTTGGCGCCTATGGCTTTCCTTATGCCAATTTCTCTAGTTCTTTCAGTAACAGAAACCAGCATTATATTCATTATTCCTATACCGCCCACAATCAATGAAATAGCAGCTATTCCCCCAAGCACTATCATAAGGGTATCGGTTATGGAATTGAGTGTGGATAACATTTGAGCCTGGTTTCTAACCGAAAAGGCATTGGAATTTCCGAATTTGTCGGTCAGATATGCAGTTAATTTCGCCATTGCCGGGTCAACAGTGGCGGAATCAGCCGCCTGTACCGTAAAGTTCGATATCCTGGCATTTCGCCCGAGTCTCTGGGCTACTGTAACCGGAATGATTACCTGGTCATCGTCGGAAGAATCCTGGCCACCGTCTATTTCCTGCAGCAGCCCTACCACCTTGAATATCTGCCCGTTTATTTTTATTTGCTGTCCTATGGGGTTTTGTCCCTCAAACAGGTCATTGGCCACAGCACTTCCAATCACCGCTGTTTTCAGTTTATAATCATTATCAAAGGATAAAATGAACCGTCCCGACTGGACATGTCTGTTTCTTATGTATTCATAGTCTTCGTTTGATCCGATAACGGTGGTATCCCTGCTCTTGCTTCCGGCTTTAAGTGTCATATTGCCATTGACAATGGGCGCAATCATGCTTATATCCCCGCTGTTTTCCTCTGCAAAGGTCTTTAGTTCTTCATAGGTTATATTCCTGTTGCTGCCCCTGCCGGTTATGTTTATGGTGATAATATTGCTTCCCAGACCTTCAATGGAATCTGTTATGCTCTTTGTGCTCCCCTGGGCAAATGCAACCGCTGTTATAACAGAGCCTACTCCGATTATGACACCCAGCATTGTAAGGAAGGATCGGACTTTGTTGCCGGCTATGCTTTTCAATGCCATTTTATAGGCCTGAAAAAACCCCATCTACACCGCCTCCTTATCTTCTGTGATCATTCCGTCCTGGATTCTTACTATTCTGCCGGCCTGCGCCGCGACATTGTTGTCGTGTGTTATGAGCACTATGGTATTCCCGTTCTCATGAAGCTGGTGCAGAGTTCCCATCACATCAGCTCCCGACTTGGAATCGAGATTTCCTGTCGGCTCGTCGGCCAGAATGAGAGGAGGGTTGCTTACCAGCGCACGTGCAATGGCAACTCTCTGCTGCTGGCCTCCCGATAATTCGTTGGGAGTATGGTGGGTCCTGTCCCCCAGTCCCACCAATTCCAGAGCCTCTATGCTCTTTCTTACCCTCTCCTTATGTCCCACCCCCTGGTATATCAGAGGCAGCTCCACATTTTCAACAGCCGTAAGCTTTTTTAGTAAATTGAAGCCTTGAAATATAAATCCTATTTTATTATTTCTTATTTCGGCAAGCTGGTTGTCACTGAGTTTACTGACCTCATGCCCATCCAGATAATAACTTCCCGAGGTGGGCACATCCAGGCAGCCCAGCATATTCATCAGCGTAGACTTGCCTGAACCGGACGGACCCACAATTGCAACAAATTCGTGTTTTGCAATGTGCAGCGAGACATTGTTAAGTGCATAAACCGAGTTCTCACCCATCTCGTAGATTTTACACATATTTGTTATTTGAATCATTTCAACCCCCATGAGCCGCATAGCAGCCATAAATAGTTATGGAATTTGGTCTCTCCTCTACCGCTAAGGCGGATAAAGGAGGTTAATTACCGCTGTCCCTGTGAACTTGACTACCTGTTTGAACTTCCGGAGGTTCTGTTGTTCTGCGTGCCTCCCGGATAGCCGCCGGCACCGCCTGCAGGCATTACTCTGGTCATGCCTCCACCTCCGAAGCCCCCGCCCAAACCTCCCAGGCTAAAGCCATTCTGCTGGGAATTTGTGCCGGTGGTGGAATTGGCAACAAGCGGTGGAAGTACAACCACATCACCTTCAGCTAATCCGCTTTTGATCTCAACATATTCATCGTTGTTCATACCAAGTTCAACAGCCTTCATAACAGTACCTGCATAATATTCCTGATTTGCGGCTAATGCACCTGTCATCTGCCTTCTTTCGGATGTACCGGCATTGTTCTGATTCCTGCCCTGATTTGAATTGTCATTGTTTGAAGCGGCCGTACCGGCAGCAGCCTTTCTGTCTGCTCCGCCGGCAGTTTCGCTGTTTCCGTTTCCATTTTGTCCCCGGTTACCGCGAATTCTTCCGTTTCCGGTTTGCTGCTGATTTGAATCCTCTGTTCCAATTACTCTGACAAAAGCTCTGTCACCCATTTTTGTCACTGCTTCCAGAGGTACCATGAGCGTATTTTCAGCCTGGCTTAATATTATGTTTGCGTTGGCATTCATTCCTGCCAGCAGACTTTCTGTCTCATTTATCTTTATCTTGACGTCATATGTAGCAACACCATTGGTTGAATTACCTTCCATCGCTTTATAGAAGACTTCTCCCGTAAGAGGTTTCTGCTTCGTTTCTTCAAGTGCGTCAATAGTAATCGAGACCTGCTGTCCTACCTTGACTTTTGAAATATCAAGTTCGTCCACCGATATGGTAAACTGCATTTGTTCAAAATCCCTTATGCTGATAAGGACATCTCCCGATTTTACACTGTCTCCTGCAACAGCCGTTTCCCCGGTCACTGTCCCGCCGATAGACGAATATATCTTATAGTCCTCCAGCTGTTTTTTCGCAGCCTCCAGCTGATTTTGAAGATCCTGGACCTTGAGATCATTTGTCTGAGCTGTAACCTCCAGGTCATCATTTTCTATTCTGATCAAAACATCGCCTTTTTTAACATATTGATTCTCCTTGACATTAACCGCTGCAAAAGTTCCGTTTGAAGCAGCTTTCATAGCCTGCTTGCTTGCATATTCAAACTGTGAAATCTCATTGCTTCTCCTGGCTCCGTCGGGGGTGGAAATTTCAACGCTGGCTGTGTTGGAATCGGTAATCCTTCCTGGATTTTTTACGGTAACTTCAACATTTCTGACCGTGCCTCCGTCTGAAGCTGTGTATGTATAATCGTCTATGGCGGTTACTTCCCCCTCAACGGTATCAAATATCTCCTGGATGGAAACCTGGGCTTTTTGGCCGGTTTTGATGTCTTTAATGTCTGTTGTGCTTATGGGAACAGTTAATGTAAGCTTTGAAGTATCCGTTATTGTAAACAGTGTCATATTACTGCTTGCATTCTCCCCTGTTTTTGCCGCTATATCTGTGATCTTTCCATCAAAAGGCGCCGTAACGGTTAAGCTTGAATAACTTTTCTGGTTGCTGCTGACACTTAATTGTGCCTGGCTTATTTGATTCTCTATCTTTTGAATGTTAAGCTTGGCATCGGTATCATCAATTTCAAAGAGTAAATCTCCGTTTTTTACTTTGTCGCCTTCCTTAAAATAGGCTTTCGTGATTTTTCCCTGGACATTCGACATGACATCCGATGTGTTGGAAGATGTCACAGTTCCCGAACCCGACAGTGCGACTTCCATATTGCCTCTTACGACCTGGGTAGTCCTTTTGGCCGACGCCGAAGTACTTTTGGCCGCCCTGTACTTTGTAACATAAAAAAATCCTATGACTATTGAAATAATAACCAAAGCAACAATAGAAAGTGTTATGAATCTCTTTCTGTTCCACTTTATGCCTTTTTGCATGATTCCACCTCTTCAATTTGTTTTGTAATGAAATGGGTAATTATACCTTTGTACTAATAACAATAGTATTAAATTTTTATGTCAAACCTGTGTTTGAATTGTGAACAAAATGTAAAGTGTCTAAGTTAATGCTTTGTGCCGGTTGGTGATAAACTTCGCAAATAGAAATTTATTAATTATACCGTTACTTTCGCACTAACTTCAATCAATGGTTGCACACAAAGCGCTTGCTTGAAATAGTACGGTGAAAAACAAGTATTTTCCTCCGTCGCAGCGACTCGACCATCCAGGTCTCGCGTGCTGCTCAAAGTGACGTCCTGTCACTTTGCCGGCTAAAATACTTGTTTTTCACCTACAAATTTCAGCAAGCACTTTTAACCGTGCTGACCATTGATTGAAGTTGTGCTCGCGTACCGGTGTAATCAGCATACTCCTTATAATGGCAAAGTTTAGAGTGATTTAATCCGGCACAAAGCGTTAAGTTAAGTATGCATCTGAAAAAACAGATCAAAAAAAGACCTGCTAGTATTTGAGCAAGCCTTTTAAAGTATCCTGTTTTAATTCTGCCTGTAATCAATGATCCTTTTGCTTTTCTTCTCACTTCTGGGAAGGCTTCCAATTCCGCTGACTTCAGCTATGATATGAATTCCTATCCTCTTTTTGAACAGGTCGACTATATTGTATTCAATATCTTCACGCTCGGTATCCCCGTCGGAATTGTATTCCGCCTTTAGGGTCATGACATCCTTCCCGTTCACATGGTCGATAATGATCTGGTATTCACTGCTGACACCCTCCACTTCCCTGAGGATCTCGTCGATCTGGCCGGGGTAGATATTCACTCCCTTGACCTTTACCATATCATCGGTACGGCCGACGATCCTGTCGATACGCGGATAGGAAAGCCCACAGGCACATTTACCTGGAATTATCCTGGTGAGGTCCCTGGTTCTGTATCTCAGCAGCGGAGCACCTTCTTTTCTCAAGGTAGTGATGACCAGCTCACCTACTTCTCCCTCCGGAAGTACTTCACCTGTGACTGAATCTATTATTTCAAAGTAAAGAAAATCATCGAAATAGTGCATTCCTTCATGGCAGTCACAATCTATTGCAATACCCGGACCATATATTTCAGTAAGGCCATATATGTCATATATTTCAATACCAAGTTCATTTCTGATGCGCTGCCTCATTTTTTCTCCCCAGCGTTCGGAACCTATAACACCTTTTTTCAGCTTAATTTCGGAACGAAGTCCTCTCTTTTCGACCTCCTCGGCCAAAACCAGAGCGTATGAGGAAGTGCCAATTATTACGGTGGATTTAAGATCCATCAT
The DNA here is from genome assembly GCF_000621505.1 of Ruminiclostridium cellobioparum DSM 1351 = ATCC 15832. Classification (GTDB taxonomy): domain Bacteria; phylum Bacillota; class Clostridia; order Acetivibrionales; family DSM-1351; genus Ruminiclostridium; species Ruminiclostridium cellobioparum. The sequence goes on from NZ_JHYD01000010.1 coordinate 135,003, forward strand.
CATCTGGAGCTGTTTGTCGGTATTTCCGGGTCCCATCGGCACCGCCATTGCACCCAGTTTTTCACAGCCGGCCTGAAATCCTATGCCTGCAGTCCACAATCCGTAACCGGGAGTTATCTGAATCCGGTCCAAAGGGGTGATGCCGGCAATTTCAAAACATCTGGCCATCATTTCAGCCCAAGCGGCAACATCCTGTGCCGTATATGGAATTATAATGGGTTTTCCCGTAGTTCCCGAGGAAGAATGAATCCTGACAATCTTTTCATCCGGAACCGACTGCAGCCCCAGCGGGTATGCCTGTCTCAATTCCTCCTTTGTGGTAAAAGGGAGTTCCGCAATCATCTCCATGGAAGTGATTTCATTTACATCAATACCACTCTTTTGAAATTTTTCCCTGTAAAAAGGACTGTTGGCAGATACGTTTGCAAGCATTTCCTTAAAAAGCTCAAATTGACCTCGACTCATCTCGACTCATCTCTTCTTTCTATTATTTTTTATTTAATTATATAAATTTTCTCTTTATTTGTCCATTGAGGCTGTTTATTATTAAACAAATACAGTTAAGAAACTGATTTATATTACTCGAGTACAACACACATAACCAGGATGCTTAGTTGACTCTATAATTTGCCGTTAAATATGTTATGCATTTTACCGGTACGCGAGTACAACTTCAAGCAATGGATTTGCATGGTAAAAGTGCTTACTTAAATACGTAGGTGAAAAACAAGTGTTTTTGCCGGCAAATTGACACGAGGTCAATTTGAGCAGCATCCGAGACCCGGATGGTCGAGTCGCTGCGACGGCTATAAAATTCTTGTTTTGAACCCTACCATTTCAAGTAAGCGCTTTGTGTGCAATCCATTGCTTGAAGTTAGTACGGGAGTACCAGTATACCCAATAACACCTTTTACCGGTAAAGTTGAGCAACCATTTATATGTGTCTGTACCGAAGTATTATAAACTGCAAATTCCAACAACTGTTTTGTTTATTTAATAACCCCCGAAATGTTCTTTTCTTATCCTGCTGTAATAATCAACAACATTTCTTTCATATTCGCTTTCCATCAGTTCCGATGACAAAAGGAAATCAGCGGTGGACTGGTTCATGGCCACAGGTATATCATAGAGAACGGCTATTCTCAGCAATGCCTTGACATCGGGGTCATGGGGCTGTGAAGTGAGCGGATCCCAGAAGAAAATCATAAAATCCACTTCACCGTTGGCTATACATGCACCAATTTGCTGATCTCCGCCCAGAGGTCCGCTCTTATAGCGTTTAACAGGCAAGCCTGTGTTTTCTGATATGAGCTGGGCGGTTGTTCCGGTTCCGCACAAAAACTGTCTGCCCAGAATATCCGCTTTGCTTTTTACCCAGTTGATCAAATCCTGTTTTCTGTTATCGTGTGCTACAAGCGCTATGTGCTTCTGCTTTCCCAATCTGTTTCCGCTCATAAATGTCTCCGTTTCCGACATGATAAATGCCTCAATTTTTAATGTGTTTATTATATCTTAAGAACAATTTGATTTTTCCTTTATGATACAGTCATACCCGAGTTTAAACGCTTTTTGATTTAATTCCCTGAATTTCTGAGGTACATTTTCAATAATAGCCTGTTCTATGGTTTCCCTGCTGAAAGGCATTTGGCCTGCTGCCGCAGCAGCACCCAGCAGAACAACATTTACGGCTTTAACGCTGCCTGCCTCATTTGCAATGGCATACCCGTCAATAAAATGAATACGCCCGACATTATCCCTTATATAATCGGTTATTTTATTGATATCATATTGTGAGGTGCCCAGAGATGCCGAAACAGGCTTGATTATCTGTGTATTTACTATACAGCAGCCGCCTTTCTTCAACCTCGGCAGACTGCGGGCAGCCTCTGACAATTCAAAAGCTATAATCATGTCCGCGCTTGCCATGGGAATTATTGAACCGGCTTTTTCGCTGCCTATTCTCACATGACTTACCACGCAGCCTCCCCTTTGAGACATTCCTATGGTTTCGGAGGTCCTGGCAAAGCTTCCCTGCCCGATGGCCGCAGCCGCAATCAGACGGGATGCCAGTACGGTTCCCTGGCCTCCAACCCCGGCTATCAATATATCATACTTCTGATCGATGTTTGCTTTATTATCCATTTTGAGAACCTCCTATGGCATTGAAAGGACATACGTTTATGCATAAGCCGCAGCCGTAACAAAGCGAAGGCTCAATAACCACATTCCCGTCTGAGGTTGATATGGCCGGACACCCTATTTCAGTGATACATTTTTTGCATTTCCTGCAATTTTCCCCGACTGTATTTTTTACAACAGGCTTGAACAGTGCAATACATGGAGCTTCAAATATGACAACCGAAGGTCCTTTGAAGTCTGCCGCCTCTTTTATAAGTTCCACTGAATTTTTAAGGTCCAGGGGGTTTCCCCTGGCTATGTGCTTGACACCGCAGGCCTTTACAACTCCATAAATATCGATTTTCTCGGATATGCTGTCCATCATTGTCCTGCCAATGCCCGGATGGGGCTGATGGCCTGTCATTGCTGTTGTGCTGTTGTCAAGTATAACTATAGTGATGTCTGTTTTGTTATATACGGCATTTACAATTCCGGGAATCCCTGTGTGGAAAAAGGTCGAATCCCCTATAAAGGCAATACACTGTGTGCCGGGCTCTGTTCTCTTTATACCCTGTGCTACCGTGATGCCGGCTCCCATACATAAACAGGTATCCACCATTTCCAGCGGCTTTGCATTTCCAAGAGTATAACAGCCGATATCGCCGGTAAAAACCGCCTTCTGCCCCTTCATAGCCATCTTGACGGCATAGAAGGAAGCTCTGTGGGGACAGCCCGCACACAATACCGGCTGTCTTACAGGCAGCTCCGGCAAAGCCGCTTTTGGTGCAGCGTCGGTTTGTAGCCCGAGAAATTTGGCAAGTGCTTCATAAACCAACTCGAAAGTGTACTCTCCTGCAAAAGGAAGATTTCCTGATTTTTTCCCAAGTATTTTTGTGTTTTTGCCTGTTGAAGCACACAGCATGGCAAGTTCCTCTTCCAGAACCGGATCAAGCTCTTCAAAAACCAGCACCTGCTCAAGCCCCGAAAGAAATTCCTCAGCCTTTGCCCCGGGAAGAGGATACGGCGTACCCACCTTGAATACCTTTACTTGGGCCTGAAGTCTGTCCAGTGCTTCAACCGCATAGGTATAGGCGACACCGGACGCAGCAATGCCCAGCTTTCCGTCTCCGCAGACTTTGTTGAAGTCCAGTCCCGAAAAAATCTCTCCCAGCTTGTGCTGCAGCTGTTCTATGTGAAGGTGCTTCCTATAGGCAAGGCTTGGGAATATGACCCATTTAGGATCCTTTACAAAACCCTCCGGCTTATGCTCTGCTCTACTGTCATCAATATCTATTGTCGCACAGGCATGACATACCCTGGTGGTTGGTCTCAGAAAGACCGGAAGTTCCACAAGCTCGGACAGTTCGAAGGCATACCGTACCATTTCAAAAGCTTCCTCCGGTGTTGCCGGATCAAGCACGGGAAGATTTGAAAACCTTGCAAAATGTCTGGTGTCCTGCTCTGTCTGGGAAGAAAAAGGTCCCGGATCATCTGCAACCAGAACAACCATTCCGCCCTTAACACCTATATATGCCAGACTCATCAGAGGGTCTGATGCTACATTCAGCCCTACCTGCTTCATGGTCACCATTGTCCTGGCTCCGCTGTAAGCCGCTCCTGCGGCAACTTCCATAGCAGACTTTTCATTGACCGACCATTCAACATATATGTCGCCCGGATTATTGTGTGCTACCGTCTCCAATACTTCGGTGGAGGGGGTTCCGGGATATCCTGTAACTACGTTGACACCTGCTTTTATAGCTCCAAGGGCAATCGCTTCATTACCCATAAGTAATTTTTTCCCCATTTGACCTCCTAAGGCCTGAAAAATTGGCCTTAATATATTAATTAACCCGTTATTAATCGATACATATAAAATTTATTAACAGACATACTGTTAAAGTATATGCATGAATCTCTGTGTAAAAAAATTATAACATAGATTTTATATATTTGGACAAAAAACTACATTGCCAATATCAAATAAATCTATAGTGTTTGTATGGAAAATTATATATAATATAACTATGGAAAATACATTCTGTATTTCAGGAGGATTTGTTATGAAAATGGTTGTTGCAATAGTGAAGCCTGAAGCCTTTGAGGATGTCAAGCAAGCCTTGTTTGATGCCGAGATACACAAAATGACCGTGAGCCATGTTAAAGGCTGCGGGCAGCAAATGGGTTATACCGAAAGTTACCGCGGTACAGTTACCGAGGTTAATCTTCTTAACAAGGTAAAATTTGAAATCTCAGTGAATGATGAATTTGTTAAGCCGACAATTGACGCAATAATGAAAGCTGCAAGAACCGGTAATATCGGTGACGGAAAAATATTTGTCCTCCCAATTGAAGAATGCTTTAGAATCAGAACCGGAGAAGAAGGTCATGATGCCATAGGCTGAGAATTACCATTAATGCAAGAAAATACCAGGATTAGATATGACTGTTGCAAAACGTATATGCAAAGTTTTTCATAGTGAGTGTCGTAAAATGAAAGTAAATTCATTTTACGACACTCACTTTTTATTGCCGGGAATGAAATGCTTTCCATCTGCCTGTGACAAAATTTAAAAATTTCTGTAACATTGTTAATACTTTTTTGCTGTTTACGTATTAACTACAGCAATAGCAGCCTTTACTCAAAAAACCAAACATAAATAACACATAACAGCAAATTGCGGTTTATACTGTATAGAGTGCGCTTCCTTCAACAGGAAAGCGCACTTTATTTCTGAATTGCTTAAATCTCCATTTTGTTTAATCCTGTTACAGCTATCTATTTCTTGAAATAATCCCCTCTGATAATTATATCTGAAAGTTCCATACCCTGAAGGGCCAGTTTTTCATCACTTTCATCAGGATTTCCGACCAGGGTCCGGTCTCTCAAAACGGCATAGCTCTTGTTGGTTTTTAATAGATTCCTGCCCATTGCGGTATTGATGTAGCGCTCTTCGTCCACTCCCATCAAATATGCCAGTGTAGGCATGATATCCACCTGGCCTCCGACGGTACTGATTTCTTTCGGGCTTATATTTTTATTATAAAGTATCAGAGGCAGTAATTTATCATTATTCAACCACCAATCCTCCGTGTTTTTCATTGATTTGATTTCGTCGGGAAAATATTTATGTATTCCTTCATGATCACCTGTTATTGCTACAATAGTATTGTCCAGTATTCCGTCCTTGTCCAGCCTGTCCAGCAGCAGACCAATATGTTTGTCGGTATACCTGATGCACTGCAAATACCCGCCCAGCCTTGACCTGCCAAGCTCCCCCTCCAGATTGAGTTCTTTATACTGCTCGGGAAGCTCAAAGGGTGAATGGCTGGAAAGTGTAACCATGAAGGTAAAAAATGGCTGCTTTTGCTTTATGATCATTGGTTCGATCTGCTCAAAAAACAAACGGTCACTTATGCCCATGTTTATTTTCTCTGTTATGTTATAGCTGGTGGAGTCATAGCACCTGTCATAGCCCATGGAAGTCAAAGCAGGCTTCCAGTTCCAAAAGGCTCCATCCACAGGATGAAATGTCGAAGTATAATAACCTATCCCCTTTAATAGTTTAGGAAGAGAATTGTATTCTGTAAATGCATTATTTATAAAGGTTGTCCCAAGTTGAATCGGATATACCGAAGCGTTGACCATCAAATGACTGTCGGAACTGTTTCCCCCTCCGACCTGTTCGTGGATCCCGCTGAAATAAAGACTGTTTTTTAACAGCTTATTCAGTGTTGGCGTAATTTCCTGACCGTTCACCTTCTGATTTACAACAAAGTTCTCCAGGGATTCAACCTGAATCAGAAGCAGGTTTTTCCCTTTAAACATACCCTTGTACTCATTATCGGGCAGTTTTTCATTCTTTTGCTCATACCAGGCTGAAATCCTGTCTCTGTCAGCCCCACTGAGGCTTAACGTACTTTTTTCGGTAAAAAAGTTATATGAACTGTAAATATTATAGCCTAACGGGGACAAGCTTCTTATGGTGGTTACGGGATTGAACCTGTTAAATATGGATGTAATGGGCAAAGGCTTGGCTGCCCGGTTATTAACCTGCGGGGCAATGTATAAAACACCAAATACCGATACAAAGAGTATAAATACTGAAAACACTACATTCCTGCTTACATTTCTATATAAATTCTTTTTAGCAAAAAATGCAATCAGCAAAAATGGGATATCCAGAACAAATACCAGGTCAATTAAATGTATGAGCGGGAAAAAGCTGTTTATGGAATCCCCCAGATTACCTCCGGCCTTCAGCATGTGAAGTGTAGGCAAGGTATTAAAGCCTCTCAGATACCATAAATCCGCCAGCAGCAGGAAGGATATCAGGAAATTCAAAATGATTGAGACTAAAAATCTTCCCCTGTTTTTAAACAGGAAAATAACACATATACATGCCAATGAAAAGGCCATATAGTAAACCGGACGGAAGCTGTAGAGTTGAAACACCGCATTAAAGGCTTCTCTCATCAGGGGAAGCTGATGGGTCTGGTCGAATATAAAGCCTATTAACAGTACATTCTTCACAAATATGGACAGTAAAGTATATAACGGGATAAAGTCCTTCGGAATCAGATTTGTTAGAATATTTCTCAGATTATTTTTATTTTTAACCGGCCTGCCGGTATTAAGATTTATTTCCATGGATTTCACTTCGCCCTCAAATAAAATATGCACAAAACCCATTGTAAACTTATGAGCCTTTATTGTAAAGCCATTATAACGCATTCCGGAAAAACATATAAAAAGAATGTTTTATTTATGACACTTAAGCTGCACATAACAATATGACACTCAATATTATGTTAATATAGGATAATTCGGAGGCTTAATAATGCTATACTATCAGAATCCTTTTGACCAGCCTTACAGAGTCGTATACAGGATTACAATAAATACCCGGACTCACACGCTTACTTTATTCAGAGATAATAATGTTTTTAGAACATATCCCGTTGCAGTTGGAAAATCTTCCACTCCGACCCCCAGAGGAACCTTCAGGATAATTAACCGGGTCGTAAATCCCGGAGGCCCGTTTGGAGTGAGATGGCTTGGTTTGAATGTGCCCAACGGAGACTATGGCATCCATGGAACAAATAACCCTTCTTCAATTGGCAAAAATATTTCAAACGGCTGTATAAGAATGTATAATAACAACGTGATTGAATTGAGCAATCTTGTTTCAATCGGTACGGTTGTTAATATAATATAATTGGATTAACTTAAAAAAACTTAAGCTCATGATTTTTCATTTGCCTTTACGATTTCAACGTTAGTTTCTGATTTCTAAACTATTTTCGTTGTCCAGTTTTCCACATTCCATACTTCAGTTACCCAATCCTCATAAAATTCGGGTTCGTGGCATACCAGAAGAATCGTACCCTTGAATTCCTTTAAAGCACGTTTGAGCTCATCTTTTGCATCCACGTCAAGGTGATTTGTGGGCTCATCGAGTATGAGCCAGTTCACGTCCCTCAGCATAAGCTTGCACAGACGCACTTTTGCATTTTCACCGCCGCTCAAAACCATCATCTGGCTGGTGATGTGCTCGGTGGTCAGGCCGCATTTGGCCAGCGCACCCCGCACCTCCGCGTTTGACATGCCCGGATAGTCATTCCATACCTCATCCAGTGCCGTATTTGAATTATACCTCTCCGACTCCTGCTCAAAATACCCGGAATACAGATAATCGTCCAGTTTTACTTCACCGGCAAAAGGTTTCTGAATCCCCAGCAGCGTTTTTAATAAAGTGGATTTGCCCAAACCGTTGACGCCTTTTATTGCCACCTTTTGCCCACGTTCGAGAGATATGTTCAAAGTGCCGGTGAGGGCGGATTCATATCCAATTACAAGGTTATGTGTCTGGAACACATACCGTCCGGGGGCCCTGGCTTCTCTGAACTTGAATACAGGCTTTACCTTTTCCTTCACCTTCTCGATGATCTCCATTTTGTCCAGTTTCTTCTGTCTGCTCTTGGCCATGTTTGTAGTGGCAACTCTCGCCTTGTTCCTGGCAATGAAGTCCTCGAGCTTTTCTATTTCTTTCTGCTGTTTTTCATAGGCCTGCATGGTCTGCTGCTTTGACAGCTGATACATTCTCTGGAATTCGTCATAATTTCCTGAATATCTTGTGAGCACCGCATTTTCAACGTGATAAATCACGTTTACAACATCGTTAAGAAACGGGATATCATGGGATACCAGTATAAACGCATTTTCATATTCCTTCAGATAGTTTTTAAGCCAGTTTATATGGTTCTCATCCAGGAAGTTGGTAGGCTCGTCCAGAATCAGTATCATGGGATTTTGCAGCAGCAGCTTGGTCAGCAGAACCTTGGCCCTCTGGCCTCCGCTGAGATTTCCCACATCGGTTTCAAGACCTATGTCTCCAAGGCCGAGACCATTTGCCACCTCTTCTATCTTGGAGTCCAGAATGTAGAAGCCGTTGTGTTCAAGTACATTCTGAATGTCTCCTACATCCTCTATCATGGCATTTATTTCACTTTCGGGAACATCCGCCATTTTTTCATACAACTCAAGCATTTCCCTTTCCAGATCAAACATGTATTGAAAGGCTTCTCTCAATGCCTCCCGGATGGTTTTACCCGGCGTCAGCACAGTGTGCTGGTCCAGATATCCGGTGGTTATTCTGTTGCACCACTCGACCCTGCCTTCGTCAGGCATAAGTTTACCCGTTATAATATTTAAAAAGGTTGATTTACCTTCCCCATTTGCCCCTACAAGCCCCACATGCTCTCCCTTCAGAAGTCTGAAAGAGGCATCTTCCAGGATTTTTCTGGCTCCGAAGCCATGGCTTACGTTTTCTACGGTCAATATACTCATTTATTTGCCTCCGCAATATATACAAATGATTAGTTGTTTTTAGACAAAATCTTATCAGAATCAAAAAGGACATATTTAATCATCAAATAGTATAATGTATAAGCCGTTACAATGTCAAAAGAAAAGTGAACATTGACAATACATTTCACATGTAATAAAATTATTACATGTGAAATGTATTTATTTCTTAGCATATTTACTATTTATATTAAAATGAAATTATTTATCTGGAGGTAGTCCAATGGCAAGTTTTTTATTGTTGATAATTGCTGCTGTAGTTTTTCTGGCTATAATTGCCGCAGCAATCGTTATTGTTGTAGTAGTTACAAGATCAAAAACTCAAAATCAACTGAACGATTTAAATGCCTATAAATCTATGGCCAATAATTTAACGCTGTCCAACCAGGAAGTGCGGGAAGAGCTGGCGGAATTGAAAGAAAAGATAAATTCCATAGAAAAGCTGCTTAAGGAAGTTGAATAAGATGTCATCGGCCAGTGAATCCGCAGGTACTTCCGGCAATGATTTGATTAAAGTTTTTGAATCTCTGTCCCACCCATTAAGAATTAAAATTATGGGCATTTTATTTCAGAACAGACAGTATGTAAGTGAGCTTGCCAGAACGGTCAATATCAGCAGGCCTCTTCTCTACATGCACTTGCGCAAGTTGGAGGCAGCAAATTTAATAAGAGGAAATCATGAAATTTCAGAAGACGGTAAGGCAATGAAATATTATGAAATAAGTAATTTTGACCTGCACATTACCCCCGAATTACTGTCCGAAATTGCCCAAAGTGTGACAATTACTCAAGAGAGTAAAACTTAAATTCCTGGAATATAAAAAAATTAAAGCCAGCTAATCCTGAATGGGATTAAACTGGCTCTTTTTCTGGAACTAGACTAACAGTTAACCTCTTAATCTTTTGATCTGTATTTATTATTCAGGTGTATTGGTCTCTGCGGGTTTAACCTCCTGCGCTATTGCCGGATTCTTTTTCAGCAGATCCAGTACATTCATTCCTGTCAAAGCTTCAACTGTCTCGGGGAGTTGAGATATGATATCGGTGACATAACCGGAAACCTTGGCAGCACCTTTGGCCTCTCCGCCATTACCATTATCAACAATAACAATCTTTTCGGTTTTTGCAAGAGGACTTGCAATAGCCTGCGCAATATCAGGCAATTTTTCAATGATCATCTGGGTTACAGCTGCATCATTATACATCTTGAAGGCTTCAGCCTTCTTTGCCATTGCGGCGGCCTCAGCTTCACCCTTTGCTCTGATGATTTCAACCTCTGCCATACCTTCGGCTCTCTTTGCCTTTGCTTTGGCTTCACCTTCCATTTCAATAGCCTTCGCTCTTGCCTCGGCAGCCACAACTTCCCTGTACTTGCTGGCGTCAGCGATCTTTGACGCCTGATAGTTTTCAGCATCAGCCTGCTTCTTTACGGTTGCCTCCAGTTCCTTTTCCCTTCTGAGTGCTTCCTGCTCGGCAAGTTGGATCTCCTTCTGTTTCTTGACGATCTCAACCTGCATAGCCGTTTCAGCAACTTCCTGCTTGACTATATTTGACTTGATATCATACGCCAGGTCGGCATCCGCTTTGGCAGTCTGCTGATCCTTGTTGTAGGACTGAACCTTCAGTTCCTTGTCTCTTATTGCTTCGGCTATCTGGGTTTCAGCCTGGATTCTTGCAGCTTCACCTTCTCTGTTTGCTTCGGCAGTTTTAATTTTAGTCTCTTTTGTTGCATTTGCTTCGGCTATCTGTGCATCTCTTTTTACTTCGGCAATCCTTGGTTTTCCGAGAGCTTCCAGATATCCGTTCTTATCGGATATGTCCTTGATTGTCAAAACCTTGAGCTCAAGGCCCATATTCTGCAATTCGGTTGCCGCAACTCCCTGAACGTGTGATGCAAAGGTTTCCCTGTCCTTATATATCTCTTCAACTGTCATTCTTGAAACAATTTCACGCAGTTTACCTTCGAGTACCTGCTGAGTGGTTTTAGCAATAATACCCAACATGTAGTCCAGACCCTTTGAGGTATTGAACTGTTCAGCAGCCGATAGGATGGAGTCCTTATCCGACTTGACTTTTACAACTGCCACACCGTCAGCAACTATACCAACACCCTGTGAGGTCAATGCACCGTCAATTCTGATATCAATCTGCATATTTTCCAGAGATATGACATCAGTTCTTTCCAGCATGGGAACTACAACTCCGCCTCCGCCTGTAATGACTCTTCTGCCTCTAAAACCTGTAACAACCAATGCCTTGTCCTGTGGAACCTTCTTGTACATTGAAATAAATGTAAACAGTAAAATAAAGAGAACCACAATTATCAATGCTGGTATTAAATATACTGAATAATCCATTTTTGACACTCCTTTTGTTTATTTATATATTAACTCTCTTACAGACACTATACTGCACCGTTATTATGAATCCATTCATTTCAGTACTGCCGATGCATATAATTTCCGCCGGGAGTTTCTATAACACAATTTATTGCATTAGATCAATTCATCTTTTGCCTAAATTTCCTGCATTTCGCTTACATAAAAGGTATTGTTCTCGATCCTGCAGATGATTACCCTCTGTCCCTGGCTTACGGCTTTATCTTCGATATGTCTGGCAGGTCCGGTACACTTTAAGGAATTGACAGTATACTGAATGGTGCCAAAGCCTTCTTCCAAAATATTGGTCGTAACTTCAGCCTGTATTCCTATCAACTGCTCTCTTGATACGTTGGAGGTGTTTTCGCTTTTGTAGACAGGCTTTACAACAAAGTTATAAAGAATGGCAGAAACAACTATGGCCGATACCAGTGCTGCGGCAAAAACAATTGCCGAACTCCAGCTGGAAAGCTTGACTCCCATTATTCCAAATCCGCCGAAAACCGTAAGAAAGGATACGGCCACCAAAGGGTTAATCAATACCGAAAACCAGGATAATATGCCATGGGACCCTCCTGTGTTTTCAGGAGCACCATGATCCCCATGCATATCACCGCCATGGTGTCCCGGGCTGTGGTCTACCTGCCCCATGCTTCCGGCATCCGAATGGATATGCCCTATTTCAGCATGCCCTATTTCAGCATGGCCTATATCCACATGACCGTGATGTCCGAAATGTCCGTCCACGCCGGAGCCCACATCCCCTCCTCCGTGAAAGGCACCTGATATACCGCTGATCACCAGAGATACAAAGGTGTAAAAAACCCCCACCAAAAATACTACTATATAAAAGTAATACATACCGCCTTCACCCCCATCATTTACCAATTGTATAAATTTTCCTCTGAATTCATTGATTTAATTATAACTGAATCACTTGCTTTTCACAAATAGCAATATGAACCTATTTAGAATGAACTCAACTGTTTTAAGCATTTGCATTTGCTTTGTGTACAGGTGCAGTTCAAAGCTTTTATTTAGTGTTGTTATTGCCATTTCTCTCGTTTTTGCACTGCTGCCAGAATTTGAGACATACGTTTAGACTATAAGCCGGTGTTGTTCCCGGCCTTATTGTGAAAAAGGCATTAACGAAGTAGTTAATGCCCCTTTTTTAAGTATTTATTGTTTAAATCATTTTTCCAATCAGCTTATTCCTGATGATTTTCTCAGACTTTGCCCTGTTATTTTTACTGAGTGTTTGTGCAGCTAAATCAAATGCTTTATTTATGATTGCATCACTCATTTGAAACTCTTTAGCTGCAAGTTCCATAACAATTTTGTCATGTTTGGGACTGTAGAGTCCGTTTTTCTTTTCCAGCTTTTTATATTGCTGCTGGCAAAATTCATATATTTCCAAACATTTTTTAGAATCCAACAAAGCTACACACTCCTTTCAATAATTTTATACCACCATTTAATGCTTCATAAACATTATACTTTAAAATTATTAATAATTTGTGTAGATTTTATGAAGATTATATTACTTTTAATGCAAATTATTTAAGAAGTTATTAATAGCCGGTCAAATAACAACTTAATAACATCATATTGGAATTATATATTTGAATGTTTTTAATAAAATTTACACATATTTATATTGACCCAAGTAAATTTTTGAAAGGATTGATATAATGCAAAATCATAAAAAGCAGGACAGTATATCAGTTAATATAATAAGTGAGCAGAACGAGGTAAAACCTGCGGCCCAAAAACCGTCCGGCAATGCCGGAAAGGATCCCTTCTGTGTCTACGATCATAAAAGACATGCTGTGGGTTCAATAATTGTCAACGAAGACGGCACACAGTCAGTATGCTGCGAGGACGGTTCCTGGAGAAACAAATAACCACATTGCGCAAAGCTTCAAGTGGTTCCCGATGGCAGCAATATTGGAATTCAAGTGTTTTGGCTGGGGCAGAATTACCCGGACAGCCTGTCACGGGCGGCTGCTCAAAAGGCCTCTGCGGCTTGCCGGCTAAAACACTTGTATTCAAATAAAATTTCATGCATATACCTTCTCATTTGCCGTCCTGCATCCAGTCACAGGCTTCCTCAATGACACCGGCCAGCTTCTCCAGTCCGGAAGCATCCTCGGTATCAAATCTTCCTATTAAAGGACTGTCTATGTCCAAAACCCCGACGACCTTACCCTTGCACCTCAATGGAATAACTATTTCGGAATTCGAGGCCGAGTCACAGGCTATATGCCCGGGGAACCGGTGCACATCCTCAACCAGCTGGGTTTTGTTTTCCAGTACCGCTGTTCCGCATACACCTTTTCCTGCTGCAATACGGACACAGGCCACTTTCCCCTGAAACGGGCCCAATATCAGCTCATTATTTTTCATAAGGTAAAAACCGACCCAGTTGATATTGTCCAGGACTTCATTGAGAAGTGCCGACACATTTGCCAGATTGGCAGTCATATCATGCTCGCCTTCAAGCAATGCTTTCATCTGGGAGTGGAGCAATTTATACATTTCAGCCTTTTCTTCGGGATATGATGCATTAATATCTTTCATATTGTGAATTCCTTTTTTGATTGAGGCTGTCATCAGGTTCAGCCTTTTTTGCTTGTTTCCTGTCATTCTGCGTATTAAAAATATTTTCCGAGTTTATGAATTTCTCAAGCTCCAGGCTGTTCTTAAGTCTCAAGGCTTCGGCCTTCAGTTCGATCTCAGCCTTCAGCTGCTGTCTTTTCAGCAGGTAATCCTTAACCTCATGAAACAATCTTGGCCCGAATATAAGCACCAGCGCAACTACAGGAATAAGAATATCTTTACCCATATATGATAAATCCTCCGTACATCCGCATTAACCTGCAAATCCTATTTGCCCAATAATACTTTAATTATAGCACATATAACATGTACATAACCAGCGGATTTTGGTAATAATTTATCCGAATATTAAGTTTTAGGGACGTTTTATATAAACAACCTTATTTGATTTCCGATCTCTCCCGATACAAGTCCTCCGTGGTAGCAGACCACTCTTTCAATATCATAGTCCAATAAGGTCTCAAGTGATTTTCTTGCCTGAACCATATCATAGGTATGTACCGGGTTGGGTCCTGCAAGCTTTCCATCGCCGGCATTCAGTGCATCGCCAGCAATAAGGGTCCTGTATTTTTCAAGATATATGCTGATATGTCCGGGAGTATGTCCTGCAGTATGGATAATCTTCAGACCGCCGCCGCAGGGCAGCACCTGCCCGTGATTAAGGGTATCCGTCACTTCTGGCTTATTGCTTGAAAACATTTCATCATATTCTTTTCTCTGTTCAGGGGTCAATTGAGCCAGTTCCTGTTTCTTTTTCTCCAGCATTTCCTTTGTAAATTTGATTGGCATCCGTTCGGCCTGGATATACGGCTTTTCAAGTTCATGTGAATATATCTGGATTTTACTTTCTTCCGGTTTATCGTTATTTACAGTCTTAACAATTTGCGCCAGGCTCCCGATATGATCCATGTCCTGATGTGTAATAATTATTTTCGTGAGCCCCTCAGGCTGGAACCCCTCCTTTTTTATGAGTTCCATTATGCTTTGAGTCTGGCCCGGCAGTCCTGCATCGATTAGTACAACCTCCTTTTCATCCCATAATAAAACAGGATAAATAAATCCCATATTTGGAACATTGGGTTCCAGTTCAAGCACGGCAAATCCTTCTTCTACTTTCATAATAAGCGAGGCTTGGCCTCTCCACCTCCATCTTGTATTTATTGATTTTTATGATAATCCATCAGAAAAATTTTTGTTTCATCAACCCATTTAAGCGATGCCTCAAGAGAGGTTATCCCGTATCTTAAGGCTGCCAGCCAGAAAGGGTACTGCGGCTTTTTCTTAGCATCATCACTGCCCATATAGTAGGAATGAATCTGGTCCAGCTGTTTGTACTTAAGCTCGTTCCTTACCTTTGCCTCCTCAAGCATTGCCAGGATATCTTCGAGTTCCATCCTGTTGCCAAAGGATAATTTTAGAAGCAGCTCAGATCTTTCAGGCTGGTATTCCACCGGTTCAGCCAGCCAGGCTCTCAAAACTGCAGCTCCTTTATCGGTGATATGGTAGCTTTTCCTTCTCACAGCTTCATCGGGGGAATCCCTTGCAATAAGGCCCGAACTCTCCAGCCGTGATAATACCGGATAGAGATGTCCGAAATTTTCATTCCAGAAGTAGGATATACTCTTGTCGCAGAATTTCTTGATGTCGTAGCCAGACATTGGCCCTAACAGGCTGAGCACTCCAAGCACAGCGTACATCGTTTTATTTTTCATAAGTTCTCCTTAAACAAAATGTATCAGAGTGATATAATGAAAGTATATCACTCTGATACATTTTGTCAATAACATAAAAATATCTCACATATATTTAAATTTGTATTAGTTTTGTGCCACGCCTTTATAATCAAACATTTTTTCCAGGACCGAATAAGCATTTTTATTTTTTGCTTTTGCCATCTCATCCTTCGTATACTCAACCCTGACAGCCAAATAATAATCTTTTTCGGGAAAGCCCAGATCAAGCAGAAATTTAATTTTTTCGGTGGGCAGGGCATATATATGCGTTTCGCTTTGTCCCTCCAATTTTGACATTACTTCGGGGTTATTTCCCACATCCAGTCCATGGCTTTTTGCCACATCATCCAAAGGTTCAAAAACTCCCTGCTCTTTATATATTTGCAGAGTATTCCCATCCACAAGCACAATCTGGGCGCCATCCGAGGAGAATTCAAGATCAACCCTGGGTCCCATCAGAGGCACAAAACCCAAAGCCTTCTTACTGTCATTATTGACATCCCTGATAACTGTCTCAAAATATTTATTGACATCCTCCTGTGCCTTCTCTTCGATCTCCCTTCCGTCGGTAACATATCCGATCTGAATATCCGGCTCGGTACCGCCGCTTGAAAGTACAATAATCGCCACTGCAGTAACAAGAAGAAGTATGCCCACTATTACATAATTCCTGTAATAATACCAAAAATCCGAAAGCTTGCTTGCCATTTGCCCGTTCCTCTCTTTTCATGTAAATATTTGACCGGTATTCATTTCCTTGATTTATCTTAATTTACATTATATAGGCTGGCAGTACATCAATGTCAATACTATTTTTAAGTGCAGGTATTTTTGTTGAATTTTTAGTACTTTGAGCATATACTCAGAGCCCATGGACTGCCTGCATTAAATTGGCTTTTTTGTCCCTGTACATAAAAGCTGCCGACAGGATTATCACCAGTCCTGATACCGACAGTATAATAAACGGATGTATTCTGTCAATTGTCAGCCCGGTAATAATAATCCCAAGGGGCGCTATTCCATTGGCCAAAGTCCCCAGTATTCCTGTTAATCTCCCCCTCAGCTCTTCGGGAGTCAATCTCTGAAGCGCCACCAATATGGGAGTGTTGATTGCAACCAATACCACTCCCAAGCCAAGCAGAAGAATGCTGTTATAGGCAACCAATACGACTGTAAGGTTCAGCACAGGAAGCCCCAAAGCCGGCAGACCTACCATTATAACAATTATTCCGATCAGCGCAAGCTGGGCAGCAAGTTCCTTTGTGGTCTTCCGGCTTTCTTTCCTGCTTCCGAGTATAATCGAGCAGACAATCATTCCACTGAAATAGCAGCCTTCAAATATTCCGAAATATGTAGAATTCATTTTCAGTACAGTGTTGATGATATATGGATAAACGACGCTGAGACATGCATTGAGAAATAAATTTATGATCAGGACATACTTAAGCAATGAACAAATTACTTTTTGTTGTTTCAAAAAACTAATTATTTCGCTTATTTCCTGTTTGAGGTTTTTTAAGTTCTTCTTATCCGGAATTGCAGATGAATCTTTCTTTTGATTGAAGTGAAAATTTATGAAAAATTCCAGGGCAGCTGAAATGAAAAAGGATGCGGCATTCAAGATTAAAAATAAATAAATGCTCACCATTCCAAATATCACTCCTGCAATTATGGGAGATATAACACCTGCAATAGCCCCTGCCGTCGATGTAAAGGAATTTATTTTTACAAGGCTCCGGTCATCCACCAGATCAGGGAGCGAGGACAGCAAAGATGTGTCATAAAAAACATTTATTGCAGACAGCAGAAAGCTGACAATGTAAATCTGGAGAATCTTGAACCCGGCCATTTCCGAATAACCCAGCAGCCCGGCAACTATCAGTCCGCTTAATATATCAAAAGCAATGGTGAGCTTTTTCCGGTCCATCCTATCCGCCAGCACACCGGCAAAGGGGCCCAGGACTATTCTCGGCAGCATTCCGATCAGAACGTTCAATGCAAAGGAAGCACCTGAGCCTGTCATTTTCAGTATGAACAACGATAGTGCGAAATTATAAATACTTGTTCCAAGCAGTGAAATAGTTTTGGATGTCAAATATAAAGTTATATTTAACTTTTCTGCATATGTATTCTTTTTGTTTTTCCCACCCTGTACATTTTCCAAGTAATCCATATGAATATCTCCTCAATTATATAATTTTGAAAGACCCGTCGTATCCTGAAACATTCAGGTATTTCACGAGTTAAGTTTAATTTGACTTAACTTATATTTCATATTAATCCCCAAAACCAATATTGTCAACAAATTTGTTTAATACAGTTAAACTTTGGTAATCCAGTTTTAACCCTGCTATTGTATATCTTCTAGAAATATACTATAATTCTATTAAGTAAGA
The DNA here is from genome assembly GCF_000621505.1 of Ruminiclostridium cellobioparum DSM 1351 = ATCC 15832. GTDB lineage: Bacteria > Bacillota > Clostridia > Acetivibrionales > DSM-1351 > Ruminiclostridium > Ruminiclostridium cellobioparum. The sequence goes on from NZ_JHYD01000010.1 coordinate 153,115, forward strand.
TAATTCAGTAACAGAGTTTACCATAAAGTTAAATTCTGTTTAACAAACAATTTGAAAGGATGGATATCTTGATAGATAAAGCAGGAGAAAAGATTCGAGCGCTGAGAAAAGCCCATAAAATGACTCAATCTCAATTGGCCGGCAATGAATTGACCAAAAGTATGTTAAGCCAGATTGAAAACAATATTTCAAACCCATCCTTTAAAACACTTCAGTATCTTGCTGACAGACTGGGAAAACCTGTGAGCTATTTTCTTGAGGAAAATTACATTGAAAGGGGCATGCAGGACCAGTCTGTTTATGAGGATATGGTTATATTAACCGAAATCAACCGATTAATAGACTCAGGCCAGCTTGAGCTTGCCCAAAAACAGCTTGCTGATGTTCCTGAAATTATTTTAACAGCTTTTATTAATAAAAAAACATATGCAGACCTTTTATTAAAGCTGGGCAGTAAATTAAACAGCTCAGGCCGTATTGAGGAAAGCAGGGCCTGTCTGAATAAATCCATTAAACAATATGTCTCCGCCAATCTTTACGTGGAAGCCGCAAAGGCCTATGTCGAGCTGGCTTTCAGCTTCTACCGGCAGTTCGATTACCAGGAATGCCTCAAACTGTCCGAAAAGGCTTTTGAGCTATATGATAAGGAAATAAATAAAGAACCCTTGTTTGAAATCGAATTGTATTATTATAAAATATTGGTGTTTTTTGCAGTAGGGGATATGAAAAGTGCATCCGATGCAATCAGCAAGACAATAGAACTTTCTTCCCAGACGTCCGTTTACTTCAAAACCGGAGAATTATACAGGCTCAATGCAATTTTTAATTATCTGAGTTCCGACCGGGAGCTGTATAGAATAAACCTTGATAAATCAAAACAATATGCCGAGTTTACAGAAGATAATGTTTGCATTGCAAAGATATACACTGTTGAAGCATATTTTTCACTGGAAGAGAATAATTGGGAAAGAGCCCTGGAATATTCGGAAAAAATCAAATTCCACCTGGGATATGAAACATACATATACCATCTGGTCCGCGGCAAGGCACTGTTTCTGGCAGGCAATTACCGTCGGGCATACGAAAGCATAGTAAAGGTAGATTATCCATCCGGCGAGGCACACTGGTTTGACTATCTGAACATGTGGTCGGCCAAAGTATATGAAGGGCTGATACTGAATAAACTCGGCAGATATGACGAAGCTGTTGAGGCGGTAAAATACGGGATTGAGAAAATGTCTCTTTTCAAGGAATCAAAATTTTTGGTAAACGCATACAGGGCCTTAAGCGATATTTATTCCGAAGCAGGTGACTTCAAAAACGCCTTTACCGCTTTAAAAATTGCCAACGAGCTTCAGGAGAAGGTAAATAACGGCAGCATTTTGTTTTAAATCACATACCGTCCATCGCATTAAAGGATCATAACCTGTTTATCTTGTTATGATCCTTTGCATAATAAAATTGTTATTATTCTCTAAGATTTCTTATTATACCATTTATACCATTACTTCCGAATGTCTTTGATAAGTTCAACGGCATTATAGAGCAGTTCGGCAGCTTCGGCGCGGGTAATCTCGTCTTTGGGATAGAAATTCCCCTCTTCATCAAGCTCTGCCACACCATATATCAACGCTCTCTGAATGGCCCCGCCATACTGCTCCGACATCTGGTCGGCATCCTTTATTTCAGGCGGCATGATTTTCGGCAAAGGCAGTTTGTAATGCCTTTCCATCGCAGTAACCAGGGTGTTTGTAAACTGTTCTTTTGTCCAAAACCGGTTCATCTCTATGTCTTTATCTACTTCTACTCCATTAACGGAAGCAGTGATCAGAGCATTTGCATACCACGCATCATTATCGGCTTTGGTAAAATAATCAGTGGCTTTTGGTTCTTTTGCAAAACGTACCAGATTAAGGTTCAAGTCCAGAGCCTTTACCAGCATGTGCAGTGCCTGGACTGTTGTCACCCTTGAATTTGGTGAAAATATACCTTCACTGGTACCTGCTACAATTCCCCTTTCCTGCAGTGAAATTATCTTATCCTTTGCAGGTACGTCGGACAAATCCTTAAATGGTATTGAAACTGCTACTGCACTGAGTGTAACCGAGAGTGAAAGAACTGCTGCGGATAAAAGTGTAATTATTTTCTTTTTAAATGTCATGAAATCACCTCTTATTATCTTGTTATAAGGACTATGCAATATTAGACAATATATAAAAGAAAAATGTTCCATTTCAGAGCTCTAATATATATCTCAAATTTATCTCAGATTTATTTCAGTATGATTACTTTCACATAATATATGATCCCTCCTTCCCGGTAAAACTTTGCCGCAATATTCACTGTACCGGTTGTATGATAAATCAACTATTTTCCAAACATTATTCATTTGATATAAGTAAATTCTAATATTAAATAAATACTGTTTAAATTTATCCAACTATCAATTATAATAAAGGAATATGCTTATGCTTTGCATACAATAATATGATACACGCAGGTGGATTTTATGAACAAAGGATTAAAAAGATTATTAATCGGCAGACCATTAAAAAATGAAGAGATTCATGGAGAAAAATTTGGTGTCTTATGGGGACTGCCCATACTCTCCAGCGACGCAATTTCCTCGGTTGCCTATGCAGGGCAGGAAATTCTGCTGGTATTGCTTCCCATCGCCGGTTTTCTGGCCTTTAAATACATGGCCTACATTTCTCTGGCGATTATTGTGCTTTTAGGTATTCTGACTCTTTCATACCGCCAGACAATCGACTGTTACCCCAATGGCGGCGGTGCTTATGTGGTTGCTAAAGAAAATATAGGTTTGATTGCAGGAGTTACAGCCGGTTCATCACTGTGCATCAGCTATATACTGACAGTGGCTGTAAGTATTGCATCGGGTGTCCAGCAAATTGTATCTGCATTTCCTGTTTTAAAGCCATATACCTCCTACCTGTGCGTGCTTGTAATAATACTCATGACGCTGGGTAATCTGAGAGGTATAAAAGAATCTGCCAAGCTTTTCAGCCTTCCTACTTATTTCTTTATTTTTTCAATCCTTCTAATGCTTGTTGTAGGCGTTATAAAGATTTTTGCAGGATATAAGCCGGAGCCCCTTGTTTTGGATGAAAGCAGCTTTCAGCCTGTAACACTGTTTTTAATCCTCAGCGCATTTACAAACGGCTGTGCTGCACTTACAGGTGTCGAGGCCGTGAGCAACTCAGTACCAAATTTCAAAGAACCCTCCACTAAAAACGCAAAAGCGGTGCTGGCTCTTTTGTCAACCCTGGTTTTAATTGTTTTCGGAGGAACATCTATTATTGTCAATTACTATCCGATAAATCCCGAGAAGGGTGCAATGCTGGTCCAGATAGCCCAGATGATTTTCGGAAGAAATATATTCTTTTACACCATAACCGTTCTTTCCTTCGCCATTCTGGTACTGGCCGCCAATACCGCATATTTCGGGTTTCCAAATCTTATATCGGTAATGGCAAGAGAGGGTTATGTCCCAAGGCAGCTGAGTATGAGAGGGGACAGATTAAGTTTTTCAAATGGAATTATCTCTTTGTCGGCTATAGCAGCCCTGCTTATTTTAATATTTAATGCCAATGTAACAAGACTTATTGGTCTATATGCCATTGGAGTTTTTATATCATTTACTCTGTCACAGGCCGGCATGTTTTTCAGATGGATAAAAAACAAGGGTGACAATTGGGTCGTTAAAGCAGCAATAAACGGGTTTGGGGCATTTGTGACCTTTGTAATAGTAATCGTTATTGCAGTAACAAAGTTCACCATGGGAGCCTGGATCGTTGTAATTGTTATCCCCGTTATGATCTTCCTGATGCTGAAAGTAAAGACCCATTACATGGCTCTGCACAAGCAGTTAAAAATCAGCCCTGAAGAATTGAAGGATGTCAGTATCCCCAGAGATGTTTATACAAATAGAGTTATTGTGCCCATTGCAAGTATAAACAGGGCCAGTATACGTGCATTGAGATATGCCAGAACAATCTCAGACAATGTAGTGGCTTTTAATGTGTCTATTGATGAGGAACAGGGCAAAAAAGTACGTGAAAAATACAACATGCTGGACACCGATATACCTTTAATTGTCAAATACTCACCTTTCAGGAGGGTAGTTGAACCTCTTCTGATGTTTATAGAATCTGCCGAATACGATTATCAGAAGGGTGATATCATTACCGTTATTCTGCCGCAGTTTGTGGTAAAGAGGTGGTGGAACAACGCTCTTCACAATCATACAAGAGCTATAATAGAAAGGCAGCTCATAAGGCATAAACATATTGTTATCTGTACCATGCCTCTTCAAATGAAGGATGATGACAGGGTTCTTAAATCGCATAAATATAAATAGATAAAAAGAGCTGGATGACCCTTTATTGCGCATCCAGCTCTTTTTATTTGTCAATCCCTGCCCTTTATCTCAACAGCGGTCCTTATCAAGTCTATGAACTCAGAATCTTCCTTATTTAAGTCCATATCACCCATTTCATCCTTTAACACCTTATATACGTCTTCAAGGCTTGTATTGCTTGCCCAGGGACTGCCCTTGAGAATTTCAGCGGTCTGGGCCACCATTGTAATAAATTTGAATCTCGGCGTCGCATTATAAAAACTGTCACGGATTAAGGAAGACTTTATATTCTTGCTTATTTCAGTTATTCTGTCTGTGTCGGGGTTCTTATATCTTAACTTAACCGTACCGATATATTCCTGCGCCGTATTCTTAAGCTTCACCTCATATAATGCCGTAACGGCATGCCCCGCTCCGATTTCTCCCGCATCTACACTGTTGTTTCTGAAATCCTTATCTTCCAACGCTCTGTTTTCATAACCTATAAGCCTGTAACTTTCAATACTGTTTTTATCGAATTCAATCTGTGCCTTTGCGTCTTTAGCTATAACCTCCAATGTACCTGCCAGTTGGTCTATAAAGACCTTCCCGGCCTCATCAAGTGTATCGATATAAGCATAATTACCATCGCCTTTGTCGGCAAGTGTCTCCAGGAATATGTCATTAAAATTGTCCATTCCGAAACCAAGCGTTGTTAAAGTTATTCCTTTTGCTTTATAATCCTCAACCATTTTCAGAATATCTTCCGCTTTTGTTATACCCTGGTTTGCCACACCGTCGGTGCAAAGAATTATTCTGTTATTGCCATTTTCCATAAAGCTGTTGTAAGCCATATCGTAACCTAATATCAAACCTTCGGCGGCATTGGTGGAACCCTCCGGTTCCAGCTTATCAATAGCCCCAAGTATACGTTTTTTGTCATCTCCCGAAGCCGGCTCCAACAGCTTTCTTCCGTTTGTTCCATATACCACTATACCGATTTTATCATTTTTGCCCATCTGATCCACCAATATTTTAAGACTCTTCTTGACAAGTGTAAGCCTGTTATCCATTCCCATGGAGCCGGAGACATCAATAACAAAGGTCAGTGCCGTTCTTTTCAGATTGGCAGCAGAAACCTCCTTACCCTGTATTCCGACCTCCAGAACATGATATCCCCTGTTAAAAGCAGAAGGAGCCATCTCTGTAAAAATTGAAAAGGTGTCTCCTGATGAGACGGGATAATCCCGGTTAAAATAATTTATAAACTCTTCGACCCTGATAGCGTCCTTAGGCGGCAAAGAACCTGAATTAATGTACTTTCTGGCTATGGAATAGGAAGCCGTATCCACATCCAGAGAAAATGTTGACAGCGGCTGCTCCATTACATCTTTGAACGGATTTACTCCATAGTCCTTAAAATATGTACCTCTGTATTTTTTATCCTGTGACTGTGCCGCTTTGCCTGATTCAGTTTCATTATCGGCAGTTTGGGATCCGCCGTCTCTTATGTTTCCGGAATCTTCATCGATGGAATAAGTATCTTCCGAAGGCCTTACATAACCATTTAAGGTTTCATTGTTATTGCCTGCAGTAGCTTCTGCCGTGTCTGACCGGTTTGACTTTCCGCAGCTGCCCAAAAGGACCGTACAAATTAAAATAAGTAATAACCATAAAGTTCCCCATCTTCTGATGCCATTTAATAAACTTTTCATTTTTAAGCCCCCTTTATCTATATCTCTGCTGTTTTTAAATTCAATTTCATTATATGTTGGGCTTATTTCTTTTCTAATTCAATGTTGTAACAAAATTGTAACATTATAGTACAATGACACATTAAAAATCTGCCGGCAGATCATGCCAGATGCAATATCAAAGTAGCTATGGTTCCTCCTTTTTCAGCAGTATCCAAGAAAATTCTCCCATTGTGCTTCTCAATGATTTCCCTGGATATTGCAAGTCCAAGACCGCTGCCTGCGGTCCCTTTAATATTCTGAGATCTATAGAAACGGTCAAATACCTTTTCCAGATCTTCTTCCGGTATTCCTATTCCCTCATCTGTTATTGTGATGATTGCGTTGGTATCATCTGCTGTAAGCTGTATTATTACTGAGGTACCGGTTGGTGAATACTTAATGGAATTATCCAATAGATTAACCATAACCTGAATTAATTTATCCTTATCCCCATTGATATAAATATCCGGGAATGTTTTACATACAAGTTCTATCTTATGCCCTGCAGCTCTTTCCTTCATCCGGTCTGCAGTTTCATCAATTAAAAGGGACAAATTAACCTTTTCAAAAGTAAACTTCTCTTTGAAAGAATCCATCCTGGACATCTGCAGAAGATCATTAACCATGTTTGTCAGCCGTGAAGTTTCATTATTAAGGTGATATATGACTTTATCCAGACCCGGTTCCCCAATCACCTCATCCGCCAGGTACTCGGTGTACCCTTTAATTGCAGCCAGTGGTGTCCGCAGCTCATGTGATACATTGGAAACAAATTGCTTTTGACGATCAATATGCTCCTTGAGCTGCATACCCATATCATTGATACTCCTGCTCAGCTGTCCCAATTCATCATTCCGGTCAATTCTCAGCATTTCAAAGTCCCTTTTGGCATACTTTTCGGTTGTTGTCACAAGCTTTTTTATGGGCACCGCCAGTCTCCGGGATATAAAAACACTGAGGACCACAATAATCATACAGAATATTCCCGCACCAACACATAAAAATAAAACAACCTTATTTAAAACCAGGTTCAGCAGGTCAAGTTTGTAATTGATTACTACAATACCCAGGGTTCTTCCATTCATTTCAACAGGAGAAGAAAGATAATATATATTATTTTGTATATAATTAACGGTTTCACCCTTCTGAGCAGGAATAAGCACATTTTTTTCATATTCCCCCATATTAAAATCAGGATGCTCAAAGACATCAACCAGTCCGCTCAGCAGCTGCAAATCATTATTGTATATCAGGAGCTGCCCTATTCCGGAGCTCAGATTGGCCGCTGTCATTTTGGCATTTTGTTCATTCAGTTCTTTTTTGCTGCTTTTTTCAAATAAAAATACCTGTTTTATATATTCCTGTACGGTGCTGTTTTGTTGTATCAGCTGCTGCTCAACGGTGTTGATCCAATAAAACTCTATACTTTTCAAAACAAAAATTCCTACTATGAGCAGCACCACCACAGAGGTCAGGGAATAATACAGAACCAGCCGCGTGCTAAACTTCATATTAACCTCCATGAGCCGCAATAGCGGCCACAAAATAATAATGAAATTTGTTCACTCCCTCATCCGCTATAAGGTGAATAAAGGAGGTTAATTGGCCATGTGCGCTTTCAAAGTATTGGTAAATACTTTGAATATTTCGCACGGCCATAAATTCACAGGTTAGTTTGGAAGACAAACGCAAGTGAAGTCTTTCAAACTAACCTCCCAAGCCATACTATGGCTTTGAGCCGCTTAGCGGCCACATTCTAACCTCCGAAACGGTAGCCCAATCCAAAAACCGTCACAATATGCGCCGGGCTGCCGCTGTCATCTTCAATCTTTTTTCTCAGCCGGGCAATACATATGTCGACCACGCGGCTGTCACCCATGTAGTCATAGCCCCAAACCTTTTGCAGCAGTTCATCCCGGCTGAAGGTTTTCCTCATGTTCCGGGCCATCAGCTCCAGAAGCTGATATTCCTTGGCTGTCAGTACAATTTCCTCTTCATTCTTATAGACAGCCATATTGGCAATATCAAGCTTTAACTCCAGGTGTGTTATTGACTCGGCTTCTTCCTCCTTATTGGCTCTTCGCAGCAGTGCTTTGATTCTGGCCAGCAGCTCCATTATCTCAAAGGGCTTTGTGACATAATCGTCTGCTCCCAGCTCCAATCCCAGAACCTTGTCTATTGTTTCAAGCCTGGCAGTGACCATAATAGTGGGAATTCTTTTATTTGTGTTTAGCTGTTTGCAGACCTGGTGACCGCTCATGTCAGGCAGCATAATATCCAGTAAAATAAGATCCGGTTTAAAGGCTTCCGCCATTGCCAAAGCCGTTTTGCCGTCAGCTGCCGTGGCAACCTCATATTTTTCCCGTTTCAGTACCAGCTCCACCAGATCCCTCAGGGAAGGTTCGTCATCTACTACCAATATCTTTTTCATATATGTACCTCAAATTTGTTTACTTTTTAAGCTTCCTTATTATTATGAAGCCCAGGACACCGGCAACTATCAAAATGATTATATTAAATATCAGTTTATAGTTTATATTTATTTCTTCCGAATTCCCTAAAGACGAAACTTTGTCGGTATTCTCAACATTTAAAAGGTCATAGCCCTCTGTCAGTATTTGATCCTTATAATTTGAGATATCATAACTTTTCGGGGTATTTATTTCATTACTGCCATACTTCAAAGTAAAATTCTTTGTTTCAGAGCCTTTGAAAACCAGCTCATCAACCAGATATTCCACCTCAACACCCGTTACTTCCACAGGCTTGTCGTCTTTATTTTCTATAGTTATTTCAGCTTCATTTTCTACACTCAAATAAGACTCAAGAGGAATTGTTAAATCCCGGTACTGTACGTTATTAAATTTAAGATTATAAAGTGTTTTTGTCACGCTGCCGTTGAAGGTTGCATTTCTTTTGAAGGTACTTCCGGTTTTAAGTGAGACCTTATTAAGCTTAAGATTTTTCATATTTTTTAATTTGATAACAGTTGTATTTCCCTTCTCTTCGGCAGTATACTCAGGAGCCAGTGTTTCAATGAAGTATTCCTTATTCTGCAATGTCCCGTCATAGTTTAGTGTAACAGTTGAAAACTCCACTCTCTCCAGGTTGTTGAAAAGTTTGAAACGGTAGCAGGTATACTTCCTGCTGCCGCTGAAGTTTATATTCAGCTTACTGTTCCCGTCCACATTATAAATAATATCATCCTGAACTTTTTCCCAATGGGTGTTATCGTAACTTCCCCAAAGCTCAAGCTGCTTGGCAAAGTTTGTGCTGCTGCTGGAAATTTCCATGGACGTGGCTGCAACATCTGACGGCACATTATCCCTCAGGACATAATCATAATAAAAACAATCCTCTTTGACAAAGGAATTGACCAGTTCCAGCTCATAGCTCTTATGCATACTTTCCCTGCTTTCCCTGAAACTGTTTATAAAATATGGCACAGGCTCGTTATTATTATCAAAGACCATTATATCCGCCATGTTTTCAGACAGATTATTATAAACTTCAGCCGTCAGTCTAACAGCCTTATAATTCTTTTCCCCATGATTTTTTACATCCGCGCTGTATGAAAAATCAGCCGCATATGCAAACACTGAACTGAATACAATGAATATTGCAATATTAAGTATTATTCTTTTTTTCATCAGGCATTACCTCACCAACAAAATTAATCTTCCTGCTAAAGTATTGATAGACAAAGGAAATGGCCAGGAGAGTCAAACCAAATATAAAGTATGAAACGATCCTATAGCCCTGTGTCAGGAAGGATAAGTCAATAACAAACAATTTTGCCACTGCCATAATGCAAAAACCCAGACCAAATCTTCTTATTAACACATACTTCTTAATGAATCCGAAAATAATCCACGAAAGTGCGGTCACTAAATAGACAACACTTATTAATGCATTATTAAATCCAAGATTAAACTGCATTATCAGATTTTGAGTCAATATGACAATAAAATATAATGAGATAATAAGAGGATATAATTCAATTCCGATTTTCCGTTTGGCCACCAGCTTCATTATGAACTCACGTACCGCCAATAGGGATAACAGTGAGATTACGGCTATTTCAACCGTCCCGAGGATACACGTTCCTCTCGAAGCATTGCTCAGAAAACCTGCAACCGGTGAAAAGAAACTAAGGATAAATAATGAGGCAACTCCTATTAAATAGAGTACGGAGGATATGACCTCCGTCACTTTATCCTTAATAATATTGATTTTAGGTATAAGGTATGCAATTATAAAGCCGGCTAAAATCATCGCAGCATTGATCAGATAATCCAGACTAAAATCACTGCCCAATAAAGGCTCATACAAGTAGTCTTTCAACTCAACTCCTAATAAATATAAAGAGAAAAACCATATATTTATCAGGGTAATATATTTATAAACTTTAGTTGACCCGGCCGAGATTTCATTTTTATAAAGCAATGCGCTTAGAACTACGATACTTCCGGCCGTTACAGCCAGATATTTATATACAAACAGCGAGCTGTGATAATTTGGTATATCAAATAATATAAACGCGGCAAGACACAGGAAGGTAATTACCGTTCCCGCTCTCTTAAAGCCTTTTACATTCCTGATTGTGCCGTATGTAAGCAGAGCTGTGCCTTCAATCAGCCACCCCAGTGAGAACCAGGTCTTATCAAATTGGAAGGGGATTATCAGCGCAACAAAGGTAAGTCCGGTAATGTAAAACAGAGCCCTTGCCTTTCTCTCTTCTTCCATAAAGCTTTCAGTAAATCTTCCCATGGCAATATATACGGCTGCAAAAGCGACAGCCAGGGCACCTGTGAAGTCTTCAAGCCCGGTGATGTAAAATACCGTGTAAAGCAAAATACTGCTTATAACAGTGTTTTTTGCCAGCAGTACAATGTCAGAGGTCCTGAAATTGAGCTTATACCTGTATGCACCGGCAACAGGTATGAGGGTATATATTATAAAAGCCAGAACAATATAGGCAATCGATATCAAATCATCCGCTGAAAATCCTGTGTTGCCTGTACGTCCGCCAAACATGATGGCCAATATATAGATTGAACCGATAACATTAAGCCAGAAGCCCATATATGCAGTTACAAGCCACCGCTTGTTTACCGAAATAACCAATGCCAGCAGGTTGAGCAGAACAAAATATACCATCGCACCGTAAACAATGTTCTTATCCCCTTCAATGGAAAGTATGGGCAGATACCCCCCTATAATTGCAAAGCAGGATATGGTTTGGGAGCCATATCTTTGGGACAGTACAAAAGCGCCTGCAGTTACCAGAACGGTTAATCCCAGAGCAGGGAACATACTCAGCAGATTAAAGTTGAAATAGCTCAGGGCCAATCCTACGTATAAAATTGCAATCCCCCCGCTTGTAAGCCCGATTGAAAAAATGTTGGTTTTCCTGCGGTTGAAGAATTCACCGGCCATCAGCATTACCAGGCCAATAACAAAGGTGAAAATACTTTTCAGAATGTCCGGCAACCTGAAATATGTAAACTGGGAAGCTGCTATGATTCCTATTATCAAAAGAAAAATCCCCAGTTTATTTATGATATTCAGTCCTATAAAGGATTCTATGTTGTTCTGTTTTATCCGGCCTTTAATCTCTTCTTCGGTCAGCCGTTCCTGCTGCAGCTTCTGGAATCCGGCAGCCCGGCTTTCATTCAAGGCTTTTGAATTCCTTAATATTTCCTCCCTGGCAGCCCTGACCCTTTCTTCAAGCAATTTTCTAAGTTCGTATATCCTGGGATATATCTCATCCTGGAGATTCACCCTGTTGGCCTGCAAAATACCGGCCATTTCATCTATCCGTTTCTTTTCGGTCATTTCAAAGTAAGTAAGTCTGTTTAATTCACCTTCGATATTGGATTTAAAATAAACCTCCAACTTTTTATTTGTTGAGTTGAGAATCTGGATCTTTTCGTTGTATAACTGTTCATAAACAGCATTCCTGAGATTTTTGTTTTCTTCGGACAGCCTTTGATTGTCTGCTTTTTCCCTATTAAAAAACTCTTTTAATTGGGAAATTTCCGCTTCCAGTTTTTGGTTTTCACCCAACAAATCTGTGGCTTCAATTGATGAAATTTCCTTCTCAAGGTCTGACACCATCTCTTTATGCCTGGCTAGTATACCTTTAAGGTTATTCACCTCTAACACAAACTTCGCCCCCTTTCGATTATACATACCAAATTTTATCATAATTATATCAAATTTGTAACCAGCTGCATAAAGAGTATATTTTTCTACACAAAAATACACCGGCCATTAACTTACTTTACGGAATAACTCTGCAGCAGCCCCTGCTTTTCATCCCAGAGTTTCTTTGAAAGATCCACATAATATTTGTGCGGGTTTTCAAACCTTTTTACTTCGTCCCATATGGTGTCCAACTGGGCTTGGCAAAACTCCTTTATCTGCTGTGTATTGGGGCTTTCATACACACATTTGCCCTTCTCAAAAACGGGCACCAACAGCTTTTGAGCTCTGAAGCCGGTCAAGGTTTTTCTCTTCCAGGTATATTCAGGGTCGAATATTTCATAGGGCTCATTTTCATCAATCACTTCGTCATGCATTGTCAGCACATCTGCAATTGCCTTGCTGCTCTCTTTGTCATACAACCTGTAAACCTGTTTGAAACAGGGATTGGTCACCTTTCCCACATTCTCGCTCAACTTGATCTTGGGTATGATAATTCCGTCTTCCTCAATGGCAACCAGTTTGTAGACCCCTCCAAAAACCGGTTCGGATCTGGAAGTGATCAATCTCTCTCCGACTCCGAACAAATCAACCTTTGCTCCTTCGATCAAAATATCTCTGATTATAAACTCATCCAGGGAGTTTGAAGCCACTATTTTACAATCGTGGAAACCTGCCGCGTCCAGCATTTTTCTGGCGGCTTTTGACAGATAGGTAATATCCCCCGAATCTATCCTTATGCCTTTTGGTCTGAATCCCCTGGGCACGATTTCTTCATTGAATACCCTAATGGCATTGGGAACCCCTGACTTCAGCGTATTATAGGTATCCACCAGAAGGGTGCAGTTATCTGGGTAGGTCCGCGCATACATGCGGAATGACTCAAGCTCATCCGGAAACATCTGGATCCAGCTGTGCGCCATTGTACCGATTGCAGGAATGTTGAATTCCTTTTCGGCTATGGTACAGGCCGTTCCTACGCAGCCGCCGATGTAGGCGGCCCTGGCACCATAAATGGCACCGTCATAGCCCTGTGCTCTCCTGGAACCGAACTCCATAACTTCCCTGCCCTGCGCAGCCCTTACAATTCTGTTTGCCTTTGTGGCAATAAGACTCTGATGATTGACGGTAAGTAAAATCATGGTTTCAATAAATTGGGCCTCTATTACAGGCCCCCTCACAATAACCACAGGTTCACCCGGAAATATGGGTGTTCCTTCGGGTACAGCCCACACATCGCAGCTGAACTTGAAATTCATCAGGTATTCAAGAAAGTCTTCGCCAAATTGTTTTCTTCTCAAATATTCCATATCGGACCGGCTGAATTTAAGATTTTCAAGGTAACGGATCACCTGCTCGACTCCTGCCATAATTGCAAAGCCGCCATTGTCAGGCACCTTTCTGAAAAACATATCAAAGTATGCTATCTTATCCTTCCAGCCGTTTTGAAAGTAACCATTGGCCATTGTTATTTCGTAGAAATCGGTAAGCATTGTCAAGTTCATATTATTCATATAGATATCTCCTTTATATAAGTGCGGCAATAATTTCGATCCCGTTAATATGCATATTATAGAGGGCCATTAAATTGGTCAGATCACCGTTATGAATGCCCAGGTCATAGGTATCAACTGAGTTTATGGGAACGATGATCCGTGAACTTCTGTTTTGCTTGTTAAACCAGGTTTTCAAGGTGATTGAAAACTGCTGTACACAGATGTCGGTACAGTCGCCGGTGACAATAAATGTATTTATGTCCGGATTTTGCCCAAGCCAGTTTTGAAATTCCTCTTCCAAAAAGCCATTGGTAGAGTTCTTCGGGATAAGTTTGTAACCTCCCGCATTTTTAATTTCATCAACCACCTCTGCCTCGTAAGTATCTTTCAGGCAATGAACGGGATAAGCTTCAAACTCAGGTGATGTCCCTGTATGATTGTCGGCAAAAGCCAGTTTGGAAATCCCCAGTTCATCACATTTTACAGATAAGCTTACAATCTCAGCTATCAGCTCCTCCACCCTTTTGCTCATTAAGGCTCCGCTCCTGGCAAAACCGTTTATCATGTCTATCATTACCAATGCAGTACGTGTTGAAGGCAGTTTCTCCAGTTCTATTGCTCCTGCTTCCTCAAACATTTTATATAAATCATACAGAGTTTTGGAGCTATCTCTTGCAAAATCCTCCATACTTGTAAATTTCATAGGTACAACCCCCTTAAAATTCATTAATCTGTTCTTCCAACTACTCTTTAACAATTTTCCTTACAAATTATTCTTTTATTCATTTTCCTTGTTCCAGTCGGTATTGAATCTGTAAAGTTTAGATGGTCTGTGTCCTGCATCTTTTGTATATTGGTTCGTTTCAATCACCATATGGGCGGTTTTTCTTCTGAAATTAGCCTTTAACAGCTCAGTATCAAGAATCACCTCATACACCTGCTGAAGCTGTGTGAGTGTAAAAAGCTCCGGCATCAAATTGAAGGCTATATCGGTATACTCTATTTTGGATCGGAGCCTTTCCAGGGCATATTCGATTATTCCGGCATGGTCGAAGGCAATTCCGCTGCATTCTTCTATACTTCCATAAGTTCTTACAGTTCTTCCGCTGACGGTTTTTACTTTTTTTATTACAGCCTCCAGATCCTTTTCGCCCTCACAGGCAAGTTTTAACTTATAGAGCCTTTGCTGTTCATATCCGGTGCCTGTCAAAGTCTTGTGCTCCTGAAACAATTTACACTGCACCGAAAACCATTTGGCATCGGCTGCGTCATTGTTTGCTACCACTTCCAAAGTGCTGCTGTCAGCCAATGCCATATAGGATGTACTTATGATTCTGGCTCTGGGGTCCCTGTCCACCTCCCCCCAGGTATACAGCTGTTCCATATAGATACTGTCTATATTGGTTTCCTCTTTTAATTCTCTTACAGCCGCCTGTTCAAGACTTTCATCCATTTTTGCAAAACCGCCCGGCAAGGCCCACTGGCCGATAAACGGGTGCTCGCCCCTTTTGATCAGCAGGAGCTTAAGCTCTTTATCGGGAAGAGTCCTGTAATTCCTTTTCTTCGCGTCGGTAACAGTAAATATAAGCATATCCACCGTAACCGAAGGCCTTTCGTATTTGTACGGATTATAGGCTGCAAGGAATTCTTTTTCTGTCTGCCCGTGCGAATTTAGTTTTTCATTAGAAGCCATTACATCCACCTATTTTTTCTATTATTTTATTTGCTTTTGTTCTTACCATTCTGTTATTATCATATTGTTAATAACATTATATTCCAGACATGGTTTATTGTCAATCTTCCCCCTTCCAGTATGCAGCTTTTCATTATATAATTTCTATCAGGGATCGTATATATTAAAAATGATCAAATATCAGCCTTCAGGAGTGCAGCATGTATTATATTGTTTTTGATCTGGAACTTAATCAGGACTTCTCTTCATCACAGAATAAATATGCCAATAGAGCCTCCGCACCCTTTGAGATCATTCAGATAGGTGCTGTTAAACTGGACGGGGAGTTCAATACCGTTAATACCTTTAACCGGTATGTAAAACCTGCGTTTTATGAAAAAATAAATCCATTTATAACAGGATTGACAGGAATAACCACCGAACAGCTTCAGACAGAAGAAACATTTCCTGAAGTATACAGGCATTTTAAAGAATTTACAGGGGGGACCGGCTCTGTTTTCTGTGTATGGGGTTCCTCCGATGTGAAGGTATTATTCGGAAATGCGGGAATCCATGGTTTGAGCACCGGGTTTTTGTCAAAAAAATATATTAATATTCAGCCATATGCCTCCTTATATTTCAACTTTCCGGTAAAAAACCTGCTAAGACTTGAACATGCGGTTCAAGCCCTGAACATTCCCATTGATTATGCCTTTCACAATGCCTTTCATGATGCTTACTATACCGCCGAAATATTTAAGAAAATCTACAATTGCTTTATGCAGCCAAAGTTTTATGATCCCTCTGTTATTCCTGACAGGCCTCCGAGACAGCCTAAGAGGTCCATCGATATTGAAGGTCTTGTAATGCAATTTGAAAAAATGTATGACAGAGAGCTCACCCATGAAGAGAAAGGCATGATATTACTTGCGTTTAAAATGGGAAAAACAGGCCAGTTCCTAAAATAACTTATTTACCCATTTAAATATGCATACATTTTTGCAATTTTACTCAACATAATTTATACTATTTAAAAGAGTTATTTACGGGGGCAAGCCAATGATTGATTTACACATTCATACAACCTCCTCGGACGGCTCCGAGGAACCTGAAGAAATTCTTAAGAAAGCCGGTCAATTGGGGTTGGAGTATATCTCCATCACTGATCACGATTCTATTGGTGCGTACCAAAAGCTGAGCAGGAATAATACAAGAAATCTTTTCAAAGGTAAAATCATACCCGGCTGTGAGTTCACTGCGGTACACAATGGAAAACCCATTGAAATACTGGGTTACGGTATTGATTTAGATATAATAGAAGCCGCCGGTATTGTTTCAGATGAAAAATTCCTTCAAAGAGAAAACGGATACCTGAAAAAATTGATGGAAGTGTGTGAAGACCTTAATCTTACGTATAGCAAAGAGCTGTCAATAAAGGGTACGAAATATTTTGCATCACAGGTGCTGCATTCAGATTTGAGAAAGTATCCCGAAAATGAAAAATATATGGGAAAAGCTATCTGGGAGAATTTGAATGCCTTTTACAGGACTTGTGTCACCAATGAAAGCAGTCCTTTTTTCCTGGATCAGCTAAAAGACTGCCTATCGGCCGGGGAAACTGCCGGCCTGATCAAAGCTGCAGGCGGGAAGGCATTTCTGGCTCATCCCTACGTATATTTTGAAACGGATTATAAAGAATTTCTGGACTCCATAGTAATGCTCAACGTTCTCGATGGTATAGAATGCTACCACTCTCTCCATTCAGCCGACAGGACAAGGTATCTTCTCGATTACTGCCGTGAGCACAATTTGTACTCTTCGGGAGGAAGTGATTATCACGGCAAACTTAAACCCGCCGTTAACCTTGGAGAAAGCATCAGAGGGGTAAAAATACCTTACGATATATTGGCACCATGGCTTCCGTCAAATTTAATATAAAGCATTTAATGCTTGTTGGTCGCCTTCAACCTCCATTTGGCTTTCATCCGGTGTTTCAACAGCAAAATTCCCATTATAATTGCGGTATTCATAGGTTTCGCTTGAGCTGTAAAGATACCTTCCGAAATAATCCGAATCCAGATACTCACTATGGGTTAGAGTGATCCTGTCTATAAGGTGATTGTTTTTATTTATACTGATTTCCAGATAAGTATCTACAGGTTCAAATTCATAATCTTCTTTATTTGCATGCAGAAATGCATTTCCTTTCAGAAGAATTGTATTGTCTTTTTTATTTTCCTGAATGGTCAGCCCGCAATACAATATGTCGGAAATTTCAAAGCTGCCTGCATCATAGTTCAGTATCCAGTCCTTATACTCCTGTTCTGAAATTAATTTCTTTTCCCACCGGTCCTTAAAGAAATTCTTTGAATATATATAGTTATTATTTAGATAATACTCACTGATACCGGTATCTGAACCATTCGCAGAGTCCCTTCCATTACCCTTTATAGTCATTATCATTTTTTCCTTATCAACCTTGCTCACTGTTGACGCTTTACCGGTCACCGGATAATCCCCGTAATCCGATATGGATTCCTTTGAGTATTCCACTTCATATCTGCCAGCCGCTTTTGATGCGGCAACAGCTTTATCAAGAGCAGCTTTAACCCTGTTATAATCGCTGGGCTTTTGAATATATACGCTTTTCTGTTCAGCATCCCATGCATATTTCATATCCAGCAGCTGCGCTGTGGATTTTGCAGGTATGTAATATATATTTTTATAAAAAACAGGCGCAGCATTGAGTACTTCCGAGGACTTACCCACTGCTGCCTTTGTGCTGTCAACCGTCATTTTGATCTGCTTTTTGCCGGTATTGATTATCAGGTTCTTTTGGTTTTTGTCCAGTTGGATATGCTTGTTGTCATTGGGAATCCCAAGCTTGACCAGCAGTTCTTTACCGTTTAACAGTATCTGACCGTTGACAGTAATCGGATTGCTGCTGAACCTGACCTGCTGCCCGCCGACAAACACTTTAACATTTGCACTTTCCGCAATGTTGACGGCAGCATATGAATAACTGTTAACACCCAGGCAAATTAACAATGCCGACAATAATCCCGCTATAATTTTCTTCATGTATTTCTTCACCTTTTACTATAAATGCTTATCACACATATTTAATTTAACTGACAAAAAGGTCACCTTTTTGTCAACAAATCCAGTACTTCCTCAGCATGTCCTTCAGGAGATACCTTTTGGAACACTTTTTGAATCACCATTTCCTCATCAATAATAAAAGTAGACCTTATGATGCCCATATACGTTTTTCCATACATCTTCCTTTCTCCCCAGGCACCGTAGGCTTCGGAAACCTTATGATCCTCATCGCTCAGGAGATAAAAAGGTAGATTGTATTTATTCCTGAATTTATCATGAGATTTTTCCCCGTCAGGACTGATTCCCACAACTACCGCTCCTGCCTCGAGAATATAATCATAAACATCCCTGAAGCCGCATGCTTCTTTGGTACAGCCAGGGGTATCATCCTTGGGATAAAAATATAAAACGATCTTTTTGCCTTTGAAATCAGAGAGACTGACTTCTTTATCATCAGTTGTCTTAAGCACAAAATTCACAGCTTTTTCTCCTGCCTTGAGCATTTGCATACACCTCCGCTATGTCGCTACGTAATATTAACATCTATTGAATATATGTACCACCTATGGCCAATGGTAAACATAAGGGTTGCGGATGGTAAAGTTTGTACTCTTATTAAAATAGGTTTCTATATTATTTATATCAGAAAAAAATGAAAAATGGAATATTTTGTTTCACTCCTTAATACTATATACCAATAGGTTGTACAAATAACCTGCTGCGGTTATCGCGACCAATACTATTAAATATATTTGGTATTAGGGAGGTAAGCTATGGACAGTATAAAAAAATTTCTTGCGGGCTTCTTGAATAAAATAGCTTATGAGGCACTAAGGTATCAGCTGGCAATCTGTCTGGCCGGAATTACCGGTGTTATAACACATGCCTATGCCACTAATAACAAATATCTGCTTCCTTATACGATAATTCTGTCCCTGTCTGCCGCATTAGGCATAGGCTTTTTCTGCATTTATATATTCCGTCTGCATAATCCCGTATATAAAATTTATTTAAAAACCGATTTTAAATACGTAATACTAAAAAAGTACTGTACCTATCAATATAAAAGTTATACAACCATGGAGTATAAAAAGAGAATCAAACTCAAAGTAACTGGAAAAAATATTGATAGGTATTATGATAAATACAATTGGACCGGTTACGGAAAAGTCAGCATTACAAGCAATGTGAAAGACCATAAGATTTTAATGACTGCAAAGAGAGATGCTTTTCAGCAGCTTGAGGTTTATTTCGGCAAGAGCTATAAGAAAGGTGACATAATAGAATTTTGTCTTACCTATATGTTTGAAGATGTGGAAAACAAGGCCATACCCATACTCTCAACCACAATTGTGGAACCTACAAGCGATTTAAACCTGAAGGTTATACTTCCCAAAACATTCGGGATTGCCAAGGCATCCTTCGAAGCTTTTCCCTGTATAGACAGCCGGCTGCCCCTGGTTAGCGGAGAGCTGTTTTTTGATGACAGCACCGTTGAAGATAATACGACAACAGCTGTCGAATGGTCGGTCCCGGAGCCTTTAATGCTGTTGGTCTATTCAATCAAATGGGATATGCAAAAAAATGATTTATAATTAAAAAAACACTTATAATGTAACGAATTTTGGGGAAAGATTATATAATGTACTAAAGCAAAAATTTTGCTAGAAACGAAGGGTGAGATTATGAACGATTAGTATTCGAAATCCATAAAAATCCAGAAGAGTTTTATAAAATAAAACTTTCTGGATTTTTAGCTTATACTGCATTTCGCTTATTCTTCAATGAATTTTACCAGTTCATCGTTAAATTTGTCGCGTTCATCGTAGAAAGTCGCATGGCCGCTGTATCTGAAGGGTAATAATCTAGAGTTTTTAATACCCTGTTTTTGTATTTCTCCCAGCTGGAAGGGTACAACCCTGTCATGGATGCCATGAATGATCAAAGTCGGAACATTTATTGTCTCCAGGTCATAAAACAGCACTTCGTTCAGCCAGGTATTGGCTATAGCTGCCGTAGACCAGCTGGCCGCCTGCAGTCCCAGCTGGAAGAACCATTCCGAAAGTGCCCCGGTTATACGCTGGTAAAAAAATATATCCCCGAAATCCTGAAGCATCTTTGGCCTGTCATTGTAGGTTCCTTTAATGATTTGAAGAACTACGTCCTTTTCTATTCCGTATGGAAAATTCGGCCGTTTTACAAGGCTGGGAGCTGCCGCATCAAACAGCGCAAGCTTGGCTGCTCCATGTCCATTATGACGGGCCATGTATCTTATTGCAATGGCTCCCCCCGTGGAATGTCCCCCCAGTGTGAAGTTTTGCAATCCCAGTGCGTCAACCACACCTTTGACATCATCAGCCAGCGTGTTATAGTCATATCCGCTCCAGGGCTTATCCGAGAAGCCGAAGCCTCTTGTATCTATCCCGATGCACCTGAAGCCCAGCTTTGGAAGCTGGTTGAACTGGTATTCAAACAATCTGTTGCTTCCCGGCCAGCCGTGCAAAAACAGGATTGTCTTATTCCCCGCCGGGTTAAGGTCTTCAACATAGATCTTTACATTTGTATCAACAGTAATATAGTATCCCACAAATACCTCCTGTACAAAAACTCATTCATTGCATGAATTTGTTATCTCAAGTATATAATTATGAATACTATAGTTGATTTATAACCGTTTATACGCATTCTTCAATAATAAAGCATCCTTCTCCACCACCGGCCCTTCCGAAATCACGCAGCCTTTGACCTTGAAATCCTTTAAGGCTTTCAGGCAGTCCACATAGTTAAAGTCACTTTCAAACAGACGTATATGATTCCTCTCGCCCTTTTCATTGTATTGTATACCCCCCATATGGATGTGGAGATCGTCCAGTGCATCTCTGCCAAGCTGATCCAGAATGTTTTGCAAAATTCCGGCAAAATCATTGTAATTTTTCAGGCATCCGTTTCCCCTGGCATGAATGTGTGAGAAATCGATGCATAATTTGCAGGTCCTCACTTCCTTGCACAGGCCGATCAATTCCTCAAGCGTGCCAAACTGCGTTCCCTTCCCGGTGGTTTCAAGCCTGTAGTCTATTCCCTTGTATGGAAGTTTCGACAGGTTTTCCTTTATGGTAATGAATGTCTCCTCTTTCGAATCATTTAAATAATAGCCGGGATGGAAGACCAGGCTTCTCCCCTCAACCTTTGCCAGGCCCTCCATGGCATTTTTTATTCTTTCCAGGGACTGCTCCTGCTTTTCTTTTTCATCTGCATTCAAATTTATATAATGTGAAGCATGTGCCGACAAATAAAAATTATTTTCCAGTTTAGCCCTTAAGATACTCTCCTTATTGTTATCCGTTACATTGACATTTCTCACGAAAAGAAGTTCCATGGCATCCAGACCTATTGACTCTAAAAAATAAATTCCGACGGCGTAATTCATGTTCCTTAACCCGCTGTATATCGGCAAACCTGATATTCCAAACAATAATTTATCCATATTAATTATCCATGTACTTTTGATTAACTGCATAAAAAACATATCATAGATTATTGTATCTATATTGCCGGTTAATATTACAGCTGCCTGAGAATACCAAAAAAATCAAAAAAGTATCCCAAAATAAGCAATTTAGCCTTTTAATTCCTGCCACTCAGTCATTCTTTAACGCGTCATCAAAAGCTACTGTGGACGGGCTGAAGTTAATGTTTTTAACAAAACTGCAGGCCTCAGTCGCACCAAATATCCTGTCCATACCGCTGTCCTCCCACTCGACGGACAGAGGGCCCTGATAACCGGCGCCGTTCAAAACACGTATTATCTTGTCAAAATCAACATCTCCATGCCCCAGGGAAACAAAGTTCCAGCCCCTTCTCATATCACCAAAGGTCAGATGTGAACCGAGTATTCCGCTTCTTCCGTCCAGATTCACCGAAGTATCCTTCATGTGTACATGATAGACCCTGTCAATGAAGTCACTTAAGAAAATTGTGGGATTTACGCCCTGCCAGATAAGATGGCTGGGATCAAAGTTGATCCCCAGTGTGGGCCTGTAATTGAAAGCTTTTAAGAGCCTTTTGGTAGTATAATAATCAAAGGCTATTTCTGTGGGGTGCACCTCAAGGGCAAATTTGACGCCACACTCATCAAACACGTCAAAAATAGGTGTCCAGAGCTCCACCTGCTCGGTATATGCATCGGCTATCATTTGTTCACTGGTCTGCGGGAAGGAATACCAGTACTTCCATACCGCAGAGCCCATAAAACCGGTGACAACATCACAGCCCATGGCTTTTGCAGCCCTGGCAGTATATTTCATCTCCTCAATGGCCCATGCTCTTATTTTTTCAGGCTGCCCTGCAAATTCCGCCGGAGCAAAGCCGTCAAGCCTTGGATCCCATAAATCACCTACACACTGTCCCGTTAAATGTGCTCCCAGTGCCTTGCAGATCAAACCATGCCTTTTGAGGGTCTCTTTTATTTCCTTTACATAACCTTCGTCACTTGCTGCCCTGCGGCAATTTATCTGTCCCCAGGTGGCTAATTCCAAACCGTCATAGCCCATTTCCCTTGCAGTTCTGCACATCTCTTCCAGTGGCAGGTCGGCCCACTGTCCTGTAAATAATGTTACCGGTCGTCCCATTATAAATCCTCCTTATAAATAAAATTTTTATAGTTAATTGCCAATACATTGCTGATAGTTTTAAAAATCCACCCATATGTTTCCGTTGGCCGAGCTTTTAAGGCAGGCCTCAATAAACCTCACTCCGTCAACCCCGTCAACCACCGTAGGATACTCAATCATTTCTTCTGTAAATACACCGTTTCTCTGGGCGTTCAAACAATCAATATAGTTGGAATAGAAATTGCCCATAGCCTCAAACCAGCCCTCTGTGTGTCCGCTGGGCAGTCTGGTGTATTTGGCTGCAGCCTGTTTTATGGCCCCATGCCCCCTGTGTATCTCAAGCAGGGAGCCGTCCTGTTTTGCCATGTGGAAAACCTCCGGCTGCTCCTGGAACCAGGATATACTGCCTTTGCTGCCATAAATCCGTATTCTGAGTCCATTGTCATGTCCTATGGCTATCTGAGAAGCCCAGTAAACTCCGGTTGCACCGTTTTCAAATTCCAGCATCACAGTTGAATTATCGTCCAGAGTTCTTCCCGGGACCACTTTATCCATTCTGGCAAGCAATCTCTTTATTTTTAAGCCGGTCATACGGTAGACAGTATTTTCTATATGTGTACCAATGTCACCCAAAGCATTGGTATTGCCCGATTGGGCCGGGTCGGTCCTCCATTCCCCCTGTTTGTTGCCTTTTATATCTTCAAACGCCAGCCAGCCCTGGGGATATTCACCCATAACCGTACGGACCTGGCCTATTTCTCCTGCTGCTATGATTTCTCTGATATTCATTGCAGTTACATGTCCTGAGTATACATAAGTGACCATAAACAACAGTTTTTTCTCATTTGCAAGCTTCTCCAATTCCAGTGCCTGTTCAAGAGTAACTGTGAGCGGCTTTTCACAAACTACCGGGATACCGGCCTTCAAGAAAGCCCTGCACGCTTCATAGTGGGCATAGTTGGTAGTCACTATGACTACAAAATCCATACTGTCTTCCCGGCCGGCTTCCTTTGCGGCCATTTCCTCATAGTTTTTATAAAGCCGTTCCTTTTCAATTCCCAGGGCCTCACCCATAGCCAAAGTATTTTCAAAGGAGCGGGAAAAACAACCTGCAACAATCCTTGCTTTTCCGTCCAAACCAATGGCTTTTCTGTGTGCATCACCAATAAATGCACCCGGTCCCCCGCCTACCATTCCATAATTCAAAACCTTGCCCATATACACTCTCCTTTTTCAATTATTTTTATTTCTCACGCTTTTGTATCATTTGCAGGCCCACAGCTACCAGCAGGATCAAACCCTTTACGGTATCATTCAGCAAAGCGTTCATACCAAGAGCCGTGATAATCTTGTCAATGATGGTAAATGCCATTGTACCGAAAATAATACCGGCGATCTTGCCTTTTCCGCCTGACATGCTGATCCCGCCTATTACTACCGAGGCTATGGCATAGAGCTCGAAATTCTTCCCTGAAGTGGCCGGATCAAAGGAAGTGTCCTTGGCTATTTTCAAAAAGGCTGCAAGACCTACCAGAGCACCGCTTATTGCAAATACCTTTATCCTTGTCCATATGACGTTGACACCGGCCAGTTTGGCTGCCCTCTCATTGCTTCCTATTGCGTATATATTCTTTCCGAATTTCATACAGGTTGTCATGTAAATCATTGCGGCAGCCACTATCCAGAATACCACGGCCAGTTGGGGAATTGTAAGAATATTTCCGTTACCAAAGCCGAAAAGGCTCTTATAGCTTTCCATTCCGGCTTCTACACGGTATCTGGTCTCTCCCATTTCATTCATCATATACTGGGAAACAGATCTGAAAATAAGCATGGAAGCCAGAGTGACAATAAATGACGGCATTTTGAATCTGCCTACCAGCACACCGTTCAAAGCTCCGCATAACAATCCCGCCGCTATGGCAAACAGCAGAGTCACAAAAATACTGCCGGCAGCGTTATATACAATAATGGTCAGACCTCCGATAAAGACAAAGGAGGACCCAACCGACAGATCTATATCTCCCGTCATAATGACCAGACCCATTCCCAGAGAGATAGTACCCAGAATGGCACTGTGCAGAAAAATATTGGTAATGCTGGTCCAGGAGGTTTCACTGCCGTTAATGATTAAAAAGGCAATAAATATCACAAGAAATATAATCACATAATTGTAATTGCTCCACAGACCCTTAAATCTCTTATTTACAGGCTGTGCAACCACAGCATTCGCTTGCATGGGACTTTCACCTTGATTGGACATTTTCCACCTCCGTATTTATTCCAGCTGCATTTATAGCATTTGTAGCATGAAGCATGACCGTTTCTTCATTGATTTCCTGACGCTTCAGTGCTACAGATATCCTTCCATGATAAAAAACAACACACCTGTCTGCAATTTTTTGGATTTCCGGAATCTCAAGAGTATTGATGATTATTGTCTTTCCGGCCTTGGATAAGTTCAGAATAAGCCGGTATATCTCACTTTTTGCACCTACATCTATTCCCTGGGTGGGATTGTCAAAAAGTATTATATCAGCCCGGGTGTTCAGCCATCTGGCAAGAATCACCTTTTGCTGGTTTCCGCCGGAAAGGCTGGTTATAGGGTCATTATGACTATTGGCCTTGATATTTAATGTATCTTTTAAATCAGAATACTTTTTAATTTCTTTGTTTTTAAATATATGCTGCTGCCGGTTGTTGATGGTATGTTCGGATATATATGTGTTCTCGAGGATTGTCATGTCCTGGAGTATGGAGTTTTCTTTCCTGTTGGCAGCAACCATGGCCACTTTGTTCTTCATGGCGTTTTGTATGCTGTTGTTTTTTATTTCTTTTCCATGGACAAACAGCTGTCCACCCTGCGGCTCCAATACACCAAAAACCGTCTGGAGCACTTCCGAACTGCCAGCCCCCTGTAAGCCCGTAAACCCAACGATCTCACCGCTTCTTATGGAGAAATCCACATCATAAAAACCCTTCCCGGAAAAACTTTTCAATTCCAGAATGGTATCTCCCAGTTTGCGTTCCTCGTACATTTCCTGATTTGAATAACTTTCGCCAACCATATATCTGGTTATTGCTTCGGGTGAAATCTCCCGGATGTTCCCGCTTTTAATAAATTTACCGTTTCTTAGTACTGTATATTTATCTGAAATTTTAAAAATTTCAGGCATTTTATGTGATATAAATATGAACGATTTTCCAATAGCCTTTAACCGTCCTACAATTTCAAACAGATTTTTTATTTCGGCATTATTCAGTGCAGTTGTAGGTTCATCCAGGATAAACAGTTCGGCATCCCGGTGCAGTGTCTTGGCAATTTCCAGCAGCTGTTTCTTTCCCGTGTCAAGATTATCTGCAAGTTCCAGCGGGTCAATATCCACCCCCAGGTCATGCATCAGCTTGAAGGTTTCCGAAATCATTTCTTTTTTCTTCAGCTTTCCAAAACTATTCACCGGCTCTTTCCCCAGAAACAGGTTTTCATAAACCCTTAAATTATTGAATATGTTCAGTTCCTGATGCACGAAGGCAATACCGGCGCTTTCGGCTCCCTTTATGCTGTTGTGTACAAGTTCCTTACCGTTGAATATGATATTCCCGCTGTCACTGGCATGTACTCCGGCCAGAATATTCATCAGCGTTGATTTGCCGGCCCCATTTTCTCCGATCAGAGCATGGACCTCTCCCCTGCCGACCTCCAGTGTCACATTGTCCAAAACGGTAACACCGAAAAAGGACTTTGAAATATTGGTCATTTTCAGTAATTCCATAGAACCTCCTTCCTCAATAATTGCCACAAAGTACATGCCTGAAATTTGCAGGACTCATAATAAGTTTTTACCCGAAATTTCAGGCCTGTACCCTGATGAAGTTTTTATTGAAGTATAAACCTTCCAGAATTATTTTTCATCATAGGTTCCAAATGCTTTGTAATCGCCAACATTTGAGGAATCAACAACGTGTACCGGTATGATGTAATTTGGATCTATATTTTTTCCGCCGTTCAGTGAGTCCACAAGCACCTGGACAGCTTCCTGGATCATTGCAGGATCATATGTTACAGAAAAGATATCGAATGTCGCCGGGCGGGTTATTGTCTTGTGTTTGTCCTTGAGTACCGCGTACATTTCAGCAAGTCCTGATGAAGCCGAAAGTCCCTTGAGTTGTTTCATAAACTCGGCCTTCTTTCCCGCATCCAGGGCAGAACCGTTTATTGATTCCAATACACCCATGGCTATTTCATCATCATGTGTGTATATCCATATTTTTTTGGAAGTGTCACATTGTGAGCTTCCGAACCAGGATTCAAACAGTTCTTTTCCGGTGTCGCGGCTCCAGCCTGTGGCTGCTGATTTTACAACTACCTTGTTTATTTCATCCTCAGTCCAGCCCTGTTCGGTCAGATATTTTCTGAAACCCTTTGAACGGAGCTCGGGAACGGATGAATTATCTCCAATCATTTCATACACATAATCGTCTTTGCCAAGACCGTCTTTTATAAATCGCTTTGCAGTCTCATATCCGATGCCCTCATTATCTCCCTTTACATTTGCCACCACCTGGGGGTCGATAATGCCGCTTGAAATAACACGGTCAAACTGTACAAAGGGAACTTTTGCGGTAGCGATTTTTTCAAGGGTGGATTGAAGTCCGTTATCATATGGCAGTATTACAATACCTGCAAGCTTGCCGGTATTGGTCAAAAGATCGTCAACCTGCTGGATCTGATCTTCAACATCTTTTGCAGAATAAACTTTTACCGAAAACTTTTCTTTAACAGCCTGATCTTCATTTAATTTATTTACCTTCTCCTGGGCGTATGTAAGTACCGCTCCTGTCCAACCGTGGTCGGCACTCGGCACCATAACAGCTATTTCCTTTACCGATGACTTCTGGGAGCATCCGGTAAAACCCAGTATGGAGGCAGCGGTTAAAGCTGCTGTCAATAACGTTGCAATTAGACGTCCTTTTTTCATACTCTTTCTCTCCTTTAGAACATTTTTTCAGTTTCCTGATAGCTCAAGTATAGCATCGCCGCTTTGTCCGAAAGGTATGTTATCATTACAATACACGTCTTTACGCAACCTCTTTTAAATCATCCCGGTATTGTCAGCTGCCTTTGGTATCTTTTGTTTTCTTAAAGGTGTCAATCTGCTTCTGCATTTCCGAAATAACCTTCTGTGAACCTGCCTGTCTCATTTTATCGACAAATTCACCGTACACCTGCTGCCAGTCCTCCGAGGTGCCAAGTCTCAGGGTATTGAGATATTGTTCCACCACCAGGTCAATCTTGGACATTTCAAGCACCATCATCCTTGTATCAAGTTCAAACCCTGTCAACGGTGAAACTATGGCATTTTTATTATATTGCTCCAGCTGTTCAAATTCACCGGGGGTTTTTTCGTAATTTAAAAAAACATTTCCCAGGGTGTATTGGGACAGCTCATAAAGCGGCTTCCCCGATGCACCGGTTATCCTGTCCACCTGTCCGCTCCCCTTACTTATGAAGTGCCTGCCTTCGAAACCATTGACCAGCAGTTTGTAGGGCGCTTCACCCTTTCCGGTATTCAGCAGGTTTACTATTTCAAGAGCACGCCGGGGATTTTTTGTGGTTCTCGGAAGAGCAACCGCATTCCTGCTGCATTCAAATGAAATATATTTATAATTCTGAAGGGGTTCGTATACCGCTTCGTATTCGGTGGCAATCCTGTCGGCCACCACCCCGTGTTCCCCGTATTCATCCAGAAAAAGCACACTGCCGTTCCTCTTCCCGTCATAACTTTTGGGATTCAGCACCTCTTCAATGTTTTCACGTATATATCCCTTCTCATACCAGTCATGAATGGTTTTAAAGAAAAGCCTGTACGAATCCAGCTCATATTTATTGTATACTTTCAAATCATTGTCAAAAATTTTGATTACGAAGGGGGAATTGGGTCCGTATATACCCTCCAGGCCCTTGTCCGCAATCTTTGATATGGTTTCGCTGGAAATGCCGGTACCCAGGTTTTTTTCAGCTTTCAGGCTGGACAAATATTTTTCCAGGACCTCGTAGCACTCCTCATTTGTATAGTAATCGGCCCGGTTTACGGCACCGATTTCTTGGATGTTTCCATAGGTATTCATATGCTTTTTACTGGATACCACTGCATAATCTTTCCTGTATAACATTCCCATCAGCGGAATGCTGTAAATCTTGCCTTCACGTTTTTGCACCCGCCATATGTTTTCAGGTATTTCGGCCAGAAGCTCCTGTCCATATGTGCTCAATAAATAGTCCAGAGCCATGAAGGAACCTTTTTTTACCTCTTCGGTGTAATTGAATATGTCATTTCCTATCCAGGCTAAATCCAAATGCTCGTTGGTGGCCATTTTCATATCCCACTTTTCCTTGTAAATATCGTATGGGACAATATCAAATTCAACGGTTGTATCAGGATAATACTCCTGCAGTTTTTTATTGAACTCGGAAAATACGCTTTCGGAATTTTTTGATTTCTCACCATAGATCATCCATTTCAGCACAATCTTTTCATTCGGGGTATATTCATTATTTGTCTGTACACTACTTGTCTTTTGTGTACAGGAGATATTTGTCATGAACGTTATTATGACAAATAAAAATACCAGAAGTTTTATATACAATACTTTATGTTTCATTTTACAGACCATGTTAACCTCCATGAGCCGCATTGCGGCCACAAAACTGCAATGAAATTTATCACAGGTTATCCGTTGTTTTGGGCAGAGGCAGGATCAGGGTTACCGTTGTACCGAGGTTTTCTTCACTCTCTATTTCAAGTCCTGCTTCGTCTCCCATAAGCAATTTGATCCTTTGATTGACATTGCGTATCCCGATATGGTCTTCCTGGAGAATATATTTTTCACTCATATCCCTGTTGAGCCGTTCAACTTCTTCCCTGCTCATACCAATGCCGTTGTCTTTTACACGTATGACTATTTTGTCTTCAAGCTTGTCAACGCTGATGGTTATAACTCCGAGTTTTCTCAGAGGCTTGATTCCATGATAAACCGCATTTTCAATAATGGGCTGCAGGCTTACCTTGACGATGTGGTAGCCGGCCGCTTTCTCATCCACTTCCCACAGGACCTGAAGCTTGTCCTCATACCGCAGCTGAAGTATTTTTATATATAGTTTTGTATTTTTGATTTCCTCCTCTATAGTGACCAGCTGCTGATCGCTTTCAAGACTGATTCTGAGCATTTCGGACAGATTTAGTATTATCTGTGATACCTCGTTATCCCCCCTGCAGATTTCCATTGCCCTCCACCGAATATTTTCCAGGGTATTATAAAGGAAATGAGGGCTGATCTGTGCCTGCAGTGCAGTCAGCTGGGCCTTGTTGATGATGTTTGTGTAGGTTTTCATCTCTGCCTGCATCTGCTTGTTGGAATACAGGTTTCTTACTATATTGAGTGCTATTTCATGGGTTTCATCCTTTCTGAGTCCTATATCCACCGAATAGCTCTCTTCGTATATATCCGGGTGCTTCAACAAATTCAGAATATTTTTTACCGGAGTATAACAATACAGTGCAATGATGAACGATGCCACTATAGAAATTAAAATACAGGCCAGAAACAGCTTAAAATAGAAGCCCCTGGTGCTTTTGTTGTATTCGTCATAGGCATTTAACGGCACTGTGGATATATATTTCCAATTGAATTCGTTGGAGGATGCCACCGTCACCAGTAATTCCTGATCCCCGTCATGAATTATCTGATAACCGTCAATATCCTGAAATTTAATGTCCCTGTAATAATCCACCTTGTCGATTTTCTTCATTATATGCTTCTCATTGGAACTGAACAGTATATTATTCCGGTTGTCGACAATGGTTAATGTTTCCCTTGAATCCTTTATATTCGATACTATCAGCTCTTTCATCTTGCTGATATCAATGTTTACAATTATTCCGCCCAGAAACTGCATCTGAGTCAGGCGTAGAGGCTGTATATAAGAAATAAGGTACGGATAGGAGTTGCGTTTTACCCTGCTTATCATTCTGGCAGGCTCATATTCGCGCTCGGTCAGGTTGTCCAGCCAGGTAATGTCATCAAACTCGCTGAGTTTGCCTCCTCCTTCATTGGATACGATGTATCTGCTCTTGTTGGAATATACATATATTGTATCGATATAATTGAATACTCCCGAGTACATTTCGATCTTGGCTTTCACCTTTGCAGTCTGATCCCTGCCAAACAGCTCCTTTGTGTCGGGCAGCAGAAACTTTTTTATATCATCATCCAGGGACAGCTGTCCCGAGATCTGAACGGCCTCTTCCATGACCACATCCACACGGTCCCTTGTTTTTCCGAGGGAATTGACACTCATGCTGCCAACCTCCCTGGTGATGATACCGTTCATTTTATTGGATACTGCCAGCATGATCACAGTAAATGTAAAAACCAGCAGGACCAGTATAATCGCAAAGCTTTTTACAAAAATGCTGTTGAAACGGTAGTCCTGTATGTACTTTAAAATCATGTTTTTAGGATTGCCGGACAGTTTGTTGTTCTGCTTATCTTTCATCATTCAAACTCCTGCCTCTGAAGTATTCTGCAGGCGAACAGCCGGCGTACTGCTTAAAAATGCGGAAAAAGTATTTTTCACTTCTGTAGCCGATCATCTGACTCACTTCATACACCTTGAACCTCCCAAGCGAAAGCAGCTCCTTCGCCTTTTCCATTCTCTGTTCTATGAGATAATCGGTAAAGGTGGTTCCGGTATACTGCTTAAAAAGTCTGCTGAAGTATGTCTGGTTGAGGAAGAATCTGTCGGCAATGCCCTCCAGCGATAAATCCTCTCCTATATGTTTTTTTATATATAGCAGCGATTGTTCCACAACACTTCTGGAACCGGCATTCTGTTTGCTCCTTACTATATCAATGGTGGCTCTGAGCATGTTTTGGCACTTTATTTTAAGTTCTCTTAGGTTTTCTGCTTCCATGATCTGCTGGTAACTGACGGTTTTATTCATATCCTTCCAGAAATCAATTCCCATCTTGACAAATTTGCCTGAAAGCATGGAGAACATATCAATGGATATCTGTTTCACCTGATCTATGGGAAGATTTCGAAATTCCAGGAAGATATTATCAATCATATTGTCCAGTTCTTCAAAATCACCGTCGTTTATGATGCCCATAAGCAATTTATACTTTTGTATCAATTGTTCATAATCTTCCGACAGTAATCCGTTATCCGGACTTTGTTCCAATTCCGCCCGGGAGGATAGCCTGCAATTGTATTCCGACATTTCCACGAGGTTTTTGAATATTTTTTCAATCTTAATATCAAATTTCAACTTCAACAGAGAGTATGCCGACTGGCATTTTTCGTCAATCTGGAGTTTCAGCCTTTTACCGAACATATCGGCCGTCTCGTTCCGGCAGGTAGTGACAATAATTTTAAGAATATCTGCCGAAAGGAAGGTTGGATAGCATTGAATTTCATCGCTTATGCCCCCGAATATATTATTGATCAGATTATGATAATTTTCACTCCGGTTATATGGCAGAAGCTCTTCATCCTCACCGGCCGGTTTAATATCCAGAATACCGCATGGCAGCTCCACATCCATATCCAGTTTAAGCAGATTCTTTCGTTTTATAAGTTTTTCTTTTGCCCGCGGTCCCCCCACCAGCAAACTTATCCAGAACTGTTCCCTGAGTTCGGGAAGCAGCTCTTCGAAATTCCTTTGCTCTGTTATCAGCCTGTGCCCGTTCTCTTTTTTCTTATCCAGGTCTTTCCTTATTTTTGTAAATACCTCTGCTACCTCTTCCATTTTTATGGGTTTTAACAAATAGTGCTCCACACCGTACTCCACAGCCTTACGGGCATATTCGAATTCTTTATACCCGCTTATGATCACGGCCTTGGGAGGCAGCTGCCTGTCATGTATGTATTTTGCAAGCTCCAGCCCGGATACCTGGGCCATTTCTATATCTGTTAAAACAACATCCACATCATGGCTTTCAATATATTCTATGGTTTCCTTCCCGTCCTCAAAGGAAGCGGTAACCTCAAAGCCGAGGCCTCCCCAATCAATATAATTGCATATACCCTTCCTGATGGCTTTTTCATCGTCGACAACAATTAATTTATACATTATTTCATCATCCTTAGTATGGTGAATTGACATCTATATATTTATCAACATTACGTTTTGTCACTTCTTCGGTAGGAATAATTGTCATCTCTTCATATTCCTCCCCCTTTATGATGCTCTCTCCCACCCGGATGGCTTTTTTGACCATTTTCGGGGAATATGTAAGGGAGAAGATGGTATACTTCTCCTCGCTTTTAATCCTTCTATACATTTCCTGCGAGCCTGCCGAGCCTGCAATAACCTTTAGCCTGTCGAAGGTCTTTGGGAAATTTTTATCCGCTTTGTAGGAATCCAGCGCATCCAGTATACCCAGTGCGATTTCGTCATCATGGGTAAAAATGGCCCCCACCCGGTCAATTTCTGCCTGGCTGTGCTTATCTACCCAGTCTTCAAACAATTTTCTGGAGTCATCCCGCCGCCATCCTGTATAGCCAACCTGTTCCTTTGTAAAATTGTCGTGGATGGTCTCATCGTAGCCGTCTGTCCGCTGCTGGGGAACCGTTGACGTGTCGCCCATGACTTCCAGTACCTTTGTGCCGTCCGGAAACATGCCGTTGAAAATATCTGCGGTCTGTATTCCTATCCCTGCATTATCCCCTTTGACTGTGGCAGAGGGAGCAAAATCCGGGATTTCCCTGTCGAAAATAACCAGTGGTATTCCTGCGTCCTGCACAGCCATGGCCGCGGTTTTCAGTGATGCGCCGTCCATTGGCAGCATTATGATGCAACTGACTTTTTTATTAATTAAATTGATGATTTGACCGGATTGTTCATTGGCGTCGGCAGCCACCTTAAATTCATAGCTCCAGCCGTTTTCTGCGGCTATATCCCTTACTTCCTCTTCGGCGTACCAGGAGACACCAACAGGCCAGTCATGAGTCTCCCCGATAACACTGACTGCTATCACAATATTTTTGTTGCCGGAAGGCTTATCCTTATTGAAGTTACTGCAGCCTGAGGAAGATACTGCCGGTATAAAGATAATGAAAAAAATCAGAAAAATTTTTTTCCACATTTACAGTTCCTCTTCTTTCCCCATGGTTTTACCGCCTATAGAAACTGGAAGCATAATCCACTGATTATATAATATTTACTTTATATCATAAAAAACATTTTTGTTGAATCACCAAAAGTCACAAAAGTCAGTTTTAAATACTTTTGTATTAATAAGATACTAGCCCTTCCGGTTCTTGATTTGTACTAATAATAGTCTTATCACGGTTTACAAAAAGTATCAAGTATTTCCAGATGACTTTGTATAACATAATTAAAATAGTCAAAAACTGACGAACTAATTTATTTTTTGTATATTTATATATTTTATGGTAATTTATGGTACAATATGTTTAATAACCAAAATTTTAAAACAGGAGGGTATTACCATGAAAAAATTTATTCGTTTCACAGGTATGGCAATTGTATTAATGCTTTTATTGTCAATAGCTCTGCCTGCCAACATGTATGCAGCATCAGCAGTTACCGTTGACTGGAATACAGCTTACCAGACCATTGACGGTTTTGGTGTATCGGAAGCTTTTCACCAGTCAAATAATATTGCTCTTTTAGGTGAAGCCAAACAAAATGAAATCTACGACCTGCTATTCTCAACCACCAATGGAGCCGGTTTTTCCATCTTCCGTTCAATACTGGGTGACGGCGGAACCTGGGGAAATGCAACCGACGGGCCCAACAAGACAATGCAGCCTTCGGAGACCACCTGGGACTGGACGGCCTCCAACGACGACCAGATACCCATGATCAAAGCCATCCAGTCAACCTATGGTATAAAAAACATACTTTATACCGTATGGAGCCCGCCGGCCTGGATGAAAACCACCGGTTCGGTTGCACGCGGATCACTCAAAACCGACAAGTACCAGGCTTATGCCACCTATTTGGCCGAGCACATTAAAAACTACAAATCAAAATTCGGAATTGACATTACACATATAGGAATATCAAATGAGCCCGACCTGGAAACGGCCTATTCTTCATGTACGTGGACTGCAGCCCAGTTTAAGACATTTATGAGCAATTATCTTGTACCCACTTTTGACAGGGAAGGTATAACTGCAAAAGTTATTGTGGGTGAAAAGATGACATGTTCGGAATCCCTTGCAATAGACAGTCTCAACGATGCTGTCGCAGTGAAAAGAACTGATATCGTGGGATGTCACAATTACGGGTCAACTTATGTGCCGTTTCCTACCACAAAGGCAAAGGGGAAAGGAATCTGGCAGACCGAGATATCTGACATGAACGGCAATGATATTACAATCACAGATGGTTTGAAATGGTCCAGGGAAATTCATGATTTTATGACCGTAACTCAGGGAAATGCATGGAACTACTGGTGGGGTGCATGCTACAAAACATATAACGGAGAAGGCCTCATACAAATGGATATGAATTCCAAAACCTATAAGGTTGCCAAAAGACTCTATACCATCGGACAATATGCAAGATTTATAAGACCGGGCTGGCAGAGAATTTCTGCTACGGCCAATCCGGTATCGGGTGTATATGTGACTGCATACAAAGATCCCTCTACTGGTAATTTTGCTATAGTTGCCATGAATAACAGTTCGGCCGGCCAATCCGTTACATATACCTTAAATGGCTTTTCACCCGCTTCTGTAACACCGTTTACCACCTCAGCAACTCAAAATTTAGCTGAAGGTGCAAAAATAGCCGTCAGCGGCTCCAGTTTTACCGGTACTATAGCAGCAAACTCAATAACCACTTTTGTAGGTTCAACCGGTTCAAGCCAGGAAATCTACGGAGATGTCAACGGTGACAGGGTTGTCGACGCCCTTGACTTTGCTCTTGTGAAACAGTATCTGACGGGCCAGATAAGCACCTTCCCGTCACAGGACGGAATCAGGCTGGCCGATGTAAACAGGGACAGCAGTGTGGATGCTCTTGACCTGGCAATATTAAGGAAGTACCTGCTGGGAGAAATTATAGCACTGCCGGTTAATTAGTTTACCAGACCATAAAAGAATGCCGGTATATTTTTATTAACAAGCAAATGGGAGTGTCTCAAAAACATCTCATTTTGAGACATTCCCATTTTAATGTTCCGTGGCATAAAAATGAAACAAAATAACTTTATTAGGCTATAAATCTCCCCATATCATAGAGTGTATTTATTATGGCACTCACAGCAATCCTCTGGCCGTCTTGAGCCCTCTGATAGCTTCTGAAGCCGCCGGCATCCTGCACAACGGCCATTAAATCGGCAGCATTGCTTGAACCGATAACCCCGCCATTTTCAAAACCAAGTATCCCTATTCGTTCAGTCTTATCCAAACTTACAAGCGGGTGTAAAATATTTTCCGAGTTCCCGCTGGAACTGAAGCCAAGCAGCAAATCTCCATTTCTAACTCCCAGATTTCTGATAATCCTTGTAAAAGCATCACTTTTTAAATATCCATTAATATATCCATTGTTTATACTCTTTGTCATATTTTTAACATAAGAGGTCACATCAAATATTCTGGCATATCCATCAGCCGGATCATCCGCCAGCTCCTTGAGCGCACCGGCAGCAAATGATGCTATGGAAGCACTTCCTCCATTTCCGAAGGCAAAAATCCGGCTGCCTTCTCTAAGCTTTTTTTCTATTGCTGCTGAAATACCGGCAAGATTTTTATTGGAAAAATAACGACCCTTTAATGATCTTAAAAGCAGCTGGCAATATTCCGATAATGCTTCGGCACCCTGATCCTTAAACTCGGTATCAGTTTTAAATGCCAGATTTGCAGACAGGAAATGAAGAACAATTTGAGCTGTATCCCTTGCGACAAGTGTGTTATCCGAGTTGATAAAAATATTGATTCCGGTATACTCCGGAATCCTTTTCATATTTGAAATCAATACGTTTATTCCGCCATTTTCATAGTTATATTCAAATGCTTTCCGGAGTATCCTGTCATCTTTTTCAAACTGCACCCCCACCAGTACATCTCTTTTACCAAAATGTCTCCGCTCTAAAATATCCTTCAGCCGGTACGGACAGGGGCCTTCATTTCTGAAAGCTGTTATTTCAGGGATTCCCATGGTTATGACACTCAAATTGTTTGTTTTCAGGAAATTAAAATTTGCGTGATTTATTATGTGGTAATCCTGCCCGGTGCCAAAAAACATTATTTCATTATGCCGTGCTCTTGCCCGGACCAGCACCCTTGAAAATTCCTCTATTTCATCTATTGAGCTGCTGCATAGCTCACGCAAGGCATTCCGTATTTGCTTCAAATATTGTTCTATTATACCGGCCCGTGTTTTCATATCCGGATAAAATTTTAGCCCTTCTTTCGTTTTTCCTGCTAATACCGCGTTCGTATTCATATTTAATCACCCCTATCACCTCTCGAGCAAAACTTTGCCTCAAATTAATCACCTCTCTCACCAAAAACAGATTTAAAGTTTGAGAATGTATTCATAATATATTTAACAGAAAGGAACATCCTTTTTACATATATGGTAATTTTTACAACAGAATAACACACTATCAATTCGGTAACATTGGTAAATTTACCTAATAAATCCCTTGTTTTGCAACTTAAATTTCTATGTCATGTCTCTGTAAAAATTTTTTATATTTCAAAGCTGTAACCGTACTTTATATCATAGTGAATGGATAGGTCTTCAAAATTTAGATTAGTATAGGATATTGAAATACACACATAATATCGTATAGAAAAATTGGTACGGGAGGTTGCTTATGACTAATCAGGTAATAGTATGGTCTATGCTGATTCTGCCCTGGCTGTCACTCTTCTTTATGAAGAAGGAAGAGATCAGGCGCTGGATGCCGGTTGCCCTATTCACTATGGTAACAAACACAATTATCATAGATATAGGTGTTGGCCTAAAACTGTGGGAAACCCGGGTGAATATCTTTCCACTTGATCAAATGATAAGTTTTGTCTACGGTGTTTTGCCAATAGCCGCAATGTGGATTTTCAAATTCACCTATGGACGATTTTGGCTCTATTTTGTTATTGAAATACTTCTGAGCACTCTTTTTATCCGCGTGATACATCCCTGGCTGCATAGAAGAGGAATATTTATATGGCTAAATCAGGATTTTCTCAAAGGAATCTGGATATATGTAATGACAATCACACATTATTTATTAATCTATCTCTATGGAATGTGGCAGGATGGCAAATTTGCACGGCCTCATAAAAACAGGTCATAATCCTCATCGTCCGGGATAATTTAAACAATAAAACAATTAAGGAACCCTGAAAGTGGGTTCCTTAATTGTTTCGATATTAATTTCGTTCCTGCTCCCTGTTTAAATACTTTTGTCTTGCTGTGATTCAGTTATAAAGTGTCCTGCATAAATTATTCCCGTCAATCCCAGGATATACGTTGCCCATATTACCGCATCCCTGAAATGTACCGTTATTCCTCCGATTCCTGTTACTGCCAGAAACAGGTCTGAAATCACAAACATAAATGCTCCGGCTGCCACCAGCAGGTATTTTTTATGTATTCTTACCAGAGACCAGGAGAAGGCAGCCATTGTCGAAACCCATAGCCCGTATGCAAGTACGCCGTAAGACATGAAACTTTTGTCCTTTGGAAATACTAAAAGCCCCCATAATAAAATGGTTATTGCCCAGTACAGTGCCATAAATATGTAAGAGTATTTGCAAAAAATTGTTAAGCCATGTTTTTTAACGGTTTTTGCATAAGCAAGGATAAAAGAAACATGTGCAAGGGCAAAGAATACGATACTTCCTATAATACCAACTCCAGGGATGACATCCGAATTAATGAGATCTCCGATAAAGCATAGGGACATCCCGATGGCAACATATTTTGTATAAACCTTTGTCCTGTTAAAATGCCTTATTAATAATGCCGCCAGGACAAAGGACAGGCTTAAAATCACTTTTACCGGTACAGCAAGGCCTCCTGACGGATTGGATGTATTTATAACTAAACCGATTGAATAAATGACTAACTGAATTGCAATTAAAATATAAAACATTTTAAACCTCCTTTAAAAAATTAGCAAACAATTGAAATTCAAAAGCATGTTTTTCTAAATTTTAACATAAATCAGCAGGATTTGTAATCATAAATCCTGGAATACACGCTAAAAATAGTTCAAAAAATAAATAACCCCACTCTTTACATTTCCGGTCAAGGGTGGGGTTATAATTATGTAAATTAATTCTACCAGATAAAACCATAACATTTTAAAGAAATATTACTATTAACATTTCTATTAATTTTTACTACTGAGGAAGTTTATCAATCATATTCAACAAATAGCTTTTCAAAACCGCATAATCCAGAGCATTTACTTCACCATCGGCTTTCACGTCTGCCGCCTGCATGTTGACATTCCCCGGAGTACTTCCCATCAATATTTGCTTTAACAATGCAAAATCTATGGTGTCAATGCTTCCGTCAGAATTTATATCTCCGTAAGTAAACCCCGGCTCCTGTTTGAAAGGCTCTTCACCCCACAGGAGTACTCCGCTGTCATATACCGGTATGTAAGGGGTCATGCCCGCAAAAGATACGGCATCATAATCCGGCGGTCCATACAGGTTTTTATAGGACCAGTCATTTTCATTGGAACCGCAGTTATCCTTATACTTTATGGATACATTGGCATCTTTCTCGCATAACTCCCATTCGGCAGGCATTATCTGTGTTCCCGAGAAATCAACGGTGAAATAATAAATATTGTCCTTATATTGCTTCAGTCCGTACAGCTTGGCCCCCTGACTCTGCCCCAGTGTTATTTCCACATCCTCCAGTTTATGTCCCGACTCAAATACTTCGGTAAGATCCATATAGTAGCGTGCAGACAGCTTATCTTTCATTGCTGCAGGCCATGCTGAGCGGTTGTTGATCTGGAACATAAGGTTTAAAGTCCCATACCCCTCGTAAATTATCCAGCCCCTGACAAAATACTCGGTGAGATTATCTTCCTTCGCCCGGAAATCTTCAGGTTTTGGCCAGTTTTCCAGCGGTTCTCCGCCGTACATGTCATACATTTTGGCCAGAGCACCTGCAAAGCCCGCATTGTAATCAGTGGCAACTTCATTTAATGTATAATCGGAAATGTCGTCCTTCCAACTGTCGTCAGATGTGGGACCTCCCACCAGGGCTCCATAGAGTATATGGCGGTGGAAGGCCGGTACGGTAAGCATGCTTGTCCACGAGCCGTGAGCCGTCCTGTGATGCGGGTGTTCAGGTGCATTTTTGCCAAACCCCACTACATAGCTCCCTCCCCGGGGATTATCTCCAAGTGCATAATTTATTTGACTTTCCGCAAATTTATGATATGTATCTTTTTTCGACGCTGTACCTACTGTCTTATCATCAGACCAGACAAATGCCAAAAATGCAGCGGTGGATGCATAGCGCAGGGAACCCCACTGCGAAAGCCATGCCAGACCGCCTGGAGTGTATTTGAGGCCGCCGCCCGGCATCCACCAGTCCAGATTTTTTTCCACCATGGCAGCATATCCTGTGTCATGTGTAACCTGGGCTATTTTCAACGCCGCTCCGTAGCTGACATCATCCCAGCAATGGGTATGCTGGCCTCCCAGTGATGTGACGGGCAAAACAGCTTTTGCCTTATCAAGATAATTGGGATCTCCGGTCTTTATATAAAGCCAGATTGCCCCCCAGGCCAGATCATCAACATAACTGCCCGAAGGATACAAGGTCTTGAGAGGGTTTTTCCCTCTATATTTGTCTGCAAAGCTAAAAAGCTGTTTGGCATGTGTCAGGCAGGTAGAGGCATACTGCGGATCGGTGGGTTCGAATATAATGGATGCAATGGCCAAAGCTGCGGCAGTCTGACCGGCCACATCCGAACCCGGTGTTGTAGAATCAACTTTGAAGGAAGTTCTTTTGGTTCTGTAGTCAAGAAGTTCGTGGGGTATCCATACGGAATGGTCGGATTCCTCATATCCGCACATGTAATACAATACTTCGGGACTTGGATGTGCTTTAATGAAAAAATCCGTAGCCCATTTGATCTCATCCAGTATATCATCCAGCTGTCCGGATTTTTCAAATGCCTCCCTGTATTCATATACGGCCCAGCCCAGCTGTCCGGCGGCATAGGACATGGGATGGGTAAATTTAATCCCGTCGCCGGCATCAGCCCAGCCTCCGGTCAGGTCAATACCCGCATCTTTTCCGTCCGTCATGGCTGCATCGGCACGATACGGCAAAATGTAATTGTCCGGTAAATCACCCAGACGGTTGGCCTTGTAAAAGAGAATTGATTTCTGCAATGCTTCGCCATAATTGTAATAAGAACCGCCTGTTCTTGGCGAAGACGCTGCCTGAACCTTCTGCTGAAAAATTAGTGTGGATAGCAGTAACGAAGTCACAAGTATTACAGCCATTATCCGGAAAAGCTTACCGGATTGCCCTCTGTTTTCACACATAATAATCTCTCCTCCTATTAAATTATCAAAGTCAATTACTATCGGCTAAAGCCGGCAGTGAAACCTTTAAAATAGAATGCTTAAAAGCACATATTCACCTGGACGGCTAGGTTTCAACCGTAATTGAATTTATGACAATTTTATATATAAAAATCGTCCTTGTTACTTAATTATACATTTTTGTAATTTATTTGTACATACCGGAATTTTCGC
The DNA here is from genome assembly GCF_000621505.1 of Ruminiclostridium cellobioparum DSM 1351 = ATCC 15832. GTDB lineage: Bacteria > Bacillota > Clostridia > Acetivibrionales > DSM-1351 > Ruminiclostridium > Ruminiclostridium cellobioparum. The sequence continues at coordinate 195,082 of NZ_JHYD01000010.1, forward strand.
AATTGTTCATCAAATTAAAATACATTTTCCTGATTTGTAGAGCTATGTTCCGAATACTACCATTTCCATGTATTGTACTGCTTTTTTACATAATTCGTAACACCTGCTGCGGCTCAAATGAAGAATTTCAGCTATTTCCTCCATACTCTCCCCCTGTAAATAGTATTTTTCCAGCAGAGTCCTGTACTTTTCGTTTGACTCTCCAAGGGCATCAAGGGAATCTTCAACAATGTAAACAGAATTATGAAGCCTGGATATCTCATTTCTTAAGCAGTTTATTGCTTCTCTGTACTCATTTTCACAATGAAGCCGGTAATTGTCGGCAGTTTCTTCAACGTTGTTGAGAACAGCCACTTCTTCACCGTTAACTACCGCAAGTTTTAATGTTTTGTCACTATGACCGCGGGCAAACATTTTACTTTCAATATAATCCTTATCTAACTCAGGCGTCATACGCCTTATCTGATTTTCCAGGAAACTGATTCTTTGTTTATTAACCCTGTACTCCCTTAATATTTTTTCCATTGGGATATTCTGTTTCATACGGCACCTCCAGGTCAGCTTTAACTAGTTGTCATATATAATGAAATGTAAAGCTGTTTTTTACAACCTGGATCGGCAAAAAAATCTATTGCGCTCAGTTTTTAATTGTCATTACTATTTAGCGGGCAAATTTTCAAAATATTTCTGAATAGCATGAGCTGAGACATCCCGGGCAGTCTCCCGACAACGCTTTTTCAACATATTCCTTCCGGGCCGTGGAGGCCAGAATTTCACTCAGTACAGACTTCTTTAAATCACCTATCACCGGACCGTGCCAGCATGGGAAAACCAATCCCTGAGGGGATATCCCGATAAAAGTCAATGGCATACCACATCCGCCTGAGGGTAAAATTTTATTTCCATCGAAATATTCAGGAATCCTTCTTATGTACCTGGGAGAAGGCAGCTTGCCCGGCCTGCTTTCCGAGTACTGAGCCAGTTGTTCCATTTCAAAAATAAGATCAGGAATAAGTTCCTCCGGTATAATAAATTCATCTTTACGTGCTTTAAAATTTTCCTGTGACATCATGGTACCCGTAAACGGATTTATAGTAATACAGTGTACCCCTACATCCTCCAGCAGATATTTTGAAAATGTACGAACAATTTTATAATTATGCCTTGAAAGCGTAATTCCGACAGATACCTGAAGTTCGGGAATTTTTGTGCTGTTGGCCAAAAAGCTTTTAATGGCACTAAGTGTTTTTTTAAAATTTCCTTTTCCCCGTATTTTATCATTTAATTCCTCCGGGCCTTCCAGCGACATCGGAATCAAGGAAACACCTGCCTCCAGCAGCTTTTGCGCTTCTGAAGGACCTATAAGCACACCGTTTGAAACCATCATTACTTTTAATTTTAATGAAGCTGCAAAAGCAATAATTTCATAAATATCTTTGCGCATCATCGGCTCTCCGCCTGATATTTCAAGAATTTCTGCCCCCGCTTGGGCAGCCTGCCAGATAATTTCCTTTATTTTTTCCAGAGTCAGATTATTTTCCCGGTTATTGAACTCGGGTACGTCACACATCCTGCAATGCAGGTTGCATGTGGTTGTAACCATAAAATTGACCCGCTTCAGATGAATATCTTCCAGTACCATAACTTCTCATCTCCTCTTCCGGCCAGTTAGCAGGGTGTAGCTTGCAAAAGTCAATAACTATCGGCAGAAGGCCTATGGTTATTGACTTTATGGCCTTTTATCCATCTATAGCCATAGCTCATTTATATACTTGAATTACCCTTTTATACTGGGTTTCATCAACATCTCTGCAAGATTCCTTCCTGACAACCCTGTAGTACCCTCCACCGGCATTATGTATTACTGTCATTAATTCATGATTTTCATTATAGACCAGATCATTTTCAATAATCAGCTTATGTCTGTTATCAATAAGAACATAATTGTATTTCTTGGATAACACAATTTTTTCATTATCCGGCATATTATTTATAATATAGTTGAAATATAATTGATCCAGTCCGAAAAAATCATTTCCGTTATTCAAAACATATTTGTCAATTAAATCGGAAACCTTGATCATGATGTTTCTGGGACCGCATATCATGCCCGCATTTTTTTGCCTTGTTCCGCGAAAGTTTTTACACAGTTTTTTCATTTCTCCAGGCTTCAGAAGATTTAGCAGCTGTCTGTTCCACCAACTGTTATCAAGCGAATAATCTTCAATATAACCTATTTTGTTATTGCAAATTTCAAAAATATCATCTATGGGTTCCTGAAACCACACATCTCCGCCGTCTATACTCATAACATTGGTAATATCAGCCGGAAGACGCTCTATTATTTCCGCCATGTCCCTGAATCTTACCGAAAATATATGTCTGTCCTTGCTGCATTTAATGATTTCTGCATTTTCATCCTCATTCCTAATTCTCTCAGACGCTTCAATACTCATACCGTAATCAAGAATTATCACTTTTCCGTGATAACAAGCAGTATTGCGCAGTGTTCTCAGAAAATCATTTATTAAGTTATTTTCAAAATTTTTATCCATGCAAGTCAGGACAGCTGTGCTTTGCTGTTTTAACATAAAATTATTCCTCCCGCTTTTTAATGGTGGGAAAGCCAATCACCAAAGCTCGTTTCTGCTCAAACAGTATTTTGATCTTTCCTCAGGTGAAAGTTTGCTTATTTTTCTAGATTGGGGAAAGTACTGAGGAATGCTGTTTCTGCAGCCAAGAAACTGAATCCAGATATCCAGGTCGGTGTTCTCGCAATAATCGTGGACCTCGATATCAAGACTTTCCTGTTCCGACAGTTTAATAATATTATCTTTCAACTGGTCAAGCTTTTCCCTGTCTCTAAATTCCAACACTGCTTTATTCTTTTTTCCCGGCTTTATCCCGGCAAATCTCTCCAGGTATATATCATTCGGCATGCCCAGCACGTCCCATATTTCAAGTTCCATTCTCATTGGTACGTTTTTAGCCCCGTAGGGAAGCTTGTTTTCAAATATTGCCTTGTTTCTTTTCACTTCTTCATCCAGATTTGGACCATGCTTATGAAACTGGTGTAAAACCTCCAGCCTGCTGCTTACTGCAAACTGCAAATTGTCCAGGTTATACAGCCGGCAGCCCAGATCCATATCCTCAATCCCCCAGCCTACATAACTCTCATCAAAACCGCTGATTTTTTCCAGACACTCTTTCGGTACCGCCGAATTGCAAGTGGAAAATAATATTCCCGGAGTTCTGACCAGGGAAATGTTATAGGACAGCGAGTTATAAACAAAGTAGGTTATATCGATTAAAGCTAACTTTTTTCTGTTGAAATCATATATCTGAAATAGATTACTGAAGTCAATGAAGGCTCCTTTAGGAAGCATTAACCGGGTTCCCAGAACAACAACATTCCTCTGATAGTTATAAAATCTGTCCAGTTCAGAAAGATGGCCTGGTTTTACTATTATATCCGCATCAATAAACACTATATTTTCTCCCTGTGCCGCTTTCCATCCGAAATTTCTTGCCCTCCCCCGGCTTGAACAGGCTTCCCTCTCAAGGTATATATACTTAAGCTCATAATTCCTGTTTACACCCTTTATATAGTCCCAGGTATCATCCTGAGAACCGTCATCAACCACTATAACCTCATAATCTTCCGGACCATATCCGGTCTGATTGTTCAGAGCCTCAAGAGAATATCTCAGCATAGTCCTGCTGTTATAGGAAGGTATTACAAAACTGAATTTCCTCATATCTCCTCCACAAAGGACATTTTATCTGCCATTAAATACTTGATGAACTTACAAAACACCCTTCATCTCCAGTCTCTCCTTTAGATCCTTCAGTTGTTTTGCCGTGTCTGCATACATCTCCCACAACCTGTATATTTCATCCCGGATTGCAAGCACATCCTGTTCCAGAGTTTCAATTGTTGTCTTTTTATTGACTTCTATTTTCATAGCTCCATCACCTCCACATAAACCGGTGTATTGGCGTATCCCTTTATCTTCAGCATTATTTGATGCACTCCCACATTCGGGTTTGAATACTCAATACACCCGTCGTCAATTTCATATTCCACGCCGTTAATGGATGCTATTGTACCCATGGGCACGTAAATGGATGTTGCTTCCTCCGGCTCAATGTATAATTTTGTGATGCGGTAGGGTACAGGTTCCTTTTTTACAAAAGCTCCGTTTCTGTATATATAACCTGATGAATTGAATAGCAGATCAAGATTATATGGTGTTTCTATCCCTATATAGTTTCCCTGGGGGACAACCTCCCTTAATTCTGGAAGACGGCTGCTGTCGGTGTACGCACCGGCAATATTTCCGTCAGCATCCACAATCATCAGCTGAAACATATAAATCCCTCCCTTAATTCCATGCTATTTCAATATAGTTGGCATAGCCGGACCTCCATGAACCGTCATCTGCCATCGCTTTAACAGTCACTGTTAAAGTGACCTCATCAAGGGAGCATACATATCCCAGCCTTGTGGTATCTCTGGCTACAGTATGAGTGTTTGGATATGTCCCTGCAGTTGTCACCGGAATATCGAAGGTATTTCCGTAAGTGTCTATGGATGCAATGGACACCAGGTATTTATGATTTTGATATCCCGGTGTAGGAGCAATTTTCATCTGGTCAAGTATTGTTCCTGTTTTTATTGAAAAAGGTGCTGCATGTGTATGATTAACAGGAGCAAAAGCATCGGCATGTTTGCCGTCAAGTGTGTCGGCATCTCCTGTAATGCTGGCCGGCAGCCTGGCATCGCCATTCAGTTTCAGCACCTTGTTTGCGGTGGCAGTGGAAACTATGTCTGCAAGATTTGTGTCGGGTGCTTCATACCATTTGTCTTTACCGGTGATGGCCTTGATTCTGTTGGTAATCCATGAAACCCACTGGAACAGTTTTGCAGGGCCGCTTGAAGCCGGTACAAGCGTTGGGTCTGCAGATGGTGTAAGTGCAGCATCAATATTGTCGAAATTCGTATTCAGATCGTCAACATTTACGAGATCAGTTCCTCCCGGTTTTTTAAAATCATAATTAGCTGTAAATTGCATACTGGTACCTCCTAATAATTAATAAGTTTTATTTTTGTTACTTCTTCCCAGGTTATCTTCCTTAATACATTCCAGAACCGAATATCCTCCGACCAGAGTGCAATCCCCCATGTCACCGGACTGCCCATACCGTATTTGGGCTTTTGAACTCTGAATACGTCCCATGTAAATAAACGGACTTCATCCCACAGATAACCTGAAGTCTCATACCAGATTAACCAGGTATACTCATAACTGAAAGTCAGGTGGGCAGGCTTTATCTCCTCTATTGCTTCGCTCAACTCTCTTAAATTGGCTGGAATACCCCGGATTTCAAAAAATTTGACAATGAATTTGTATTCATCGTAAAGTTCGGTGACAACGGCTCTTCCGCCTGAGAATAATTCAGCCATTTCCTTTATGGTATCCGGTGCTGTAATACCCAAACCTCTTATTTTTCCCAGAACAGCGTTTTTCCTGGTTCCCTCGGGTTTATTTGAGTCAAGAGGTATACCCAGCTCGGTTTCCCACAGTTTCAGCCCCCAGGTGGCAGACTTTACAAAAAGCTGTTTTAGAGTATCCGACATATGTTTGTCCAACTCACCCAGTTCGGCAGAAATTGAATTCTGGATGTCACTCATAATATAGTTTTCAATATAGTAACCCGGCATGTAGGACATCAGATTTTTTTCAGCCGGAATATCCGCAGCTTTACCGCTGAAATCTTCCTTCATTTAAGATACCTCCTGTTCTACAGTCTGAGCTATGTTCACCTCATTCAGAACAGGGCATTCTTCAGCATCAATTTCAATGTCGTCTGTACCTCCGTTGACCTTCATGCTATGGCATCTTTTAACTCCGTCGGTATCCACCAGCATTTTTCCTATCTGCAGGTAATTTACAAAATTATCAATAAATGTGATACTCTTTAAATAGTCAACAATTTTTGTTTTAAATTCCTGCATGATCAGATCCATGGAATGGTCTTTTTCAACTTCAACATTTGCCGCAATATTTATATCCAGTCTCTTTGCAGATTCCACCGTAACATCCGCTCCTAATGGCCTGTTATCATTGATATAGTCCCTTACCGTTTTCAGTAATTCACCCTCCGGGCTTAACGGATATCTATTGCTGTCAACCACAAGGACTTTTACCGTTCCGGCACCGTTCCAAAGCGAAAAAACTTTGGAATCACCTATGCCTGGAACTTCAAGAGCCCATTGCCTGTAATGGTTTTTGTTGCCGCTGGTGGCAGGTTTCCTGACTTTTAAAAGCAGTCTCTGTATAAAATCACTTTCGCTTTCCATGTCCCTGCCTTCGGCTATGGGCCCGGTGTTTTCCACTTTTGTTATGCCGGTGAGCTGAACAGGCAGCTGGGATATGGTTCTGGCAGGAATATTGTATTGCGTCCCTTCAGTGATTGCCCGGATATTGACGACGGCATTTCCCTGTGAAATTATAATCTCCCTGACAGTCTCATACTGCAGACCTGCCTCTGTCTGTACCAAGGTTCCTTCGGGTATTGCCGTTCCGTCCGCCCCGTAAAATGTGACCGCTCCATATGCGCGGGTTCCCGCTTTACGGTATACCCCGTATTCTTCGGCTCGTTTTTGCAGCCATTCACCATAGGCTGTCTGGGCGAATGCCTTTTCCAATATACCGTCAAGTTCTATGTAGTTCTGCGCAAGCTCTATGGCTGCCGGTGCAATTGCATCAAAGGTAAAAGAGCCTTCCGATTTGTCTATATCGGTTTTGATCCTGCCCAGCATCCTATTTTGAAGAAATTCTTTGGTATACATCTCATACATTTATTTTCACCTCCCCGTAATCGGTAATGACGGTAAAGCTTAAGTCCAGTTTATCGCCGCTGAATGTCACATTTACATTTTTAGTACCCTTTATGCCGGAATTAACCTGCAGCGCATCTTCCAGAAGCCTCTTCACTTCATTCCGAACGGTATTTGAGGCATATCCAGCACCTATCAGCTTCTCCAGCTCACTGCCGTAGTTCCACGAATATATCAGATACCTGTACCTCTGGGTTTTCAGCATTTTACATATCCAAACCTTTAAGGCCTCGGCTCCCTCAAGAATCTTCATCCTTCCGTTCTCCAGGATGAACTGATTTTTGCCGAAATCCCAGGCAAATTCCTTTGGTATCTTTTTTTCTTCAACATATTCCTTTGGCTCCTGATAGCTGATAAAAGGAAATATATTTTCACCCATTGCTTTCACCACCTTTTCAAACACCTGTACTTATACGCTAAGCAAACGCATCCGGTCTCACCAGCCTTGCCAGAATGATATACAGCTGCATATCGTAAGTCGGCATGACCGCAAGCATGTCTCCCTTTACAAGAGTATCCTTGAACCATAGGCCGCTGGCTTCACCGACCTTACCTTCAATGTGATAGTCATATGTATCAGCCTCAATGGATTTCATTTTATGGGGATGAGGATGCTGACACGCATTTTGTTCAGTTTCTCCTCCCAGTTTGTCATCCTTGAATACAAGTCTTCCGTTTGCAAAGTATGCTCTTTTATAATCTGCAAGGAGGTAGTCGGCAATCAATATGTTGTTTTTGTCAACCTGTATATCACCCAGTTTAATAATAAGCTCGGGAGGCGGCGCCAAAACCTCTGCCAGCCGGATGGACGGAGGATTGTATTTTGCTCCGTGTTCCTGTATGAGCCCAAGCATTTCAGTATATGGATTATTTGTTTTCAATTTAACCTCCATGTGCCCATTCCGGGCACTATGCACCCGCCCCCGCTTCGGTGCAGATTTTTTCAAAATCCAGAGTTAATTGCATTGTATGCAAGCCCTCTTTCCAGGTATGGTTATCACTGCTTATATAGAAAAGACCCTTTATACCGCTGTAGCTTTCTTTGATCTGAACCGCATTTCCAGTGATACAATCGGTGTTTCCCAGAGCTTCAATTTCACCGTTTCTCTCCATATCCTTAAGCATATTATCAGCTACAGTTGCCGCATTTTTACCGTTTTCCTTCTGATATGCCTCCTGCAAAACACCATATAATTTAACCCAGTCATCGTTTTGCCTTTTACCTGCCATATTGCCCCTGTCATCATAAATTTTGACTGTGTTGATCATGTTTTCTATACTCTCGCTGTACCGCGAACTGCTTATATTTGCCTCCGGGTCCAGCAGATAGTCAACTTTGAGATTTCCCTTTTCTGCAATGCTCAGCTTTCCTTCCTTCATTATGAAAATGTACTGTTTTTTATTTTGCTTTGCGGCATTGTTATAGGCTTCGGTAATTATTTCGTAGGGGGTTTTTCCGATGAATATGCGGCTTTGCTTTATACCTGTGGCAGCAATAGTTCCCTGCGTTATGCCAAAGTCCCGGCATATTCTCCCCGATATCTGCTCTGCTGTCGTATCACGGAAATTATAGCTGGCTTTTGACTTTGTCAGATATATCATTGCATCATAACAAAGCACTTTTGCGGTCTGGCTGCTGAAATCCCTTTCCTGCATAAATACAAATCCCTGAAATATTTTAATGTTATCATCATTAACCAGTGTGATCATACTTCCCGGCGAAATATTAACCCTGGGTATGTTTTTATCATAAGCCGATGCAATAATTTCCAGCTCAACTTTTCGTGCCGCCTGCTGTGAATCTCCGCTCCACCGCACACTGCTGCACAAGCTTGTAATTTCCATTGATTTGCCGTCCTGCGGCAAATAAAACACTTTCATTTATAACACCAACCTCTGACCCGGCTGAAGTCCTTTGGGATCCTTAACGCCATTTTTAGAAGCAATTTCCCTCCAGCGTGAGCCGTCACCGTATTCCTTCTGTGCAATCATCCAGAGTGTGTCTCCGGATTTTACAATATGAGTTTTTGCAGGTTCCCTGACTTGCTGCCGTTGATTTGAGCCGCCTTTATCACTTGAGTTTGTCACGGTATTGACAATGCGGTACTCCTTCAATTCCAGGGTGTAGTATACATCACCGCTGCTATCCTTTTCCCCGTAGGAAAAGTTCTCTATACAGCAGGTAAGGTTGAAACGGGTATTTTGTACATTGAGTATCAGCGGTTTTCCGTCCTTCATCCATCTGCCGAGCAATTCAACGTAATCCTGATAGGGCTGCGGGTCCTCCTTGTTAACCGATGTACAGAACGGGTAGTTCTGTCCCGGAAAAAAGCTGGACAAGGTTATACATACAAGTTTAGGCTTTCCGAAAATATTCAGTTCACCCAGATTTTCAACAGTGACAACCTGGTTGTTGCTGCCTTCCTGTATGGTAAACTCCTCGGGAGAAACCGGCAGGATCAGCTTTTCATCACTGATGCTGTGTATAAGCGATATTTCCATTTAGACCACCCCCATGTTAACAGAGTGCTGTTTTAATTTCCCGACAATTGCTGCAGCCAGCCTGTCGATATCTTCCTTTTCCCGGACTATGATACTGTCAGCCAGTTTGGGTATGGTGATATTTACAGTATCAGGAGCATTCCTGTTTGCAGCGGCTTTGTTAATTTTATTCGGCTGGCTGAGTTTCCTGTATTGCTGAATCGGAGACTCAGACGGGCGCCGTTGAGCCGCTGCGCGTATGGTATTACTTTTAACAGCTGTGCTGCTATTTATTTCCCTGCCGGCTGCTTTGCCGTGGATTTTCTCCCTTTCCACTGTTTTCATCTGAACTTTCCGTGCCTGATTGACATCCTCCCCCAGGGCCCAGTCGGAAATCCCGGATATTACTTTACCTGTGACATTTACCGTGCCGTCAACAGAACCTGAAATAAGTTTAAAAACGGGATTGTTTGCTATTTCATTTAAGAAACTCCTGACCCATTGAAACTTTTGAGAAAACCATTCCATTATGCCGTTCCAAACACCCCTTACAGCTTCTCCAATGCTGCCGATAAAGTCTCCTATGGCATTCCATACAGTCAGAGCGGTGCTTTTTATACCATCCCAGAGATTTGTGAAAAATGCTGCAACAGTATTCCACACCGTAACCACAGCTTCCCTGATTGAATCCCAGTTGGTTCTGATAACCCGCACCAGCGCCAGTACAGCCCAGCCCACAGGCCCCATTGCCAAAAGCACCGCTGTTACGGCTTTCCTCCAGTTGTCTGACAGCCAGGTACCTATCGCTGAAAAAACACCTTTAAACCATGTGATAAATCCCGAAATCGTCTGCTTTACCCTGTCCCAGTTTTTTACCAGCAATATGATGGCGGCAATGAGAGCAATTACCCCAACAACAATCCATGTAACGGGGTTGGCAAGCATTGCCGCATTAAAGCCCCATTGTGCCAGTGTCGCTTTAAGGGTTCCCGCTTTTGCCATGTCAAGGGCTGCCGAGAAGAACACAGCCGATTTAGTCATCATGTCAAAAATCCTTGTTCCCGACTTGCTCAGAAAATCCAGGCCGGATTTTATACTGCTGATTGTATTTTTTGTTTGGTCCACCAGTTCTATGGCCGGTTTGAACACTTTTTTGTCCATGGACATCAGTCCATCCTGGAGGAATTTAAGCTTGCTGTTATCTCCGCCTGTTATTTTGATTATGGGCCCCAGCACTTTTTTATCAAATTCCAGCATGGTTTTTTCTATACTTTTGATTTTCCCCTTGGTCTTATCAGCTATCTCTATCGCAGGAGTAAATACCTTTTTACCCATTGTTTCAAGGGTTTTCATTGTTTCCTGTACTTTAGTCCTGTTTTTCTCCAGATAACTGACTACAATGTCTATATTCCTTAAACCTATTGCTTCTTCCACAATCTCACCGCCTTTACCGATTCTACAGCAGATTCAGCAGCACATATGGGCAGAATGCCTCGGATTCGCATATTTCTCTGACTGCTTCACTTTTTTGCTCATCCTCATACCTTATAAATGCCTCGAGGACTGTTTTTTCACCTGCCGACAGATTGTATGTAGTACCCGGAAGAATACCCTTCTGCCAGTTCCTATAGCAGAGATAGGTAATCCTATCCCTGCCTACAAGTTTTTTATTTCTTCCACCTTATCTTTTCCATAACCGCTTAATTCCTGGATCTGATCATATACAGCCGAAACTTCTCCTATTAGGAACATTTTCTTAAGCAGCTCCATATGGTTTTCAGCATTAAATTTTTTCTGCAGCTCCTTATTCCTTATATCCGGACTTAAAATACATTTTGCCGCAGTTGAATATTTCATCCTTGAAGAGTCCAAATCCACTCCGTCCTTGGTTATGGTCATGCAGTCCCTTTGTATTTCCTCTTCTTCATCCGGCCTTATGGCACGGAAGGTAATAACAAACGGGTGCCTGTACAAATTGCTCAGCCTTTTGATTTCCAGTTCCCTCTCAGGCATACTGAATTCACTTATATCACTTGCCAGAAGCATTTCAGTAAGGTTCATAAATCTACACCTCCATTATTTCCAGAGCCGGAATATCAGTTTTCCGGCTGAATCATATCAAGATAATCAAAGTCGGTAAAAGTAAATGGTGCCTCTACTTCGCCGTTTTTAGCAGCCTCCCAGTCGGCCAGCATCAAATCGTCAAAGCTCACATTCTTGATAACAACTCTTTCAGCTCCTGATGCATCCGGATCAGCCAGCTTTGATATTATTTTGAATCTGATATCTTTTCCATTCTTGAGCACTTCGTCTTTTATTTTAAGGGCAAGACGCGAACTGGTTTTATATAATTTCAGCGTGCCCTTTCCCTTCCATCCGGTGATTTTTGTATCCTGGGCCATTTGTCCGCACAGTTTTACATCTTCCTTCTGTATCTCTATCTTGGCCTGCAAACCTTTGCATTCGCCGACCTTATCATCATCCAGCCATACTTCGCCCCAGGTTCCGTTAATAATTCTCTTTGCATTCATTTTGATCTCCATTCTGCTGCCATGCAGCGACACAAATAGTAATAAAAGCACTAATGTTTGCTTCGCTTTTTCAGCCGCATGCCTCCGCTAAAGATTTATATTGAGGGTAATATCCTCCACCGCATCCAATGGTTTAATATTGGCAGCAAGGAATACCTTGTCCTTTGTATTTGCTTCCTTTATCTGCTGCTCATTCATGCTGCTCACATCAACACCTGTACCCTTCAGGAAATTGCTCTGGACAGGAATATCTATAAAAACCTGATTTTTACCGGGATCCAGAAGATTATCCAGTTCAAGTGCCTCAAAATATGCCTGTATGGCCGATATAAGAAGGCACTTGTTATCATAGCTGTTGGCCACCTTTCCAATATAATAGTCTTCTGCGGTTTTTGTAATATCCTGATTGATAAGATCAAGAATATCCATGATCTTTATCTTTTTAAAATCCTCACCCTTATCCTGGGTCGCAGATACAAAACTATTGACGGCACGCGCTATCTTAACCTTTTCACCGTCATGGTACAGAATAAGTTTTCCGGCGTCTATTGCTTCATTCAATTCGGTATCCTTAAGGTGCGGTACATCGGTAACCTCCGGCAGCACCTGATATGTGGCCGAGATGGTAAGCGGCATACCTGCAAGTATTCCTGCAATTCTGCCGCAGTACTGGCCTGCGGTATAAGTTTTGTCAGCAGTCCGGATACTGTCTGTAGCAAAATTTACAATCCCTTCGTTATCCGAAGCACAATCCGGCAATACGGCTTTCACCTTTTTGTTCCTGCTATTACGCAGCTGCTTGATCCAGGTTGCCACCGTCAAGGTATCCTGGGACGTTATTTCAGGAATGGCAATATAGTCCCATTTTACTGTTTCGAGATAATTCATCGCTTCATTATAGTTTTCCGAACTCATGGAAATGAAATAGGCAATGACTCTTTTAGGCGGGTTGGCTGTCCCCATCATGGCCAACTGTATCTGCTCCCGGTTGTAATCACTTATTCCTGCCGGAATCTCATCAATTTCCGACATGGTAAAAACTCCGGTTTGAGCATCATCTCTCAAAACAAGCGCCACTATGCCTCTTTCTCCCCTTTTAACAGCTGTTATACCTGCTGTTTTGAATGCAATACTGATTTTTGGCAAACCCATAATACAATCCTCCTTTTAAATGTTGCGCTGGTTGTATTCCAGCGATTTCATAATATCGTATTCCCCTTCTACATTATCTTTTTCCAAAAAGCGTTCCAGACGTACGACCAGGTACATGTCCTGCTGGTTCATACCGGCTTCCAGCCTGTTTAGCTCTGCCTTGGTTCCGTCACTTACCGTAAATCCGCTGCTGAATAATCTCTTCAGTTTTACAAATTGTTCAATCTGCTTTTTCCCCTCATTTCTGTCCAGACAGCTTGAATAAAAATGTTGGGTTATTTTGAAGGATAATTTTTCAGCAGACATACCCCTATTTGCATCTGAAAGCTCATATCCGGTCAGAGTTACCAGAATGCTGGGAATATCAAAGCCTGCTTCGGTTCCCGTGCAGTATATCTTTGCCTCCGGCAGGGTATTGTTGATTGAAACCTGAATGCTGCTGTCTATTCCGCTAAAATAGATTTTAACATCCGGGAAAGCCTCGCTTATCAATGTACAAATGGCGTCAAACACATTCTGCATATTAACCTCCCAAGCCACACTAGTGGCTTTGAGCCGCATAGCGGCCACAAAACTGTAATGAAATCTTTTCCTTCCTCATCCGCTATACGGCGAATAAAGGAGGTTATTTTAATATTTTTATTGTCAGGGAAATCTTTACATTCTCTTGTACATCTTTACCTGCAGGCATTTCATACTAATTTCAGTACAAAAAAATTTATAATTCCCGGACAATAAAAAAGCCCTTTGAATAAAAATCCAAGAGCTTTTTTACATTTCTTTACATTTTGCATTTTAACACAAATGTATTTAGGTTTCATCCCGTTTTTGTCCTGCTTTTTACGGACATTTTACTGATATTTCTTGACTCATCTGAGATAGAGTGTTATATTTATTACGATTTGGTAATATACATATTCGGATATTTCTTATTGGTAATATTTTAATCATACAGCAAAATTATTTTAAGGAGGTTTTCATTTGTTTGAATTGATAGAACTGCTTACACAGGTAAATGCACAGATTTTAAGGGCATTGTCGCCTCTTGTAAAATCCAGCGACATATCTGTAACAGAATTGATCATCCTTTGGAAAATCAATAAAAACGGCCCATGTAAAATAACAGACCTCTCATTGAAAACGGGTGTCCCTGCCAGTACTTTGACCAGCTTGTTCGACAGGTTGGAAACAAAGGATTTTTTAACAAGAGCCCATGATAAAAAAGACAGAAGATGCATTCTGATACAGGGTACACCAAAATTAAAGGATATGATTGTATCCCTTGTTGAAAAAGCCGACGGTGAACTAACCACTTTGTTGGACACACTTCCCCCGGAATTCCTGAAACATTTTCTGGAGGATTTGCAGACCCTGCAGAAGCACTTGATAAAAGAAACCGATAATTGAACCGGATTATTGCATTTTTGTAATATGCTTTATAGAAAGGGTTGTCAAAATGACTCAAATCACTCAAACTAAAAATAATCAAAAATGGGTACTGCCTATCCTGGCAGCTTTAATCGGCGGCTTTATGTCGATTCTGGATTCCAGTATTGTTAACGTAGCTATTTCTAAAATGATGCAGGTTTTTAATACAACGGCCAGTCAGATTGAATGGGTCGTAACAGTTTACATGCTTGCTCTGGGTGTTGTAATACCCTTTAGCGGCTGGGCCGGAGATAAATTCGGTTATAAAAAACTATATATTTTTGCATTGTCAATGTTCACTTTCGGATCATTCCTGTGTGCTGTAAGCTGGAGTGTGAATTCCCTCATTATTTCGAGAGTGATTCAAGCTTTGGGCGGAGGTCTCTTAATGCCCACCATGATGACAATGGTTAAAAAAATTGTTCCCACGGGAAGCTTTGGAACCGCAATGGGTATTGTTGGAGTGGCCCTTCTGATTGCTCCGGCTCTGGGTCCCACCATCGGAGGCTACCTGGTTGAATATGTGGACTGGAAATGGATATTTACAATAAATATTCCCATAGGGATTATCGGTATAATTTTATCTGTTTTTTTGCTTCCCAAATTTGAAAAACTGAAGGTAGAAAAGCTTGACCTTGGAGGTGCCGTCACTGCCGTCATAATGCTTTTCAGTCTGCTGCTTGCTCTGAGCAAAGGGAGTGACTGGGGCTGGACCTCAGGTACAACAATCCTTTTACTGCTTATCAGCCTGGCTGCATTTGGAATGTTTTTATTTTTGGAATTAAGGCTTAAAAATCCCCTGCTGAATATAAGAGTTTTTAAAAACAGGAATTTTACAGCGGCAAATATAACAACCTTTATTACCACAGTAGGCTTATTTTCCGGTATATTCTTTGTACCCTTGTTTTTACAGAATATCAAAGGCTTAGGCGCTCTTAATACAGGCCTCATTATGCTTCCGGGTGCTCTGGTTTCCGGTCTGTTAATGCCGGTTATTGGCAAGCTGTATGATAAAACCGGCCCGAAGCCCCTTGCAATATTCGGTATCATAAGTCTTGCCTATACCACTTACATGCTGCACGGCATTGATGTTACAACAAGCAATTCCAAAATCATTTACTGGATGGTTTTAAGAGGTATAAGTATGGCCTTTGCTGCCGTATCCGCTCAGGCCGCATCCCTGGACTCTGTTACAAATTCAGAGGTCGGTGCTGCAACCGCCATATCAAATATCATATCAAGGGTATCAGGCTCCCTGGGAATTGCAGCTTTGACCAGCATATTAACAAGCCGCACCATCCATTATGCCGCACAAATCAGCACCGGCTTAATGTCAGCCGGAAAAACCGTCACTTCAC
The DNA here is from genome assembly GCF_000621505.1 of Ruminiclostridium cellobioparum DSM 1351 = ATCC 15832. Taxonomy (GTDB): domain Bacteria; phylum Bacillota; class Clostridia; order Acetivibrionales; family DSM-1351; genus Ruminiclostridium; species Ruminiclostridium cellobioparum. The sequence continues at coordinate 210,936 of NZ_JHYD01000010.1, forward strand.
AGACTGCCCGGATTCAAGATGTGGCTTTTGTAAAAGGTCTGGAGGATGTTTTTTTAGCAGCATCCGCTTTGACCATATTTGGACTAATACCGGCCCTCTTCCTGAAGAAAGCTTCCAAAGCACCTGAAGAGAAGGTAATGGATACAGACAGCATAGGTTTGGATATGTGAACACCAGGGGACAAATCCCCCCTTGCAGGTTTTATGTTTCTCGTTGACAGTTTTAAATATACCAAATTACTGAAACAAAAAAATCAGGTCTCATCTATAAACCTGATTTTTAATATGTATTAGATGTTTTCATCATTTTGATTTAGTTTTCTTTCCGCCTTTAATAACTGTTATTTCAACATCCTGCTTTTCAACTTTTGCTGAAATATCATCTACCTTCTTTTCAACAACTGTAAGCTTTTCAAAAGTTTGCTTATACCCATCAAAAACTGCATCAAGCTTATTTTCAAACCTGATTACATCATTTTTCAGGCCTCTTATTTCTTTATTTGTTTCTTTTCTGAATTCATTCATATCTTCTTTGAATTCATTCATATCTTCTTTGAATTCATTCATATCTTTTCTGAATTCCGAAAATTCATCATACATTTTTGTTACTAATTCAAACATTTTATCTTCCATTTGCTACACTCTCCATTCCTCATTTAATTTTACCAAATCATGTTCAAAAATGCCACAGAATAAAAAAGTTTTTCCAAGTTATCTAATTTATAGCTCAAAAGATTGATAAAAAGGGCGGGCTGTCAACCCGCCCTTTTCGGTCCTTTCATATTCATCATAAGCAGCAATAGGTGGTATTGTTAACTTCTGCCATAACCCAAAATAGCCTGTACATCATCTTTTGTAACTACATCAATGGCATAGTTGTAATCCTGGTGAGTACAAGCTTTAATTCTCATTACGCACAAGCTCCCCCTTTCCAGTAATCGCTTCAATCATAATCCATGTGGCAAGCTTAAAACCACACATAAACGACGCTTCAGCGTGCAGAGAATCTACTTCAGAACGTAAGTCCATCAGAGCCTCAAACTCCGCAAATTCATCCTTTGAAAGCTTATTTCTCCACATGTGCATCATTTCGGATATCTTTTTACTTAATAGTGAATAGTCAGGGTCTCTCGAAATGATCAATTCATCAGGGTATATACTCCCATTAAACAGTTCCTGTAATATGGATTTCATAGGCTCACCTCTACGCTGAAGGCTCCAAAAAAGGTCAAAATTTTGATGCTGTCTCTCATACCTTGAATATAAACTTCATCAATTTCAAAACCATGTTTTCTGGTTTCGCCTTCATAATGGCGGTGAATGGTTATAAGCTCAGCTCTCTCAAAACGCTGAAACAGTTCCTCCACCATATTTTCAGTTTTCTCCTGCAATGTACATAATTCAAAATATTGTGAATTGTTTTTTAAACGACTTATTGCAATCTCTTCCCGCATGTTGATAAAGGTTTTAATCATTTTGCTTTCTTCGTTTGTCATAAGCGCCATCCTTTCAGTCAGTTTTCCGGCAAGCTTGATAGGAACTTCAGCGCATGATATAATATTTACGCTGCAATTGCCTTTGGGCGGTTGTCGGTTGGGGAAGTGGCGTGTGTCTTTGTTGGAGAGCGCCGCTTCCTTTTACTTTTTATCCAGGGATTCGTACACCATTCCAATACCCTTGCGAACAATGTCTGAACGGGTGGTATTCAGCTTTTCAGTGCATTTATCGAGTTTTTCTTTTGTATCATCATCCACTCGTATAAATATTCTATCTTTCAAGGAATTATCGGATGGTGGACGCCCTTTTTTCCTTTGCGCCATACATTCACCTCTTTTCTTGTGCGCACATTAATTATAATATTGTGCGTACAAGAAGTCAATAGAATTGTGTTTTTAATTCTGCTTTCCGGATTAGCTGAAGGAATTGATTTGAGCAGCACGTTTTCCATCATTAATTCTCTTACCAATGTGCATCAACGCGTTACCCCTGTTTTAGATTTTGAGACATAGGTTTGGATAAGTGCACCTATCAATGGATTTGAAGAAAATTGGGTGCAATTTGATGAGGGGAAATTCTCCTTGTCATGCCTATTGTTCTTCTGAACCATACAGCCGAAAATGAAGCAGGTTAAAGAGAGGTGGTCGAGATAGGTTGCATGTGGCTAATGCTGCGTTTAAAAAGTATATGTTGTAACGGTTTCATTTTATTAATTTTATGTCTACATAGATGACAAGAAGAAAGGCCACATCAGCCGAAACTGATATGCTCCCTGTCAAGTAGACAGGGAGCATATCAAACTGTGTGACCAATTTATCATTAATGTTTCTGTAGCTTATTATTCTTGATATACAGTCACAGTAAGACCGTTTTCCCCCATTATTTCATCACCTATTTCAACAGTCACTTTTTTTGCTGGAAATATTTCTTTTAACCGTCTCTGCCAAAAGTATTGAATTACTTTTCCAAATTCTTGTATGATTTTATCTACATGGACAGATTCATTACTCGCTTGAAGAAAGAAGTCAGCTAAAGACCAACTATTTACAAACATTTCCACCTTTTCCTGTCACAGTTGAATTGTTTTTCAAGACTATCAATATTGCCATTATAAAATTCTGATATAAATATATACCCCTTAACTTCTATGATTTCCGGGCATAAGAGATTTGCGACAGATATCACTTCTTCAATACCACAGGAGTTCGCTGCGTTATTAATTAGTGTACTACCTCTTAAATTCTTGAACGATTCAATAATACTATTATCCACAATGCTACTGTATATTTCCATATAAACCTCCATTTAATAAACCTATTATTTCAATAAATCACTTGGAACTGAGCCCTCAAGTTTTAAATCTCTTGGATATGAATTTCCATTAGGTGCCTTATCCCAAATTGTAATTTTTACCCTTTCACCGGAAATATCATATATCAACTTCCCTTCACTGTCATATACAAAGGTATGTCCAGCATCGGTCTTAACATAACTATTTGGTGTTCCAGTAAGTGGTCTATTTCCTCCACTTCTACCGCCTGAAGTGATTGTACCTTCATTCTTCAATTTACTTAACATTCCTTGAAAGATTTACAGTACTACTCGTTCCCTCTACAGCCGCTCCTCTCCCGTACATTCCATATGCTGTTGCTCCCACCATCACTGCAGATTTTGCCTTAAATCCTATACTGTTTGCCGTTTTATATATATTGTCCATATCAGCTACTGTTAACTTGGATGCATCAATTTTTTTTACTTTTATATATGCTAAAACGTACGATGAATTTTCCAAATCGGCAATTTGGTCAACACTGTGCGTACCATATAACCATGCAGAATAGTACTTTTGTGAGTCATCCCAATTAGATTTATTCCATTGAGGATTTGCCGACAATATATCTGCCATTGTAGTGTTATCCGTCCCCTGATAAGTTGTGGTTTTACTTATCTCTTCCGCCTGTCTAAATCCTGCAACCGATATATCTGTAACCTTTTTTTCAGGTTTGTATGTATTATTTACCTGTTTTGTGACAGCTGAAGCATTTCTATATTCGGTAGTACATACTATTTTTCCTGTCTTGTTGTCTATATAGCTTTTTACACGGACATCTTGTTGCTTGGAGTTAATTTTACTATTAAATTTTTCATTATCTATAATTGCACTTCCATTTTCTAATTTAAAATCATTGTAGCCGAATTTTACCGATGTACCATTGATAGTTACAGTAACAGAACTGTCACTTGCATTCCATTTTGCGCTTCCATTTGATGCTTTTGCTAAATCCGTGATTTTTGCATCTGCATACCCTGTCGGATCAGTATACATTATGGGTTCATTATGGCAATACGTATACAGGTTCAAACTCAGCGGGTCATTGCGGTCCCCCAGGTAGGTATCCTCCTGCAGGAATCTGGCTGTTGGGATCATACATTCTAGCGTTCAGATAGTAGAGTCCCGTCTCCTTGTCGTACTGGTAGCCTGCATAGGTTATGCTGTTGCTTGTACTTCCTGTTGTGTCGGTTATGTTTCCGAAGGCATCATAGTAGTAGGTCGCAGCTATTGTTCCGTCCGGCCTTAAAAGGGCGGTTACGTCTGCATGTCCATTGTACATATAGTAGTAGGTGGTTCCGTCGGCTGTCCTCATCAGCAGGTTCGTGCCGTAGACATTCCTGCCCTTCTGGGTGTTTGATTGATCTACTTCCAGGACTACCTTGGTATAATCATACAGGTATCTGGTTATTATTCCGTTTACTTTTTTTCTACTCTGTAGCCTTCTCCGTTATAAAGGTTTTCAACTGTGATGCTGCCAGTAATTGTCCGTATAAGCTGATTTCTATTGTCATAGTTATTTGTGACGGTTACTGTTCCGTTTACGGTGGTTGTGAGCTGGTTCCCATTGTTATCATAAGTGTATGCCGTTGTGGTTGTTAGGGTACCATTCTGTTTGGTGGTTACCTGCATAAGCCTGTTCTGTTCATTATAGCTGTATGTATTAAGTGCTGTGTTGCTTCCAAGCTTTACAGTTTCGGTTTCCCTGTTTCCTGCTTTATCATAGGTGTAGGTGGTTTTTGTACCGTTCGGTTCGGTTACTGTTTCCAGTCTGTTCAGCACATCATAGGTATAGCTTGTAGTTCCTTTTGCATCGGTTTTAGTTATCTGGTTATGAGCAGCATCATATGTATAGCTGTAGGTGTCTATTACGCTTCCGTCTGCTTTTTTGTTTGTCAGCGTGTGCAGCAGCCCATCTGCATAGTAGGTGTAGTCTTCTCTTGCTCCTCCGCTGTATACTACACTTTCTCTTGCCCCGTTGCCCAGATAGTTGTAGGTTGTTGTTTTTCCGTCTGCTGTGACAGCTTTCAGTCTGCCTGCTCTGTCGTAGTTTTTTGACAAATTACTTATAGAATCTTAATGTTCCAGAAATAATACACTATTTATTTATATTAGTGGTCTCACAGCGACCTGTGCCAAACACAACCGCCGGCAGTGCCGGCGGTGTAACTGTTTTTGTAAGGTGGTCGGAATGACCTGTTGTGTGTCGGTTGGGTGGTCGAAAAATAGCTCATGCCCTGTGGATTTGGGAGGTGTACAAATAGGTACACTGGTATGTTTGGTTTTTAGAAACATCTAAATGTAACTTCTATTTTAGTTATTATATCCTTCAACTTCTCAGATTCAATAATATATTCACTTATCTCATTTGCTGATTTATATATAACTAATGAATCATAGTTATAAAACTCCATTACCTGGATTTGCTTTTCTTGCCCTTCTCCAAAATGTGTAATTGAGTATTGCTTGTTATTATAAACAAATTCTACTTCTCCACCCCTTCTTACATTGTCGATTAACTCCTCTATAGACTTAAAATTATCATTTGACATAATATTCCTCCAGTTATAATACTAATGTATTATTTAAGTTCAGGTGCTCCATTTGGGTAATTGATTGGGCCACTAAAATCAGGGTTTCCACTTTCATCCCAATTAATATCATGATCATGAGGATTTGTATGAACTTTCGGATTTCCGTGGTCTGTATGATGCCTTTCCTTATTAGCACGACCGTCCTCACCGATTTTAGTTTCTTTATTTTTCGATTTATTAATATCCCCAGGCTCACCAGTTAAACGATCTTTGTCAGACTTTTCAACAGTTTTTTCATAAATATATGTTCCAGCAACAGCAATTCCGCCAATTACGGTTATGATAGGAATAGCAATATCATCAACAACTCCAACTCCAGTCACATCATCAGCAAGTAATCCTACATCTAAAGCTAGAGTCCCTGAAAGTATAATCTCGCTCCTGCTCAAATTATTGTTTTGCTTAAGGACAGGTTTACTCTGTATTATATTGATACTAGAGTTGTTATTATTTTTATTTACTCCCCCACTATTCCCCGTTCCCTGATTACCATTTTTTGAAATACTGCTGCTGTTATTTGATACAGCTGGCGAGGACTTCGGAGTAACACCGGTTATTACTATCTTACCATCTTTAACATCTGTTTTGACTACCCCTCCTGTAGCTTTCTGCAAACTAGATATTTGATTTAACGTATTATTAAATGTCGTATTTGACATTAATATCGTTTTATCGCTAATACCTCCAGATTTTGCTTTTGATGCACTTTGTATCGCAGCTTCCTTAGCATAATCCGGTGCATTCACAGTTGCTGATGTTGATTTCAAATATGTCAATGTTTGATTGCCCACTATGCCATCTGATTTTATTTTATAATCATTTTGAAATTGCTTTATTGCTGCTTCTGTCTTTGAACCAAAAGAACCGTCTGCTTTACCTACATTATAACCAAGCTTTTGCAACATTTCCTGAATTGCAACTACTCCATCACCTTTTGAGCCTACCTTCATGGTTACGTGACCTGTCGGATCAGTATACATTATGGGTTCATTATGGCAATACGTATACAGGTTCAAACTCAGCGGGTCATTGCGGTCCCCCAG
>NZ_KK211291.1:0-47926 GCF_000621505.1 Ruminiclostridium cellobioparum DSM 1351 = ATCC 15832
ATAGAGACTTTTCCAAAGAGACCACCCTGCTTTTTTCAATTTCAGAAAACAGAATCAAATCCAGCAGAAGTTTCTTTTGATAGTCTACATGAGAGTTCCAATTACACAACATTAATATAGCCTCCAAAACCAGTGTTATGGCAATTAATACCATACGCTGTGGTTTTCAAATTTTTGGAAGCTAATGTCAAGGTGTACAGTAACCATATATGGTTACTACTGGTAAATGTTGTTGGAAAATTTAAAGTAAAAAACTGGAGAATGTTAGAGGTGCGAGAAGAAAATTGCATCTTAAAACATAGAGCTCGAAAGCTATTGGAGTTTTCGAGAGTATTATTAAATTATGAAGGAGGACAGCAATTTGCAAACAGTTGATTGCAACCGGAATGTAAAACCCGGTGAAATCATTACTTTAGGTACGTATCCGCATACTGCGGATGGAACTGATGCAACACCGGTAAAGTGGCGGGTGCTGCAGAATTCAGGGAGTGAGCTGTTCATTCTGAGCGAGCATATTTTGGACTGTAAGAGGTATCACGGCAAGTCGGCGGATATTACATGGTACGATTGCGTGGATATTACTTGGCGTGACTGTGATTTGCGCAAGTGGCTGAACGATGAATTCTATAACACTGTATTCACATCCGCAGAAAAGGAATTTATAAAGACGGCCCATTGTACCGGCAACGGAGAAGGCAGCCCGGATACCGAGGACAGGGTTTTTCTGCTGAGCGTTAATGAGATAAAAGAAGTATCCGACAAACACGGCAAGGCTCTGCTGCGTGCAGTCGGGACGGACTTTGCCAAAATGAAAAAACCTGATGGCTGCAGCTTATATGTATATGATAAAACCAACAAAGATAACTATATTATCAGAAATGGACAGGAAACCGGCTGTTCCTGGTGGTGGCTGCGGACACAGGGAAACAAGCCGACCCGTGCGTTTTTTGTAGGTACGGGCTGTAGTATACGCAGCTATGCCAATGTCAGTGCAGCCCGTGACGGTGTCCGCCCCGCGTTGAAAATTGATCTTGCAATATGAAAAGGCGGTTGTTTTAATTTTCAAATCTTGATTAATTCTGAACAAGTCTATAAAATAAAGTAAAAGCCATAAATGTATGGTAAATATTTTAATTGTCATAAAAAAATATCATAATCACCAACCGCATTGAAACTGCCGCAAATGTGCATACGGTTATGGCCGCTGCAATCTGTTGCTGCTGATGATTGGCAGAAATATATCCAAGTAAGTCGACTGCTCACCGGTAAAAGTTTTTAATGATCTGGAATTATATTATATAAAATCAGGTGAATATATATGTTTAAAATAATTATTGTAGATGATGAAGATGAAACAAGAACTGGTATAATTCAGTCAATAAAGTGGACAAATTTGGGACTGAAAATAGCCGGACAGGCTGTTGATGGTATTGAAGGCATTCAATTGGCCGGAGAAACAGATCCGGATATTGCCCTGCTTGATGTGAAAATGCCTAAAATGAATGGCATTCAGTGTGCAAGAGAAATAAGGGGGATGCTGCCGCAATGTAAAATAATATTCATGAGCGGGTACAGTGAAAAGGAGTATCTAAAATCGGCAATTCAAATGCAGGCAATAGATTATGTTGAAAAACCTCTGGATATATTGGAATTGACCGGTGTAATAAAGAAAACAGTCGAGATATTAAAAAAGGATATATCTAAAAATGAAGAAGAAAGCAAACTTAAATCCATGGCAGAGGTCGGAACTTCTGTTATACGCCAGGAACTTGCTATTCGGCTTATTCACAGAAAAACAAGGCTTGCTGAATTAAAAAAAGAATTTAAGGAGCTGATGGTAGATCTGCCTCTTAATGAGAATTTTGCAACCGTTCATATCAGGCTTCATGTACATAGGCTAGGGGATAGCTCAAACAATTTTATCACCTGTAAATCCAAGATATATAACATATTGAACAGGACCTTTAATGAGTTTGATGAAGGATTTCTGATGTCCATATTGGATGCTGAGCATATGATTATGCACTTTTATGGATATCTGGCATCTAATAGTACTCTTTTGAAGCAGTATATAAAGAAAATAATTCTGGAACTTGACATGTTCTTTGGCGGCGAAGGCGTTGCTACGGCTGGTGTAGGGAATTCGGTGCGCGGAGTTGAAAATGTACCTGTATCATACCATAGTGCAAGAGCAAGCAGTCAGAGGCTTTTTTTGGAGGGATACGGCAGTGTGATTTTACCGGAAAGGGGTAATGAGAAAAAATATCATATTGATGCGGAATATATAAATACTTTCAAGAGCCTTCTGGAGGATAATGATTTTGAAAAAGCTTTAATGGTGCTAAACATAATTGTAGGAGAATCTAAAGAAAATGGGAAATACAATATCGGTGAAATAAAAAATGTGTTTTTGTCTCTTATACTTGCCGTTTTGTCATACTGCAGAAGAGCCGGCTCTGAAAAGGCAGGTACCAATGAGCTGACATGGGCGGATATGCTGAATTCAAAAACAATTGACGATGTAGTGGAATTCATCACAATCAGGCTTGTTGAAGCTTCGGACAACTTTGACCATACAAATGGGAAAAGTATAAAAATCAAAAAGGCTATTGAATTTATAAAGGATAATTATAGTAGGAACATTTCTATTGAAGATGTAGCTGAAAAGGTTACTTTAGCGCCAACATACCTGTGCAGTATTTTTAAAAAGGAAGTTGGAAGAACCATCAATCAGTTCATTGAGGAGTACAGGATTAAAAAGGCGAAACAGCTTTTAAAAAATGAGGATATTAAATTAAGCAATATAAGTCAAATGGTAGGTTACAGCAATGCTGCCTATTTTATTTCAGTGTTCAAGAAGGTTACCGGAATAAGCCCATCTGAATACAGAAAACACAGATAGGTGCCGAAGTTAATTATAAAGTATCGGCGGAATGAGGAACGGGATCTTTCAGCTTCCAATTAGTGCATTGTGAAAAGGTGGACATATTTATGTTTAAAAAATTTACAAATGGAATAATTTTTTTAGTACATGATCTTACACTTAACAAAAAGCTGTTTTTATCCTACTTTGTATTGATTGTACTTCCCATGGGCCTGATAACATATTTTTCCTACCAGAGAAGCTCACAAATTGTTGAGGAAAAGATGGTTCAGATTGCTGCACAATCTATGACCCAGGCGGCGAATACAATATCCGACAAGTTGGAAAAGGCTATTAACATTTCTAATATGGTATCCTTTAATGATGATCTTCAGGGTATTCTTTCACGGGATACCAGAGATTATTCACGTTACAGGCAAAGTGAGGATGTATTTAAGATAAGAAGTATTCTTGAAAACCTTCAGGAGACGAAATATATAACACGCGTAAAAATATATGCTAAAAGTGAATTTGAGTTTACCGGTGAAAATATAAACTTATTTTCATTGAATGATATAGACCAAACTGAATGGTATAAAAAGGTTGTAAAAAATGACGGGAAAATATTTTGGCTGTCTTCACATTATTTCAAATATGTGGACCTGGGGGAGAAAAAAAATATAATATCAGCATTCAGGCTGATAAAGGATTATAAAAAAGACGGCAGAGATATAGGGACGATCAGTGTTGACCTTCCGGTTGAAATGTTAGAGGAAATACTTCTGAAAAATAATGTTTTCTCAGGAGGGCTGCTGTATCTATTGGATGAAAACAACAATAATGTTTTGGACAGTAATGATAAATTGTCATTGAATAATCTTAATTTTACAAATGGGGATTGGCCGGGGGAAGGCAGTGAAATAAGGACTGACAAAGGAAATTACCTTCTGTGTTCAAAAGAAATAAGTTTAAACGATTGGAAATTGGTATACCTTATACCAATGGATGAAATACTTTCTTCCAGCAGGAATATCAGGAATTATTCTTACATGCTGATGGCAGTGGTAGGATTGATATCATATTTCTTTGCATCATTAATTTCGTTATCCATGACTAAAAGGATTAAAAATCTTATTAAATATATGAGAAAAGCAAAAAGAGGAGAGCTGTATACACAGGTAGTTGTGGAAGGAAAGGATGAAATAGGAGAACTTCAGGAGAACTTTTCGGAAATGCTCAAGAGGATTACAATACTTATGGACGAAAAGTATGAAATGGGACAGGAACTCAAAAATGCGGAATTGAAAGCACTCCAGGCCCAAATTAATCCTCACTTTCTGTACAATACTCTGGAATTGATAAACTGGAGAGCTCACAGGAAGGGAGCATATGATATATCTTTCCTGATCAGCTCACTCTCAAAGTTCTATAAACTCTCACTCAGCAAGGGAAAGACTATAGTAAGTATTGCCGATGAAGTTGAGCATGCCGAAACATATATCAATATTCAGAACAAGAGGTTTAATAATGCAATAACTCTGGAGAAGGAAATAGAGGAAGAATTGAAGGGTTATTCCATATTAAAACTTGTTTTACAGCCATTGGTGGAGAATTCGGTTATGCATGGAATATTGGAAAAGAAGAACATCAAGGGAACAATAATGATTTCTGCCAATATGGCTGGCAGCATAATTTCCATACAGATATCGGATGATGGCATAGGAATGTCCAAAGAAAAGCTGGGGGAACTGAAACGTTTGGAAACCTCAAGCGGAAAGAATGGTTACGGTATCGGAAATGTTGATAAACGAATAAGAATGTACTACGGAGAAGAATATGGACTGAGCTTTACAAGTTTTCCCGGACAGGGAACTACCGTAGAAATAAAAATTCCTGCAGTCAAACTGCAGGATGTCGGTAAAGCTGCCGGTATCGAGCAAAAAGATGAAACCTGAAAGAGGTAAAGCCACCTTAAGATTTTATTATTTTTCTTAGTATTTTATTATTGAAGCATGGTTACCTGTATGTAAGAATTTAAGCAGAACAATTGCTAAGTGCTTTGCAGTTACATATAGGAGAGAATATTATATGAAATCAGAAACAGCTTTATCCGACGTAATATCATATGATTCAGTATCGAAAAAGTTTATAAAATATTTAAAGAATCATTATCAGATGTATTTGTTGCTGGTCCCCGGATTAATATTTTTAGTGATATTCAAGTTTTTGCCGCTTATAGGGCTAACCATGGCATTTAAGGATTTCCAGATCCTACTGGGAAATAATATTCTGGATTCCATATTTAAAAGTCCGTGGGTTGGCCTGGATATTTTCAGAAGGATATTTAGTTCTCAGGACTTTATTAGTGTTCTGGGGAATACGCTTATAATCAGTGTTTTAAAAATTGTATTTTTATTTCCCCTTCCAATAATTCTGGCAATTCTTTTGAATGAAGTCAAAAATAGAGCATTTAAAAAAACTGTACAAACAGTGGTGTATTTACCATATTTCTTATCCTGGGTAGTTGTCTTTGGATTGTTTTTTACCTTAATGGGTAATGAAGGGGTTTTAAATAATCTTTTATCTCAATTCGGTTTTGAAAAAGTGAATTTTTTTACCGACAAGGAGTTGTTCAGGCCTCTTTTAATCATTTCGGCAGGCTGGAAGGATACGGGCTGGGACAGTATTATTTATATGGCAGCCATAACTGCAATCAATACCGAGCTTTATGAAGCGGCTGTGGTCGATGGGGCGAACAAATTTAAACAGATATGGCACATAACAATTCCCGGTATATTGCCTGTCATAATCCTAATGCTCATCTTAAGAGTAGGATATATACTGAATGCAGGGTTCGAGCAAATATTTGCAATGTATAATCCTGCGGTATATGATGTGGCAGATATAATTGATACATATATATACAGAAAAGGACTGGGACAGATGGACTTCAGTCTTGGTACCGCTCTGGGTCTTTTTAATTCGGTTATTGCATTTGTACTTATCACATCCTGTAACTTTATCAGTAGAAAATCTACAGGTAAAGGAATATGGTAACATAATACGATTATTCAAAATACCAATATGAACAATATCTCTTAAAATCCATTTGTTAAATTAAATATCAAGTCAAAAGGGAGGAACATGATGTATATAATTTTTTAGATACATCATGGATGGATAATATGAATTACCGCATTACAACCGGTGAAAAGATATTCAAAATATGCAATGCTGTCATTCTCACTTTTATAGGACTTATGGCGATACTTCCTTTTATACATGTATTTGCCAAAGCTCTAAGTGATAATTCGGCTGTTATTTCAGGAAAAGTAACCTTTCTGCCTGTGGGACTGCAGCTTGGAAATTATGAATTTATACTGACAAAATCAATGTTTTTGACCTGCTTCAGAAATTCATTGTTTATTACAATAATCGGCACTCTGCTCAGCCTGTTCTGTACGGTTACAACCGCGTATCCTTTATCAAAGGTATGGCTCAAGGGCCGTAAGTTTTTTGTATTGCTTTATATATTTGCAATGTTGTTTTATGGAGGAATTATTCCAGGATATATGCTTATGAAGTCTCTCAATTTACTGGACACTTTATGGTCGGTAATATTTCCGTTTATGGTAGTTCCGTTTAATATGCTGGTGGTGAAAACTTTTATGGAGGGATTGCCTGAAAGTGTGGAGGAATCGGCAAAGATTGACGGAGCTGGAGATATAAGAATTCTGGTAAGTATAATACTTCCCATGTCAATGCCGGTAATAGCAACGATCGGATTGTTTTATGCAGTAACCTATTGGAATGGATTCTTCCATGCCACCATGTATATAAGCAAACCTGACCTAAAACCGCTTCAGCAATATATTTACGAGATGATAAATTCCGCAAACAATATAAACAATAATATGTCAGTGGAGGAAATGCTTAAAATATCTCCGGGGGGAGTACAGGCGGCAGCCATAATAGCCACAACCCTGCCCATCATCATTGTATACCCGTTTCTTCAAAAGTATTTTGTGCAAGGTATGACGCTGGGATCCGTAAAGGGTTAGCCTTATGACTTAAGGCAGGTAACTGCTTAAGTATAGATTACATGTTTTGAGGAGGAATTAAACATGGTATTAAAGAAATTAGCTGTATTGGGGATCACCTTTGTACTTGTTTTGACACTAATTGCCGGATGCGGCAGCGGAGGAGGCGGTACGGCCCCGAAACCGGAAGAGTCTGCTTCAGCTTCAGGTGTAGTTGATGAAGAAAAGCCAATATTGAAGATGCTTATGGCGAATGTGGCAAATGTTGATCTCAATTCCGACATATGTGCGAAGGACATTGAAGCAACAACAGGCTACAAGGTGGAATACTCCATGCTTCCGCAGGATAAGCCTGATGAAAAGCTGAATATGGAAATAGCAGCAGGAGTGGAATATGACATTATAAAAATTCCACCGGACCTATACAGAAAGCTGGTTGGACAGGGAGCTTTCATCGAACTTGACGGATTGCTTGAAGAATACGGCAGCAATATTAAAGAAGCAACAAATCCGGATTATTGGAATCTGACTCAATATAATGGGAAAACCTATGGCATACCTTATGTTACCGAAAGACCAAATATTGACGGCGGGCTTGCCATAAGACAGGATATACTTGACGAACTTGGACTGGGAATGCCTGAGACAACTGAAGAATTCTATAATGTACTGAAAACCATAAAAGAAAAAAAGAATATGATACCATTTACAGCTGCGGCGACGACAAATGTTCCGACCTTGCTTAGCGGCTTTGGAATTGCCGACGGCGGCGGAGGATTTGCACAGGACATTAACGGCAAACTGGAGTGGACATTTACAGTTCCTCAATATAAGGATTATTTAAGTTATATGACTAAACTATACAAGGAGGGGCTTTTAGATCCCGACTGGGCTATTAATAAAGTGGCCAACAGAGATGAGAAATTTACAGCAGGAAAAGCTGCTGTAACTACATACAGCTGGTATGATGCCACCAAGTTGAAACCTGCACTTCTGAAAAATGTGCCTGCAGCAAAAATATCTGTTATCAATCCTTTCAAAGACAAGAAGGGAGAAGCCGGGGTATATATGGCTCAATCGCTGAACACCGTTATTACCATATCCAAAACATCCAGGAACAAGGAACATGCGGTGAAGTGGATGAATATAAAGCAGCAGCCTGATAATTTTGTATTCCTTAGCCTTGGAACGGAAGGTGTAACTTTCAAGGTAGAGGATGGCAACAAATATATTCCTATTATGCCCGCTTTGACCGAACAAAGGGGAAATGCATACTGTTATCTTACATCAAAGGATGACAAAAAGTATGCTGATATGTGGCTTGCCAGGACAAGAAGAGATCCGGCGCTGGGAGAGGCATTTGACGAATTCAACAAGGATGTCGACAAGTATGGCAAAACCAGTCCGGTATGGGATATGCCGGCTCTTCCTTCAATTACAAAGAATCAGCAGAACCTGAACAAGCTATTTGAAGACAATTTTATTAAAACCATACTCGGATCTGAAAAAGTGGAGGATTGGGATAACTTTATAGCCAGATGGAGAAATGAAGGCGGCTCAGATATGGAAAAGGAAATTAACGAGTGGTATCAGAGCAGGATAAAATAATTATAAAATGTATAATTCTGATTTCGGGGTTGAGTCTGAGGCTTGACCCCATACTTTTTGAACGGGAGGCAAAAGATGATAAATATAAGCTATTCTAAAAGTATACCGGTAATAGGTGAATATGATGTAATTGTTGCAGGATCGGGGCCGGCTGGATTGGCAGCTGCTGTAAGCAGTGCAAGAAAGGGGGCCAGGACAGTACTTATTGAAAGACTTGGTATTGTAGGAGGTAATCTTACTTCGGGATATGTCGGGCCTATTATGGGGGAGGCCAGCAGCGGAGCTATTGGTTGTGAAATACTGTCAAAACTTAAAGTGACACTGAATAAGGAGTTTCATAATGCAGAGGATGCAAAAATCATATTGACAAATATGGTTAATGAGTCCGGAAGCGAGATGTTCCTGCAGACTCCGGTAATAGATGTAATAATGGAAGAAAATGCTGTCACAGGTCTTGTTGTGGCGACTAAAAACGGCCTTGCAGCTGTAAAAGGAAAAATAATCATAGATGCAACCGGTGACGGTATAGTTTCATATATGGCAGGTGCACAGGTAATGCTGGGACGGGAGGGTGACGGACTTGTACAGCCTGTAACACTGATGTTCACCATAGCAAATGTAGATGATGAAAAAACACTTTTGTGTGAACATGAAGGATATCCGAAGGAAACAACCGAAGGCAAATTTATTTTGCTATGTGAGCAAAAGGCAAAAGAAGGCGAATTGCCTCCTAATGTTACCATTGTAAGATTGTATAGAACCAACAGAAAAGGAGAGCGGATGATCAATGCAACCCAGGAAAATCATATAAATGGCCTTGATATAAAAGATATTGCCAGAGCCGAAATTGCTCTCAGGAATCAGATAGTGAAGGTTTATGAATTTATAAAAAAATATGTTCCCGGCTGTGAAGAATGCCATATAAAGGGGAGCGCGGATGTACTCGGAATACGGGAAAGCAGAAGAATCAAGGGAGAGTATGTGCTGCAGGATTTGGATCTTATAAATGGCAGGAAATTTGAAGATGTTATGGTTCACAACGCTCAGTTTGTTATTGATATACACAATCCTGACGGGGGAGGCCAGGCCGAAGGTCTTGCAGTGCAGATAAAGCCGTACGATATTCCATACGGATGTTTTGTTCCTGAAGGAATAGATAATCTTTATACGGCAGGAAGGTGTATATCCGGTACGCACAGAGCCCACGCCTCCTACAGGGTTATGAATATATGTATGGCAATGGGCCAGGCGGTAGGAATAGGTGCGGCACTTGCAGCTGAAACAGGTGCAACACCCAGAAGACTTAATTACAAACTCATTCAGGAGGAATTAACTTCACTGGGCGTGAAGCTGTACGATTAAATAAAAGCAAAAGGGGTTTTCCTTCTATTTGGAAAGCCTCTTTTGCTTATTGATGCTTATTGATGTAAAATAAAGTAAAAATATAGATAAATTTCCAAGAGAGAATATTTTATGGTATAATTTAATAAACATTTTTCGATAAGAATAGCTATATCTACAGGAGGATACAGATTTGTATGATTTTTTTGATATTCTGATGAAAATAGTTTTGGTTATATCGTTAATTCTTTCACTGGCCATTATAATATTTTCCTCATTAAGAGGGAAAAGGACATTGTTATTGACAAGTTTTGTAATTTTCCAGTCGATGTTTGCATTATTGTGCGCTACACAGCTTCTGCAGTATATGGAAACTCTGGTTCTTTTTATCAGCCTTCTAATTAGTGCAGGTATCTGGTTCAATATTTTCTGCCTGATTTTCAGGAATAGACTGGGCCTGATCCACATAGGAAACGTTGCCGCATTTTTAAATATAGCCATTTCATCAGTAATTTTCAGTGTATTGACTTTAAAATACAGGTTTTTAAATATTGCTGCAGCTTTCAAAAAAATTGTCGACAGTCTGGAAGATGCCGTGTTTTTTATCGACATGTTTGGGAAAATTACCTACTACAATGATTCATTTGTCAGAACTTTCGAACTGGAGGTCTCGAGGAAAAAATACTTTGAGGCAGACATTTTTTGCCGCAGGTTAATGAAGTAACGCCGGAACAGGAATTTGTGAAAGAGAATTCGCTCAACAGGCCCAACGATCCAATTGTAATAAAGGGACAAGACATATCCGCCTTAAATGGTATTAATCCTGATGAATTGGTTGCTTTCAAATATGACGGAGGATGGAAGCAAATTCCCGTACAGGTTGATGAACGGGCTGTAGTAAGCGTAGCAAAGATGTACAATGCCAGTGAAAAAATTATGATACTTTTTGAACTGGCGGGTGAAACGATGTATCAATACTCACTTATACGGACAGAAACACGTTTACTTCGGGAGACCCGGACAAAACCCTCGACAGTGATGATGAAATAGTATTCATGTCAAAAGATGCGGGGGGAATGCCGGCTGACTTTTCCGAGCCTGCGGGTGTAACAACGGGACCGGCAGTGAGGATAATGATTTCAGATCCACTGGGTAAGAAAGGCTGCGGTTGTGTATACCTGTTCAGGCAGGACGGAACACTTGATCAGAGTGCAGGAAAACAATATGTGAAATATGATTTCAAGCTGCTGTCCGGAGATTACAAAACAACCTATAAAACAGGAGGAGGGCCTAATGAGGAGGATTCTACAGTCACTACTCCTTACTACTCCTGCCACTTTTCCGACCGGTGGATCAGAGACGAAATCCATGTTATGAAAGGGAATTCCAGCGGAGTTGATATTCCGGACAGACATAAGGAACTCTTCAAGCCGGGCGTACCCACAAGAACCGAGGATACTTTTTGTGAAGGTGCAGCTACAGGTTTCCCCGCCGAAGGATGTTTCACAGCAAATATCTCAGGGCCGGTAAGGGCAATCCGCTCTTATATGGGAGCCAACAGCGGTTTCATCACCCAAAGAGAACATATATTTTATGAAGACAGGGAGGATATCAACACATATCTCAAATTTTTAAATATTAAAAGATTGCTGTCTTTTGGGAAATGTATCTGCCGCCAGGGCTTTATCAGGGGTGCAGCGGCAGCATTTTTTCTCCTTATAGCTGATTTTTTAGCTGATGCTAAAGCTTATGCCCTTTTAAGGAGCCTCTTTTTCCGCTCTTTTAACATCTTCTTTTTTTAGCTGAAGAAATTTCCCTTGACAAAATAGTACTATATGGTACTATACCATATAGGGAGGTGCTTGTTATTAAAACTTTTGGTGGCTTTCTCATTTCTCAAATCCGGCAGTTACAGGGCCGTGTATTTGAAAAAATGCTTAAGGAAAGTGGTGTGGATGCTTTTAATGGAGCACAGGGCAGAATACTGTATATCCTATGGGAACACAAACGGCTTACAATCACAGAAATTAGCCGGTTGACTTCGCTTGCAAAAACTTCTCTTACCAGTATGCTTGATAGAATGGAAGAAAGCGGATTGATAGAGCGGACGCCGGACAAGCAAAACCGCAGACAAATTTTTGTTTCTATTACTGAAAAAGCTATGAACTATCGAGATGACTATGACCGCGTCTCCGAGCAGATGAACCATTTATTTTATCAAGGTTTCACAGAGAAGGAAGTTAAAGATTTCGAGAACGCACTACGCAGAATTATTGCCAATCTCGAAAATTAAAAGGAGGGTATGTACATGAACCGTCAAGACAAACAGGATATAATCAAACTGGTAGAGGCCAGCAGGGACGCAATTGTCTGCTCCATAGACGAAAACGGATTTCCAAACGCTAAAACCATGTTCAGGCGAAAGAACGATGGTCTTCAAATATTCTGGTTCTCATCTAATGCGTCTGCAATCCGTACACAACAGTGGCTTAAGAATCCCAATGCATGCGTTTACTTTATGGATCCTCAAAATTTTACCGGTTTAATGCTAACAGGAAATATTCGGGTCTGTATTGATAATGAAACCAAACAAGCCTTTTGGGAACAAGGCGACGAAAAATATTATCCTCTCGGTCCCACAGACCCGGATTATTGCATGTTATGCTTCATCTCTGATAGGGGTAATTATTACTCCGGTCCGCAAAAGCATCTGTTTAGTGTCAAAGAAGATATGAATGAGGTGAATTATGACTACTCGGAGGGGTGGAGAGTAATCGAGTGACTGAGGGAACGAGACTGACTGAATTTTTAGGAGCCTATACCAAAGTTTAATTGGGATAGGCTCTTAAAAATTTATAGATACTGTTCATTCAGCAGCTCACGTGATGCCTTCCCTTTGGCACGATAAAAGGGGAGGCGGATACAGGATCACGGATAACCTGGCAGTCGAGATCAAAGACCTGCTTGATCAATTCCTCGGTAATGATATCGGAAGGCGTACCCTCGGCTATGAGTTTTCCTTTGCGGAGGGCGAACAAATAGTCCGCATATCTCGCCGACAGGTTGATGTCATGCAGGACCATGACGATGGTGGTACCCCTGTTTCTGTTCAGATCGGTCAGTAAATCAAGTATTTCAACCTGATAGCTTATATCCAGGAAAGTCGTGGGTTCATCCAGGAGCAGTATATCGGTCTGCTGGGCAAGGGCCATGGCAATCCATACACGCTGGCGCTGACCCCCCGAGAGTTGATCGACACTATGGTTTGCCAGGCTTGTGATACCCATGATTTCCAATGCCTCTTCAACTGCTTCATAATCCTTTTTGCCCAGTCCTTTAAAAAAGGATTGATAGGGAAATCTGCCGCGCCCGACTAAATCCGCAACGGTAATGCCTTCCGGAGCAACCGGTGATTGGGGAAGGAGCCCGAGAACTCTTGCCAATTGCTTTGGAGGTATGTCGGTAAGCTTCTTTTCACCGAGGACAATTTCCCCGGAGACAGGTTGGATTAGCCGGGAAAGTGTCTTAAGCAGGGTGGACTTGCCGCAAGCATTAGCACCGATGATCACACTGATTCTATTGCTTGGAATTGTGATATTGATACCGTCAATAATGATTTTTTTATCATATCCGGCAACAATATTATTGGCTTTTAATAAATGCGCAGTCTTCATGCCGATCCTCCTGTTCGATTCATGCGGATAAGTAGATAGAGTAAATATGGTGCTCCCAGAATACCGGTGATGATGCCGACAGGGAATCGGGTATCGAAAGCAAACTGTCCGATCAAATCAGCTCCCAGTACCAGTATGGAGCCTACCAGGCCTGAAGGCAATTCATTTGGTGCACCTATGCCGACAAGCCTGGCTGCTATGGGTCCGGCAAGAAAAGCTACAAAGGAGACAGGACCTGTTACTGAAGTAGCAAAGGCAATCAGCAGCACTGCACTCAAAATCAGTAAAAGCCGCGTTAAATCAGTTCTGACTCCAAGGGTGACAGCGGACTGCTCGCCTAACTCCAGAATTTTGAGATGTCTTCCAAGCAATAGAATGACCATGCCAAAGATGACAATAACCAGGAACAGCACGGGTATCCTGGTCATCCGGATGCCGTTCAGACTGCCGCTAAGCCATATGAGCGCACCCGGAACATCATACTGGGAAGCCCTCAGCAGCAGGTAAGAGATAATTGCATTCAGCATGGCCTGTACACCGATGCCGATGAGAATAAGCTTACCGCCTGAGAAACTGCCTCCCCTGGAGAGCACATAAATCAACGCTGCCACCATGATCCCTGCGATGACGGCGGCAATTGAAACAAGGGTGCCGCTTACTTTGAGCACAAGTATGCAAAAGACAGCCGCAGCACTGGAACCTGATGATATGCCTATGATATCCGGACTGGCCAGAGGGTTCCGCAGCATTGTCTGAAAAGTACTGCCGGCTATTCCGAAGGCCATTCCAACAAGAAGCCCTGAAAGCATCCGGGGCAATCTTAAAGTGCCGATTGCAAAAGTAGCCCCCTGTATCTGTTCACCAAGGAGAACTCTTACTGCGGTATCAAGGGGATATATGGTATTTCCGAGTAAAAGGGCTGCAACACAAAGTGCAAAAGCCAGCATACCCAGAAGAATGGTCACAAGAGTCCAGCGGAACTGTCTGCGGCGGTACCCGTATTTGATCATATCTGAATTGTTTACTGTCATAATGTACGCACCTTCGCTCTCATGGCAATGATAATAAGTATTGGAGCACCCAGGAACGAAGTAACAATTCCTGACTCAAGTTCGCCAGGGCTGCCTATGAGTCTTCCCAGAACATCGGATATGGTCAGAAGGATAGCTCCGCCCACTGCCGACATGGGAATAACAAGCCGGAGATTTGGGCCGCAGATCAGCCGCATGGTATGTGGGACCATTAAGCCGACAAAGCCGATAGGTCCGGCCAGAGCGGTTGTTGCACCGCATAACAGGACACCGGACAGTGCCCCGATAAGCCGGATGGTTCCGGTACGGACACCAAGACCTGTTGCAACATCGTCCCCCAGGGCAAGGGCATCCAGGGCGGGACTGACCAGCAGGCCCATGAGCATTCCGACGATAAGAAAAGGAAGTATCGTATATATGCCTTCCCAGGTGGCGCCGCTGATGCTTCCCACCTGCCAGAAGCGAAAGGCGTTCATCACTTCGGTACGGGGAAGGATTACCGCACTGACCACAGAGGATAGGGCAGCACTGGTTGCCGCACCGGCTAAAGCAAGCTTGATTGGGGTTGCGCCGCCATAACCCAGAGATCCGATTCCATAGACAAACAGGGACGTAACCGCTGCTCCCATTAAAGCAAGCCATATGTACTGGCTGAATGAACCGATATGCAAGAAGGCCATGCCGCTGACCACAAACAAGGAAGCGCCGGTATTGACGCCCAGAATGCTGGGGTCTGCAATTGGATTGCGTGTGATTGCCTGCATAAGGGTGCCGGATACTCCGAGCGCCGCTCCGGCTATAATACCAAAAACAGTTCTCGGGATCCGTTCATGAACTACAATATCTATTAAACTTGTTTTTTTAGAATGAATTAGAATGTCTATCACGTCGGGAAAATTGACAAAGCGTGCCCCAAAGGCCAGGGAAGCCAAAATACACACCAAAAGGATAAACATACTGCAAACCAGCAAGGCAATTATTTTAGTGGATTTCATTTTACTTTATCAGCTGCCTCTCCAATAACGCGAAGATAATCATCGGTGGCTGCCGGGATGGAAAGTGCACTTGGCGTTCCGGAGGCCGCAAGAGGCGTACCGTCTGCAATTACCGCCACAGAACCTCTCTTGACTGCCGGAATGGTTCCGACGAGAGCATCCGCCTGCAGTGCACCAAGCAATTTGTCGTTGCCATAGGTGATAATAATGTCAATGTCCTGAAGAATATCTACATTTTCCGCACTTACCTCCAGGGCAAAACTATCGCTCTCAGCTGCCAGTTTAGCAACACTTTCAGGTAATTTCATGCCCAGGTCTGTCAGATATGCAGCACGCGGATCACTGGGCAGATACACATAAAACTTACTTAAATCTGTTGGGGTGAAATAGAAGAAAGCAGCTGATTTTCCGGAGATTTGCGGATAATTGCCGGTCTTTTCTCCAATGAAAGCCTCCAATTCGCTGACCAGAGCCTCACCTTCGGCTTTCATACCCATACCTGCTGCGTCCATAACTATCTGATCACGCCAGAAGGTTTGATAGGGCTGTGTCGGATAAGCCACAACAGGTGCGATTTCACTTAATAAATTATATTCTTCCTGTGTAATACCCGAATATGCTGCCAGAATGACATCGGGCCGGACATCGCTGATGGCCTCGTAATTCAAACCTGCCACATCGTCAAAAATAACAGGATTATCTACACCCAATTCCTTGAATTTTGCCAGGGTCCAGGGTAAAAGTCCGCTGTTATCCGTAACACCATAATTGGCTTTGGAAACACCCACAGGGATGACGCCTAAAGCCAGGGGCAGGTCCTGGTTACCCCAGGCGATGGTAGCAACGCGTTCCGGTTTGCTTTTTATGACAGTTTCTCCAAAAGCATGTTTGATTGTAATTGGATATGCAGCTTCAGAAACGGCGGCAGTGCTTTCTCCTGCCGTGGATATTTGAGAAGCGGAGGTATCAGTAACATCGGAGGATGGTGATTTCGTACAGCCTGATAAGACAAGCGAGAGTGAAACTACAGTTGTAAGAATGAATTGAATGCTTTTAAACTTCATAATGTTTCCTTTCTTATGTAGGTATATAAAATATTTATGCACTGGTTAGCGTATGCTAACTAGCTAAGTGAATATTACAATTATTATCAATTAATGTCAAGTGATTTCTATAAAATTTAATGATGGCTTTTTTTTCCTTTATGGGAAATATTCTTGCAAGCTCCAGAATGGCAGATATTCTGTATGCTCAAAAGTGTAGGGAGTGCGTGGTGCTGATAGCCTTGCTGGATGCCTTGTATTCTGGTATAATGTACCAGGTACGCTTTCAGCAGATTCCTAAGTAAATATCATTTAATTATTGCTTTAAATTCAAAAATTGACATCAAAGCAGTTTGCACTTTCGAGTGGATTAATAAAAATCTAGGAGGTTATATATGAGCATATCGAAAAAAACGGTCAGGGATATAAGCATGACGGGCAAAAAGATTATAATGCGAGTCGACTTCAACGTCCCCATGAAGGATGGAGTTGTTCAGGACGATACCCGGATCAAAGCGGCTCTGCCCACAATTAAGTATATTTTAGACCAAAATGTCACCGGACTCATACTCATGAGTCATCTTGGCGATCCCAAAAAGGATGGACAGAAAGCCAGGGACAAAGCTGCAGCCGAGGGCAAGACCTTTGATGAGGCGGCATATATGGCTGGTAAACACAAATTAGCTCCTGTATCGGATTATTTTTCCAGGCTGCTGGGCAAACCTGTTCAGTTTGCGTCTGATTGTCTGGGAGAAGAGGCCAAAGCCAAAGCGGATGCACTCAAGAACGGCGAAGTTCTCATGCTTGAAAATACCCGTTTCCACAAGGAAGAGACCAGCAAGGACGCTTCTGACCGTGAAAAAATGGCAAAGGAGCTGGCTTCCTATGCTGATATTTATGTCAATGATGCCTTCGGAACTGCTCACAGAGCCCATGCTTCAACAGAGACTATCTCACAATATCTTCCGGCAGTTGCGGGATTTCTGATGGAAAAAGAACTGGTTTATCTTCAGGAGAAAGTTGTCAACAATGCAGCCAAACCCTTTGTTGCCATCATTGGCGGGGCTAAAGTCTCATCCAAGCTCGCAGTCCTTGAAAGCCTTTTAAACAAGGCTGATGCATTGATTATCGGCGGCTCCATGGCATATACCTTTTTAAAAGCCAAAGGTATCTCAACCGGAGCTTCCCTGGTAGAGGACGACATGCTTGATACAGCCAGGGCTATCATCGCTAAGGCGGCATCCAAGGGGGCTGGCATATACCTGCCGGTAGACCATGTTGTTGCCAAAGAGATGAGCCCTGCTGCCGTTGCGGAAATAACCTCCGATGACAATATTTCAGGTGACTGGAAGGGTTTTGATATAGGACCTAGGTCAATAGAATTATTTAATAAAGTACTCTCCACAGCCAGAACAGTTTTTTGGAACGGTCCCGTAGGAGTTTTTGAAATGCCTAATTTTGCAAAGGGTACTTTTGCTTTGGCACAGACTATTGCCGGATTAAAAGATGCATGTACCGTTATTGGCGGGGGAGACAGTGTTTCCGCTGTTAATAAGGCAGGGCTTGCTGATAAGATGTCGCATATCTCCACGGGCGGAGGGGCCTCGCTTGAGCTTGTAGAGGGCAAAACACTGCCTGGCGTTGCGGCACTCCAGGACAAATAGCATGATTGCCGCTGAGAAGCTGTACTCCTTGGACCTGAAAAAAATAAAAATATAATGTGGTAAAAAATGCTGCCAGGGCCTCAACAGGTTTAATGGCAGCATTTTTATATGCTTAAGGCATGCGGAGAATGTAACAGGGAGCGAATTTATCCTGTATATATTGTTTTATATGTTGACACCAATGTTTAAAGGGTATATAATACTCCTTAAAGAATAGTAATCAGATATGTATACTAATATATATTATCGGAAGGTACATTACTTAAATTCTATAAAAAGCATTAAACGGCATTAAAGCTAAAAACTTAATAGATTATAACTGACTGGATTAACTGGAGGTTTAAAAAACATAATTTATGTTTTTTAAACCTCCAGTTTTTATTTTTGCAATTTTGAAAAATTTACCCGCTGAAAAGCGGTACATAATAAAAATATTAGGGGGCAAACAAATCATGAAAAGATCAAGAAAAATTGCAAGCCTTACGGTGCTGGCCATAACTCTCGGCATATTGCTGACTGCCTGCGCGGGCAAACCGGTTGAAGAGAGCAATAACAGCACCACTCCCGCAAATACGTCAACAGCTGCCGGTGTCGAATTCAAATACGGAAAGATCGACATACCCGGCAAGGACGGTGCACTCTGCGGAGTTCCCATTTATATTGCATATGATAAAGGCTTTTTTGCCGAGGAAGGTTTTGATGTAACCCTTATCTCGGCCAGTGCAGAGACCCGCAAAATCGGTCTGAACAACGGCACAATTCCCATTGTAAACGGTGACTTCCAGTTCTTCCCTTCAATTGAAAATGACGTTAAGGTGAAAGTTGTGGACGGCCTGCACAATGGTTGTATCAAGTTTCTTGTAAAAAAGGATTCGCCCATCAGCGGTGTTAAAGATCTGAAGGGTCTGAAAATCGGCATTGATGAAGTGGGCGGCACGCCGCACCAGGTTGCATCAGTCTGGCTTGAGAAGAACGGGATATCAGCAAAGCCCGAGGACGGTGAAGTGACCTTTCTTCCGTTTGACGACGGTAACCTTGAAGTGGAAGCTCTTAAAAAGGGCGATATCGATGTAGCGGCTCTCTGGGATCCGTTCGGTTCGGTTCAGGAGAAGACCGGGAATTATAAGGTCATCTTTGACCTTTCCACCGACCCCACCTTCGCCGGTAAATACTGCTGCTTCCTTTACGCTTCTGAAAAAGTCCTTGCCGAAGAGCCCGAAAAAATATCTGCATTGCTCAGAGCCTATAACAAGGCACAGAACTGGATTGCTGAAAATCCGGAAGAAGCTGTTCAGATTGTCATTGACAGGAAATACTCCGCAATTGAGGACAAAGAACTTGCCGTGGAGCTTGTGAAGCATTATCAGTATCCTTCAAAGCATGACCATGAGGTTAACAAGCAGGACGTAGGAAAAGATGTACTCTATTTTGCGACTGAGCTCTACAATATCGGATACCTGAAAACCAATCCCGATGAATTCGTAAAAAAAGCATATCAAAAAGTGGACCTGACACTGGGTAAATAGGAGGCGCCTGCCTTGAGTATAATTAAAGAATCAACCGTTCCGCCCTTGTTAAAGCAAGGGCGGAACGGCAAAAAACATATATCGGATTTGAAATTTATCCTGCTGACTGTATTTACAGTCTCAGGATTTATATTGGCGGCACTTGCCAATTTATTGTTCAGACAGCTTGCCGACGTAAAAATAACCGCATATGCCTACGGTTCACTGGTTATCAATATCAATGAAGCGTACCGGATCGTACTTGCGGTGCTTATTCTTTTATATCTTTGTATCGCCGGCTATTCTTTTTTCCATGCCGACAGGCGGGTAAAGTTTTCAAAGCGTGCGCCGTTCCGGTTTGCAGTGGGTATTGCCCTGGCACTCTGGGATATTCTGGGCACAAAACTATTATTACTGCCGCAGCCCTTCTTTCCCGGCCCGGCGCGAATCATCGAGGCGTTTCTGATTGAGGGGGATTATATATGGCAGAATACGCTGTATTCGCTCCGCTTGTTTGCTGTTGGATTCACGCTCGGCGTGGTGTTTGGGGTGGGAACCGGTATTCTTATCGGCTGGTTTCCGAAAGTGTATTATTGGGTTTATCCCGTATTAAAAATAACAGGTGTTATTCCGGCGGTGGCATGGATGCCGTTTGCTCTCACGTTATTTCCCACACCATTTTCGGCAGCGGCATTTCTGATTGTGATCTGCGCATGGTTTTCAATTGCATCACTTACGGCACAGGGCATACAAAGTACTCAAAGGCCCCAGTTTGAGGTTGCGCGGACGCTGGGGGCGAAAACGCCGTTTCTTGTTTTCCATGTAGCCATACCTCACGCTATGCCGCAGATTTTTACCGGTATATCAAATGCAAACGGCTTTGCCTTTACAACGCTGGTTATGGCCGAAATGATGGGACAGCCGGGTGGGCTGGGCTATTACATCAACGCGTCAAAGGTGTGGAGCGCTTATTATAAGGTTTTTGCGGCCATTATCGTAATGGCCGTGCTGTTCAGCCTGATTATGAAGGGTATGGGCTTGATTCAAAGACGCGTTCTAAGGTGGCAGAAAGGTCTGGTGAAAAGTGATGGGCAGTGAAGCAATAATAGAAATTAAAAATGTCAACCGCACATATATTGATGACAAGGACAACACTGTGGAAGCGTTGAACGACATTAACCTCACCGTTTACAGGGGGGAATTTGTATCCGTCATAGGTTCGTCAGGCTGCGGCAAAACCACGCTGCTCCGCCTTATTGCCGG
This sequence comes from Ruminiclostridium cellobioparum DSM 1351 = ATCC 15832, assembly GCF_000621505.1. Lineage (GTDB taxonomy): Bacteria > Bacillota > Clostridia > Acetivibrionales > DSM-1351 > Ruminiclostridium > Ruminiclostridium cellobioparum. The sequence goes on from NZ_KK211291.1 coordinate 21,028, forward strand.
GCTGGATGTGCCGGAGACGGGTACACTCCTGCTCGAAGGTGAGGAAATCACCGCCCCTGATCCGCAAAGGGGCTATGTTTTTCAACAGGGAGGGCTGTTCCCCTGGCTGACAGTGGAACAGAATATTGCCACAGGCTTGAAAGCAAGGCATGTCTATGGTCAGAATAAGGCACAGGTGGGCCACTATATAGATCTAATCGGGTTGCAGGGTTTTGAGAAATCCTTTCCGCACCAGATAAGCGGCGGTATGGCCCAGCGTGTGGCAATTGCACGTTCCCTGATAAACAAACCGAAGGCGCTTCTTCTTGACGAACCCATGGGAGCCCTTGACTCCTTCACCCGCGCCGATATTCAGGATAAGCTGCTTGAACTCCGCAAGGAAAACGATACAACAATGATACTTGTAACGCATGATATTGACGAAGCAATTTATCTTAGTGACCGTGTTGTTATCATGACACCGCGTCCCGGCAAAATCAGTGAGATCTTAGACATAAAAATGTCGCATCCGCGCAACCGCGGAGGCTCGGAGTTCCTGTCCATCAGAAGCAATATACTGGAGAAATTGCATTTTGCCAGTGCACAGCCCCAACTGGATTATACCATATAGAAAACTTTTAAAAGGCAGCATTATGTAATGTCGTATTATGCGGCGGAATATACAGCATCGCCGGAGATACTGCAATAATCACCTTTCAGCCGGTACAGCAGCTGATAATCTCAATTCCCATGTTTGCTTCCGCGCTGCTGGTAACCGGAATTACAGGAAAAAATCCGAAGATATTCATGAAACTGCTGCTTGGCTCCGCGGTTTGTGTTATAGCTTTCGTGCCGGTTCTATTTTTGCGGGATGATTCGGCAATTATTATTCTTTTAATAGTAACGGGTGCCATCGGAATTCCACAGGGCCTCAATAACCTGGCAAATCAGAACGCGCTGTATCATCAGTCCCTGCCTGAGCAATTGGCCTCCTCCACAGGACTTATGAGGACCTTCCGGTATCATGGGGTCATGCTTGCATCTGCAGCAAACGGTGCCTTTCTGCACAATGGAGCCCATACCGAAGAACTGCATTATATGGCTGTATTTCAGGTGGTGATCTCTGTGGGTCTGGTGGTTCTTGTAGTCTTTGACAGGGCGCTGAGAAAAATAGGAACTGATAATCTGTAGAAAGGGATTGAAAAAATGGGATTGATTGAAGTGCTGGTAACACCTTTGGGCTGGCTGCTGCGGGGCTACCATGGTCCAAAACCCATGCCGGGGCATGGGATACACCGGTACTGGTTTCATTTGTACGCGCTGGACGAAGTAGTGCCCGCAGACCTGGATTACTCCGGTTTTGAAGAACTACTTCCTCTCATAGACGGCCATGTTATCAGCCGCGCGCATCTTGAAGTCATACAGAAAGGCAAATATGGGCATATGCCGTCCTGTATGTGAAATTTAAAATTTATTGTAATGGAGCTTGTGATATTGCAGGCTGTCTTCTTCATAAGGCTTTTTTTCCTCGGCAGGATAACCGATGGCAATGATACATTCAACACTGTATTGTTCGGGTATCTCCAGCACTTTTCCGATATACTCTCCGGCGCTTTCCTGCTTGTTATGGAATCTTTCCCTTACCTGAATCCAGCATGAACCCAGGCCTAAATCCTGTACAGTCAGTTGAATGATAGTTGATGCGATGGAGGTATCCTCAATCCATACGTCACTTGAATCCCTGTCGGCTATCACTGCAATAGCCAAAGGAGCGCCTGCCAGAAAATGCGGGGCAGGTTCACGGCATTGAGAAAGCTGCCGGAGCAGTTCTCCGTCGGTGACGGCAATAAACTGCCAGGGTCTAATGGACCGTGAGGAGGGGGCTAAAAGGGCACTTTTCAGAATTACATCAATTTTCTCCTTTTCCACTTCCCTGTTTTGAAACTTTCTAATGCTTCTTCTGGATTGTAAAAGGTCATACAGCATGCTTAATAATCCTCCCTAATTTTATAAATTTTATTATTCTTTCAAGATAGATAATATTCTAATATGATTATATAAAAATATATAAAATAAACCAACTTTTTGATTTACAATATTACAAATAGGGTAAAATAAAGTATTAAGAGATATGGATTAACTGACGCAACACTTTAAATTAAGTACAAGGAGACGGTAAAATGAGTGTTAAAGAAAAAGTATTGGAAGTAATGAAGTCGGCGGGACACCCCGTAAGTGCCGGTGAAGTGGAGAAATTGTCCGGATTGGACCGCAAAGAGATTGATAATGCATTTAAAGAATTAAAAAAGGAAAATGCCATTGTATCTCCGGTCCGTTGCAAATGGGAGCCGGCAGAATAAAGGCTGTAAATAATATTCAAGCGGTATATTTTTGACCGTTCAAGGCATGTTGAAACGATAATGAATTTCAAGGAATATGTAAAAAAATAGGGTGATTTTACTCAAAAAGGAGGAAATCACCTTATTATTATAATTACCCGTTCGGATTACAATCCTTGCAGAATCCAAATACCTCCAGATTATGACCCATTACATGGAAATCCTTATCTTCGAGTTTTGGTATGAATTTTTCCATCGGGCAATTATCCATTTCTATGATTTTATGGCAGTTCATACAGACAGCATAATGCTTATGCTTAAAACGATTAAGTTCATATACTGCCATTTCATTATTCATAACGTTGGTTTTGATCACCACGCCTTTTTTAATGAAAAGCTCCAATATCCGGTAGACGGTGGATAACCAGGCGGCATCCCTGCCGTTTTCCATTTGGGAGCATATATCCATTGCAGTTAAGGGACTCTTGGAATTTTCAAGCACCGAGAGCACACTTTCACGCTGCCTTGTTCTTTTTATTCCTGCAGGCCAGTTGTTCTGTGCCTTTTCCAATATATTCACCTCATTTAAATATTCATATTTAACATATACTTCAAAATTTCTTTAGCATATCGGCATTTCTTTTTATATGGTTTATGTTGTGCGTAAATGCATACTATCCACATTTATCTTTATTATAAAATGACCATATACAGAAGTCAACTTTCTAGCGGCTATCAGCACATGTGCGTCATTTACCGCGTACGGCGCTGATGCTTGATTGTATCTTTTTTATTATCAAAATCAGAACAAGTACGAAAACAGAAATTAGCGCGGTAAAGCCTCCGGGGGCTACATTGAGATAATATGAAATAAACAGCCCCAGCATTATGTCTGTTATGCTGAAAATAATTGAAAATATCAAGGTGTGTTTAAATCCTTTTCCAAGCTGAAGTGCAGTGGCCACAGGAAGAGCTATCATGGAACTGAGTACAAGTACGCCTACGATTCTGATGGAGACGGATATTGCCGAGGCCACAAGAATGGAAAAAACATAGTTGATCAACCTGACTTTCACGCCTGCAACTTTGGCGGCCTCCTCGTCGTATGCGATATAGACCATCTGATGATATAGAAGTATAAGCGTCAGGACCGAGACAGCACTGAGAATCAACACCATGATCATATCAAACCGGGTTACGGTCAGGATACTTCCAAACATGAAGGAATCGGCATTTGCATGCAGCTTCCCGGAGCTGATGATGGTAATGGCGGTACCCACGCTCAGAGAGAGTACGATGGTGAGAATCAGATCGGTGTACTTTTTGAAATAGCTGCGCAGAAATTCAATCAAGGCTCCGCAGAGGGATGTGAAGATAAATGCCCCAAGTATGGGATTTTGATTGGATATCAGCCCGAGTGTTATACCGGCTAGCGAAGCATGGGACAAGGTATCCCCTATCATTGAGTAGCGGCGGAGTACCAAAAAGATGCCAATGCAGGGACATAAAATGGAAATAAATACCGAAACAAAAATTGCATTTTGCATAAAGCTGTAATTAAGCATTATCATCGCCCTTTCCCTTGTTTTTTAAGAATTCTTCCGCATATTGCCCGGGAGTGCAGAGATGCCCTTGTCCATTCTTCAGATGGTAAATCAGTGTTGAGTTTGAAATTGCGGCGTCCAGATTGTGTTCAACCGAAACAATGGTAATACCGTTTTCCTGGTTTATCTTTTTCAAGAAGCCATAGACCTCTTGCTGACTGTTAATATCCACTCCGGTGGAGGGCTCATCCAGTATCAGCAGGTCAGGGTTTCCCATCAATGCTCTGGCAATCAGTATTTTTTGGCTCTGACCTCCCGAGAGAGTGCCCATCAGCGCGCCCGCAGAGCCGGACATCCCAACCTGTTCAAGATTTTCAGCAATCACGCTTTTGTTTTTGATTTTCAAAAGCCTCCGGTAAGAATTCAGTGTTTCATAAACTGTAATAGGGAAATTGGAGTTTGAGAAATCATTTTTTTGCGGAACATATCCGATTCTCTTTGCCCGGGACACAATGCTTCCGCTTGTGGGCTTTATGAATTTTAGTATCAACCGCATCAGCGTACTTTTTCCGCTGCCATTTTCACCCACAACCGACACATACTCACCGTCACGTATTTCCAGATTGATACTGTCCAGCACATATGGCGGTGAACCCGTATAGGAAAAATATAAATTTTCTGCTTTAATCATATTAGCACCCTTTCTGATGTAACCTGAAAAATATGTTTATTGCAAATGCATATTATTCGCACTTGACAAAAATATCCTTGAACACTATCATATATTATAGATGCAAATGAGATGCATTTGCAAGTATTGAATTTGGAGGTTGATAAAATGTTAAAAAGATGGGCTGCGATGCTGCTATGCCTGATTACCGTTGTGAGCTTTTCGGCGTGCGGCAGCAATAACGATAATAAAGCAGAGAATAACGGAGAAAGCAAGATCAAGGTTTCTGTTACCTTTGATGCAATGAAGGAGTTTGTTGCAGCAGTTGGAAAGGACAAGGTAGAAATTTCAACGATCATACCTGCCGGTACAGAACCACATGATTTTGAGCCGAAAGCCCAGGACCTTGCCGGACTTAACACAGCCAGGGTTTTTGTGTACAGCGGCTTGGGAATGGAAGCCTGGACGGAGGAAGCGATCAAAGCCGCTGATAATGCGAAGCTGATTGCAGTGGAAGCGTCCAAAGGGGCTGATGCGATTAAGAACACCGATCCTGAGGAAATCGAAGAACACGGGCAATATGACCCTCATATCTGGCTTAGCTTGAAGGGCGCCGAACTCCAGGTCAAAAATATCAAGGACGCCCTGGTCAATGCAGACCCGTCCAATAAAGATTATTATGAAAAGAACTGTAATGATTTTATCTCAAAACTGGAGAAGCTTTACAACGAATATAATGAAAAATTTCAGTCTGCAGATAAAAAGAGCTTTGTAACCGGACATGCCGCCTTTGGTTATCTCTGCCGGGATTTTGGCCTGGAGCAGAACAGTGTGGAAGACACTTTTGCAGAGGGCGAGCCCAGTGCACAGCAATTGACCGAGCTTGTGGAATATTGCAGGGAAAACAAGGTAACCACCATTTTTGCCGAAGAAATGGCAAGCCCGGACGTTTCCAAAACGCTGGCCAATGAAGTTGGCGCAAAAGTAGAAACTATCCATACTATTGAGAGCAGCGAAGATGATATGACATATTTGGAGCGGATGACAGACAATTTATCCAAGATTTATGATAGTTTGAAGTAAAATGCCGGCGCTCCCCTTCTATTTGAATAGAAGGGGAGCGCCGGTGGAACCACTATGTAATTGATGCCACGTAAATGGCTTTAATGGAGTTTGACAACATGGTATTAAATTCTTCATCCGTTTGCTGAACTGTCAGACCTTGGGACAGAGCACGCGAGAAGCTGGCGATCAGCCCTTGATTACGTGCTAACCTTTCGTTTGCTTCACTTTGGGTATATCCCCCGGACAAAGCCACAACCCGCGCAATATGGGAATCATTCACCAAATCGCTGAAGAAATTATCTTTTGTTGGTATGGATAGCTTAAGCATGACTTTTTCATCCTGTCCAAGGCTGGATAATTGATTGAAAATCTCGTATATTAATATTTTTTCCGATTCTTCCTTATCCGGACTGTGAATATCCACTTCGGGTTCAATAATTGGAACCAGCCCGGCCTCAATGATTCGTTTACCAATATCGAACTGTTGCCCGACCACCTTTTTTATTCCTTCGCAGTTGGCCTCTTTAATAACAGAGCGCATTTTGGTTCCGAAAATGTTCTTTTCAACAGCCCGCTTTAAAAGATTGTCCAAATCCGGGATTGGCTTCATAAGTTGAACACCGTTCTCAATCGCGGCCAGTCCTTTGTCAACCTTTAAAAAAGGAACGATGCCCTTCTTCTCCCAAAGGTAATCAGCAGTAAATTGATTGTTAATGGTGCGGTCCATTGTGTTCTCAAATAAAATGGCGCCCAAAATATACTCTGAAGTAAATTCGGGACTTGTTATAATCCGTTTTCTCATATCATGCACTAAATTAAACATTTCTTCCTCATTGGAATAGTTGTCTTCCTTGATTCCATATTGAAGAAGTGCTTTTGGAGTACTTCCGCCGCTCTGATCCAGGGCGGCGATAAAGCCTTTTCCTGTACGGATTCGATCCATTTGCACCTTATTCATTAAAAAATCTCCTTTCTACGAAAAAAATAAATGACTCTTAAGCTAATTATAGCACGTTTGCACACCTGTATACAGTTTCCCGCTTAACAATATACCGGGTATGGACAAAAGTGTATACTACATACATGGATCGCGTTAAAATAGAAAAGTGATTAATTTGTATTGAGGAGGAGCCTATGAAACAAAATAACGGTATTATTAAAGTTGGTGGAATTTCATTGATTATTTCCGGAATTCTCTTTTTTGTCCAATACCTGTTTATTTTACCCTTACCTGCTCCACCGCCGGTGGATGCGGAGCTGATGGCATGGCTGGCGGATTGGCGGTTCAACATCGCAATGGCCGACGAAGTGTTTTTCTTTGCCACATTGTTGATGATTCCTTCCATAGCGGCACTGTACAGCTATCATACTGAGTGCTGCCATCATCATATTGAGTTTCGCAGTAAGAAAAAGTGTGCTTGGAAAGCCTGCAGCAAATTTTGGATTTCTGGCAGGAATATTTGATTTAATCGGAGCTTATCCCTGGCTGCTCGGAACAGCTATGGCTTTTGTTTCCCAGTTATTTTCTCCGGCCTGGTTTGTCATTCTCGGAATAAGGATACTGATTGGAGCAGGGAAGTTTGAGCATTGATAATATTTCATCTGCATGTATAATAGTTATTATGTATACTATTTATTTGGAGTATTTAATAGCGTAATTGCCGCAGAGTAAAAATACATGGTCAGACCATAGATTGGGTATGTTTGTCTTTTTTTGTGATTTAAACACAGCGAAAGGAATGATATCTATGAAAAAGCTTACGGAGATTATAAAACGAAAACTGTATTTCAGCTCTATCGGTCAGAGAATTTCTACAGTGATGGTAATCATAATTATCGTTACGGTCATAATTTTCATGATAAGTACTTATAACATCATGAGATATCAACTTTCAATTAAAACGGAATTAAATACTCAAAAGGATCTTACCACGGTTTCCGAAAAAATGGATCTGTTTTTTCAGAGGGTAAAAAGTGATTCTATTCTTGTACTTGCCAGCGGTCCCTGCCAGGACTTGTTAAAAGGAGCCAACAAAACCCTGCATGCCGATTCTTCCGAACAGTATCGGATATACAGGCTTATTCAGGAAACAATGAAAAGTATTTTTGTTTCGGATGATATATACCGTACGATTATTTTTTACGACTTGAATGCAAATGCATATGCCCCGGTCAATATGTCAATTCAGGATAAAAATTTCCAAATACAAAAGAAAATAATGCTTGATTTTCTTTCCTCATCCAAAGAAGATGCCGAGTGGGTTACACTGCATAAAAGTCCGTGGCTTTTCGGGACTAAAGGTGCAGAGGAAGACTGCATCAGTTATCTGCACAAGGTTTATGACGGCAGCAGCGGAAAACTCATAGGGGCAATGGAAATGGAACTGAGCACAGACAGTATTTTCAAACTGTATAAAACACTTGCCCAGAACGGGATGGATATTTTTATTCTGGACAGCAGCGGTATGGTAATTTCAAGCGAAAACCCGGACCTTCGATATAAAAATTTTTCCGGTGAAAATTGGTATAAAAACTTTAATGATAAAAAAAAGCATATAGACCAGCAGAACAAATTGTTGTATATGACAAAAGGATATTCCATGCTGGATTGGTCAATAGTTTGTACAATCCCAATGGATGTATATTTGAAGGATTTACATATATTTTCTGTCGTAGATATAGTAATCGGCATAATATTGCTGGTTATTGCATCATTTCTTTCCCGTATTCTGATCCTGTCCATAATAAAGCCTTTAGGGCTGATTACCAGAACGATTCATGACATTGGAAAGGGAAATTATGAACAGCGGATAAGAATACAATATGGAGGGGAAATCGGAACCCTTGCCGTGGAATTTAACAGGATGATCGATAAGACCAATGAACTCATGGAGAAAATTGTAACAACCGAACAGAAAAAAAGAGAATCGGAATTGTCATTGATTCAGATGCAGATGACACCGCATTTTTTCTATAACATTCTGGAGAGTATCTGCGGTCTTATTGTAATTAATGAAAAAAAACTTGCAATAAAAACTGTACAGCTGCTGTCCGCCTTTTATAGGGGAGTACTGAATAAAGGCAAAGATATAATACCGATTTCGGAAGAATTGAATATTGCAAAAAACTATCTTGATATCATGCAAATCTGTCATTCAAATACCTTCACCTATAAGATTCATTGTGCTGAAGAGCTTAAAAAATACCATATTAACAAGCTGACACTGCAGCCTATTCTGGAAAATGCGGTCCACCACGGGATCATAGGGAGCGGGCGGAACGGAGAAATCAGAATTTTGGTATCGGAAGCTGAAAACAAAATAAGAATTCGTATTTCAGATAATGGAAACGGAATCAGTGCAAAAACTCTGGAAAGTATCCATGAAGGCAGGGAAGAAGAATATCACATGGACAGCTTCGGCCTTAAAAATACACAGGAAAGAATCAGGCTGCATTTCGGAGAAGATTATGGTCTTTCTATTCAAAGTGAAGAAAGTATGGGGACGGAAGTTGAGATACTGCTCCCTATGCAGTAGAAGTTTTAACTATACCCGGATACGGGAGCGGAGGAACTGAAATGTATAAAGTGCTGGTTGTTGATGATGAAACGTTGATAAGAAAACGGATTATCTTTGGTTTTGACTGGGAGTCATGGGGATACCAGGTGGTGAGTGAAGCCGCTAACGGTCCTGATGCCCTGAAAATTCTGGAAAGGGAAGCGATAGATGTTGCCATTGTGGACATCGCAATGCCTGATATGAATGGTATTGAGCTTGTACGGGAAATACGCAGACGGAATTATCCGGTTGAAGTCATTTTTCTGACCGGTCATAGTAATTTTGAATATGCAAAGGAAGCAATGGCGGAGGGAGTATATTACTACATACTGAAACCATTGGATGAGGCGGAGTTTTCCGCTACACTCGGGAAACTGGCCAATAAAATGGATAAGGAGCAGGAAAGGGAAAGAACCATGCTCAATCTGAAAGAAAGCAGGGACCATATCAACCTGTTTTTGAAATGTAAGTTCTTCAGTGATCTGTTCCATGCCAGAATCAGCCTTGAGGAAGACGAATTGAAAGAAAAGCTTGAGGAGCAGGGAGTCCGGTTACATAACGGGTATCGTGTTGTTGTGATAAAAATAGAAAAAGATCAGGATAGTGAATTGAATATAAAACAGGAATTGGACAGAATGCTGCAATTTTTGACCGGAAAGATGCCCGGGCTGCAGAATATTATAACCCTTTATGATGTGCTGGACGATTGTATCATTTTATTTATAGATATTTCAGAAAACCCTTCCCTGATGCAGCCCCAAAGGTGCATCGGACTCTTTAAGCCGGTCTGTTCCCATATGGAAGGGACGGAGTATGCCTGTGTCAGAGCCGGAATAAGCAGGGAAGTGAAAAGCACGGAAATAGTTTCAGACGGCTACGAGGAAGCACTTACAGCACTAAGGAACACAATGATGCATGAAGAGAAAGTATTGGAGTACGGCATGCTGCTGCCATTTTTAGAAAAGAAATTCCGGATTTCCTCAGCGCAGAAGGGCGAGTTGAGACGGGAGGTGGAGAGCGGTGGGCTTGAAGAAACGGCAAGGAAGCTGAAGAAGATATTCAGTGATATCGGAGAGGAAAGGATTGGATATTCAGAGTTCTCTCAAACAGTAAAGCAAATATTTTATTTACTGTCCGAAATAGCCTTTGAATCCAACCTTGACATTAAAGGCTGTATGGATGGGTACAGTAACCTGGAGACAGCTCTTTCAGGGATAAAAAGTATTGATGGGATGTATGCCTGGCTTTACGGTATTGCCGAAAAAATCATTGCAAGCAGGGAGTTTTTCCGGAAACGCGGGCAGAATATCGAGCTTGTGCACAAGGTTAAGCAATATATTACGGATAACTACCGGAATCAGGAGCTGACCCTGACTGATATATCCGAGTACCTGCATGTTACACCTCCGTATCTCAGCGGCAGCTTTAAAAAAGCTGTGGGTATGTCGGTAACACAGTATGTTTCCATGATAAGGCTTGAAAAAGCAAAGGAAATACTGTGTTCAAGAGGTATGGACGTGAGATCCACAGCGGAGCAGGTGGGATACAGTGATGAATATTATTTCAGCAGGTGCTTTAAAAAATATTTCGGGGTATCACCTTCTTCTGTCATAAGAATTAATAATTTTGACTAAAAATCACATGGGTTTTATGGATTTTATCATTAATTTTTTACAAAAACAGCGTAAAGAATTCCATGGTGGTTCTAATTCCTTTCGAATAAAATAAAGAAAACACCCGGTTGGCCGAGACACTTTAAGCAGAGTAATATAAGGCGGTAACCGGGGAGAAATATTCCGTATATGAAAGGAATGGGGGATAATATGGTTAAAAAAAGGAACGCAGTTGGGTTTTTAATGGCTATGGCTGTGGTTTTGAGCCTGTTTTCAGGCTGTTCGGGTAACAACAGCGGGGCAGGAGGCAGCTCGCAGGCTTCGGCAGGCGGACAAAACCAGGCAGGGAATGAGAAGGTTGCAGTTCGTATCCTGACAAGATACAGCAACCCGGATAATGTCCGTGAAAAGTATTTTATTGACCGGGTTGCAAAGTTTAAGTCGGAAAATCCGGATATTGATTTGCAGGATATTTCGGTTTCCGATGAAAATTCAAGGGATACCAAGTTCAAAACCTCGGTAGCATCGGGAAATCCAATTGAAGTCTTTAATTTTTTAGGATATGCAGCAAATATTGACTATGTGAAAAATGGAGTTGTTGCAGACCTGGACCCGCTGTTTAAAGAGGATCCCGAATGGACAGAAAATTATAAGAAATCTCTGTTTAGCCCTGTTGACTACAGTGCTTACGGCATAGAAGGAATCTATGGAATTCCCACAACTCCGTACGGTGTCTGCACTTTTTATAATAAAGCTATTTTTGATAAGCTGGGAATTCAGATCCCGGAGACCTGGGAGCAGATTGAAGCAGCAGCTCCGAAACTGATTGAGAAGGGTATCACTCCCATGGCGTTTGGAGCAAAGGATAATTACCGCGGAGGACACTTTTTAACAGCATTGTCAATGAAAGTATACGGGGACGACCTGAAAGACAAGCTGATCAGCGGGGAAGAGAAGTGGAACGGAAAAAATACGGTGAGTCTGATTTCTTATATGAAGAAGCTCTATGATGAAGGTGTGTTCGGTAAAAACAACCTGGCCTATACGGCAGACGGAGAATTGGCCAAACTGGAAAGCGGTGAGGCTGCCATCTGCTTCAGCGGCTCCTGGAATATAGCAACTATAAACGGATTTTCCAATGCAAAGGATATTGTATGTAAAGGATTCCCTTATTTTGAGGCTCATCAGGAAAACAAGGATATGTGGATGGGCGGACCGGACGATTTTCTTGCAATATCTTCAAAACCCGGAGATGCGGATTATGATGCTACTGTAAAAGTGCTGAAGTATTTTTCTTCCCAGGATTACTGGCAGGGACTCTATGAAGTGCAGAAAGGCTCCGGAACTTATCCTGTATCCTTCGGTGAAGTCATACCGGCAGATACTCTTACCAACGGTTTTAATGAATACTACAATTCTGCAGCCAACGTGATCGGAGAAATTGAACAATATGACAAAATGGCAGCTCTGATGGATGTGGTAAGGACGAATATGCAGACTATCTTCTCAGGCAGCAAGGCACAGGAGATCGGTGACGTAATACAGGGAGAAGTGGACAATTATTTGGCAGGCAACAAATAACTGTAAAATAAACGGCCTTTAGAAGTCCTTTTCTAGAGGCCGTCTGAATATCCGTCCGGAGGTGGTCGCAGGTTTGGTAGGAAATAAAAATTTTCGAAGTAAAATGGAAAGTGTTTTGCTCAGCTTACCGGCTTTTCTGATTTATTCATTTATTATCATATATCCGATGGTCAGCGTTTTTTACATGTCTTTTTTCAAGTGGAACGGAATTCCCAGTTCCAGTATGGAATTTACGGGATTGAGAAACTACATCGCCTTTTTTATGGATAACAGGTTTTATACTGCGTTGAGAAATATCGGCATATTTATTTTATCAGGCTTTCTTTTGATACTGCCGGTGGCGTTTTTTCTTGCCACTGTTATACAGAGCAAGCTGAGGGGTAAACGGTTTTTGCGGACAAGTTATTTTTTCCCTCAGGTCATAAGCCGTACTGCCATCGCTCTTATGTGGTACTTCCTTCTCTATCCTGAGGGAGGGCCTGTTGCATCGCTGTTTCATATGATTGGACTGAACACTGTTGATGTAAATTTTCTTGGAAGCAAGATCTGGGCAATTTATGCCATCACTGTAATTAATGCATGGACCTATGCAGGCTTTAACATGCTGATCTTTTCGGCAGGGCTGACTTCAATTCCGGAAGAAATTTATGAGGCCGCCGTTGTGGACGGTGTGAATCCGTTACAAAAACTGGTTTATATAACAGTGCCAATGATGAAAAGCAGTTTTCAGCTTTTTGTTATTAACTGTGTTATAGGTTCAATCACCACCTTTGAAATGGTTTATGCTACGACAGGGGGCGGTCCCGGCAGCGCATCCGAAGTGTTTGGAACCTTGCTGTACAAAAATGCTTTTACTTATAATAATTACGGTTATTCCAATGCAATCGGCTCCTTCCTGATCATTGCATCGTTCGGCGCTACACTTATATTGAATTTTATTTTCTCAAAGAGGGACAGGGATTGAAAGGGGTGGCACATATGCAGAGGAAATTGAAACCAAACAATATTATATATGTATTTTTTGCAATGTTATTTTCTTTAATTTTTTTATACCCGGTTTACTTTACGGTGATTTCATCGTTAAAAAACAACAATGAGATCTGGAATACCATGTTTGCACTGCCTAAGGAAATCAATTTGGACAATTACAGGTCGGCAATAAATGATATCGGAATTCTCAGGTCGGTTTTGAACTCTTTTATTTTTTCCTTTGGAGCAACCATCATCGTGGTAATTACAGTTACAATGGGTTCCTATGTGATTTCGAGAAAATTGCTTAAAGCATGCGGTTTTCTGCGGCTGTACTATTTGCTGGGACTTATGATTCCCGCATATGGAATGCTTATTCCCATTGTAAAGATGTTTACTGCGTTTGGCCTCCAGGATCATTATCTGCCCATGATCATCTTATATGCCGGAATAAACTTTCCAATGAGTTTTTATTTGATTGTGGGACATATAAACGGACTGAGCCGCGAAATTGACGAGGCTGCCTATATTGATGGCTGCAGCACCACAGGGATTGTATTCCGGGTCATATTCCCAATTGCCAGGCCGGGAATATTTACAGGGGCAATTATAACCTTCCTCGCTGTATATAATGAACTTATATTTGCCAATACGCTGCTGCAGCAGAAATCAATGCAGACCATATCAGTAACACTGCTGGGGTTAAAAGGAGAAAGATTTACAAGCTGGGGCCCGATGTTTGCATCAATCGTACTTTCAATTGTGCCCATTATGGTTATATACCTGATTTTCCAGGAGAGGATAGAAGGCGGAATAGCTGCGGGAGCAGTAAAAGGATAAGGAGCCGAAAATTATGATTACTTTAAAAAAAATGCAGCACATAGGTATTATCGTTCCGGATGCCGGGCTGTGCGCAAAATGGTATACAGAGCACTCGGGATTTAAAGAAAAAGCGGAATTCCATCATGAGGGCAGCCGGGTGAAATTTGTTTATTCCGCAGATACCGGTATTCTCTGTGAGCTGATCCAGCGTCCCAAGGGCAGTGATGATGCTCAAAGGGCACAGCTCACAGGGGGATGGATAGACCATATTGCCTATGAAGTTGAAGATATGGAAAAGGAATTTGAAACCGCTAAAGCTGAAAAGCTGGACATCATTGAAGGTATTGTGGAAATTCCGGGGTTCTGGGAAGCCGGTTTTCAGTACTTCCTGGTGCGTTCACCGGGCGGAGAGAAAGTGGAATATTGCAAAGTGCTTTAAGAAATTACGAGATGGACGGAGGGATTTCCATTATGAAAGCAAAAATAGTAGCCGTGAGATTTGAAAGTACCGATATCAAGGAGTTTGACAGGGTATACGATGTGCTGAGGGAGCTTTATAAGAATGAAGCCGAGTTCCTGGACCCCGTGCTGATGGGGAACCCTTTACCCGAGGCCGACGCCATACTGCTGCCTGTCATGGCTGTGGATGTTTATACAAAAATAGATCGGATCAGGCAGGCGGTCAACATTCCCATTATTGTCATTACAACGGTATTTGGAGTCTCACTCATGTTTGACTGGGAATCGGTAGCCTACTTGAAGTCAAAAGGACTTGAGGTTTATAATCCCCATAGTATGGAGCTGGCAAAGACTATATTTAAAGCCTTTGCCCTGAAAAGGGAAATGAAAAAACAGAAATTCCTGATTTTTCAGGATACTCCGGGAGATGGACTGATTCCGGAACAGTTCAAAATATTCTACTGGTGGAATGATGAATGTACGCGGGATATAAAAGAGAAATTCGGCATTACCATAGTGAGAAAGCCATATATTGATCTATGCAACAAGGCAAAGGCCATTTCAGATGAGGCTGCGCGGATTGAAGTGAAGCGTTGGAATTTCCATAATCAGGTGCCCTATGAGCGTCCTTTGCTGGCCTCTGTAAAATTGTTCATGGCGTTGCGGGATGAGGTGGATAAGGAGGGGAATGTTGCGGGATGCGGTGTCAATTGCCTGAATGAAGCTTATGACAGTGATACCACACCGTGTCTTGCATGGAATCTTCTTTATCAGGACCGCGGTGTAATGTGGGTGTGCGAAGGGGACACCTCCTCTCTTATGACTCAATACCTTATAGGTTCAACAATTGATTCTGCAATTCTTACTACAAACATTTATCCGTTCCTGTCGGGAATGCCGGCCCTGTCCCATGAAAAAATACAGGAATTTCCCCGGGTAAGCGATCCCGACGACCATGCTCTGCTGGTACATTGCGGATATTTTGGCTGTCTGCCTCAAAAAGGTACGTCAAAATGGGTTCTGAGACCGCCGGTGCTTTCCTGGCTGGTTGGTGAGAATTCTACTGCTGTTGATGCGGAAGTGGAGAAGGGTCCTTTAACCTTATGCAAGCTTCATTCCACCTTCGGGAGTATAATGCTTGAAAAGGCCGTATTGGAAGAGTATGTGCAGTATCCCGGTTCGGACTGCCGCAACGGCGGACTGATAAGGGTAGAGGATGGCTACAGGCTGATGGAAAGGATTTATTCCCATCATGTTATTGTTGCTACAGGAAAAAGAAGCAATCAAATCAAGGCTGTTGCGCAGGTATTCCACATCAATGTTGATGAATAATGAAAGTTTTTACTAGTTTACATAATACATATGTAATAAATATTTACCCATCAATGGAGATAGTCGGCAGTGACTGATATTAAATTGAGAATATTCTTGAAACTACAAGAGAAAATAATAGATAATAATAAGAGATTCGAAAATTTTTTAAGGAGGATGCTGCCATGGAAAAACAGTCTGCCGAAAATACGAAATCCCCATCCCAACTCATAGACGAAAGAATTGAGGAACTGGGCGACTGGAGGGGCCAGATGCTCTCAAAGGTGAGAAACCTCATCAGACAGGCCGATCCGGAGGTGATGGAGGAGTGGAAGTGGAGGGGGACCCCGGTATGGTCTCTCGACGGAATGATATGTACCGGCGAAACTTACAAGAGCATTGTGAAGCTGACTTTTGCCAAGGGAGCATCCCTTAACGATCCCACACATATGTTTAATTCCAGCCTGGAGGGTAACACCAGGAGGGCCATCGACTTCCACGAGGGAGACGAGGTGGATGAGGAGGCACTTACCGAGCTGGTCCGTGCCGCCATTGCCTTGAACAAGTCAGGCAGCAAGACATCCCGCAAGGGGTGAGCTTTCATTGCATAAGCCGACTGCCGGTATATTTGAACGCTTAATCCTTTTTGGAGGTGTTGAAACATGGAAGTTTTTGCAGAATATTTGTCACGTATTGATAACCCGCAGCACCGCGGCCGGATGGAAGAAGTTTTGAACTGGATAACCAAAAAATTTCCGGATTTAGTTCCTAAAATTGCGTGGAACCAGCCTATGTTTACAGATCACGGCACATTTATCATCGGTTTTAGTACAGCCAGGCAGCATTTGGCCGTTGCTCCTGAAAGGGCGGGCATCAATCGCTTTTCTAATGAAATTGTGCAGGCCGGATATAGTCACAGCAAGGAACTGGTACGTATTCCGTGGGATGGTCCGGTTGATTTAGCATTACTTGAAAAAATAATCGAATTTAATATTTTGGATAAGGCAGGATGTTCCACCTTTTGGCGGAAATAAGGAAGAAGCCGTCAAGCTAAAAGTTATCAAACAAAAATCCAGACCAAAAGCACTGATTTGGCCTGGATTTTTCATTTTTACAGATGACAGGATTTCCTAAGGATATCAAATGTTCTGCTGTTTCGAGCACCCGGCATACCGCAGGTTCAACCGGTACAAATTCCCGTTCGCCCCAGGGTCTTTAACTGAGCTAAGTACCAAACACAGCCAGCGGTCATATAATGTTAAAGAGCATGTATACATTACAGCATGCTATACCCATAACTTTCAGGAGGTGAAAATTCAAAAATGGCTGAATTGATCGTAAACGGCGGCTTTGAGACAGGCTCATTTCCTCCCTGGCTTGTGGACAATGCAAGTATTACTTCCCTGTATAAGCACTCCGGAAACTTTTCCGCACTGCTTCAAAGTGGTATTTCAGTAATATATCAAATTGTACAAGGAGATTTCAGCAGCAGTAGCAGCTTTTCCGCATATCTCGGGAAAATAGGGGCTTTGCCCAACCCGCTTACAACAATCACTATTTCATATTTTAATGCATCTTTTAGCTTTCTTGGACTGGGATTGGTAATAAGTATCCCTCCAAACACTCTTCCCGATGCATCCCTGGGTAATTGGCAGCTTTTTACCGGAACTGCTGTTCCGGCTCCTCCAGGGACAACAATGGCAATAGTATCAATTAGCAAACAGGGTGATCCCGGCACAGCTAATGTGGTTGTGGATGATGTATCCTTAATGTCCGGAGGTGTGGTTCCGACGGGGCCGACAGGAGTTACAGGTCCTACGGGTCCAACCGGCCCCACAGGTGCCACCGGAGCAACCGGACCGGCGGGTCCAACGGGTGCCACCGGAGCGTTTATATTAGGAAAACAAACTGATTTTCAAATATGGTCACCTAAATCGCGTTTGAATGATTATTGACTTCAATGTATTCCGCAACTCTGCGGTACTCGTTGGTAAATTTCAACTTGACGCTGATATTGCCATTTTCGAACACCTTGATTGTTTTAACAAATTCAATCAAAATATCCCTTGTCAGTTTGTCGATATTTTCATACTTCCGAAAGGATGCTAAAAATGGGTTTTCCGCATCAGTCCCATTTTCAAGTTCCGCCTTTTCCTCTTGCAGATTGCGTATGACCTCATTAATGGTTTCTATTTGACGTTCATAAGCTTCCTTCATCTGGAGATAATCCTTATGAGTAAGTTCGCCGTCTTTCCAGTCCTGATAAATGCTTTGCCTGTAGTGTGAAATCCTGGAAAGCTCTTTTTCTTTTGCCGCTATCAATTCATTCAGCCGGATAGACTGGCTTTTTTGCGGCGGAGCCGTATTAATCCGTGAAACAATGTCAGAAAAGGATACCGCAATGTAAACCTGCTGCCGGATTGCATACAATACAGCCTGTTCTAAATGGCCGTGCTTAATCGTATGTTTGGTACAGGCTGTTTTTGACTGGTCTTTGTAGGTGCGGCAATGGTAATATACATTTCCTCTGACCCTGCTTCGCGTCATAGCTTTGCCGCAATCCGCACAGCGGAGAAATCCGCTGAATAGGTACAGCGTTTTTTCTCTCGGTGCGGTACGGGTATCTTTTTTCAAGAGCTCCTGTACATGGGCAAAATCTTCACGGCTGATGAGAGGTTCATGGGTATTCTCTACAATAAACCATTCATCTTCCGGGACGGTTTCCTGCACATGTATTTTATAGCTCTTAATGCGGTAACGGCCCTGAACCATATCACCCACATAAATGCGGTTTTTTAGTATGTTACTGACCGTCATTGCACACCACAAAGGATTGTCGCCCTTGGCGCTCGGATTTTTATATTTCATGCCTTTGTTCTTCTTATAAGCCGACGGGCATAAAATACCGCTTTCATTCAGCTTGTGTACAATGGCATTTTTACTCATGCCCTCCAAGAACCAGGCAAAAATGCTTTTGACATTTTCTGCAGCTTCTCCGTCAATGACAAGAGCATTTTTATCCTCCGGGTCTTTCTGATAGCCGTAAGCTGCAAAAGAGCCAATATGCAAGCCTTTTTCCCGCTTCTTGTCAAAGGTTCTCCTGACGCTTTCCGAAGTACCTCTGGCGTGTTCCTCGTTTAGAACTCCTTGAACCGGAACTGCTATATTTTGAGCGTTTTGCGGGTCTTTGTAAGTATCAATGGGCTGCTGGTAAAGAGAGATAAACCGCACATTATTTCTTGGAAACCAATCGCCAAGATAGTAGCTCTGATCGCCATTGTTGCGAAAACTCCGGGCAAGGTTCTTGACAACTACACAGTTGATTTTACCCTTTTGAATATCTGTTAACAGCCTCTGGAAGTTTTCGCGTTCTTCGTCCGTCGTACCGCTCACGCCATCATCAACATATTCTCCGACAAAAATGTATTCGTCGCCGTCGTCCTGCTGTTCAAGGAAGTCTGTCAAAATAAGTCTTTGGTTGGTAATGCTTTCCGATTCGTCTTTTCCACGCTTATCTTCACGCGATAAACGGATATAAAGCCCTGCATACCATACCCTTTTTTTGTTTGTGACTTTAACGATATTTTGCCTGTTGGCTGCTCTTGCCATGTGTCCTCCTTTCTATTACATTACACCCATACCATGTCATCCCGGAGTAATGTGAACAAGGTTGAAATGCGCATTATAAGCCGCTTTTCTTGCGTATCATAAAGTTTGTGAGTAGATCTTGAAGGGGTAGGGCAGTATCGTCAAATTCAAGTTTTACTCCTACTTCGCCACACCTGAAACACAAGGGATTTTTCAGCTTTTCCAAAACATAAGCCGGCCGTTTTTCTTTCGGAAGGGAATTATCAAACTCCAGCGTACTTATATCAAACAGCTTTCCTATATCAACCGTTTCCATATTTACGTTCATAAAACTATCAATCATTGCGGAAGTAATCATTCATCATGCTCCTTTAATGGCATGATTCAATATATGCGCTTTCCGGTTGTCATGTGAGAAATACAAACAGCCACCACTTTATAAGCGAAAGTGATGGCTGTTTGTATTTCCTCGCACTTCAGGACAAGTGGATCTCTGCGGCCCCGTCCAAAATCTGTAACAGGGCGTCCCCCGGTGCACTTCTTCCGGATTCTAAAATATCGTCCCGGCATCTTATAGTATTTCTACATATCCTTCCGAACCATTTATACGAATTCTTTGCCCATCTTTAATCAGCCTTGTGGCGTTTTCAACGCCCACGACCGCAGGCAGGCCGTATTCTCTGGCAACTACGGAGCCGTGTGTCATAATTCCGCCCACTTCCGCCACTAATCCGCTAATGGATACGAAAACCGGCGTCCAGCTTGGGTCTGTGAATCTTGTCACTAAAATGTCACCTTTTGATAGCTCTGCATCCTCCAGCCGGAGTATAACACGAGCGCGGCCTTCCACAACCCCCGACGACGCAGGTATCCCAAGGAGCGCCCCTTTTGGTGCCTTTCCCGAGTCGTATTCGCCTGAGATTATTTCGCCTTCGGAAGTCATCAGCCTCGGTGGCGTCAGTTTTTCGTAAACTTCAAACTCCTCTTCTCGCTTCAGTATTTTGTTATAATCAAATGTTTTCGTCCGGGCGGCCTCCCGCAGTTCCTCAAAAGACAGGTAATAAATATCCTCCCTCTTGCGGAAAGTCCCGCATTGAACCAACTTTTCGGCCTCCCGCAGTAGGGCCTGTTTGACTATCCAGTAGCGCCAAACCATGACGTACTTGGGATACTCCCGGTAGCCGATGAAGCTGCGTATGCGGCTAATCATTTTTTCCGCTTTTTTCGCCTTACCCTTGGAAAGGCGTCTTAGAATTTCCCGCCGTTTTTCCTCGGCTTCTTTCAGTCCCCGTTCAAATATCTCTTTATGTGTGCCTGGCGTGAAATTTTCGATATTGCTCAGAATCATCGGGGCTAGCGCGGACGGCTCCTCTATCCAGCGCGGCTTTGTGATGTCTATCTCACCGGAGCAGCGCACACCGTATTTTGCTAAAAATTCCCGCATGGCTTTGCTTACGGCCTCGCCGCCCTCCAATTTGCCAAGATCATTAAAAAACACGTCCGCACCCTCAGGTTTCACTGTTTTTAGGTATTCCGCCGCCGCCGGATACTGTCTCACCACATCTGAAACATCCAGCAGTTCAAGTCCCATCTCACCCGCTACATTGTTCGGTGCGGACTGTGTCAGCGTGTCCGCAACACCTTTCTCGCCGAGCCATTTCTCCACGTTTTTGTTGACCCAGCTCACCGCGAGGGCCCCGGTCCAGACAGAACCCAAACCCTGAGGGTCGCCGATCACCTTGATAAGCTGTTTCAATTCCATATCAGCCGCGGCAAAAAGCTCATCGCCGGAAAGCGCAGCGAACTTTTTCTCAAGCTCCTTTATGGCCGCCTCATTTTTCCTCATCAAAGCGGGGACTACGCCCACGTCAACCGACCGATAGATTTTTATGAACTGCGTGACCAACGCCCACGAAAAATACCCCGACCCCATGCTAAGAAACCGCTTGCCTCGCGAAAGCGATTTTATGAACTCTTTCCGCTTGGTTAAGTTTTTTAGCGCGCTGTTGATCAGCGGGTCGACTTTCCCCATTGCCGCCACCGCAAGCGTCCGCCCGAAAGTTGATGCCATATCATGAGAGAGATCCATGAAAAGCCTGCCTCCTGCTTGGATCATCAACGTCCCGTCGCCCCCGCTGTACTGGAAGCAGGAAAGCCCCAGCGGCTTCATGGCATCTGTCATCATCTGCTGGTGCCCGAACGACATATACACATGGTTTTTCCCATCCTGCACGTCCGGTATTGGATATAAGGTGGTGATGGGACGGCTCTGGACGATAAAGAATTTATTTTCATACAGACACCATTCGATATCCTGCGGACGGCTGAAATAGCCCTCAATCGTTCTGCCCAAGCGTTCAAGCTGTATAATTTGTTCATCTGTCAGCGTCTGCATATTCTGACGGCCGGCTTCGACTTTTTTCTCCTCCGTACCACCTTCTTTTAAAAAGCATAGATTGCCAGATTCTTTGTGGAGATATTCTTATCAATGATCCTGCCGTCACGCACCTTGTAATTATCTGCGTTTACGAGACCGGAAACCAAGGCTTCACCAAGCCCGAAGCTTGCATCAATGGACGTGACCTTCCTGTTCATCGTGATAGGGTCAGCTGTGAACATGATTCCTGCCGCCTGCGGAAAAACCATCTTCTGGATGACGACAGACAGGAAAATATTGTTGTGGTCAAAGCTATTTTGCAGCCTATAAATCACCGCCCGGTCGGTAAAAAGCGATGCCCAGCACCTGCTGATATGTCTCAGGATTGCGTCCTTTCCTATAATGTTCAGATACGTATCCTGCTGGCCTGCAAAGGAGGCCGTGGCCAAATCCTCCGCCGTGGCGCTGGAACGCACGGCATAGGCATTTCTTTCACCAAGCTGTGCAAGTTGACGGGTAATCTCATTATCGATGTCTTTTGGAATAGCAATTCCTTCGATGACCTTGCGGATTTTGGCGCTGATTTCACCAATACCTTCCCGGTTGTCTGCTTTTAGAAGGGACAACTGATCCAGCAAGGAATTAAATTCCTCGTTATTCCCGATAATTTCTTGATATGCTTCGGTAGTAACGCAAAAGCCTTCTGGCACTTGAATTCCCTTAATCCTGGATAATTCCCCCAGGTTGGCGCCTTTGCCCCCGGCTATCGAAAGCTTGGTTTTATCAATTTCCTGAAAACCAAGTACATATGAATTCATACATATTCTCCTTTCTATAATAAAAAACACTTTTGAGCAAATAGACTATACGTTATAGGTTTTTCTCCTTGTAAAAATTCCTTTTAAACAGATCTATATATTCATCAAATTCTTCGCATAAAGCGTCAAGATCAATCCCTGTTTTAGGCATTTTGCATAAATACCCGTCAGTAAGCAAAGTCAGCATTTTCATGACCAGTTTTGGATCAATATCATCCTTGAATTTTGATGCGTCGATGCCTTCAAAAGCAACTTTGTTTCTCAAATTTTCACCTTCACTATCTGCAAGAATAGCTTTTATGTCCGATTTAACTTCATCATCATTTTCAAAATACACACTGTCCAAAAAGGAAAGGATGGCAGGGTGTTTTTTCATAACTGAAATTTCAATGCCGGCTGCAAGCTTAATTCTGTCAAAAAAATCAGTAACAGCATTATCAAACTTTTCATTGATTTCATTCATGAAAATATGGGTGCATAAATTGATCAGGTATAAATATAAAGATTTTTTTGTGCCGAAGTAATGAAATACCAATGCTTTTGAAACCCCAGCTGCAATGGCAATATCGCTTACAGATGCTTTTTTGTAGCCGTTAGTGCCAAAGCATACAAGGGCGGCGTCAATTATTATATTTTGCTTCTCTACGGGTAAACTTGAAAACTTCTCCATAAAGACTCACCTCTTTAATGTAATTAACCGAATCGGTCAACAAATATTATAATACCATTAACCGATTCGGTCAATTACTGTTTAAAGCTTTTTTTACGGCCGCAATAATACAGGAGAAACACAAACAGCCACCACTTTATAATCAAAAGTGATGGCTGTTAAGCTTTCCTCACCCTTCGGGACAAGTGGCCCGAACTCAATATAGAGGCATCATGCAGCTTGGGGAGTTATCATAAAGAAAGAACCGACAACTGTGATTTCACTCACGGCTATCGGCTCTGCGTCTTAGCGTCTGGCTCTTTGATAACTGACATATTCAGTTGTTTTACATTGATTATCGTTTCCTGTTTACACTTGGGACAAAACAGCGGAAAGTTTTCAAGCACCGTATCATCACGTATCTTGACCCGTGTTTTGTTGCTGCAGACCGGGCATAATATCCACTCGTATTTACACACTCTACCATCCCTTTACTTGATATTTTTGTTAACCACTATAATTTTAATGCCTGCAAACATTAAGCTGCTTTCCGTTTGTACGCGCGCATCGCAAATAGATATGCGACGATCAGTATACCTGAGCACCACGCGAGCGCAACCCAAATATCATTTCCGACGGGCTGTCCCGACAGGAGTGCACGGATGGCGTCCACTATCGAAGTAACCGGCTGGTTTTCGGCAAAGGCATGGACGACCGGCGGCATTGAATCGGTCGGCACAAACGCCGAGCTGATAAACGGAAGGAAGATGAGCGGATAGGAAAAGGCGCCTGCGCCGTCCACCGATTTTGCGGACAGTCCGGCAATTGCCGCGATCCATGTCAGGGCCAGCGTAAACAGCGCGAGTATACCGGCCACGGCCAGCCATGACAATACTCCTGCCGACGAACGGAAGCCCATGATCAGCGCCACGAGAATGATTATGACAACCGAAATCGCATTGGATATCAGTGAGGTCAGCACATGCCCCCACAGCGCGGCTGAACGCGCAATCGGCATGGTGTGGAACCGTTCGAAGATTCCGCTTTTCATATCCATAAACAGACGGTAAGCCGTATAAGATATACCGCTTGCTATGGCAATCAGCAGGATACCGGGTAACAGGTAATTCACATAGTTATCCGTGCCGGTTTGAATTGCGCCGCCCAACACATATACAAACAGCAGCATCATCGCAATCGGAGTGATGCAGACCGTGATAATGGTATCCATGCTGCGGAAAATATGGCGCATGGAACGTCCAAGCATAACGCCCATATCGCTGAAAAAGTGTCTTTTTGTCGCTTCCATTTACTTTTCCTCCTTCTTGCCTATGATTGTGAGGAATATTTCCTCCAATGTCGGCTGTTTTTCCACATACTCCGCCTTCACGGGCGGGAACAGCTTTTTCAGTTCATCAAGGGTGCCGTTCGTGATAATTTTCCCTTCATGCAGAATGGCGATTTGATTCGCAAGCTGTTCGGCTTCTTCCAAATACTGCGTGGTCAGAAAAATCGTTGTGCCGCCTCCGGCAAGTTCTTTAACAACCTTCCAAACCTCGATGCGTCCTTCGGGGTCAAGCCCGGTGGTCGGTTCGTCGAGAAAAATAAGCTGTGGCTTTCCCACAAGGCTCATAGCAATGTCGAGCCTTCGGCGCATTCCGCCCGAATAGGTGGAAACCCTGCGGTCGGCGGCCTCAGTCAAGCTGAAGCGTTTCAGTAAATCGTCAGCCGCTTGATGGGGATTGGCAAGGTGCCGCAGCCTGGCGATCATGATGATATTTTCCCGTCCGGTCAAAATCTCGTCCACAGCGGCAAACTGCCCTGTCAGGCTGATCGACTGCCGCACATTGCCGGGCTTTGCTGCAACGTCGAAGCCGTTTACGGCGGCGGTTCCGCCGTCCTGTTTCAGCAACGTAGTGAGAATTTTAACAATTGTCGTCTTGCCTGTGCCGTTGGAGCCGAGCAGGGCGAAGATACTGCCTTTTTCCACCTCGAAATCCACGCCCTTTAGAACATGAAGTTTCTTGTAGGACTTTTGCAGCCCTTTCACTTGAATTGCTTTTTCCATGCAGATATCCTCCTCTTACTTTTTTTTATCCGTAACCTTTTTTATGGCCTTATTAACTTCCTGGTTAACAGATTCTTGATAGATGTCAGCGTAAGTTTTTGAATCTTTTATTAGATCGTCGCAGAAAGCCGCTACGTCACTGCCCGTGACTTCGAGCACGCCTTTCCCCAAGGCTGCGCCCTCTTCAAAAAGATCGATAATCCCCGAGAGCAAACCCGTCCCTTCGGTTAGCTCAACAGGGCCGACCTTAAAGAAATATTTTTGAATCTCCTTATAAACAATCCGATAATCTTGCGGGAGCGCTTTGACACGCGCCATGTGCGCTCGCCACTCTTTTTTGCCTTCGATGATATTTTGTATTCTCATTTTATCCTCCTATTTACCTAATTTTTTAGCGATATTATTGTTGAGTTGCTTGCGCCACTTGTCGCGAAAAGACTTTGCCCCTTCTTCGCCCACCAGAGCTGAACAGAAGCCTTTGATATCGTCACCCAAAACCTCTTGGACACTCTGACCGTCCGCCGCTGTTTCTTCCAGCAGGCCAAGCACACCGTCAAGAATTGGCATAAGGTTGCGGCCGGTAAAATCTGAGTACTGCCAAAGGTTGGCAGTAATTTTTTCCCATGCTGCTTGATAATCAGCCGGCAGCTTTTTGGTCCGCGCTTCAAAAGATCTCAATTTTTTAGTCATATCGCTGCCCGTAACTTTCTCCCAAAAATCCATTATTTTTTCTCCTTTAACTCGTTAATTTTTGATGATACGAACTCCCATTTTGCCCAGAATCGGCTTAGCTCTTCGCGTCCCGCGTTGTTGAGCGTGTAAAACTTACGCGGCGGCCCCATATCTGACGGTTTTTTTTCTATGTCCACGAGCTTATTTTTCTCAAGTCGCACCAAGATGGTGTAGACCGTTCCATCGACAATGTCCGTGAAGCCGAGGGTGTTCAGTCGCCGCGTGATTTCGTAGCCGTAGGTTTCTTTGCGGCTTATAATTTCAAGGACGCAACCCTCGAGCACGCCTTTGAGCATTTCCGTTAGGTTTTCCAGTATAATCACTCCTCACTATTCTGTATGACTGGTATTCAGTATTACTTATTACTGCTATATAGTAACACTCAATAGTTGGTTTGTCAATAGCGGTTCTTCTGATAATGAGTTTCATCTAAAACGCAACGACAGAAAATTAAAGACTGTACAAATTCCAATTTACACACTGACTATTATCCAATAAACCAAGCAAAATGATTTTGGGATATATTGGATCGAAGTGACCGCTACAATACAAATAAACCGCCCATAGTCTCACTAAGGCGGTGTATTTGTGCAATAGGATAGCTCATATTTTATTTTTCGCCCTTATACCAGGGCTATTTTGTAGTTTCCTAATATAAACGGCTCCACCGGAGCGACAGGCCCAACTGGTCCCACGGGAGCTACCGGAGCAACCGGACCGGCAGGTCCAACGGGTGCAGGAGTTACCGGAGCGACAGG
>NZ_KK211291.1:47996-209481 GCF_000621505.1 Ruminiclostridium cellobioparum DSM 1351 = ATCC 15832
GGAGCAACCGGACCGGCAGGTCCAACGGGTGCAGGAGTTACCGGAGCGACAGGTCCAACCGGTCCCACGGGAGCCACAGGAGCCACAGGAGCAACCGGACCGGCAGGTCCAACAGGTGCAGGAGTTACCGGAGCGACAGGTCCAACCGGTCTCACGGGAGCCACAGGAGCAACCGGTCCGACAGGTCCGACAGGACCAACGGGGCCAATAGGACCGACCGGACCGGTGGGCCCTACAGGTTCTATAGAACCTAACCCCTTTGAGGTATATGTTCAAGCCGGTGCGGTGGGTGGAAACGGTACACATGCGAATCCTTTCGGAACGATACAGCAAGGTTTGGCAGCTGTTTCTCCTACAGGAACTGTCCACATACTGGGAGGAACTTATAATATTACTTCTACAGTGGCAGTCAATAAAGCAGGTGTGACATTAATGGGATACCCGAGCACCATGATTGTGCTGCAAGCAGCTGTAATAGCCTTTCTTGTTACAGGAAGCGGTGTTACAATCGACGGATTAACCATTACCAGTGATGCTCCGTATGCTGTTGAATTCATTCAACTTGCCGGAGCAAACCATAAGCTTGTTGATAATGTAATTTTTGGACCGCCCCAAGCAGGGCCATCTACCGATTGGGTAGTAAACCGTGGCTTTTTAACGCAATCTAATGTAACAAATTTGATTGTGGAAGAAAACATTTTTTACTCTCTCAGGCAGCCTGCATATTTGAATCCAAATTCCACAGGTCACATTATCAATAATATTGTTTACAATACACGTGGATTTGTAGTTGACAGGGCGATTTTCGTTATTTCAGGCAATTCCTGGGGGAATCCGGAAAATGCAGTTGATATTGCATTGCTGGTCGGCACACCTACCGGGGCTCCTTACGACCCGCTGACTGAATTGGTAAACAGCAATAGCGTTGCTACAATCAGTGATCAAAGGTAACAGGTATTGGCAGCGATAATATGGGTCCAATTTCAATGAGCTATTGAAAAATCCTGCATTTATAGATGAATCACAAAAAGCAAAGATAGATTTTGGGGTCGCGTTAATTGGTAAGCTTGTCGAGGCGAGAGAGGTAAAGGGTATTTTCCAAAAGGAGCTTGCGGAGATGGCTGGACTAAAACAACCTGCTATCGCGCGGTTTGAAAGCATGAAAGCCACTCCGCAAATTGATACGCTCTTTAAAGTACTTTGCCCATTAGGGTATACAATCGTTATTGTACCCGACGATTCCTAAAATACGGAAATACAACTTTAAGCGGTATCCAGGTATGACAAGAAAAAAGATAGGAGGCAACATCAGAAAAATGTTGCCCCCTATTTTCACAGGCTTATCAAGCTGCAAAATAGTTAATGCCCATCACATTTACTCAACTAGTCTGTAATAAGTATAATAAATACTTCACTTTCTCGAATTTGACTGATAGATGATGATATACGCAAATTATCAAGTAGTATGGCTAATGTCTTAAATTTTCTTGTTACCACATTGAAAAAGCCGCGCCCAGCGCCGTTTATGGTGCCGGGCATGTCTATTAAGTTAAAGACGTTATAATATAGCAACATCTATTCGACGACCTTATATCTATCACCAAAGATTAATACGGCAGTTTCTCCCGTTAATTCAATTTGTGGATTTTGAGAGACATCAATTAATCCGCACTGTGTACCGCTGGACATATGCACTTTCAAGGTACAATTAATAAATCCGAGGTTATCCGGCAAGTTATTTGTTGCGGCTACGCTTCCGGCGCTGACCCCAACGTAGACTCCGCCGTTATCGACATATTGTTTCAGCGATTTATCAAAATCTGTATCATTAATTCTCTCCAAGAGATATTTTGTGCTCCCACCAGTAAAGTAGACTGCATCATGCTCGGATAGTTCTTCAACATCCATATTGCAATGCAGGTCAAATACCTTAATGTTTTCCGGCAGAATACCAATTTTCAACAAGTCGTTCATACATTTTGGAAGGACGGCTATTGCATCTGGGTCAATAGCGGCTGTCGGAATAAAGAGTGCTTTAATCTCTTCCGGCTTTTTTCCAATAAGATTTAAAAAAATGTTTTGTAGGTTTTTGGTTTCAAAGCCGGATGATGTTAGCAAAATCTTCCTCATTTTTATCGTCCTTTCCATTTAATTATTTTACAATTATAACAGAAAAATTATTTCTCCACAACGCCGCTCTCAACCACAAGACTGTCGGGGTCAACTGCATCTCCGTAAACAGGGGCAAGTGTCTCTTCGAAATTCTTGTGGAAAAAGTTTTCCTTACCTAAGGTTTTAATCTCATCATTGAGCCAGTTGAGCAGCCCGGTATTGCCCTTTTGAACAGCCGGAGCAATGGTATCAAGAGATCCGAGACTTTCTATTCCAACTTTAAAGCCTTTATTCTGCAAAGCCCATGCAAGAACTTCGGTATTATCTGTTGAAAAAGCATCTCCTCGTCCATCTAAAAGTGCATTATAGGTTTCGGTATATTGATCAAACTTAAGCAATTTTACTTCCGGATGATTTTTGGTAAAATAGGTTTCGGCAGTGGTTCCTTTGGCAACGATCAGAGTTTTGCCATTAAGCTGGGCTACATCAGTGATCAGTGACTTGTCGGGGCTGACAACTCCAAGTGCCACCTTCATATACGGAAGTGCAAAATCTACCGATTGAGCTCTCTCTTCATTAACTGTAAAATTTGCAAGAATAATATCTACTTTGCCGGTTTTCAGGTACTCTACACGGCTGGCAGGTTCAACCGATACAAATTCCACGTTTACTCCCAAGTCCTTACCTATACGGTTTGCAAAATAAACGTCATAACCCTGGTACGCTCCTTTTTCATCTACATAACCAAATGGAGCCTTATCACTGAATACACCGATGATGACTTTACCGCTTGATTTTATATCTTCCAGTGATCTGGCGGTGCCGGCAGCCGTATTGCCTGCTGAAGAAGTCTTTGCGGCCGATGAATCGGTACTTGAAGAGCCGACGGCTCCGCAGCCTGCAAAAAGTGTAATTGCAAGAATCAGCACTAGAGCTGATGATAAAATTCTTTTTGATTTTTTCATAATAAATCCCTCTTTCTGTCAGTAATTAAATATATTCAAAAACTTGCGCGCACGCTCAGTTTCTGGCTGAGTAAAAAACTCTTCCGGATTTCCAGTCTCCACTATCTCACCGCTGTCAATAAATACAATACGGTTTGCAATTGCTCTTGCAAATTGCATTTCATGGGTAACAATAATCATGGTCATGCCGCCCTTTGCCAATTCCAGAACTACATCCAGCACTTCGCGCACCATTTCGGGGTCCAGCGCGGCAGTTATTTCATCAAACAGCATCATTTCAGGCTCCATCATCAGGGCCCTTACAATAGCCACTCTTTGCTTCTGACCGCCCGACAACTGGCGGGGATAGGAATTGATTTTATCCTGAAGCCCCACACGTTCCAGCAGCTTTTTTGCAGCAACGGCAGCTTCCAGCTTATTACGGCCCTGCACTTTTAAAGGGCCAAGCAGTACATTATCCAATACGGTCATGTGGGGAAACAGATCATAGTTTTGAAATACCATGCCTATTTTCTGGCGTATCTGGCTCCATTGAGTCTTACCGTCGGTGATGGCCTTCCCGTCCAGCAGTATATCTCCTGCCTGAATGGGTTCAAGTCCGTTGATGCATCTGAGGAGAGTGCTTTTTCCGCAGCCCGAGGGACCTATTATCACCACAACCTCACCCTGGTGAATATCAAGAGAGATATCCTTTAAAACCGCATCATTTCCATATTGCTTTTTTAAATGCCGGATTTCCAGCACCTTCTGTGTTTGTGCCATTGTTAACCTCCTAAGCCATGTTATGGCTTTGAGCCGCAAAAGCGGCCACAAAACTGTAATGAAATATTTTCCACTCCTTATAGCTATAAGACTTCAATTCATCCAGCGTTTTTCCAGCCGTCCGGCCAAACGTGAAATGGGGAAGCAAACAATAAAATAAAGCAGGAAAATAGTTCCGTAAATCCACAGTGCACCCGAGGGTGCAGTATAACGGTTGGCCTCGATGATTTGCTGACCTACCTTCAGAACCTCTACAACACCGATGAGAACAATCAGGGAAGTGGTCTTGACCATGCGTGTCATCAGGTTTATTGACAAAGGGAGCAGCCTCCGCACCGTCTGGGGAATGATTATATACCTGTACACCTGCAGATTGGTCAGTCCCAGAGCTGTTCCGCTCTCATACTGGTGTTTTGATATGGAAATAAGGGCACTCCGTACCAGGTCTCCCATTTCAGCGGTTCCCCATACAACAAAAACAATTATGGCCGACAATTGTCCCGAAAGATTGATGTTAAAAGCTCTGGTCAAACCGAAATAAACCAGGAAAAGCAGCACAAGCTGGGGCATGATCCGGACAAATTCCAGATAGAGTCTTGTTATCGCTTTTGTCACAGGGTTTTTAAAGGTCATTATTATCCCAAGAAAAATTCCCAATACAAAGGAAATGGCCACAGAGATAAGAGCTATTTTTACAGTAATCCACAAGCCGCCCAGCAGGCGCAAAAAATTGCTGCCTTCAAAAAGTACTCTAATTCCCAAATCCTGCATAGCGCAGCCTCCTCTCCAGTAATGACGCTATAATTGAAACCGGCAGAAGGATGACGAGATAGGATAAAACCAGCATGAGCAGTGCTTCATCGGTTTTGTAGTACAACCCTATTAAATCCTTTGCCACATACATCAGATCGGCAAGTGCCACCACACTGAAAACAGAAGTTTCCTTTATCAGGAAAATAATGTTTGCGCAAAAGGCGGGCACTGAGACTGAGATAGCCTGGGGCAGAACAATATACCTGATTATTTGACCATGCTTCAGACCAATGCTGAGTCCTGCCTCCACCTGACTTTTTTCCACCGATTCCAATCCGCTCCTGAAAGCCTCGGCCATATAACTGCCGCCGAGAAAGGAAAGGCCAAGTATGGCACAACCCTCGGAACTGATTATTATACCCAGCTTGGGAAGGCCGAAGTATAGGAAGAACAGCTGGACCAGTAAAGGCGTATTCCGGGATAATTCAATATAGCCTGATATCAGCTGTTTCAAAGCAGGTATTTTATAATATTGAATCAAACTGCAGACAAGTCCTGTCACCAGAGAGAAAATGATTCCCCAGAATGCAATCCTCAGCGTAAGTGCGGCTGCAGTAACATACATAGGTGTGTATTCTGCAATAAAATCAAAATCCAAAATAATATGCTCCTTTCACTATATCAAAATCCGGATATGGCCCTGGCAGTACTTTATATAACATATAAATCATACTATTCTTATATGATTACTTTGATATATTACTATATTTCACTTAAGCTGTCAACAAATTAAAAAATTCAGACATGCCAATATAAGCCAACGGGAATACCGTGGACTGGAAAGGCTTTGCAGCTGTACATGCAGTTGTATGCTTCAGAAGTAAAATTGGAGATAAAGGTATTACTTTTTGTAGTTTATTAAGACATCAAAGGTATATCCCTGTTTTTTCAATCCTTCGATAATAGCGGGCAGTGCCTTCACTGTGTATATTTTTGTGGAATCGTCGTGCATCAGCACGATGAGCCGCTTTTTTCCGCGGGTGTTATGGAGTACATTTTCTGCCATCAGGTTTACTATAAACTTTTCATCTCCATAATTTTTCAAGTTGGGATCTGTATCCGCAACAGATACATCCCAGTCAAAATACCGGTACCCGTTTTTCTCCAGGATATCCGCTCTTTTTTGAATAATGCTCTTTTTCCTCCCCAGGGTTCCCCCGGGGAACCTGAACACCATTGTTGTATAGTTGAGCTTTTTATATATAAAATCTTTTGCTTTTAATACATCTTTCTCGAAGTCATCTGCAGAAGCATATATATGATTGGAATGGGAGTAGGAATGATTTCCAAGCACATGGCCTTCATTGATTATGCGTGCATAAATATCGTCCATATGGCTTTTGGGGAGTACAAAAAAAGTTGCTTTGATTTCAGCTTTTTTGAGTATGTCTAAAATTGCCACGGTATTATTGGTGGAGGGACCATCGTCAATTGTAACATATGCAATTTTATTGTCGTATTTTTCTTCCTTTTTTTCCTTTTCTTCGGTTTTACCTGCAAAATCATTTTTGGAGGTTATCTCATTTTTATTTTCGAGCCGAAAAGGTACAGTATCAACAGATTCTTTTCGGGGTATATCCTTTACTGGTAAACCACAGCCCGCTGTCAGAAATGCGCATATAAATACAATATATAAAATGCTTGTTTTGCTTCTCATAAGGAATCCTTTCGGGACATGTTGCCTATGCTGCCGACAGATATCGGCACATCCTGACACATCCCTGAATTAAACATTTTCATACATTAGTATCGCATTGGCCAGCACAATATTATTCATAATTTTCTACTTAAATTAACTTGTTATGCTTTTCGGTTTATTGACTTTTTTATATCAACTGGTAACTTCCGTACTAACTTCATGAAATAAGGATGCCCCAAAAACAATTACAAAAATTGTTTTTAACCGTGCATCTTATTTCATGAAGTTGTCCTCGCGGACCAGTTGATTCTAAATAGAGCTGACTGTAAAGCAAAACAAAATTTCAATCAGACACAACCATATTACCCCCCGAGTGCCTGTCCCTGATACATGCCATGCCTGGCCATGTATTGAGACAACCCGTTAAGCACATGGCGTTTATGCCCACTCCATTTAGGCGCAATCAAGTGCTTGTGATCGCCGTCTCCGGTCACTCTGTGAATGACCATTTCCTGGGGCAGCCGGGTGATGGCTTCTGCCACCCATTTTATATAGGTTGCCTCGTCCAGCAGGGGAAAGGGTTCTTTCTGATACTCTTTATATAAAGGACTATCTTCCAATATGTGCAGCATGGCCAGCTTAATGCCGCATACAGGCTGTCCTGACATATAGTCAATGGTTGCCATGAAATCCTCATAAGTCTCACCCATGAGTCCGACAATCAGATGAACAATCACCGGAATATCAGCTGAATTTAATTTCAAAACAGCAGCTTCATAAACGGGCAAATCATATCCCCGGTTAAAAAGCTTTGCTGTTTTTTGATGGATTGTCTGAAGCCCGAGCTCCACCCATAGAGGCTTGATTTTGGAGAGGCGCCCAAGCTCCTCAACCATTCTGCCCGACAGGCAATCCGGCCTTGTGCCGATGGCAAGGCCCAAAATTCTCTCATCAGCCAGGATTTCTTCAT
The DNA here is from genome assembly GCF_000621505.1 of Ruminiclostridium cellobioparum DSM 1351 = ATCC 15832. GTDB lineage: Bacteria > Bacillota > Clostridia > Acetivibrionales > DSM-1351 > Ruminiclostridium > Ruminiclostridium cellobioparum. The sequence goes on from NZ_KK211291.1 coordinate 55,258, forward strand.
ATATGGGCACCAGCCGGTCCACCGGTCCATAAGTGTTGGAAAAGGCTTGCAGATAGGCAATATAGCCATTTGAACTGCTTTTTGCCGAAACCAGCTCAATTGCCGAGTCAATTTTTTTGTGCATGTCCATCGGCCCTGCTATGGCAAAATCGCCCGAACCTTTTGCCGAACAGAAGGTGCAGCCGCCGGTGCCCTTTCTGCCGTCTCTGGTAGGACAGGTACAACCAATGTCCAACGAGATTTTGTAGGCTTTACGGCCGAAGAGTTGTTGATAATAATGATTGACAGAATAATACGGCTTCTGGTCTGGCCAGAGTTTCATATTGCACCTCTCATGGTAAAGAATAAAATATAGTTTGACGCCTTGTGTCAATTAGCTTACCAACTTTGCCAATATAAATCAATACTGATTAGCCGGTACTTCTGTCATTATGGCATGTTTAACTTGTTTTATCTGCTGTATTGATTTTATTGGTTAGAAATAATGCCGGTATAATAGCAGTCATCATGAAGAGCAGACTTGTAATAAACCCTGCATGGTAGGCCACGGAGACATTGGCGGCTGCAACTGCCTTTCCGTTCAGCGAGTTGCCTACAACAGTTGCCGGAATGGCCGAACCGAAGGCTGCGCGCGATATGGAAGAATATGGGTAAGGGGAGCATCTGACCGTTGGTGGCAAATCCGTCCAGAAACAGTGAAATAAATGAGGCGCTGAAATTTTTGGACCAGAACAGTGCTTTATTATACTACCTAAAAAAAATAAGAGTCAATGTGTATCTTATTAAGTTTTGTGATATAATGATTAAAAGTCTTGTAAACAGGAGATAAGTAAAATGAAAGAACCGGATAAAAATACGCGAAGGCGCGGTGACGTACTGATTGACAATATTTATGATGCCACCATCAGGATTATCAGGGAAGCCGGTTACTCCAATCTTACATTCAAGCAAATTGCACAGAATGCCAAAACCAGCAGAACCGTATTGTACCGGCGGTGGACTACAACCTTTGACCTGATCCGGGAGATTATGTTGTATAAATCCGCGCTTGCATTGGACGGTGAGCTTATTGACAAGATTGAGAATACCGGAAGTCTGCGCAGTGATTTGCTGCGGCTGCTTACACTCTACCAGAGGTTTTATACCGGGGTCGGTACCGAAGTTATGAATGCCTTCCTGTTTGAGATGAGTCAAAACAGCGAAAAGATGGCTGGTATAAAATCAGGCGAAAAGGGAAAAAAGATAGCTGATATAAAAGCAGGAGCCATGGAAAAAAACATTCTGGTTATGAAAAAATTGTTAAGGTTGGCCAAAGCACGCGGTGACAAATTAAAAGAGGTGGATGATATGACACTGCTTTTGCCTTTTGATCTGATCCGTATGGAAAATTTATTCCGTGAGGTGGTGGACACAAAACGGCTGGAATTACTGGTTGATGAGATATTGCTTCCGGTATTCAAATTGTGATATTGAACAGAACTGGAATCTGTATACGGGTTTGTGCGGGAAGAATGAGAATACAAAAAAAGTTCCCCTTGTGTGATAACAAAGAGTAATTATGATATAATTAAAAACAAATATAGTATAAACCATATGAAAAGCCTGGTGGAGTTGGGGGAGAATACTGTTGGCGATGGACTTTGACACAACGAAAATAAATGAGACAATAGTCGGTATGATTGATGACAGGATTCTGGTCTGCAATGCCGGCGGGCAGATAGTTTTCTCCAATAAGGCCATGCAGTCATATCTGGGTTATACCGGTTCCGAGCTGCAAGGAAAAAACTTTTTGGATATACTTGAGGACATTCAAGCCGGTAAGGCCAAAGCCTTGCTGAACAATCTGTCGGAAGAGCCCACGGGCTGGGCGGAGTTTTTATTACATGGCAGGCACCATGTGTTGAAGCTTCATCTCAAGTTTTTCCGGAAGGATAATCTTATATATATTTACGGTAATGAAAAATATGTGGAATATGAAAGAATACGAAAAAAGTTTGATATTGAAATAACAAATGCCGTTAAAATTCACAAGCGCTCCCTGCCTGAGAGTCTTCCCGATACCCCGAATATATCATTTTCTTCCCTGTATATTCCTGCCGAAGAACTGGGAGGGGATTTATTTGATGCGTTTAAAGTGGAAAATGGGCTGCTGGATGATTATTTTGAACAATATGTATGCTTTATAGCCGATGTTTCAGGACATGGGTTGGACAGTGCCATGCTGGCTATTTTCGTAAAAGATACAATAAGAAGTTTTTTCAGACTCAAGCATGTACCGGGACAATTGTTGTCCCCTAAAGAAATCATGCATTTTTTTATTGAGCAATATTTAAAGGAGGGGTATCCGGACGAATATCTGGTTTGCCTTTTCATAGCCGTTTTTGATCTGAAGACAAAGGAATTGACATATTGTAATGCGGGTTTGCATACCTGTCCTTTATTGGCCGGAAATGGGGATGATATAGTAGAGCTGAACCGTGCTGGGCTCCCAATATCGGCAGCTATAGGTGCTGATTTGTTAATTTATGAGGATTCTTCTCTGCCGCTTTTCACTGGCATGACCCTGTTTATTATGTCTGACGGATTGCCGGAGCAGAGATCCAATAATGAATTTTATGAAGACAGGCTAAAGGGACTGCTGGGTGAAATCTACTGCATGGACCCCCCTCACATTATCCGGAGGATTCAGGAGGATTTTACTGATTTTTTAAGATATGAGAAAATCAAAGATGATATAACACTGGTTGTAGTAAAACTATTACCGCCATTGGACTAGTATATTGGATTTCATATTAATGAGTTTAAGGAGGGAAGCTGCATGCAGCAGATACTGGAGGGCATTTTAGAAGCTATTGAAGATGAGATTAAAGCCCAGAAACGTTATCAAATACTGGCTGAAAGGGCAAAAGATCCAAAAGTTAAGAAATTTTTTGAACAATTGAGGATAGATGAAGAAAATCATGAGAATGTACTGCGCAACCGTTATGAGGCTTTTGAAAAAATGCTGAATGCCGACAGTGGAGAAAACGTATGAGCTCCCAATTGCCAGGATAAAAAATTTTTGAAATGGGAAATTGGAAAATGAAAATATTGAAAAGGGATTTTTACAACAGGGATTCATTGACAGTTGCAAAAGAACTCCTGGGAAAGGTGCTTGTACACCACATCGGGGGACAAAGGCTTGCTGCCAGAATCGTTGAAGCCGAAGCATATATGGGTATCGAGGATAAAGCCGCGCATTCCTATGGGGGGAAAAGAACGCCAAGAGTAGAGGTTATGTACGGTGGGCCGGGATTTTCCTATGTATTTATTATTTACGGTATGTACTACTGCTTTAATATAGTCACCAGGGAGGAAGGAAATCCCCAGGCTGTCCTCATAAGGGCTGTGGAACCCATAGAGGGGTTTGACCTCATGTCTCAAAACAGGTTTAAAAAGCCATATGATCAATTAACTGTCAGCCAGATTAAAGGGTTGACCAACGGGCCGGGGAAATTATGCAATGCTTTTTTAATCGATAAGAATTTGAACGGTGAAGATTTGTGCGGCAGCAGGCTATATGTGGAAGAAGGAGCCGATGAAAAATTCAGCATTGTATCCACTGCACGGGTGGGGGTTGACTATGCCGGGGAAGCAAAGGATTATCCCTGGAGATTTTATATAAAGGATAATAAATATGTGTCGGTAAAATAGATAAATACTGAATAAAGCAGAGAAATGACAATGCCAGGGACGTGGGAGTGATAACTTACACGTCCCTGATTTTATATAAAGCGGACAAACTGGTAAAAAAATTACTTATTTCAGTAAAAAAAATACATTTAAAATATCTGGAAAAATAAATATAATTTACAATATATTAAAGTAATTTCAAATATTGTAAATTATATTTATCGCTGCTCAAAGTCAAACCTCTTCATACGGTTTTTATCCATAAGCATCATCCGGAAGGACCATAAATCTCATGTTGGTATAAAAATTTTAAAAGAAAGGAGGTTTGTATATGAAAAAATTTCTTTCCTCGGCAACGGCATTATTGTTTTCCCTGTTTATAGTGTTTTCAAGCGGTTCACCGGTGGTGGCGGCATCGGTCAGATATGAATGCGAAAGTATGACCCTGGGCGGTCAGTACGCCGCAAAAATCAGTTCACCCTTTTCCGGGATAGCCTTATATGCCAATAATGATTATTGCCAAACCGGCAATATCAGCTGGGACAACACCCAGAAAACCGTCAGTATCAGAGGGTGCTCCAACAATTCCAGCACCGCTACGGTAGCTGTCAGGATGAATGGTTATGAGATGGGCAGAGTGAGCTTCAGCGGCACCACTCCTACGGTCCAGTCCTTCACCTGCACCCCGCAGACAGGCAGCTACCCCGTTCAGCTCATAGTGACCAATGATACCGGGAGCTGGGATGTCTATGTGGACTATCTGGAAATCAGCGGCAGCACCGGTGGTAACGACGGTGGCGGCAGCAGCGGCAATGTTTATCTCACCTTTGACGACGGACCGAGTAACAGCACTTCGGCAACTCTGGTAAACAACCTTAAAAGCGCAGGCTGCAGCAAGGCCACTTTCTTTGTCATCGGCAGGAATATTGCCGGCAACCAGACGGGCTGGAATGCATATAAAAACTCCGGCTTCAGCATCCAGAACCACAGCCAGACCCACCAGCATATGACCGGCTGGAGCTATCAGCAGGTATATAACGATCTCAGTGCATGCAACACGGCCATTCAGAACGGCGGAGCTCCCAAGCCCACAAAGATCCGGCTGCCCTATCTCGAAAGCAACTCCACCATCCAGCAGGCATGTTCGGCACTTGGGCTGTCCATCATCAGTCCCACTGTTGACACACAGGACTGGAACGGAGCCAGCACGCAGTCAATCATCAACGCCTGCAACAGCCTGAATGCCGGCGGCAACCCATTGATGCACGATTCGTACCAGACCACCAACAACGCCATCGCCACCATTGTTCAGAATCTCAAGAACCGCGGCTTCGGCTTCGCACAATATTAAGACCGGAACAGTTTTACAAGCCGCCTGTTTTAAAGCAGGCGGCTTATTGTTAATACATCCCGGCTGCACATTCCAGCAGCTGCAGCATCTCCCTCGGAACTTTTGCATGAAATGGTGACAGCTGCCGTTTACAAGGAGAAAGAACATGAAAAAGCTATACCGGTATCTATTGCCAGCGTTTCTCATATTGCTGGTGTCTGTGATATTGTTTATTCCTGAGAAATCGTCATCCGAACCCTGGGTACAAACCAACGGGCCCTATGGCGGCTACATCCATTGCTTTGCAATCGATGGCGGGAATATTTATGCCGGAACCCAGGGGGGAGGTATCTTTTTGTCGGCCGACAATGGCACAAGCTGGAAGGAGGTTAATTCCGGGTTGACCAACAACAATATTTATTCTCTTGCTGTCAGCGGCACGGATATCCTTGCCGGAACCGGGGAAGGTGTTTATATCTCCAACGACAAAGGTGCAAATTGGAGGCTGCCGGATTCCGGACTGTCAAATACCATTGTCCTGTCCCTTGCAGTGAATGGCACAAGTATCTTTGCCGGAACCGGCAACGGCATTTTTCTGTCTGCAGACGGCGGTACAAACTGGACTTCGGTAAATTCAGGGCTCACATCGGTTAATATAAATTCTCTTGCCATCAGCGGCAACAATATATTTGCCGGAACCGAGGACGGAGGAGTTATTCTTTCAACCGACAACGGTGCAAGCTGGAGTCCGGTGAATTCAGGGTTGACAAACCTGCAAATAAATTCTCTGGCTGTGAGCGGCAGGACAATTTTTGCCGGGACATACGGAGGAGGAGTTTTCCTTACCAATAATAACGGCAGCAGCTGGGAAGCCCTTAACTCCGGTCTGACAAACAAGTATATCAACTCCCTTGCCGTAAGCGGTGCAGACATCCTGGCCGGTACGGCCGGAGGTGTTTTTCTGTGGGAGGATGGCGGCACATGCTGGAAGGGGAGCAATTCGGGATTGACAAATACTTATGTCTACTCCCTTGCCGCAGTTGGAGAAAATATCTATGCAGGAACAGACGGAGGGGGTGTTTTTCTTTCGGCAGACGGGGGCACATGCTGGAGTCCGGTTAATACGGGCCTGACGAATATTTATGTAGGAGCTCTTGCCATGAGCGGGCCTAAAATCTTTGCCGGAACTAACGGGGCAGGTGCATTTCTCTCCGAAAACGGAGGCCAAAGCTGGAAAGCGGTAAATTCAGGTTTGACCAACCCCTATGTTTTTTCTCTTGCCATCAGCGGTACCAATATTTTGGCAGGAACCAACGGAGGAGGTATTTTTCTTTCAGGCGACAGCGGTGCAAGCTGGAGGGAGGTAAATACCGGATTGGCAAACAGGTATGTGTACTCCCTTGCCGCCAGTGGTACCAAAATCTTTGCCGGAACTCTGGGAGGGGGTATTTTTATCTCTGCCGATAGCGGAAAAAGCTGGAGCCCTGCCAATTCCGGGCTGACAAACCTCAATGTGGGCTCTCTTGCAGTCAACGGTGAAAATATATTTGCCGGAACTTTCGGTGACGGTGTTTTTGTTTCGGCAAACAATGGTGCAAACTGGACTCCGGTAAATTCGGGCCTGACAAATTCCCAGATATTTTCTCTTGCCGTCAGCGGCACAAATATCTTTGCCGGAACTCCCGGGAGCGGCGTTTTCAGTTGGGCGGCCGGCGGCAAAAGCTGGAATCCGGCCAATTCCGGATTGAAAAACAAAAACGTCAATTCTCTGGCCGTGAGCGGTACAACGATTTATGCCGGGACATATGGCGGAGGTGTTTTTCTTTCGGCTGACAGCGGGAAAAACTGGAGGGAGCTTGATTCGGGTTTGACAAATATTGATGTATACTCTTTGGGCATAAGCGGCAAGGAGATCTTTGCCGGAACCAACAGCAGGGGAGTGTGGAAACGGCCGGCTTTCTGAGGTCCAACCGGACAATATACGTTTTAGAGGGTGCAGGCTACTGGTTTCTGCTGTAGATATTCTCCTGCTTTTTTGCATCCGCAAAGAGGAAAAGGGCGGGCCAGACCGCCAGGATACTCCAGTGAATACCGTAATCCGGCAGGATTTTCATTACATCCATGCCCAGGATATGATCTGTCAGAACGAAAGGGATGCACATGGGAATGAATTGTATAAAATCAGTACTGTACAGCATCATACACAGGCACATGCCGGCTATTCCGTAAATAACTCCGGATACGGCCATATGGGTGAGCCCTGCAAGAAAAAAGGCTGCCGGACTCAATAGAAAATGCATCAGGCTCACAAGCAGCAGGATTTTTATAAAATGCCGGAATAATGACGGCGGCAGGGATGCCTTGAGAAGTATTGAACCTGAAAGCAGGGTGCACATGCCGAATAAAATAACCGTTATTCCAATGGCTAAAAGCATAACAACCAGTTTGGAAAATAGAAAGTTACGTTTCGGGTACGGATAACATAGGATTACCTCCAGCATGTTTTCTTCATATTCCCTGGCCCGGAGGAAGGCTGCAAAGGAGGAAAAGATCAGAAGGGATTGAACATTGAATATCAGCAGTGCCACATGCATGAAAATCAGCCATGAAATATTCCTGTCCTCCAGGAAGGAAAGGCTGGTGATCAGCGCCGGCAATACTGCTCCGGCCGCAAGCAGCCACCACATTTTTGAGGCATGCAGTTTTTTTATCTCGGCTTCCATTAATCTCAGCATTATCCATCACTCCTTTTTCTTCATACAGCGTACCGACAGGTATGAAAAAGCTGCAAAAGTGCCGGCAAGGATCAGGATTCCGGGCCCGTAGCCCATTTGGGTGTAACGTTCATAGCCCAGATATTTGGATACAAGGATAATGGGTACCAGATGGGGAAAAATATAACCATAGCTCATGAAAGTAAATGGAAATGTGAGCATGAACAGGACAAGGAAAATAATTGATGAGCCGGCAAAGCTCTGCCTCCATAAAGCTATAAAGCTAATGGCCGGTATCAGGCAGCCCAGGAACAATGCACTTAAAACGCCCGATACGAGGAAGCGGACGGCAATATCTCCGTCAAAACCGTCAAGGACCGTATTGACGCAGAACAAAGCTCCGAAAATGGCCAGCTGAAGTACAAAGGTCTCCATAAACAGCAGGATGAACTTGCAGAACAGGACCCGGACCATGGAATTTGGCGTAACAGCCAGGTAAGGCAGCATGTTGCTTTTATATTCCCTTGTGATTATGTAGCATCCCGAAATCACAACACATGCAAAGGATATCATCTGAATAAAAACACTGCTTTTTGTTATGATATCCGGTAAGGAAGCCTTTGGGCCCGAAGCATGCTGGATGAGGACAAGAATGAGAGGTATCAGAAAAGTAACGGGAACCAGCAGGAGCAGGAACGTCCCCTTCAGTTTTCTGAATTCCAGATTTAATAATTTATACATGAATGCCCCCTCCTGTAAGTTTGATGAAGTAATCCTCGAGAGAAGCCTGAACAAGCTTGCTTTCCTTTACATCAATATCGTTTTCAACCAACAGTTTTGTAATTTTTCCGCTATTATCATTTTCTGTAATTTTCAATATGACGAGATCCCCGTCGACGGTAATACCCGGCTGGTTCACCAGTTCTTTTATCAGGCCGGCTGCCTTTACAGGGTCGCTGACCCTATACTGGATGGAATGGCCGCATTTTTTGAGGAAAACTTCCCGGCTGCTCTCTTCAAGCAGTTTCCCGTTGTGTAGGATACCCACCCGGCTGATCATTTTCTCTACTTCTGCCAGGATGTGGGAGGATATGAGGATGGTTTTGCCCTGCTTTGAAATATTTATAAGCATATCCCGGATTTCCACGATTCCCTGGGGGTCCAGCCCGTTTGTGGGTTCGTCCAGTATCAGCAGTTCCGGATCGTGCAGGAGGGCTCTTGCAAGGCCAAGGCGCTGTTTCATTCCAAGGGAGTATTGACGGGTTTTTTTACCTTTCTGCTCCGACAGTCCCACCAATTTCATAGCCCTGTCAACGCTGGATTTGTCCGGAATATCCATCATGATCCGGTGGATATCCAGATTTTCCTCTCCGGTAAGGTTCAGATAAAACCCCGGTGTTTCAATGATTGTGCCAATTTTCTTCAGATGCCGGTATATGCTGCTGTCTGTTACCTTTTCTCCGAACAGTTCCACAGTCCCGAAGGAGGGCCTTGTCAGATTCAGCAGCATGCGTATGGTGGTGGTCTTTCCGGCACCGTTTTGACCGATAAAACCGTAAATATCACCTTTTTCAACATTTAGGTCCACCCTGTCCACTGCGGCGGATTTTTTGAATAACTTGCCCAGTCCCTTTGTCTGTATGACATATGACATTTTTGGATACCCCCTGACTAATCAACTTTTTTATATTTTGCCAGAAAATTCTGAATATGCCTTAACAGGCTCCGGTTAACTTCTGCCCTGATCCCGGCGGTTATTTCACCTGCAGCCAGATAGCGGTGAAACAGATAAATAACATGTGAATAGTATTCCATAACCATCATATCTACATCTGAATTTTTCAGGAAGCCGATGCCCACCAGCCATTGGTATATGACCTTCTGTCCTGCAAGAGCATCGTCGAACAAAACCCGGTGATACAGTTCAGCCGCCTGCACATTGGTGCTTTGCTCAATGATCAGCATCCGGATGAACTTGTTTATTTTTTCGTTCATGAGATAGTCGTTAACAAAGCTCTGACATACGAATATGAACTCCTCGTTCTTTACCGAGGTCACTTTCTGCATCTCTACAGAAAAGGCCTGGGGTAATGCATAGAGGGTTTCGGTAAAGGAGTTGCAGAGAACGTCAAAAATATCCTGCTTGCTTTTGAAATGGTGGTATACCGAGCTTTCCTTTATACCGACCTTGCCGCATATATCGCGTATGGATACCGAACTGTAGCCTCTGAGGGAGAATAGGTCCAGTGAAACCTGCAGTATCCGGTTTTTTGTATCATTTTTATCTTTTATCACATTAACCTCCATGAGCCATTTTATGGCTTTGAGCCGCTTAGCGGCCACAAAATGTTATGCAGGTAAGTATCCTTTATCGCACTCCGCCTAACAGGTGTTAGGGAAATTATACCTAACACCTGTTAGGTTGTCAAGAACTTTAATGATAATATGTCAATAATATTGTATAAAATATTACGAGAGGAGTTGTACTTTAAAATGGAGAATATAAACAATGAAATTTATTTATTCCTCTACAGCGAAGGAGATACCTATGGCGGAAAAATTGCCGGATTTATTTGACAAGTTGACAGAGAAATGGTTCATAAATACCCTCGGTTCACCCACTGCCGTTCAGCAGCAGGCCTGGCCGGCAATTGCCTCGGGCAGGCACACGCTGGTATCGGCACCGACAGGTACCGGTAAGACACTTACCGCATTTCTGGTATTTATCGACAGACTGCTGGAACAGGCCCGGAGCGGTAATTTAAAACAGGAACTGCAGCTGATCTATATATCGCCGCTTAAATCACTTGCCGGTGATATACGTGAGAATCTCAAGCGCCCTCTGGACGGAATTCTTGAGGAACAGTTAAAAGCAGGTATCCCGTCAAAGGACACAGGAATTAGTGTCGGCATACGGACCGGTGACACCTCGCAAAAGGAAAGGAGCCGGATGAGCAAGACTCCTCCGCATATTCTGATTACCACTCCCGAATCCTTATATCTGATGCTGACAAGTAAATCCGGACAGAAAATTCTTGAAACGGCTAAAGCAATTATAATAGATGAACTGCATGCCCTCATTGATTCCAAACGGGGCGCCCATCTGATGTTGTCGGCTGCAAGACTGGACAGGCTGTGCCGGCGGCCGCTTCAAAGGATTGGTCTGTCTGCCACCATTGAACCTCTGGATATTGCTGCCCGGTATTTGTCTCCCGACCCGGTTGCAGTTATTGCACCCAAAATGCAGAAGGAGATCCGGATTGCAGTGACAAGTCCCCTGTCGGACAAAAGAACTGTGATGAAAGACCCGGTTTGGCAGGAGCTTGCAAAAACGGTATATTCCTATTGCAGCGGTACGGGCAGCGCCATTGCCTTTGTAGAAGGGCGCGCTTATGCTGAAAAGCTGGCCTATTTTATAAACCAGCTGGGAGGAGAGGGTTTTGCCCGGACGCATCATGGCAGTTTATCCAAGGAACAGCGCTTTGAGGTTGAAAACTCACTTCGCAGCGGGGAACTGAGGCTCCTGTGTGCCACCTCCTCCATGGAGCTTGGAATAGATGTGGGCGATATAGATCAGGTATTCCAGATCGGCTGTCCCCGTTCCATCTCCAGTACCATGCAGAGGCTGGGCCGCGCCGGGCATAATCCAAACCGCATAAGCATCATGCACATGTTCCCCAGGGAAGCGGTGGAAGGGCTGTATTGCGGACTTACCGCAGAGGTGGCGCGAAATGGCGGTATCGAATACTCAAAGCCCCCCAGGCTCTGCTTTGACATCCTGGCCCAGCACCTTGTGTCCATGGCCTGCGGCGGAGGCTATGGGGTTGAGGAGGTCATGGAGCTGCTTTCCCGGGCTTTTCCCTTCCGTGATGTGAAGGTGGAGGATGTCCGGGAAATTCTGTGTATGCTTGCGGGGGATTACGAGCATGAGAGGGATATTCCCGTGCGCCCCAGAATCATTTATGACAGGCTCCATAATCACGTAACGGGGGATGCCTACAGCCGCATGCTGGCGGTCAGTGCCGGAGGAACCATTCCCGACAAAGGTTTATATACATGCAGGACCGAAAGCGGTGTCAAGCTGGGTGAGCTGGATGAAGAATTTGTCTTTGAAACCAGAATCGGCGACAGATTTCTCCTGGGCACCTTTGCCTGGAGGATCGTAAACATATCAAAGGACTCTGTAATCGTAACCCAGACCAATACGGCAGGTGCCAGACTGCCCTTTTGGCACGGTGAGATCAAAGGGCGGAGGCTGCGGACAGGCATTGCCTTTGGTGAACTGTTCCGAAGGCTTGCCGGTGCAGATGAGGCAGGCTCCATGCTGAAAGAGCTTGAAAAAATGGGGCTGGACGAGCCGGCCGCAAAAAGTGCGGCGGATTTTCTGAAGCGGCAGCTGCAGAGCACAGGCATCCTTCCAGACGACAGGACCATATTGATTGAACATTTTATGGATGAAAACAGCAACCATCAGATGATGGTGCATTCGGTATTCGGCCGTCAGGTGAATGAACCCCTGTCCCTTCTTGTGAAGGAAGCGGCAAACCGCCATATGGATACCACAATCAGCTGTGTGACCGACGATGACGGATTCCTCCTGTTTCCCTATAACGGCAGTCCCCTGCCAGAAGGTCTGCTTCAGGAGGTATCACCAACTGCCGCCATGCAGATAGTCACAGCATTACTTCCTGCAACACCTTTGTATAACATGAATTTCCGCTATAACACTGCCCGGGCACTTTTAATGGGTGTGAGGAGCAGCAGGCGCCAGCCGCTGTGGGTACAGCGTATGAGAAGTGCGGAACTGCTTTCTTCACTGGTTGAGCAGGAAAAGCATCCCCTGATCCGGGAAACAAGGCGGGAATGTCTGGAGGATTACTGGGACCTGCAGGGAGTTGAATACATTCTGAATGGAATACGCTCCGGTGATATCCAGGTCCGTGAGATGTATCTCGATACGCCTTCTCCCATGTCCCTGCCGCTGAGACGCCAGACCGAAGCCGCAATGATGTATGATTATTCGCCCACACCGCAGAAAATACATCAGGCTGCGGCAGAGGCCTTAAAAGAGGCCGGGAAGATTAAGCCGGCGCCGGAGCAGCTGGCCCGTGTATCTGAACGTACCAGGCTTCCGGAGGATGAGCAGCAGCTTCATTCCCTGCTGATGATAGAGGGTGATCTGACTGCCGGGGAGCTGGAAATACCGGTTGAATGGCTGGAAGCACTTGCTGCCGCGGGACGTGTGAAATATATCGAGCCGGGCTTATGGATTGCCGCCGAGCAGGAGGAAGAATACTCGGATGCTCTGGAGGGAATAGTCACGGATGCCAGAAAGCGCCTGGTCCAGAGACTGCTGAGATACAGAGGGGCAAAATCAAGCGAACAGGTGGCAGAGAGGTACCTGTGGGCCGAGGAGGCTGCACTTGAAATTCTCACTCTGCTCTGTTCACAGGGAAACGCGGTGGAGCAGGAGGGAATGTACTATCATTCGGGGCTTTATGACCGTGCCAGGAATGAAACTATCAAAAGCCGGCGCAAGCAGGTAAGAACCCTTCCGGCAGAACGGTATGCCGCGCTGCTTGCCAGTCGCATGCTTATTTCGGCACCGGCGGCTGAACAACTGGAGGCCGCGCTTAAAACACTGGGCGATCAGCCGTATCCGGCCGAGGCCTGGGAGAACATCCTGCTGCCGGCACGCGTGGGGAATTACCGTCCGGAGTTTATGGACACTGTTTTATCCGGGGGAAATACATTCTGGCAGCTCAGTCCCCAGGCCAGCCTCTGTTTTCACCAGACCGGAGACATCGACTGGGAGGCCGAGCTGTCTGGAACGGCCGAAACCCTGGAGGGAAGGGAAAAAATCATATATGATGCATTGTTAAAAAGCGGGGCCAGCTTTATGCAAAGACTTACCGGGCTGGTTGAAGGTTCGCCCTATGATACCCTGCTGGAGCTTGCAGCAAAAGGACTTGTGACCTCCGACAGTTTTATTCCGGTCCGGCAGTGGCTGGACAGGGATAAGCTGGAAAAGGGCACGGCCCGCCATAAAGTCAATGCCCGCATGAAGATGCTGACAACCGGGCGGTGGGAGGTTACCCGACCTCTAAAGCCTCTGACAACGGAACAGCAGCTGGACCGCAGCTTCGACAGGGCGGTTGTACTCTGCCGTGAGACAATACGGGGGATTTCCTGGAGCACCGCCCTTGAGACACTTCGCATCTGGGAATATACCGGCCGGGTGCGCCGCGGGTACTTTATCGAAGGACTGTCGGGAATCCAGTTTATACGGGAGAAGGATTATGCCGGGACCATGCTGACACTGGAACAGCCCCGCCGACAGACAGTATGGCTGAATGCAATCGACCCGGCCCAGCCCTGGGGCAAATGCCTGCAGCATATGCCGGACAGGGCATTTCTGAATGTTGCCGGTACGGCTGTTGCATTGCGGGCAGGCATGCCGGTGGCCGTTCTGGAGCGCCAGGGCAGGACCTTGCGGGTATTTGAGCCGGATAGCGCCGCTGAAGCACTTGGAGTATTCGTACAGGATTATTCAAGGCGCAGGATATTTTCATCACAAAACCGTATTGTGATCAAGGATTATCCGGAGGAGGCCGCAGAAGCACTCAGCAGTGCCGGCTTTGTTCACGAGCCCCAGGGTTACGTGGCATACCGGCCGTATAGATAAATGTTTTTTAACCCTGGAAACAATGCTATAATGTGTTATAAAAATATCCTACCCTCTATTGACAATGTACTTTGTCAATAGAGGGTAGGTATAAGGAATTAAAATATATGAAAGATTTTATTATAATGGATCGGGTATTCTTCTCCTATGGAAATCGGGAGATACTCAGCAATGTTCACCTGACACTGGAAGCTGGAAGTTCTTACGCTTTGATCGGTAAGTCGGGGTCGGGGAAAAGTACCATTCTGAACCTCATTGCAGGATTTTTAAAGCCTGACGGGGGAACAGTGACCGTCAATGGGGCGGAGGTCAGGGCTCCCAGGAGTGAAACTGCCTTCCTGTTTCAGGATTTGGGGCTGTTTCCCTGGCAGACCGTAGAGGATGCAGTTTCAATGCCGTTGAAAATAAAGGGACGGACAGACAGGCTGGAGGCTGCCGTAATGGAGCTGCTTGTTGAGATGCGGCTGGAAGGCCATAAGGACAAGTATCCGCAGGAACTGAGCGGAGGCGAGCGGCAGCGGGTGGCTCTGGCAAGGACTTTGATCGGAGAACCGGATCTGCTCCTGATGGATGAACCCACCTCTGCACTTGATGCAATGACAAAGGAGGAGCTGCAGGGCATAATAATAAGAGAACAGCAAAAACGGACGGCGACACTGCTGTTTGTCACCCATGATATTGAAGAGGCCGTTATGCTGGGACAGCACATTCTTCTCATGAACGTGGACGGAACTGTCTCACAGCTGGACAACCCCTATTATTCGGTAAAGAACGCGAGAGAAGAGCTGGGCTTCTATGACCAGTGCATCAGGCTCAGAAAGCTGCTAAAGATGGAGATGTGACCATGAAGGACATAAAAAGATTAACTCAGAGCCAGCTGGCAGGTTTTTTAAGCTTTCTCATCCTTTGGGAGCTTCTTCACCTGCTTTTGAAAACCCGCACCATCCCTTCTCCGGTTGAAACTGTGGACTATATTCTGACAGTACCCGGCCAATTGCTCAGACACTGTGCCGCCAGCATACTAAGAGTGGCCGCAGCTGTGGTTGTTTCCATGCTTCTTGGGGTTCCGGCAGGGATTGTTCTCGGCGTGAATAAAACCTGTAAGAGATTGTTCTCGCCTTTGCTGTACTTCATCTATCCCGTGCCCAAGGTTGCCTTTCTGCCGGTTTTCATGCTGTTGTTCGGCCTTGGAAATACGTCCAAGATAATTCTGGTGATTTTTATTATCATATTCCAGATCATACTGTCGGTTCGGGATGGAGTGGAGCACATTCCTCCGTTGTATTTCAAGGTGATGGAGAGCTTCTGTGCACCGGCGGGCCGGAAGTACCGGTATCTGATCCTGCCGGCAATCCTCCCTCATATATTCGGAGGATTGCGGATAAGTATCGGAATATCGCTGGCTTCACTATTTTTTGCCGAGAATTATGCAACGGTATACGGGATCGGCTATTACATCCTGAGCGCATGGACAAAGATGGATTATGTGCAGATGTTCAGCGGCATTCTGGCCCTTGGCCTTGTGGGAATAGTGCTTTTTAAGCTGCTGGACCGGCTGGAAGCAGCCTGTGTTCCCTGGCTGAAGCGTATGAAATAACGTGCTGTACTGATTGAAGTAACTCTCAACTTTGTGGTTAGGAAGTTATGCTGATTATACCGGCACGCGAGTGCAACTTCAAGCAATGGATGGCACGGTAAAAAGTGCTTGCTGAAATTTGTAGGTAAACAACAAGTATTTTAGCCGACAAAGTGACAGGAGGTCACTTTGAGCAGCACGCGAGACCCGGATGGTCGAGTCGCTGCGACGGCAAGAAAATACTTGTTGTGAACCGTACTATTTCAAGTAAGCGCTTTGTGTGCAGCCATTGATTGAAGTTAGCACGGAAGTACCGATATAATCAATAGAATTTTTACTGGTAATATTGGTTAACCAATTAGTACAACACGTTAAGTTAATACTATTTTATAAACGAGAAGTCGGTTAATTCACCATAGGTATAGAGCTTGCCTGTCAATCCCTTGTCTTTAGTCCATTTAATGATATTATCAAACTGGTCTTCACTGATGGTTCCTGCATGCGTGAACTTCCCGGACAGGTTAGAGAGGTAATCTCCGATTGCTTCGGGAAACTGGTAATTTTTCAGGATGGCGCTGTATTCCTTCACATCGGTGTCGTTCATGTAATCAATGGCCTTGTTGTAAGCCTGATAGAATCTTTTTATGTCCCCGGGACGGTCGGAAATCACGGCATCTGTGAACAGCAGGGTACCGCCTTTGATTCCTGCTTTTTTTGAACTTCCCAGCAGATGCGCACCCTGTTTTACAAGCATGCCTGCCTGCGGTTCGGTATAAACGACTCCGTCAATCTGATCGGACATGAGAGCTTCGGCTCTTCCCGCAAAGGAAGGTATTTCAACGATCTGATAATCAAATCCGTCTTTTTCCGCAAACTGGTCCATGATATATTCCAGGAGAAAGTTCCGTACAAGAGAAATCCGTTTGCCCTTTAACTCTTCCATTTTCTCAATTTTGGAACCGGGGGAGGATAATATTTTAAAGTCTTCACTGATATCCGATGTGATTTTCATGGCAATACCCTTATCTACAAAGGCTGCGCCGGTCATGACATCGCCTATGGCCCCATCCAGCTCTTTGGCTTGAACCGCTACATTACGGTCATTTGGAGAAGAAAAGGACTTGATGGATACCTTTAGTCCGGTCTGGTCAAAGAAGCCCTTTTCCTTTGCAAGAATGATGGGAATGGCCGACTCGGCAGGCAGGATGCCTACTTTCAATTCCTGCCCGCTTGGTGCTTGACTGCCGGTGACCGAGGGTTCGGATGGATTTCCGGCATTATTGCCGGCTTTCGAGCATGAGGGCATGAATAGAATTCCTATTAATAATGCGAATATTATGACTGATTTTTTCATATTTTATGTTCCTCTCTTTTATTTATATTAATGATTAATGTTTAATGTTATATCCGCAGCTTCAACTTTGATGCGGCCGGGGGGCTTCCGTCACCCTGTGATGCCTCTGAAGGTTTCCATATCCATGGAATAGGGGATGACATTCCGCTTGAGAAGCAGCGGAGGGGTATCCTTGGTATTACTGCCGCCCTCAGTGGTAAAAGCAAGCTTGAACCCTTTATTTTTCAGCAGGGCCACATTCAGATCGGAATACAGGCCGAAGGGATATGCAAAAACATCCTTTGCACCCACGAGAGGACTGGCATTGCAGCGGTCCAGGTCTTCGGAGGTTTTCTCCTGATCTGCTTCCAGCATCCTGCTGACTGTGGTTCCGGTTCTGGTGTGAAATTGGTCGGTATGGTTTGCATATTCAAAAATATCGGACATTTCCTCCAGTTCTTTTACGGTAAGACAAATGGATTTCTCCGGATCGAAAGGTTTTCTTTGTGTATTGAGCCAGCCGGTAACCACAAAGGCAACGGCATGAAACCCATACTTTTTTAATGTGGGATATGCGTAAAGTCCCATTGACTGGTAGCAGTCGTCAAAGGTAAGCAATACGGATTTTTCCGGCAGTCCGGCTCCCCTGTAATAATAATCTTTTATTTCAGAGAGTGTTAAAGTATGAAAGCCGTTTTCATGCAAATACTCCATCTGGGCGAGGAAATTCTCCAGGTTGATGAAGAGCGGAGAGGGCAAATTGTCCCTGTAATCCTGCTTCACCTCAATTGGCGAGGCCTGTTCCGGACGGTGCATCCGGCTCTCCCGGATTTCGTGGTATAGTAAGGTGGTGAATGGCATAGTATTCTCCTGTCTGTTTTTTGACTTCATTTTTACTTTATAATTATATTTTAAAACTAATTATAAAATATATCACAGAATTTTGTTAACGGGTATGAAAATTAATAATATCTGTCATATGTGGCTAACTCCGGTATGTTGACTTTAAGGCTGCGAATCTGGCTAATATTGTCGAAATATGTTATAATAGCAGAACCAAGAGGTTGATCTTCAGCCTCATTGGTTGACTTCTTCCCCCATAATCTCAAGGAAATATACGATTAAGGAGGCACATATTATAAAGCTCAAATATACAGTTATCTCACTGATAATCGCTGGAATTACCTGTTTTGTTGTGGTTTACTTTTATTTATTTTCAATCAATAAAGTCAGCGATGTTTATATAGACAAGACCCGGGAAACTATTCTGGACCTGAGGAAGGATTTCCTGAAAGATACTGTAAATAACCTGATTTTCGAAATTGACGCTGAAAGAAGAGCCAAGACCAGGTATACCGAAAAACTGGTAAGGGATACGTCGGCTATTATCAATGTAAAAACAACACATACCGATATGAATTTTAAGGACTTTGTTATCAGCTTCTTCAGTGATAATTCAGATTACGAATTTTGGACAGTACTGCTTTGGAACAACAAAGAAAATAAAGTGATTTACATTTCAAAAAATCTGGTTGATGCTCCGGAAAAGGTTACGTTTAATAATGTTATATCCGGTTTATCTTCATATGGGGTTGTTACCCGGGGGGATGAAACGGTTGTTTTCGGCATAAGCAAGAACTATATCGATGAGCTTGTCAAGTCTGAAATATCCGACACAATCAGAAATTTAAAATTTGATGATAATTCTTATATCTGGATTAATGAGATCATAAATTATAATGGCGGCAAAAATTATGCCATCAGAAGGGTCCACCCGAATCTGCCCGAAACGGAAGGTATGTATCTATCCACCGATATGACCGACGGAAAAGGCAATTTCCCTTATTTAACCGAACTTCAAGGGGTTAATAAAGACGGGGAGCTGTTTTTTTCCTACTACTTCAAGGAACCTGACAGTGATGCTGTTTCCAAAAAATTAGCGTATGCCAAGCTGTACAGGGAATATAACTGGGTTATTGCCATGGGGATATATTTGAATGATCTCCAGTCATATGTAGACCAGACCAATGAAAAAAGCAGGGCGCTTGCATCAAGACTTACGCTTGTACTGGTTTTTTTATTCGTCATAATACTGTTTCTGAGCTATTCCTTGATTGTATTGATTGAAAAGTTGTATCACCGGCATTCCAGAAAAATACTGGAATCTGAAATTAACCAGGACTCTCTTACAAAGTCAGCCAGCCGTAAGAGCGGAACAAGTGACTTGATCCGCGCATTCAGGGAGTATAAGAGGAACGGTTCCAATCCCGGCATAATGATGTTAGATATCGATAATTTTAAGCATATAAACGATAAGCATGGGCATGCCTCGGGAGATTTGGTTTTAATAGAAATCGTAAAGGCAATTTACCGGGTTATTAGAAGCTCTGACAAGCTTATCCGGTGGGGCGGAGACGAATTTGTGATAATTCTTTACGGGCTGCAGCAGGAAAATGCGCTTGAGTACGGTAGGAAAATATTATCTGTGGTATCTTCACTAAAAATTTCAGCTGAAAATAATGAAATTAATCCTGCTCTATCCATAGGTTTCACCTTTTTTAAAGAAACCGACACTGATTACAGCGATGTACTGAAGCGCGCCGATGAAGCATTGTATATATCCAAGACCAATGGCCGCAATCAGGTAAATTTAATTTTATGATTTAACCATTTGGTTATTTAATTATTTGTAAATGGCCGGTTAATGTGAACAATTCTTATTTATGTGTATTAATAATTGTCCTCTCCCTTTTTAAACGTGTTATGAGCATGGAAACTATGATTGCCATGAGAATTTCCGATCCCCAAAGGGCGGCCATTTTTATGCTGACAGGCTGGGTAAGTGCACTGCGTGTGAACATGCCCTGCAGCAAATTTCCCCAGGCGTGCAGCAATACACAGGCAAATATGGATTTTGTCAGCCGGTAAAGCAGACCCAGGACGAAGCCGAATGTGATGCAATATAATAAAAATGACGGAAAATTCATGACGGATTGGTTGGAGCTTTGGACAAACCAGAGGGGCAAATGCCAACAGCCCCAAATGACGCCTGTTATTAATGCCGATAGGGTAAAGGGAAACCTTTTTTCCAGCTGCGGCTGCAGGAAACCGCGCCAGCCAAGCTCTTCGACTCCGCCGCCTATGACCATGACAGGGAGGAGAAGAATAAAAAGATACCAGGGATTGCCTGTGTACTCCTCACTGGCAGCATTGACCAAAAGCTGGCTTGCAAGGAAGATTGCTGTTATCCATATTGCTTGTTTGATATTTGGGGTATGCAGGATGAGCCTGAAAATATCCTTAAAGCCTTTTACCTTCCCCTGCTTTTTTAAGAGAATACAAACCGCATAGGCCGGTGCAAAACCCGCACCGAAACCTATGAGCAAAAAGATCAGGGCCGTACCTGCCGCACCCTTTAGTATTCCCAGCCTTTCTCCGGCTATGATGACAGCTTCCGTACCCCATGCAATTAAAAAGGTGAGCATAAGATATTGCAGGATACCGTTTTGTTCTTTATTTTTATACATAGGTTATTCCTCCGCTGTACCCAAAAAATATAGGATGGCTTTTGCAAGTGTTGCAAACATTTCGGAAATGTATGTCTCACTTCGGCCTGCAATGGACTGTATGGCCGTATCGGTGGATATCCCGTCAACAGCTGCCTGCGTGAAGCGGATGATTTCTTCCAGAGGTATGATTGGCTTAAACACCCCTTTCTCAATGTTTTGCCGTATATACCCGATAATGAGGCTTTGGGCATTGTCAAGACTTTGCCTGAAAATCAGCCTTTGCAATACCGACTCTTTTTTTTGTTGGTCGAAGGCATACAGTACAAGTATTCCAAAGAGTATTTTTCCTCCTACGGTATTTTGCAGCTTCTTTATGTAATAACCCATAGCATTAATGCTTTCAAAAACAATATCAGCTTCTTTTTTATCGAGGCTGAACAAATGTCCTATGGCGCTTTCCAGCACATCTGGCGGTGTGCTCCGGTTGACCGAATCCAAAAAAATTTCATCGACATTTGAATAATATCGGTAAATGGTGCCCTGGCTGAAGCCGGTCTTTACAATAATATCCCTCATGGTGATCTGATAGAGCGGTTTTTCCATGAACGCTTCATTTGCACATTTGATGATAAAATTTCTTTTATTTGCAGCATACTCCTTGTGAACTTTTGGCATATTAGCTCCTCTTGTGATAAATTATTCCTAAAGTGACATAGTGTCATTTTAGGAATAATTTATCACGGAAAAAGGAAAGTGTCAAGATGACACTATGTCATTTTGAAGAAATATTCAGCCATGATACAAAAAAGGTTAAAATATTTTGCACTCTGGGAAGTTCAGGCAGCAAAGAACAGCTTATTGAAATCAAGCGTTAATGAAAAAAATCAGCGGCATGGACGGAGGAAAAGAGGCCGCTGCAATCATTTGGGAAAAAATTAATGATTTATTGTAAAGAAATTGGCAACTGAAAAAACGGTACACCTGCACCGGAACATACAATATTTTACATGTACACCATGTATGTATGCAATCTGGCAAAACAGCAGTTGTTGTCATGAACAGGACGGTGAAAATCTGGAAGCAATCGGAGGATATATCAACATTACACTGGAGACCTTACAGGATAAGCAGAAACGCAGTAGAATTACCTCCAAAATCCGTGAATTTGCAGAATGCACCGATAAAGTTCTGGATTTTTGAGTAATTCATCCGGTGATCTCAAAAACAGTGCCCTGATTTAAGTCAGCCACTTTCATGGAGCCATAAACTCCCAAATACAGCCTGGTTTGATCAAGGTTTGCTCCCAAACTCACATAATATGCTGCTTGAGTTCCGAAATTGTAATCAGTTTCAATTACTCTAAAATCATTTAGTTTGCAGTTTGCTCCTGTACGGGTATAAGCCAAAACCCCTCTGGCTGGGGATTGTGATCTTTCTTTCCGGGCCAGATCTGTAAAAACCACGCTTCCAGTTAATTCGGGAATTTCATTTCCAATGTATGGCTGGACTCCGGTAAGTGCAGTTGCCCCAAACTTGCCGGGACGGGGGTCCTCATGAAAATATTGGGTTATGGGCTGGAGACGCTGCACCGAAGTTCTGACTGCTTCATTGTAATAAACAATTATTTTTTCATTCAAAGCGGCATTAACCGAGCAGCCTCTTATAATTGCAGTAGGAAAAGCGCCTTCCCATCCTCTCCAGCCCAAGTTGATAAATCCTTCGGGAACGGGTTCCGATTTAAACGCTGAAGTTTGAGTAAGCTGAGTAACCTGTACGGGTTTAAAGTTATCGAATGAAAAAATGGACTCTATCAGATCCTGTCCCACATTTCCCACGTACTTGATATACTGGTTTTTAAACCATTGAAATGTAATGCCTGTGATATTGCGAACCCCTTTGGCAATCACAGTAAGTGTTTCCTGTATGGGCGGAGGGAGTTCATTAAAACGTGTAACTGCAGGCGGATTGACGATAGATATATTCTTAGCTATATCAATTTCAATGATTTTGCCGGCAATTTCCATATCATCCTGACTTAAATTGAAGGGATCATAACCTGAACCGCCATCACCGGTTGTTAATACAAGTTTTCCTGTTTCAGGTGAAAAGTTTAAACTGTTAACACCATTATGATTAAAAAATGGCCTGATTATATTAAGCAATGTCCGGCGTTTCTGCGGTTGGCCATTGGATTGTAAAACCCATTCTTCAACTGTATCAATATGATCATATTGAATATCTCTGTTTACCCACTTCAGATTCAAAGTCCGAGGGTCACACGGATTGGGCTTAAAGGGTTCGGTAAGAGCACCGGGACCTTGTGTTCCGGCTGCCGAATAATGCAGATAAAATAGACCGTTATTATGAAATTCCGGATGAAATGCCAGTCCCAGCAAGCCTCGTTCATCATATCCGCCATTTGATGTACCCAGTTTTATAACTTTAGGACGGATATCAAGAAAAGTCCCGATAAATCCATTTCCTATGTAAAAAATTTCTCCCGGCTGGGTTGCAATAAATAATCTCTCGGTTGTATCGCCAGGAGGTACGATGGTTTTTAAAACTGTAGGTAAATTCAGGTTGTTAACAAGAGGCCTTAATCCGACTTTAACCTTTATCAAGCAATTCTACTCCCCTTCTTATTATCATCTTCTATAAGAATATGATTGGAGTAAATCCATTAGCACCGAAAAACAGGGATTTTTTAGTTTGTGCCTGGTATACGGAAGTTATGTTCTCCCCGGTCACTCGCAGTAGAGGGTTAACTAATACCAATTGAAATCATTTTGTTTCATAGCACACAGATGCCTGTGTGTCCAGAACACCAGCCACAAACTGTGCAACCTCCAGGTGAACGGGGTGCGAAAGGTATTTATCCATGTGATTCCGGTCTTTCAGCTTTAACATCAAATTATTTACAATCATATTTACCTCCATATAAGCTGTTTGATATTACATGCCAATTGCTGATGTTATTCGATGGAGAGTCTGGTGATTTTTCCGGCACAAATACTGAAATGGTAGTCCAGTAGGAGCGGGTCGGGCAGGCCGGTCTTGTCATAATCACCATCAAGTTTGCAGGTGACTGTAATTCCATTATCGCTTTGTTTTACAGCCCGTGGCTCAAGTGTTACATTGGCTGCGAAGTGGTAAACGTCACTCCAGTTTTTAATGGCTGTCTTACCGGTTCTGGTCTGTCCTTCGTCAATAACAGTTGCGTTATCTGAAAAACAGTTTACATAGGCAGCAGGATCAGGTTTGTTTGATGCAGCAATAAAATCAGTTATTACTTGAGGAATATTATTAATATCCATTTTTCTTCTCCTTTTAATTAACGTTTTAGATGGTCCGGACTGTGCCGCCGTCAATCAGGTATTCGCATCCGGTGATATAGGATGCCCTGTTTGATACAAGAAATGCTACAAGTTCTGCTACTTCTTCAGGTTTTGCAGGCCGCCCCAGAGGTATACCTCCGATTTGCTCCATTAATTGCCTGCGGGCGGTATCATAGCCGCAGTTTGAATTTTGTGCCATCCTTTCAATGAGACGTTCGGCTGCTTCAGTTTCGGTAAATCCCGGTGCAACAGTGTTTATACGGATTCCGTCCGGGCCGAACACTGTTGCCAGGTTTTTGCTGTAATTGGTCAATGCTGCTTTTGCAGCCGAATATGCCATGGTCATATTCCCGGGAAGCTTACGCTGGATGGATGAAATATGAACGATGACACCGCTGCGCTGCTTGATCATGTAAGGCAGAAAACCCCGGTCCAGGCCGACGGCGGAAAAAAGATTTGCATTAAATGTGGTCAGCCAATCCTCGTCGGATAACGCCAAAGCTCCTGCGGTAGATGTGGAGGAACCGCCTGCATTATTGATCAGAATATCCAGCCCGCCCAACTTTTCAAAGGTTTCACGGATGATTTTTTCCGTCCCTTCCGGTTTGCTGACATCAGCCTGGATGAATTCAACATTGTCCGGTAAATCCTGAGGTGTAGTTCTGGCTGCCGCTGTTACTTTTGCTCCTGCGTTATGCAGCCGCAAAACTACAGACCGGCCGATGCCCCTGGTTCCACCTGTTACGAGTATACGTTTGCCTTCAAGTTCCTTGTTTGTGTCCAATAAGTACGGACTATTTTCCATGGTTTGTTACCTCCTTGAAATAGATTACAAGTTAACTATAGCGGATATAACCTGACAACATAACGTCAAGTTATATTGAGTATTTTTCTGCCATTTTTTGAATGCCAATGACCATTTTCATTCGTATTTCCGGAGGTTCAATGACTTCAAGCAAGGGACCAAAGGAGAAAAGATAATCTAAAATCCATTCGCCGGCCGGCAGGGAGGTGTTGATAATGTATGAGCCATCCTGATCCTTTGTGATTTCATTTTTGCCGAAATCATCGTATACGCGATAGGCTCCTGCAGCGGATATTTTTAGCTTGAGAGCAACCTTTAAAGCTGCGGAAGGCTTATTGGCCGGATCTGATAATTTATGCTGCAAAATCTGATAATCAGGGTAATTACCTGTAACGTGAACGTTGGACATACGTGTTATTTTAAAGGTTCTCAAAGCCCTGTGGTCCAGGCAGTAGCCTTTAAGATACCAGGCTTTGTCTTTGAAAAGCAGTTTTAAAGGTACTGCAGTGCGATCACTTTTATTTCCGGAAACGCCAAAATAGGAAAAAGCAATTATCTTTTGTTGAAGTATTGCATTTTTTAACAGGCTGAATATTTCCTTTTGCTCTTCCTCATCTCCCCAGGTCGAAAAATCCACTTCAATCCAGGTGATATTACTTTTCATAAAAAGACTGCTTAACTTGGACAGCACATCATCAAATTCAGGATACCTCACCACGGACATACTTTGTAAACCAAGCAGAATTTCCTCCTGTTCCAGTTCTGAAAGCAAGGATTTATTGAGTACAAACCTGTCAGATAAGGAAATCCCTCCGCCTTTGCCCTGGCTTGCGTATATGGGAATACCTGCCTGGCTCAAAGCTTCAACATCTCTATAGATAGTTCTTACCGATACTTCAAAACGCTTGGCTAACTGGTTGGCAGTCACCGTTCCTTTTTCCAGCAAAATATACAATATTTGAAATAATCTGCTTATTTGCATAATACCATCACCTCATAATCAATTATAAAAATATAAACCTGACATCATTATGTCAGGTTTATATTTTTATATACAGTGTATTATTTTTTGGCTATTGACAATTGCATTCTACTCTGGTAGTATCCATATATAGGAATTCTACTGCAGTAGACTGAAAGAAAAAAGGGGAATAGTATGGAAATTAAACTGTTTGATTCGGAACTAAAGATTATGAATGTCCTTTGGAAAAATGGCGATACCACTGCAAAGGAGATTGCAGATACTCTGAAAGAGCAGGTCGGCTGGAGCAAGACCACCACATACACTCTCATCAAGAGATGTATTGACAAGGGTGCAATTGAACGGATTGAGCCCAACTTTGTATGCCATCCTCTTGTAACTGTTGAACATGCAAGGGAGCTGGAAACAACCGAGCTTATCAATAAAATGTACAACGGCGCTGCCGACCAGCTTGTGGCATCCATTTTAGGAAGAAGGAATTTATTGCCGGAAGAAATTAAAAGGCTGAAAGACATCGTCAGCAAATTGGAGTGAGGGGTTATGGAGATATTCAAAATGAGCCTTTCGGCTTCAGTTGTCATCCTGGCAGTTGTAATAATACGGGCGCTTATGCTGCACCGGCTTCCAAAGCTGACATTTCTTGCTCTTTGGGCTGTGGCGCTGTGCCGCCTGCTCATTCCTTTTTCCGTTTCATCACGTTTCAGCATCCAAACTCTTGCAAACAAGCTGAAAACATACTTCTTTCCAGCAAATGAGACAATTGCAGGCATGTCCCGCATTAATACCGGAAACTTGGCATACAGTATAAACACCCCATTGGCAGACGCAGCCCCGGCAGGCATATGGCCTATCCTGGCAGCTTGGCTTATTGGCCTGTCAGCCTGCGCCGTTTTTTTTATCATAACGCATCTTAGGTGGCGCAGGGAGTATAAGACCGCCCTGCCGGCAGACAATGAATTTATAAGAGCCTGGCAGCGAAAGCAGCCATTAAGGCGAAAGGTTGAAATCCGGCAGTCGGACAGGATAGCCAGCCCGCTGACTTATGGGATAATATGTCCTGTGATACTCCTGCCAAAAACAACCGACTGGACGGACGAAACATGTTTGAGGTACATCCTTACTCATGAATTTATGCATATCCGGCGCTTTGACACTTTAATGAAGCTGCTGCTCACTGCTGCCGTGTGCTTACACTGGTTCAACCCTCTGGTATGGGTTATGTATGTACTTGTGAACCGGGATATTGAACTGTCCTGTGATGAATCTGTTGTAAGAAAGTTTGGAGAAACTGTAAAGTCCGCTTATGCCTTGACTCTTATTGGGCTGGAGGAAAAGAAAAGCAGCCTTGTCCCCCTTGTGAACAATTTCAGCAAAAGTGCTATTGAAGAAAGGATTGTGTCTATTATGAAAATAAAGAATACTTCGTATAAGAGTATTATACTGGCTATGGCTTTGGTCATAGGCATATCTGTTGTTTTCGCTACCAACGCTGCTTCTGCAGCTGATAAAGAACATCAGAACGGAAATATCTCTTTCGCGGAAGAAACAGGATACTTGGAAACGCTGGAAAGCAAGGCCGAGGCATTTGCTGTATATAAAGAATATGGACTTACCTACAATAAAAATACCGACCGGCTGTTTTATAATGGAGAGTTGGTCAGATATTTTGAAGACTACTATCCGGTGGATGAACACAGCAGTGCAGGAATGGACCACTTCAATGAAGCCGGCACCATAGACGTTCATGGTGTAAGGGATTTAGCCCAATTAACCCATAATTCGGACGGAGCAGTTGAGCCGGGCGGCAGACTTATGGGAATAGAACCATACAGTCAGGCCGAATTTGATGCAAGGAACACCGATGAATTGAAAAATCCGCCCAAGACATATGCCGTAACGGTCGATGAGGGCTCAGGAAAAAATAATTCCGCTGCAGTCCCGAAATTCTCAAATGACAGCACTTCACCCATGGACTATAGTGAGGAGGGCAATGTGACAACCGATGAACTGGCAAAAGAGTACACCGTTTATAAACCATTCGGATTAACTTATGATAAAAAGAACGGCTGCTTGTACTATAAAGATAAGCTCGTCCGCTATTTTACCGACATCATGTCCTCAAACGGGGAGTCTTTCTCAAGCGGAAAGTTTAAAGGCTCCATGAGGCAGATAAACAATCCCGATGGAAAGGGTGAAGTGGATGTTTATGCCGTACGTGATTACGGGAAACCGGATGCAGACGGCCACGGTACTCTGACTGGTATTAATCAATACAGCCAGGAGGAGTTTGATGCCCGGACAAAGGAACAATAAAAAGCGGTAAAATTGTGTACAATAAAGTAAAATAGCAACCTGACAGGTAAAAATTCAGGCTGCTATTTTTTATATCAAAAAATATTCTTTCAGGTAGAAGGCCATAAGTAAATTAAATTTCACCTCGGAATTGTCCAGCTCGGAATTTAAAAGATCTTTGATCTTCCGCATACGATAGACTATGGTGTTACGGTGGGTATGAATTCTGGAGGCCGTTTCCAGGATATTGCAGTCTGAAAGCAGAAAAATGCGGAGCGTTTTCATATAATCCGAATCATGTTCGGCATCGTATTGCTCTAAAACACCCAGATGCCGTTTATATATTGTTTGCAGCAGAGCCGGATCGGAGGAACAGAATAAAATCTGAAATATTCCCAGATCGTCAAAATTTATATACTGCCGGTTCCAGAATACGGCAGCTGCCAGGGAAAAGCGGGCACGTTTATAGCACAGGCTGATTTCAGCAAGAGAATGGATGGTATCACCCAAACCCAGCTTTATACTGTCACAAAAACAGATCAAATCAATAAGGCCGTTCAGAGAGAGCTTCCCGCTTGAAACATTGTATATCAGCACATGCAGATGGTCATGCTCAAATATGTGATACTTTAATCCGTAACTGTTCAATGGTGAAGTAAGCCTTGTAATGTCCTGCAGATTTTGAATGACCATTATCCTGTAATCCGAGGCTGTTGCAAATCCGAACTGATTCATTGTCCTGAGAAGATTTTCCTGTACGGGAGATTGGTAAAGAGCACTTAAAAATGATGCGTCGAGATGTTCCTCTCTTTGATTGTTATGCAGCAGCAGGATACTGAAATCCTGCATTATATCCACAAGGTGCACTTCCCAGGGCATGGTGAAAACAGGAAATACGGCAATGTCGCATAACTCCAGGATTTCAGGAGTTATATCCTGAGGCTTGAGATACTTGCCTACATTGATAAGGATACCGCTGCAGTTGCGTGTAACCAGCGCACTGATGAAATCGTAGAGTTTGACACCGCTCTGAGTGAAGAGCCCTGTGGTGATGACCAGCTCACCGCCTTTTAAAAAGGATATGTTTTGGATATCTTCCGCAAGATATACCCAGGAGGCGGAATTGTTCAAGCCTGCTTGTCCGCCGTGCAGTACCAGCCTGTATTTTTCTTTTGCATGCTCATAAAGCTCCGAAACCTGAGTACGCAATCAACATCCCTCCTAAAATTATTGTTTAAAGGATAACATACATTTGTTAATTTTGAAAAGCCCTATACATGAACTATTATATTTAAGCTTTTGTATCCGGAGTACAATAAAATCTTGAAAGTTTGGAGTTTCAGTCCATTGTAAACCCCTATTGTTGTGCAGTATAATGAATCCAACAAAACTATTAAGAAAGAAGAATGTAGTATGGATGAAAAATTCGTTGTGACAATTGCAAGACAGTTCGGCAGTCTGGGGCGGCCTATCGCACGAAAAGTCAGTGAAAAGCTGGGTATCCAATATTACGACAGGGACATTGTAGAACTGACTGCAAAGAATCTCAATCTTCCGGTTTCAACAATCAGCGATGCTGAAGAAAGTGCTAAATCAGCCTTTTTCAATATGAATTACCCGCTGGGCATGGGTACGACGGCAATTCAGGATTCCATCTTTGCCTCCCAGAGAAAGATAATTGTCAATCTTGCCGAAAAGGAATCCTGCATTATAGTAGGGCGGTGTGCAGACCATATTTTAAGGGACTGCAAAAACATCATAAACATATTCATTTATGCTCCGTATGAGGCAAGACTTGTAAATTGCGTTGAAAGGCTGGATATGCGGCTTGACGAAGCCAAGAGAATGATCGCTTCGGTCGATAAAGCCAGAGAATCCTACCACAGACACTACAGCGGATATTCCATGTCAGACAAGGACTATAAGCATGTAATGCTGGATTCGAGCCTGTTGGGTGTGGATGGGACCTGTGATATACTTACCGATATAATTAAAAAAAGATTCAATCTTTAATAACGGATTGCAAGCAGTATAAGTGAACGGCAATGGAGCTTTTCTTTTGAAAAGCTCTGTTGCTGTTTTTTTGTTTTTCCATAGAACGAATTTCATTATTGTCTTGGGAGGTTAATATGGTAATGCTTGAAGTAAAAAAGCTTTCAAAATGTTTCATAGATCTGGAAGTACTCCGGGATGTCAATATCTCCATAAAAAAGGGAGAGGTGGTAGTTGTTATCGGGCCGTCAGGCTCGGGGAAAAGTACACTGCTGCGCTGCATCAATCTTTTGGAGCAGCCCACCGGCGGTGAGATTCTATACATGGGACAGAACATTATGCAGCTGGGAAAAAAGGTCACCGACTATAGAAAGCACGTTGGGATGGTTTTTCAGAGATTTAATCTGTTTCCGTTAAAGACTTCCCTGGAAAATGTTATGTACGCTCCGGTCAAGCTGAACAAGCTCCAGCCCAAGGACGCAAAGGACCAGGCTATGGAGCTGCTTTGCAAAGTCGGCCTGGAAAGCAAGGCAAATGTTTATCCCCTTGCCCTTTCGGGAGGACAGCAGCAGCGTGTGGCCATAGCCAGGGCCCTGGCCATGCAGCCGGATATTATGCTGTTTGATGAACCCACATCGGCACTGGACCCCGAATTGGTGGGAGATGTGCTCGAGGTCATGAAGCAGCTGGCAAAAGAGGGAATGACAATGATGGTGGTAACACATGAAATGGGGTTTGCAAAAGATGTGGCCGACCGCGTAATCTTTATGGACGGAGGTTATGTTATTGAAGAGGACACACCTTCAGAAATCTTTACAAGACCTAAAAACGACAGAACCAGGGCTTTTCTGGCCCGGGTACTGTGACAGGAGGTGAATTTCAATGGAAATACATTTCATGAAAGCTCTGAACACTCTGGGGCCTGATCTGCTGAGAGGTATAGGAATAGTAGTATATATCACCCTTGCCGGCTTTATATGCGCGCTGGCCGTGGCTTTGCTGATTGCCATAGGGCGGCTTTCAAAACGTAGGGTTCTGGAACGGATATTAGGCATATTCATAGAGTTGGTACGCGGTACGCCGCTTCTGGTTCAGTTCTTCTATATTTATTATGTTGTGCCCATGCTGATTAACGGTATAACCGGATTGCTGGGGTATGAGACCAACCTTCAGCTTCAGGCTGCAACCTGCGGTATTATCGGTTTTGCAATAAATTATGGTTGCTATATGTCCGAGGTCATCAGGTCTGCAATACTGGCTATAGACCCCGGACAACGGGAAGCCGGCCTGGCACTCGGTTTTAGTGAAAATCAGGTGCTTTTTCATTTTATCATACCGCCGGCGCTCCGGAATTCAATTCCGGTGTTCGGAAACTACCTGGTCATGCTGATCAAGGATACCTCGCTGCTGGCTATGATTTCAGTGCAGGAACTGCTTCTGAGGACAAAAACCTTTGCATCGCAAACATTTCTGACAGTTGAGGCATATACCATCCTTGCCCTTGTATACCTGGTAATCAGTATTCCGCTCTCACAGCTGAGCAGGATAGTTGAGCGGAGACTGAAACAGATACGCTGATATACCCATGTTTTTATAAATTGCAAAATAAACAATAAACAATCTATTTAAGAGAAAGAAGGCGGATTTTATGAAAAAAGTAAAACTTGAACGATTAATTGCTGCGAGTCTGTCATTGTCAATGATATTTACACTTTTAACAGGCTGCGGCAGCACCTCGGGCAATGGGGCAGACACAACAAAAGCAGCTTCGACGGCTTCGGCAACAGCAGGAAACTATTCCGCTTCTTCGGGCGAGTCCGAAGTACTTAAAAAAATCAAGGAAAAAGGTTATATACTCATCGGTTCATCCAATGATGCTCCGTTTTCCTATAAGGATGTAAACACAGGCAAGCTTGAGGGCATTGATATGGAAATCCTCAGTGAAATATGCGGCCGACTGGGTATTCCGGATATTCAAATGAAGGTTGTTGATTTTTCAAACCTGCTGGTTGAGCTGAACAATAACAGCATAGATATGGTTGTGGATGCCATGTATGTCAAGGAGGAACGTTTGCAGATAGCTGCATTCACCGATAAATGGTATCAGGAGGGTGAAGCGGTGGTTATTCCTGCCGGCTCAAAAATTACCGGCAAGGAGGACCTGAAGGGGAAAACCATTGGAGCGCAGCCGGGTACAACTTTCTACGAAACAGCCCAAAAATGGCTTGATGAAGGCAAGATCGGCAAGCTGGAGGCCTATGACAATCAGGCAACCCTGATGACGGCTGTAAATATGGGAAAGGTGGACGCTGTTGTAACAGACGGTATAGTAGCAGGGTATACTCTTTCGTCGGACAGTTCCCTGAAGCTGAAACTCCTGTCGCCTTATGAAGCCGAAGCAAGCGGACAGATCGGTGCTGCGGTACGCTTCAAGGACAAGGACTTCCTGGCCGAAGTAAACAAGGCTCTAAATGAAATGAAGGAAGATGGAACACTTATGAAAATATTGGAGAAATACGGTCTGACCAAAGATTATTTTGTCGGTATTGAAGATGGAGTAACAAAAAACGTTAAGTAATTACCACTTGGGAGGATATATATGTTGGAGTTTCAGTATGATCTGCCGGTCAATCTTGTTTTCGGCCGGGGAAAATCGGATACAATCGGGAAAATAGCGGCTGAGTTTGGGAAACGTGTTTTAATTGTCACCGGAGGCAGCAGTACAAAACGCTCGGGCTTGCTGGCCAAAACCGTTTCACAGTTGGTCGAAAACGGTGTGTCATTTGTGATCTATGACCGGGTTACACCAAATCCCTTAACCACAACCATATATGAGGGGGCAGAAATTGCAGCCGCCGAAAAATGTGATGCGGTAATAGCTCTGGGAGGCGGAAGCAGCCTGGATGCAGGAAAGGCAATTGCTTTTCAGGCCGTGAACGGCGGTGATATCAGTGACTATATTTTCGGAAGGAAATTCAGCGGCAAAGCCCTTCCCATACTTGCCGTACCGACTACCTGCGGAACAGGAAGCGAAGGAAACGGTTTTGCCGTCATAACCAATCCCGACACTCTGGATAAAAAGTCACTGCGCTGCAAGGCAATAGTGCCGGTCTGCTCCATAATCGATCCGCTGCTTATGACTACCATGCCAAAATCAACACTGGCTGCGGTGGGCTTTGATGCATTATGTCACAATATTGACGCCTATATATCCTCAATATCCCAGCCATTAACAGAAATACAGGCATTGGAGGGTGTCAGGCTGGCTGCCGGCAGCCTCCGGAAGGTGTATGCAGACCCGGCGGATCTGGACAGCTGGGACCGCCTTTGTCTGGCAAGCACTCTTGGAGGCATGGTTATCAATACTGCCGGAGTGACGGCGCTGCACGGAATGGAACATCCCGTCAGCGGACTGAAGGATATTGTGCACGGCATTGGGCTTGCTGCGCTGGCACCTGCCGTATATGAAGAATCCATCGGAGGGCTGCCGGAGAAATTCTCCATATTGTCACAAATTTTAGGCGGAAAAGATGAAAACGACTTTGTGCCTGCAGTCCGGAAATTGCTTGATGAGCTGCATTTGACTGCTACTCTGGGGGAACAGGGAATCAAAGCTTCAGAGGTGGACTGGCTGGCCGAAAACTGCCTGAAGGTGTCTGCTCCCAGTATTGCCAACCATCCTGTCATATTTGGCCTTGAGGATATAAAAAGAATATATTTGAAAGCTTTATAAATAAAAATTACATTAAACATGTTAAGGGGGACGGATTATGCTTAAAGATGCTTTACCGAAAATAAACACACCTTTGCCCGGGCCGAAAGCCCGGGCCATAATAGAAAGAAGGGCCCAAGCCATGCCAGGCGCCGTCAAATGTTCCTATCCCTGTGTCATAAGCAGGGGAGAGGGCGCAATGCTTGAAGATGTTGACGGCAATGTTTTTCTTGACTGGGTAGGAGGAGTGGGAGTACTGAATATCGGTTACAGTCATCCTGAATTGATTGCCGCCGTGAAAGAGCAGTCGGAAAAGTTTTTTCATGCAATGATGAATATAGTCACCCATGAGGGCTATATAAAACTTGCTGAAAAAATGAATCAAATCGTTCCTGTTAAAAATAAAATACGTAAAACAATGTTCGCAAATTCCGGAGCAGAAGCAATAGAAAATGCGGTCAAAATTGCAAAATCATTTACCGGCAGACCCAATATCATAGTTTTTTCAGGTGCCTTCCACGGCAGAACCCTGCTTGCGTCCACAATGACCGCAAAAAAGGCCTATGCATACGGTATCGGTCCGCTGCCGGACGGCGTATACCGTGCGGAATTTCCCTATTTGTACCGCGGTCCCAGGGGATATAACGAAGCAGAAGCTGTAGAATATTATATTGAAAAGCTTAAGAAGGTATTTGATGAGGCATCTCCGGCGGAATATGCAGCCGCAGTCGTTTTAGAGCCTGTACAGGGAGAGGGGGGCTTCATTCCTGCTCCGCTGGAATGGGTAAAGGCTGTCCGGAAGATCTGTGACGATAACGGCATATTGCTGATTGCTGACGAGGTTCAGACAGGTTTTGCACGCTCGGGAAAAATGTTCGTTTCAAACTACTGGGAGGAGGCAGGCTGTGCACCCGATATTATAGCGGCTGCAAAATCCATCGCAGGAGGGATTCCATTAAGTGCCGTAACAGCCGGGGCCCACATAATTGACGGTGTAAAAAACGGTATAATCGGGGGTACTTTCGGCGGTAACGCGCTGGCTTGTGCCTCTGCGTTGAAAGTAATAGAAATTATGGAACGTGAAAACTTATGTGAACGATCTCTGGAAATTGCAAAAAAATGCAGGGAGGAATTCGGCAAATGGATGGAAGAATACCAGGAAGTGGGAGATGTGCGCGGTATAGGCTGTATGATGGGCATTGAGTTTGTTACCGACAAAAAAAGCAAAACTCCAAATCCCGGACTGGTATCGGATATTGTTGCCTGTGCTGCCCGGCATGGTTTAATAATAGAAAGTGCGGGTGCATATTCCAATGTCATCAGGTTCCTTTGTCCTTTGGTTGTTACAGACGAGCAGCTTGACTGCGGACTGGAGATATTGAAGTCGTCAATCGAGGCATGCAGATAAATTTCATACCAGTTATGTCCCCGGCTGAAACAGTTATAATACATGAATTATAATTGTTTCGGCCTGGGAACTTTTACTCTGCTCCGGAATATTTGGACGGAGGCACTCCATACTTCTTTTTAAACATTTTTGAAAAGTTATAGATGTCGTCATATCCCGTGCTCCTGGCGGCTTCGCCAACCGAATAGCCGTACTTTGCAAGCAGCACAGCCGCTTTTTCAAGCCTGTAGTTGACCAGAAAGTTCTGCGGTGTGTCACCGATGTTCTTGAAAAACACCCTGCAAAGATAGCGCCTGTCAATGCCCAGCATGTTTGCAATGTTCTCCACAGATATGCGATTGGCATAGTTTGCCATTATATAGTCCTTTGCCTTTTCCGAATATAGACTTCCGCTGCTTCCTTTCAGCACCGGACGGTATTCGGCCTGAAGATTTGAGAACAATTCAAAAATTTTACCGCATAGGAATATCTCGGCGGAATAATGCAGGTTTATGGTTTCTTTCATGCTTAAAAATATATTGCGCAGGGACGGTGCGCACAAGGTGCAATTATCCTTTGAAAAGCCGCTGTCCTCAAGCAGGCCGGGGACCAAACGTCCGTTAAAGCCTATCCAGATATATTCCCAGGGGTCGGTATCGTCGGCCTTATAGAAGGTAATTTCATAGGGGCGGATCAAAAACATACTTCCCCTGGATAAGGTATGGGTTTTGCCGTTCCTCTGGAAAATACCATGTCCCGACATGATATAGTGGATGAGATAGCAATCACGTGAGGCCGGTCCGAAGGGATGACCGCTTTCGCAGGTTTCCCAGCCGCATAGCAGGGGATTTATTTCTGTAAAACCCTTATTTAAAAGTGGCACATCGTGCATCATATTAACCTCCATGAGCCGCTTAGCGGTCACAAAACTGTAATGAAATCTCCTTGAGGTTACATTATAACAAATTATAGTTACATTATTCAATTTAATTTTTATATCTATATGCTATCCTATACATATGGAATTCTTGATTTACGAATATGTACTGGAGGTTGGCGATATGGTCAAAATAACATTTATGGGTGCGGGGAGTACTGTCTTTGCCAAAAATGTATTGGGAGACAGCATGTGCACCGAAGCCTTGAAGGACAGCGAAATATGTTTGTATGACATTGCCGGGGACAGGCTGGAGGAATCCCGGATAATGCTTGAAGCCATTAATAATAACGTTAACGGCGGAAGGGCAAGGATCAGGACCTATTTGGGCACTGAAAACAGAAAGGATGCTCTCAGGAGTGCCGACTTTGTTGTAAATGCCATCCAGGTGGGAGGATATGACCCTTGCACAATAATTGATTTTGAAATACCCAAGAAATACGGTTTAAGGCAGACAATAGCAGATACCCTGGGGATAGGAGGGATAATGAGGGCACTGAGGACCATCCCGGTTCTTGAAGAATTTGCCCGTGACATCGAAGAGGTTTGCCCCGACGCGTGGTTTCTGAACTACACAAACCCGATGGCTATGCTGACCGGCTACATGCAGAGGTACACAGGTGTGAATACCGTGGGACTGTGCCACAGTGTGCAGGTTTGCTCCGAAGGGCTGCTGAAGGCGCTGGGAATGGAAGACAAGCTGGAGGGCAGGAGGGAATTGATTGCCGGAATCAACCATATGGGCTGGCTGCTGGAAATAACCGACAGGGCCGGAAATGACCTGTATCCCGAAATCCGCAAGCGCGCGGCTGAAAAGAACAAAAATGAGAAACACAATGATATGACCCGCTATGAATATATAAACAGGCTTGGATATTATTGCACCGAATCAAGTGAACATAATGCCGAGTACAATCCGTTCTTTATCAAGTCAAAATATCCTGAATTGATTGAACGGTATAATATTCCGCTGGATGAGTACCCAAGAAGATGTATCAACCAGATTTCCGACTGGAAGAAGCAAAGGGATGAACTGATGAACAATCCGTCATTATCCCATACAAGAACCCTGGAATATGCATCCTATATAATGAATGCAATTGTAACCGATACACCTTTCAAGATCGGCGGAAATGTGCTGAACAAGGGCGGACTCATAGAAAATCTGCCCTACGATGCCTGTGTAGAGGTACCCTGTCTGGTTGACGGAATGGGAGTCAACCCGTGCCATGTGGGGAGACTGCCTGTTCAGCTGGCTGCAATGAACATGACCAATGTAAATGTCCAGCTGACAACAATCGAGGCAGCCGTTACTAAAAAGAGAGAGCATGTTTATCATGCTGCAATGCTGGATCCGCACACAGCCGCAGAGCTTTCCATTGACGACATAGTGAGCATGGTAGACGACTTGATCGATGCACATGGAACGTGGCTGCCAAAGTTTAAATAATCAGGGTTGTCATAGTTATAAAATATTTATTATAAGGGGGCTATCTGCATAACTTGTTTACGGTTATGCAGATAGCCCCTTTTTATATTCCTGCGGCAGGTATATGACATTTCGAAATTCGGGTTCATTTGACATCCTAAATATTGTTAATATATAATTTTGAATACCAGAAAATTCAGGTGTTTCATATGATCCAACCAAATTATATCAAACGTGGTATAATGGATAATATTTGATAATTTTTTAACCATATTAGAATTAGATTACGGAGGTTTTACATGCTGCAGCAGGATACGTATAATACACAGAGAGTTCATAGAGTTAATGTCATAGTAACTGTTATGGTTGTCATTTTGATGACTGTTCAATCCATGGTTACCCAGGGGCTGAACCATGGTATGAAAGTTGGGATTGAAGGTTCGCTTGTAATAATACTGGCAGTTGTGAATTTATTCCTGCCTATAAATAAATATATAAAAGGCCTGCTTTTCGGGCTTATTCCGGGGATAGTGATTTCGGTGCTCTTTTGCATTGACAATTATGCACTGAACAAGCATTACATACTTGTCACATCAGTCGCAATGATTACCTTGTACTTCAAAAAGGAAATCATTATGGTCTATGGAATATTACTTGACATTATGCTGGTTGCGGTTTTTCTTATCAAGCCTGAAAACCTACTGGGCCCGGGAGGCGGAACAGGGGAGTTTGTTTCTTCGCTGGTGGTGCTCAATGGAACGGTGGTGCTGCTGTTCTTCCTGAGCAAATGGGGAAGGGACCTTATAAATGAGTCATATCAGAGGGAGCTTCATGCAAAGGAACTGCTTGAAAAGCTGAAGGTAACCCTTATAAAGGTAGATGACAGTACCAATGTCCTTGAGGAAAAGATTGAAAGTTTCAATACAAACATAGATACTATAAGTGAAGGGAGCCGGAATGTAACGGAGTCCATGCAGGAGATGGCCGGCGCCATACAGCTGGAAGCTTCCAGTGCTCACAGGATTAACGAAACAATGGAGCAATCCCTCGGAGTGGTACGTGAAACCCAGGAGGTTTCAGTCAGTATTTCAGAAAATACACGGCAAATGAGTCATAAGGTCCAGGATGGGCACAGTAAAATCCAGCATGTGAATACCCAGATGAATATAATTGAAAATGCAATAAGTACGGCGGCAGTTACCGTTTCGGAACTTCAGGGCAATATGGAAAAGGTGAACGGTCTCCTTGAGGGTATAACCCAGATTGCCGATCAAACCAATCTCCTGGCGCTTAATGCGGCAATAGAATCGGCCCGTGCAGGCGAACAGGGAAAAGGCTTTGCGGTTGTTGCCGATGAAGTAAGAAAACTTGCCGAACAGAGTGCACTTATTGTTAAGGACATAACCAAGGTAACCGCAGAGATTTCAGGCAAATCGCAGGAAGCATATGAAAAGGTGAGCCAGGGAGAGAATGCAACAAAAGAAGGGAAAGAGCTTGTTGCAGACATATCGGTGTATTTCGGTGAAATTAGAGAAGTATTTGAGAATACGGGTATTAAATTTGAGCTGGAAGCTCAAAAAATTATATCAATATCGGAAAAATTTGCCGAGATCCGGCAGCAGATAGAGAATATTGCCGCCATATCTGAAGAAAATGCGGCTGCAACCCAGGAAGTTCTTGCAACCGTTGAGAATGAAAACAATGAGATAATGCAGGCCGGCAATGTAGTAAGGGACATATATAAATTGAGCAGTGACTTGAGGGAACTTGTAAAGGATGAACAGAGCATGGCTTCGGATAACTGAAAAGGTGGCAGGAACTGAACTGTTCCTGGAGCAGCAATTACCTCAGCAAACTTGAAAAGGAGGCGGCTGAATGAAATATGCGTTGGGATTCTCCTGGATGGGATTTATTGCAGTCATGCTTGTAATGCTGCCCAATATTTTTTATTTTGTGTTTCCTCCGGCCAATATTCCGGATATGCCCCAGGGCCGCGGGCATATTATAAATATTGTTGAAAATGCAAGCCGGATAATTTTTATGATATTATTGATTTTCATGGTTAATGGGCAGAAAGTGAAGTATATAAGTCCCTATACGGCTTGTATGCTGGTTTTGCTGCTATTATACTACTGGCTCTGGTGCCGTTATTTTACCGGCGGAAGGAACTACTCACTGTTAAATGAAAAGTTATTATTTATTCCTGAGCCCATGGCGGTCTTTCCGGTACTATACTTTATCGCAGCCGCACTGTGGCTGAACAACATCCCTGCTGCCGCGGCTGCGGCGGTATTTGGAATTGCACATATTTTTAATACGTATATTACGTTTCGCTGACTGTTTAATGAGGATATTTTGTGAAATAATTTTATAAAATAAAAAAGGGAACAGCGGATGACGACTGGAGCATGGCAGCTAATGACCGGTTTTTGCCTCCTTTAATAATACTGTTGTTTGTGCGGCTTCCTGCCCGTTGATGAGTAATACTATCCTGTGTATTCCCGGATAGTGACGCCTTGTGGTAAGCTCGGCAAAGCTGTGGGTATGTGTTCCGGACAAATGTGCTTTTCCGGATACGGTTTTGTCCGACAGCAGGAAAAGCTTCCGGGATGGTCTGCCGTTTGATTTTATGAAGTCAATCCCGTATTCCAGACGGATACGGACTTTTGTATCCCGGTTCATATCCAGTAAATAGGTTAATTCACAACTGTCTCCGATGTGAAGTTGCCCCGGTTCAGCTGTAAGGACTGCATTTCCACACAAAGGCTTCTTTTTTGAAGCTTTTGCATACCCGAAAAGCGCCAGTGCTTCAGGGTGGGCATTCCTGACGAGGGTACGGCAGCCCTGCCGGAGAATCCAGTCTGTTTCCGGACTGGTTCCCATCCACTTCCTAGCCGTTTGCAAAACAGCATCGGGATTATCTTTGGCGATATCATTGAGATTATTGGCAACACTCTTTCGCACATAAAGCGAGGGATCAGCTTTCAGCTGCTCCAGCACCCGGAGCACGGGATCGGGATCCTTTTTAAACATGGGCAGTGCAGTACCCCAGGGCAGGCGCGGGCGGCAGCCCTCGCTGGAAAACCGCCTGACATGTTCGTTGGGGTGAGAGGACCAGCGGAGCATATATTCCATAACGTGTTGGGGCTTCCTGAGCATAAACGGACGGATTGCAAACTCGGAGGAGGAACGCTGTGTAAAACGCTCCAGAGCATGCATGGAAAGCTCCCAATGCTGTTCACCCTGCCCGAAGACAGCAACAAAATCAGGAAAGAACAGATAGGGAAAGCCGTTGCAATATTCATCAACAGAGAAAAGCACCTCCAGGGCATCCCGGTAATTCTTTGGCAAATAATTGCCCAATACCTCTGCAATCCGGTGCATACGGGCCCTCAGCGGCAACTCATCCCACGGAGGTGCCGTCACCGATGCTACAAACCCTTCACACTGAAAGTCCTTATATGCAGCTTTTACCATGCACCCGAAATCATTTAAAAACTTCGAATTATAAATATCCTTTAATGCATCAGCCATATACTTATTTCATCTCCACACACTAATTTAGCGTACACGAAAATGCGTACCAGTTGATTCTGATTAAATCTATCTGTAAAGCAAAACAAAATTTTAATTAGCCCAACAGGTTAAATTAAGTTTTAATTCAAGTATACTATATATTAATTGACAACGTAATGTCATATTAATGCCATTATTGACAACCCTGGGATAAAGGATGATAATGATCTGGAGTAAGTCCATAGAATAAATAACGCCTGAATACGGGCGTTTGAGGCCATAACACGGATGCAAACGCACACTGCCGGAGGAAACAGCCATGAAGTTGATTACCAAATTTAAAAACTCTGTATTTGCCAAACTGGTGGGGGCATTTCTCATAGCTATTTTACCGGTATGCTTTATTGCCATCGGCCTGTATAACTGGCAGATCAAGATACTTGACGAATCCACCGTGGACGCTTTTGACAACAGCTCCCGGAAATGCCTGGCCTCAATAGAAAAAGAGCTTAAAAAGGTACAGGATATGGGTCTGAGCAGCATGCATGACGAAGATTTGATCATGCTGGCCACCGCAAGCTCCACAATGAGCAATTACCAGAAGACACTTTCCATAAACAGGTACATGAACAGGCTGGAAATTTTAAAAAACAGCAGTGCATACATCAACGAGGTAAGTACCTATATACCTGAATTATCCCGTGTTGTTGACTCTGACAGAGACATATACTCCGATGCATCTTCACTTCTGACCTTGTACGATATTTCAAGACAACAGAACGTAGGCCACTTTGTGGTTTCAAATAATCAGCTGTATTACGTATTTGTTCCGGCCGGAACGCCTAACGGCAGTCTGCCGAAATACTTCATAACGGTGGGCTTATCGAAGGAAGAGATCAAAAAGGAGCTGAGTACCATAAAGGAAGCGAGGCAGGCCATGATATATGATGAGGCGGGTTCCTACGTATATTATAACCAGGAGGGAACCGGGACCCCAAATGCGGACCTGGCCCAAACAGTGGGCACCGGCTCGGAACCCGGGGTAGGCAAAGTGATGGTTGAGGGT
Source organism: Ruminiclostridium cellobioparum DSM 1351 = ATCC 15832 (assembly GCF_000621505.1). Lineage (GTDB taxonomy): Bacteria > Bacillota > Clostridia > Acetivibrionales > DSM-1351 > Ruminiclostridium > Ruminiclostridium cellobioparum. The sequence goes on from NZ_KK211291.1 coordinate 97,530, forward strand.
GAAAGTTCGTGGCTTGTGAATCACAAGTCCGAATTGATGGGAGTAAACCTGGCAGCCTATGTGCCTGTCCAGGGAATAAATCCACAGATGAAGGATCTGAGAATGTATTTTGTCATATTCAGTGCCATATTGATAATAACTGTTATGGTTCTGAGCTATTCCATGTACAAAATCATAAAGACACCGTTGAATCGTCTGGTAAAGGTATTCAAGCAAATTGAAACAGGAAGTCTGGGGGTAAGGCTGAAGCACAGGAGCAATGATGAATTCGGTTTACTTTATCACTCTTTCAATTCCATGGCAGAAAAAAACCAGGATCTTATGGAGCAGGTCTACCAGCAGAAAATACTGACTCAGAGTGCCCAGCTCAAACAGCTTCAGTCACAGATCAATCCCCATTTTTTGTATAACAGCTTTTTTGTTATCAGCAATATGGCAAGGTTGGGGGATTTCGACAGTATAAAGCTTTTCTCGGAATACCTGGCCAGGTATTACAGATTCATAATGCAGAAAAAGGACGGGGACATTCCTTTTTCCCAGGAGGTTGAGCATACAAGGGTATATGCCGATATACAGAAAATCCGGTTTGGTGACAGGATTCAAATTGAGATGGAAGAGGTGCCCGAACGGGCTTCACACTTGAGGGTTCCCAGGCTGATTCTGCAGCCTCTGGTCGAAAATGCCTTTGAGCATGGACTCAGACATGTGGAAAGCGACGGTCTTTTAAGAATAACTTTTGCCGAAGAAGCCAATATATTGACTGTAGTGGTAGAAAACAACGGTCCCATGGACGATGAAACCCTGGAAAATGTTAAAGCAAAGCTTATTGATGACGGAGGGGAAATAAGCGGAATGATAAATATTCACAAACGGCTGAAATCAAGATTCGGTCAGGACAGCGGCATTTCGGTTTCGAGAGGTGAAGCGGGAGGCATGAAAATTACCATGAAAATATGCGGGGTGGAGAATGTATAAACTTTTAATAGTGGACGATGAACCATATATTGTAGAGGGTCTGGCCGACCTGCTGGGAAGCAACCCGGATTTTGACATATACACCGCCGCCTCCGGTAATTCAGCTCTTGAAATTCTGGACAGGATACGTATGGATATTGTGCTTACGGATATTCAAATGCCGGGAAAAAACGGTCTGGAGCTGTTAAAGGAGATACATCACAGGTGGCCCTTTTGCAGGACAATCATTCTGACTGCCTACAGTGATTTTGATTATGCGTACCAGGCCATAGAGAACAAAGCGGTGGACTATGTCCTGAAGACAGAAGGTGAGGATGCCATTGTCTCGGCAGTGAATCAATGCATAGAGCAGATAGAGAATGAGATGCGGCAGCAGCAATTTCTGGAGGAAAGCCGTGAGCAGATGGATTCCGTAATGTCCATCATTCAGAACTCCTGCCTTATAAATGCCCTGGAAGGAGAGGCTGAGGAAGTATGCGCCCAGGAATTCCATAAGTATAATATCGAACTGGATACCGGCAGGCCGGTATTGCTCATGGGTGTCCGTATCGACCGCTTCAGTCCCGGGGACAGCTCAAAGGACAAGCTGAATTATCTTATTCAGCTGGGAAGGATATTTGACAAGTACCTGAACCAGTTTTTCATATGTTACCAGACCTCTTACCAGAATAAAAACATGATATGGCTGCTCCAGGCAAGAAATGCCGACGGGAGTGTCCACAGGCTGAAGGAAACCCTTGAGATAATCCAGCAGCACTGCTGGCAGGCACTTGGGCTCTCCATATCGGTAATATATGACGATTTTATAGACTGGCAGGAATTGAACAACAGATACAAAACCGTAAGACTTGTGCTTGAGCAGCTGACAATCAACGGTGACGACGGAATACTGGCCAGCACAAGGTTTTACCGGGATAGGAAGGACAGTGCCGATGTCAACAGGAGGGACAGGGGAAAGGATTGGGGGAGGAATTTTCAAAATCTCCAGACCTGTCTTGAGGAAGAGGACAGGGAAGGGGTTGAAAAGGTTCTGGATGACCTCCTTTCAGAAAGTGAAGAGGACAGAGCCACACTTCCGGTGAAGCTTCAGCTCTATCACACCGTGGTAGGTGCACTTTTGTCATATCTGAACAACAGAGCGCTTTCGGAGGAGGTTTTTACCGATCAGACCAACTTTGAGCTTTTTTTCAGCTACAGTGACAGGGCCGAAATGAAAGAGCGCATAATGAAACTGATCGAGCAGATACTTGATGTAAATAAAAAGAACAGGGAATCCCACAGCGAGAAATTTACCGCACGTATAAAAAATTATATTAAGGCGAATTTAGGCGGAGATTTGTCTCTGGCAGCCATATCCGAGAGGTTCTATATAAATCCCGTATATATGTCAAGATTGTTCAAGCAGACCACCGGAATAAATCTTTCGGATTATATAACGGCTAAAAGGATAAATTATTCAAAGAAGCTTCTGGTGGAAACCGAAATGAAAATTCATATGATTGCAAAGGAAGCAGGCTATGATTCCCCTGCATATTTCATACGCATTTTCAAGAAAATGGAACGGGTGACTCCACAGGAGTACCGGAACCTGGCCGCTGAGGAAAATGTTTCCATGTAGAATTTATCAGTGTGAAAAAAAGTTAATATAGTGATATAAAAGTATAAATCTTATTATATTCAGAGGTCGCCGCCATAAATTATAATTTACTTACAAAGTGATGAAACGTTTCGCATGACAAAATGAAAAGGACGGTGCTTATATGAATATATCTGCAAAAAAATTGCTGGCATCCATGCTTGTTGCAGCGAGTATATTATCGGCAGCAGGCTGCGGGAGCGGCAGTGACAGCAGTGGTTCAACAGCTTCATCAACAGGCAGTTCTGCCGCAAGTGATACAAAACCCGCAATCAGAGAGGTTACAGCGGTAAGACCCATTCCTGACGATCTGAAATTCCCTGAAGGCGACAGTCTGGAAAACAACATATGGACCAGGCAATACGAGTCTGATCTGGGAATCAAATTGAAATACAAATGGATGACCCCGGTAGCTCAATATGAGCAGAAGTTGAATATTTCAATTGCATCCGGCGATATTCCAGACATATTTCAGGTCAATTCGGTACAGCTCAAGCAACTGGTTGAAGACGACCAACTGGCCGACCTCACCGGTATATATGAAAAAAATGCTTCCGAATATACAAAAAATGTACTGAACCAGGATGGAAATGCACTCCTGTCGGCAACATTCGACGGAAAACTCCTGGCAATACCCAAAATGGGTTCGGGACTGGGCCAGACCAATGTATTGTGGGTGCGCACAGACTGGCTGAAAAAACTCAATCTCCAGGAACCCAAAACCATGGATGATGTCATAAAAATAGCTCAGGCATTTACAGAAAACGACCCTGACGGAAACAATAAAAAGGATACCTACGGTTTTGGAATCAATAAGGATCTGTGGGGAATGTTTGCATCCCTGGAAGGTTTCTTCAACGGCTACGGCGCCTATCCCAACACCTGGATCGAAGACGGCAGCGGAAATCTTGTGAACGGAAATATTATGCCCGAGATGAAAACCGCACTGGCAAGTCTCAAGGATATGTTCAGCAAAGGATATATCGATCCCGAATTCGGAGTTAAGGATTCTTTCAAGGTCAGTGCAAATGTAGGTGAAGGTAAAATAGGCATGCTTTACGGACTTTTCTGGAATATGGGCTGGCTCTCCGATGCAAAGAAGGCAAATCCCGATATGACCTGGAAGCCTTTTGGAATCGTGGGAACCAAAGAAGGCGGAGCACTTGCACAGGTTCCGTTCCCTGTCAGCACATATTATGTAGTCAATAAAAAAGCTGCAAATCCCGAAGCCATTATCGAAATGCTGAACCTCCAACTGGAAAAATGCTTCGGGGAAACTGCCGAACCCGGAAAATACAATGTTGACCAGGCAGGTAATCCCATATTTGAATATCCTCTCATATATTCAGAACCTCCAATGAAAAATGTAGATGCACAGGTAAAGGTTTCAAAGGCTCTGGAGTCAAAGGATACCAGTGCACTGAATGCCGAGGAAAAGGGATATTATGACCAGATTCAGGCATACAGGGGCGGAGATTTGTCAGGCTGGCCCACAGAAATGATGTATGGCCCCGAAGGCTCACTGGCAGTGATAAATGGTTATGCAACCAATAAAAAGGTCTATGACAACCGTTACTTCGGACCTCCGACTTCCACAATGACCCAGAAGGATGCCACACTCTCACAGATTCAGCTACAAACGTTTACAGATATAATAATGAACGGTGACATAAATCAATTTGAAAAATATGTGACTGACTGGAAATCACTTGGCGGAGATGCAATAACATCCGAAGTTAACAAGTGGAATTCCGAAAGAAAATAGACTTAATTCAACTTGTTGTAGTGTTCCCGGCACGATGTACCCGGAGCAAGTCTACAAATTTCAAGCAAGCACTTCTAACCGGGCATCAATTGATGGATACCGCCCTCGCACACTATTGATAGTTAAAAGCTGTACTCCCATATTATGTCCTTTGTGGTATTGAAACAGTACAATCAATGTTAACTGGCATATGAGTTAATTAATAAACCAGGCGGAAGGCATAAACTTTCCGCCTCTGTTTATAAACGCCCATCCTGGCAACTGCTGTACAAACAAAACAGATAAATAAACTTTACGTTACGAAAGGGATGATGGAAATGGTAACCTACCCTAATAAAAGAAAATCTTTTAAAAGGGACATACCGCTTCATTTGATGATGCTGCCCGGCGTAATTATTCTTTTAATCTTTTCATATGGTCCCATGCTGGGACTTGTTATGGCTTTTCAGAATTTTTCGCCCTCCAGGGGTTTTTTACATTCAAAGTGGGTGGGACTGGAAAACTTCAGATATGTTTTAGGACTTCCGAATTTTTGGGAGGTTATAAGAAATACACTTTTAATTTCGGTATTGAAGATTATCGGAAGTATCGTAGTTCCGGTAATAGTGACACTGCTCCTCAATGAACTCAGACATACGGGACTGAAGAGAAGCATCCAGACAATCGTTTATTTTCCTCACTTTTTATCCTGGATTATTCTCAGCGGTATATTGATAGATTTTCTTTCGCCCTCGGAAGGTATAATCAACAAATTCCTGACTGTTTTCGGAATCGAACCCATTTACTTTTTAGGTGATAAATTCTGGTTTCCCATAACCATGATACTCACCGAGATATGGAAGGAATTCGGGTATGGAACAATAGTGTACCTTGCGGCTCTGACCGCCATAGACCCGACTCTGTATGAATCGGCAAAAATGGACGGGGCCGGACGGGTAAAACAGGTATGGTATATCACCCTGCCCGGTCTCAAGCCCACCATACTGCTGATGACGGTTTTGGCGCTCGGAACCATACTCAATGCGGGTACGAACGGCTTTGAACAGATATTCAACATGTACAGCCCCCAGGTATACAAAACCGGAGATATCATCGATACGCTTGTTTACCGCCTGGGTCTGGGCAGTGCCCAATTCAGTGTGGCAACCGCCATAGGTATGATCAAGTCAATAATATCCTTTGTACTCCTGACGCTTGGTTATTATATTGCCAGGAAAACTTCGGATTATCAGATTTTATAGGGAGGGAGGTATTAACATCAACATGAGCAGAAAAATATTCAATGTCTTTAATGTTTCACTACTTGTACTGGCGGCACTGTCCTGCCTGCTCCCTATGATAAACATTCTTGCCATATCCATGAGCTCCAGCCCTGCTGTGGCGGCCGGCAAGGTAACCCTGTGGCCGGTGGAATTCACTCTTCAATCCTATAAGTTTGTGGTGGAAAAGCCTGAGTTCATGAAGGCCTTTATAATATCTGTGCTTAAGGTGCTGGCAGGAGTGCCTGTGAATATGCTCCTTACCATACTGGTATCCTATCCGCTGTCAAAAACCAGGGCTGAATTCAGAAGCAGGAATATATACATGTGGTTTTTTGTAGTGACGATGATATTCAGCGGCGGCTTGGTACCCTGGTATATGATAATCAGCAAAATGCATCTTATTGACAGCTTCTGGGCGCTGATCATACCCTCGGCCGTACCTGTATATAATGTGGTGCTGCTGACCAACTTCTTTAAGTCAATCCCCAAGGGGATAGAGGAAGCGGCCTTGATTGACGGAGCCTCCCACTGGACCACAATGTGGAAGATATATGTGCCCCTTTCCTCGGCCTCCATTGCCACACTGGTCTTATTCAGCATTGTAACCCACTGGAATTCCTGGTTTGAAGGTTTGATACTGATGAATTCCCCTGAAAAGTATCCTTTGCAGAGTTATTTGCAGACCATAATAGTAAACAGGGATGTGAAGCTGATGACAATGCAGGATGCCAGAGTTCTGGCAGCTGTGTCCGAAAGGACCTCGCGGGCTGCACAGGTGTTTGTGGCAACCATTCCGGTGCTGGCGGCATATCCTTTCCTTCAGAAATACTTTACTACCGGCATAGTAGTGGGAGCCATCAAGGAATAGGCCGCATTTTACCGCGGCATGGGGGAATACAATAAATATACTTAAATATACTAATGGAGATAAAAATATGTGGAATATAAAGTCGCCCGACGGCAAATTAAATTTCAGTGTGTATATGAATGGCCACAACAGGCTGTTCTACTCTTTGAAAAAGTATGAAACGGAGATATTGAGGGACTGCGGACTTGGAATACAGACAAGTATGGGAGACTTTTCACGGGATTTTGTCCTGAAAGATCAATTAACCTGTACTGTTGATGAAAAATATTCAATTCCGGCAGGTAAAAAATCGGTTTACCATAACAACGCAAATGAACTGTGCCTGCTGTTTGAGGCTGAGAACCCGTTTACCCTGAAACATGCCTTTATTTTGAGAATAAGAGTGTTTGACGACGGAGCCGCCTTCAGGTATGAGCTGCCTGCCGGCAGCCGGGAGGAAGGCAGCAGGGAATTTGCAATTTACAGTGAAAATACAGAAATAAGCTTTGCTCCTCAATATAACAATATGTGGCTCCAGGAACTGGTGGACACCTATGAGGCACCTTACGGAAAGCGCAGCTGGCTGGAGGCAAAGGGACGGAACTACGGCATGCCGGGCTTGTTTTCTGATGATGACCGGAAGTCCTGGATAATGATAACCGAGGCAGGACTGCTGAATACCGGCGGAAGCTACTGTTCCTGCCATTTGACAGGGGCCGGTGAGAGAAAGCTTTCGGTGGCCTTTGCACCCGAGCAGACCGGGCCCATGACAGGAAAATTGCCTTTCGAAAGCCCATGGAGGGTCATAGGTGTTTTTGATTCCCTGAATGAACTGGTCAACAGCACCCTTAACTACAATCTGAATCCGGCATCGGCCATTGAAGACACTTCCTGGATCAAGCCCAGCAGAAACATATGGTCCTGGTGGTCCTTTGAAAACGGTGCACAGCTTTACAGCGAGCAGAAGAGGTATGTTGACTTTGCGGCGGCACTGGGCTTTGAAAGCGTTACAGTGGATGCGGGCTGGGATGACAGCTGGGTGAAGGCGCTGTGCCATTATGCACGGGAGAAGGGCGTTACCGTTTGGCTGTGGTCGGATATGCAGGCGGTGGATACCTTTGAGAAGGCGTCGGAAAAGATAGCAAGGTGGGCAGAGTGGGGTGTTGTGGGCCTGAAGGTGGACTTCTTTATGAACGATTCACAGCACACCATGTGGCAGTACAATATGATAGCCGACATAATGACCGGCCATAAACTTATGATAAATTTCCACGGCAGTACCAAACCTGCAGGGGAAGGGAGAACCTATCCCAATCTCATGACGGAAGAGGGCATCATGGGGCTGGAACATTATAAATGGAGCGGTATGCCCGATGCGGTCCATAACTGTACCGTTCCGTTCACAAGAAATGTAGTGGGCCCCATGGATTACACCGTCACAGGCTTCTCAAACGAAAACAGGAATACCACCCAGGGGCATCAGCTGGCATTGTCGGTAGTGTATGAGTCTGGAGTTCAGCATATTTCCGAATCCATATACCACCTGGAGGCCTGGAAGGGCACCGAATATCTGAGACGCCAGTATCCCAGGTATGATGGGATGCAGCTGCTGAAAGGCTTTCCGGGAGAGTATGCCGCCATGCTCCGCTATGTGGGCAGGGAATGGTTTATAGGCTGTATTACAGCGGACGCCAGAACTATTGAGCTGTCTATGGATTTCCTGCCTGCCGGTGAATTTACTGCTGAGATATACAGGGACGACAGTGAGGGCAATATGCTTGTAAAAGAGAGCAGAACCATCACAGGGGGAGATGTTCTGACACTGGAGCTGCTTGCCTGCGGCGGAGCAGCTGTATATATAAGTGATGGAAGCGTGAAGCTGAAATCAGGTGTATGCAGTGGCTACATGAGTGACAGGAAAACCTGCTGTACTGCTGAAAATGCCTCTCTTAAGGGAACCTCGGCCTTGATGGCATATGAAAACGGGGATTGGGCGGTTGTTCTGAAGGATAAAGCTGTCTTTGAAAATATTGCGGCAGAAAGAGACGGCAGGCATACCTTGAGGATAACCTATGCTTCTCAGAACATATCAGCTGTCCGCCTGAAGACGGAAGAAGGAACGCTGGATGCCGAACTTCCGGCAAGCGGAGGAAAAAAGGTTTTCCGTACCTTTGATGTGGTGATGTCTTTCAGAAAGGGTATCAACAGCATAGAAATAGGCAAAGTTTCCGGAGACGGTCCTGCCGTGGGCAAAATTGAATTAATAGACAATGCTCCCAACCCTGACAGGTTCTATACGGTTGATATGGCAAAAACCGAAGGAGGGGTGGACATAATTCCTGTCTGCGAAAATTCACAGCAGTTGAAAGCAGCAGGCATAGGCAACGGAGGAAGCATAGTATTTGAGCGGATTGAAGCAGATGAGCAGGGAGAATATGTGCTCGGCATAGATTACTGCTCGGGTGAGAACAGGCCGGTAATGATATCGGTAAACGGTGCCGCGCCCATAACCTCAGTCCTGTTCAATACCAGCGGCTGGGGCCCGTCAAGGTGGGATATCATAGAAACCAAGGAAGTCAAGGTAAATCTCATGAAAGGCATAAACAGCATAAAGTTCTTCCACGACAGCATGCCGGCGCCCCAGATAGTGAGGATTGCAATCAGATTTGAAAAATAAACCGTATAAATAATAATAAATTTCAGTTCTCTTGTTGAGCTTAGGGGGTGTTCAGAAAAAAATACCCCATAAGCTCTTTTTAATTACTAATTGATTAATCAATATTACCGGTAAAAATTGTACTGATTATATCGGTACTTCCGTACGAACTTCAAGCAATGGCTGCACACAAAGCGCTTACTTGAAATAGTGTGGTTATTAAAAATATATTGACAGTTAATAACATCTTCTATATAATTGAACATGTTCAATATATGTTCAAAAAGAGAATAAGAGGTTGTAAAATGAGCTTAAAGAGGGACGATACCAAGAAAAGAATATTGGAGGTTACAATGGATTTACTGGAATCAACGGAAAATCCCGACGATGTGACCGTTCGAAGGATTGCTGAAGCCGCCGGAATAGGGACGGGGTTGATAAACTATCACTTTAATTCAAGAGACAATCTTGTAAAAGAAGCCGTAACCGGAAAAATGGAATCCCTGGCTGAAATAATTGAAAAACTGGACGGAGATTCAAGCAATCCCAAAAAGTATCTTGAAGAGACGCTTATAGCCATGTCCGATACCGCCATGAAGAACCATAAGCTGAACAAACTCTCGGTGGAGTATGATTTACTGAAAGGTGATTTCAGAATATATCTGTATCTGATCCCGGTTTTGAAAAAGATCTACAATGAAAGTAAATCAGAAACTGACTTGCGTCTCATTGCGTTTCAGCTGATAGTTACAATGCAGGGTATATATCTGAGGCAGGAAGCGTTTCACATGCTGACCGGTATTAATATAGAATTGAAAAGTGAACGGGACAGCCTTATTAAATCCATAGTACAAAATCTGATAAAATAAATGGGGGATTGACATGGGAATTGTTACAATCATTATTGCTGTCGCAGCGCTGCTCACGCTGCTATCTACACTTATCTGCGGGTTATGGATAAGAGCAAAGGGACTCAGGGATCCAGGTTCGTTGAATTTTCATATGAAGATTGGCATAACAGCTGTTATATCAACTGTCCTGGCAATAATTCTGCTCCTGATTCAGTGATTGGGACCGGCTTCAAAGAGGTGATAAATTGAAAATCCTTGCAGTTATAGGCAGTCCGAGGAATAATGGAAATACATATGAGGCTGTTAAACTGATTGAAGACGAGCTGAATATAAAAAATCCCGGAATAGAATTTGAATATGTTCAACTGGGTTCGGCAAATCTCAAGCCTTGCAAAGGCTGTTTCACATGCATTGAAAGGGGGGAGGAAAAATGCCCCCTGAAGGACGGCAGGGAAACTCTGGAGTTCAAAATGCAGCAGGCTGACGGGGTGATATTTGCATCACCTGTTTATACTTACAATGTGTCATGGATTATGAAGAACTTTCTGGACCGGTTTGCCTACCGCTGCCACCGGCCGGATTTTCACGGGAAAAAGGCCATGGTGGTTGTGTCTACGGGAGCGGTAGGGTTGGGCTTTGTTGCTGCTCTTTTGTCACTTTCACTTGGCACAATGGGTTTTATAACCTGTGCAAAGCTGGGTGTAACATTTCCGCCGGCCCACGAGAGGAATGACACTAGACTGAAAAAGGAAATGAATAAGCTGGTAAGGAAGACAGAGATGTTTTATGAAAGACTGCTGGACACAAAGCCCGAAAAGCCGTCTTTTATTAAACTTCTGCAATTTGTAAAACAAAAAAGAGCTTATTCAAAGGCGCCGAAGGACCTTGCAGATTTTAAATTCTGGAGGGATAAGGGCTGGCTGGCAGAAACAACGGATTATTACTATGAAGTACGTGCCGGAAAAATGATTAAATTACTGGTTTATATCATATCTAAATTAACTCGTTGTGCCGGTTAGTTGACTCTCAGTTTTGAAGTTAGTACGGGAGTACCGGTATAATCAGCAGTAATCTTTTAATTTTTTCTATGAAATTGGAATTTTAATATATATGCCTGTACCCCGGCCGTGTTTGCTGCGGATACTTAACCCGAATTCTTCACCATAGGTAAGCTTTAAGCGCTTGTTTGTATTGGTTAAGCCGATATGCCCTGAATATTCACCGTTCTCTTTGAGCGTTTTTCTTATTTTATCCAGTGTCCCGCTGTCAATTCCCAGGCCGTTATCAAATACACTTATTTTTAAATGTGAATCGTCCTCCGTGATTTTTATCTTTATGACGCTTGCACCATCCTTCCCCTTTATTCCGTGATAAATACTGTTTTCAATCAACGGCTGCAGCAGAAGTTTTATGATTTTATTCTGAGTTATTTTGTCATCGTACTGCCATATAACCCTGAACTTATTTTTATACCTGATTTTCTGGATCTCAATATAACTTATGGTATTACTGATTTCCTCGGACAGTGTAATTGTTTTGTCGGGGTTACCGAGAGAAAAATGGAGTATGTTTGCAAGGTAGTCAATCATTTTGCTGACTTCATTCTGTTCTCCGGTAAGACTTATTGCTTTCCAGAATATGGTGTTAAGTGTATTGAACATGAAATGAGGATTTATTTGAGACTGAAGTGCAAGCATTTCAATTGTTTTCAGCTTGTATTTCTTTTCGGAAAGCTGAACTTTGAGATAACTCTGTTCAATAAAGGTCTTGATTATATTTTGAAGAATATACCCGTATTCATCTTTGACTCTCGAAGGGAGCGGCGGCAGCTCGGCTCCGTTTTCAGCCGATTCTATTGTAGAAATTATGGCCTTCAGGTTGTTATAATTTTTTCTTGTGAAATAGTATGACAGAATAAACCCTAAAACAAGGGAAGCCAGCAGAAAAAGGACTGTAATCAGGAATAATTTGTTCGGGACTTTATAAATTGTCTGTCTTGGCACTATGGAGATATACTTGAGGGAATATCTGTCGGAATTGATTTGCGAAACCACAAAAAGCCTGTTTTTAAACTTCAACTCGGAAAAATTACCGGTCTGACTTCTGAGTTTTTCCAGAATACCCATATCCGATTTGTTTGAACCGGCGCTGCTGGATATGATGTTGTTGTCATCATCCAGGGTAAATGCCATCTGGTCATTGTAAGTCATCAGTCCGCTCAGCATATTGTCAATGTAATCGCCCTTTATGTTCATAACAATAACACCATCTGCAATATTAGAACCGGAAGTATAGGTTTTTTTATAGACTGTGACCAGATTGACAGGTCTGTTTATGAAGTTATACAGGTTGATATGCCTTATTTCAACCCATGTATTTATGTTGTTATTGTCCCTGTTTTTCATATAACTGTCATACCAGGTGCTGTCTTCAGTAGTTGACAGATTGGAAATTCCCGAACCCGAAGCAAGAAAATTACCCTGCTTATTGTCAATATATACGTAGATGGATTGGATATATGGTTTCGAGTTGATGGGAGCATCAACAATATTTTTAAAAATATTCAGCACATCCAGGCTGCTGTAATCCATCAAACCGTTATCCAAAATATATTTCAGTCTTATGCTTATGTATGCGTTCATATTGAAGTTCAAACTGAGCGAATCTATTTCGTTGTAAATAAGCTCCATACTTTCTTTTGCCTGCCGCAGCATTTTTTTGTTATTCGTGTTTATATCATCGGTTATAAAGCCGCGTGTAAGAGTAATGGAAAGACTGCCCAGCATAATTACCGGTATCAATAAGGGAAGTATAAAAAGCATCAGGTTTTTTACAAAAAATTTTCTTCTCATTTGTTTCATACATCCTATCGTAAGACTATTGGCGGCCGGATTTTTTATTTCTGTATTCACGGGGGCTCATTCCGTAATAATTTTTGAAGGTACGGGTGAAATTGAATGAGTTGCTGTAGCCAACCATGTCACTTATCTCATAGGTTTTATACCGAATGTCGTCCAACAGCTCGGCCGCTTTCTTCATCCTGACTTCTATCAGGTAATCGGAAAAATTCTGCCCGGTTTTTTGCTTGAAAAATTTACTGATATAATCAGGATTCATATGTACCTGGTTTGTAAGGTCTTCAAGGGTGACTTCCCGAAAATTTGACTCCACATAGCTTTTTATAACGGATATTATCTTTTCATTGAAATTCATTTCCGTTTCGGATTTATTCGCTTTTTTTTCATTTGTTTTTTTATGGGATCCTTCTTCATCCAGTTCGGCTTTTACTTTTGAAAATACTCTAATCAGTTCATTATAATTGGTGGATTTTAAAATATAGTTTTTAGCACCGTATTCAAGCGCTTTCTGGGCAAATTCGAAATCCTTGTATCCGCTTAAAAATACTATTCTATACTTGCATTTTGACGAATTAAGTTCTCTCGCGAGATCAAGACCTGTCATAACAGGCATTGCCACATCGCAGAGTATTACATCAACGGAATTTCTATAAATAAAATCAAGTGCAGCTTTACCGTTTTCAGCCTGGCCCACCACATCAAAACCTATTTCGTTCCAGGGAAAAAACTTGCACAACCCGTTCCTAATTTCAAATTCATCGTCTACAACCAGGAGTCTGTACATAGCCCCTCCATAAAAGTTTATTTATAAAGGATTACATGAGAAATAAATGTTGAACTCGGATAATTATATTATATCTTTAATTAATAAAAATGGAAGTATATAAAGAAAATTATGTAGAATTATGTCGTTTATTGATTTGTAAAATCAATTAATGATATATTTTTATTATCTTTTAAAAAACAATTCAATTAATGATATCTAATATCAATCCAGGTATCTTAAAAATGTAAAGGGCTGCTGATATAATTCAAAAATAAAATATTAAGGAGGAAGTAATATGAAAAAACCTGTTAGACTTCTCAGCATGGCTTGTATATTGGTATTGCTGGGCACATCATTTTCAGCATGCGGCAGCAGCTCAAATGCTCCGGCGGATCAATCGACCGGACAGGCAGCAGCTTCATCGCAGGCAGCTGCATCTGAACCTGCAAAAAACATTACCATGAGATTTGCATGGTGGGGATCAGATGCGCGTCACCAGGCCACTCTTGCGGCCATAGACGCATACAAGCAAAAGAATCCCAATGTGACAATCGAGGGAGAATACCAGGGCTATGACGGCTACCAGCAGAAACTGATGACACAGATTGCAGGGGGTTCAGCGCCGGATTTAATTCAGTTCGACTATATCTGGAATCAGGATCTGGCAGTTCAGGGGGACAATTTTGTTGACTTTAACACTAAAACAGATGTTGATTTGACAGCATTTCCTGAAAAGGTGCTGAAGGAATACTGCACGGTAAATGGGAAACTTATAGGGCTTCCAATGGGTACAAACGGCTTTGGACTTGACATCAACAAGAAATTTTTTGAGAAATACGGGTTGTCGGTAGATACTGAATGGACCTGGGATAAATTTATCGAGGAAGGCAGAAAAATTCACGCAAAAGATAAAGAGGCATATTTGTTCAGCACTGATCCAAGTGCTTTGCCCATAGTTGTGTTTGACCCTTATATCCGTTCAAAGACAGGTGCTTACTGGCTGAATGACGATTATAAGGTAACTGCTACAAAAGAAGAGATGATCGAAGCCTTCACTACAATTAAAGAATTATTTGAAAGCGGTACTGCACAGCCTTTAGGTGAGTCAGCGCTCTATAACACCAAGCTGGAGCAGATGCCGAAATTTATAAATGGACAGATCGGTTCTTCTCTCGAATGGTCAGGTACTGTCGGAAAGTATAAGGATGTTTTAAAGCCGGAAAACTTTGCGGTTGCCAAACCGGTAACTGTTAAGGACGGAAAGGACCAATCCATTGCGTTCAAGCCTTCAATGCTGCTGGGTGTGTACAGTAAATCCCAGGACGTGGATGAGGCTGTGAAATTTGCCGACTGGTTCCTGAATGACCAGGATGCTTCAATGATACTTACAGACTCAAGATCCATACCGACATCGGAAACTGCAAAGAAAGTTCTGGTGGACGCCAATAAAGTGGATATGGATATAGCCAAAGTGGTTGACTTTACATTAAAAAATCCTGCAGCAGCACCACCTGTGGCTTTAAGCAATGCTGAAGTGTTCGAAATCGAAAAGGACGTATGCCAGAAAGTCGCTTACTCAAAAATAACGCCCGAGCAGGCAGCTGATGAGCTTACAAACCGCGTTCAGGCAAAGCTGGATGAACTTAAGGCAAAGGCAAAATAAGCAGTTGAGGCAAGCTGATATTTATAGGGTGGTGGCATATGTGTTATCACCCTATAGATGTGTAAAAATTTACTAAGATTGGTGATTTAAATGAAAATAAAAGCAGCAACGACATCCAAGAAAAAGCGGTACATCGGACTTCTCTATATATCCCCATGGATTATAGGTTTCCTGGTATTTCAGTTATATCCGTTTGTATCTTCTTTTGTGTATTCATTTACAGACTATTCAATAACTAATACACCCAGTTTTTTAGGTTTTAAAAACTATATTTCAATGTTTAAAAACGATGATTTATTCTATCAATCTCTGGGAATTACAATTAAATATGTATTTATGTCGGTACCGATGAAGCTTGCTTTTGCTTTGTTAGTGGCCATGCTTTTGAATATAAAATTGAAGTTTGTAAATGTATTCAGAACAGTTTACTACCTTCCGTCAATACTGGGAGGCAGTGTTGCAGTTGCAGTACTATGGAAATTTTTGTTTATGAAGGAAGGGGTCGTAAACAAAGTGCTTTCGGTTTTGCATATTCCGTCGGTAGATTGGCTGGGAAGCCCAAGTGTGGCACTTTTCACAATAGGCCTTTTGACGGTATGGCAGTTCGGATCGTCAATGGTATTATTCCTGGCAGGCTTGAAGCAGATACCGGCTGAACTGTACGAAGCGGGGACTGTTGACGGGGCATCAAAAATCAGGATGTTCTTCACCATAACTATTCCGCTGTTAACCCCCATAATTTTCTTTAACCTGATCATGCAGATGGTCAATGCTTTTCAGGACTTTACAGGGCCATTCGTCATAACCGGCGGAGGACCTTTGAACTCAACCTATTTATATGCCATGAAATTGTATGATGAGGGTTTCAAATTTTATAAAATGGGATATGCATCTGCATTGTCCTGGATTCTGTTTTTATTGATCCTGGCATTTACCGCCTTGACATTTAAATCATCACAATCGTGGACCCATTACGAGGACGGAGGTGACTTCTAGCGTGAAGAAGGAATACAATATATTCGAAAAAACCATAATGTACGTGCTATTGAGTGCCTTCGGCATATTTATGATCTATCCTCTTATATGGTTGTTCCTGTCATCCTTCAAACCTAACAATGAAATTTTCGGTTCGGTTGACCTCTTACCAAAGAACGTGGTTTGGGATGCATTTTACAACGGATGGAAAGGAAGCGGACAGTTCAGCTTCGGAGTCTTCTTTGTAAATACATTTGAACTTGTCATTCCGGTAGTGGTTTTTACATTGATATCAAGCACACTGGTGGCATACGGGTTTGCGCGCTTCAAGTTTCCTTTGAAGAAAATACTTTTTACCTTGATGATATCGACACTGATGCTGCCCAATGCGGTAATAATAATACCCAGATATATTCTGTTTAAAAATTTTGACTGGCTTAACAGTTATTTGCCGTTTACAATACCTGCTTTATTTGCCTGCTACCCATTTTTCATATTCATGCTGGTGCAGTTTTTCAGAGGTTTGCCCAGAGATTTGGATGAGTCGGCAACCATAGACGGCTGCAATTCCTTTACCATACTGGTCAGGATTTTACTTCCACTTTGTAAGCCGGCTCTGTTTTCAGCAGGAATATTTCAGTTTATCTGGACCTGGAACGACTTCTTCAATTCAATGATATATATCAACAGCGTCAAGAAATATACAGTTGCCCTGGGGCTGAGAATGTCCCTGGACACCACCACTGCTGCAAATTGGAATGAAATTATGGCAATGTCTGTAATTGCAATAATACCATGTGTACTTATATTTTTCTTTGCCCAGAAATACTTTGTCGAAGGTATTGCGACAACGGGAATAAAGGGCTAGCAAATAAACACAAAAAGATTTTATATTGTTGGATAAAAAAGTGAGGGGGAGTAATGTGAAAATCAAAAAGTATGTATCATTATTCTTGGTAGTTTCAATGTTGTTTTGTATGACTGCAGTGGGGCGGCCCGTATTTGCGGCGACAAAAACGGCAAATGTCACGGTCAATGCAGATATAACCGGTAATGCGGTTTCCCAGCTGCTCATAGGAGGGTTCTCGGAAGACCTGAATCTGCAAATGGACGGAGGCTATTATGCCGAAAAAGTTTTCAACCGGTCCTTTGAGTTGGGCCCGGGGGATAAGGCACCGTATAATACCCCACTGGCAGGCTGGAATCAGATCATGCGCGGCGGCGCCGAAGGGCAGGTAACTGCTGAGAACAGTGAACCGCTGAATTCTGTCAATACACATTATGCACATCTGAATGTCTCCGCGGCAGGAAGCGGCTTTGGAATATCCAACGCCGGCTGGTACGGGATTAATGTGGAAGCGGGAGCTGTCTATAACTATTCAATTTACGCCAGAAGAGGATCAAATTTTAATTCCGGCTTATCGGTAAGCCTGGAGAGCGCCGACAGCATAATAACCTATGGCAGCTCAACTATAAGCTCCCTAACCGAAGATTGGGTCAAATATACAGGGAGCATTACTTCGGATTCGAATGATAAGGATGCCAGATTGGTAGTACTGGCAAATGGGACAGGAGATGTTTATCTGGACTTTATTTCACTGTTCCCGGATGAAACCTACAAAAACCGCCCCAATGGTTTAAGAAAGGACGTAGGAGAAGCTCTTGAGGATATGAGTATGAAGTTCCTGCGTTTTCCGGGAGGGTGTATAATACATCAGCATACATACGATTATAATTGGAAAGATCAGCTCGGGCCGGTGGAAGGGCGTAAAGAGTACTTCAATACAGCCTGGAACGGTATGAATAAGAAGGAGCATATAACAAATGGCTTCGGAATGTTTGAGTGGCTCCAGTTCTGTGAGGATGCAGGCATAATTGCCCAGCCGTGCCTTCCGGTAGGTGTAAAATGCGGAGGACCTGCTGTTAATCCTAATGATCCAAAGGTGGCCCAGCTTGTACAGGACACATTGGATTTCGTGGAATTCTGTAACGGCAGCGCCAGTACCACCTGGGGAGCAAAGCGTGCAGAAATGGGTCATCCCGAGCCGTTTAACCTGGAGTATCTGGGTCTGGGAAATGAGGAAAAAGACAGTCCCGATGCAAGAAAAAACATCAAGAGAATATATGATGCGGTTCATTCGGCATATCCCGAGTTAAAACTTATCGTAACCGGAGGCATAGATGAAAATCTCTATGATTTCAACGATAGTTTGGGCGGGGTATATGCAACTGATATTCACCATTATTATCCGAGAAACGACAGGAGCTGGGAGGATTTCCTGAACAGCTACAACCGCAACCCTTCCTATCCGAAGGTGCAAATCGGAGAATATGGTTCAAATTCAAGAGACCATACAATAGCAGATGCTGTTGATACCATGAAGGATATGGCCAGATTTGAGAAAAACGGCGACATAACCGAGTCCACATGTTTTACATTACTGAGGAGACAGGTGGATTTTGACAATGCCAGTGTATTTAAAACCGTCTATTACTATAAAGATAAAATGTGGGCCGAGAATCTGGCCGACACCAATGTGAATTTCAGGCAGACAGGAGATAAGGAACTTGTTGTCGTTGCAGGAAAAGACAATGAAACCGGTGACTTGATTCTCAAACTTATAAATAACTCCGCCAATGATATCGACTCGTCAATTGTGTTGAACGGAATTACAGATATTTCTCCCGCAGCGGATGTCACTTATATGAAGCCGGTAACACCGGGGGATGGAAGCGGCAGGAGCAGCAACTACGTGAGAGAGGATCAGGACGGTCCTGGTCAGAGCACCCCTGCCTATGGCGTTGATTATGGCACAACCACCACAGGTGTAACCGGCAATTTGCTCAATTATACATCTTTGGCCTATTCGGCAGCTATTATCAGAGTTCACGGTAATATTTCACCTGCCCGCAATACCATATATGAAGCAGAGAATTATAACGGCGGAGCCAGCATATCCTCCGGCCGTGCAAAGTCAGCCGTCAAGGAGCTTGTCGGTGCAAGCAATGACTTCTGGAGCAAGGCTGATCTTCAGGGAGTGAATGAATATATTCAATATAATAACGTCAACATTGCAGCTGCAGGTACCTACAATATTAAGATTGGCATTAAAAGGAGCACCAGCCGTGCCATTACCCAGCTGTCAATCGATGGAACCAACCAGGGTCTGCCCTTTGACCAGTATGCCTCGGGGGATGGATATTATGAGGTTGATCTGGGCACAAAGACTTTGAGCGGAGGCATGCATTCCTTCAGGTTTACGGTGACCGGCAAGAATCCGTCTTCTTCGGGTTACATGTCAGGCATAGATTATATCCGGCTGATGGAAGCCGATAATTTTAATACCATGACTACCGGCAGTGCGCCTCTGGGCTGGAACCTGGACACCAGCGGAGGTACCATAACGGTACAGGAGGTTCCAAGCTCCAGCGATAAGAGTGTATTGATGAGTAAAACCGACACAGCCGGGGGCAGTAAAACGTCCATGTACAAGGAGTTTAATCCCTTGAACGGTACAGTGACAATAGAAGCAAAGGTCAGAAGAGAGAGTACCGCAGGTTTGTGGAGTTTGCCTGACATCTACGGCAGTGACGGAATCCTGGCTGCATCTGTCATATTTGACAATGGTTTTATCAAGGCATACGGGGATGGGTCATGGCAAACGGTACAGGAATTTATGCCGGGTACATGGTATACGCTGAAATTGGTAATAAATACCGATACCGATAAATTTGATCTGTATGTGGATGAGGAGCAGAAGCTCACTCAGTCTGCACTCAGAAATGCCGTTGATGACATAGGCAAAATAGAATTCTATGCGGCAGACGGTAATGCGGGAGATACGTATGTGGACATTGAAAGTGAGCCGGTTTCGGCAAGCAATGCCGCATTAAGCGGGCTGGTAATCAGCCAGGGTACCTTGTCGCCAGTATTTGCGCCGGGTACTGTGAATTATAGTGCAGGCAATGTTGTATACAATGTTTCCAGCATGGATATCACACCGACAGTGGCCTCTCAGGATTACCAGAGCCTGACTGTAAACGGTGTACCCACAGCATCGGGAGCCGTATGCAGAGTGAACCTTGCAGAAGGCTTGAACAGCATTCCGGTGGTAGTTACGGCACAGGATGGTACAACTGCCACATATACAATAGAGATTACCAGAGCAATATTCCAAAGCAGTGATGCCAACTTGAGCAGCCTGGTAACAAGTGATGGAATTTTGTTTCCGGCATTCAACCCGAATAATAAGAATTATACAGTCATTGTCGCCAACAGTGTATCAAGTATAGATATTACACCAACGGCGTCATCAACGGCATATCAGAGCCTGACTGTAAACGGTGTGCCTTCGGCGTCGGGAACAGCCAGCAGCGTGAATCTTGCTGTTGGAGCAAACAGTATTTCTGTGGTAGTTACAGCACAGGATGGTACAATTTCCACATATAAAATAGACATCTTAAGATTAGTACCTGAAGATTCCCAAAACTTTAACACCATGCCTACCGGCAGCGCGCCTTTGGGATGGACCATTGATACAAGTGTAGGTACGGTATCTGTACAGGAGGTTCCAAGTGCCGCCGATAAGAGTGTACTGCTTAATAAAACAGGCAGTTCTACAGGCCCGAGGACATCCATGTACAAGGTGTTCAGCCCCTTAAGCGGTAAAGTTACAATTGAGGCCAAGGTCATGAGGGAAGCAGCCTCAAATCTGTGGTGTTTGCCTTATGTCTACAGCAGTGACGGAACTACGTTTGCGGCAACCGTACAATTTGATAATGGGAGTATCAAGGCATACAATGGAGGCTGGCAGACCATACAACCTTTTACTGCCGGTACGTGGTATGATCTGAAATTAGTAATTAATACCGATACCGATAAATTTGATTTTTATATAGACGGTATCCTAAAACTTGCTCAAGGTACACTTAGAAACCCTGTTGATGAGATAGCCAAAATAGAGTTCTATGCGGCAGATATCAATACCGGCAGAACTTATGTGGATATTGAAAACGAGCCGTATTGTGAAATAAGCGATACTGCACTAAGTGGTTTGTCAATAAGCCAGGGGATCTTATCACCGGCATTTGCATCAAATAATAAAAACTATACGGCCATTGTTGCAAACAGTGCAGCAAGTATAGACATTACACCGGAAGTGAGAACTTCAGGATATCAGAGCCTGACTGTAAATGGTGTGCCTGCGGTGTCGGGAGCAGCCAGCAGTGTAAATCTTGAGGTGGGAGAAAACAGTATCCCTGTGGTAGTTACGGCACAGGACGGCTCAACTGCCACATACACAATTGTCATCACAAGAGAGGCAGGTCTGAGCAATAACGCCACATTAAGCAGTCTGATAATAAGTCAGGGTACTTTGACACCGGCATTTACACCGGATAATGAGGACTATACGGCTATGGTGGCAAACAGCGTTACAAGTGTTGATATTACACCGACAGCTGCCTCACCGGCATACCAGGGCCTGACTGTAAACGGTACTGCCTCGGCATCAGGAGCTGTAAGCACTGTGAATCTTGAGGTGGGAGAAAACAATATCCCTGTGATAGTTACGGCACAGGACGGCACAACTGCCACATACACAATTGTCATCACAAGAGATGCAGATCACAGCCATGATAACTTTAATATCATGCCTACCGGCGCCGCACCTCTGGGTTGGAACGTAGACACAAGCGTAGGTACGGTAACGGTGGAAGAGGTTCCAAGTGCTGCCGACAAGAGTGTAATGCTTAATAAGACCGGTACTGCTACCGGCTCAAAGACCTCATTGTATAAGACCTTCAGCCCCTTAAGCGGTATAGTGGTAGTAGAGGCAAAAGTCAGGAGAGAGGCTACCTCAAATCTGTGGTGTCTGCCATATGTTTACAGCAGTGATGGAGTTACATATGCCGAAACCATACAATTTGATAACGGCAGCATCAAGGCATACAACGGAGGCTGGAAAACAATACAATCATTCACGGCAGGTACGTGGTATGATCTGAAACTGGTAATAAATACCAACACAGATTTATTTGATTTCTATATTGATGGTGTTAAAAAGGTTACCCAGGGTGCACTCAGAACACCTGTTTCAGATATAGGCAAAATAGAATTTTACGCAGCAGATTTCAATACCGGTAAAACATATGTGGATGTTGAAAAAGAGCCATACGTAATAGGAAACGCCACATTGAGCAACCTGGAGATAAATCCCGGAATCCTGTCACCTGCATTTGCATCAGGCAATAAGGACTATACGGCCACCGTTGCAAGCAATGTAACAAGCATCGATATCACACCGACAGCGGCGTTCCCACAATACTCCGGCCTGACTGTAAACGGCGTGCCCGCGGTGTCGGGAGAAGCAAAAACCGTGGCACTTGCAGTGGGAGTCAACAGCATCCCGGTAGTGGTTACAGAACAGGATGGTACAACCGGCACATATGTTATTAATGTTACAAGAGAAGCCGAAGCGAGCGGCGACGCCACATTAAGCAACCTGGAAATAAATCCGGGAACCCTGTCGCCGGCATTTACACCCGACAATAAGAACTATACGGCAAGTGTGGAAAACGGCATATCAAGCATACAGGTTATTCCAACAGCTGCATTTTTGGGATACTCGGGCCTGACTGTAAATGATGTGCCCGCAGTGTCTGGAGAAGGCAGAAGTGTGGCCCTCGCAGTGGGAGTTAACAACATTACCATAGTAGTTACGGCAGAGAACGGAACCAGTGAGACCTATGTTATAAGTGTTACAAGACTGGCAGCCCAGAGCGGCATTGACATGCTGAGCAATCTGGAAATAAACCCCGGAACCCTGTCACCGGCATTTACACCGGACAATAAGAACTATGAAGCATATGTTGCACACGATATATCAAGTATAGAAATTACTCCTGCGGTGGGAATTCCGGATTACAGCAGTCTGACTGTAAACGGTGTGTCCACAGTGTCGGGAGCGGCAATAACTGTGGAACTTGCTACAGGAGTTAACAACATACCTGTAGTGGTTACGGCACAGGACGGAACCGACGACATGTATGTTATAAGTGTTACAAGAGAGGCGGCTCAAAGCGGCGATGCTGCATTAAGCAACCTTATAATAA
This sequence comes from Ruminiclostridium cellobioparum DSM 1351 = ATCC 15832, assembly GCF_000621505.1. GTDB lineage: Bacteria > Bacillota > Clostridia > Acetivibrionales > DSM-1351 > Ruminiclostridium > Ruminiclostridium cellobioparum. Next base: position 120,897 of record NZ_KK211291.1, read on the forward strand.
GCCGGGGAACCCTGTCACCGGCATTTACACCGGATAACAGAAACTATACGGCAAGTGTGGAAAACAGCGTATCCAGTATAAGTATTACCCCCATAGTGAGAGCTCCGGGATACGGCAGTCTGACTGTCAACGGTGTGCCTGCGGTATCGGGAGCGGTAATAAATGTAGAGCTTGAGGTGGGAGTTAACGACATCCCGGTAGTAGTTACGGCACAGGACGGTACGGTTGCCGAATACTGTATAAGTGTTACCAGGGAAGCGGCAGTTGTTCCGGTCACCGGAATCATTGTCACTCCATCGGTTATAGGCAGTATTAGAGTTGGAGCAGTTCAACAGCTGACTGCAGCAGTGGTTCCTGAAAATGCTTCCAATACAAATGTATTGTGGAGCTCCGGAAATCCAGTCGTTGCGGTGGTATCGGCAAGCGGTGTGATAACTGCGGTTGGGCCGGGTACAACCACAATAATAGCAACAAGCGTATCGGATAGTAATATATTTGGACAATGTACGGTTACTGTATTACCGGCAGATGTACCTTCGGGTGGAAACAATGGCGGAGGAAGCGGCAGTGGCAGCGGAAACAGTGGTGGAAGCAGCGGAACTGAGACACCAAAGACGCCTGAAACTCCTGAAACACCGGATACAACACACGAACCTGAAACGGCAGTCAACCTGACGGATACCAGTGGACACTGGGCCGAAGCCAACATAAACAAACTGGTTGCTCTGGGAGCAATAAAAGGTTATCCTGACGGAAGCTTCAAGCCTGACAAGAAAATTACAAGAGCGGAATTCATCACAATCCTCATTAATGCATTAAAACTTTCCGCAAAGACAGGAAAAGCCTTTACAGATACTTCGGAACACTGGGCAAAGGATTACATATCCACGGCAAGTGCTTATGGAATAATTGCAGGCTATAGCGATGACACTTTCCGGCCCAACGAAATTATAACCCGGGAGCAGATGATGGTTATGGTGGTAAATGCAGCGAAACTCACAAAGGCAAATGATGAGGCGGTGTTTACTGACAAGTCGGACATATCACCGTGGGCCTCCAGTGCAATAAACACAGCTAAAGAGAACGGAATCATAGGAGGATATCCCGACAACAGCTTCAGGCCTTTGGACAATGCAACAAGGGCAGAGGCGGTAACTGTAATCGTAAAAACACTTGAGCTTGTAAAATAAATACAATGCAGACAGGGTGTAAAGGCTTGCCGGATTACAGGCTATACAGCTAAAAGTCAAGAGGCTATGCTTTTCCAAAATAAAAGCATAGCCTCTTCCATTTATTATATAATACAATTAATTCTTCATAATGTAAGGAGAAATTTATGAACAAAGTAAAAATCGGAATTATCGGAGTTGGCAACATGGGCAGCAATCATTGTGTGAACATCCTGGAGGGCAAGGCGCCAGAGGTGGAGCTGCGTGCTGTCGCCGACATCAGGGAAACAAGGAGAACCTGGGCAAAAGAGAATCTGCCCGATACCGTGACAATATTTGAGGATGGGGATGAGCTGATTAAATCCGGCTTATGCGATGCCGTGTTTATCGTAACACCTCACTACGACCATCCGGGATTGGTGATCAAGGCTCTGGAACATGGGCAGCACGCTTTATGCGAGAAACCTGCGGGAGTGTATACAAAACAGGTTCGTGAAATGAACCGGGCTGCTGCAAAATCTGACCGTATATTTGCAATAATGTTCAATCAGAGAACCAATCATTTATACCGCAAGATGCATGAGCTGGTCCAGGGAGACACACTGGGAGCAATTAAGCGTGTAAACTGGATAATAACCGATTGGTACCGTACGCAGGCGTACTACAATTCCGGGGATTGGAGAGCAACCTGGTCGGGAGAAGGCGGGGGAGTTTTGCTGAATCAATGTCCCCATAACCTGGATTTGCTGCAGTGGATATGCGGGATGCCGTCAACGGTGATGGCGAAATGCCATAACGGCAAATGGCATGAAATTGAAGTCGAGGATGATGTGACGGCCTACCTGGAATATCCCAATGGAGCCACCGGAGTATTTGTCACAAGTACGGCAGATGCACCGGGGACAAACCGGTTTGAGATCACTCTGGAAAAAGGAAAGCTGGTTTGTGAGGATGACGGGTTAACATTATATATGCTGGATACAAATGAAAGAGAACACTGCCATACGGCAGCCGAAGGTTTCAAAAAGCCTGAGGGGCGTTGTGTAGAGCTTGAAACCGACGGAGCAAATCCGCAGCATATGGGAGTACTTAACGCATTTGCGGCAAGGATACTCCATGGCACACCTCTGGTAGCCGAAGGTGCGGAAGGCATAAACGGGCTTACTCTTTCAAATGCCATGCATTTATCCAGCTGGCTGGGTAAAGCGGTTCAGATACCCTTTGATGAAGAGCTGTTCCTCGAGGAGCTGGATAAGCGCCGTAAAGCCTCCGGATTGAAAAAAGAGGTAAAGGAAGTTACCTTTAATACCGAAGGTAGTTATGGGTCAAAATAAGCTGTTAATTTTACAAAATATTGAAGCGGAGGGCAAAAGATGTTAAAAAATTCAAAAATCAGCGGCTTTGCCGATGAAATCAATGAAGATATAACAGTACAGGTAAAGCTGCTAAAGGAATTGGGAATTTCCCATATAGAACTGCGCAGTGCCAATGGGAAAAATATTTCAGATTTTACCCCGGAGGAGGCAAAGGAATTGAAGGATTATCTTTCAGATAATCAAATCCAGGTATCGGCCATAGGCTCTCCGGTCGGAAAGATCCAAATCACTGATGATTTCGAACCTCATTTTAAGACTTACCAAAGAGTGGTTGAAATTGCAAAGATCATGGAAACACCCTATATCAGAATGTTTAGTTTTTTCATGCCGGAAGGTGAGGAACCGGAAATATACCGGGGAGAGGTTTTCGAAAGATTGCAGCGCCTGATTGCTTATGCAGGGAAACAGGGTGTGGTATTGCTTCATGAAAATGAAAAGGATATTTATGGGGATAATGCAGTGCGCTGCCTGCAATTGTTTGAAAAATTCTACGGCGACCACTTTAAATGTACCTTCGATTTCGCAAATTTTGTACAGTGCCGGCAGGATACCATTAAGGCCTATGAAATGTTAGAACCTTATATAGAATATGTGCATATCAAGGATGCACTCTTTGAAAATGGAGAGGTCACTCCGGCAGGTGAAGGGGACGGCAAAGTCGGAGAAATCCTTGCAAAGCTGGAGGCCAAGGGATATTCGGGCTTTTTGAGCCTGGAGCCCCATCTGGCAGAGTTTGCCGCACTCAAAAGCCTGGAAAAAAATGCAGACAAGCGGGCAATGACCGATGGGGAATTGGCGTTTACAATTGCGTATGAGGCTCTGAGAAAAATTCTGGATTAATCCGGATTAAATAGTAAGGCAAAACAAAACACTGCCCTTAGAGGGTGCGTCTTAGGGATTTTTAATCCCAGAAAAAAATCGGCATAGTTTGGTATGTATTGCTGACTATGCTGATTTTCTTGTTCTGGGGCGGATGTAGAAACCGGTAGGTCAAACTCGCCAATGCAGTTATAAACGATTTTAATACACTGTACTCGTCTACCATCAATGCGCTCTGCCTTGTAAACATAGATTTTTTCAATGAACTCCTGGATAATCTCCGCTGTGAGCTCCTGTATGCCTGTATACTTTCTTACCAAAGCGAGAAAGTGGTTTACATTAAGTACGCTTTCCTTTTCTGCAATCATGGTGGATTTCAGTTCTGCCACTCGGCTTTCAAGGGTATGCTGGCTTCGTAATTGGCAGTCATCTTGGAAAAACGCTCATCGGAAATCTTTTGTGGCCTTGTCACCGTTGGTGAGAGTGTGCATATATCTGTCAAACACCGGTGGCTATGCTTTCTTTAAGAGTCATTTAAAATCACATCGCCGGAGTAGGCCGCAAGCGATTTGTAAGACTGCCCATATACAGTTCCAAGTGGTTATTCAGATTTTTCATATAGTAAACCTTAGCAAGTCTGAGATTGCCGTTTTTGTATGCATATGTAGGTAGTCTCTCAAAATCGCATTTACTGTAAATATGAATACCCTACTGGCGGAATACTTCGTATAGGAGTTGAAGTTTTCAAGCAGCATCCGAAGCGCTGAATATCTATGCTTTGGTTTTCTTTTATGCTTCTGTTACTTATAGTCCGTTGTTTCAAAGTCCGTTTACTTATATATATATTAATATGGAGGTGTATCTCTATGATTACAGTAGATTTCGGTAATAGAATCAAAGAGTTGCGTAATAAAACTGGCCTCAGCCAAGAGAAGTTTGCATTAAAGATTGGAATGGATAGAACTTACTACGCCTCTGTTGAAGCTGGTCGGAGAAATATTGCTCTTTGCAATATAAAGAAAATTGCTGATGGATTAGGTGTCTCCTTGAGTGAATTATTTAAAGACCTATAAAACATAACCCACAACAACTAAGGAGGAAAATTATGATTAGATTTAGAAACCCTGGAACACAATATTCCACACAAATACAAGTTATAAAGCAACTTTATGAGGCACTCAGTGGTCAAGAGAATTTTACTTTAGATGACATGGCCGTTGTAATTGCACAGGGAAGGTTAATGACAGCATACGGGTATGCTGGCGATGATGCTTTGAGACTTAGCAATACTGAACAAGAAAGCATGAACTCAGCAAAAATGAATGCAAAAATGTATGCAGAGGTATTCCGTATGCTTGGATGGGTTACTCCATACAGCGAAAGTTCTTCCTACCCGTTAGTTTTTACGTACATAGGAGCCCACATAGCACTTTCTACAGGTGATTGCTCTCGGCTATATGAACAATGCGTACTTGGAATTAATAATCCAACGCAGCTTACAGATAATATGAGCTACAACGAGAAATTACGTTTTTTTCAATGCGCTCTTAGAACTTTTATTGATTTGGACGGCATTATGTATAAACATGAGCTATGCTTAGGGCCGATGAGTGTGGACGATGAGGATGAAAAAGCATATCAAAATATGATTGCTTTTATTCGTTCAATCCGAGGAAGTCAAAAGAGATTGAATAAAGCATTCCTTGATTTAGCAGTAAGCCTTCGTATGAAGCCGACGCCAGTAGATAATTGCACGCGATTGCCCATTGCATTCATGAAAAGCTGTGGCTGGGTGGAAAGCATAAATGATAGTTCTTTGTATGGCAAATCTATGGCATGCCTTAAAATAACACAACATGGCATTGAAACATACGATGCGATCAAAGTGATGTATGATTTACGCCTTGATAAATACTTAAAACTTGAAAAGAATGTGCAACAAGCCTTGATTCGGCTTGGCACTTACTCAATGCTGGAACGTTCTGGATATGACATGTCCAGCGTTGATGAGATAATTCGAGCCGACAAAGTAATTTGCGAAGGCATACTTCAAGGCAAAGAATTGTTGTTCTCGCCATGTCAGACGCTTAGGCGTAAGCAAGTAGAAGAAGCACTTGGAATTCAGATGGATGTTGGCACTGAATCACGCCTAAGCATCGGGACATTTGAAAGTGCAGTTGCTGTTCGTGAGGCTTTAGCAAATACGGATATTTGGGATTTGAATATTTCTCATGAAGTGTCAATCGAGCTTCTTGGCAGAGACGAAGAGCAAGAGTTTCTCAAAACGGTTAATAAACTTTATTCAGATGGTTACAGTAGCGGAGAAATCGTAAATGAGCTCTTTGATTATTATATAGATGCTACTCAGATAACCTTCTATCCGTTAATAGCGACACTATTCAAAATTATGGGGTTCAATTGCTCGTTTTCAAGGCCTGGAGACAACGGAGCCAGATGGGACGCGATAATAGATGATCCCATCAGGAGCATTCCAATTGAAATTAAGTCTCCGACGGAAGAACAGTTTTTATCTATCAAGGCGATACGACAAGCTCTGGAGAATAAAATTATTTTACTTTCAAGAAAAACCCATGTTACAACACCAGAGGTTACAACACTTGCAGTGGGTTATTATATGCCTAACGAGCGTGCAGAAGTAAACCGACTGATAGCGGATTTTAAGGCAACCTATGGATATAGTATTGGCGTAATAGATTTAAAATCATTATTGTCCATATCGGTCAGTATATTGACTGATAAAAAAACTTTTGATAAAGAAAAATTGTATTCATTGGAGGGGTTAGCAAATGCAAATATTTAAGGAAACTGTAAATCGCAAGAACCTCTCGGTCTTGAATGAGATGCCAATAGCAATCGTATATAAACCCGGTGCTCCTGCAACACACCACTTTAACGATGAAATAGAATGCAAAAGTACGTGCCTCAACTGTGTCAATCCACGTTGTATGTATTTTGACGAGTCCGACATTGAGTGCTCAGAAGTAAAAAACTTCACCAATGACAGAAGATTAAGCGTATGTCCAGTTGATGCAATTACTTGGAATGCTGATAAGGACAGTCCCATTTTTGACACAAATAAGTGTATTTGTTGCGGTATATGTATGCGTAGATGCCCTGTTGGGGCAATTTACTATGATGAGGAGGTTAAAGTTTGTACCACTCCATCAGACAACACAACCAGGGTAAAAGCCAGTACATACTCTATACAATTTCAAAAGGAGCAACTTGAAACCCTTATCAATAAGCCGAGGGGTGGAGTGTTAATCAAAGAGTCTGATGAGCTGTTTGATAAGATTTATGCAAAATTGCTTAGTATCAAGAATATTTATCATAATCCTATTGGTCGCAATCTTTTAATTTCACTCGGATGCAAAAGTGCTATGCGAAGGATTGGGGATGTCTATACCAGAATGGATGCAGTATATTCTGCTTCAGATAATAGCTTCGGTGCCGTAGAGATAGAATTTGGACGCGACACTTTGGATGCTGCACGTGGTATATTGGACGATATCGCTGTTCTGCATACTCGTTATGGAATTGATAAGAATGACAATCAGGCGCTGGTTGTCTGTTTGCAGCTTCCCAATGCAAGACAGGGTTATTGGCAAGTTATAAAAGATGTAAAAACAGTGGAAAACATTCATATTAGCACTATCACGATTGGTGCAATGATGATTTTAAATTGGAACGGATGCTTATTAATCCCAGATGATGTTACATATTACATCGACTATGACAACATGAGTTTGCGGCCTGCTATCGAGTGGCAGTTGGACGGAAAAGTCAACTTAAGCGATAAAACACTTGGTATACTTGAGCCGATGAAATAATCCAAAGTGAAAAGTGATGAATAGTGTTGACAAGTCTTGCCTTTTAATATACAATTTCTAATGACTATAATAGCATATGAAAGGTTAGATTAACATGTCCAATAAAATTGTAGGAACAAAACAGGCTGCTGAGTTACTTGGTGTAAGTATTTCCACTGTTTATAGAATGATAGAACAAGGACTTCTTCAGCCAACTAAAACACCCGGTGGACAACGTCGCTTTGACGTTACTCAGCTAGAAGATTTTAAAGAAAGCAGCAAAGGCATCATTGCTCCCCAAAACCCCTACTTAAACAAAACCGAATCTTCTAGTAACAGTTCAATGGTTCGTGAGTACTATCAAGAGTCATTGTTTGATAATACGCTAGAGGAAGAACATAAGCCATCTCCGGAATCAGAAAACAAACCCGTTGATCCACGTAACATGCTTAATGATTTGAATGGATCACAATGGTTGCCAGAGACTAAGAGTTTTTTCTTTCAAAAAGGGCTCGGATCAAAGCACCCTCATGCGAAGGTTGAACGGCAGCATCCTGCACCATACTCTTTTCAAGATGTCTCGCACTTAATAACCTTCTTTACCAAAAAAGGCATGAAAGTGCTTGACCCATTTGGAGGTGTAGGTTCAACAGCCAAAGCATGTGAACTGGAGGGCCGTTTCTGCACAAGCATTGAGTTGCAGCCGAAGTGGAACGACTTGGCTATGGAGCGCCTTGAGACTGAGGTTGGTGAAGGTACCTCAACTAAACATGAATTCATATTGGGTGATTCACGAGGAATATTAAAAGGATTTGAGAATAGTTCGTTTGATTTTATGATAACGAGTCCGCCTTACTGGTCTATTCTTAACAAAAAAGCTGATTATAAGGTTAAGAAGGAACGCATTGCCAACAACCTTGCAACAAATTACTCTGAGGATGATGAAAACGATTTAGCTAACGTAGGTAGCTATAAAGATTTCTTAAATATTATAGTGGATGATGTGTTTCTCGAATGTGCTCGCGTTCTTCGCCCTAAAAAATATATGTGCTTGGTTGTTTCAGATTTTAGAAATAAATCTGAGTTTATAAGTTTCCATAGTGACTTAATTCAAGCCATGAATTGCAGAGAAACCAGTGATGGGTATCGATTAACGCTACAAGGTGTGAAAGTCCTTTTACAAAATCACAAAACTCTGCTACCGTATGGCTACCCATTCGCTTACGTTGAAAACATTCATCATCAATATATCTTAATTTTTAGGAAGGATAAGAAGTGAGCGGCATGAATTATAATGGTTTACTATGCGGTGACTCCGACATCCTTCTCCAACAACTGATTAATGATGGAGTGAAGGTAGATTTGGTTCTAACAGATCCGCCTTACAATCTAAATAAGGATTTTGGCAACGATAGCGATAAGCTATCGTTAGAGGACTTTCTGAATATCTCTCGCAAGAGAATTGCTCTGTGTCGTGATATGTTAAAACTTAACGGCAGTCTAATATGGTTCGGAATCCACCATTACATTGGATTTATCCAGTCCATAATGTATGAGGTTGGATTAAATTATCGTCGAATGAACATATGGTATTATGAAAATGGGTTCAGCCGTTTGACAACCGCCCCGCTTACCCAATATGAACCGTTTCTGTGGTTTTCCAAATCACCAAAGAAATGGACTTATAATGTGGATGATGTCCGCGTTCCTTATAAGAGCACAGAGCGCCTAAAAAATCCGGTTTATTACAAAAATTCTAAAGGCGAACGAGTAAAGTGGGAACCAAATCCGCTCGGTGCAATGCGTGGTGACGTCTGGGCTTTTCCAACCCTTGCAGGAAAACTGTACCAAGATGAAAAAACACCTCATCCAACACAGAAGCCAGAATCTTTAATTACGGAAATTATTAAGGCATACTGTCCCAAAAATAAAGACGGACTATATGAAGGAATTATTCTTGATCCATTTCTCGGTTCTGGAACATTAGGCGTCTGCTGTGAAAAGTTGAACAAGCAAGGCCATCATATTCAATGGATTGGCATTGAGCTTGAAAAGCGCTGGTGCGATATTGCGGAAGAAAGGCTCAGTAATTTATAAGAAAATTAAAGACCACACTATAGGTTTATCCTTCTGTGTGGTCTTTAATTTTGCCTCCGCCTGAAGAGAGTCAGTCAAAAATTTACTTGCTTTCGTAAATCTTTAAGTTGAACTGCCCTTGGGCGGTGTTTTTCTTTTACAGCTGGTTAAAATGCAATTTGTACTATAAAACATATGTAATATTTGTAGTATAAATCCTGCTGAAAAAATGGTAACATTCACTCAGTGACCGGTACATACAAATAATGGCATAACTGAAAGCGGAGGTAAAGATGCAGCAATCAGTAGCATTACAGACAAAGAATATTCAGAAAGTAAAGAGGGTGAAAAATGCACAGGGGAAAAAAATGTTTCTCTACATACTACCGTTTTTGCTCTTGTCCTTTGCATTTTCTTATTTTCCTTTACACGGTTGGGTATATGCATTTTTCGACTACAAGCCTCCGCTTAAATTATCACAATGTAAATTTGTGGGACTTGATTGGTTCAAATTACTGTTTACCAATCCAACACAGATAAAGCAGCTTTTAAAGGTCATGTCAAATACCTTTGCCATAAGTGGCCTGACTTTGGCCACTTCTTTCTTTCCAGTATTGTTTGCTGTTTTTTTGAATGAGATAAAAAGTAAATGGTTTAAAAACGTAGTTCAGACATTAACCACACTTCCAAACTTTATAAGCTGGGTAATGGTATACTCTGTGGCCTTCAGCCTGTTTTCGGCCACAGGGATGGTCAATACCTTTTTAATAAACACGGGTTTGTTAACCAGGCCCATTAAATTTTTAGACGGGGATTCACATACCTGGCTTGCCATGCTGCTCTGGTATACCTGGAAAGGCCTGGGCTGGGGAGCTATTATGTATCTTGCGGCAATTGCAGGCATCGACCAGGATTTATATGAGGCGGCCAGGGTCGACGGTGCGGGCCGGTTCAGACTGATGCGGCATGTTACATTGCCGGCGCTGCTGCCTACCTTCTTTGTATTAATTCTGCTCTCGCTGGCCAATTTTCTCAACAACGGCTTGGACCAATACTATGTATTCCAGAACTCCTTTAATAAGGAGCACATACAGGTTCTCGACCTGTATGTCTACAATATCGGCATGACGGGCAGGAGCCCGTCAATGGCAACGGCAATAGGCATGTTAAAGAGTCTGGTCAGTATTACTCTGCTGGCAGTATGCAATATGGTATCCAAAAAGGTGCGGGGGGAATCAATTATATAGTAGTCTGTAACATCTGAATTCATACATTGCCGACTGTTAAATTTTCCCGGAACTGCGTTTACGTTTCAGATGTTACAGACTGCCGGCTTCATAAACTCAATTGCAGTTGAAAGGATATGTGATGAAAAATATAGCTGATAAAGCGGGAAAAAGATCAAAACCGGATATTGTGTTTATCGTTGAAAATTACGCATTGTTTGCAGTATATACGCTGATTTGCCTGTATCCGTTTTATTATTTGGTGATCAATTCAATCAGTGCAAATGACCTGAGTGCCAATGGAACAATAAATTTTCTGCCAAGGCAGATACATCTTAGAAACTACATAGAGGTATTTAAAATAAAAGGGTTGATGACCGCAGCGGGTGTTTCCCTTGCAAGGACGGTGGTAGGGACGGTTTTTACCGTATTGGCGTCGGCATTTCTGGGGTTTATGTTTACCCAGCAGAAGCTGTGGGGAAGAAAGTTCTGGTACCGTTTTATCGTTATAACAATGTACTTTAATGCAGGTTTGATTCCAATGTTTATTACCATGAAAAATTTACAGCTTACCAACAATTTTTTGGTTTATGTTATTCCGGCTATTGTGCAGCCCTTTAATATCATACTCTCCAAAACCTATGTGGAATCCATACCGGCTTCCCTGCAGGAGGCGGCGGAAATCGACGGCGCCGGGATTATTACAATCTTTGCCAGAATCATCCTGCCCACCTGCAAGCCGATTTTAGCAACTATCGCGATCTTTTCGGCGGTTACACAGTGGAACTCCTTCCAGGATACCTTGATTTATGTGACAGATCAAAAATTATATTCCCTGCAATACTTGTTGTATTGCTATATCAATCAGGCAAATTCTTTAAAAGCCTTGATAATGAACAGCATGGGGACCTACAGCAATGTGATGACCCTGGCAACGCAGCAGACACCTACTTCAGTGCGAATGACAGTCACAGTTATTGTGGCGCTGCCCATCCTGTTTGTTTATCCCATCTTCCAGAGGTACTTTATCAAAGGAATCATGATTGGATCGGTCAAGGGCTGAACATGGGCAGAACAAGATAAATGAATTCATTTTTTATTTATCTTGCCAATTATATGTATTTAAGGGAGGCTATGAAATGAAAAAGAAGCTGGTAAGTGTGTTGCTATGTGTGATATTAGTAACATCCATGCTTTATGGCTGCGGCAATAAAGGGGATAATGCCGCAAAAGACGGTACGGCGGCAGGCAGCACTGCCAGGACCGCAGCAGACGGTTCGGCAGTGGGGACAGCCAAATATCCCGAATTTATAACCGTTGATGTATTTGACAATCTGGCTAATTATCAGGGAATAATGTCAGGCTGGTATGCAAAAATAGTAAAAGAAAATTTCAACATGGAACTTAATATAATTGCACCGAATGTGGCCGGCGGCGGTGACACCTTGTTTCAAACCCGTTCGGCTGCCGGGGAATTGGGGGATTTAATAATTATCGGTGCGGAGAACGGCAGAATGCAGGACGTTGTCACTGCGGGGCTGCTGTATGATGCTACAAAATTATTTGCAGAGAGAAAAAATATCACAAAATATCAGGCGGCTATAGATTCATTGAATAAAATGGTGGAAGGTGATGCAATTTACGGAGTTCCCTCATTGGTATCGGAACAGCCGGCCACCAACCCGTCCGAAGGACTTGATCTGACATTTGGCCCGTACCTCCGCTGGGATGCGTACAAATCCATCGGATATCCGCAAATCAAGACTCTGGAGGATTTGATCCAGGTATTCAAGGACATGCAGAAGGCGGTGCCGGCAAGCAAAACCGGAAAGAAAACCTATGCAGTATCCTTATTCAAGGATTGGGACGGAAACATGATGTGTATGGCAAAACAGCCCACATGTTTCTATGGGTATGATGAACTGGGCTTCGTATTGGCCAAGGCCGACGGGTCGGATTATCAGAGTATAATCGATCAGGATTCCATGTACAACAGGGTTTTAAAATTCTATTTCGATGCAAATCAGGCAGGACTTGTTGATCCCGAATCAACTACGCAAAACTACGATACCATGTACACCAAGTATCAGGATGGACAGATTTTATATGCACCTTGGCCGTGGCTGGGTCAATCGGCCTTTAATACGCCTGACAACAAGGCTGCCGGCATAGGCTTTATGATTGCACCCATCGACGATATGAAGGTTTTCTCCTACGGCTGCAACCCGGTGGGAAATAAAACATTTATAGCTATCGGAAGCAAGGCCGAAGACCCTGAAAGATTGGCAGATTTTATAGACTGGCTGTATTCTCCCGAAGGAATTCAGATGTCGGCTGCACAAACTTCCAAGTCAAGCGGGCCTAAAGGCCTGACCTGGGACATGGCTGACGGCAAACCTGCCCTGACTGAGTTCGGCTGGAAGGCATTCTTTGAAGGCGGCAACACACCTGTGCCGACCGAATGGGGCGGCGGCATCTGGAAGGACGGAGTTTCGGCATTGAATTATGATACGGTTTTGCCAAGTGATATAAATCCACTGACAAACTATCCGTATAACTATACCTTATGGGATTCGGTACTGGAGAAAAATAAAACACCTCTGGACATGGATTGGCAGGCAAAGATGGGGGCTTCCACCACACTTGAATATCTCCAGAAGAAAAACCAGATAATGGTTGCTCCCGGAAGCTCTTACATAGCTCCTGCCGAAGACTCGGAAATCACAGCATTAAGAGGGCAGTGCAAAGCCATTATCATCGAGAACTCCTGGAAGATGGTATTTGCAGCAAATGAATCGGAATTCAATAGCTTGCAGAAAGAAATGCAGGATACTGTTAAAGGTCTTGGCTATGACAAGGTATTGGCCGTGGACATGAAGAATGCAAAGGATCAGAACACGGCAAGAGAGGCCTCAGCGGCTGCATCCAAATAAGTAATAATACATGCCAACTTCCCGGCCTGATGGTTTATATTCTCCATTCCATTGGGCCGGGAAGTTTTGTGCTATGGAGCGTTATTCCTTTTGCGGAATTCGGCCGGGCTTTCGCCCAGGTACTTTTTGAATTTTTTATGGAAATAGTCAACATTCTTATAACCTACAAGCTCTGAAATCTCATAGACCTTTAAATTCTTTTGCAGCAAAAGCTCCTTTGAGTGGTTGATTCTCACATGATCGATATAGGAGTTGAAGCTTTCCCCTACTTTTTTATTGAATATTTTTCCAAGGTAGGAGCTGTTATATCCGAACAGCGGTGCTATGGTTTCCAGTTTGATATTATCCCTGTAGTTGTGATTGATATAGTAAACGATATCATCAAGTACACTTTCACGAGAAAAATTTCCGATTGCATTTATTATCATTTCAAATTGCACTGAGAAGAAAAATATTATTTCATATAGATAATATTTTCCGTCGATAAGGTTAATTACCCATGAGTTGGTGGGGAAAGGAATATCCACCGTGCTGTATATGTGATTTATGTTTTCCTTGATCTGAAGATAGATATCGGTCAGAAATAGTTTTATATTGGATATATCCGTTTTTGCATAATATAGGTTTTTTTCAAGGGCAAACAGGGTATCGGCTATCTTCCTGCGGTTGTAGCTCTGTATATAGCTGCACAGCAATTTACAGTATTCATTGGTTTCCCTTGCATTTATCTCATAAACCCTGTCATCAAAGCCCGGAAGCTGCTCATAGCCTATTGCATGCTGGTTTTGCTCACAGAAAAATCGGCGGTTCATAAGGCACAGGGCATCCTCGTAGGAACGGTGTATATCCTCCACCCTGCCGACCTCACGTCCGTAAGCTATAAACAGTGAATCCAGAGGAGAACTTTTCTGGGGGCTTTTATCATAATGTCTTAGAAAGTCACGGAAATGGCTCAGGGAAAATGCTCCTTTCAGGAGGATAATATCCTTTTCATGAATCTTTATGTGTTCAAAGGAGTTGTTTCCCTGATTGGTTACCTTTAAGAGGTCTGCAAAATCGTAAATCAGATTGAAGGTATCCCGATTATAATTCTCATATATTACAACCTGGTATACCGCAGCCGAAAGGTTGATCTCACCCAGATCAATATTTGATACATCGCCGGTATTAAGCAGAACATCACGCAAAATGGTGTATTTTGCTTTTTCCCGGAATTGATTCATTGTATCTGCATGCATATGCTCTTTAAGTATGTTTTCTTTTACGGTATTTACAGCACGGTACAACTCTTCGTCATCAATGGGCTTTGTAAGATAAAACTCAACTCCGTAACGGATCGCAGTTTGAGCATATTTAAAGTCGGAAAAACCGCTCAATATGACGAAATGCCCTTTAAAACCGTGTTCTCTGGCAAGCTGCACAATCTCGGTGCCCTGTAGTTTGGGCATGCGTATATCCAGCAGAACCAGGTCGGGATTCAACTCCAGTATATTATTTAACGCATCTTCACCGTTGTTTGCTTCTCCGCAAATTGAAAAACCCAGTTCCGGCCAGTCAATAATATGCTTTAATCCTTCAAGGATGATTGATTCGTCGTCTGCAATAAAAACTTTCATCATAAGCTATTCCTCCATCAAATTGTGCAAGGGAAGTGTAAGAGACACAAGGGTACCTTCCAGCGGGTTACTTTTAATTTCCATTCCATAGGCCTCACCATAAAATAATTTGATCCTCTGATTAATATTATAAAGTCCGATACCGCTTGCGGATTTTTTATTACGCACCCGGATACTGCTTGTCAAATTGTCCAATTCTTCCCGGGTCATGCCAAGCCCGTTGTCAGAGATATCAATTAACAAAAGTTCATCCCCCTTTGTTTTCACTTCAATAACGATCTGTCCACGGGCTTCAGTGCCTTCCAGACCGTGCAGGATGGCGTTTTCCACTATGGGCTGCAGCAGGAGGGGGAGGATCTGGTAGTCTTCCGGATCTATGTTCTCCTCCACCTTTAATGTATAGTTGACGCGGTCATTAAATCTCAGCTTTTGTATGGTCAGATAAATTGATATGTAATCCAGTTCCTTTTTTAATGTGGTGGAGGAGGTGCCGGTATTCTCCAGCACATAATGCATGGATTTGCCCAATAATTTGATGACATTGGCCACTTCCGGATTTCCCTCTGTGAGTGCCTTCATACGTATGGTCTCCAGAGTATTATACAGGAAATGCGGATTTATCTGACTTGCCAGCATTTTAAACTCCATCTTCTGCTGCTGGTTTTTTAATATCTCTTCCTGTATCTTTGCCTCATACATCCTGGCATCCATCTGCTGTATGCTCTGTATCATCACTTTCAGATCGGAGTAAACTTCGGATATTTCATCCTCCCCTTTAAAATCGTCGATAATATGATAATTGCCGCTGCATACCTTGTGCATCTCTCCGCGCAGGGTGACAATACGTGAGCTGAACTTGTTGGTAAAGTAGATAATCAGTAAAACAGGCAGTGCCGAGGCAAAAAGCAGGGTGGAGGTACATATTAAAATTATATTATTAATGTCGGGCAGAGCATCAAAATCCAGAGTGGTCATATAAATCCGGTCTTTAGATGAATAGGGCAGGAGAGTGGAAATATTTGCAATACTCTTTTTGTTTTCATAGGTCAGCTGACCTGAGTACAGATATTGTGTTTTGCCGTAGTCAATGGGTATTGTCAGATTTTGCCCCGACAAATTGCGCTGAGTGCTGTAGAAAACAGGATCCTGGTTTACCGATACAGTGTTGAACAGAGTGTTGTTCTGAATCCGGTTTTTCAAATAATTATTGCTGATCCTGATTATCAGGACGGCATATTCTTTTGCCGATATGACCGGTATCCTCCTGATCAGGCATAATTCCTGGGAGACATGGTTCCAGGTGTCAATTGAGTACAAGCTCTTCCAGGAAATATCGGCATGCTGGAGGGCCTGCTGGTACCAGTCATTTTTTGCCGTATCTTCAGTTGCGGGTATTATGGAGGCGTATTTGTGTATGGTAGGGTTTGTCGTGTACAGCTCTATGGAGGATATAAATGTATTCTTATTTATATAATTCTTCACCCTGGTGTAATTGATACAGCTTCTATCAGCCTCTTCCTTGCTATTGTAGCGGGTTGCCAGAAGTGTCTGGAGATTTTTGTCGTTAAAGATTTCATCTGAGATATTATAAACGGAAGTTGTTACGTCAAACATGATGGATTTAATGCGGGTATTATCTGCTTCAACCTGGTTCTGATAATGATCCAGCAATAATCTTCTGGTATACAGTATTAAGAAAAACCCGATGATCAGGATGGGTATCAGGATGGCACTGTAATATATGAAATATAATTGTTTTTTAACCTTTGTCCTGCTGAATAATTTACCAAAAACAGTCAATATATTCACACGGTTATTCCACCTTTCCATAACAACTATAACAAATATGTACTTACATATTATAGTAAAAAAAGGAATATACGTCAAACCTGGACTGCCGGCGAAGTTATTTATGCGCCACTGCAAATAAAAACCAATAAGAATAAAATTTACAATAATATGTTGAATTTACATATTATTACATGATAATATATTCATAAACCAACCTTTCCGGAATTATCAAATCAAATTTTCCGATGCGTATGCCATCAAAACTTATCTATAAATAAAAAGGAGGTATGATTATGTATAGTTTAAAGAATATTCTCGGGATATTCTTGGTTATCATGCTTGTTGTTGCCTGTGCATTTGTGCAGACTCCCATGACCAACGCGGAAAGTAATGCGGCGGCTGCAATCCTGTACGGGGATGCCAACGGGGATGGTAATGTTGACTCTCTTGATCTTGCAGCGCTGAAGTCTTACCTTTTAGGCAGAGGTACCCTGGCAAGCATGGAAGCTGCCGACACCAACGTGGACGCAGCAGTTGATTCCATAGACCTGGCAAATTTAAAGAAGTTTTTATTGGGACAGATATCCCTTCCCGTGAGAACATATGATAAAATTGCCGCTCTGACATTCGATGACGGGCCTGATACCCAGCTTACCCCTTTGGTGCTGGACAAGCTGGATAAATATAAAGTTCCTGCAACCTTCATGATGATCGGGCAGAAAGTAAATGATTCCACAAAACCTGTAATAGACAGGATAATCAGATCAGGCTGTGAAATCGGAAATCACTCCTGGGGCTATTCAAGTATGACCGGCATGTCGGCCGCCGATATCAAAAAGTCGGTCAGTGACACAAATGCAGCCATTCAAAGGTATTCGGGAACTACACCGAAATTTTTCCGCGCACCCAATCTTGCAATAAACAACACAATGCTCAGTGCCATAGACTTGACCTTTGTAAACGGCGTTACCTGCAATGACTGGATTCAGTCAACCACCGCCCAGGAACGCGCAAATTTAATAATAAACGGGGCAAGGGACGGTGCCATCTTTTTAATGCACGATGTCCAGCCGCTGCCACATCCCACACCTGAGGCCCTGGATATAATAATTCCCACTCTTCAAAAGCAGGGTTATGAATTCGTAACCTTAAGCCAGCTGTTTGAGAGGAAAGGTGTCAAATTAAGTCCCACTGACGATAAGGCATATACTTATGTACCTTAAATGACCATGGCTCATTAAAGGCATGCGGGATCAGGGTGGTTATCACAATACCGGACAGGTAAATTGAATAGTTGCAATACTAAAAAGAGGTGTTAGGCCATATAAGCTTATGCCTCTTTTTAGTTATGCTGCCGGAAATATACCGTTAAGTAAAATTTCTGTTGTTAAAAGCTTCTTAAAATTCACATGCAAGCAGCTGACAAAAAAATTGAATTAATGGCATAAGTTACGATATTGTAACTTATTAAACTAAAGGGCTACTAGCAAATAGCAGTATTCTTGTTTAATATAGTAATATATGGGTTTACATGAATAAGGGTGATTTGAATGAAAAAATTCTTTTATATGATAATTCTTTATTTTTTAATACTTTTGATTCCTGGCTGTACGTTTAATAGTGAAAGCAAACAGGTAGCAGCAGCGCGAAGTTCGGAGACTGCTTTACAAAATAATCAAATTCCGGTATTATACGAAGATTACAAGGAAGCAACGGCTGAACAGATTAAATTGATAGATAGGGAACTAATAAGTAAAACGGTTACCGAAAAAGATGTAAATGATATAAATATATCTATTGTTGAAATGGCTGATGATAAGGAATACTATCATTCTGTGGCAGAAACGGATAATAAGATGTATGATCTTGGGCAGGTTTCTTTAAAGAATTTATCAGACTTAAATACAGATCTGGTCACTATAAATACTTCAAAATTCTGCAATTTGGAGCTGATTCGTATTGATGGTATTTTGGGAGCGGACTACCCCCAATCAAGTTACTATATGATAAGCAAAAATACTCCAGCTTTATTTCTAAAACTGGGAGGCCATATTGAGGAGACAGACATTGATGGAGACAATTCAAATGAAATCATAGTTTCAATCGGCACCCCTACTATTACACAGATATTAAAATGTGAAGGGGCCCAGATAAAAATCGCTGATGTTAACAATATTTTAAATAATGCTCTTTCAGTTATTTATGAAAAAAACTATTTTGTCGCATATTATAAGGATCAGCCTAATAAACCTCAATACTTTAAATACAATAAAAATGGTTTCAGACTGAAACTTGAAAAATAGGTGGTCAGCTGCAGCTATAGCAGCACCAGCATGAATAATTAAAAAGCAACTATCCATGTGGAAAATTAAAAATTGCATTGTCAATAAAGACTACGAGCAGGTATTAAAGGGGAGAAAAAAATGAAAATTGGGAAACCAGGAGTATTTATATTTTCAGCTGTAGCTGTAGCTGCCATAATTCTGGCCGGGGCCTTGTGTACTTCAAATGGTGCAGCAGGACCGGCTGACAATGAGGATAAAACAGTTATAAAAGCCCCTGCTGAAACATCAGAAGACAAACTTCTGCAAAAATTAAGGTCCGAATTGCCGGCTGACAGTGTAATTACAGTTTCATATGCGGAGGACTTCAATAAAGACAGCAAACCCGGGCTGTTTGCTATTGTCAACAAGGGAAAGGATAGTGGAGAGGATATCCTTGACGGCCAGGTGTGGTATGTAAGTGACACCGTCATTGAGAAAATGCTGGAGACCAGTATTTACCGGAATTCAACCGCTGTTTGGGATGTGGACAGTCAAAAATTGTTCCGACTGGAAGAGGGATACGGGGGAAGTGGTTCCAATTCACATGTTTGGTCGGTGAGAGACGGCAAACCTTATGAATTGAAATATGCCGGTGAAGCTCTGGAGTATGCGGGGAACAAGCAGTTTTATACCTATCCCGGCGCATTTGACATGCTGCGCGACGGCACAGGCGGTCACACCTGGAAGCCTTACTATCTCTACTTTGATGAAACAACCGGTATGTTCAGGGAATATGGAGGGATTTCAATAAGCAGAGAGGACTTATTAAAGTTGAAAAATGCATCCGGCATTCTGGATAAAATAACTGAAAAGGGTTTGAAAATAACCGACATTTTTTATCGCAGTAATGGAATTATCAATATAAACTATATGGATGAAATCTACAATTTGAACCTGACATTGACTGTAAAAGACGATACTGTGACTGTGGCCGATCCAAATTTTATAGATAATCCAAATCTTGACCAGGGCGGTATTTATAAAGCTGCAATCTTTGAGGAAATTGCAACCTACCCTGACAAATTCATAAAATAGGGAAATATATGTACTGCTGCCGGCTGCGGATTATATAGTTATAAGCGCTGAATTTTCAAAGTGTTTGGACTTTAACACAAAAGAAAGATATAATATTATTGATTTAGCAGGAGAAAATATATGTAAATATTTATTAAGGCGGGCTGACATGTCATTTAAAAATCCGGATAGACTTAAGAAAGACAAGAATAAAGTAAAAAAAGTTACTTATGCGCCTAAGATTGGGAATAAAAACATAAAGTCAAAAACTCCCAAAAAACCAAAAGTATAAAGAAACCTGAAAAGTTCATACACTTTGCTTTATCTGTATGATTTTTTATATTAACTGGTACTTCCATACTAACTTCAAGCAATGATGGCACACAAAGCGCTTACTTGAAATAGTACGGTTCAAAACAGGTATTTTATTGCCGTCGCAGCAACTCGACCATCCGGGTCTCGCGTGCTGCTCAAAGTGACCTCCTGTCACTTCGCCGTCCAAAATACTTGTTTTTCACCTACAAATTTCAGCAAGCACTTTTAACCGTGCGCACCATTGCTTGAAGTTGTACTCGAGTACCAGTATAATCAGTGTAGCCTATTCAACTGCAAAACTGATATTAACTGGCACAACACGTTAAGTTGGTGTAAAAGTAATATAAAGGCTTGAATATAAATGAGCTGCACCTCCCGATACAGCTTAATCAACATGTGGGAGCCGGTTCAAAATATTCAAGCCTGATTCTCATTATTCAGATAACTTTAGTGTCTGCGTATTGTAAAGTATTATTAAAATGTCGGAACAGTCCAATCAACCCATTTTGCTTTATCGAAAGTATAGTTCCTGTCCGACCGGAAGACCTTGGTGTTGCTATTCTGTCCCAGCAGGAATTTCTGTATATAGGCTGTCAGTTCCGGCTGCTGTGATGCGGGGAACTGGCAATGGCCGTGGCCTCCCACAGAGGAATAGCCCATGTTGTCGGGTACGCCAAGACCTTCATATGCCATATGTGCGGCAGTTGAAGTATTAAAGCAGCTGAGGTTGCCCAACCATGTAAAATCAGGATTTTCTATTACAAGCAATCCACGGGGGGCACACAGAGCCATTAATTCATGGTGGTCATACGGCAGTTTGTTTGTCTGGCCGCTGAACTGGTTGAGAGATTTGGCGAACCAGCAATTTTCAGTAATTATCTGGGAAAGTGTCTGAACATCTTCACCGGCCGCTTTCTGTGCATCGGCGGTTCTCCAGCCCGATGCGCCGCCGTTCCCGGATTCCTGAGGTACGGTAAGAGCAATTCTTTCGTCAAAGGCGCCGATGGCAAGTGCTCCCTTTCCATTGCGGGAACCGCCTGTTACACCCAGCTTTTTCGGGTCGATTCTCGCTGCCGGAGTCATTTCCAACGCGTCTATCAGACAGTCCACACCCCAGGCCCATGTGATCAATGCACCGGCATCGTAACTGCTTCCATACAGGTCAAAGAATTTACCCTGTCCCCTGGAACCGGCGTTATCTTCCTTTCCGATCTGGTCGGCAGGAAAAGTTATCAAGGCAACCCCCAATTTGAGTATCTCTGAGGTATTAAGTGTGTTCATATTTACACCTATCATAGCGGGATAAGGGGCTGTACCGGTAGTTGGATACTGGATTGCACAGCTAAAGGAAATTGATTTTCCGTTTTGGCTGCAGGTTACCGTTATTGAGTTGTTATTAAAGGAGCCTGTGACAGTCTGCGGTTTCGGCGGTTTTACACCAAATTCGAAGGCCTGGGCCAAGGCTGAGATTTCGGCACGGCGGGCTGTCCACTGGCTCTTGCTTGTAATACGAGTACCTTTCTTGCTGCCGGTCTTAAACATAAAGGGGTCGGGAAGTTTGGCATTTGGCTGCAATGAATCAAAGGAAGGGATTTGTATCGGTTCCAGAGGTTCTCCGACAGGCAACCCGTCAATGGTTCCCAGCAGGAATTGTTTTAAATATGACATATCGATTGCATCTATGCTGCCGCTCAAGTCCACATCAGCAGCTTCTTTCCCCTGTCCGCCCGGAAAAGTGCTGATCTTTCCGAGCAAGTATTCTTTCATTAATGAAAGGTCAATAGCATTAACTTCCCTATCGCCGTTCAGGTCTCCATAAACCAGATCTGATGCCATGCGGACATCAGGCATTGCCAATAGACATACCGAAATTGATATACAAACTAAAAACGCTATGAACCTTTTGATACTTCTTAATTGCACGTACATAAATTTTACCTCCTGTATTTTTTAATGTCAATTTTCTAAATAAACCTGAACAGGTTATACATTTTGCCGGTTTATTTTAATCATTGGTTTTTTATGTATCAGTAGAAAATGGAGGAATATATTACAAAAAAATTCATTACGTGAACAGCTTGTCCCGATTAATACAAATGATAATTCATTTCAGAATTTTCAAATCTCATTTATAAAGCTGAAGCAGTAAAAGATATACAGTAAAATAGATGTAAAAACACCTGCGCTGTCATTCTCCTGATTTTTTACCTTTACCTTTTAACACCGTATTTAGATTTCATACGTATTTAATAGAGTATGTACATTTAAGTCTTGTCCTGCATGTTAATCACCCCCTTTTCATGAAACCCGGCAAAACGGCTGCATATGGCTGAGGATAGCCTTTTATGAAATTAACAGGATTTTACCGGGAGTTTTACAGAATTTGGTAACAAGAGTATATCATATTAGATACGGCATGTAAATTAAAATATACCTGTAGTCCGGATTCCTTATGTATACGCATAAATGTATAATATTTTAAAAGGGCATTGGCAGTCAAGATAAAATACCGGTCTCATGTTATGCTTTATTTAAGCCAAATAAGGAGGTAAATCTTATGCACGCATGGGAACAGATACAAAAAACCGTAGACTATATTGAGGAACACATTTCTGAAGAAATCAAAATTGAAACTTTAGCACAGCTTGCATCGCTGTCTCAGTTCTATTACCAGAGATTGTTCTGCAGACTGGTAAAGAAACCAGTAAATGAGTACATCAAGCTGAGAAGGCTGGCCAGAGCATCGGAAGCACTGTTTAACAGGGAAGAAAAGATTCTGGATATCGCGTTGGATTTTGGCTTTTCTTCACACGAAATATTTACCCGTAATTTTAAAAGTGCTTTCGGAATGACACCCGAAGAATTCCGGTCGAAGCCTGTGAGACTAAATAATTATGTAAAACCGCAATTACTTTTGAATTACACACTTGTTGATGAAAATGTACCCCTCATTACCGATGGAATTATTCTTGAAATCACCCGAAAAAGGATAACCGCTCCACAATACTTTGCGGGACTTACGGCAGAAGAACCCATTGAACAGATGCCTGGCGGCGGAGGGACAGGAATAGATACACTTGGGGCACTATGGGACAGCTTTCATGCTGCAAAGGCCGGAATACCCGGAATACAACCTGACGGTGCCGAACTTGGTGTAACTTTTCCGGGAACCAGAAAAGGCTGCTATCGCTACTTCGCTGGTGCTGAGGCCGTTCCCGGCAGTGATTCCGGAGATTTCACAGACTGGGTCCTGCGAGAGGGCGAATACATTGTATGTCACTTCGAAGCCGAAGACTTTGAGCATCTTGTTATGGATGCGGTGTATAAGGCTCACCGATATCTGTTTGAAACCTGGCTGCCGAATCACAGTATGAATGTCAGTCCTTTTGCGGCAGAACGGTACCCAAGTCATAGCCCTGATACAACAAGCATGGAAATATGGGTTAAACCGGTATGAAATATCCGGCGGATTTAAAATGCAGGCAAAGAACGGAGATTATTGTATGGAATGGAGTAAAATATATGGTCCGGACAATCAGCCCGGATTAGATGACATAAGTAAATGATAAATGTTACGGATCATATGATTCTAAATGATGTAACAAAACTGATAGGGATTAGGGCAGGGTCAAAGTAAATAAGAGAATAACAAGTTTGCTGCATTTATTCCTCACAGAAATTTAATTTTATGAAAATCAGTTAAGCCTCATGCAGAGTCTATTCGATCACATGAACTATACATCTGGCTTTTGTACCGTCTTCAGCGGCGTAAATATAGGCGGTGCCCTTCTTTACTGCTGTAATTTTACCTGAGCTGTCTACTGTGGCTACATTGGAGTTGCTTGAAGACCAGGTTGGCGGATTGCCTGAAGAAACCTGTGCCGAAACGGCTGAAGCCGTGCCTTTTTTGAGATTGATCTCTGCGGCACTTAAAGTGATGACGGGTTTTTCTACCGACACCTTACAGACCTTGGATACCCCGTCAACTGTCGCGGTGATGTCGGCAGTTCCATTTTTAACTGCGGTCACGTTACCGTACTCATCGACCACCGCAACACTCTTCTTGTTTGTTTTCCAGTTGGGCGAAATGCCTGAAGAAACCGTGGCCGACAGCTTAACTTTCTGACCCCGGTATAATTTGATATTTGTTTTGTTCAATTGAACAGTCGGAGCTTTCACCTTGAGTTTGCAGGTGGCACTGCTGCCGTCGGCAGATGCGGTTATTGTTGTCTCACCGGGTTTCAAACCGGTAATATTTCCATTGTCATCAATTGCAGCAATGCTTGATTTGCTGCTTTTCCAGGTGATTTCAGACTTGTTGGAGGCTGCAGCGGAGAGTTTGAGCTTTTCGCCCCGTTCGATGGAAGCGCTTGCTTTACTGATAGTGATATTCGTTTTATTTACTTTGACTTTACAGGAAGCTTCCGCATTTTTGATTTTGGCAGTCAGGGTAACGGAACCTGCCTTTTTTGCCGTAACTTTGCCATAGGTATTGACAGAAGCAATACTTGAGCTGCTGCTCTTCCAGGTTGGCTGCTTGCCGTTGGAAGTAATGGCTAAAATGTAAAATTCATTGCCGATATCAACAGAAGCATTGTATTTTGAGAGAAGAACAAATGAAACGGAATTTAAGGAGCTTGCATATGTGGTTTTAACCTGAAAAGAGAAAATAATCAGAACAATACATAAAAAAACTGATAATAGGGATTTCCTTTTGTGAGACATAAATATCCTCCATTCATAGAATGTGAGGAATAAATGCCCGAAGGGAACAGCAAACTTTATATCAGTTTAACATATATGTAATAAAATGTAAATGGGTACATGTGAAATATTGGCTATAACTGAACCGGTCTTAATAAATGGAATTGCCCGCAAAGTAAGTACATGAAATTTGTGGGCAATCCATTTATTGCAATAACACTTTGAGGTGCCACTTTTGAACTGATATACAGTTCTCAAACAGTACCGTTTTTAACCTATATAGCTTTCAATCCAAGGGAAAAGCTTGCATAATCCCCCTGGAGTTCTGGAACATTCAGGCCGAAATTCATAAGAATATCCCCGCCCATTATCAGATCCATTCCCTCAAGCTTGTAATTTCTGGCCTCATCCAGGCCTTCCAGACGTATTCTGGACAGAGGTGCATGGGGCTGGGCCAGAACTCTGAAGAAGGTTAAAAAGGCTTCCGACTTATCTTCGGTTACAAATATCCATGCCGTCTCATTGCCTTCGAAAGGACTCAGAAGCCTGTACATATCGCCGAACTGTATTATATGCCTGATTTCCTTGTAGGTTCTGACCTGCTCCCTGACAGCTGCTTTATCGGCTTCGCTGAGTTTGGTGAGATCCAGCTCATAGCCGAAATTGCCGCACATGGCTGCGTTGCCTCTGGTTTCAATAGGGGTGCTCCTGCCGACCTGATGGTTTGGAACTGCTGAAACATGTGCCCCCATGGTGCCTGCCGGATACACGATACTTGTACCGTGCTGTATCTTCAAGCGCTCAACAGCATCGGTATCGTCACTTGTCCAGGTTTGAGGCATATAATACAAGATTCCGGGATCAAAACGCCCGCCGCCTCCCGAACAGCTTTCAAACAGTATGTCGGGGAACCTGGAGGTTATCTCCTCCATTACGCGGTACAGCCCCAGAATATACCTGTGGGCAGTTTCACGCTGCCTGTCGGCAGGTAAAACCGCAGAGCCGATCTCAGTCATATTCCTGTTCATATCCCATTTAACGTAGGCTACAGGGGCTGTGGAAAGGATGTCGGAGACCATTTTAATAATAGCATCGCAGACATCTTTTCTGGAGTAATCCAGCACGAGCTGATTTCTGGCCTCGGTGCGCTTGCGTCCGGGAACATGGAGGCACCAGTCGGGGTGGGCCCTGTAAAGATCGCTGTCGGGCGATATCATTTCAGGCTCAAACCACAAGCCGAATTTCAATCCCAGCTGGTTTACCTTTGAAGCCAAATCCTTCAGGCCGTCAGGCAATTTCCTCTTATCTACAAACCAGTCGCCCAGTGAACAGTTATCGCTGTCTCTTTTACCGAACCAGCCATCATCCAGTACGAAAAGCTCCATTCCCAGATTGGCGCCTTCACGGGCAATATCCAGGATCTTCTCTGCGTTGAAGTCAAAATATGTCGCTTCCCAGTTATTGATCAATACCGGTCTTGAGCTGTCCCGATGCTTGCCGCGGCACAGGCGGGACCTGTAAAGTCTGTGGTATTCCCTGGACATATGGCCCAATCCCCTGTCGGAATAGACCATAACCGCTTCCGGTGTTTGAAAGCTGCTGCCGGGTTCCAGTTTCCAGGTGAAATCAAAGGGATTTATACCCATTGAAACTCTGGCGGTATCAAACTGGTCAACTTCTACCTGGGCTATAAAGCTTCCGCTGTAAACAAGACTGAAGCCGTATACTTCCCCGTAATTTTCCCCCGCATTTTTTGAAAGCAGGGCCATGAACGGGTTAAGCTGGTGTCCGCTGGCACCCCGGCGGCTTTCTATGGATTGGTTCCCATGGGCTAAAGGGCGGCGCTCCATATATCTTTCCCTGGCCCAGGCACCCTGCAGCTGCAGTAAATCATAATCACAGCGGGGAAGATCCACGCTCATACTCAAGGCTCTCAGTAATTTAAACTGCTGAGGACCCTCATTTACGAGGCGGGCCGACCTTGCTACAACATTGTGGTTTTTAAAAACCGTATAGGACAGTATCACCCTGAGTGATATTAATGAGTCAAACAAGTCTATTTCGAGAGTTTCTGCTTCGTCTTCCTGTTCGGCATAGGTGGCGGGCAGTCCTTCGAGCTTGGGTTTACCGCTGTAAATACGATGGTTCTGGTATCTGAGATCGGTAATTGTGGAACCGTTTTCCAGCTTAAGCTGAAAGGCAGGAGTGCGGAAGTCTCCATTTCCGTATGCAGGGTATTCCTGGGGCAGTGTATCAAGTGACAGCGCTTTATCAGAGCCGGATACGTTTGGTGAGAAGGAGGCCCTTTCCTGCATTTTCAGTAAATTTTCAAAATTTGAATTCCTTATTCCCTTGCCCCAATACAGGTGTGCCAGGTGCCCGCTTTTCAGAACCCTGATTATATAACTTGCAGTATCAGTTTGTAAGTGGAAGATATTTTCCTGAGGGTTGTATAAAATAGCCATACTATCACATCCTTGATTATATTTTTGCCATGAATATATTTTACCTTGACGGTTTAAAATGTAAATGGAGGAATACTGCACTTATATGGTATAATGCTAGATATATGGCGGCGGTTATAATTTTGATCGGGAGAGTACTATGGCGGATTTTCAGTATGGCAGCAACAGGGAAAATTATGATCTGGGTTTATACCACTGCGGAATGGAAGTCTGCAGGCCGGGACATTACTACGGACCAGCGGTGAGGGATCATTACCTGATACACTACATTATGGGCGGAAAAGGTATTTTTAAATATGGCGAAAAGATATACCGGCTGGAGAAGGGGCAGGGATTTTTAATATGTCCCGGAAAGGTAACCTATTATCAGGCTGACACCGCTGAGCCATGGAGTTATTGCTGGGTGGGGTTTACCGGCTATAAGGCGTCATACTATCTGGAACAGGCCCGGCTCAATCAGGAGGAACCGGTTTTCCGCTATGACAGGGACAGTGCTCTGGCAGACTGCATACTACAAATGGTGGAGACCTATGAATCAAATATCTGGAATGAAACTAAAATATTGAGCCTGTTGTATCTGTTTCTCACTTATCTTATAGATGAAGCAGGCATACAGCCCATTAACAGGCAAATTGAAAACAGACAGGAGTTCTATGTAAAGAAGGTAATCGAATATGTTGAAATGAATTACTCAAGGAAGATAAAAATTTCCGACATTGCAGCTTATATTGGTCTTGACAGGAGTTATCTCGGGTCGGTTTTCAGGGAATACACACAAAAGTCCCTGCAGCAGTTTCTGCTTGAATACAGGATGAATAAGGCCTGTCTGCTGATGAGGGACAGAGAACTGGCCATCAGTGATATTTCAAGGTCTGTAGGTTATGATGATCCCCTGCTGTTTTCAAAAATGTTTAAAAGGGTAAAGGGTAAATCACCAAAACAATTCAGAGCTTACCAGCCACATACTTAAACATATAAAAATAAACTCCGAAAAACAGGCGTTTAAAGAAATATTGGTACAGGTGGGGGTCGGATAATTGCTGAGATTCTTTGGATTGCTATAATAAAACGGTTAAAAGGAAAGGGGTATACTGACCCGGTAACTCTGGAGGATAGATTTCTTTATATAAAGGAATTTTTTGCAGAACAAATTGAGGAAGACAGAAGGAACCTTTTCGGGGTAAAGAAAACGAAAGCTTGCTGTGTACAGCGGTTGAGTTTGATGAAAATATATCCGCGTTTGATCTGCTGACCGCAGGTAGATTGGAAGGCGGCATAAACTATACCATGGCACCCATGATGTTGATTGAACAGCTGAAGGATGTACCGAGAATCGGGTATAGAGGACTGAGGATACCTGTGGGGTATATATCACCCGGACAGGAGAAAATAGAACTTGTACTGTTTTCCATAGCAAAAAAGCAGGAAAACCGGGAAGATTTCCTGCTATACCGGTACGCGAGTACCGGGAAATAACAAGTACAACAGGCTAACTCAATATTTTTCAAGCACCGGCTGCAGCTGCTCATTTTTTAGTGCTTCGATTACAGCTGGAACTGTCAGCTCAAATTTGGATATGAGAGAAAAGGGCTTATCTTTTGGATTATCCTGTCCGAAAGGAATAAAGAAAACATTCTTTGTGCCCAGCAGTATTCCTATATTCCTTGCACTGATTCCAAGACCGTCATTTGTAGCTATCCCAAGGACAACGGGTTTGTTGTTTCTGAACATCTCTTTTGCCATCATCAGGACAGGCGTGTCTGTAGCTCCGTCTGCAAGCTTTGACAGGCTGCAGCCGGTACAGGGTGATATGATGAATGCATCCAAAGGTATTTCCTGCTTGTTGTAAATTTCAGCGTCTGCCATTGTTTTAACAGCTTCTCTGCCGCAGATATTTTTCATTCTTTTCAAAAAGTCCGCCGCATTACCGTAGCGTGAGTCAGTGACGGCGACCTGATAGGATACCACCGGGATAACCTCGGCTCCTTCGTTGACCAGTGCCTCCAATTGAGGAAAAACTTCGTGAAATACGCAATATGCTCCTGTAAATCCATAGCCTATCTTTAATCCTTTTAACAGCATAATAACCCTCCTTATTACTTGAGTATTATTATATTTATGGGCTTGATGCCGAATATATGATTAAAGCATGGAATAACCTTGAGCTTTGAGATAATACAATTTATAATAGTTATATATTTGATAGAAAAAGATATCAAATAGCCTGAAAGTGCAAGAACGATTTAGCTTTTTTGGTAATAACCAAATTTTGTGGGTGGTGTTGTCTTGCAGTTACATAATAAGCATAAAATTATATTTGAATATAAAAAACTTTATTGGCTGGGTATTTTTATTTTATTTTCAATCATACTTTTCAGATTTGTATATATTTTTGGACCGTTTTTTAACAGTGTCATGAGTCCTGCGGCGTATCTTTCCTGGCATACACTTTTCGAATTCATAAGTATATTGATATCCCTGTGCGTGTTTACTCTGCCCTATTATTCATACAAGCAAAATCACAGGCTGAGAGGTTTGGTAACGGCTCATGTTTTCTTTATCATGGGCAGTATCGATATGTTTCATACTCTGAGTTATAAGGGCATGACGACTTTCCTGGTGGAAAACGGAACTGCAAACCGGGCAACAACCTTCTGGATAATTGCAAGGCTTGTCGGTGCACTAGGTATCACGGCAGTGAGCTTTATCAGGCTGAATAAAAGATGTCGGATTGACAGAAGGATACCCTTTGGTATATCCATCATATTTATAATTGCAGTATTGCTTATCGTTACATATCATCCCGGGATTTTTCCTGTAATGTATATTGAAGGCGCCGGTGTGACCGCAGCCAAAAAAGGGCTTGAGTGCATTGTAATTCTATTTTTTACTTTTGCGGGCTTAAGGTTTTTAAAGCAGTACTTAAAATATAAAGACAATTCAAACCTTGTTTTTACAATAGCCATTACAGCCAGTATATTCAGCGAGTTTTCATTTATCAAATACTTTTCGGTCTATGACATTTACAACTATCTGGGCCATGTGTATAAGTTCCTATCATATTATCTGGTTTTCAGAGTTGCTTTTGTCAACAACATTCAAAAGCCCTACATGGCGCTATATGAAGCTAAAAACAGGCTGAAGGCCAATGCCAGGAACCTGAACAGACTGGTTGCCGAACGGACTAAGGATCTGGCGTACAAAAATCAGAAACTTCTTGAGGATCTGGAGTATGCCAGGGATATTCAAAAGGCCATACTGCCCGTAAAATTACCCGACAGCGAGCAGGTAAGCTTTTTTGCACAATACTATCCGGCCGAAAGGGTGAGCGGGGATTTCTACAACATATTCAGGCTGGATGAAAAAAACATAGGAATGTATATAGGAGATGTGTCGGGACACGGGGTTCCGGCAGCCATGTTAACGGTATTTCTTAATCAAAGCATTAAAACAACAAAGGAACTGGAAGGAAACAGGTCTGAGATAATTAACCCGGCAAAAGTTCTGGAGAATCTTTACGAGCTGTACAATAAGGTTCATTTTAAGGATGATACATACATATTGGTCCTATATGCCATTTTTAATACTGAAACGAAAGAGCTGGTATATTCGTCTGCAGGGATGAATGCACAGCCTCTTATTGTAAAGAATAGGGAACAGGTGCTGGAATTGGATATCAAGGGATTGCCCATTTGTAACCTGGCAGAGATATGTCCGGCAGATTACATAGATAAAAAGATTCAGCTGGAAGATGGGGACAGGGTGTTTTTCTATACTGACGGCCTTGTGGAGCTAAACAGCAAACAGACCGGCAAAATCTTTGATACCGGGCATTTAAAACAGCTCTTGTTAAAGTATGGAGGCAGGGGCAACCTGGAGCTTTATGCCGAGATTGATAAAAATATAAAATATTTTTCAGACAACGGCGGATTGCGGGATGATGTAACTTTCTTCATGCTGCAGGTAAGCTGAATATCATAGATTTTTGAATATTTCAGTGCTGGTGTCGACTTTGTTGAGGGTATAGAGATGAATTCCCTGGATGCCATGATGCAATAACTCGTGAATCTGCTCTATGGCATATTCCAAACCTGCCTTCTTGAAATCCTCCGGATCATTCCGGTATTTTTCAAATAATTCTTTCAGCCTGGAAGGTATGTATGCACCTGATAAATCAACTATTGTTTTTATCTGGTTTATTGAGGTTATGGGCATAATGCCTGCTGAAACAGGAACAGATATCCCCGCATGTCTCAATTTTTCATAAAAGCTGAAAAATTTTGAGTTGTCAAAAAATAGTTGTGTTAATAAAAAGTCGGTACCGGCTTCAATTTTTGCCTTCAAAAAATGCAGATCCGATTCCTGATCGCGGGATTCGGGATGAACTTCGGGATAGCAGGCTCCGCCCACACAGAAACCGTAGTTCCGCCTGATTATCGATACCAGCTCGGAAGCGTATTTGTATGGACGGCTGTGAAAAGCACCGTCGGTCATGTCCCTGGGGCGGTCCCCTCTGAGAGCCAGCACATTGGTGATCTGATTGGCTTTCAATTCCTCCATGAATTTGCCCAGAAGCAGCTCATCCAGGGAAACGCAGGTCAGGTGTGCAAGAGCATTAATATTGCATTGTTTCTGAACGTAGGCTGCAATATCCATTGTTCTTTTGCTTGTACTGCCTCCTGCGCCATAGGTGATACTTATAAAGTCGGGATTTAAGGCTTTTAGCCCGTCCAACGCACTATAAATGGACGAAATATCGGTATCATTTTTCGGAGGGAATACCTCCAACGAAAATACGGTTCTTTTTTGTGTATAAATGTCCTTTATCAATTTTGATTCCCCTTTATATAGTTTTGACCCGCCAGTTAAATAAATTATAGCATCAAAAAAGAAATTTACACAATATAATATTGAAACCATTTCCACTTTATCTTATAGTAGGAGTAGAGTCAGAGTACCAAAACCCATAAAACATTTATGAAGGAGACGGTAAAATGTTTGGTAAAGCGGAAAAGGAACAATTGGAAAAAGTGTTGAGGAATGCAATCGGCAATAAGGAATGTGCCGGTGCAAATATGATGATTTTAAAAAAGGGAAAGGAAATCTTCTATCACCAGGACGGCTGTGCAGACCTGGAAGAGGGATTGCCCATAGAAAGGGATACCATTTTCAGGATGTATTCCATGACAAAGCCGGTTACGGCAGCAGCGGCCATGATCTTACTGGAACGCGGAGTGATAGATTTATATGAGCCTGTGAGCAAATTCCTTCCGGGTTTCAAAAATCAGGCTGTGGCAGCGGGAGATCAGTTGTTTTCTGTGGAAAGGGAAGTAAATGTCAAGGATTTGCTTTCAATGACCTCGGGGCTTGTATATGGAGGCGATGACAAGGCTGGAAGGGAAACGGAGGCACTGTTTGAGGAGATTGACAGCAGGCTTTTGGGCGACAACCCTGTCAATACATATGAAGCCATGAACAGGCTGGGAAAATGTGCCCTGGCTTTTCAGCCCGGAAGTGCATGGCAGTACGGGGCCTCGGCCGATGTATTGGGAGCTGTCGTGGAAGTGGCCGGAGGTATGAGGTTTGGAGAATTTCTTGAAAAAGAGATATTTGAACCTTTAGGCATGAAAGACACTGCTTTCTGGGTGCCAGACGAAAAGCGAAGCCGCCTTGCTAAAACTTATGAATATGACAAAAATGGGGAGCTGATACCTTACCAAGGCAACCATCTGGGTATAATAAGCGGCATGGACAGGGTTCCTGCCTTTGAATCCGGAGGTGCAGGCCTTGCATCCACAATTGATGATTATGCACGGTTTGCAGGTATGCTTATGAATGACGGAAGTTTGGACGGTGTTCGGATTTTAAAGCCCAAGACAGTTGAATATATGACATCCTGCACTTTGAATCCCGAACATCAAAAGTATATTTGGCCCGCCCTTGGAGGATACAGCTACGGAAATCTCATGCGGGTGATGGCCGACTGCAGCAAGGCAGGCATACTGGCCAGCCCCGGAGAGTATGGTTGGGATGGCTGGCTGGGAGCATATTTTTGCAACTGCCCCAGGGAGAAGCTGACCTTCCTGTTTATGATGCAGAAGACCGACAGCGGAACAACAGCGCTCACCAGAAAACTGAGAAATATTATACTTGGTGCATAAAAAACGGGGCAGGTGTACATGTTTACAGATACCATAAAAAAATATATACTGGCCGGCTTGGGCTCCATAGCTTTGGCTTTGGGCATTATAGGCATTTTCGTTCCCGTTCTGCCGACGACACCTTTTTTGCTGTTGGCGTCATTTTGCTATGTCCGGAGTTCAAAAAGGCTTCATGGCTGGTTAATGAATCACAGAGTATTCGGCAGGTATTTGGAAAACTACATAACTCACAGAGCGGTGAAAAGAAGCGTGAAAATATACGCATTGGTTTGTTTGTGGATTTCCATGTCTGTTTCCATATTTGTGGTAAAAAGTATTCATTTAACTGTACTTCTTTTGCTGATAGGTCTGGGGATCAGCATTCACCTGCTTAAACTGAAAACAATAAAAGAGTAAATCATACGGATTTATAAATAAAGCCGCAGAAAACCATAAAGTTATTGGGTTCTGCGGCTTTGCTTTAACTTAACTCGTTGTGCCGATTAATTTGAATTTTGCTTTACATATGTAATTTTTACATTAACTGGTAACTTCCATACTAACTTCATAAAATAAGGACGCACCCAAAACAATCTACCTCAATTGTTTTTAACTGTGCATCTTATTTTATGAAGTTGTACTCGCGTACCAGTTGATTTTGATTAAAATCTATCTGTAAAGCAATACAAAATTTCAAATAGCACAACAGGGTAACTTAACTTTACCTCTGGCTCTTATCATAAGGTATACCCTCGGCCTTTGGCGCTCTTGATTTCTTGGATGTAAACGCCAGCACCACCATTGTGGCCAGATAAGGAAGCATTTTGTAGAAGGTCTGATTTATATCCAGAGCATCCAGGAAGGGGATAAGTGCAATGGAATAGGCCAGAGTACGCAGGAAGGCGAAGAAGAGGGCTGCAAACAAAATCTTTATTGGCTTCCACTGTCCGAAAATCATTACGGCAAGTGCAAGAAAACCGAAGCCTGCAACTCCCGTATGACCGTTGATATTTCCGTCCATAACACCTACTGCGTAGAAAAATCCGCCCATTCCTCCCAGAATACCTGAAATACTCACACCTGCGTAACGCATAAAATAAACATTTATACCGACTGAATCGGCTGCATGGGGATGCTCACCGCAGGCCCTCAGGCGCAGGCCGAATTTTGTTTTGTAAAAGATTACAGTGGCTATCAGCAGGAAAAACAGGCCTATATACACGGTGATATAAGTATTCTGAAAAAACATTCTGCCCAGTATGGGGATATCCTTTAAACCAGGTACACCTTTAAGGTAAAAGTCAACGTCGGTAGTTATTCCGTCGCTGTTGAAATACATTTTGGCAAAAAGCAGCATGGCAGCAGGAACCAGCATATTTAATGCCGTACCTGTAATTGTCTGATCTGCTTTCATGTTCACGGCTGCAAAGGACAGCAGCAGGGAATATATAAAGCCGGCCACTGCGGCCACAACCATGCCCAGAAGCAGTATCAGCTGCGGGTCCATGGAATTGCCCTGAATCAGGTAAACAAACAGACAGCCGAACAGGGCACCGAACATCATGATACCTTCAAGCGCGATATTTATTACACCGCTGCGTTCGCTAAACATACCGCCCAGCGCTACCAGAAGCAGTGGAATGGCTACCGGAAGCGTATTTTGAATCAAATAGTATATAGTGTCCATAATTTACGCCTCCCCCTTTTTATCAACTTGCTGCGATTTATTCAAGTCGGCCGCATTTTCAAAGGTTCCCGGGTCACCTTGACCTTTGTTGCTTCTGCGCCTCTTTAACATTTTTACAACCGTTGAATTCATTAACATTGCAAAGGCGGAGAAATAAATGATTACGGCGATTACCACATCAATGATTTCAGGCTTGAAACCGTACAGGCTTGCAAGAGTTCCACCCCGCTGAATATGAGAAACAAAAATGGCCGAGAAAATAATACCCACGGGACTGTTGTTTCCCAGCAGTGCTACCGCGATACCGTTAAAACCGTTTGCCGCTATAACATTTATAGGCTCAT
Organism: Ruminiclostridium cellobioparum DSM 1351 = ATCC 15832; assembly: GCF_000621505.1. Taxonomy (GTDB): domain Bacteria; phylum Bacillota; class Clostridia; order Acetivibrionales; family DSM-1351; genus Ruminiclostridium; species Ruminiclostridium cellobioparum. Next base: position 156,726 of record NZ_KK211291.1, read on the forward strand.
AGGTCATGCTGCTGCCGGCTATGGTGGATGGGGCCAATATGGCAAATGCTCCGCCAAGTCCTGCCATTGCTCCTGCAATAACCATTGTAAGTATTATATTCCGCTTGCCGTTCATACCTGCATAGCTTGCAGCGTATTTATTGTAGCCGGTGGCTTTAAGCTCGTAACCGAAGGTAGTTTTATTCAATATAATGTATAAAATCAACGCTACGGCAACTCCGATTATAAAGGAAATGTTCAGGCTGGAATTCTTTATACCCAGTGAGGGCAGCTGTGCCGAAGCCGGCAGGTATGCCGTTCTGGTCTTGGAGGAAATATACATTGCCGCATTTCCCTGAATAAGCATGTCCACCAGATACATACCTATATAGTTGAACATAATGGAGGTAATAACCTCGTTTACATTGAGCAGAGCCTTGAATATGCCGGGGATAAAGCCCCACAGCATTCCGCCGGCCATACCTGCCAGAACGCATACGAGCCAGTGGAGACCGGGGGGCAATTCCCACATAAAGCCCACATACAGCGCAAAGAACATGCCCATGGTATACTGGCCCGAGGCTCCGATATTGAACAGTCCCATTTTAAAGGCGAAGCCCACAGCCAGACCGGTCATCAATATGGGTGTGGCAAAGTAGAATACGTCGCCTAAACGTTTCAGGCCGCCAACCAGTACCATTTGAAAGCCTGCCGATGCATTGGCGGGGCTTGCAACAAGCATTACAATAAAGCCGAATATGAGGCCCAAAAATATTGCCAGCAGTGCAGCTGTAAAGGCCGAAAATCCCTTAAGGCCCGTCAGCCTTTTAAAATCAACTTTTCTGGATGAAGAAACTGTATTGTTACGCATTTTCGATCTCCTTTACAGTGTTACGTTTTGCACCTGACATGTAAAGTCCAAGTTCCTGAACTGTTGTTGTTTTTGGATCCAGCTCCCCGACTATTTCACCCTCATACATTACGAGAATGCGGTCACTTACATTCATGACCTCATCAAGCTCCAGGGATACCAGTAAAACAGCTTTTCCCGCATCACGGGTTGCGACCAGCTGTCTGTGAATGTACTCGATGGCTCCCACATCAAGACCGCGGGTAGGTTGGACAGCCACAAGCAGTTGATGACGCTTGTCGATTTCCCGCGCTACGATGGCCTTCTGCTGATTGCCGCCAGACATGCTCCGGACAACGGTTTCTGGGCCTTGTCCACTGCGCACGTCATATTGTTCAATAAGTTTCTCAGAATAGGAGCGCACAGCCGAGCTCTTTATAAAACCGGATTGCTGGAACTCAGGTTCCCAGTAACGCTGTAAAACCATATTCTCCTCAAGGGAATAATCCAGTACAAGACCGTGCTTGTGCCTGTCCTCGGGAATGTGGCTCATACCTGTTTTGGAACGGGTACGGATGGACGCTTTAGTTATATTTGTATCACAGAGTTTAATGCTTCCTTCACTTAACTTTTCCAGGCCGGTAAGCCCCGACACAAACTCCGTCTGGCCATTTCCGTCAATACCTGCCAGACAGACGATCTCACCTGCTCTGACATCAAAGGAAACATTTTTAACTGCATTGTTCTTATGGGTTTTGGAAGGGACGGTTACATTTTGAACCGAAAGAACAACCTTTCCCGGGTTGGCATCCTTCTTGTCAACTTTAAAGGTAACATCTCTTCCAACCATCATTCTTGACAGTTCTTCCTTATTGGTATCCTTTATGGCAACGGTACCTTTGTATTTTCCCTTCCACAAAACAGTACAACGGTCGGCCACTGCCATGATCTCGTTCAATTTATGGGTTATAAACAATATTGATTTTCCCTCTCTGGCAAAACCCCGCATTATTTCCATAAGCTCGTCGATTTCCTGCGGGGTCAGAACTGCAGTGGGCTCGTCGAAAATCAAGATATCATTGTCACGATACAGCATTTTTAGAATTTCCACACGCTGCTGCATGCCCACAGAAATTTTTTCAATCAGCGCATCGGGATTGACCTTCAAACCATACTTTTCACTCAGACGCAATACTTTTTCTCTTGCTTCCTTTTTCTGAATGAAGCCGGCTTTGCTTGGCTCAACACCTAAAATAATATTCTCTAAAACTGTGAAGATTTCGACAAGCTTGAAATGCTGATGCACCATACCTATTCCAAGGGCATTGGCATCGTTGGGGTTATTGATTTTGACAGGCTTTCCGTTCATTTTGATTTCGCCTTTTTCGGCCTGGTACAGACCAAAAAGAATACTCATAAGAGTTGATTTACCGGCACCGTTTTCTCCCAGCAGGGCATGAATTTCACCCTTTTTTAACCGCAGGGTTATATTGTCGTTTGCTATAATTCCCGGAAACTCTTTTGTAATATTGAGCATTTCAATAATAAATTCTTCCATAAGTTTAAGCTCCCCGTCTGCGTGCTCTGCACGTAGTAAAAAATTGTAGCGTATTGTGAGATGTTACACATATATAATAAATTATTTTTAAACAAAAAGAAAGGTAGCAAAGCCACATTGCATTTTTTTACATACAATTAAAGGGGAAGGTTTTTCCTTCCCCTTTAAGACACTTAATGATAAGGCTGTACAGTAATTATTTTTATTATCTTACTGTAACCTTAACCTTCTTGAGGTTCAATTGTGAAGTGAGTTCATCTGCTGTGGCATATCCGGTTTTAGCAGCAACATTGATAGTATTGATGGGTTTTACCGAACCGTCTTTGAGTGTTGCCAATACGCCTTCATAATCAGCTTTCTTGAAGGATTTGAATCTGTCAAAGGCATCTGCCTTTTCATCTCCGATTACAACAGTCGGGAGTCCTATACCATCATTCTTGGAATCAAATATGGTAGTTTTACCTGCATAAGTATCCCATTTGTTATCCTTGTAAATGGATTCAAGCACATGGTAAACAGAACCGCCAAGTTCCTTCATTGCAGAGGTTATAACCGTATCGCTGTCATATCTCTGGTCGACGTCAACACCTATAACCTTTTTACCTGCTTCTTTTGCAGCTGACATAACACTCTTGCCCACCGATCCTCCGCAGGCAAAAATAACGTCGGCACCTTCCTGGTAAATGGTCTTTGCCGTAGCCTTGTTGGTATCTGTTTCGGCAAAGTCTCCGGTATAGTGATAAGTAACTGAAACCGAACCATCACCCAGGCCTAATTTAGCAGCAGCAGCTTCAGCTCCCTGAAGGAAACCGTAGCCGTAAGCCTGAACAGCAGGAACTGCCATACCGCCCATGAAACCAAGCTTTGTCATGCCGTCGGTAACAGCTGCATAACCTGCCAGGTAACCTGGTTCCTGTTCAGCATATTTAACACTGGCTACATTGGATTTTATATCTGGTGGAGCGCCCTCCTCCGCCTTATGAGGTACTCCGTCTAAAAGTATGAATTTTACATCCGGATATTTGGTCTGAGCTTCGTATACAGGTACTTCAAACAAAAACCCTGGTGTTACGATAGTCTTTGCTCCGCCTGTTACAGCGAGGTCAATAGCTGCAAGATAACCTGCATCCGAGGCTTCTTCAGGCTTGTAATACTTGTGGGAAACTTTGTTTTCATCGGCGAATTTTACCACACCCTCCCAGGAACCCTGGTTAAATGATTTGTCGTCAATATTGCCTTTGTCGGTAATCAGTGCGATTTCAAACTTGCCGTTGTTGTCAGAGCCTGTGCCAGCGTTAGCACCGCAGCCGGTGAACATTACAGCTGACATTACAAGAGCCATTCCTATTGCTAAAATCCTCTTCATTAAAATGTGCCTCCCTATTTTTTTGTTTTGTATTTCATTTATATTGTAGCATCCCTTGTTAATTCAATACAATATAATCCAACCTTAAATTTTGAAAATTATCCTAATTTAGCATGTATTCATTTCATAAATAATATGTAATGGCAGAAAGGTTTTTTCAATATTTCCCTATTGCCCGGGTTGGACCATTTGATTTTACATAAAGTCAATTACGGTTGAAACCTCTGTCTTTCAGGCGATAGTAATTGAAGAAAAGGTCACTGTAAACAGTGCGGTACCTACCGCCTTATCAGCGGCACAAATGAATATTCGGCATATTAGGGACTCTTATTATAACGGTTTTCTTCATACCTCCGTACTGGCCGAATAATGAAAAAGTTCTTGGCATTGTGACCTCCGGAGGCAGCATGAATGTGAGTATTCAGTATCAGCCCTCCGCCATTGAACCTTCAATAGTCAGTACGGTTTGGAGTGCCGCCCGGAAGTGTCTCGAGGAGGCGGTAGGATAATTTGCGCAAAATAAAATTTAATTTTGCTTTACAGATAGATTTATTTAGAATCAACAGGTGCGCGAGGACAACTTCATAAAATAAAATGCACGGTTAAAAAGAATTACGTTAAATTGTCGACGAAGGTAAAGAGGTTTTGCCGGCAAAGCAGCAGGACGCTGCTTTGAGCTTCAAATCGAGACAGGATGTCGAGTTTGAGCGACGGCAAAACCTCTTTAAATGAGGCGGTACAATTTTCGTAATTGTTTTGGGTGCATTCTTATTTTATGAAGTTAGTACGGAAGTTACCAGTTGATATAAAAAATTATATAGTTAAAGCAAAATTAGTACAGCACGCTAATTTAAAGTACTGGCCTCAGGTGGTATTATTATGTTGATTAGCAGCTTATAAGTATTTATAATATTATATAGTGTTGTATTACTTGAAAGTAAATTGTGCCGAGTATTATCAAGTATTATGTAGTACGGTCGAATAAAAATATTTTTGTCTTTTATGGTAGAACGGGAGGAAATCAGAAATGCCTATTACTGAAATATTATCTAAAAATGCCGGATTATACGGATCAGAGACATGCCTTACCGAAATAAATCTTGATCTCCAGGACAGTCACAACGTTATATGGAAGGAATATGAACTGATAGAGAACAATCCTGCCGGAGAATACCGGCGCGATATGACCTGGCGCGTCTTTGACGAAAAAGCCAACAGGATGGCCAATCTGCTGCTGAAGAGGGGAATCCAAAAAGGTGACAAGGTGGCTATTCTCATGATGAACTGCCTTGAGTGGCTGCCAATATACTTTGGAATCCTCAAAGCCGGTGCCATCGCAGTACCCATGAACTTCCGCTACACTGCCGAAGAAATCAAATATTGCCTTGAGCTGTCGGAAACCTCCTCGTTGGTTTTCGGACCTGAGTTCATAGGCAGGATTGAATCCATATATGATCAGATACCACAGGTAAAAACCCTGTTTTTTGCCGGAGAAAACCGTCCGACTTTTGCGGAAAATTATGACCGTCTTACCGCAAACTGTTCCTCCGAGGCTCCTGATATAAAGCTGACCGATGAGGACGATGCGGCCATATATTTCTCTTCGGGGACAACGGGCTTTCCAAAAGCGATTTTACATACGCACAGGAGCTTGATGTCAGCCTGTTATACAGAATACCACCACCACGGACAGACTCGCGATGACAATTTTCTTTGCATTCCTCCGCTCTATCATACCGGAGCCAAGATGCACTGGTTCGGAAGCTTTCTGGCAGGCAGCAAAGCAGTGATTCTGCGCGGAATAAAACCTGAATGGATTCTCAAAACGGTGTCGGAGGAGAGGATAACCATTGTCTGGCTGCTGGTGCCCTGGGCGCAGGATATTCTTGACGCTCTGGACAGGGGAGAGGTCAGACTTGAGGATTATGAGCTTTCCCAGTGGAGGCTGATGCATATAGGTGCCCAGCCCGTTCCTCCAAGCCTTATCCGCCGCTGGAAGCAATACTTCCCGCACCACCAGTACGATACCAACTATGGACTGAGCGAATCCATCGGCCCCGGCTGTGTGCATTTGGGAGTTGAAAATATACACAAGGTTGGTGCCATAGGTATTCCGGGACATGAATGGGAAGTCAGAATTACCGACGAAAACGGTATTCCGGTTTCACAGGGTCAGGTGGGAGAGCTGGCTGTAAAGGGCCCCGGAGTTATGAAATGCTACTTTAACGATCCTGAAGCCACTGCTGCCGTCCTTAAGGAAGGGTGGCTGTTTACCGGAGATATGGCCAGAATGGATGAAGACGGCTTCATATATCTGGTTGACAGGAAGAAGGATGTCATCATAAGCGGGGGAGAAAACATATATCCGGTTCAGATAGAAGATTTCCTCAGGGCGCACAAGGCAATAAAGGATGTGGCGGTTATCGGCCTGCCCGACAAGCGGCAGGGGGAAATCGCGGCGGCCATTATTGAGCTCAAGTCCGACTGTGCCTGTACGACAGAGGAAATCGAAGCCTTCTGTGCTCCGATGCCCCGTTATAAACGCCCTAAAAAGGTTATATTTGATACAGTACCCCGCAATCCAACGGGAAAGATAGAAAAGCCCAGGCTGAGGGAGAAATTCGGAGCATCCAGCCTGGTAGCGGCTCAAAATGAAATAAAGTAATAAATATTTATTGACATTTTGCATATTATAAATTAATATTACTAAAAAACGGACACATGACAAAATAGCGTTGACAAGGAGGAGTACATACTCACCGGAAGCAAAGAGAGAAGATGGTTGGTGGAAATCTTCGTGAAGGAGGTATGGAAGTAGCCTTTGAGCTGTGAACCGAAAGGAGCGATCCCAGTAGGCTTCAACGGAGATTTCCACCGTTACGGGGAAAGCGATATCGGATAAGTTAACAGGTTTGTGATTATCCCGTATTGACAGAGTGCAGATAGTTTATCTGAATTTAGGTGGTACCGCGGACGTATGTAATCCGCCCTAAGCTTTAAGAAATTAAAGCCCAGGGCGGATTTTTTGTTGTGTTTCGTGAAAATCCGAAGCAGTGGAGGAGGACTGTTATGGAAAAAAATTATGATTTCAGGCAGACTGAAAGTGAAATGCAGAAATTCTGGAAGGAGAACAATATTTATGCTTTTGACAGGGAAAGCCGGCGGGAGGTTTATTCTATCGACACACCCCCGCCAACTGTCAGCGGAAGTCTGCACATAGGGCACATTTTTTCCTATGCGCAGGCCGAAATGATTGCAAGATTCAAAAGAATGCAGGGATATAACGTATATTATCCTTTTGGCTTTGATGACAACGGATTGCCCACTGAGCGGCTTGTAGAAAGGGAGGGAGGCATTATGGCCCGGGACCTTCCGGAAGGTGAATTTATAAAAAAATGTGCAGCCACTGCCGGAAAATATGAAAAGGAATTCAGGGAGCTGTGGGAAAGCCTGGGTTTCTCGGTAGACTGGTCTCTCCAGTATGAAACCATTAATCCAATGGTGCGGAGAATATCCCAGAAATCCTTTATCAGATTGTTTAAGGAAGGAAAGGCATATATGAAGGAAGCTCCCGTTCTGTGGTGTGCCGGATGCCGGACCTCAATAGCCCAGGCAGAGCTGGACACCCTTGAGAAGGATACCGCCTTTAATTTTATCCCGTTTGCAGTCGGAGAAGAAAGGCTGACAGTGGCCACAACCAGACCTGAATTGCTTTATGGCTGTGTTTGTCTTTTTGTAAATCCCCGGGATGAAAGATATAATAAGTATCTCGGAAAAAATGCACAGGTTCCATTATATGGCCATTCCATTCCCGTACTGGCAGATGAAAAGGTCGATCAGGATAAAGGCACAGGGGTGGTCATGTGTGCTACTTTTGGTGACAGTACTGATGTGGAGTGGCATGAGAAGCACAAGCTGCCTTTCAGAAGGGTTATAGAGCCAGAGGGCAATATAAGTGAAACTGTTCCCATTATCGGAGGATTGGAGATAATGGAGGCCAGAAAACTGATTATCCGGCAGCTTGCCGACCGGAGGCTTTTAACCGGGTCACAGAATATATCCCATACTGTTGCGGTTCACGAGCGGTGCGGCAGGGAAATTGAGATCATACCTTCGAGACAGTGGTATATAGATATCCTTTCAAACAGGGATGAGCTTCTAAAAGCAGCTGACAGGATCAACTGGTACCCCGCCCATATGAAGAACAGGTACATTCTGTGGGTTGAAAATTTAAAATGGGACTGGTGTATTTCCCGGCAGCGCTATTTCGGGGTTCCCATACCGGTATGGTATTGTAAAAACTGCGGTGAGCCTGTAACTGCAGGTGAAGAACAGCTGCCGGTGAATCCTGCCGAAACAGCCCCTGAAAGGGCCTGCTCCTGCGGATGTAAGGATTTTATTCCCGAGAGCTCGGTATTTGATACCTGGGCCACCTCGTCATTGTCCCCGCAGATCAATGCAAAATGGGGTGAGAAGGATGACATGTCCGGCAGGCTTTTGCCAATGAGTATGAGGACACAGGCTCATGAGATAATCCGTACCTGGGCGTTCTACACAATTGTTAAAAGCCTGTACCATACAGGGGAAATACCCTGGAAGGATATTATGATCTGCGGTTATGTGCTTGCAAAGAAGGGAGAAAAAATCAGCAAATCCAAAAATAACTCCGGGCTTTCTCCGGCTCAGCTGATTGAAACCCATTCTGCCGATGTCATAAGGTATTGGGCTGCAAACGCCAGATTGGGTACTGACACCTTCTTTGCAAGCGATGAATTGGCTATTGCTAAAAGGTTTATTACAAAACTCTGGAATGCAACAAAATTTGCAGCCTCACATCTGCAGGATTTTGAACCCGGTACTGAAATCACACTGCTGCCTGTGGACAGATGGATAGTTGAAAGCTGCAGGCAAATGGTTTCAGAGGCGGAAAAGCAGCTTGACCGCTATGAAATAGGTCTGGCCAGGCATGAAATGGATGAATTCTTCTGGAAGAACTTTTGCGATTACTACCTGGAAATTGTCAAGGAGCGTTTGTATCAGCCTGGCAAGCACGGGTATCAGGAGAGACGTTCGGCACAGGCCGCACTTTATTTCAGCATGTTGAATGTCCTGAAATCGTATGCAATATATGTTCCGCATATTACCGAATATCTCTATCAGGAGTTTTTCAGACAAAGAGAGGGCTGTATATCCGTTCACAGGCTGTGCTGGGAAAAGGCGGGTTCTATTGATAAAGAGACAATAGGTTTTGGAGAAAAATTAAAGTCCATAATATCCGACACCAGAAGGTATAAATCGGAAAACTCATTGTCCATGAAGGCCGGAATGGAAAAGGTCGTTATTGAATGTGACGGGTTTTACAAAGCTATGTTCGAAAAAACCACCGAAGACATAAAAGCCTGCTGTAATGCAAGAGAGGTTCAGGTTTTAAACCGGTACACCTGATGAGGGTGCAATATACGGCAAAGAAATAATCTCCAGGCGATGGATTATATATCATACTGCCCGGAGATTATTTTTTTGCATATTTATATTGGCTGTATTGACATGTAAGTATACCATTAGTATACTATATATTATAGCGTGCTATACTAACGGTATACTTCATATACTATGAGTAAATCATATGTACATGCGGTATATACTGCATAAAGTTTGGTACGGCAGATAAGCAAACGTAAATATGTAATTGGTGTTACTTTAACAAAAGTACATTTATTATTCGAATAAAAATCTCATGGAGGGGATTACCAATGGAGAATAGGACCAGGAGAGACAGAGAGAAACTGTTAAGAGAGGAAGAGATAGTATCGGCAGCCGAAAAGGTGTTTCTGGAAAAGGGCTTTGAGGCTGCTTCCATGGATGAAATAGCCAGGGCTGCCCAGTTTACAAAAAGAACTTTGTATCAGTATTTTGAAAACAAGGAGGATTTATACTTTGCAGTTGTACTTAAAGGCTTTAAAAAACTATTTGCATATCTGGCTCAAGCCGTTGACGACAAACAATGCGGGTTTACACGGATAGAGCAGACCTGCAGGGGTTACTACCGGTTTTTTAAGGAAAATCCCGACACCTTCCGTACCTTCAGCTATTGGGGCCATGTTAAAAAGAAAGCTGATGCCGGAAGCAAGAAGAAATATGAGCTTGCTGAGTTTAACAATTTAATGTTTAAATCTGTAGCCGGAGTAATTGATGAAGGCAAGGCCGACGGAAGTATCAAACCCGGATTGGACTCTGACAAAGCCGCCTTCAGCCTGGTTTTTATGCTGACAGGCTTTATGAATCAACTGTCTGCAACCGGTGAGAGCTTTACAAAACATTTTTTACTGGATATTGAGGATTTCAGTGCCTATTCAATTGATTTGATGCTGGAAACGCTAAAGAGGTGATAATTATGAAGCCAGTCGGGATATTTTATTTTTCAGGTACCGGGAATACAAAGCTTGTTGCCGGAATGATACGGGAGGAATTCATAAAAAACGGTTATGAGGTTGATTTGATAAGAATTGAAGATGTATTGAAAGGCAGCTGTAAGTTTGATCCCGGCAGATACGGCCTTATCGGGATCGGTTGTCAGGTAACAGGTTACAGTGTTCCGAATATCATGCATAAGTTTTTACGCAAAGTGCCTGAAGCTGAGAATTCCAGAGTGTTTATTTTCCGTACTGCAGGCGGAGTGGGGCCGGTTAATTACAATGCGTCAAATCCTGTTAGAAGAAAGCTGACCCGTAAAGGCTATGAGGTTTTTCATGAAAGAATGTTTTCCATAGGCAGCAACTGGATTAATAAATTTGACACTTCAGTTGTGAGGCAGCTTTACCTGGCAACACAAAAAAAGGTTGCTGCAATGTGCGGAGAGGTAATAAACGGTCAGAAGAGAGTTCTTAAAACCGGACTCGGACTTAAACTCGGTATAGGACTTGCCGCACCTGTATTTTCAGTGCTTTTCAGATTTATGGGAAAGGATTTGAAAGTAAGTGAAGCATGCACACATTGCGGGTTGTGTGTAGATAACTGTCCAGCCGGCAATATATATGAAAAAAAACATGATGTCAGATTCAAGCTGTCCTGTAATTGTTGCCTGAGATGTGTATATTCATGTCCTCAGAAGGCGCTGAGTTTTAAAAGGCTGACTTTTATCCCTGTAACAGGAGGATACGATATCAATAAAATCCTCAATCAAGCTTGTGAAAAAACCTCCGGCGAATCAGCTGCAAACAGGGTTCCGCCATTTTTCAACGAATATGTCAGCAACGGGAAAATGTGAGGCAATGGCTAGATGATGGGGTATTTATATGAAATTTAAAAATAAAAAATTATTAATATATAGGATCGCTGTATTTACTGTTTGTGTATTTACACTGTTTGGCATGGATTTTTTCAATATAGGTGAAGCTGGTTTCAAAACGTACAGCGGGGGAGCAGGATTGCCGGAAATGCAGTTCGGCTGTGATCCTGACAGGCTTTATCATATCATTGGACGGCTGGGCAGTGAAGGGAGATTATTTTATCTCAGATCCTTATTGTATGACTTTATTTTCATTGCCGGTTTTGCACTGACTCAGGCTGAGCTTATGAAAATATTCTTAGGCAAGGGGTTGATAAACGGTAAATGGCGATATGCGGTGAGCCTGTCCTATTTGCGAGGATTTTTTGATATAATGGAGAATATACTGATAATTACCATATTGACCCATTACCCAATGAGGTTATACCTGCTTGCTGAGCTCGCATGCCTGTCAACAACCCTTAAATTCATTATACTGGCGTTGTGGGTAATGGCGGCATTGATTGCAGTTGTAATGAATATGCTTATGAAAAAGGATAAAGGCAGTATTTATTGACATTACAAATCCCTGTCAACCTTGACATATTTGAAAAATAGAGCTTTAATATTGAGATAACATGAAATTGAAAGAAGAGGTAATTGTAAAAATGGAAGCTGCTATCAGAAACATGCATTTGACAGAGCTGAAAGGCTTTTATAAACGTATGACGCTGGATTTTGCCGAAGGGGAATACCCGCCTTATGATAAGCTGTATGTGCAGCTGGAAAATAATATTCAGAAGGGTCTGGTCTTTGTAAAGGACGGCAGGGATTGTGCCTATGCCATATGTGCCGGGGGAACTGAAAATAACTTTGTTCTTATCAGCTTTTTTGCAGTGTATGAGGAATTCAGGGGAACCGGAATCGGTACGGCTTTCCTTGAAAAGATAAAGGAGCTCTATTCAAATGCCGACGGTATTATAGTGGAGGTTGAAACAGTAGAAGAGGCTCTCAATGAGAAGGATATATCCGTGCGTGAAAAGAGGATGAAATTTTATAGAAGAGCGGGTTTCAACATGGTTCCGGACATAAAATATTCTATCTGGAACGTTCCCATGCATTTGATGGTGCTTCCCCGCAAGCTTCCCCAAAAGTTTATTAACGAAAATATAGGTACTGTCATACACGATATATATTTCGCACTTCTGGGAAAAGAAAATATTCATAAAATGGAGTTTGAAAAATTATAGGCAAGCCGGGAAAAAATTAAACGCCCTGTACCGATTTATCACGGAACAAGGGCGTTTGTTTACTTTCCGAGTATGCTTGCCAGCAAACGTTTGAGAAAAGGTTTCTTTTTGGCTGCAGTCACTGCCGCAGGTGCTGCGGCTGTATTTTTGCCGACAGCTTGTCCGTTTTCAGTACCTGCACTCCGGACGTAATCCCTGCGGTCAAAGCGGTCTCTTCCGGAATTAGGCTTCCGTTCGACGCCGGATTTATGATTTGACGGTTTAGCTTTCACCTCTCCCAAACCTTCTTTGCCGGTTTCCTTTTTAACGGTGCGGGCATCAGGACCGGTGCGTATCTTCTGCCTGTTGGGAGCAGCAGCTGATGCAGGATTGTTATGTCTGGCCGGTGACTTTTCTTCTCCGCTATCTTTGGATTTGGTGCGGGAGATGTTATTTTCACGCACTTTTTGGTTGTTGCGGGGTTTACCTTCAGCCGGGCTCTTCTGCCTTTCACCTGTTTTTGGGGACCTGCTCTGGCCGGAGCTCCTGCGGGAACCCTTGTCTGCTGTTCCGGCGGACAAACGGGGCGTTTTAGCCGGCTTTTCCTTTAGAGCATTGGCCGCCAGCCAGTCTGCCGCCTCGGCTTTGCGCCGGTTGAGCAGTTCCTCTGAAGGCAGGTCGGCTTCAGGTATCATGGCGCCGATATGTTCCTCTATTTCATAAAGTGTCATTATATCGTCACTCGTGACCATTGAAACGGCTTTTCCGCCGTTGCCGGCTCTCCCTGTACGGCCGATCCTGTGTACATAGCTGTCTTTTTCAACAGGAACATCATAATTGATTACCAGTGAAAGATTGTCAATATGGATACCTCTTGCAGCAACATCAGTTGCAACAAGTATGTGAAATTCACCTTGCTTGAACTGCTGGATGGTTTTTGTTCTTTTCCCCTGGGGAATATCTCCGTGCAGTGCTTCCGAGGCATAGCCCTGCTTTGTTAAAAAGCCCTGGACATGGTCGACAGCTATTCTTGTATTGCAAAAAATCATACAGCTTTCAGGCTGTTCAACCAAAAGCAGTCTGTTGAGCTGTGTACGTTTTTCATTTGGCAGTACCCTGTAATATTCCTGTTGGATTGAATCCACGGTTTTGGTCTGGGATTCAATCTCTATGGTGACTGGATTCTTCATATATTCGCTGCAAATCCTGTGTATTTCGGGAGGCATTGTAGCTGAAAACAGGAGGGTTACCCTATCCTTCGGGATGGATCTTATTATTCTTTTTACCTGGTCAAGAAATCCCATATCCAGCATTCTGTCGGCTTCATCCAGTACGAGGAAGCGGATGTTCTTTGTAATCAGGTTTCCCTGCTGAATATGGTCGAAAACTCTGCCCGGTGTTCCCGTCACTATTGTAACACCTTTTTTCAGAGCCTGCACTTCGGTGGTCATATTATGCTGGCCGTATACTGCGGTAGTTTTATGAGAAAGATGCTTTGCCATCTTTTTTATATCGCTGTCCACCTGGACAGCAAGCTCGCGTACCGGTGCGAGAATCAAGCCTTGCGGCACCGCAGCGGCCGGATCGGTCAGCTGAAGCATTGAAACACCGAATACGGCTGTCTTTCCGCTGCCGGTCTTTGACATCACTATGAGGTCTTCTTTGTTTAAAATATGGGGTATGCCCCTGCTCTGCACCTCGGTAGGTGTTTGAAAGCCCATTTCGTCCAGAGCCTTTAATATTGGTGGTATAATTCCTAAATTATTAAAACTGTTTTCCATGATATCTTCTTTCGTTATATAGAATGTTTAAATTATATCATTAAATTGTTATTTTTTCTAGGTAAAGTGAGGGCATTTTGCTCCAATTTACCGAGTCAGGTACTTCAGTAATTATTGGGGAGTGGATGTGTGGCCATTAAAAGTGTTATTATATTAAAAGCGTTAGTAAATTGACTTGTTGTGCTGATTGAAATTTTTTATTTTGATTTACCGATAATTGAATCTTAATCAACTGGTATGCGAGGACAACTTCATGAAATAAGATGCACGGTTAAAAACAATTACAATAAATTGTCGACGACGGCAAAACCGCTTTAAATGAGTCGAGACAATGTTTGTAATTGTTTTGGGTGCGTCCTTATTTTATGAAGTTAGTGCGAAGTACCAGTTGGTATAAAGCATTATACAGGTAAAGCAAAATTTGAATTAATCAGCACAACAGATTAAATTAAATGATTTTAATCGGATGGAGTTAATATGATCACATTGCTGCTTTTAATAATTTATCTGTCATTTATCAGTCTGGGTCTGCCCGACTCGCTGCTGGGCTCGGCGTGGCCTGCGATGAGGACCGATATGGCTCTGCCTGTGTCCTATGCGGGGATACTTTCATTTATCATAACCGCCGGAACAATTGTCTCAAGCTTCTTAAGTGAAAAGGTCATAAGAAGATTCGGCACTGCTGCTGTCACAGTGGTCAGTGTTACAATGACTGCAGTTGCCCTGCTTGGTTTCTCATTGTCACCAGGCTTTGTATGGCTGTGCTTTTTAGCAGTGCCTCTGGGCCTGGGGGCCGGCTCCGTGGATGCCGCACTCAATAATTTCGTGGCATTGCATTACAAGGCCAGTCACATGAGCTGGCTTCACTGCTTCTGGGGAGTGGGAGCTACTGCCGGTCCCGTTATAATGTCTTTTTTCCTCACCGGGGCCGGGGGCTGGAAAATGGGTTACAGGACAATTGGTGTAATACAGGCCTGCTTGGTTATAATACTTTTTATTTCACTGCCCTTGTGGAAAAAAGTCGGCAGTGAGATAAAAAGCGATGGGACGGCCGGGGAATCACGAAGGTTTGGGGGTATGCTGCGGATCCCGGGAGCAAAGCCTGCCTTCATTACATTTTTTAGCTACTGCGCATTGGAGGCTGCTGCGGGACTTTGGGGGAGCAGCTACCTGGTGGGCAATAGGGGAATATCACCCGATACCGCAGCAAAGCTCATTTCACTGTACTACTTTGGAATAACTGTCGGAAGGTTTTTATCGGGTTTTGTAACAATGAAACTGAGTAATAAAACTTTAATCAGATTGGGAGAGGGTATTATCGTTGCCGGACTGGCATGCATCCTGCTTCCATTGGGGAATACACTGCTGATCACTGGCTTCCTTCTTATTGGAGTGGGCTGTGCTCCTATTTTTCCCTGTATTCTGCACGAAACTCCCAACCGCTTTGGAAAAGAATTGTCACAGGCCTTCATGGGAATGCAGATGGCCTTTGCCTATATAGGTTCTACTTTAATGCCGCCCTTGTTCGGATTACTGGCACAGGTTTTTTCCTTTGCGCTGTACCCGTTTTATCTTATGGCTCTCCTGGCAATAATGGTTTTAGCCAGTGAAAAGACCAACCTTTCAGTTTTAAAGGCCGGCAATTAAAAGATTGTTCACTTAATGTTTATTTTGAGTACACACCGAGTACACATCATACCAATATAATCTGCCTATAAACTTAAAATTAATTTTTTACGGAGGTAGTAAGGTATGAAAAAAACAATAGTTTTATCACTTGTGGCTGCATTGTCATTAACATCTTCAACAGCCATAGCACAGGCAATGCCTGCAGACCGGGAAATTACGGCCGGAGGTACTGGAGTTCAGGCGTTTAAAGCCATGACCGCATCCGGACCGGAGGAGCTTGCACCGGTTGAAATCTCAGGGGTGATTGAGGAAATTACCCAGACTGATATGAAGGTAAAGGCCCAGGACGGAGAAACCTATATGGTACCGCTGGGACTGCTGTCGAAACAGGAGGGCTTTGATGCTCTCGGCCTTGCAAAGGGTGTGGAGGTTTCTCTGAAAAGTATGCAGGCGGGACTGGGCAAAACAATTATGCTTACTGCAGCTGCAGGGCCGGCCTTAACCATAAAGGGAGACAAGGCGGATGAAAGTGCTGAGGTGAAGGATAAAGACGGCAATGCTGTCAAGACTTTGCCGTCCCTGGCAGTAAGCCAGGAGCTTGAGGCGGGAAATGTAATTGTTTTCTCTGAGGGCAGTGCCGAAGGTTCTCAAGCGGAAATAAAGAAATTAGAGCCTGTGGACGGTGTAAAAGTATTTATGCCGTCGGAGGTATCGGCCAACGGAAAGACAGTAAAGCTGGATATAAAAACTGCCGCAGCTGCTTATAGCATAATAAGCATTATGCCTGCGGAAATCTCAGGTACTGTGGAAAGTATAAATGAATCCGAAATGTCTGTCAAAACAGGGGACGGAAAAGTTTACACTGTTCCGCTGGCGGCATTCGGCAGCATGGATGAGTTCAAAGGGCTTGAAATTGAGAACGGAACAGAGGTATCGGTAAAAAGGCAGCCGGTTGAAAAAACTGGAAAAATTACAGGAAGTGCTTCAATAGCAGCTGTTAAGATAATTAATTCCGAAACAGATTTGAAAGCGGGTACAAAAGCGGAACTGGGTGAACTTAAGGAGGCAAAGCTTGTTTTCATAGCCCATGAGATCACCGCAAACGGAAAGACTGTTAAGTTGGCCGAATAAATCAGTGCGTTGTGCTAATTTATTTACCAAGCTCTTCCGGGTACTTTCCCGGTTAAAATCTGGTTGCACAGGCCATCATAAGGAACAACTTTAACTCATATGTGCAAATCAATAGTGCTCCCGACGCTATCCACCAATGAGAAGCTCTTCTAATCAGGCTTCTCATTGGTGGATATGTTCTTGCGCACTATTGAAGCACGGGTCTTTAAAGTTGTTCCCGGTGAGGCGGCAGCTATTTATTACGGGAAAGTGCCTGGCATCCGAAATCGAAGTTAAAATCAATGTTTATTCATATATTACATTTGTGAGGAATTTTTATATGGACAAAAAAATACTCCTGGTCGAAGACGACGAAAGAATAAGAGAAATCGTTGCCGATTATTTTATAAAGGAAGGCTTTACCCTGCTTCAGACCGAGGATGGAAAAAAGGCTCTGGAAGTTTATGAAGTAAATAAGATCGACCTGATAATTCTGGATATCATGATACCTGAAATAGACGGGTGGTCGGTATGCAAAAGACTCAGAAAAGTGTCGGATGTGCCTATTATCATGCTCACTGCCCGGGCTGATGAAGAAGATAAACTGATGGGTTATGAACTGGGTGCGGATGATTATGTAACTAAGCCTTTCAGTCCCAGGGTACTTGTTGCAAAATCAAAAACACTGTTGAAAAGAGCCGAGGGAACGCTGGGAAAAAATGACGGAGTATTATGCCTGAACGGTATAGAGGTAAATAAATTATCCCGTACTGTCAGAATCGACGATGAAGTGATAGAGCTTACATACAAGGAATATGAGCTTTTGCTGTGCTTTATGGAAAACAGGGATATCGTACTCAGCCGGGAGGTAATACTTTCAAGGGTGTGGGGCTTCGACTACTTTGGAGATCTGCGGACTGTCGACACACATGTCAAAAAATTAAGAAGCAAGCTGACCAATAAGGCTTGCTGTATTTCAACGGTTATTGGTATGGGCTACAAATTTGAGGTGAACAGACTATGAAAAGAAGCATCGTGTTAAAACTATTTTTTATTACAGTACTTTTTATGACAGTTTGCTTTGGAGTATTTATAGCCGGGCAGTCGTTATTCTTTGGGAAAATTTATTTGCATATGAAGAGTTCAAGTCTGGAAAAAGCTCTGGACAGCTTTGGCAATACATATGTGAATGAAAATTGGGACAGTAAGGCAATAACTCAGAAAATCAATGAATTCACCGGAAGAAATAATGCCCGGCTGGCTATTCTGGACAAGGACGGAAGGGCAAAGTATATGCCGTCCTTTTCTATTTCACTGGAGACTTCCGATAACAAAAATTTGAGCATTCCCCTGGATAACATCGCATTTCTGGAGGATTTTCAGAAACTGGAGCTGGCTGTTGGCTCGGAGATAGAGGTGGACGGGTATTTTAACAACGATAAGTTATTATCTGTTTCAGGCATTAAAAAGGACGGCAAATCCTGGGAGAACTCCAATATCAGGCTTATAGCGGCCAGTGCGGTGACCCTGAGCAGTGATTCCATAGCTGTGGAGAATAGAGTACTAAGGACTGAAAAATTTACTGAAGCAGGTACTTTGGCAACACCTGCCGAAGCATCGGCAGGTGTTGCAGCTGCTGTTAAAAACATAGAGGTGGAGGCAATCAACCCTGACAAAGTCAGGGGGAAAATTACCGCACTGAATCTGCCGGATCAAATCCAGCAAATGGCCAGTTACAACAATGGACTGCTATGGTCCTCAATAGATTATTGGAACCAATTGCTGATGGTTAGGAAAATCAGTATGGAACCGGGTAAAACAACCAGTTTTCATTACACTGACACCAATAACGGCATGGATAATATTGCATATGTAAAACCCGTCATAAAAAATAATCAGGTTTTGGAATATGTGTTTGCCATTTCCTCATTGCAGCCTGTGGATGAAGCGGTCGAAGCCATGAAGTCCTATTACGGATATGTATTTGCAGTAGTTATATTACTTATGCTGGTTATGGCCTTTGTTTTTTCACGGAGCATTTCAAAGCCGCTGCTTAAAATGAATACTGTTGCAAGCAAGATGGCAGATCTGGATTTTTCGGAGGAATGCCGTGTGAAGTCAAAGGATGAACTTGGGAATCTGGCCTTGAGTCTGAACCGGCTTTCGAGAAATCTCAGCCTGAGTCTGGAAGATTTAAAATCTGCAAATGAGCAGCTTAAGCTTGATATTGAAAAAGAGAGAAGCCTGGAAAACATGAGAAAGGAGTTCGTTTCAAGTGTTTCACACGAATTCAAAACTCCGCTGGGCATTATAAAAGGTTTCGCAGAGGGCTTCAAGGATAATATTGCGGAAGAGAAAAAGGAACATTATATAGATGTAATACTGGATGAAGTAGAAAAAATGGATGAACTGGTCATGGATCTGTTGGACCTTGCAAGGCTTGAATCCAAAGCTTATGATCTGAATATTGAGAATTTTGTCATGGCCCAGCTTATTGATGAGATTGGGAGCAGGCTGGATAAAAATATGGCAGAAAAGAATATATCCTTGATTTTCCGGCATGAAGACAGGGACATCCGGGTTAGGGCAGACAGAAGAAGGATGGAACAGGTTGTAACAAATATGTTGAGCAATGCCGTCAGACACACCGGAACCAATGGGGAAATAAGAGTTTTAACTGAAAAAAGAGATGACAGGCTCCGGGTAATTATTGAAAACAGCGGAGAACAAATAGCAGAAGAGGATATTCAAAAAATCTGGGAAAGGTTTTACAGAGCTGAGAAGTCAAGAGGAAGAAAAGCGGGAGGAACCGGCCTGGGGCTGTCCATTGTAAAAAATATCCTGGAGCTGCACGGCAGTGACTACGGGGTGGAAAACATACCTGACGGGGTCAGGTTTTACTTTACTGTGAATTGCTGATTGAGCAGCAGTAAGTGCACAAAGGCTAAAAATTGTTTTATATAATTCTTGTATATTTTATCGGTATTTTAGAAATTATAAATAACTAAGAGCATCTTACCATAATGGTTGCTGATGCTCTTTATTATTTATAAAAATGCTGAGCACCAATGCAGCTAATAGATTTTACATAAAAACAAATTGTTTACAGGAGGAAAACTTGCAATGCTGCCCAAAAAGAAGTCCCGGCCCGGAAAATGGATTGCCTTTGTTATTATAGTGCTTTTGCTGGCAGGTACCGTAACCTTTTTCTTATTAAAAAGGGATTCAGAGGTATATGAGAGAGTAAAGGCGGAATCAAGTGATATAACAACCTACCACTCATTTACAGGCAATATTGAGGTCAGGCACCGGCAGATCATAATAGCCGACATGGTTATGCAGATCACTGATTTACGTGTCAAAGATGGGGATAAGGTGAAAAAAGGTGATATTCTGGCTGAAACTTCAATAGGCGGCAAGCTTACGGCGGATATTGACGGCGAAGTCTCCGGTATAAGTGTTGAGGAGAATGCAATGGTTATGGCCGGTGCCAAGCTGATGGAAGTGGTAGACTACAGCGATCTGAAAATAAGTGTAAAGGTTGACGAATATGATATAGGATCCCTTAAGGAAGGTAAGGAAGCCGCAGTAAAAATAGGTGCTTTAAATAAAGAGATCAAAGGCAAAATCGGCAGTATATCAAAGGAGGGTGTCGTAGCAAACGGGGTGACCTATTTTACCGCTGTCATAGATTTGGGTGAGGATACGGCGCTGAAGGCAGGTATGTCGGCCGAGGTCAGACTTGCGGACAATACTGTCAAGGAAGTGGTGACAATTCCCATGTCGGTTGTCCGGTTTGATGACAATAATACTCCTTATGTGTTGAAGGAGGATCCAAGTGGAAGGCCGGTAAGAACCGATATAGAGACAGGAATTAATAATGGAACCATAGTTGAAGTAAAAAAGGGAGTTGCCAATGGGGAGACAGTTCTTTATACCAATCCGGATAAAATCCCGGGCATGAGGCTGGGAGGCCAAAGAACAAACGGCGCGGCCGGCGGAGGCTCCGATAATGGCTGAAATACTCAGTATGAAAAATATTTGTAAAAGCTACATTATGGGATCGGAGGAGCTTGAAGTACTCCATAATGTAAATATGTCGGTAGAGCCGGGAGAATTCCTGTCCATACTGGGGCCATCGGGTTCGGGAAAATCCACCATGATGAATATTATAGGGTGTTTGGATGTGCCTACCTCAGGAACCTATCATCTCTCGGGAAACGACATAAATCAGCTGAATGAAATTGAACTGGCAAAGGTCAGAAACAAGGAGATAGGTTTTGTATTTCAAAGCTTTCATCTGCTGCCCAGAATGACGGCACTTCAAAACGTTGAGCTGCCGCTGATTTATTCCGGACTGTCCCGCTCCCGGAGGCAAAAGCTGTCAGAAGACATACTTGTCCGGGTGGGTCTGGGTGATAAAATGGGAAATCTGCCAAACCAGCTTTCGGGGGGACAGCAGCAGCGTGTTGCCATTGCCAGGGCACTTGTTACCCAACCCACCATACTTCTGGCCGATGAGCCCACTGGGGCTCTTGATCAAAAAACCGGTGTCCAGGTTATGGAGTTGTTTGAAGAGATAAACAGGGACGGAAAGACAATAATAATGATCACTCATGATACCGGCATAGCACAGCGTGCCAAAAGAGTCGTCAATATTCTGGACGGGTATCTTACCGAGGCAGACACAGCAGCTGGCAAGTAGGGAATAAACAAATTTCATTACATTTTGTGGCCGCAATGCGGCTCATGGAGGCTAATATGCTCTGGGAAAGCATTAGAATGTCCTGGGAAAATATAATCAAAAACAAACTCAGATCAATTCTGACAATGCTTGGTATTGTTATCGGTGTGGCATCCATTATTGCACTTATTACAATAGTGCAGGGGGCAACCGCAAGTATCAGCAGTGAAGTGAATTCGCTTGGAGTAAACAAAATAATGGTCAACATAACCGGGACTCCCCTGAAGTCAGGCCTCACCGGTGACGATATGGAAACAATTTCGCAATTGGGCAATATCAGCGGTGTATCTCCCACAATAGCTCTAAGAACCTCAATAGTATATAATGGAGACATAAAAGAAAAAGTTGCCGTCCAGGGAAAGAATGAGGTGTTTTTTAAAACCGATGCAAGCTTGTTAAAGTCAGGAAGAGCAATCACCCCCCTGGACATTGAGAGTAAAAACCGGGTGGCCGTGGTAGGAAGTGATATAGTCAGAGATTTATTTTATGGGGTGAATCCCATCGGAAAAGAGCTGATTGTAAACGGCACGGCTTATAAGGTTATAGGAACTCTCGCTTCCTCGAGCGGTTTCAGCATGAATTCCAGTAATGAGACTGTTATTATCCCATATACCACTGCTCTGAGAAGCCTGGGAATAAAAAGCATATCAAGTCTGGATGTTTATCTGAAGGATACAAATATGGCCGATAAGACGGTAATAGACATAAAAGGCGTACTGAGTCAGGCCTTCAATTACAGGGAGGATGCCTACACAGTATTCAACATGGGAGATATGATAGAATCCTTTCAGGAGATGATGTCCATCATGTCCATGCTGCTGGCGGGGATTGCAGCCATATCCCTTGTTGTGGGGGGGATTGGAATCATGAACATGATGCTGGTATCCATAACGGAAAGAACTACCGAAATAGGTCTCAGGAAAGCCCTGGGGGCAACACCCAACAGGATTCAGCTGCAATTTTTAATTGAATCCATTTTTCTTTCTCTTATGGGAGGCCTGATCGGTTTGATAGCAGGTGGCTTACTGGCTTATATTACGGCTGTGGTCATAGGAATAATATTTTCGATATCGGCATATACCATACTGCTTGCAGTCGGCTTCTCAGGTGCGGTAGGTATAGTTTTCGGGTATATGCCGGCCAGAAAGGCAAGCAGGCTCAATCCCATAGATGCATTAAGGAGCTTATAGCATACAGCCATTCTCAAGCATACTATGTTGGGAGGTTTTTCATGACAGAAAAGAAAAATGCAGCAATCAAGGCTGCCGAATACATTGAAGATAATATGACAGTCGGTCTGGGCACTGGTTCAACTGCATACTATGTAATTGAAAGAGTGGGGGAACTTGTCAAGCATGGATTAAATATTAAAGCCGTTGCTACCTCACTAAGCACAGCCAATATTGCTTCCGGATTTAATATTCCCCTGGTGTCTATTGATGAAGTTGAAAGAATAGATTTGGCTATTGATGGAGTCGATGAAATAGACGGCGGATTTAATGCGATAAAAGGCGGAGGAGGGGCTTTATTCAGAGAAAAAATGGTCGCAGCTCTTGCAGACAGGGTTATTTGGATTATGGACTCAAGTAAAGTAGTTGATGCTATAGGAACATTTCCGCTGCCTGTAGAGATACTTACATATGGTTATAATCATATTTTAAGAAAATTGGAGTTACTTTCGTTAAGTCCTGTTTTAAGGTTAAAATCAGATGGTCCTTTCCTGACGGATAACCATAATTATATTGTGGATTTGCACATTGGAAAGGGTTTTGATATTAAATATGTTTCGGAGCAATTAAAAGCCATACCGGGTGTACTGGAAACAGGTTTGTTTTTAAATATGTGTGACAGAATTATTGTTGGAATTAAGGATGAAGTAAAAGTAATTGAAAATCCGGGCAAGTTAAGACAATAACATGGCCAATTAACCTCCTTTATTCGCCACATTGCGATAAAGGATATAGGTTTTCATTACAGTTTTGTGGCCGCTATGCGGCTCATGGAGGTTAATATGGGTATTAATGACAGGGTAGGTACGGGACTGAAAGGATTCGACCAGATAATTGACCATCTTAGATTGGGTGATAATGTTGTATGGCAGGTAGACTCGGTATCAGACTATAAGAAACTTGTCGATCCATTTGCTGCTCAAGCCCGGTCGGATAACAGAAGGCTGGTTTACATCCGCTTCGGCACCCATGAACAATTGTTTGAGGAGAGTTCAGGGGTAAAGATTTATTTTATTGACTCAAGCAAAGGCTTTGAAAGTTTTGCAACCGAAGTACATAACCTCATCAGGAACGAGGGGAAAAAGGTATTTTATGTTTTTGACTGCCTTACCGACCTTTTAAAACACTGGTATTCGGATTTGATGATAGGCAATTTTTTCAAGGTGACCTGCCCTTATTTATATGAACTGGATACGGTGGCCTATTTTGCAATTATGCGAAATTACCATACCTACAGTACTATTGCCGGTATCCGGGAAACAACCCAGCTCCTGCTGGACTTATATCAGGTAAACAATAAATTCTATATCCACCCGCTGAAGGTGTGGCAGCGCTACTCTCCAACCATGTTTTTCCCTCACCTGATAGCAGGTCAGGAAGCTGTGAGCATCACCGCCAGTACTGAAGCCGCCGAACTGTTTTCGAGCATCAACCGTGGAGAGGACAGGCCGGATCATTGGAATATCATTTTCAACAGGGCGAAGGATGTGCTTAAACAGCCGCACCAGGAGCAGGAGGAGGCTAAAAAGCTCCTTATGTTTATGCTTATCGGCAATGAATCAAGAATGTTCGATTTGTGCAACAGATATTTTACTTTGCAGGATATACTTTTAATTGCCTCCAGAGAAGTAGGTACGGGCTTTATAGGCGGAAAAAGTGTGGGTATGCTTTTAGCGAGAAAAATTCTCGAAAAGGAAGGAAACGGCAGGTTTACTGCCTATGTGGAACCTCACGATTCCTATTATATAGGCTCGGATGTATTTTACACCTATATTGTGCAAAATGGCTGGTGGAGACTGCGAACAAAACAAAAAGCCGGAGAAGGCTATTACAAGTACGCCCCCGAACTGAAAGACAAACTGCTCCGCGGAAAATTCCCTAAAAACATTCAGGAGCAGTTTATTCAAATGCTGGAGTACTTTGGACAATCACCAATTATAGTACGTTCCAGTTCGCTGCTGGAGGATAATTTCGGAAATGCCTTTGCGGGTAAATATGAAAGTGTATTCTGTGTAAATCAGGGTACTCCGGAGGAGCGTTACGAAGCTTTTGAAGAGGCTATCCGCACAGTTTATGCCAGTACAATGAATGAGGATGCCCTTGCCTATAGAATGAACAGGGGACTGTCCGAACGCGATGAACAGATGGCCATACTGGTTCAGCGCGTTTCGGGTGACCAATACGGTGAGAACTTCTTTCCGCATATTGCCGGAGTGGGGAACTCTTCGAATCTGTATGTATGGGATCAAAATATAGATATGGATGCCGGCATGCTGCGGCTGGTATTCGGTCTCGGAACCAGGGCGGTGGACAGGACTGAAGGGGATTATCCCAGGATTGTGTGTCTTGACAACCCGCAGCGCCTTCCTCCCATGAATATTGAAGATCAAAAAAAATTCTCACAGCACAGTGTTGACGTTCTGTCACTTAAGGAAAATGTGCTTGTTGTAAAAACGCTGGAGGATATACTGTCCGGAAATATAAAGGTGGACAGGGAGCTTTTTGCAAGTCCTGACTATCAAAATGCCGCACGTCTTCGGGAACTGGGATACACCCATACAAAATTACAGCATATTTTAGACTACAAAAAATTATTTGCCCGGTCGGAATTCCATTCCGTAATGAAGGATATGCTGGCTTTGCTGTCCAAGGTTTACGATTATCCGGTAGACATTGAATACACTGCAAATTTTACAAAGGATAACCGGTTCAAGATAAATCTTCTGCAGTGTCGTCCGCTGCAGACCAGAGGCCTGGGAAAATCAGTTGACATACCGGAACTGGAGGATGAAAGGGCTTGCCTGTTTTACAGCAGGGGGAATTTTATGGGCGGTAATGTAAGGCTGCCCATCGATTACGTTGTTTTTATCAAAGCCCGGGAATATCTTGAATTAAATGAGCAGGACAAATATTCCATTGCCAGGCAGGTGGGGCAGCTGAACAGGGAACTTGCAGGCAGAAATGTGATGCTGATGGGCCCGGGGAGATGGGGAAGCACAACACCTTCTCTCGGAGTACCCGTGCATTTTACAGAGCTGTGCAATATGTCGGTCATATGTGAAGTGGCTGCCAAACAGGCAGGGCTGATGCCAGAACTGTCATATGGAAGTCACTTTTTCCAGGACCTTGTGGAAGCGGGCATTTTTTATGTGGCTTTATTTGACGGAAATAAGGATGTTATTTTTAACCCTGAAAAAATACTTGGCAGGGAAAACCTGATGATAGAGCTTTTACCTCAAAGCGGGCAGTTTTCCGGGGTGATTCATGTTGCACAAACAGAGGGAATGGAAATATTCTCAGATATCGTATCGCAGACACTTTTGTGCATTTGAAAAAAGAGACTCTTAAAAAATGAAACAAATGAAACCTATATGGAGGCTATGTAATAGTGCTCCCGTACTAACCTTCAATAAATGGAATGCTCACAAAGTACAAGCTTGAATTTGATGCGGTTCAACACAAGTGTTTTTGCTGTCGCAGAACACTCAACATCCTGTTTCGGGTTGCTGCTCAAACCGGCATCCTGCCGGTTTGCCAGCAAAAACTACTTGTGTTTCACCTGCAAATTCAGGCTTGTACTTTTATAGAGCTATTGCCATTTATTGAAGTTGTACTCGCGCACTGTCAGGATGGAATATATTGAAGCAACCATGTTTGTACAACAGCCCTTTCAGGGTCTGCACAGGTGCAGGCTCTGATCTTACTGCTGTTTGTACTGGGGTTCCTGCTGTTGGATATATTCCTCTCTTCCTTTCAGGGTTTGAAGTGCGTCGTCAAAAGTGCAGGCAAGCTGCTGAAAAGTTTTCTTGGCTTGCTCGTCCTCGGTTTCCAGTGCAAAACTTTTCATTGTTGCAGATGCACTTTCTACCGTAGCTATTGCTTTTAACATTTGAGTTCCTACAGTCATACGGATCACCTCCCTTCAACAGACGGACATAAATTCACAGGTTAGTTTGGAAAACAAACGGCCATCAGCGAAGTTGTTCAAGCTAACCTTTAGGTCTGAATATTAATGCTGCCAGAAATCCGAATATGATAGCAGCGGATATACCCGCACTGGTTACTTCGAAAATTCCTGTCAATACCCCGATAATTCCTGTAGTCTCGGCTTCCTGCAGTGCGCCTTTTACAAGCTGGTTGCCGAAACTGCATATGGGAACCGTCGCTCCTGCGCCGGCAAATTTGACAAGCGGATCATACCAGCCAAGTCCGCCCAATATGGCTCCTGATACAACAAGGGTACACATTGTATGTGCCGGGGTCAGTTTAAACCCGTCCATCAGGATTTGTCCTATTACGCATATCAATCCTCCGATAATAAATGACCAGATAAATTTTTCCAAGCTCATCAATCTCCTTATAGTTGGCTGTATAACTAGTGCATCTCAATGGCTACCCCGTGGGCAATACAGGGTATTGTTTCCTTCTGTTGGTAGGACATGGGGGAGAGCAGAGCCCCGGTGGCAACAACCAGTATTTTTTTCAGTTCGCCCCTTTTCATCCGGCTCATAAAGTGTCCGTAAGTGGTGGTGGCGGCACAGGCACATCCGCTGCCGCCTGAAAAAACCGGCTGGTCCTCCTTGTATATGAGGATACCGCAGTCTGTGAACTTCTTCTCAGGAATGTGGATTCCGTGTTTTTTCAGAAGGTCGGCCGCTATTTCATGGCCCACCCTGCCCAGATCACCTGTGGCAATCAAATCATAATGTGAGGCATCAATGTCCAGATCCCTGAAATGTGCTTCAATGGTATCCACTGCTGCCGGTGCCATTGCCGCTCCCATATTGAAGGGGTCGGAGAGGCCCATATCAACCACCCGGCCTATGGTAGCAGCTTTTACATGGGGTCCTTTGCCTTTTTGTGAGACAACTGCCGCACCTGCTCCTGTAACAGTCCATTGTGCATATGGAGGTTTTTGGGCGCCGTATTCGGTAGGGTATCTGTATTGCTTTTCAGAGGCCGCATTGTGGCTGGAGGTTGCCGCCAGGGCATTCAGTGCAAACTTGCTGTCCACCATCATTGAAGCCAGGGCAAGGCCCTCCATGGAACTGGAGCACGCACCGTAAAGGCCCAGAAAAGGAATTCCCAGCGTGCGTGCCGTAAAACTGCTGGATATTATTTGATTTATCAAATCTCCGCCCATAAAAAACTGGACATCCTCTTTCTTTAATCCGGCTTTTTTTATGGCTGTTTCACAAGCCTGCTCCATGAGCTTTTTTTCTGCTTTTTCAAAGCTCTCCTGACCAAGACACAGGTCGTCATGAAGTATATCAAAGTCTTTTGCCAGGGCCCCCTGGGCTTCAAAGGGACCTCCTACGGCAGCTGATGCCAATATGACCGGATTTGATTCAAAAACCCAGGTTTGATGTCCTTTAAGCATTTACATCCCACCTAACCATTTAATAATTACGTTTACCATAGCTACCACAAAGGCTGAAAATACTCCGTATACTATGACAGGTCCTGCAATTTTGAACATATTTCCGCCAACGCCCAGTACAAAGCCTTCGCTTTTATGCTCTATGGCAGCCGAAGCAATGGTATTTGCAAAGCCTGTAACCGGAACGGCGGTTCCTGCACCGGCCCACTGGGAGATGTGGTCATAAACTCCCAGACCTGTAAGTAAAATCGATATAAAAATCAAAACCGCTACTGTCGGATTGCCTGCAGTCTTTTCATTAAAATTGAAGAAGGTCATAAAGAACCAGTTCAGGCACTGTCCTATGGTACAGATAATCCCACCTACCAGAAACGCCTTCAGGCAGTTTTTGTATATTGGTATTTTGGGTTCTCTTGCTTTTGCGAAATCTTGATATTGCTGTTGTACGGGACTTAAGTTCTTCCTCTTTTTGTTTGACATATCAACCTCCTTAAGCCATATTATGGCTTTGAGCCGCAAGAGCGGCCACAAAACTGTAATGAAATCTCTTCGCTCCTCATCCGCTATACGGCGAATAAAGGAGGTTAATTGGCCGTATCCGTTTTAGCGCAACAGGTACGGTTCCAATTTTTCCAGCAGCTGGCGCAGTTTTTTGGCATTTCGTATATACATGGATTTGGCGTCCTTGTTTTTTGTTTCCAATGCAAAAGTCATAAGGCTCGCATGGCACTTTTCAATATTTGCGTAAATCATTTCCCTTACCCTGGGCTGGGGAAGCACTATTGAGTCATCAAACAGATCCAGGTACAGATCGCCGAAGGAATCCACCTGGCCGATGAAAACATTGTCAAGAGATACTCCCGTATTTTCAAGCTGCAATCTGAGCCATTCCCTGTTTAAGCCAAGGGACGCCAAAGGTTCATTTAAAATATTTCCGTCGAGAATAACAGTTTGCGGTTCGGTCAGCGGAGAGACCTTCCTGTTAAGGTCATGGGCGGTTACAGGCTTTTTGTCGGACTTGGGAAAGACATTTATTTCACCGGTTGTTTCCATAACTGCAAATTCCACATCGGAAAAACTGAAGATATCCTTATGCCGCAGTTCCCTCAGCAGTTCCTCCCCGGTGAGCTTCAGCTGATGAAGGTTGTCCTCCATGATCTTGCCATGCTTTATAAGTACTGTTTCCCTGCCTGAAATTAAATCATGCAGCCATTTGCTCTTTAAAGACAACAGGTCAAGTACAACCGGCACCAGAGCCCAAACTGCCAGTGAAATGACTCCAAAAGCAATATTGGTGATTACATTCACAGAGATTAAGGCTGCTATTATCGCGATTACTACGTAGCTTACCAGATTGAACGGTGTCATACGGGAGATATTCCGTTTTCCCATCAATCTTACCAATACAAGTGTCAGGATAAACATAGATATTGTTCGCAATAATATTTCAAGCCACATCTGCATATTTAACCTCCATGAGCCGTAATTTTAAAATCTGTTATTTCTTATACTGGGGTTCTTCAAACTCAAGTTCACGGATTCTGTCCTCCAGATCAATTATTACCTCTTTGGTGACCGTGAGAGCCTCGTTAAAGGCTTTCCTGGATTCTTCGTCCCGGGTTTGGGCCGAATATACCCTCAGTGAGCCCTGAACACCTTTCATTCCTGCCAGGGTTTGCTTTACCTGTGATGCTACTGTCATATATTCCTCCGACAAATTGCAAAATTTTTTATATCCTCAACACCTTTATTATTCTGTAAAAAGTCTTAAAAATTCAGAAAAAGGTAAATGTAATATTTGGATTTAGTTGATTATTGAATTTATTGAAAAGAAAAACCGCTTACCACATTAAGCGGTGAGCGGCTTTCCCAATTTTAGGATTTTAGGTTGTATGTCATTTGATTCCACTATCATAAAGTCAATTGCGGTTGAAACTTTCGCTTTCAGCCTATTGTAATTGATTTAGAAAGTCTTTGGCAACTTTTTCAATGGACTGTTTTTCATTGTCCACTTTATAATTCAGACTTTGCATTGCAGCATCATCAATTTTGCCGGCAAGTTTGTTTAAAACTTCCTCCAGTTGGGGATAACTTTCAAGAATGTCTTCTCTGACTATGGGTGCTGCATAGTACGGAGGGAAAAAGTTTTTATCGTCCTTCAGAACCTTTAAATTCAAGGCTTTTAGCTGACCGTCGGTGGTAAAGGCATCTGTCACGTCCATTTTTCCCTGGCCGACAGCCTGGTATTTCAGAGAAACGTCCATTTTTGCCGTACTCTTAAAAGTCAGGTCATAGATTTTAACAAGTCCGTCAAAGCCGTCTTCGCGGTTAAAGAATTCATGCTCGGCACCAAAAACCAAATCCCCGGAGATATTCTTAAGATCACTGATGGATTCAATTTTATTTTTCTCGGCCAGCTCCTGGGGGACGGCTAATGCGTAAGTATTGTTGAAACCCACGGGTTTGAGCCATTTTATATGAAACTGCTTTGAAAACTCAGTGCTCACGGTGTCATAAACCTTATCGGAATCCGTTTCCACAGGAAGCTTAAGCTGAGCTGTCAGCCCCGTACCCGTATATTCGGGATAAATATCTATCTGACCTTTTTTCATGGCCTCGAAGCAAACAAAGGTACCTCCCATATTGATCTTTCTTTCCACTTTGATATCGGTATTGCTCTCAATAAGCTGGGCCATTATTTCAGCGAGAATCTTATTTTCGGTAAAGTCCTTTGAGCCTATGACCACCTTTTTGCCCGAGCCGCAGCCCGTAAATACGGCTGCGGCCAGGACTATGGCAGTTGCAAGTGCTATTAACCTCTTATACATTTAGTTACCTCCTTTTTTTACCCTTTGAAATTTATTAAATAAAAATTGCGCAAGCAGCGATAATAGAACTACGGGTATTGTGCCCTTAATTATCATGCTCCAGTCCTGAGACTGGATTCCGCTGTATATGACGTACCCCAGCCCTCCAGAACCGATCAGCACTCCTATGACGGCTGTACCCAGTGCAGTTACAAAAGCTATCCGGATACCTGAGAGAATCATTGGTATGGCCAGCGGAATTTCAACCATTACCAGGGACTGAAGCTGGGACATGCCCATGCCTCTGGAAGCTTCTCTTATTGAGGGTGAGATGCCGGTAATGCCTGTAAATGTATTTCTTATAACAGGTAAAAGGGAATACAGGCATAGTCCTATGATCACCGTTGTATTTCCCAATCCGAAAATAACCATCAGCAGTGCAAGCAGGGCAAGTGTCGGTATGGTCTGAATGATATCGGCCACAGTTAAAACCAGGTTTGCTATTCCGGTTTTTTTGGAAATGAATATGCCAATAAGCAGTCCGGCTGCTGTGGCCAGTGCAACTCCTGCCGCTGTGATAAACAAGTGTTCAAGTATGGCAGTAAATAAATCCGACATAACTAAGCATCCCCCTTTATTCTCATAGGCTTTGGAGTTACCGCCCTGTGAATCAGATCTATAACAAGGCCTGCTATGATTGATAAAATTGATGCCGGAATTGCTCCTGCAAGTATCATATTTGTGTCATAACTGGACAGACCGGTCCAGATGAGATCTCCAAGACCTCCTGCACCGATCAGTGCGGCCAGTGTGGCCCAACTGATGATATATACAACCGAAAGCCGGATTCCGGCCACTATGGCAGGCAAGCCCAGAGGTATCTCGACCTTGAAAAGGATCTGGCTTTGTGACATGCCTATGCCCCGTGCCGCTTCTATATACAGAATGTCGATCTCCTTGATTCCGGTATAAGTATTCTGAATAATAGGGAGTATGGCATAGGCCACCAGAACAATGACCGCCGGCTTGCTCCCCAGCCCGAATAACATGAGTCCCATACCCAGCATTACAAGGCCCGGAATGGTCTGAATGATGCCGGCGACTGCGAGTACCGCCTTTGCCGCTCTGTCATGCCTTGTGAGAATAATACCTGTTGGTATTGCAATTAAAACAGCTATCAGGATGGACAGGGAGGACAGCTGTACGTGCATCTTCAGTGCCTCCAATACATCATTGCCATTCTGCCTTAGGTATTCTGCAAAACTCATCTGCCATCGCCTCCCCATAAAGCCCGGGCCATGGATTTTATCATTCCGGAACGTGTGACAATGCCTATTACTTTGTTGGAATTATCAACTACAACAAGATAGCCCGATTTGGTGCCCAGAAGTGTATCAAAGGCGTCTTTGGCACTGTCGGAATATAAAACCGTACCGACACCGGCATCTACCAGTCTTTCCACCGTATCTCCCGCTTTTCCGCACTTGACGATGGCTTCTGCCGTCAGAACACCTTCGTAAATCCCATTTTGGTCGGTCACAATCAGACTGTCGATACCCTTGCTGTTCATCAGGGAAACGCATTCCAGGGTGCGCTTGTTTTTAGTGACAGTGACAGGATTGGTTTTCATGATTTCCATTACTGTCATTTCACTGTTTTCGGGTACATTGTGCATTCCGATAAAGCTCCTGACAAAGTCGTTTGCAGGATTTTTCAAAATCTCTTCGGGGGGAGCCACCTGAACGATATTCCCCTTGTCCATAAAGACTATCACATCAGCCATTTTTACCGCTTCCGACATATCATGGGTCACAAAAACAAAAGTTTTATTAAGGGTTTTATGAAGCTTTTTTACTTCATCCTGCAAGCTATCCCTTGTGATGGGGTCAAGTGCACCAAAGGGTTCATCCATTAAAATCAGGGAGGGTTCGGCCGCAAGTGCCCGGAGTACACCGATCCTTTGCTGCTGCCCGCCCGACAGCTGAGAGGGGTATTTGCCGGCATAAATTTCGGGCTTGAGGTCGACCATCTCCATTAATTCAAGTGCCCGCTTGCGGCTTTTTTCCTTCGGCCACTTAAGCAGTTTGGGTACGACTTCCACATTATCAAGGATGGTCATATTGGGAAACAGGCCGATTTGTTGAATTACATAACCTATATTCCTTCTTAGCTCCACCGGATTCATTTCTTCTATGTTGCTGCCGTTTACAAATATCTGCCCCGATGTGGGTTCTATAAGCCTGTTGATCATTTTTAAGGTAGTGGTTTTACCGCATCCCGATGTGCCGATGAGAACGACAAATTGCCCATCCTGTATTTCAAGATTTATGGAATTTACTACTGTATTATTGCTGTATTTTTTTAATACATTTATTAAATTAACCATAAGGTCCTCCTTTTGACAAAGTTATAAACACTATTACTATACATAATATACAAATAAGATGCCCGACAATTCCAGTACAAGTTGGAGGTTGTTGCTTTGACCATAAAATCTGTTCCAATTCAAGTTTTCCGGTTTAAATCATTAAGTAAAAAGTGAATATTAAATTAGTTTTTATCCGTGTTATTTTAAGTGATGATACCTTATAAAGAATATTTGATTGTAAATTTGTTACAGACAACTTATCAATATAATTAAGTTGTCACTCGCTATTTTATTCTAATGCCGGCCATCTGTCAAGTTTTATAAAAAGGGAAAATAAAAAAGACAATGCCGGAAGCCGCTGGAGCGTCTGCATTGCCTGTGAAAAGCAGCCCGGAAATAATGGGATGTTTTCACTGTTTGGTTATTTAAATATTTTCAGTTGATCCCATTTATAAAGGCATTAAATCGTTCTATTACATTTTCATCGCCAACTATCAGAATCTTATCGCTTTGAACAAATTCATAATAGGGGCCGGGTGATATGATAATGCTTTTTTCCTGGATAACGCCTATTATGGTCGCTCCGGTATTATGCCAGACTTCCAGTGCACCGATACTTTTGCCGATAACGGGAGAGCTGCTTGGAAGCGGGATTTCTACAGGGGTTATCAAATCTGACCGCTTGTATTTGTACAGGTCTATGATTTGTTTTGTAAGGGAGGAGATTTCCTCATCCATGGACCTGCGCCTGTCAAGCATCTGAGACAATTTCATTCTCAGTTCCGCAACACTTTCATCATCCTTGAAATTTTTCAGGAATTGTATGGCGTTCTCTTTGGAGGACACCACTATACCGCTGCCCAGAGCTATTTCAACAACTTTTTTGTCGGACAGTATGGACATGGCTCTTCTTATGGTTTCAGGCGACACATTGTATTCGGTCGATAAAACAGACCTGCCTTTCAGCTTCTCTCCCTGCTGTATGTCACCTGACGCTATGCGGGCCGAAATATCGACCGCTATTTTTAAATACCGGGGAATGGTAATTTGCTCTGTGCCTATCATATTAAGCTCCTTAAGCTCAAAGTATACTTTTTGAAAATTATTTTTTCCTAAGGTCAATTACTACCGGTTGAAAGCTTAATTCGCCTGGAAGGCGAAGACTTTAAAACGTAATTGACTTTGGTAAATTGATTATAGCATGTTTGATTAACAGTATCAAATACAGTTATTCAGTATGATATAATAAAGCTGTTAAGGTTCAAAATCTGATTTTTACAAGGAAAAATTATGGAGCTGAAAGAAGCTGTAAAAACACTTCCGAAACAACCGGGTATTTACCTGATGAAAAATTCACAGGGCATGGTAATTTACGTGGGCAAGGCAAAGAATCTGAAAGCCAGGGTTTCTCAATATTTTCAGAACAGTAAAAGCCATTCACAGAGAATAGCAGAGATGATCCAGCAGATAGATAATTTCGAGTATATTACCGTTGACACCGAGCTTGAGGCCTTTCTTCTGGAGTGCAAAACCATCAAGGAGCTGAGGCCTCCCTATAACAAACTGTTAAAGAACTATCTGAATTATAAATACATAAAGCTTGACATAAGCAAGGCATATCCCATTCCTGAAATCGTGACAGGGAAGAAAGGGGATGGAGCTTTGTATTTTGGACCCTTTACCAGTCAGAGCTCAGTTGAAAATGCAGTGCTTTTTTTAAAGGACCACTTCGGAATACGGAAATGCAACGGCAGGTCGGTCAGAAACACTCCGTCAGGCTGCCTTAACCTGCAGCTTGGAACCTGCTCCGGCCCCTGTACCGGAAAGGATGTACAGGAACAGTACGCCCGACAGATCGGGAAAATTGTCAGCCTGCTTCAGGGAAAGGACCAGGAGCCGGTAAGACTTTTGAAATCAAAAATGCTGACTGCTGCAGAAAGGCTTGAGTTTGAAAAGGCCGCAGCCTGCAGAGAGCAGCTGAAAGGCATCAGACACGTATTGTACAAACAAAAGATAATAAAGATTTCGGCATATGGGAGAAACATTATCGCTGCCGAGAAATATGGGGATAATGCTGTTAAACTGTTTTTCATCAAAGGAAACCGGCTGCTGCAGAAAGAGGTAATCCTCCTGGCGGAGTGCAGTACTGCGGTACTGGAGGAAAAGCTGAAAAAACTCTCGGCGGCCTGCTTTAAGAATCACAAGGGGCTTGAAAGCACCTTGAGCCAGGAAGAAATCGATGAAGCCCATATAATTTATACATATCTGAAGAAAAGCAGCAACGGAATCATCAGAGCCAACATTCCGGCATCCAGGATTGAGACTCTCAATTATGGAAGGATTTCAGGAATGATAATGGAACAGCACAACAGCCGGTGACGTTTTAGATGCTGCAGACCACTAGAATCTTTTTCATGATTTTAGGAATAATATTTTTATACTATTATTTCAATACCGCCTTTGCGGTGAAAACGGAGAAAAATTATGGAAAAGACAAAAAAAGGGCTGTCACCCCTGCATCTCACTATGATGGCGCTGGGAACGGTTATAGGAGGTTCTTTTTTTCTTGGTTCATCTGTAGCAATTGAAGCCGCAGGGCCGTCTATCATCATATCTTATATTTTGGGCGGGGCTTTGGTCTATATCATATTGTTTGCTTTTTCCGAGCTGACTGTGGCCAACCCTGATTCAGGTTCCTTCAGGACCTTTGCCGCCCAGGCTTTCGGCCCGGCCGCCGGTTTTACGGTGGGATGGGTGTATTGGACGGGGATGGTGCTTGCCATGTCCAGCGAGGCCACAGCAGTATCAATTCTCATTCGCGAATGGGTGCCCAATGTATCGATTTCAATCCTTGGCAGCAGCATAATAATCGGGGTCACACTGCTTAACATGCTGGGAGCCGATAAGCTCAGCAAATTGGAAAGCGGACTTGCAGCCGTAAAAATTTTTGCAATAGCGGCATTTATACTCCTTGCATTATTATTGATTGCAGGCCTGATTCCCGGAACAGCCTCCATCGGAGCGGGAGAAATAACCAGGGAGCCGTTGATGCCGGGCGGAATACGGGGAATAGCCGGAAGCATGCTTATAGTGATATTTTCGTATGCGGGTTTTGAAATCATCGGTCTGGCCGCCTCTGAGGCCGACAATCCAAGAAAAACAGTTCCAAAAGCAATCAGTTATACAGTCATAAGTCTGGTTGTATTTTATATTGTTTCAGTTGCAGTGCTGCTCCCTCTTGTACCTACGGCAGCACTGAATGAGAATGTCAGCCCCATGGTGGCGGCGCTGAACAGGTGGGGGATGGGCTGGGCCGGAACCGCCATCAATTTTGTTTTGATAACGGCAATACTCTCTACAATGCTGGCTGCAATGTTCGGCCTGGGGCGGATGATGCGTTCCCTGGCAAAGGAGGGGCATGCGCCCGGCTGGCTCAAGGATGAAAGAGATGTCCCATACCGCGGAATCCTGTTTTCAGGCTTTGCCATGCTTGCCGGGCTGGGTGTGGGTATGCTGCTTCCAAGAGTGTATTTGTTTCTTGTGAGCTCGGGCGGTTTTGCTCTTCTGTTTACCTATGCAGTTATCATGGCAACGCATATAAGGCTGCGGAAAAGGCAGGGCTGCCCGCCGGACGGCAAGTGTCAGATGCCGGGATATCCTGCGACTTCGTGGATTGCACTCATAAGTCTCATAGTCATTATTTTCAGTATGCCGTTTATCCCGGGGCAGGCCTCCGGACTGATAGCAGGAATTATAATGATTGTATCCTATGTCCTGATATATATATCCGTAAAAATAGTTTTTGTCCGGCGCCGAAACGGGCTGTTTATTGAAGCCCATGAAGAGAAAGAGCTGAAAACACGTCTATCTACCGAGTTTTCGAAGGAATTGACCGAAGATATAGAAAGGAAGAAGCAAAAGGAGCATGACGGGAAGGATGAGAATAAAGATGACAGGGAATAAATTGCCGGAAAAGTTTTCCTCACAAAAGATTACTATACTGTAACAAATTATTCCCTGGTACGCTGTAAAATAAATTAACCAGTACAAGTTGAAAAAATATTGCAGAATAAACCACTGGAACACATAGAAAAGTAAAAGTATACTGTTTTTTGTATAAGACCCGTGCATAATTCAAAAGTTATGACCGGGTCTTTTTTGTCCGGCAGGTATTTTTCTTAAAAAATATTCCGGTATCCGGAGCGGACAAAAGGTATGGTGCGTCTAATAAGTGAAAGCTACCAAGGAAGGAGGCAGTACATGTATTTCCTTTCGGTACCAAAGGACAATGGCATGGATCAGGGTAAACCGGATATTGATGCGGAAATCGAAAGATTGATGAACAGCTTCGGAAACGATGTACTCAGAACTTCGTACATGTATCTGAAGGACTTGCAAAAAGCTGAGGACGCCTTTCAGGAGGTATTCTGCAAGATTTACAAAAAATACGGCAGCTTCAGGGGCGACAGCAGTGAAAAAACCTGGATTATAAGAATTACAATCAATGTCTGCAAGGATATATTGAGAAGTTCCTGGATTAAAAGAGTTTTGCTTACTGACAAAATAGGAGCACAAAATGGTTTGTCCGACGTAGAAGGCAAAATTATCAAGGAAGATGAAAACAGACGTCTGTTTGCTGAGGTAACCTCCCTTCCCCAAAACTATAAGGAGGTAATTCTACTTTATTATTATCATGATTTTGATACGGCAGAGATAAGTAAAATCTTAAAAATAGCAGAGGGGACCGTTAGAAGCCGGCTTCACAGAGGACGGGAAATCTTAAAAGGCAAATTGGGAGGAGGTATTGTGTCAGGTGGATGATATTAAGGACTTTAGAAGTATTTCAGACCGGATCATGAAGGATATTGTCATGACTCCGGAACTTAAGGAGAAAACTCTCAAGAGATGCAAAAGAAAAAATTATAAGCCGGTTATGGGTGTTTTGGCTCCGGCAGCCTGTGTTGTCCTCCTTATAGCAACAATGGCAGCTATGGGCCGGTTTCCCTGGAGCAGCAGCACAGTGCCGGAAAGAAGTTCGGAAGTTTCTTTTGTGATGGAAGCCGCACCGGGGGAGGAGAAACAGCCCCAGGTTAACGCGGGGGACGTTTTAAAATCGGCCCAGGCAGGGGAGCAGGTCGGGTATGAATCGGCCGAAGAGGCCAGGAAAGCCTTTGGAGACAACCTGCTGATACCCGGCTATACCCCGGAGGGTTTTGTGCTTAATTCCATAGCCGGGGTGGAAACAGAACGGCAAAAAGCGGATAGGGTAGTATTCAAATACTCATCAGATAATGCTTCGTTCCTGGTCACAGAGGAAAAAATAAAGACAAGGAATGATTACCCGGGTTTTAAAACTGTTGATATAAATGGTATTCCGGGATATGTAAAAACTGAGAAAATTAAAACCGAAGGGCCAACGGAACAGCAGCGCACAGAGCTTCATTGGTTCAGGAATGAATGCCATTATTCGGTAAAGGGACAAATCAGTGAAGAAGTGGCAGTAAACCTGGCAAAGTCTATGAGATAGCGAGGGTTGGAAATAGTCGGACACTTGGACTAATGCATAATGTTAAATTCAAAATTGTAGAAATTACGGAGGGATAGTTATGATAAGATCAAAATTTGCAAAGGTATTTGTATTAAGTATGTGTTTATCCTTATTTTCAGCGGCAGCCGCAAATGCGGCAGTAAAGGCTGGAGGTCAGCCAGGAGCTGCGGATGGAGGAGGCAGCGTGGGAACGACCATGATTTCGGTCGATCCGGATCAGCCGGTATCCAGTCCTGTAATCATAAGTGAGGACATATTGAAAAAGCAGAAAGAAATAGATACCTACTTATTTAAAGAGCACATAAAAGAAATAGAGAAAAAAGGGATAACCGTAACCTACACCGCTCCTTTCGAGAGTTATGTGGAAATAGGCATAATGCCTATGAACAATGACAATGCTCAATACCTCTATGGCATATTCGGCAGGGACGGGGTAAAGGTTGTAGAGGGACAGATGATAGCTGCAATGGAAATGCCCCAGGCTGCACCCGACCAGGCAGTACAGGGAAATTCGGCAGGCGCCTCCGGAATGAGCACCGAGCCTTATGCGGCAGGGAATGTTGGCAGCGAGGTAAAAAATGAGGCGGCCCGGGACGCAGCCGGTGACGCTGTGGCATATAAGAATGCCGCTGCACCGAATGAAGCGGAACTGTATACAACAGCCGGTGCAGTAAATGAACCGGCCGAAACAAACACTGCACTTATCGTAACACTTGGTTCTGCGGCAGTGGCAGTAGTTCTGGGCGGAACAGCAATATTGCTCCAAAAAAGAAAACAGGCAGCCAGATAGGCAGTTGTTATGGGATATTGTGGGATATCATATATAAAAAATAAGGGGGGCAGCTGGGAAATCAGCTGCCCCCCTTATTTTTTACCAGTGTATATGAGTATTTGAGTTAAAATATTTTAATAGAATATATAACACATCATATCAAAAAAAATAATATTATGATATTGACAATAGTGTATGACGTACAGTATACTGATAGTGAGGTGATCACATGGAAAGTATGGATGAATTGATAAACTCGCTTATCATAGAACTGAAAAGAGGTACGCTGGTGCTGTCGGTCTTAAGCCAGCTCAATAACCCCGAATACGGTTATTC
Source organism: Ruminiclostridium cellobioparum DSM 1351 = ATCC 15832 (assembly GCF_000621505.1). Lineage (GTDB taxonomy): Bacteria > Bacillota > Clostridia > Acetivibrionales > DSM-1351 > Ruminiclostridium > Ruminiclostridium cellobioparum. The sequence continues at coordinate 196,679 of NZ_KK211291.1, forward strand.
TCTGGCCCAGAAGCTGGAGGAAAAGAATACTCCTGTTGAAGCAGGTACTCTTTACCCCCTGCTGAGGAGGCTGGAGAAACAAAATCTTTTGTCAAGCCAATGGGATACAAGCGAAAGCCGTCCCAGAAAATTTTATGTGATAAGTGATATGGGAAAAGAAGTTTATGAAAAATTAAAAAAAGAGTGGAGAACTTTGTCTCAACAGCTTGAGGTTTTGTTAAAGGAGGATGAGTTATGAGTCTTATAGAAAGGTATATATTGGCTGTTACCGAAAAGCTGCCGGAAGATATACGCTACGATGTTGCAGAGGAACTCAGGTCCAATATCGAAGATATGCTGCCCGAAAATGCAGCGGAGAGTGAGATAAGAGAGGTTCTGGAAAGGTTAGGGAATCCTGCAAGGCTGGCACAGGAATACAATCCCACCAAGAGATACCTGATTGGCCCTGCACTTTACGACAGCTATTTTTCAGTGCTCAAGACCGTTGTGAGTATTGTGGTGGCTGTAGTTCTGTGGATTACGGTACTGGACTGGGTGTTTAAGGGAACGGTTGACTTTGACCAGGTGGAGTTATGGAAGAAATTATTTACCGATTCGATTGAGGCAGCTCTCTCAGGAGGTTTGCAGGCCGCTTTATGGGTTACTGTCGTGTTTGCAATAATGGAGAGAAGCGGAGTCAGCCAAAACGAACTGCCCTTTGCCAAAAAGAAGTGGTCGCTTGATGAGCTGCCAACCGCTCCGGTCTCAAAAAAAGCTGTAATATCCAGGGGTGAAATTATTGTAGCAATGTTCTTTACCATACTTTTTACCGCCTTGCTGTATTTAAAGCCCCAGCTCATTGCGGTATACATCAATGACCCGGCTAAAACGGAAGCTATCCCGCTGTTCAACACAGACAGGCTCCATGTATATATCCCCGCGGTTTTACTGCTGGCTCTGGTACAGTTGTGTGTGGCCGTCTGGAAGTTCGTTCAGAGAAGATGGACTGTTCCGCTGGCTGTGGCTGAGACGGTTCAAGGTATTGCAGGCAGCTTCCTGGTAATTGTGATGTTTAATGACAGGCAGCTGTTTAACCGGGATTTCTTCAGTAAAATTGCGGATATGATGAAGATGCCGGTTTCACAGGTAATACACAACTGGTTCTGGGCAACGATGATTATTACAGTTGTCATATTTGCGGGTATAACCATCTGGCACAGCGTATCAGTGTTTAATAAATGTAAAAAGTAAGGTTATTCAACACCCTTAAGTGAGCTGACCATATCAATCCGCTTTATTTTTCCGGAAAACACAAAGCTGACCAATACAGAGAGTACAAATGTAATTATTGTACTTGTAATAATATTAAATCCGGTTATTATGCACATCATGTCGAAGCTGTCGCCCATAAATGAAAGCATTAGGAGTATAAGCCATTTTCCCAGGAAAAACCCCGGAACAATACCTGTTACCGTAAGCCAGATATTCTGGGTCAAAAGCAGGTGACGGATCTTTTTGGACTGAAAGCCGATAACTTTCAGTGTGGCAAGCTCTCTCAACCTCTCTGTAAAAGACAGGACCCCCAGGTTGTAAAGCACTACCACGGCCAATAAAACTGCTCCGGTGATGAGAATATACACCATGATATTCATGGCTTTTGCCATAGTTTCATAGCTTTTGGTCAGATCGCTCTTTGACCATTTGCTTTCGACACCCTCCGGAAGGGTGCCCACATTCCGGCCTGTTATTACGGCAGTGGGGGTAAAAGCAAACCCCGATTTCTCCAACAGCTCTCTGGTCAGAGTGATTCCCTGGGATACTGGAGAACGGTAAACCGCTCCTATTTCACCGGTGACCCATTTTTCCTGACCGTAAATGTGCCAGGATACCCTGTCTCCTGCTTTTACTCCCAGCAGCTCCGACATTTTATAACTTATTGATATCCTGTCTGAAGGCAATTCCATAAATTTCCGTCCGGCGTCGGTGTATTTGATAAGGGAAACCCGGTCTGTCACCATAATTTCCCCGGACTTCTTTATACCGTTTGCCTTTACTTCAACTGATCCTTCCATAAGCGCCTGACCGCCGGTTTCCTTCAGGACGGAGGCCGCAGTGCCTTCGGATATGCCCTCTGAGAGGGAGAGCTTGGTGGAAAAGCGGTACAGGTCACTGTACTGCCAGTGAACGACGTCAGACAGGGTGTCCTGCAGGCCGAAGGCGCATACCATGAGGGCGGTGCAGCCCAGGACGCCAACCACAGCCATGATTGAGCGGAGCTTGCTTCTGAGGATATCTCTGAGATTCCACTGGGCATTAAAGCCCAGTCCGGCCCAGAAGGCAGTATTTTCATAAGCTCCCTGTTTCATGGCCTTCGGTGCTTTGGGCCTGAGCGTCTGGGAAGGGGTATCCCTTAAATTACTGCGGCAGGCCCAATACGTTGTCAGAGTGCAGAGCAGTACTGTGACCAGGGCCATTGTAAAAAACAGGGGAGACATGGAGGGCTTCCATTCGGGAAGGGTATAAGTGATCTGCATCGTACCGTAAAAAAGCCTGGGAAGGGTCAGAGGCCCCATTATGGCACCTGTTACCGCCCCTGCAAGGGAAAGCCAGAAGCCGTAGGAAATATAGTGCAAGAGAATAGTCCTCTTCTGGAAACCAAGAGCTTTCAGGGTACCTATCTGTGTCCTCTGGTTATTTACCATTCTGGTCATGGTTGTCAGGATGGTGAGGAGGGCTATTGCAAGGAACACTACCGGAAATACCGAACCCATTGCCTTGTGCTGCTGTATTTCATTATAGAACATGGAACAGCTCCCGAAGTTGTCCCTGTCCAGGTATACACTGTAATGTCCGTTGAGAGCGGAGTTTATTCTGTCCTCCAGTAAAGCATCGGGAGTTTTACCGGTGGTGATCAGAAGTTCGGTATAGACCATTTTCATTTGTTTCGGAAAGGCTGAGACCGGCAGATATGCAAAACCGTAGTTTGCGTGGTTGGGGACAATGTCATTGCCTCCTGTGGAATATACATATTCCGGGCTGAGTACCGTCCCCAGTATTTTTTTCTCAAGCTTTACGCCAAAAGCCGTAACAGTAACAGTATCACCTGTCTTCAGGTGTCTGGCTCCTGCAAACTGGTCGTCCAGCCATATTCCGTCCTTTTGGGCCGAGAAATCCTCGCCGGTGACTCTATAGGTTTTTGATATGTTATTTTTTTCAATAAAGTGCAGCGTTACGGAGGGACTGTTGTCAAGAACGGCCACGGCTTCCAGAGACAGCCGCCTCTGTACCTGTGATACTCCGTCCACCTTTGAGACGGCTTCAACCTCCTCCTCTGAAAAATTATTACCGTAAATCCATACATCTGCAAGATTGGTGTCCTGATAATATTTGTTGGAGGTTTGCTGCAAACCGTACCATTCTCCGCCTACACCGGCGTAAATGAAAACTCCGAGAAAGGCCATCAGGAATATGGAGATAAACTGGGTCTTGTTGTGCTTCATGTCTCTCAGCATTTTTTTGATCAGCATCACCAGTTCACCTCACTTACAGCAAGGGGAGCTTCATTTACCGTAATATCCCTCACTTTGCCGTTTTTCAGCCGGATCACCCTGTCGGCTGCCTGGGCCAGAGCCGCATTATGCGTCACTATGATAACGGTTTTGTTCCGCTCCCGGCTCATCTTCTGGAGCAGGGACAATATGACGATGCCTGTTTCGCTGTCCAGGGCACCGGTGGGTTCGTCGCACAGCAGCATGGTAGGGTTTTTGCAGACGGCTCTGGCTATGGACACTCTCTGCTGCTCGCCGCCCGAAAGCTGTGTAGGAAATTTTCTCAGGTGTTCCTCCAGCCCGACGGAGGTTAAAACCTCTGAGGCGTCCAGCGGCGATTTTACCACATGTCTTATAAGTGATACATTTTCAAGTGCTGTCAAAGTAGGTATGAGGTTGTAAAACTGAAATACGAAGCCCACGTTTTCGGCACGGTAGTTTGTTAGCTGCCTTTCGTCAAATCCGGCAATATTCCGGCCGTTGATAATTATTTCTCCCGAGGTGGCAAAATCCATTCCTCCCAAAAGATTCAACACAGTCGATTTACCCGCCCCGCTGGGTCCAAGTATTACAACAAACTCCCCTTCATTGATGGAAAAGGTCACATTATCTGCGGCAAGCAGTTTCTTTGAGCCCATGTCATATTCTTTAACAACATTTTTAAATTGAACAAGTGAATTCATAATACCCCCTAAAAGCTAATCAACAAATGTAATAAAGTATGTATTTTAATTAATATTTAAATAAACCTGAAATATATTTCATATTTAGTATATTATTTTAGGATTTACAAGTCAATAAAATATGAAATTTATTTCAGGTTTTGTATATGGACTGGAATATATAAATAATGAAATGTGAAACTAATTTCAGGTTTAGAAGTTGCATAACAGATTTTTATAAAATATAATTAAGTGTATGATTTGATGAAACGGAGATGAAAGACAAGCATGGGCAGTTCCGATATCAGGGAACCAAAACAAAAGCGTTCCATTGAAAAAAAGAAAAAGATCGTAGAAGCCGGCTTTAAGCTTTTTTGCGAGAAGGGTTATTATAATACAAATACCGCTGAGATTGCAAAGGAGGCAGGGGTTTCGACTGGAATCGTATACAATTATTTCCAGGACAAAAAAGATATTTTTATTGCGGCAGTGAGATTTTATGCCGAGGGAATGACCGGCCAGCTTTATAAGAACCTTCAGGAATTAAAGGAGCCTCTTGACCTGACGGCTACACTTGATCAGTTAATTGATATTTTTGTGAATTCCCATACCCTGTCAAAGGAAGCCCATGAGGAAATGCTGGCCATGTCCCATACCGATGAGGATGTCAGGGCATACTTCTATGAATTTGAGATGACAACGACCGGCACTATCGTGGAGCTCATGTCACAGCGCGGCATTACGCCCACCAATGCCCAGGAAAAAGTTCACATAGCAATGGGGCTGATAGAAAATTTTTGTCATGAAATTGTTTACCATAAACATGAGTTTATGAACTACGGGATTATGAAACAGGAAATTATCCGGACCATAGTAATAATGATGGACAATTAACCTCCTTTACCGGCCTTATGGCGGGTAGGGAAGTGAATGAATACCATAACTGTTTTGCTGTACGCTGTTGCGGACCAAAGCATACGTCTTGGGGGAATGCGGCGGTTGCCCGGTACTAGCACAATATGCAGAATATTGTACTACATGCTTTTTATTACCGAGTCCAGCAGCCCCGGAAACTTTTGTTCCAGTTCGGTATATCTTATTGACAGAAACCTCTGTTTACCTTCTATCCGCACATTAATAAGCCCTGATTCCCTGAGAACTTTAAAATGGTGTGACAGGGCGGATTTGGGAAGATCAATATTGCAGTAGCCGCAGGTGGTTTCATTTTTGTGTGCAAGGTTTTTAATTATCTGAAGGCGAATTGGATCTCCTAAAGCATTTAAAACAGTTGATAAGCATATCTGATCTATATTTGGGTGAAATAATTCTCTCAATATTCTACCTCCCTTCGAACGCTGTCTCGGGCAGCCGATTTGTCGATTTTATACATAATTCTATTGAATTATAACATACAATATGATATATTGGAATAGTTCAATGATTGTTGAACTATCGAACAATGTATATCATATATTTTTAACATGCCGGTCAAAATTATGTACTTTTATAAAGTATAGTTATTTACCGGCAGATTGTAAACCATGTTTATACAAATTATGCAAAATGCAAAGCTAGGAGAAGCTTTTATGAGGGATGTCCTGGAAATTATAAAGAGCAGGAGAAGTGTAAGAAAATATAAACCTGAGCAAATCAGTCAGGAAAGTTTGGAGAAAATAATCGAGGCTGGAATATATGCCCCAACGGCACATAACCAGCAGCCCTGGCATTTTACAGTTATTCAGAATACCGAACTTCTTGACAGGATAAACAGCTATGTCAGGGAAGAGATGTGTAAATCCGACTCCGACTGGATTAAAAAGATGGGATCAAAGCCTGATTTTAAAGTAACTTACGATGCTCCCACTCTTATCATAGTATCTGCAAGACAGGATGCAATGGCATGGAGGGTAGATTGTGCCGCAGCCATTGAAAATATGCTGATTGCAGCTGAGAGTATGGATATCGGTTCGGTTTGGCTTGGTCTGATGAGGTTTTATTTTGCCAATGGGGATGAGGTGGCGAAACTTGGCATACCCCAGGGCTATGAACCGTATTACGGCGTGTCTTTTGGCTATAAGGCCCATAAACGGGTTCAGCCGGCTCCCGAAAGAAATCCGGATGTCGTAAATTATATATAAGTTATATATAAATAAAGAGTAAAGGAGTTTTTTATGAAAGTAATAGCTATCAACGGAAGCCCCAGAAAAAGCTGGAATACGGCTACTATACTTAAAAATGCCCTTGATGGCGCAAAAGCCGGAGGAGCGGAGACTGAGCTCATAAATCTTTATGATTACAATTACAAGGGGTGCATCAGCTGTTTTGCCTGTAAGTTGAAGGGAGGAAAAAGCTTTGGCAGCTGTGCGCTGGAGGATGATTTAAAGCCCATCCTGTCTAAAATCGAGGAAGCGGATGCCGTCTTTCTTGGTTCCCCTATTTATTACGGTTCAACTACCGGCATGTTCAGGTCTTTCCTTGAAAGATTGATGTTCCAGTACATGCAGTATGATAAAGGGTATACAAGTCTGCGCAGGAAAAAAGTTCCTGCAGGGCTGATATATACAATGAATGTTGACGAAGAACGTTTGAAATTACTTTACGAATCACATCTGAAAGTGGCAGAAAATGCATTAAACAGGATTTTGGGCCAATGTGAAACACTTTATGTTACTGACACTTACCAGTTTGAGGATTACTCAAAATATGAAACCTCCGGGATGGACCAGGCGGCAAAGGCAAAGAGAAGACAGGAGGTTTTCCCCGAGGACTGCAAAAAGGCATTTGAAATGGGTCTTAAATTCACCGGTGACCATCAATTATAAATTTTAAAAATTAAATAATAAATTTGTGATTGGGCAATGCTTTCTGTGGGTATCTAATTTTAGAAAAAATGTTTAGAGATATAATATCCTTTATATTGTTAAAACTAATATTTATTATAGCAAACCTGTGAAGGAGGTGAAGAAATGATAACAAAGGACTGGTCAATAACCGACATAGTAGAAAAATACCCCGAAACTGCCGACGTATTATTAAATCACGGCATGCACTGCTTTGGATGCATGGCTGCACGATTTGAAAATATAGAACAGGGAGCTCTTGCACACGGTATTAATGTGGAAGAATTGATGAAGGAATTAAATGCCGCTGCAAAGCAATAACAACAAATAATTTTTTCAAAAATAGGGAACCGGACCGGACATTTAATAGCTGGATCCGGTTTTTTATTTTTCTGTTTCCTGTCAGCCGATACTGCCGGATCAGCCTGCCATTCCAAGTATGGCACCTGATATGAAAGGTATCAGCCATATGACCCAGACGAAAATACTGAATTTGTGAAAGCTTGACTTTGCCCGTTCGTCATTTCTGATCAGAACATAGGTTGCCCACAGGGCGTGCACCAGCATCAAAATTATAGCCAGAAGTCCGGTTATTCCGTGAAAATTAAATTTGAAGCCGCCCTGGGCCAATTCACTCATAAGGCTTGTCCCCAGGGTGTCAAAGGCCAGTCCTGTCCAGAATATTACAAGGTGCCATTTTTTCAGGGTTCCCTGGAGCTTTTCACTCCACACGCCAATTGAATAAAAAACCAGCGCAAGATTGATGGCAATTACAGCATATAGCAGCATGAGTTCCTCCCAGGATTAATATTTTTACTGCAACGGGTAAATTTAAACAGGTATTGTATTCAATTCCCATATTGAATAATATGTGTAATATAAACAAAACTATCAGTAACTGATATTGGCATTATTTCATTTGTTGGCGTTTCGGTCAACCATACGGAGGGGAAAGATGGATCAAAATTTAAATACCGAAATTCTTGATAAGATTACCAAGGTTTGTATTTGTAAAGCAATCCCGAGAGCTGCCATCAAAAAAACGATAAAAGCAGGAGCAAAAACCCTGAGGGAGGTACAGGCGGCCACAGGAGCGGGAAGCGGCCCCTGCGGCGGAAAGCGCTGCACCGTGAAAATATTGGAACTGTTGGAAGCGGAAGCTTCGGAAGATACTAAGTGACCATCTCAGTCTCCCCGCTTTCTATCCAACAGCAGATTATAGGTTAAGCCGGCCAGCACTAAAATTCCTCCAATGATCTTGCCGGCCGAAATATCGCCGCTTATAAAATAATCTATTAATATACCGGCAAAAAGCTGGCCGATAAAGATCAGAAGGGTTAAATAAAAGGCGGGGACTCTCGGAGTGGTGAAATTTGACAAAATAATCACTATAACCCCTAATAGTCCTCCGGTACAGGCCCATACGGGTATTGTACCGAATTTGGCCGGCTGTAAGTTTACAGCCTCCCTGCTGATGAGCAGGAACACAAATGAAAAGGTCAGGCCCGTAATGTAATTGAAAAAAGTACTTTGTAAAGTGCCGATCCTTGAAGCCAGGGCAGCATTGATAATTCTTGCCACCACAATGGACACGCCTGCCAGGACCGAAATGACCATATAAAACATTGATGTACCTCCATTTATAAAAATGCCATAACAAGGATGCCTGCAAAAATTATTGCCAAACCCATGAATTTCTTTTTTTCAAACCTTATTTTTTTCATCTGGAACAATCCGAAATGGTCTATTACAAGAGAGGCCAACAGCTGACCGAACAAACCCAGGGCCAGCGGCAAAGAGACCCCGAGGGCCGCGTAACCCATATTGTTGAATAAAACCGTAAATATTCCAATGGTTCCCGCGCTATATAAATATAACGGTATCCCTTTCAGTTTAAAGCGGAAAGCCTTACCAGGCAGCATTGCAATAATTATTCCAAGCAGCCCCACCAGATGAATGATAACCACCGCAGTATAGTTGCCCGAAGCAGCCGACAGGGTTCCGTTAATCATTATCATCACTGAAATCAGTACACCGATAAATAAAGAAACCGAATTATACATTTTAACTTCTGAACCTCCCAGGGCTTATTCTATTTGATGACGGATTACAAATGTGACAAATCCATCACCGCATTTTATTTAAATACACACTAAATTTAACATGCCCAGGTTGAATATTGGTATGACATATGTCATAGTAAATATGTAGATTTTAATATTTTTGTTTTTAAAAGGATGAAGGGTTATGAGAAAGATATCCGATAAGCTTTTGATTGACAGGTATATAAACAAATATCATATTGATGAGGTTTTTACCAAAGATATGAAATCTCACATGGAGCTCCTTTTCTATAGAAAAAATGAATATATGTTCAAGGAGGGGGAGCCCATTGAATATCTGCTTTTTATAGTAGAGGGCAAAGCCAAGGTTTTTACTACGGTCAGCAACGGAAAGTCCCTGCTGCTGTGTTTTTATCCCGAATCAAGGGTGCTTGGGGATATTGAAATTTTTGAAGGCATAACCGCCACCACCAATGTCCAGGCAATTGAAGACAGCTACTGCATTGGCATATCCAGGGAAAATGTGACAATCCACCTTTTGAACGATTCCAAATTTCTGAGGTTTATTTGCAGCTCTCTGGGGCAAAAGCTTAACAGGTGTGCAAAAAACAGTGCCATAAATTTACTTTATTCCCTTGAAAACAGATTGGCAAGCTACATCCTGGCGGCAAGCGAGGTTTCAGGCAAAAACGGTTCAAGGCTGTTAACCTTTAATGAAAACCTGTCCGAGCTGTCCGAGCTCCTTGGGACCAGCTACAGGCATTTGCACAGGGCTCTTAACAGCCTTTGCGGCAAAGGGGTTATCAGAAAGCTGGCCAGTGGGTATGAAATAACCGATCCTGCTGAGATAAGGAGGCTTGCCGCCGATCTGTATAATTGAGAGGAAAACAGGAGTATGATATCGGACTGCTGTTGATCCTCGGGGTTTATATCAGAAAGATTATCCCGAAATAGATGATAAGCAGGGATAATCCAATGGGAAGTCCTGTTTTAGCCCATTCCCTGCTCTTTATGCCAAGCTTGCCTGCTGAAATGATGTTTGGAATGTTTCCGGGTATCAGCATGCCGCCGCTTAAAAGAAGTCCCATCAGGATTGCCTGTATCTGCTTGAGGCTCATGGCCGGACTTATTTCTGCCGCAGCCATGGTGGCGTTATCCAGGACGGCCGAAGACATATTGATCCAGTATAGAATACGGCTGTCAAGCTGTATGATATATGTGTTTATAAGGGGCTTAAAGCCTGAACCCAGCAGCTCCAGTGCAATTACGAACAGAAATATTTTAAGGGCCCGGACAAAAACATCTTTAAGACTCTCAGCCTGAACTAAATTCTCCTCTTCAATACCAATGGTTACATCTTCTTCATTGACTGCGGAAGCCGCTTCTTTCCGTCCGGCAATAAAAGCTCCCAAAAGTGCCAGGGCTATTACTCCGGGTATCACATATATTCCTATATTCCGGGTAAGGTAGAAGAAATCGGCCTTTAATGCCGAGACCACAATTGTTGACAGAGGTTCGCCTATGGGGGTTAAGGCAGCCCCCAGGCCTATTGAAAAACAGGCTACAATGGTCAGAAGTACCTTACGGCCATGTTTCACAGGCAGGGCATGAACAATTTCCACCAGAATCAATGCGGCAATGATAGCGGTAATAAAGCTTGATAATAAACCTAAAACAAGTATCAATAAAAAAATGAATAGTGGTAAAGGTATTCTGGTTGTGGCAAAAATTACAAATTCATTTATTTTTTTTACTGAGATCCTGAATATCAAGCCTGCTATGAGTACGGCGACAGTTATGAAATATAAAAGATAATTCATAAATATATGTTCTGCCAGTTCCAGTGATAGTGATCCTGATATAATTGCTGCCGACAGCCCCATAACCAGAAGAAAATATTCAAGGTTATGCTCAATCTTCCGAAAAGCAAAGGGCAGTACCAAAATAAGTACCAATACTATAATTAATCCTGTAATCAATTAACCGACCTCCGAAAAGTATTTCCAAACAGTTCATTTGTGTATATGATTATTGCATAACAAGAACTTCTATTTCATAACATTTGCAACTATGAAAATTATTATTAATGCAATTGCCAGGTATCCTAAAATAAAAAATAAGTACCTTTTCATATTGTCCATAACTACACCTCCCAAATTCAGATTTTTCCAGCAAAAAAGGGTGGAAAGCCCGTTATAAAACGGACTTCCCACCCCAGAAGCCTTTAGTCATCTTGAAAGCAAAAACATTTTGCCCAACCGAAAACCAACAGTATCAAATTGTTTTTATTATAACATCATAAATGATATGGTTCAAGCAGAATAGTTTTTGGTTATATTTTCAATCTGTTGACTATAAAGAACAAATGATTTATTATATAGATAGTAATTTACTAAATTACTAAACTAGTAAGAGGATTGAGCAGGGAAATAAAAATATTATGATAAGGGGTTAAGTTTGAATGAACTGATTCACCCTTGGAATGGGAGATGTTATGAAAATACCTACAACTTTAAAACATAAGCCTGTAATAGTGTCTGAAAACTATGAAAATGTGGATGGAAGATATGCCTATAAAACCGATGCAAAAGGTCTTTCGCTTGGTCTGGCTCAATGGAATGACCGGGGAAAGGTTGATATTTCAGCAAAGGTATGGAGATATACCGGGGAAAAATGGTCCAGGCAGTCGGAGGAACTCCCTTTGCACCGCGTTCTGGACCTGGCCATTCTGGTAGCAAGGACCAAACTTTACTTCAGGGAGGACTCCTATAGATATCCAAAGCTCTATGATCCGGAAAAGCCGGTAGTTGACAGGGTGGGCATGCAGGGAGATGCCATGACGGTGTCTGTTTGTACTGAAAATGAAAGGATCGACGAGGATATCAAGCTGTTCAGTCAGGCTTTGAGTGATGATGATGAGATGATTGGCGAACGGCTGTGTTCCCTTTCAAGAATTTTAAAGGAGATGGGTTATTAATATGGATAAGGCCAGAAAAAAAGAGCTCCAGCAGCAATACATGCAGGCAAAGCATCCGATGGGCGTATTTATCATACGGTCAAAGGTGAACAACAAGTGTTATATACAATCCACACCGGATCTCAGAGGCGTAATGAACGGTGCATATGTGAGGCTGGACGGAGGCAGGCATCCCAATAAGGAGCTGCAAAAGGAATGGAATGAATACGGTGCAGGCAGCTTCGAAATTGAAATATTGGAACAACTGCAATATGATGAAAAAGACGAAGAAAAAAGCGACTATTCCGAGGAACTGGCCCTGCTGCAAATGATATGGGAGGAGAAGCTGGCAGGCCGGAATATGGAGTTTTATAAGAAACGGATCACCTGATTTCAGACAGGCCGACTCCTTGCAGATTTTGTCACCCTGGTATTGACTTTGGCATATTATGTTAACATAAAACTGTAAAGGAGTTGATTTTTTTGGCGGGAATACCAGTATTCCAGGACACTCCAGATAACCTGAAATCGTTGCAATACGGTTTTGACGGGACAACAGTACGAACCTTAAAGCTTGATACCAGCGGCAGACAGATTATCACCACCGATGTGGGAACCTCGATTGAAGTGACAGCAACAGATCTGGATATAAGGAATTTATCAAACACCCAGGACAATATAGTAGTCTATGGTAATGACGGCACCGACAACAGGGCGTTGAAGACCGATGCAAGCGGAAGACAGGTAATAGCCAC
>NZ_KK211292.1:0-100816 GCF_000621505.1 Ruminiclostridium cellobioparum DSM 1351 = ATCC 15832
ATAGAGACTTTTCCAAAGAGACCACCCTGCTTTTTTCAATTTCAGAAAACAGAATCAAATCCAGCAGAAGTTTCTTTTGATAGTCTACATGAGAGTTCCAATTACACAACATTAATATAGCCTCCAAAACCAGTGTTATGGCAATTAATACCATACGCTGTGGTTTTCAAATTTTTGGAAGCTAATGTCAAGGTGTACAGTAACCATATATGGTTACTACTGGTAAATGTTGTTGGAAAATTTAAAGTAAAAAACTGGAGAATGTTAGAGGTGCGAGAAGAAAATTGCATCTTAAAACATAGAGCTCGAAAGCTATTGGAGTTTTCGAGAGTATTATTAAATAAATGAGGGGTTGAGGATTATATGAAGAAAATAAAAAACAGTAATAAAAAGCCTGTTACCATAGGCGGCATAGTCCTGCAAATAGTATTGCTCATAATTGCTTTTATACAGATATACCCGTTTATATGGCTGCTCCTGTTTTCCTTTAAAAGCAACGGGGAGATATTCGGCTCCAATGTGGTGGGATTTCCGAATAAGCTGCTATGGGAGAACTATCAGCAGGCTCTGACAAATGGAAAGGTTGGAATATACTTTATAAACAGTGCCCTGGTGACGGTTGTTACTATTATGATATCATCGGTAGTGGCGGCAATGGCTTCCTATGGGATTGTAAGAATGAAGTGGAAGCTCAGCGGAGTTACACTTATATTCTTCCTTATGGGTCTGATGATACCTATTCATGCAGCACTGCTGCCGCTTTTCATGTTTTTTTCAAAACTGAAGCAGCTTAACTCATATTGGAGTTTGATTTTCCCATATGTGGGATTTGCAATTCCAATGGCTATTTATATATTCTCAGGCTTTCTCAGGGACATTCCGAAAGAAATGGAAGAGTCGGCGCTTCTGGATGGCTGCAGTATTTACAACAGCTTTTTCAGAATAATTCTTCCTTTGATAAAGCCTGCAATAGCAACCGTTTCAATATTCACCTTCCTGTCTTCCTGGAATGAGCTGATGTTTGCGGTAACCTTTATAAGCAAGTGGCAATACAGAACACTTACCGTCGGAATTCAGCAGATGGTTGGACAGTATACCACCAGCTGGGGCCCTATAGGAGCAGGTCTGGTAATAGCAACTATTCCGACCCTGCTGATATATTGCCTGCTCAGCAACCAGGTCCAGAAGAGTCTTATATCCGGAGCGGTAAAGGGATAGTCCGGCTGCCGTCAGGCATTTGATTTAACGCGTTGGGCTATTTATTTTATATTTTGCTTTACCTGCGTAATTTTTATATCAACTGGTAACTTCCGTACTAACTTCATAAAATAAAGATGCACCCAAAACAATTGTGAAAATTGTATCGCCTCATTTTAAGCGGTTTTATCGTCGCTCAAACTCGACCTCCTGTCTCGATTTGAAGCTCAAAGCAACGTCCTGTTGCTTTGCCGGCAAAACCGCTTTACCTTCGTCGACAATTTACCGCAATTGTTTTTAACTGTGCATCTTATTTCATGAAGTTGTACTCGCGTACCAGTTGACTCTGATTAAATATATCTGTAAAGCAAAAAGAAAATAAAGATACCGGTAAAATTTCAGGCATTTTTTTTGTGTGCCACAGTCAGGCATTTAATTTGCGGACGGGTATTATAAGGCATACCGCATAAAAAACAGAATGCAATTTTATCCAAGTATAACTAGATAGTGCGCGAGGACAAACTTCAAAAAATGGAAGCTCTATTAAAAGCACATGCTTGAAATTGTAGGCGAAACCATAAACAAAGGCTTTGGACAAAACTACGGAATCTTAAGAAAATTTTGGGTGTTGAGATTGGCGAAAAGTTATGATATTTAAAAATTTTTAAATTACTCTGAAATGCTAAAAATAGCTACGGCATTCCATAATTTATTTATTACTTAACTTCATGACACCGATGCTCCCATTACCAATAAAGCAAGAAAATCATGGTTTTATTATACAAGATCATAGCTTTTTTAATATAGATTTGGATTATGTTTGTCTTTTCTGTGCAAATGCTGGTAAAATATTGATATATATTGATAATACTAAAATATTTAAAATATCAAAAAAATCCTTTGTTATTTAGGAACAATTATGAAATTAATTTACTAATTTACAATATATGGATGTAGTTTATAATTAAAAATGAAAAGGAGGTACTTTACATGCAATTTTTTTATTTGTTCTCACCTATAGTAATTGTAACTATACTTTTTTTGTTACTTGTAACTGTGATAGTTCTAATTACAAAATTTATATTTAAGAAAAAAGATTTTTAAGGAGACGTTGTCTATGAATTTAAAAAAATTATTAGCAATACTAATGATGTGCATTTTTATGACAAGTTTATTAGGTACTGCTAATGCACAAGAAGAGAAAAAGGACCCTCAATGCTTAACAATGGAAAATGAAAAAATAAATTCTCTTTACCCAGACGGAAAAATACCTTTGGTTAAAGATAAACCTTTAACAATTAAATTTGATGATGGTACTTATATTACATATAAGCTAGCAATAGAAAAAGTCAATTCTGAAGAAGCTGATTCTTCATCAGTAGCAGCCGCCAGCATTGTTAGTGTCGAAAAGGATTATTATTATGGATTTGGGAGTGCTATGATAATATTGTATACACAGGCTACTTGGACTGGTAATTCAGTCACTATACAGGGCCAACCATATACCAACAGGACCGGAGCTTTTGTTACTTATAATGGTTGTTCAGAACAGATAATTAGAGCGACTGGAATTAAAAATTCGTATGCAATTGCCGAAGCATCTGGTAATTTTAGCATTTTGAACACACCTGCCGGAAGCCCTATAACTCGAAGCTATAAATTTCAAATACAACTAGATCCGATTCTACCTGATCATGGAATCCTAGTTGATATGATGCCATAAATTTAATCCATGTAACTACCTCTTTTTTACAGCATAGAAAGTGTGTATACACTTTAACAAAAAAATGGTCTGCTTGTTGATTCGTGACGGAACACAACAGACTATTTTTTATATCGCTGCACGGTCTCCACGAACCCCTTCCGTGGGAGAAAAAGAACCTTGCAGGGTACAACATCCGGACAAGAACCTTTATCTTTTTAAACCATACCACCGACAACTTCCAATGCTCGTTCACCAGCGTGGCAGCTCCTATGTAACTTCGCTTGAACCACAAAAAGATACCCTTGATATTACTAAAATGGTCTGGACATATTGCCATATGAATTCGCAAAGAAATAGTGTATTTTTTATTTATGGTTTTCTAAATTGAAAGCATATAACGGTTGTAAGAGGATGGTATAGAGTTACTTTCTTCTGTGCTGCTTCTACTTGAAAGTAGCAAATATACAACATATTCTTCATAAGCAGTTTGTATGTAGCTTTTACTTTTCCTAATAGGGTTAGGGGAAATACTTCTTAAATGATATAATTTAAATAAAAATAAACCAAAAGTATTAATAATACAGAGTCTTAAAAAGAATCATTTCCACTTGAAAACGTGTCGAAAAAACTATATAATCTTAAAATGACTAAACAATATATTCCATTTTTTTATTGGATTATTGTGAAATCCCAGTTATTGCTTTGTACAAATGTTACATTTCGTTCATAGTTTATTAAAAATAATTATGGATAATTAATAAAGGATGGCCAGCCATTCTTTGGAATGGCATGTTCAAGTCTCTGGAAACAGCACGACTATTCTCTTCCCGGGATGGACGAGCCATTCTTTTGGGTGTATCAACAAAGCTAATTCCGGTAATACTCCTGAACATACAGTTATATTTATACAATTGACCGGTATGTTCCTGAATGCACGAAATAAATAGGGGGGAAAAGAATGATTGAGATTCAAAATTTGACCAAAAGCTATGGTCAGATAAAGGCTGTAGACAATATCAGCTTTACAGTTGAAAAAGGTGAAGTGCTTGGTTTCCTTGGGCCTAATGGTGCCGGAAAATCAACAACCATGAATATTATAACCGGTTTCATTCCTTCTACCGAGGGTTCGGTTAAGGTTTGCGGATATGACATCATGGAAAATCCCGCAGAGGTTAAAAAAAGAATAGGCTATCTGCCTGAACTGCCGCCGTTATATATGGACATGACAGTATCAGAGTATCTCAGTTTCGTTGCTGACCTGAAAGATGTGAGCAAGAAGCAGAAAAAGAGTCAGATGGCAGACATCATGGAGCTTGTAAAATTAACCGATGTCAGAGGCAGATTGGTGAAGAATCTTTCGAAAGGCTACAAGCAAAGAGTTGGCTTGGCTCAATCACTTTTGGGCAACCCCGAGGTTCTTATACTTGATGAACCTACAGTTGGCCTTGACCCCAAGCAAATAATTGAAATCCGCAAACTTATCAAGGCACTTGGAAAACAGCATACTATCATATTAAGTTCCCATATCCTGCCTGAGGTAAGTGCTGTCTGTGAGAGAGTAGTCATTATTAACAAAGGTAAAATTGCAGCAATCGACACGCCCGACAATCTGTCAAAGGGCATGAATACTGTCAGCAAGCTGTCGGCTACCATCGCCGGACCCAAGGGCTCGATCAGTAATGCAATTGAGGAGATATACGGAATAAAATATGTAGAACCCCACATTGAAAAAGAAAAGGATGTAACGGAATTTATTATTGAATCAGATAAGGAAATTGATATCAGACGACCTCTATTCTTTGCAATGGCCAAGGCTGGATATCCAATCATAGAATTGAAGTCCCTTGACCTTACACTCGAAGATATATTCTTACAGTTGACCACGCAGGAAAAGGAGGTTATATAAGTCATGTATTCAATTTTAAAAAAAGAGTTCAAATCCTATTTTAATTCACCTACAGCTTATGTAATGATCGGATTGTTCATATTTATTTCATCAATGCTTTTTTATATGAACCTTGCATCGGCAACAGCCGAATACAACTTCAATCTGAATTATATGGCGCTTATACTGGTGCTGATCGTTCCCATATTGACAATGAAGGTACTTGCCGATGAAAGAAAGAGCGGAACAGAGGTATTGCTTATAACCTCGCCTGCATCACTTACAAGTATTGTCGTGGGCAAATACCTGGCCGCTTTTTCAGTATTTCTTGTTATGACAGGCATAACCCTGATTTATCCTATAATACTTGCGGTGCTTGGTGAGCCTGCTGTTTCGGAAATAATTGGCGGATATATAGGCTTTATTCTTTTGGGAGCTTCATTTATAGCCTTCGGAGTTTTTGCTTCCTCGCTGACTGAAAGCCAGATAATTGCCGCGATAGTCAGTGTAGTAGGACTTTTATTGATGTGGCTGCTGCAGGGTATTGCTCCAGGTCTGGGAGGCATATGGGCAAAAATTCTGAACTGGTTTTCATTATACTCCAGAACAGAGGATTTCTTCTCAGGTATCCTTTCCCTTGGCCCGATAGTTTATTATTTAAGCTTTTCGGCAGTATTTGTATTCCTGACAATTAGAGTAATAGAAAAAAGACGCTGGAGTAAGGGGTGATAAATAGTGGGAAAATTTAAATTGGACAAAAGATCTTTAAAATATGGTTCGAATTCAATAATTTTGATAGCTGTTGTAATTGCAATAGCAGTAATTATCAACCTGCTTGTGGGAATGGGTGATGTAAAGTGGGATTTGACCAAGGACAAACTTTATTCCCTCAGTGATGAAAGTAAGACAATTATTAAGGATATAAAGAAGGATGTTACAATATATGGCTTGTTTGACGACGGTGAGATTGGCAGCGGCGATGCCTATAAGGATCTGATCAATCTTCTGGGACAATACGAGAAATTGGGAATAAAGGTTTCTTATATTGACCCTGATAAGGATCCGGGAACAATAGCTTCCTTTGATAAGGACAAGACCAAGGATATAGCAAAAGGCGATTTCATAGTTAAAAGCGGAAACAAGGTTAAAAAGCTCAGTGCCCAGGATCTTTACGGACAGTCCTCCGAATATGGAAGAATGTTCAGTGCGGAGCCCTTAATAACAGGTGCCATCAAATTTGTTACTTCAGATGTAACACCCATTGCCTATTTTGTTCAAGGTCATGACGAAAATTCGGTGGACAGCGATCTCACACAGGTAAGGACGGCGCTTGAAAATAATAACATGGAAGTTAAGCAGCTCTCACTTGTTACAGAGGAGAACATCCCTGAGGATTGCAAGCTGCTTGTGTTTGCTTCCCCCAAGAAAGATCTTACCGATGCCGAAATGATCAAGGTAAATGCTTACCTGAAAAAGAACGGCAGAGTAGTATTTTTATTTGATCCAGTTGAATCGGGAAACAAATTCCCGAACTTTGAAGAAGTACTTCAGGCTTATAATGTAGGCATCAATTACGACAAGGTCAAAGAACTTGATCAGAATATGCATTTGCCCGGAGATGAGTACTCACTGGTAGCGAAGCTTGAAAGCAATGATATAAATTCTTCTTACAGCAGCAAGGATCAGTATTTGTTCCTGCCGGATTCAAGAAGCCTTTCCATACTGAAGAATGACAAGGAATGGCTTAAGACTTATTCACTTGCAAAAACAACCGACAAGGCTCAGGCAGCAAGTATTTTGAACCAGGGTGAAACACAGTCGGGTCCTTTTGATCTTGCAATTGCTTCCGAAATTCAGGGAGGCAGCAAGGTACTGGTATTCGGTAATGGAGTATTCCTCACCGACAGGGCATTATCAAGCCAGTATTCGACTTATTTTGCAACCGGAGCAAACTACTTCGTATATACGATAGTGAACTGGATGCAGGATAAGGCCGACCAGACCACGATTTCTTCCAAACTGGTATCAACCAAAACTCTGACTACAAACGAGAGTCAGGTTAAGGTAATATCTGTCGTTCTGATGGGAGTTCTACCGGTTCTGATAATGGGATGCGGCTTTGTTGTGTGGTCCAGAAGGAGGCATTTGTAAAATATGAAGTTATTCAGAAATGCTATTATTCTCGTTATTGTTCTTGGACTTCTGGGAGGAGCATACTTTTATCTGAGTCATAGAAACTCGGATAAAAACGACGGTTCAGCCTCAGAGTCCACGCAGGCCGAAGAAATTTCCGTTACATCCGGCAAGCAGGAAGATGTAACTTCGATTGAGTTTAATAATGAGAAAGGTTCCTATAAACTGGTCAAAAAGGATAATGCCTGGTCAATGGAACCCGGAATGGAATTTGAAATAAACAGCAGTTATGTTGATTCGGCAGCCTCAGATTTAGCGGATGTAAATGCAAACAGGATTATTGAGGAAAAAGCGGCTGATCTCGGCAAATACGGCCTGGATAAGCCCACTGCCTCAGTCAAGGTGGGAATGAAGGACGGTTCGGTCCAGGAAATTGAAGTCGGAGCTGCCACACCCACAAATGACGGACTTTATATTAAGAAAAAAGGTGAGGACAAGGTATATGTGGTTGGACTTTATTATAAGGACAAATTCACATACAGCAGGGGATATTTCGCTGTAAAGGATATTTTGCCCGTTGATCCTAAAACCTTGAAAAAGCTCTCCTACGAGAAAAACGGAGAGATGCAGTTTGATCTGGATATAAAATCCGAGAGCGATGTGGATATAGTAGCACCTGTCAGGGAAAAGGCCGAAGCTTCCGATGTATCGGCTATGACCAACGCGGTAGTCCAATTGGCAATTGCCGATATTGTGGATGAAAATCCCGATCTGGCCCAATACGGTCTGGATAAGCCTGCTTTTGCCCTGGAATATGGTGACGGCAAGACCACAAAGAAGATATTGTTCGGCAAACAGCTTGAAAAAGGTAAAACAACCTATGCCAAATATCCTGACGGGAAGAGCGTATTTACATTGGATATTTCACCATTGACCTTCCTGGATGTGAAATTCAGCAATATTGTAAATACCTTCGTATTCCTGCCCAATATCAATGATGTGAACAAGGTTGAACTTACAATTGACGGAAAGACTATCGTATCAGATATAACGACAGTTAAGGATGATTCCGACAAGGATACCTTCAAGGTTGACGGAAAAGATGCAAACATGGAGGACAGCAATTCCAAGTCACTGTTCAGAAACTTCTATTCGGCAATGATTGGTATTACCATGAGCAGGTATGAGACAGGGGCCACACCCACAGGCACTCCGGAAGTGACTATCAAGTACTTTATGAAGCCTGATTCAAAGCCTGTGACCATTGAGTATATACCAAAGGACCAAAACTACTTCTACGCTGTAAAGGACGGAGTCTACACAAACAGGGTAGTGTTGAAGTCGGTACTTGATGAACCCGATGGCATAAGAGCCACCTATAAAGCTCTAAAAGAAGCCATTGATAAAGCTGAAAAGAAGTAGCAGAACCACCAACAAGGCAAATTAATAAAATGTAATGTGAAGGGCAGCTCCCTCATAGAATTATACAGAGGTTATAACCTCGGGAACGGAAGGTTCCAAATTTTCTATGTTGGGAGTTGCTTTTTTTGATTAAAGGAGAAATCGGTAATATTTTCAAGGTGGCATTTTTATATATGGCAACAATAATCGGAGCAGGATTTGCATCGGGGCAGGAAATCATACAATTTTTTTCAATGTATTATGCAGGAGGCTTTTTTGGGATCATACTGGCAGGTCTGCTGTTCTCAATTGTAGGGTATGTAGTCCTCAATAAGGTCTACACCGAAAGAATAAGCAGCTATGACGAATTTTTGTTCCCCATGACGGGTTATTTCCTTGGCAGGCTGATGGAATTCATAGTGATGCTGTTTATGGCCTGTATAATGTGCGTGATGGTTGCCGGACTGGGAAATGTGCTTGCCGAGCTCACGGGAATGGAGTACAGATATTGTGTTGCAATAGGTGCGGCAGCCACCCTTCTTGCAATAATGACAAATATAAAGGGAATTGTGACCATAAGCTCTTTCTTATCACCGGTACTTATTGTGGGGATAATATTTGTTGGTCTTTACATCCTGGCATCGAAGGACACCTCTGTCTTCAATATATCCGAAAAGGCCAGGGTGGTCACCAACAACTGGGTATTTTCCGCAATACTCTATGTGAGCTATAACACAATACTCTCAACGGTATTGATGACCAGGATGCTCCCGTACCTTAAGACCGGCAGGGTTGGAAAATGGGGAGGGATAATAGGCGGCGGAATGCTTTGCATAACGGCACTTGTTTTAAATTCGGCACTATACTCCTTTTATCCTCATTCAATAATTTCCGAAATACCGGTGCTTGGTATAATCCAGAACAACAGCAGGCTTCTGTCCAATATCTACAGTATAATTCTGATACTTGCCATGTACACCTCGGCGGTAACCGCCGGTTATTGCCTGACTGAAAGAGTCAGTACCAAAATGAAAATCAGCTACAAACTTGTTGCAGCTGTGATCTGTGCGGTAGCAATACCAATGTCGTCGCTGGGCTTTTCCAAGCTGATAGCCACCCTGTATCCGGTATTTGGTTACCTTGGGCTGTTTCTGCTGTTCATAATACTTTTCCAATTCGTAAGGGGTCAGGTTTCACCGGGAACGGGTCAAAGAAGGGGAAGCAGCCCCGGAAAGTCATGACGACGTCCGGGAACAAGCTGCAAAGCACTTGAGTGAACGCAGGGCCGATCTGCGAAGCAAATTTCTTGTGGGAATAGTGGACTATATTATGCCCCGTATGCTAAACTTTTACTATACGGAGGACGATAAATAAAAAGGGTGTGGAAAATCAATATTGATTGTTACTAAAGAAAAAGCTTTGAGGTGAAAGAATATTGTCTATTCAGCAAAATCAGGGGGATACCCCGGTTAAAATAAAAAAGCCCAACTCAGTCTCAAGTGTTATAATTTTTTTTCTGCTGATTATAGCTATTATAATTATGGCATTTGCGGTCTACCTTAAGTCAATAGGCTATGATTTCGAAAAATTTAATATAAACAGTGCCATTGCCTTTGCAAAAAATCACACTCAGGATTCAATGGGCGGAACTGCTGCCGACATTTCCTTTTCCCAGGACGGGAGTGTTGATTGCAAGGTTTACAGAGATTATATCATTGTGCTTTCCCAGGATGGGGTAAAGTGGTATGATAAATCAGGTAAACTTTTACAGGAAAAGGCACTTACCATGACCAGACCGGTATTGAGAAGTTCGCGCAAATATATGGCCGTAGTTGATATTTCCGGGCGGGATATATATTTCTTTAAGGACAAGACCCAGCTCTGGACAAGGAAACTCGACAGTCAGATAATAAATGCCGAAGTCAGTGAAGAAGGGGATTGTACGGTTGTAACCCAATCAAAGGAATACAAGTCTGCCGTCCTTGTCATTGATGTAAACGGAGTTGACAAATATACAAAGTTTTGCGCGGAGGAAATTGTTCTGGGTGCAAAAACTTTAACCGGCGGCGAGGATGTACTGATCAACCAGGTGGTTACCAAAAGCATTAAAGCAGGGACAAAGTTTGAATTCAACAGTATTTATGAGGAAAAGCCGATTGCGGTTTTTGATATAGCGGATAATGTGTTTCCTGTCGTTCAGACCATAGGAAATAATATTGCAGCTGTAGGCCAGAATACGGTGGTTTTGATGGACAGGCAGGGGAAACAGCTGTGGAGGAAAAGTGCCGAATCCATATATTGTGTGGCTCCCGGTACCGACAAATATGTTATCCTGGCAGGAAAGTTCACCGATCCTTCCGGTTCGGCAAGTCAGAAGGTTTTAGTGCTGAACTCAAAGGGGGAAGAGGTGTACAGCTTTGATCAGCCCGAAAATATAAGCGGCATCAGTGTATATGGGGATCAGCTGGCCTTGAGGACTCAGAGAAGTATATACCTGTATACTGTCAAAGGAAAAAAAATCGGGCATTACATTGCTCGCAATGAGATCAAGGATGCCTATTTGACCGGCCCAAACGAAGCCATCGTAATAACGGGCGGAAACATTTCACTGGCTGAAATAAAATAATACTGAAAGGGTTGCACATGAACTGGACGGACATTGGTGTATTGGTCATTATTGTTATATTTACGGCAATTGGTATGAGGAACGGTTTCTTATACTCTGTCTTCAGGCTGCTCTCATATATATTATCGGTAATTTTCGCCATAAAATTTTATCCTGTCTTATCGGCAATGCTTCAAAAGACAGTCATCTATGCCAATATAAAAGCCTCGGTAATCAGCGGCATAGTCAGGCAGCAGTCAGCTGACGGCCTTTCGCTCCAGGAGAGGACGGCACAGTCGATTGTTGACAGCTTAAAGCTTCCGGGGTTTATAAAAGAGGCCATAATTGAAAATGTCGGTAAAAAGGATGTTCTGGGCTTTCAAAAAATTACCGAAGCTGTAGGCTCCGAGATAGCCATGCTTGTGATAAATATTATGAGTATGATCCTAATATATCTGATAATACGCTTCGGACTCATTTTTGCGCGGGTTATAATCAAAACAATAGCAAAACTCCCGGTTTTCAAGCAGTTGGATAGGGCCGGAGGATTTGTTCTGGGAGCAATAGAGGGCATATTCATGGTATACATACTTTGTGCTCTGCTTGTACTGTTCAGTGCGTTTCCGAAGTTTTCACCGGTAATAGATTCTGTCAGGACTTCACAGTTTGCCAGTTACTTCTATCAGAATAATTTCATTGTCGGCTTTTTATCTCCCGGGCACCAGCAGGAGCAGGTAAAATCATAATTGACTTTAAGGCAATTAATGTTTTCTCCCCTGGTTTACGGTTTGTTTTAATGTTTTTTATCCACTTGCCCCGTCGGTCTGGACACTTCCCCAACATAAGAGTAAAATAAGTTTAAATCAAGCTGGGACAGAGTTATCCCGGCTATTATTTTAGCGTATAGGAATTTATTATCGTTGCAATTGATGATATATCTGAAACAGGAGTAGTACACTAAAAAATACAAAACAAATAGATAAACATGTAATTAGATAAATATATAATTAAATAAACATATTTAGATAAACATATAGGATTAAATAAATTAACTTGCTATTGAGACTAAGTGCCGCCAAAATTTCGGGCGCGCACCGAATGGAGGTTCATATGAGAAGTGATATTGTAAAAAAAGGTATTGAAAGAGCACCTCACAGAGCACTTTTTAAGGCAATGGGGTATACCGATGAGGAACTTGAGAGGCCTTTGATCGGGGTTGTAAACTCACAAAATGAAATAATTCCGGGACATATACATCTGGATAAAATAACCGAGGCCGTCAAGGCAGGAATAAGAATGGCCGGAGGAACGCCGATCGAATTCGGTGCCATAGGTGTCTGTGACGGTATTGCCATGGGCCATACCGGTATGAAATATTCACTTGCGACCAGAGAACTTATTGCTGATTCCTGTGAAGCCATGGGGAAAGCACACAGCTTTGACGGAATGGTCTTTATACCCAACTGTGACAAAATCGTACCGGGCATGCTGATGGCCGCAGCCAGGATCGATGTACCCTCCATTGTCATAAGCGGGGGGCCCATGCTCTCTCTGAACAAGGACGGAAAGCAGCTGGACCTGAATACCATGTTTGAAGCGGTAGGTGCTTTCAAGGCCGGAAAAATAACCAGGGAAGAGGTCGATGACTTTGAAAACAGTGCATGTCCGGGCTGCGGTTCCTGCTCCGGCATGTTTACGGCAAACTCCATGAACTGTCTCACAGAGGTGCTGGGCCTCGGACTTACCGGAAACGGAACGATACCTGCCGTATACGCCGAAAGGATCAGGCTTGCAAAACATGCCGGTATGAAGGTTATGGAACTGGTGGAAAAGGATATCAAACCCTCCGACATACTGACCCAAAAGGCCTTTGAAAATGCCCTGACGGTGGATATGGCACTGGGCTGTTCGACAAATTCCGTCCTCCATCTCCCAGCCATAGCAAATGAGGCAGGCATGCAGATCGATCTGGATATAATCAACGAGATCAGTTCAAGGACGCCCAACCTCTGCAAGCTGGCGCCGGCAGGCAGTTATCATATTCAGGACCTCTATGCGGCAGGCGGAGTACAGGCGGTCATGAAGGAATTATCCAAAAAAGGACTGCTCCATCTTGACCTGATAACAGCTACAGGCAAAACAGTAGGAGAAAATATAGAGAATGCGGTCGTAAAGGATTACAACGTCATTAAGAATATAGATGCACCGCACAGTGCCACCGGGGGAATAGCAGTGCTCAGGGGAAATATCGCGCCTGACGGGGCGGTGGTAAAGAAGTCGGCCGTAGCCGATTCAATGCTTGTTCATAAAGGGCCTGCAAGAGTGTTTGACAGTGAAGACGACGCAATCAAATCAATATATGAAGGCAAAATTGTAAAGGGAGATGTGGTGATCATCCGGTATGAGGGCCCCAAAGGAGGGCCGGGCATGCGGGAGATGCTGGGACCGACCTCTGCCATAGCAGGCATGGGATTGGACAGCTGTGTGGCACTTATCACCGACGGAAGATTTTCCGGCGCTTCGAGAGGAGCCTCCATAGGCCACGTATCTCCCGAAGCAATGGAGGGCGGCCCTATAGCTCTCATTCAGGAGGGAGATATTGTTGACATCAACATACCCGAAGGGCGCCTCAACATAGAATGCAGCCGGGAGGAACTGGACAGAAGGAAAGCTCTTTGGAGCGCTCCTGTACCCAAGATAACCTCGGGATATCTGGGCAGGTATGCCAGACTTGTCACTTCTGCCAGTACGGGAGCAGTTTTGAAGTAGTAAGGTGATAAGCAGGAAGATATGCAGGGAATGAAGGAGTGAGTGAATGAAAATATTAGGTGCCGATGTTATTATAGAATGTTTAAAAGAGCAGGGTGTTGATACGGTTTTCGGCTATCCCGGAGGCCAGGCCATAGTTATCTATGATGCACTGTACAGGGCGAGAAACGAGATAAGGCATATACTTACCTCGCATGAACAGGGGGCTTCCCATGCCGCCGACGGCTATGCCCGTGCCACCGGCAAGGTGGGCGTGTGCATAGCGACCTCGGGTCCGGGTGCCACAAATCTGGTTACCGGTATTGCCACAGCCTATATGGATTCTGTGCCCATGGTCGCCATAACAGGTCAGGTGCCCACCGGCCTGCTGGGCAAGGACTCCTTTCAGGAGGTGGATATTACAGGCATCACCATGCCTATAACAAAGCATAATTTTATAGTCAAGGATGTAACAAAGCTGGCAGATACTATCAGAAAGGCATTTGCAATAGCAAGGGAGGGCAGGCCGGGCCCTGTTCTGGTGGACATCTGCAAGGATGTCACCGCCACCGAAATGGAATATACTCCGAGAACTCCCGGCAAAGATGATTACATCTCAAATAAATACCATGAAATAAGCGGTGAAGAATTTGAAACGGCAATCAGGGCCATAAACAACGCTTCCAGACCGGTTATACTGTCGGGTGCAGGTGTGGGTATTGCCGGTGCCGAAGAAGAGGTCAGAAGCCTTGCTGAGAGTGCCTGCATCCCTGTCAGCACTTCCCTGATGGGAATGGGTACTTTTCCGGGGACTCATGAGCTCTTTATGGGAATGGTCGGGATGCACGGAACCAAGACCTCCAACTATGCGGTACATAACTGCGATCTGTTCATTGCCATAGGGAACCGCTTCAGCGACAGGATTGTCAGCAAGGTCAGCAGCTTTGCACCGGGCGCTGAAGTAATGCATATCGATGTGGATTCGGCCGAGGTCGGTAAAAATATATCGGTGGACTATCCTCTTGTGGGCAATATCAAGCAGATACTCCAAACCTTGATAAAAGGTGTGGAACCCAAAAAGGATACCGAGTGGATAGCAAAGGTAAACGCATGGAAAGAGAAATACCCGCTGAAATATAATAAATCCTCCGAGGTTCTCCGGCCCCAGTACATTGTGGAGCGGCTGCATGAACTTACAAGCGGTGATGCTGTCATAACCACCGAAGTGGGACAGCATCAGATGTGGGCCGCCCAGTACTATAAGTACACCAGGTTCAGGCAATTTGTTTCCTCCGGCGGTCTGGGCACCATGGGCTATGGCCTTGGAGCCTGTATCGGGGCACAGCTTGGCAGGCCCGATAAAAAGGTCATCAACATCGCCGGTGACGGCAGTTTCAGGATGAACCTGAACGAGCTGGCCACTGCCGTGGAGTATAAGCTGCCCATAATCATCGCTCTTTTCAATAACAGGGCACTTGGGATGGTCAGGCAGTGGCAGGAGCTGTTTTATGACAGCAGATTCAGCCAGACCACAATAGACAGGGGAACAAATTTCAAGGCACTGGCTGAAGCCTTTGGGGCAAAGGGCATAAATGTGACGCACCCGGATCAGGTAGACGGGGCGATCAGAGCGGCGCTGTCCGAAACGGATACTCCGGTATTGATAAACTTTGAGATTGACAAGGATGACAAGGTATTCCCCATTGTGCCTCCGGGTGCAGGAATAAATGAAGTTGTAGATTGTTAGGATTTGATGATACAAATTAAAAATAAATGGCCGGCTTGATATCAGCCGGCCATTTATTTTATACAAATCATATACATTTAGAGGATTTTATCCGATTACGCTTTTATGTTGACTACCACTTTACAATATCACTGAGCTTGTATTTTGAATCCTCATCAGGTTCGACGGTGTAGCACCAGTTATATTTGTTATTTACAAAGTCCCCGCCTGAATACTTGACCGCAACCTCCTCTATGACATAAACCCTGTATGTATTGGAAGCATCACCTTTTTCAACAGCATATATTTCATATTTGTTGAGCTTTTCTTTTGTATTTTTACTGGATAGATCGGATACCAGTTTTTTCTGTGAGTTATATAGATTACTCCCTTTCAAAAGGCAGGGCTCCACAGCCCAAAAGGTATTGCTGTTAATAGCATTTATTATGTTTTGCTCGTAGGAGCCCATAAGACTTTCAATTTGACTGACGATTGAACTATCGATATTCCGGAATAACTTGGGCTTATTGTCTATTATGGTCTTGTCAAAAGAATTCCAGAAAGCTCCGCCGGTGTCAATAATGCTGCCTATTTGGCCGTAAGGGATTTCAAACTCTGGAAAACCGGCTACATATGAGGAAATTGCATAAGGGAAATAATATATTTTCAAGGAGTCACTTCCCAGTACGAAATCATGATTTTCCGTGACTTCCGGTTTTTCTTCAAAATAAGTCATACCATTGTCGGGAAACATTGAACTTATTTTGGTATTTAAGGCCATCTGATTGTCCACGAGCGAGGTAAGCTCGTCGGCATACCTGCTGCCGGTTTTAAACAAGTCCTTAAGCTGATAGAAAGTCCCGGTTTTGATATCAATATGGAAGTACTCCATGGAAGGCAGACCATGCGCAGCACCGATAGGATACCAATAGCCGGTTTTTTCTATTATAAGTAAATTTTTGTTAAGAGAGACCGAAAAATCATAGGAGATGTCCTCAGGATACTCAGAACTACTGGATGCAGGAGTGTTTTCGTATTCGCCGATAAACTCCGCCTTCAGCTTTTTATTAATGCTTTCCTGTACTGCAGGATCTTCCAGACCGGTAATTTCGGGATATTCGATATACGTAAGGTAATCTCTTCTGAAAGATGCTACATTGGCTTTAATCCGGCCATTCAGAGGGATAATCCTGTCCTTTTGCCAGAGGATTGCACCGTTTTCTTTCAGATATGTCAGACCGCCGTCCAGCTTTGCCTGGAGAATGCCGCCCATATATTTGATATCACCGATTCCCGGGAGGTTGGGAAGAGTGTCAACCATATTTCCTTTTTTATCTATAAAGAACGTACTGGTATTGTCACAGGCAACAGCGTGATCCCCCTCAAATTGATTTATTCTATAAAATTTGAAATCACTGAGCCGTTCACCTTTGATGTTGAACAGTGCTTTGGGATAATAATAGTCGGAATATGGGGCGGAGAGGTTCCTGCTTGCGGCAAACATGTCCGACCCCAGGTAAGTGATTCCCGAGTATTCGGGTTTGAGTATGTATTTTCCTTTTGTGTCTATCAAACCATATGTGTCGCATATCTCCTGGGATTCCACCGAAACAACGGCATATCCCCTGGTAAATCTGCCTGCTGAGTAAAATGCCGGTTCTATTACCACATCGCCGCTGTAGTTCTTATATCCGTACAACTTGCTTTTTTCATCGCAGAAAGGGGTAAATCCTTCCGAGCTTTCATAATCATTATAACATTTCAGTACTTCCAATACCTTGCCCGACTTATCAATAACCGAAAATTTGCCATCACCTGTTTCAACCACTGCCCTGCCGTCATTGAAATCTTCGGCATTTAAAAACTTGGCGGGAATGGCAACTTTACCCGTCAGATCCATGAAACCGTATTTCATATTTTCGTCCGAGAAGCTTAGCAGTCCATCCTGATAATCATGAATTTTATATTCTGAGGTGAAAAGAACCCTGCCGGAGGAGTCCACTACTGTGGAACCGGAATCCATGGTGTTCAAGACGGCAATGCCGTTTTCGAAATCGGGAAGAAAGGAGGAAAACGGACCGGATACGATCTTGCCTGACTTATTGATAAAACAAACCTTGCAAATGTCGAATTCATTATCCCCGTTGCCAACGATGGCGATGCCCCTGTCATTGAACTCCCTGGCAAAGTTATAGCCGGGCTGTATGGCAAAGGCTCCGGTTTGATCGATGTAACCCCACTTTTCTCCTGAAACGGTTTCAGTTGAGGCGGGATACAGATCAACTCCCCTGTCATCGGCAAAAACTCCGAGATATGTAAAGCACAGGATTGCTATCAGTGCAAAAGTGATAATCCTACTTTTCATTTAATAACTCCTTTCAAAAATTGCGTCAGATTGATATATTATTACTCATAAGAAGGTATAATAAGATTATACAGCAGCATGTTTAAAAAATAGTGACAGTTTTGTAATATCTTGATATGTCCCGGTATTGAGGTTGCCAATATTTGTTTGACAGATTCCGGAGCGCATGTTCTGAAAAACATATGCTTGACTTTTTTTCGCTTATATGTTAAATTAGTTATTGCTCGTTGTGTAAGTCTTTTTTTTTATGTCTAAAATAAATCTGATAAATTGACTTATATGGTGAAACACACAAATACACATTAAGCGGCTGGAGGTGTTACTGATGAGAGTTAAGATTACACTCGCATGTACTGATTGCAAACAAAGAAATTATTCCAACATGAAGAATAAGAAGAATGACCCGGATAGACTTGAATTGAAAAAATTCTGTAAATTCTGTCACAAGCACACAGTTCACAAGGAAACTAAATAAGTTTAGAGGAATATAGATTGCTGGACTTATCGTTTCCTTTGGAGACAAAATAAATAATATTAGATACTGTTCAATATTGTTATTTGTCTCTTCGGAAACTAAATGAGTATGGCGTAATATCGGTGGCTGGACTTATTGTTTCCTTTGGAGACTAAATCATTCTGAAATCGCTGGCAATGTTTAATGGACCTTTTGTTTGGTTATACTTCTGCATAAGATCCATGATTATAGGAATTGTGTCAACAATTACTGTATAACTGCCAATTGATATTAAAAAAATATTTTATTGGGATGTGATTATGATGGCTGAAAACGAGGTTAAAAAAGTGTCTCGCATTAAGCGAACCGGCCAGGGTATGGCAAGGCTATTCAGAGAAATAAGGGCCGAACTGAAAAAGGTTATATGGCCAAATAGGACTCAGCTGATAAACAATACCATTACGGTACTTATTTTCTGCCTGGTTGTTGGCGTAATAATATGGGCTGCAGATTTCGGTTTGACAGCATTGGCTGATGTTGTATTTACAAAATAGCAGTTTAACGTCTTGTTAATATTAAAGTTCCGTCCGGGCTGGTGTGAACCGGCTTAATCGGGATGTTTTTTCCAAGGCTAATAGAATTAGAGGGAGGACATGGGGCTCTGAATTGGTGGGCCTGTTTTTGATATGTCTGAGGATACTAAGTGGTATGTAGTTCATACTTATTCCGGGTATGAAAACAAAGTAAAGGCTAATCTTGAAAAGATAGTAGAAAACAGAGGCATGCAGGATTATATTGTCGATATCGTTGTTCCCATGGAAGAACAGATTGAGATTAAGGACGGCAAAAAGAAGGCAACACTTAAAAAGGTTTTTCCCGGATATGTGCTTGTTAAAATGATTATGTCGGACGAGTCCTGGTATATAGTCAGAAACACCAGAGGAGTTACGGGTTTTGTCGGACCTGGATCCAAACCGGTACCATTGTCCGATGATGAAGTAAAAGCAATGGGTGTTGAAGAATTTGCACCTGAGATAGACTATGATGTCAATGATAATGTTAGAGTTACGTCAGGCCCTCTGGAAAACTTTATCGGAATTGTTGAAGAGATCAATCTTGAAAAGAAAAAGGTTCGTGTTTCGGTATCCATGTTCGGAAGGGAAACTCCTGTAGAACTTGAACTGACACAGATTATGAAAATATAGGCCATAAGGCAGATAGAAAAGCATATGATGTTTTTCTGTCCTTTTAATAAATAACTTATAAGCAATACCGGCGAATACACATGTGTTCGCAGAAAATTGGGAGGTGGAATTAATGGCAAAGAAAATTGCAGGTTACGTAAAACTTCAGATTCCTGCGGGGAAAGCAACTCCGGCTCCACCGGTTGGACCAGCTTTAGGACAGCACGGCGTTAACATTATGGGTTTTTGTAAGGAATTCAATGAAAGAACAGCAAAAGACGCGGGACTTATAATCCCTGTTGTTATAACAGTTTATGCTGACAGATCTTTCTCCTTCATCACAAAGACTCCTCCGGCAGCTGTTCTTCTGAAAAAAGCATGCAAAATTGAAAGCGGCTCTGGTAAGCCAAACAAGGAGAAAGTTGCAAAGATCACCAAGGCGGAAGTTCGTAAAATTGCAGAAATGAAGATGCCCGACCTGAACGCGGCAAGCGTTGATGCGGCAGCAAGTATGATAGCTGGTACAGCTCGCAGTATGGGTATCGTAGTAATAGACTAGTTTTTAAATTACTAGTTACAGTTTGTGGGAGGAAACAAGAGTTTCCGACAATAATCAACCACTTAAGGAGTGTGACGTATGTTTAGAGGAAAGAAGTATCAAGAAAGTTCAAAACTTGTTGATAGACAAAAGCTTCACGATCCGGCAGAGGCTCTCGACCTTACTCAGAAAACCGCAAAAGCAAAGTTTGATGAGACTGTCGAAGTTCATATAAAGCTCGGTGTTGACTCCAGACATGCAGACCAACAGGTAAGAGGTGCGGTAGTACTTCCTCACGGAACCGGTAAAAAGGTCAGAGTGTTGGTATTTGCAAAAGGAGACAAGGCAAAGGAAGCAGAACAGGCCGGTGCTGAGTTCGTTGGTGCTGAAGAATTGGTAACAAAGATTCAGAATGAAAACTGGTTTGAATATGACGTAGTAGTTGCAACACCGGATATGATGGGTGTTGTTGGTAGATTGGGTAAGGTGCTCGGTCCCAAGGGACTTATGCCAAATCCGAAAGCGGGTACTGTATCAATGGATGTAGCTAAAGCTATTGCCGATATCAAAGCCGGTAAAATTGAGTACAGACTTGACAAGACAAATATTATTCACTGTCCGATAGGAAAGGTTTCTTTTGGTACAGAGAAGTTAATGGATAACTTCCATACGCTTCTTGGAGCAGTTATAAAGGCTAAGCCTTCCGCTGCCAAGGGACAATACCTGAGGAGTGTTGTAGTTTCTTCAACTATGGGACCCGGTGTTAAAATCAACCCCATAAAGGTTACTGAATAATAAACCTGGATGACTTCTAAAAATAAGTACTTTACAAAATGCTTGTTTAGTATTAATATATAAAAGGTCGGGCGATACATTTTTGTTTCGCTTTGAAATAGTGAGCCATAGACAGTGGGAGCCGGAGTAGCAATACCGAGGCCTAACAGATGCCTGCATCATCCCGCCGAGGTTGTGATCGTGAATTGTTAAGTCAGTTTGCGTCAGTTAATAAAATTACCATTGGTAACTTTTGAAACAGTTAATCACCCTTTGAATGTCTATGTGCATGCAAAGGGTTTTTTATTTTTGTTATATGATCAGGAAAAAATATTCTTTAATATATTTTTCTTACAAAAACCGCAAAAGGAGGTGGATGTTTTGCCTAGTAACAAAATTCTTGAACAAAAAAAGCAGGTAGTTGCCGATTTGACTGAAAAAGTTAAAGCAGCACAATCAATAGTATTGGCTGATTACAGAGGTTTGACCGTTGAGCAGGATACTGCATTGAGAAATGCTTTGAGAGCAGCTGGTGTGGAGTATAAAGTAGTTAAGAATACATTGACCAGTTTAGCTATGAAAGAAAGCGGACTGGAAGCTCTGGATCCTTTCTTGAATGGCCCTACTGCAATGGCACTCAGTTCAACTGATGCTGTGGCACCTGCAAAGGTTCTTTCAGATTTTGCCAAGAAGTTTGAAAAGCTCGAACTCAAGGTTGGTGTTGTTGAAGGTAAGGTTATTGATATCAATGGTATCAAGGCTCTTGCAGACTTGCCGTCACGTGAAGTCCTTATCGCGAAAGTATTGGGAGGCTTCAATGCTCCTATTTCCGGCTTCGTAAATGTATTGAACGGAAATATGAGAGGTTTGGTTGTAGCATTGAATGCTATTGCTGAACAAAAAGCAAACGCTTAAATTAAATCAATAAATTAATAAATAAATTTTATTAATTATAAAGTTATTTAATTTGTTAAATTAAAAAAATTAAAAATTAAAAAATTATTTGGAGGTAATTATACAATGGCTAGCGAAAAAGTAACAAAATTAATTGAAGATGTAAAGGCTTTAACAGTATTGGAATTATCAGAACTCGTAAAGGCTCTTGAAGAAGAGTTTGGAGTATCAGCAGCGGCTCCTGTAGCAGTTGCAGCAGCTCCTGCAGCAGGTGGAGCAGCAGCTCCCGCAGAAGAAAAGACTGAATTCGATGTAATATTGAAGGAAGTTGGAGCAGACAAGATCAAGGTTATCAAAGTTGTTAGAGAAGCAACCGGTCTTGGTTTGAAAGAAGCTAAGGATCTCGTTGACGGAGCTCCTAAGACTATCAAGGAAAACGTTTCAAAGGATGAAGCTGCAGCAATCGAAGCTAAGTTCAAAGAAGTTGGAGCAACTGTTGAAATTAAATAATATTATTGATTTCAAACCGGATTTCGCTGTTTAAAACGGCAATCCGGCAGTAAAAAGAGGCTACTCTTATTTAAGAGCGGCCTCTTTTTTCAAAGTATGAAATTAGGATATGCTCAGGTTCTTTCTGGCTGGAATAAGGTGTATTCCCTTGAAGCAGAAGCTTGGGTAAATGTGTATTTAAAAACAAATAAAAAAACGCATTTATTAATACGTTTTAGCAATTGACAAGCAGTATTAACTATGGTATCATTATACACTGCATTAAAATTATGTTATTAGACCCAAATGGGAAATTTCTTGTTTTTACTTATATAATATTATAGCATGAGCTGTAATAAAAATGCAACAATACGAATAAACAAGACAATAATTGTTAATAATATTTTAATGTCTGCGAATCTGTTAAAAACTGAATATTAGTTATTATAGCTACAAGGTTCAGTATGCGTATTTTTGAAAATTATATACAACCTAAATTACTGGTATATTATTGTTTTTAATACGGGATTTGGGTGCGGTACAAATAATAAAACCTTTCCTTATAGGGCTGTTATTGGTACTCACAGCTTTAAGTGTTTTGATTTATGATTTCCCATAATATAATTCTAATTATGTGAAATTTTAATAATATTCCCAAAGAGTCTGACGACTAAATAATTCATGAATACGTTATGGAAACGGCAATTGAATAATATATTCATAAAATTTTTCAGTCAGATTCTTGTAAAGTCATAAGTTTATGAGGTGATATAAATATGGTACAACCCGTAAAATTGGGTAGAAACACCAGGATGAGTTACTCTAAAATTCAAGAAGTCGTTGAAATGCCAAACCTGATTGAGGTCCAGAAGAATTCATATCAGTGGTTTTTGGACGAAGGTCTCAGAGAAGTTTTCAGAGATATATCTCCAATTATGGATTACACCGGAAACCTTATCTTGGATTTTGTTGATTACTCGCTTGATGACACACCAAAGTACAGTGTCGAAGAATGCAAGGAGAGAGACACTACATACTCTGCTCCCCTCAAGGCGAAGGTCAGATTAATTAACAAGGAATCCGGAGAAGTTAAGGAACAGGAAATCTTTATGGGTGATTTCCCGTTAATGACAGACAACGGTACCTTTATAATTAACGGTGCAGAGCGTGTAATTGTAAGTCAGCTCGTCAGATCGCCTGGTATTTACTATTCAATGAAGTTTGACCGTGTAGGTAAGAAGTTGTACTCTAATACAGTAATCCCGAACAGGGGTGCATGGCTTGAATATGAGACAGATTCCAATGATATCCTGTCGGTAAGAATCGACAGAACAAGGAAACTGCCTCTTACAGTGCTGTTAAGGGCTTTGGGCTATGGTACTGATTACGAGATTACGCAATTACTTGGGGAAGATGAAAGAATCCTTGCGACCATTCAAAAGGATAATGCAAAGACCAGCGAGGAAGGTCTGCTTGAAATATACAAGAGATTGAGACCTGGAGAGCCTCCTACGGTTGACAGCGCAAAGACTCTTTTAAACAGCTTGTTTTTTGATGCAAAAAGATACGATCTTGCCAAATTCGGCAGGTTTAAATTTAATAAGAAGCTTTCCATATCCAATATGATCAGCGGGCAGATAGCTGCTGAGAATATTGCTTCGGCAGAAACCGGTGAGGTGCTGGTGGAGGCCGGTGAGGTTATAAGCAGAGAAAAGGCTGAAACAGTTCAAAATTCAGGAGTAAACGTTGTATTTGTCACCGTAGAGGGAAAATCCGTCAAGGTTATCGGTAACAATACTGTTGACATACGCTCTTTTGTTGATTTTGATGTTACTGATTTAGGGATAACCGAAAAAGTCCAATACAAGGTTCTGAAGG
The DNA here is from genome assembly GCF_000621505.1 of Ruminiclostridium cellobioparum DSM 1351 = ATCC 15832. GTDB lineage: Bacteria > Bacillota > Clostridia > Acetivibrionales > DSM-1351 > Ruminiclostridium > Ruminiclostridium cellobioparum. The sequence continues at coordinate 23,977 of NZ_KK211292.1, forward strand.
AAATACTTGACAGCAACAGCGGAAAAGATCAGATCAAAAAGGCTCTTGCCGAAAGGATCAACGATCTTATTCCAAAACATATAACAATAGATGATATCATCTCCTCAATAAGCTATATAATAAATCTTGACTATGGTATCGGTACGATTGATGATATCGACCATCTGGGTAACAGAAGACTGCGTTCGGTGGGTGAATTGCTCCAGAACCAGTTCAGGATAGGTTTGTCCAGAATGGAAAGGGTTGTGAGAGAAAGAATGACTATACAGGATATAGACATTGTGACTCCTCAGGCTCTCATAAATATCAGACCTGTTGCCGCATCAATAAAAGAGTTTTTTGGAAGCAGCCAGTTGTCACAGTTCATGGACCAGACAAATCCGCTTGCAGAATTAACTCACAAGAGGAGATTGAGCGCTCTGGGACCCGGTGGTTTGAGCAGAGAGAGAGCGGGCTTTGAAGTCCGTGACGTTCACCACTCCCACTATGGCCGTATGTGTCCCATAGAAACTCCAGAAGGACCGAACATAGGTCTGATAGGTTCTTTGAGTACCTATGCGAGAGTTAACGAATACGGTTTTATTGAATCACCATACAGAATAGTTGACAAGGAAAACAGAAGGGTTACGGATAAGATTGTATACCTTACCGCCGACGTGGAAGATCCTTTTATAGTAGCCCAGGCTACAGAACCTCTGGATGAAGAGGGCAGATTTAAATCAAACAAGGTTATTACCAGATACAAGCATGAAATACTGGAAGTCGAAAGCAACAAAGTGGATTACATGGACGTATCACCCAAGCAGATGGTTTCTGTTGCGACTGCAATGATTCCGTTCCTTGAAAACGATGATGCCAACCGTGCCCTCATGGGTTCCAACATGCAGCGTCAGGCCGTGCCTCTTATAAAGGCCGATTCTCCAATAGTCGGTACAGGTATAGAGTACACAGCAGCCAGAGACTCAGGTGTTTGCGTCATTGCTAAAAATCCGGGTGTCGTTGACAAGGTATCGGCAAGTGAAATAACCATCAAGACCAAGAGCGGGCAAAAGGATGTATACAAGCTTCTCAAATACATGCGTTCAAACCAGGGCACCTGTCTGAACCAGAGACCTATCGTAAGAAAAGGTGAGGTTGTTGAGAAGGGCGATATTATAGCTGACGGTCCTTCAACCGACAATGGTGAAATTGCACTGGGAAGAAATATCCTCATAGGCTTTATGACCTGGGAAGGATATAACTACGAGGATGCCATCCTCATAAATGAAAAGCTTGTTAAGGAAGACGTATATACTTCAATCCACATTGAGGAATACGAGGCCGAATCCAGAGATACCAAGCTGGGACCTGAAGAAATCACCAGGGATATTCCGAATGTGGGAGAAGAAGCCTTAAAGGACCTGGATGACAGAGGAATAATCAGAATAGGCGCCGAGGTTCGTGCAGGAGATATTCTGGTAGGTAAGGTCACTCCGAAGGGAGAAACCGAACTTACTGCCGAAGAACGCCTATTGAGAGCCATATTCGGTGAAAAGGCGAGAGAAGTCCGTGATACCTCCCTGAGAGTACCTCACGGTGAATCGGGTATTATTGTGGACGTTAAGGTATTTACCCGTGAGAATGGCGATGAACTGCCGCCCGGAGTAAATCAGCTGGTCAGATGTTATATCGCCCAGAAGAGAAAGATTTCCGTTGGTGACAAGATGGCGGGAAGACATGGTAACAAGGGTGTTATTTCAAGAATACTCCCTGAGGAAGACATGCCGTTCCTTCCTGATGGAACTCCTTTGGAAATAGTTTTAAATCCTCTCGGCGTTCCTTCACGTATGAATATCGGTCAGGTGCTTGAAGTGCATCTGGGTTTTGCAGCCAAGGCTCTGGGCTGGAAAATTGCCACACCTGTATTCGACGGTGCAACCGAAGAGGACATTAAAGACACGCTGATCCATGCGGGTAAAGATCCCGACGGCAAGACCGTGCTTTATGACGGAAGAACCGGTGAACCCTTCGACAACAGGGTAACCGTTGGATATATGTACTACCTTAAACTGGCTCACTTGGTTGACGATAAGATACATGCCCGTTCAACAGGTCCATATTCGCTTGTAACTCAGCAGCCTCTCGGAGGTAAAGCCCAGTTCGGCGGACAGAGATTTGGAGAAATGGAAGTTTGGGCACTGGAAGCATATGGTGCTTCATATACCCTCCAGGAAATCCTTACCGTTAAATCGGATGACGTTGTAGGTAGAGTTAAGACTTATGAATCAATCGTTAAGGGTGAAAACATTCCTGAACCTGGAATACCTGAGTCCTTTAAAGTTCTTATCAAGGAACTCCAGAGCCTTGCGCTGGATGTCAAGGTGTACTCTGAAGAACAGGGAGAAATTGCCATTAAGGAATCGGTTGATGACGATCTTGAAGAGTTGAATGTAAACATCGAGGGCAGAGAAGACGAAGTTGTTATCACAAACGATTTTGATGATGATTTGAGGGACGATGTCCTTGAGGATGATCTGGATATTGATGATCTTGATATCGGAAGCATCAGCACAGGAGATAATCTTGAAGAGGAATTGACGGATGAATTATTTGCCGATGACGAAGCGCTTGGTGAAGACTTTGACGATGAGGATTTTTAAGGAAGGGAGATAAGCTATTATGTTTGAACTGAACAATTTTGATTCTATTAAAATAGGATTAGCTTCTCCGGAAAAGGTCAGAGAATGGTCAAAAGGTGAAGTAAAAAAACCTGAAACAATTAACTATAGAACTTTAAAGCCGGAAAGAGACGGATTATTCTGCGAAAGGATTTTCGGACCTCAAAAGGACTGGGAATGCCACTGCGGAAAATATAAGAGAATCAGATACAAGGGAATTGTTTGCGACAGATGCGGAGTTGAAGTTACCCGTTCAAAGGTAAGAAGAGAAAGAATGGGTCACATCGAGCTTGCTGCACCGGTTTCACATATCTGGTATTTCAAGGGCATACCCAGCAGAATGGGTTTGATTCTTGATATGTCCCCAAGATCACTTGAAAAGATCTTGTACTTCGCTTCTTACGTGGTAATCGATCCTGGACAGACACCATTGTCCAAGAAACAGGTGCTTACCGAGAAGGAATACAGGGACAGTGTTGAAAAATTCGGGCTCAGCTTTAAGGCTGCAATGGGCGCAGAAGCGGTCAAGGAACTGCTGATGGAGATTGACCTGGAAAGCCTTTCAAAAGAGCTGAGAAACGACCTGGTGGATTCTACAGGGCAAAAGAGGATCAGAGCAGTAAAAAGATTGGAAGTTGTTGAAGCTTTCAGACTGTCGGGAAACCGTCCTGAATGGATGATTCTTGATGTTGTGCCTGTTATACCTCCGGAATTAAGACCGATGGTACAGCTGGACGGCGGAAGATTTGCAACCTCGGACTTAAATGACCTTTACAGAAGAGTTATAAACAGAAATAACAGATTAAAGAGACTTCTTGATTTAGGAGCCCCTGATATAATTGTCAGAAACGAAAAGCGTATGCTCCAGGAAGCTGTGGATGCGCTCATAGATAACGGAAGAAGAGGGCGTCCTGTTACCGGTCCCGGAAACAGACCGCTCAAGTCCCTGTCGGATATGCTTAAAGGAAAGCAGGGGCGTTTCCGTCAGAACTTGCTGGGTAAGCGTGTTGACTACTCGGGACGTTCGGTTATCGTCGTGGGACCGGACCTTAAGATATTCCAGTGCGGCTTGCCAAAGGAAATGGCTCTTGAACTGTTCAAGCCTTTCGTTATGAAAAAGCTGGTTAACGATGGTCTGGCGCACAACATAAAGAGTGCCAAGAGAATGGTCGAAAGAGTCAGAAATGAAGTTTGGGACGTACTGGAAGAAGTAATCAAGGAGCATCCGGTATTGCTCAACCGTGCGCCGACACTTCACAGACTCGGTATACAGGCCTTTGAACCTGTGCTTGTTGAAGGCAGGGCATTAAAGCTCCATCCTCTGGTATGCTCGGCTTACAATGCCGACTTTGACGGTGACCAGATGGCCGTTCATGTGCCTTTGTCAGCCGAAGCGCAGTCGGAGGCAAGATTCCTCATGCTGTCGGCAAACAACCTGCTGGCACCGAAGGATGGCAAGCCTATAACCGTTCCTACCCAGGATATGGTTTTGGGAAGCTACTACCTGACAATTGAAAAACCAAACGAACCCGGAGACGGCAAGGTATTCGGAAGCATGGACGAAGTGCTGATGGCCTACCAGGAAGGAGTCCTCGGACTTCATGCACAGATCAGGGTCCGTATTGAAAAGCTGATTGACGGAGTAATGAAGAAAAGCCTTATCGCGTGTACTGCGGGCAGGCTGATATTTAATGAAGCAATTCCTCAGGATTTGGGTTTTGTTGACAGAACTGACCCGGATAAGAAGTTTGACCTGGAAATTAACTTCCTGGTTGGAAAGAAGGAGCTTGGCAAGATCATTGACAAATGCATCAGAGTTCACGGTACTACCAAGACTGCAGTTATTCTTGACAAGATAAAGGCTCTGGGCTTCAAGTACTCAACAAAAGGAGCCATAACCATCAGCGTATCCGATATGGTTATACCTGAAATTAAGAAACAGTATTTGCAGGAAACTGAAAATACAATTGATAATATAGTTAAGCAGTACAAGAGAGGTCTTATCTCCAACGAAGAAAGATACAACTCGGTTATCAGCGCCTGGACCGAGACCGGTGAAAATATTACCAAAGCTCTTATTGACAACCTTGACAGGTTCAACCCTGTTTACATGATGTCCCAATCAGGAGCGAGAGGTAATATCAACCAGATCAAACAGCTGGCCGGTATGAGAGGTTTGATGGCCGATACCTCTGGTAAGACCATCGAGATACCTATAAAATCAAACTTCCGTGAAGGACTTAACGTTCTGGAATTCTTTATTTCAACTCACGGAGCCAGAAAGGGTCTGGCCGATACGGCCCTCAGAACTGCCGACTCAGGTTACCTCACAAGACGTCTTGTTGACGTATCACAGGATGTTATAGTAAGAGAACTTGACTGCGGAACCGATAAGGGTATCGAAATAGGCGATGTAAAGGACGGCACTGAGGTAATAGAACCATTGTCCGAGAGACTTGTAGGCAGATACACCATTGAAGATGTATTTGATCCTGCCACCGGAGAATTGATTCATGCCAAGGATGATGTTATAAACGAAAAGATTGCTGACAGGATAGTTAATGCAGGTATAAAGAAAATAAAAATCAGATCAGTCCTCACCTGTCACTCGGAAGTTGGAATCTGTGCAAAATGTTACGGCGCCAACCTTGCTACAGGCGATGCAGTCAATGTGGGTGAAGCTGTGGGTATTATCGCGGCCCAGTCCATAGGTGAGCCTGGTACACAGCTTACAATGAGAACCTTCCACACCGGCGGTGTTGCGGGTGACGATATCACACAGGGTCTCCCCCGTGTTGAGGAATTGTTTGAAGCAAGAAGACCAAAAGGTCTTGCAATAATTTCTGAAATAGCCGGTGCTGTTAAGTTATCCGACTCGAAGAAAAAGAGAGAGGTTATCATAACGGCAGAAGACGGTGAAACCAAATCCTACCAGATACCTTACGGATCCAGAATAAAGGTATATGACGGGGATGTTGTGGAAGCCGGTGATGAACTGACCGAAGGTTCGGTAAATCCGCATGATATCCTTAAGATCAAGGGCATCAAGGGCGTTCAGGCTTATCTGCTGCAGGAAGTACAAAGAGTTTACAGAATGCAGGGTGTTGATATCAATGATAAGCACATTGAAGTTATAGTAAGACAGATGATGAGAAAAGTTAAGATTGATGATGCCGGAGATACAAATCTGTTACCGGGCGGACTGGTTGACATATTTGAATTCGAGAGGGAAAATGCCAAGGCTGTGGAGGCCGGTTTGACACCTGCAACAGGCGAACGTACTCTGCTGGGTATAACAAAGGCGTCCCTTGCAACCGAATCCTTCCTGTCGGCCGCATCCTTCCAGGAAACAACAAGAGTCCTGACTGAAGCAGCTATAAAGGGTAAGGTAGATCCTCTTCTGGGTCTTAAGGAAAATGTCATCATTGGTAAGCTTATCCCGGCAGGTACCGGTATGAGCCGCTACAAGGACATCAGCATCAGCAATGTAATTGAGTAGGAGACCGAAGCCGGGTTCAATCGGTGAAGGCTGTACCTTAATTATATAAACCAAATTTAACAATTAAAAAAGCGGAGACAGTCAAACCACTGTTCTCCGCTTTGCTGCGTTTTACAAAACAGTATAAAATACGTATCGGTATATTTTATTTTGACAAATTTAAAATCTGGCTTTCTCAATAATTACACAGATGGTAATATATAGTTATAATTAGCCTTTGTTAAAGGGGGAATAAAATTGGCAAGGATTTTTAAATTTGAAATAGCAGATATGCCAAAAGTATATTTAGTGGGCAGAGAGTCAAAATATAACATACAGACATATATGCAGGGTGATAACCGGATTCCGGCTTTTTGGGACAAATGCCTTGCCGACGGGACTTTCAAGGAGCTTGAAAAGCAGTGGGAATTTTTATATGAACCGGGGTATGTGGGTGCTACCATCAATTGGGATATGGGTTACGGAAGATTTTCATATGTTTGCGGAATGCTTTACAAGGAGGGGGTTACTGTTCCGGAAGGCTATGTTATGTATGAAATCGGAGATGTAAAAATAGGAAAGTGCTGGATTAAGGGCAGGGATTCGGAAGATGTGACCTCAAATGCACATGCACTGACAATGCAGGCCATAAGAGACCAAAAGCTATGCCCCAATCAATTGAAATGGTCAATGGAAATATTTAATGGCCAACGATTTTTGACACCTGATGAAAACGGCGAGATCATTCTGGATTACCATATCCCGTTGGCCAAATCATTCGAAAGTCTGGGGAAGAGAGTAATATATCCGTATCTGGCTGCCTATCCTGATTTTACAGCGGTTTGCAGCAACAGTGCCTGTGAAAATTCACAAAGACAGATGTATGATTTTCTTTATGAAAGTATCAATGCAATATACGCGGATTTATCACTTATTGGCATCCCGTATGAGGAAGACGATTGCTATGAGTACTGGCAGCCTGGCAGCAGCAAGCCTGAGCTCAGCGCTAAAATGCAGAATATCAGAAAGACCTTCCTGGCGTTTTTTGAATATTTGATAAGGATGGGACTGGCAGGTGAAGCAGTGCAGGAAGGATTGCTTATAAAAAAAGATAAAATGGTCATTCAAAATAGAATGAAGAATAAGCTTTCACTCTTTGGTCTTACATCTGTCGAAAACAAGGACGAGTATTTTTTTACACATAATAAATATAAAGAGATCTTTCCTGCCTGGAAATTTTATTGCGGCAATGCAGAGGGCTTAAAAATCAATCCCAAAGATGTACATGCTTTCCTTCACGGGTATGTTGAGGGAAAACAAATAACTGCAGAGGGAATGTTTGGAAGGATCAGAAATGCAGACCTTATTTCCCAACTGGAAGGGCTTTTTATCCAAAAGGGTTACAATTGCAAGTATGACAATTTGAGAGTTGTTTATGAAAAGGAATATCCGGATAAGCAAAAGGCACATATGAATATATATTATGATTATAAAAAATTAGAGCAGATGATTTTTGAATTTAAATCTCCGCAATTAAGTAAAGTATTAAAATATTATGACCAAATGGACGATGAGTTGAAAACTCTGGTTTTCAGCCGCACAAAAATATGCGATGGCTGTGGTTATTGCACCCAGACCGATAGGTCGGGAAAGCGAAAACGCCTTGCAGTGACCCTTGAGCTGGATGGAGAAAGAAAGTCCAAATGTCCGCTGTTTCCGTCATTTGTATGGGATAATGCAAACGAAGAAATGATAAAAACAGTTAAAAAGCTGTTTGATTTTTCAGAAGGAATATTATACGGTAATTAGCTGTCTAAGAGGCGGTATCTGCTGATAAACTTATGCAGGCTTGACAAAAGGCGTATGTGAGTGATAGAATAATTCAGTGCATTATTTTGTGCCTTTTTTTGTGTGTTTAAAAAACAAGTTGCTGCGTTTCAGATACCATGGAAGCACGGGTAAAGCATGAGTAATAAGTAGCAATTGGCGGTACTGCCGTCAAGCGGAGGAGTTAAATTGTTAGAGGATTTTAAACACTGTAAAAAGACAGTCGGTGTAAAACAGTCGACAAAAGCTGTGGAAAATGGTGCGGCAGCGAGGGTAATAATAGCTAAAGACTGCGAACAGAGGGTTGTAAGAGGTATTATAGAACTCTGTGAAAAGACATCCGTTCCAATAACATATGCAGACTCTATGAAGCAGCTTGGGAAAGCCTGCGGCATTGAAGTTGAAGCCGCTGTTGCATGTATATTGAAATAAGAAAATTTTTCTATAGCCAAAAAAATTTCTTTTGAACTGATGTGTTATAATATTGCTTATCTATTTATCGCCTTTAATTATTTTGAGGACGATATATATATAATATATAATCATTTACCTTTGAACAACGTATGTTGTTCAATCACCCTGCGAGAGCAGGGTGCGCAGACGTAGTCTGCGGAGCCGAAGCCGAATTCACTTCGGCGCAGGCGATATATTTAAATCGAGAGGAGGTGTACTAATGCCAACATTTAATCAGCTGGTTAGAAAGGGCAGAGAAGTAATGGAAAAGAAATCCACTGCTCCAGCTCTCCAGAAGGGATTTAACTCAAAGAAGAAAAAACCTACAGATATCAGCAGCCCTCAGAAAAGAGGTGTTTGTACTGTTGTTAAGACTTCAACACCAAAGAAGCCGAACTCGGCTCTTCGTAAGGTTGCCAGAGTCCGTCTTACAAATGGTATAGAAGTATCTGCGTATATTCCTGGTATAGGTCATAACCTGCAGGAACATAGCGTTGTTCTTATCAGAGGTGGAAGAGTTAAGGACCTGCCTGGTGTAAGGTACCACATAGTAAGAGGTACTCTTGACACTGCCGGAGTTGCCAAAAGAATGCAGGCCCGTTCAAAATACGGTGCTAAGCGTCCTAAGGCTGGTGCCGCTAAAAAGTAATACCACAGCGTGCTGACAATTTAAAATGTTAGGTGCTTAGTACGTGATTATATATATGCGCAGGTATGCTCCGGCATACTTGATTTAAGAGAAAATAGGTTCAATGGACTGTCCGGTTGTCCCTGACAGCTCATCATAAATAAACTGATCTATAATCTGTTAAACTATTAAGGTATATTTTATGAAACAGTACTTGCGCTGACGACGGTTTAAACCACGAGTACCTGTGATACGTTCCTATGGGTTTGGCCCATACTAAATGTTATCATAAAAGGAGGGAAGTAAGGTGCCAAGAAAAGGTCATATTTCTAAAAGAGACGTTTTACCTGATCCAATATACGGAAGTAAAATCGTTACTAAATTAATCAACAATGTAATGTATGATGGTAAGAAGGGTGTAGCACAGCAAATCTGCTATGATGCCTTCGATATCCTGAAAGAAAAAACCGGCAGAGATCCTCTCGAAGTTTTTGAAGAAGCCATGGCAAACATCATGCCTGTGCTGGAAGTAAAAGCAAGAAGAGTTGGTGGTGCTACCTACCAGGTTCCTATGGAAGTCAGACCTGATAGAAGACAAGCTTTGGGTTTAAGATGGCTTGTTGATTACTCGCGCAAAAGAGGCGAGCGTACTATGAGGGAAAGACTTGCCGGTGAATTATTGGATGCCGTCAACAACATGGGCGGAGCATACAAGAAGAAAGAAGATACTCATAAGATGGCTGAAGCCAACAGAGCGTTTGCACACTACAGATGGTAATACCATCATTGGCAAGCTCTGGCAGCAGCCTCATTATGCATGTTAAGAATTTGTAAAATTTATATTTTTCTTATACTGCATATTGATAAATGGGGTATTATAAGAAAGAAATGACACAACAAATTAAGACAACAATTGAAGAATTGATAGCAATCTATCGTGGTTGAAAATTATCAATTTGGACTATCGCGAAAGGAGGGTAATCATGCCCAGGCAATTTGACTTGCAACATACAAGAAATATCGGTATAATGGCTCATATAGATGCTGGTAAAACTACAACAACTGAGCGTATACTGTTTTATACAGGCAAAGTTCACAAAATCGGCGAAGTTCATGAAGGTGCTGCTACTATGGACTGGATGGAGCAGGAGCAGGAGAGAGGTATAACCATTACTTCTGCCGCTACTACAGCACAGTGGAAGGGTAACAGAATTAATATTATTGACACGCCGGGGCACGTTGACTTCACTGTTGAAGTTGAAAGATCTCTTCGTGTACTCGATGGTTCAGTAACAGTTTTCTGTGCAAAAGGCGGTGTTGAACCCCAATCTGAAACAGTTTGGAGACAGGCTGACAAGTATGGTGTTCCACGTATGGCATATGTTAACAAAATGGATATTATGGGAGCCGATTTTTACAATGTAATCGGAATGATGAAAGACAGGTTACATTGTAATGCGGTGCCAATACAATTACCAATAGGCAGTGAAGATACTTTCAAAGGTATTGTTGATTTGATTAATATGAAGGCTCTGATCTTTAAAGATGATTTGGGCCAGTTAGTCGAAGAGGCTCCTATCCCTGACGACATGGCTGATGTTGTAAAAAAATATCGTGATCTATTATTAGAATCAGTTGCTGAACAAGATGAAGAGACAATGATGAAATACCTTGAAGGTGAGGAGCTCACTATAGAGGAAATCAAGAAGGGTATCAGAATGGCTACAATTGGCTTGAAAATGATACCTGTTGTATGCGGTTCATCTTACAAAAACAAGGGCGTACAGCAGATGCTGGATGCAGTTGTTGATTTTATGCCTTCTCCGCTTGACATCCCCGCTATAAAGGGTATGTCTGTTGACGGTGAAAATGAAATCGAAAGGCCTGCAGACGACAATGGTCCGTTCTCGGCTCTTGCATTCAAAATCATGACTGACCCTTATGTTGGTAAGCTCTGCTTTTTCAGAGTATACTCAGGTACATTGAACTCAGGTTCATATGTCCTTAACTCAACAAAAGGCAAGAGAGAGAGAATCGGCAGAATTCTTCAAATGCATGCCAACCACAGAGAAGAAATACAGACGGTTTATTCCGGTGATATCGCTGCCGCTGTTGGTCTTAAAGATACAACGACAGGTGATACCCTTTGTGAAGAAGGTAATGCAGTTATTCTTGAATCAATGGAATTCCCGGAACCGGTTATAGAAGTGGCCATTGAGCCTAAGACTAAAGCCGGTCAGGAAAAAATGGGTATTGCGTTGCAGAAGCTTGCGGAAGAAGATCCGACCTTCAGAGTTCATACAGATAGCGAGACCGGCCAAACCATCATTGGTGGTATGGGTGAGCTCCATCTGGACATCATCGTTGACAGAATGATGAGAGAATTCAAGGTTGAAGCAAACGTCGGTAACCCGCAGGTTTCCTATAAGGAAACTATCCGTAAGGCTGTCAAGTCAGAAATGAAGTATGCAAGACAGTCAGGCGGTAAAGGTCAGTACGGTCACTGCGTAATCGAGATTGAACCGAGAGAACCGGGTGAAGGTTACGAATTTGTAAACAAAATCACCGGTGGTGCTATTCCCAAGGAATACATCGCACCAATCGATGCCGGTATACAGGAAGCAATGCAGGCCGGTGTACTTGGCGGATACAACGTAGTTGACGTAAGAGTTACTCTTATTGACGGTTCATACCATGAAGTTGACTCCTCGGAAATGGCGTTTAAGATAGCAGGTTCCATGGCATTTAAAGATGGCTGTAGAAGAGCAAATCCTGTCCTTCTTGAGCCTATCATGAAAGTTGACGTAAACGTTCCTGAGGAATATATGGGAGACGTTATGGGCGGACTCAACTCAAGAAGAGGACGTATTGAAGGTATGGAAGCACGCAGCGGCGCACAGAACATCAGAGCAGTGGTGCCATTGTCTGAAATGTTCGGATACGCTACCGCACTTCGTTCTTCAACACAGGGAAGAGGAACCTTCTCAATGGAAACCAGCCACTTCGAAGAAGTGCCTAAGAGTATCCAGGAAAAGGTTATTGCAGGCAGAAGCGGTAAATCTAATGATTAATTTCATGTTAATTGCAAGAGCTTATGCTTTTGTTAAATAAACCAAAATCTACAAAGTGGCGCAATGCGCCTTTATGAAAGGATGGAGATTTTAAAATGGCTAAGGCTAAATTTGAAAGAACTAAACCCCACGTTAATATCGGAACAATCGGTCACGTTGACCATGGTAAGACTTCCTTGACAGCTGCAATCACCAAGGTATTGGGATTACTTGGAAGAGCTGAATTTAAAGATTATGGTACTATCGACTCCGCTCCTGAAGAGAGAGAAAGAGGTATCACAATCAATACTGCTCACGTTGAGTATGAAACAGAAACAAGACACTATGCTCACGTTGACTGCCCTGGCCACGCCGACTATGTTAAGAACATGATCACCGGTGCTGCTCAGATGGACGGTGCTATCCTCGTTGTTTCAGCTGCTGACGGCCCAATGCCACAGACCAGAGAACATATCCTTCTCGCAGGTCAGGTTGGTGTTCCTTATATAGTAGTATTCCTGAACAAGTGTGATATGGTTGATGACGAAGAACTTATCGAATTGGTTGAGATGGAAGTTAGAGAATTATTGAGCTCCTACGAATTCCCTGGCGATGATACTCCTATCGTTAGAGGATCAGCTCTTGTAGCTCTTGAGTGTACTTCAAAGGAAGTTAGTGCTCCTGAGTATGCACCAATCTTGAAACTCATGGATGAAGTTGACAGATATATCCCGACTCCTGAAAGAGCAACTGACAAGGCATTCATTATGCCTGTCGAGGACGTTTTCTCAATCACAGGCCGTGGAACTGTTGCTACAGGTAGAGTTGAAAGAGGTATCGTAAAGGTTGGAGACGAAGTTGAAATCGTTGGTTTGATGGATGCTCCAAGAAAGACAACCGTTACAGGTGTTGAAATGTTCAGAAAGCTTCTTGATCAGGCTGTTGCCGGTGATAACATCGGTGCTCTCTTAAGAGGTATTCAGAGAACTGATATCGAAAGAGGACAGGTTTTGGCTAAGCCAGGATCAATCAAGCCTCACACTTACTATGAAGGTCAGGTATACGTTCTGACTGCAGCAGAAGGTGGAAGACACAAACCATTCTTCAATGGTTACAGACCACAGTTCTACTTCAGAACAACTGACGTTACAGGTGTTATCGAAATTCCTGAAGGAACTGAAATGGTTATGCCTGGTGACCACATCACTATGAAGATCAAATTGATCACTCCTATCGCTATGGAAGAAGGACTTAAGTTCGCTATCCGTGAAGGTGGAAGAACAGTTGGTGCTGGTAACGTTTCAAAGATAATTGAATAATTTTTGAAATAGCGGCTATAAATTTTAATTAACAATTAAAAGGCAATCTGAAATTTGTATTAACGGTTTCAGATTGTCTTTTATATTTATTTTGATATGGCCACGGGTTTTTTTGACCTTGAATTAATTTTTATTTAAAGGTATAAAATAGACAGGTAAATACAGGCTTTTGTTTAAAGAGGAACAAAAAAGGGTATATAGTTAGACATTGGGCAGTTTGGAAAGCTTATAAGTATTTAATATAATATTTGATTAGATTGAAAGGATGGGTAATATGCTGGAGATAAAAAAGAATATTTATTGGTGCGGCATCAGAGACTGGGGACTGGATGTATTTCATGGACATGAACTGTCTACACATAGAGGTTCTTCTTACAATTCATACCTGATAAAGGATAAGAAGACTGTATTGGTGGATACAGTCTGGGACCCATATAAGGAAAAGTTCGTTGAGGAGCTTGAAAAAGAGGTTGGTCTGTCGAATATAGACGCAATAGTTATAAACCACTCCGAGCCGGATCACGGAGGAAGTCTGGGCCTTATCATGGAAAAAATACCGAACACTCCGATTTACTGCACAAAAAACGGTGCTGAAATTATAAAGAAATATTTCGGCAAGGATTGGAATTTCCAGATAGTCAAGACCGGCGATACTCTTGACCTGGGTGAATATAAGCTGAAGTTCGTAGAGATGCAGATGATCCACTGGCCCGATAGTATGCTGGCGTATGTGGAAGGTGCCAAACTGGTATTGTCAAACGATGCTTTCGGTCAGCATTATGCCGCAATATCAATGTTTAATGATGAGGTTGATGAGTGCGAGCTCTATGAAGAGGCAATTAAATATTACACTAATATACTGTGGCCTTTTAAGCCGTTGATAAAAAAGAAAATAGAGCAGATTTTAGCTTTGAATCTTGATATAGATATGATTGCTCCAAGTCATGGAGTTATCTGGAGAACCAACCCTCTGCAGATAATTAAAAAATATCAGGAATGGTCGGAAACCGATTACAACGAAGGCTATGTAACAATCATATACGATACCATGTATCACTCCACAAAGGCAATGGCAGAAGCCTTCGGAAAAGGTCTTGAAGAGGAAGGCGTCAATTACAGGATATTTAACATAGCAACCAAGGACAAGAGTGACCTGAATGTTGAAATATTTAAAGCCGCTGCTGTGCTCATGGGAAGCTGTACAGTCAACAATACCGTACTTAGACCTACTGCTGCCCTGCTGGAAGAATTAAAGGGCTTAAAAGCCAAAGGAAAGCTTGCTATGGGCTTTGGTTCATACGGCTGGAGCGGAGAGGCCCATAAACTGATAAGTGACAGGCTTGCCGAAGCGGGTATGACAATCTGCGCAGAACCGCTGGGATTTAAATACATGCCCGGTGAGGAAGAACTGCAAAAGTGTGTGGAAGTAGGAAGAGATATAGCAAGGCAGTTGAAAGCAAAAAAATAAAACTCAAAAAAGAGGGGATAAAGGCGTAATGCTTTTATCCTTTTTTATGTAATAAATTAACACGTTGTGCTAATTAATCCAATTCATCTTTACCTGTGTGATTTTTTTATGCCAACTGGTAACTTCCGTACTACCTTCATGAAATAAGGATGCCCCCAAAACAATTACGAAAATTGTATCGTCTCATTTAAAGCGGTTTTGCCGTCGCTCAAACTCGACATCCTGTCTCGATTTGAAGCTCAAAGCAACGTCCTGTTGCTTTGCCGGCAAAACCACTTTACCTTCGTCGACAATTTACCGTAATTGTTTTTAACTGTGCATCTTATTTCATGAAGTTGTACTCACGTACCAGTTGATTCTGATTAAATCTATCTGTAAAGCGAAACAAAATCTCAATTAGCACAACAGGTTAAATTAACCAACAAGCAGTCAATTCCCGCGGAGTATCACAAGCTTCCTGTTAAACAGACGCTTGAAAGTATTTTTGCAATCCAGGGCGGCTGCCATTTCCTGGTCGGCCTTACTTGTGGTTTTGAGCGTCAGCACAACAGAAGCTTCAGTTATGGTGCAGTTTATATTTTCTACATTGCCATTTAACTTCAAATCCAATTTTTCAGAGATTTTAAGCAAAATGCCCAACTGCTGGATGAAATGCACATCTGTTTGGTCAATAAGAGATTTATAAGCCTGAAGGTCTATCTTAAATTCGTCTTTTCTGTGCAGGGCGGCTGCGTAGGCTGCCATAAGCAGTTCTTTATGTGACAAACCGCTTAATCTGGAATTCATAATAATATTAAAAGTGTGTTTATGGTGATCGTAAAAATTTATCTTTATCCCGGAATCATGGAGCAAAGCAGAGGTCTTTATCACTTTGCCGGCATCTGCAGCCTGACAGAACAAGGGTTTCAGCTGGGTGTACAAACTGCTGCAAAGCTTGTGTAGATGACAGGCATGTTTTTGTTCCACATCAAGGTTGACCATGGCATTTTCAAGGGAATAATCCAACACATTCTCAACAGGGGTTTTCTTCCTGAGTATGTTTTCAAACAGCAGGCCCTCTCTGACACCGCTTCCGCTCAAAAAAATATCTTTGGTGCTGCAGAGATTTATAATATACTGTATTGCGGCAATGGGCCCGATAAATATGTCGGCTCTGTCATTTGACAGGCCCTTTATTTTTTTCAGCTTTCCTGACAATAAATCAATGGTAATAAAGTGTATCTCCTGTATATCGGTATCACTAAGCCGGTAATTGTGTACGTTGTCAATGGGATAGTCCTTACGTTTTCTGTCGATTTTACCGATGTTTCTGAAGGTTCCCCCTATACCTATGACTGGAAGCCCTTTAGCCTGATAAATCCAGGGGATATCGGCCGTTATTCTGCCGAAGGCATGGGTAAATCCTGCAGGATTGTTTAAATACATTTCGGTTAAGGATATTGAGCCGTAGGGTATGCTTATTGAATATTCTATTTCTCTGGCTTTAACCAGTATCAGCTCCATACTGCTCCCGCCGATGTCCATCATCAGGCAGTCCGCAATTTCCATGCTGTTTATAACTCCCGCATAGTCGTAATAGGCCTCTTCTTCTCCCGAAAGTACCCTTACCTCCACACCGGCACGGGAGCGGACAAGCTCCAGAAAAGCGTTTTGGTTGGAGGCTCGTCTGACAGCTTCAGTTGCAACAGCAATTATATTTTGTACACAGTAGGAGTCACAGATTGCTTTAAAACTGATGACAGTATCTACGGCTTTATTCATTCTGAGGGGATCAAGACTGCTGCCGGCCCCCATATCCTTGCCGAGACGCACGGATTCCTTAAGCTCATATAATATTCTAAAATATTTATCACATTTTATTTCAACAATAATCAACCTTACAGAGTTGGAACCTATATCTATAATGCCTGTTCTGGTCATAAGTGCTCCTTTATTATCAGCTGGATGTTCTACACAATTTTAACACAAATCCTGAATTTCATGTTAAAAATTCAGTGTTAACTTTAAGTTAATACTGTTGTTGGTAATTGTCATATATTGTAGAATTTGAATATGGAACATATGCGGGAGGGGTTATATTTGTCTGAAAAATACAGTACCATAGCGGCAATTGATATAGGATCCAATAAAATCAGCATGACCATGGCTGAAATCTCTCCGGGCGGTAAAGTAAAGTTTATTGAGGATGTAAAAATATCATCCTCAATTGGCAAGGATACCTTTAACGACGGCAGGATATCGGCAGGGACCATTTATGAAACCTGTGAGATACTGAAAAAATTTACTCTTCTGATGAAGGACTACGGAATAGAAAAGCATGTGGCTATTGCAACTAGCGGGTTAAGGGAAGCGGAAAACAGTGAGTATATAATAGATCAAATCGGTATAAAGACAGGAATCAGGGTTGAGATAATCAATAATGCACAGGAGAGGTATTATAGCTATCTGGCTTTAAAAAATAAACTGAATGAGAAAAAATATCTTCATAACAAACCGGTTCTGGTTGTCAACATCTCCTCAGGGGGAGTGGAAGTGTCGGTGCAGAGAAACGGCAGGCTGATTTTTACCGAATATCTGAAGCTGGGCTCCCTCAGATTGAGAGAAATGCTGGCAGGCCTGGAGTCAATGTCTATTGACTATCCCAGGATAATGGAAGAATTTATTGAGAGCAAGCTTTACTTGATAAAGAGCAGCATAAGGAGCATGAAAATAAGGAATTTCATTGGTCTTGGCGGAGAGATGCAAACCATACTCGGCATCATTCAAAAGGATATATCACTTGCCGGGGAAGAGGTTCCCCAGATAAAGACCGGTGTAGTGACCGATTTGTATAATAAGCTGAAAGGCATGAGTATAAATCAGATTACCGATTTTTATGATATAAGCAGAGGAGAAGCTGAAATATTACTGCCCACTGTGATTCTTTTCAATTCCTTCATAAAGATGACCAAAGCGGAAGAAATACTGGCACCGGCTGCTTCCCACAGGTACGGGCTCTTATACGATATTGCCGACAGAAGTACTTCCGGCGGAGGCAGTTCCAATTCCAATATAATAAATGCAGTGTGGAAAATTGCAAAAAAATACGGTGTGGATAAAAAACATGCGTCATATGTTGTTAAAACAGCACTTTCCATTTTTGATCAAAGCCTTGAAACCAGCAAACTTGATATAAAAGACCGGCTGTATCTGCAAATAGCAGCCATCCTTCATGATGCCGGGAATTATGCCGGATTTACCAGGCATGAGAAGCAGACCTACAACATTATAAAAATGCAGAGTATTCTTGGAATTTCAGACGAAGAGCAGAGAATTATAGCAAATGTCGCTTATTACCACACATCAAAAATTCCGTCCAGGCTCCATAAGAACTATGTAGATCTCAATGATAAAGATAAGATCAGAGTGGCAAAGCTATCGGCCATACTAAAATTTGCCGAATCGATGGACAGCTCCCACACACAAAAAATCAAAAGCCTGAAAATAAGTAAAGATAATGATCTGCTCACGTTTTATGTATATTCTGCCAGGGACATTCAGCTGGAAAAATGGTCGGTTGAAGAAAATGTTGATTATTTCGAAGAGGTTATGGGCATAAAGCCATATATACAAATAGTTAACAGTGACAATTAATTAAGCGTATAAATGGAGGCAATATGACAAGTCAATGTGTTCAAAGTAAATATATAAACAGGGAATTAAGCTGGCTGGAGTTTAACAGGAAGGTGTTTGATGAGGCGCAGGATCTTACAAATCCTTTGTTGGAGAGACTGAAGTTTCTGGTGATAGCATGTGCGAATCTTGATGAATTCTTTATGGTCAGAGTTGCGCCTCTTTATGAGCAGGTAATTGCAGGCCTGGACAAGACCGATCCTTCGGGACTGACACCCGGCGGGCAGCTGGACAGGGTATTGGCCAGAACACAGGACATGTTTTCGGATATTTACCGCTGTTACAATAGTTTACTTTTGCCTGAAATGAAAAGTCAGGGAATAATACTGGCCAAACCGGCGGATTTAACCGACAGTCAGAAGGCTTTCATAGATGTCTATTACCAAAAAAACGTGTATCCGGTTTTAACTCCAATGGTGGTTGATCAGGGCAGACCCTTTCCCCTGATTTTAAATAAGACACTGAACATTGCCATCCTTGTGCAGGATAAGGAGGACTCGGAAGGAGAACCGCTGTTTGCCACCGTCCAGGTTCCGTCGGTCCTCAACAGGCTGATAGAATTACCCGCAGCAGATGAGAACAAGTATTTCATTTTGCTTGAGGACATGATCAGGATGAAGCTGGATTCCCTGTTTACAGGACATAATGTAATATCCTCCAGCTGTTACAGGATAACCAGGAATGCCGATCTTACACTGGATGAGGAGGAGTCGGAGGACTTGCTGAGCACAATAGAGGATTCCCTGAAGCAAAGAAAATGGGGCGCGGCGGCAAGGCTGGAAGTGGAACAGGACATAGAGGAAAACCTTTTGAAAATACTGGAGGAGGAAATAGAGGTAAGCCGGGATAAACTGTTCGCTGTGGACGGGCCTGTGGATCTTACGTTATTAATGAAGGTTTATGAGATAAAAAACTTTGACAACTTAAGATATGTACCCAGGCCTCCGGTGCATAATGAGGATTTTGAAAATTGCGAGGATATCTTTGAGCTGATAGCCAAAAAGGATGTCCTGGTCCATCATCCCTATGAAGCGTTTGATCCCATAATAGAATTGATAAGACAGGCCGCAACTGATCCGGATGTTCTGGCCATAAAACAGACTTTGTACAGGGTAAGCGGAAAATCCCCAATTATTGATGAATTGATAAGGGCGGCCGAACAGGGTAAACAGGTCACGGTACTTGTAGAACTGAAGGCCAGGTTTGATGAGCACAATAACATAATATGGGCAAAGCGCCTGGAAAAGGCGGGCTGTCACGTCATATACGGGCTTGTGGGGCTGAAAACCCATTGTAAGGTCTTATTGATAGTGAGGCGGGAGGAAAACGAATTAAAAAGATATGTTCACATGGGCACTGGCAACTATAATGATGTGACTGCAAAAATTTATACCGATTTGGGTCTTTTTACCTCCAACCCATATATGGGGGCCGATGCTTCGGCTCTATTCAATATGCTTTCAGGTTATTCAAAGCCCACGAACCTTTTTAAAACGGCAATATCCCCTCTGAATATGCGTGATAAATTTATGAGATTGATTAAAAAAGAAGAGGAGAATGCCGCAAGAGGCCAAAAGGCCAGAATTATTGCAAAAATGAATTCTCTTGTTGATGAAGGAATAATAAATGCACTTTACAGTGCCTCCTGTGCAGGTGTACAAATAGATCTCATTGTGAGGGGAATATGTTGTCTGAGACCGGGGCTTCCGGGAGTATCGGAAAATATCAGGGTGATGAGCATTGTCGGCAGGTATCTGGAACACAGCCGGATATACTACTTTTACAGTGGAGGCGCCCAACTTGTCTTTCTTTCCAGTGCCGACTGGATGACCAGAAATCTTGACAGGAGGGTTGAGCTTCTGTTTCCGGTGGAAAGTGAAGAGGCCAGGGAAAAGGTATTGAAGATTGTTCAGCTGTGCTTGAAGGATAATGTGAAGGTCAGGGTTTTAAATCCGGACGGTGGCTATACAAAGGTCAATGCAATCAATGGAGAGGACAGGTGTGACAGCCAGCAGATTTTCTGCAGCATGGCTGAAACAAAGCCGGAATACCGGGCTTGAGCTGTAATTGACTTAGAAATAAAACAATATAGTAGATTTTTTAACGAAAAACTACTTACAAATAAAATAATTATGGTATAATAAATGCTGGTATTTAACAGCAAATAACACCATTAAAAATGGCTAAAAATGGCTAATGAATTAAAATTTTAAAATAGTTATGTGAAGGGGGAACTCAAATGAATTACTCACATGAAGTAGAAAATATGTGTGTTGTTAAAAAGGGTCCAGATCATGGTCCTGCGCCAATACCTGAAGAGGGTAGGTGGGTAAAAGCAAAAGAAATCAAAGACATTTCAGGATTGTCACACGGTATAGGCTGGTGTGCACCTCAACAGGGAACCTGTAAGTTAACTTTGAATGTCAAGGATGGTATCATCGAAGAATCATTGGTTGAAACAATCGGTTGTTCAGGTATGACCCATTCGGCAGCTATGGCAGCTGAAATTTTGCAAGGTAAAACTATTCTTGAAGCTTTGAATACCGACCTTGTTTGCGATGCTATAAATGTTGCAATGAGAGAAATATTCAAGCAGTTGGCATATGGCAGAACTCAGTCGGCTTTCTCGGAAGGCGGTCTTCCAGTAGGCGCAGGTCTTGAAGATCTGGGCAAGGGCTTGCGTTCACAGGTGGGAACAATGTTTGCAACAAAGGCCAAGGGTGTCAGATACCTTGAAATGGCCGAAGGTTACATATTGAACATCGGACTGGACAGCGACAATGAAATAATCGGGTACAAGTTTGTACACCTTGGAAAAATGATGGATATGATCAAAAAGGGTGTAGATCCCAAGGAAGCTTATGAGAAGAACATAAGCACATACGGAAGATTTGCCGAAGCGGTTAAAGTAATTGATCCAAGACACGAATAATTAAAGAGAGAGGTGAATACTGTGGTTAGATTTGAAGGTTATGAAAGAAGAATAGCTCAAATAGAAAAATGTTTAGCCGAGTACGGATTTAAGAGCCTTGAAGAGGTTAAGGATGTCTGTACTGCCAGAGGTATAGATGTGGATGCAATTGTCAGAGGAATACAGCCGATAGCATTTGAAAATGCAGTATGGGCTTATACTCTTGGTTGCGGTATAGCAATTAAAAAAGGCGTAAAGACAGCTGCCGAAGCTGCAGAAGCAATAGGACTCGGATTGCAGGCTTTCTGTATTCCCGGCTCGGTTGCCGACTCAAGAAAAGTTGGTATAGGCCACGGAAATCTTGCAGCAATGCTTCTTAAAGAAGAAACCAAATGCTTCTGCTTCCTTGCAGGACATGAATCCTTTGCGGCCGCAGAAGGTGCTATCGGCATAGCAAAGACAGCCAACAAGGTAAGAAAGGAACCGCTCCAGGTTATATTGAACGGACTTGGTAAGGATGCCGCTTACATAATTTCAAGGGTAAACGGTTTTACATATGTTGAAACAGACTACGATTTCTCAAACAACACCTTGAACGTTGTCAGGACAAAGGCTTATTCTAACGGAGACAAGGCAAAGGTTAGAGTATACGGTGCAAATGACGTGCTTGAAGGCGTAGCTATAATGATAAAGGAAAACGTTGATGTTTCCATCACCGGTAACTCAACCAACCCGACCAGATTCCAGCACCTGGTTGCAGGAACTTACAAGAAGTGGTCCCATGAAAACGGAAAGAACTACTTCTCAGTTGCATCAGGCGGAGGAACAGGAAGAACCCTGCATCCTGACAACATGGCTGCAGGTCCTGCTTCATACGGTCTGACCGACTCAATGGGCAGAATGCACGGTGATGCCCAGTTTGCCGGTTCATCTTCGGTTCCTGCCCACGTTGAAATGATGGGCCTTATCGGTGCCGGAAACAACCCGATGGTTGGTATGACGGTTGCCGTTGCAGTTGCTGTGGAAGAAACCGCTAAATAAGAGGTTTTATAAAGATTCATACGAGATTATAAAAAAACAATGTACGTCATTTTGGAGATATTATGACGTGCATTGTTTTTTTATGGACTTTTTAATTGTATAAAGGCAATATACTCTATTTACAAAAGCCAGTATTTGTATTAAAATGTATAATGATTTGAAAAATTTACATAAATTAGCAATGGGTTTATTGAATAAGGAGTATAAATGTTTGACACTTTACTACAACACAGCATATTTCAGAAAGTCATAATGAATACATTATTGGTCTCTATTCCGGAAGAATTTTACTTTGTAATGTTTGTATTAATACTGGTAGGGGAATTTGAATACTGGAAGGAACCGGGCTGTAAAAGGCTTATAAATAAGTTTGACTATTTCAGAGTATTCCTTCCCACCGGTGTTGTTGCTCTATTATCCAATATTCTCAGATATAACGGTTTAGAAGGTGGAATATATCAATTCATACCTCCTGTAGTGCTTTACATACTGATAGTATTAACCAATGACATTTTTGGGGATGCAAGTTGTATGAAATGGATGGGAAAAGCCTTTATATTCCTATTGATCGGTTTTATTTCAATCGGGTTGTCGGAATTTATTTATATGCCGTTTGTACTGTACAGCACCGGACTCACTATGGAGGAGATATGCAATGACTTCAGACTTTACTTCGGGTTGTCCCTGCCGGCAAGAGTGCTGCAGTATTCAATACTTTTATACTTTGTATGCAGGAAAAGAACTTTGCTGAAAGGACAGATGTTCAAGCATATCTTTTCAAATACTAAACTATCAATCATATTCTCTTTGTTTGGGGTATTTAATATAGCGTTCATGTTCGTAATGTATAAGGCCGTTGTGTATGATAAAGCTCTTGTGGCTATTCCACTGGCTACACAATTTGTTGTCGTTATCGGTATAGTCCTGTTTCCCATTGCGAATATAATAAGTTTGCTGTTGAGCTCCTATTATATCAGAAATTTGGAGGTTAATGACAAAAAGGGCGCCACTGATAAGCTGGAAAGCTTATATAAAGAAATTCAATTGTATACAAATAATGGAGAATATGATAATATTATGTGGAAATTGAATGAATTTGGCATAGGCATTAAGGAAGTATCAAATAGTCTGTATAAAGGTAATACAACAGACTACCGTAGGTAAGTTTAAGAGTATAAGGAGGGATGACAATGAAGATATTCTTTTATAGCATCTTATCAAGTCTTTTGTATATTATAGTATTGTTGTTTGGAGTAAAGCCAGCTTGCATGTGGGGGTTCCACCAGCCAAGAGTACCAAAGATCCAATAGGTATTAACCGTACCCTTGATGCCTATACCAATTTAATACAGGCTTTATATTTTGCCATGTTTTTTGTTCGGGATATAAAGGGAGAACCTTATGCAGTTAATTGCGGGGTTCTCTTTTTATATGGAGAATATAGGGCGGCCCAAAACGAAAAAATCGTATCTTGTGGGCTGACGTGCGGAAAAATAATGCATGGTCAAAAAGCTTGAAGGTTTAAACCTGTTAATATGCAAAAGTTAAGATGAATTGCGGTTTCAAGACGCTATAATACGTGTATTTTGAGTTATATATCCCAAAGTATTTTTAAAAATGATATTTTTATATTGAAAGCCTGCAAAAATAATGATAAAATTATCTTAATTTAAGCAAGGACGCTTAACATTCTTATGTTAAGCGTTTTTAATTATGTTTTAGCACGCTACAGTGTTAGAAGAGAAACATGCTAGATAAAATAATGAAAAGAGGGATTTATCATGAAAGGAAACAAAAGAGTATTAGCTCTGGCTTTATCGGCTGTTTTGACCCTGACCGGTCTGGCTGGCTGCGGACAGAGCGATAAATCTGCCGGTTCAACGGCGGGTGCATCAGGCGGGGGCGCCAAGAGTAGAGCGCAGGACACAATCATTTATGCACAGGGTGCAGATCCGAGAGGACTTGATCCTGCACTTGTGGATGACGGTGAATCAGGAAAGGTCATAGTAAACATTTATGAAGGACTTTTAAAGTATAGCAAGGATTCGACACAAATCGAACCTTCTCTCGCAGAAAAATGGGATATAAGCGATGACGGACTTACATATACCTTCTATCTCAGGAAGGGTGTCAAATTCCAGGATGGAACTGATTTTAATGCCGAAGCGGTGAAAATAAATATTGACCGCCAGCTGCCGCCAAAGGTTACCGAAGATATGGTTTATGCAGGTTTCGTATTTGGTTCGGTAAAAGATGTTGAGGTTGTTGATGACTTGACTGTTAAAATCAACCTGACAGCTCCAAGCACACCATTCCTTAACAATCTTGCCATGTGTATGGGTGCGCCTATGATAAGTCCGAAGGCGCTGGAGGAGAACGGCAACAATGTAAACGAACATCCGGTCGGAACAGGCCCATACACCTTTGTAAGCTGGACAAAGGGTCAGAACATAGTTCTGAAGCGCAATGACAATTACTGGGGTGAAAAGGCTGTAACTACCAATGTCATATTCAAGTTTATCCCTGATAATTCGGCAAGAGTTGTTGCACTTAACAACGGAGAAGCCGATATCATCGACGGAATCGATGCAACAGTAGTACAGCAGATCGAGGGTTCGGGAAACAAGATATATAAGGCACAGGGCATGAACATAAACTATTTGGCCTACAATACAACCAAAGCTCCTTTTAATGATGTAAAGGTACGTACTGCAATTTCACAGGCCATTAATGTTCCCGAGCTGGTGCAGAGCTTATACCAGGGTTATGCAGAGCCTGCGACGTCAGTACTTCCAACCTTTATACCGGGATATGATGCAAGCATAGCACAGGTTGCCTTTGACCAGGCTGCCGCCAAAGCAGCGCTTGCCGGTGCGGGTGTCAGCAAGCTGCATATAATCACATACACAAACCCAAGGCCTTACAATACGGCTAATGGCCAGGCTCTTGCCGAAGCAATCCAGGGTTACCTCAAGAATGTTGGTGTAACTGCAACAATTGATGCGTTTGACTGGACAACCTACAAGGAAAAGGTTAAAGCGGGAGATTATGATATCTGTTTCTATGGCTGGATAGGCGATAACGGTGATCCGGACAACTTCATGAACCTGATGGCCGACAAAGATCCAAGAATGAATGTTGCACGTTATGACAACGCGGCATACAAGGAGTTGATAGCAAAGGGACTCACCATACCAAACGGTGACGAACGTAACAAGGTTTACACCGACCTTGAAAAAATGGCTGCAAAAGAAGCTGTTTGGCTTCCAATATCTCATGCTACGACGCTTGTTGGTTACAGGAGCAATGTAAAGGACTTCAACTACCATACTACCGGAGTTATATTCCTTTCCGAAGCTTCCAAAGACTAATTGGGTTATATTTGTAACTGACACAATTTTGTGCGTATATGCTGCCAGAAGTGTGACCTTGCACTTCTGGCAGATATTATTTTGCAAAGATATTAGGGAAAGGTTGTTAAAGATGTTAAAATATATAGTCAAACGTATACTTATGCTGATTCCGGTACTTCTTGGAGTCTCTGTCATAGTATTCCTTATAATGCGTGTATTTTCTCCAGACCCGGCTCCCATTGTCCTGGGACAGCATGCGACAGCCGAAACGGTAGAAAAATGGCGTGAAGCAAACGGCTTGAATTCTCCCATATATATTCAATATTTTGATTTTATCAAAGGTGCTGTTACCGGAGATTTCGGAACCTCCTATTACACCAAGACTCCGGTAATGAAAGAAATAATGTCGCGTTTCCCGGCTACAATAGAACTTGCAATAGCAGCAATTATACTGGCATCAATAATAGGTATCCTGATTGGTGCCATTTCAGCTGTAAAGAAAAATTCTATTTTTGACAATTCCGGAATGATTCTTGCATTGATCGGTGTGTCCATGCCCATATTCTGGCTCGGTATACTGCTCATAATCCTGTTCTCGGGCATACTGCACATATTGCCCTCGGGAAGTAGAATTGATCCGCTGCTGCAGCCATATGGCGGTACAGGCTTCTACATGATTGACACCTTGGTTTCAGGTGACATGGAAGCCTTTGTTGATGCCGTAAAGCATCTGGTGCTGCCTGCTCTGGCTCTTGGTATGTATTCCATGGCCATCATAACAAGAATGACCCGCTCCAGCATGCTGGACACCTTGAACCAGGATTATATCCGCACTGCCAGGGCTAAGGGCATAAAAGACGGCAGAGTGATCACCCACCATGCGCTCCGGAATGCAATGATACCGGTTACCACTGTTATCGGTCTGCAGCTGGGCTCACTTCTGGGCGGAGCAGTGCTCACCGAGACTGTTTTCTCATGGCCGGGCATTGGGCATTACACTGTTGAATGCATACTGAAATCGGATTTTCCCGTAGTTCAGGGAATTGTATTGCTGATTGCATGTATTTTTGTGTTGATCAATCTTGTAGTAGATATTTTCTATGCATTTCTTGATCCAAGAATTAAATTTTCCAAGAAGGAGGCTTAACTTTATGAAACTTAAAGATTTAAAAGCAGACGTTGAAGAAAATTCATTACAGCAAGCCCTTCCTCTTGAAAAACCGGAATCCCGGCTCAAGGAAATGTGGGAGGCCCTGCGTGAAAATAATGCTGCCGTAGTTGGCTTGTGTATTATACTTTTTCTTATTCTGGTTGCCATATTGGCGCCGTTGATAATGCCTTACGATCCAAACCTGTCCGACATGAGCAAGAGCTTTTTAAAGCCGGGTCCGGACCATTGGTTCGGCACCGACCAGCTGGGCCGTGATATTTTAAGCAGGATAATATCAGGTGCCAGAATATCTCTTACCGTTGGCTTGAGTGCTGTGGTCATATCACTTACCATAGGTGTTGTACTTGGCTCCATAGCAGGTTACTTTGGAGGCAAGGCAGATATAATCATCATGCGTTTTATGGATATGATGCTGGCCATTCCTTCCATTCTCCTTGCAATAGCCTTTATGGCCGCCCTTGGAAAGGGAATTGACAAAGCGGTTATTGCAATAGGGCTTGTTTCAATTCCCGAATACGCACGTATAGTGCGGGGAAGTATCCTTTCGGTAAAAGAGAATGACTATGTACAGGCGGCACGGGTTATCGGCAACAAGAACAGCAGAATAATTTTTAAACATATTCTGCCGAATGTACTTTCTTCCATTGTTGTAAGAGCAACACTTGGAATCTCCACTGCAGTACTGGACACTGCCGCCCTCGGATTTTTGGGCCTTGGAGTACAGCCGCCTGTTGCGGAGTGGGGCGATATGCTGGGACGTGCAAGGGGCTTCATTTTTACAGCACCGTATACCCTCATTTTTCCGGGCCTGGCAATTACAATCACAGTATTGGCATTCAATCTTTTGGGCGACGGTTTGAGAGATGCTCTTGATCCGAAATCCAGAAAGAATTAAGGTGGTGCAGACATGTTACTTGAAGTTAAAAATTTAAAAACAGAATTCAAATTAAAAAAAGGTGTAGTCAATGCTGTTGACGACATCAGTTTTTCTTTAGATAAAGGTAAAATACTTGCAATAGTAGGTGAATCGGGTTCGGGTAAAAGTGTCACCTCCCTTTCCATAATGGGCCTGCTTCAGGACCCCGGCCGCGTAGCGGAGGGTGAAATCCTGTTCAAGGGCAAGGATTTGCTTAAGATGAGCAAGGCTGAAAAGCGTTCGGTACGCGGAAATCAGATTTCAATGATCTTTCAGGAGCCCATGACTTCCTTAAATCCGGTTTACAGGATCAAGGACCAGATCATGGAAAGTATTATGACACATATGAAGGTTTCCAAAAAGGAAGCTCTCAAGCGTACCATCGAAATGCTGGAGATAGTCGGAATACCCTCGGCTGAAAAGCGCGCCTATGATTACCCTCATCAAATGAGCGGAGGTATGAGGCAAAGGGTTATGATAGCTATGGCATTGATAGGAAATCCTGAACTATTGATTGCCGATGAACCGACAACTGCGCTGGATGTTACCATACAGGCCCAGATACTGGATCTGCTGTACCATATGCGTGAAAAATTCAATATGGCTGTAATGCTTATCACACATGACCTGGGCGTGGTATCCGAAGCTGCCGACCATGTTATAGTAATGTATTGCGGCAAAATAGTCGAAGAAGCAGATGTGCGTTCACTGTTTGAAAATCCTCTCCATCCCTATACGCTGGGTTTGCTTCGCTCCATTCCAAGACTCGAGGATGAGAACGATGAACCTCTCTATATGATAAAGGGTATGGTGCCAAATCCGTTGAACATGCCGGCAGGCTGCCCGTTCTCCGACCGCTGCGACAGCTGTATGGACCGCTGCCGGAAGGAAATGCCCCAACTGGTGGAAAAGGATGGGCACAAGGTGCGTTGCTTCCTTTATGAAGATGAAAGACAAGGAGGTAAACGAACATGAGTGAAGTCCTGGTTGAAGTAAAAAACCTTAAGAAGTATTTCACGCTGGATCATGACTTTTTCGGCCGTCCCACCTCGGTATTAAAGGCCACCGATGACGTATCTTTCAGTATCAATAAAGGTGAAACCCTTGGTCTGGTCGGTGAGTCGGGCTGTGGAAAAACCACCATCGGAAAGATGCTGGTAAACCTTTATGAACCCACAGAAGGGCAGATTATATTTGAAGGCACAGATCTGACAAAATTGTCTGAAGCCAAGCGCCGTGCATACAGCAAGGACATTCAGCTTATTTTTCAGGACCCCTATGCCTCATTGAATCCGAGAATGACAGTGGGTGACATCATTGCCGAGCCAATCAGGATCAATAACCTGCTGCCAAAGGAAAAGATTGAAAGCAGAGTAACTTATTTATTAAATTGCGTAGGTCTGGCAAATCATCAGAGAAACCGCTATCCCCACGAATTTTCGGGAGGACAGCGCCAGCGTGTGGGCATTGCCCGTGCACTTGCCGTGCAGCCCAAGCTGATTGTCTGTGATGAGCCTGTATCAGCACTGGATGTGTCAATACAGGCACAGGTTCTCAACCTGCTGGATGAACTGAAGGAGGAATTCGGACTCACCTACCTCTTCATTGCCCATGGACTGAATGTGGTGAAGCATATCAGTGACCGGGTAGGCGTCATGTACCTTGGAAAGCTGGTGGAAATGGCACCGAAGAAGGAACTGTATTCCAATCCGATGCATCCTTATACGCAGGCGCTGCTGTCGGCCATACCCTCGGTTGATCCAAATACCAAAAAGCAGAGGATAATCCTCTCAGGTGATGTGCCAAGCCCGATCAACCTTCCGGAGGGCTGCCGCTTCTGTTCACGCTGCTTTAAGAAAATCGAAGGCTGCGACAGGGATGAACCTGGCTTGAAAGAAGTTTCACCGGGGCATTTTGTAGCATGTAAGCTGTATTAAAAATATCACTTGAATACAAGTTAACTTAAACCGGCGCAGCTGGTCAGGTTAACTGGACCAGAAACCTCCTGAACACAGGCTTTTTGAATGTTCAGGAGGTTTATTTGCGTCAAAAAACAGACTTATCTCAGAATGGTACGTAAAGTATTATGTTGCAGCAATAATATACCACTCAACAGGAGAAAAATGATGAACAAAACTGACTTATTAAAGGCTAACGGAAAAACAGGATTTTTATATAGACTGTTATTCATACTGATGATACCTGCGGCACAGGGGCTGTACTTTCTAATCAACCTGACCACCACAAGGGCATATGACATCACCATATTTCTGGATAAATACATACCTTTTAATGAGTGGTTTATCCTGCCCTATGTATTCTGGTATTTTTATACCTTCGGCGCATTGGTTGTTCTGGCGTATAAAGACTGCAAAACCTATTACAAGCTTTTGTTCAGCATAGTTACAGGGATGATGGTATGCTTCGTCGTATATTTCATATTCCCCACCACAGTGCCCAGGCCGCATGTGCCGGGTACAAACCTCCTTCAGAAAATGGTTCTGATGATTTACGGCAATGATAAGCCCTACAACTGTTTTCCAAGCATTCATATGCTGGACACCCTGTTGATCACCATGTTTATATTCAAGCATAACAAGAATCTTATACTTAAGGTAACCTCAGCCGTCATATGTGTATCCATATATATGTCCACCTGGTTTGTAAAGCAGCACAGTATTCTGGATGCGGTTGCCTCCACCATTTTAGGGATTATACTGTTCCTGGTGTTTGAAAATGAGTATGTTATCAGGAAACTTGAAAATCTGCGTGAGATATTGACCCTGCAGAAACGGGTGAAGGGACTGTCGGAATAAAGAGAGTTTTATTATAATTCATGCTTTCTTTACCAATAAGCAAAAATATTATATAATTCTTTTATTGTATAAATATTAATTATTTGTATAATTAGAGAATATATAATATTTTTTTATTTTCAAGTATATCCGGTCAGCCCGGCATGGAGGTCGCAATGGGGTTTAAAAGAGAAGAACTGAAAGAGGCACACCGTATTGTTATTAAAGTGGGAACATCCACATTGACATATGAAACAGGAAAAATAAATTTCACAAGGATAGACAAGCTTGCAAGGATCTTATCCGATCTCTCAAACCAGGGGAAAGAAGTGGTCCTGGTTAGCTCAGGGGCCATAGGAGTGGGAGTGGACAAGCTCAAGCTGCCCGAAAGGCCCAAGACCATACGTGAAAAGCAGGCCGTTGCTGCTGTGGGGCAGTGTGAACTCATGCACATGTACAGCAAATTCTTTTCCGAGTACGGCCATATAGTGGCGCAGATCCTTTTGACAAGAGATGTAGTGGGTGACGAAACCTGCAGCAGAAATGTTGTCAATACCTTTGAAACACTGCTGGCAAAGGGCATAGTACCCATAGTCAATGAAAATGACTCTGTGTCGATAGTGGAGCTCAAAGCTGGACAGAAAGATACCTTCAGCGAAAATGACACACTGTCGGCCATAGTCGCAAAGCTTATAAGAGCCGACCTTTTAATAATACTTTCTGATATAGACGGCTTCTATGATTGCGATCCGAGAAAGAATCCCGACTCAA
The DNA here is from genome assembly GCF_000621505.1 of Ruminiclostridium cellobioparum DSM 1351 = ATCC 15832. Lineage (GTDB taxonomy): Bacteria > Bacillota > Clostridia > Acetivibrionales > DSM-1351 > Ruminiclostridium > Ruminiclostridium cellobioparum. Next base: position 55,486 of record NZ_KK211292.1, read on the forward strand.
AGATGTTATCGGTAATAGAGGAGATAACTCCAGAGATAGAGTGCTATGCGGATGGAGCCGGAACCAAGCGCGGGACAGGCGGAATGGTTACCAAGCTCAAAGCGGCAAAAATAGCTACCAAAGCTGGGGTTAATGTGGTGCTGACCAATGGCAGCCATCCTGAATCAGTTATGGATATTATAAACGGTGACGAGATAGGAACCGTATTTGTGGGAAGGGATTAAATATTGTGTTAGCTAAAAATTTAAAATAAAAAGTATGGATAAAAACAAATTAAGTAAAAATGTAAAATATAGTGAGACGTTTACAATTTTTATTAAACTATTGCATTGATGCTTACATTCCTGAGACGGGATATTTTGGAACAGAAACCCAAAGTGCAGTTAGAAAACTACAGAGTTATGCTAATACAAGAACATTTGGTAATATAAGTTTCAAATTTACGGCGATAAGTGCAGATGGCGTTGCAGGCCCTTACACATGGGGTAAGTTAAATTATATGATGACTATTTTATCAAAAATATATAAAATAAAGCCACTAAATTGATTCTAAAAAATCAATTTAGTGGCTTTTATTATTACACTACGGTATTACATCCATCCCATCATCAGGGAGTTCCTCAGTGGGTAAGGTTTCCCCTCCTATGGGAGGTACTGTAAATCCATTTCCGGTCTGGTTTTCATTTCCGGTATTTGATGATGAGGCAGGGTGTGATGTCGAGGCATTATGGATTGTACAGTACTCACCCTGCGGAAGCTCGTACATCCAGTCCTTGATTGCTGTGGCCAGGGACTTGTTGCTTGGATCCTTTGGAAGATATGGTACCGGCCTCCGGATGAATACTTTTTCCTGAACAAGATTAGGAGGGCAATATTCGGTGGCCAATAAAGGTCTGCCATAAATATCCTTGCTTGATATATCAACCTTTGCCAGAATGTGAACGTCACATTCATCTTTAGGTTCGGTCCCCTTTGCAAAATATTCGGTACTGATCCGGCTGCCTCTTGGATCACTGGCACAGTAAGGGCCGGGAAGCTTACCGGAATCGATGCAAATGGATTTTTTCACTATGCCTTCGGGAGCGGGATCAAAATCCTTCACTTCCAGATTTGAGTGTATCCTGTTCATTACCTTATTCCACAGTAAAAGTGCCTGGTTCCATTCGGTCCTCTTTAATGATTTAGGTGTGTTGTAGCCGTACCAGGAAGCTCCTACATAGTAGGGCGAGTAGCCCACAAACCATTTGTCCCTGTAGTCCTCGGTGGTACCGGTTTTTCCGGCGGTAGGTATGGTCTTTCCCTCCTTGTTCTTCACCTGACCGTACCTTAAGTTGGTATCTGGTATATAGCCGGCAGCCGTACCGCTTGTGACAACATCCTTCATCATGCTGGTCATCAGAAAGGCCGTGGTTTCCTTGTAGGCTACATTGGATTTCTGATCCTGTTTTCTGTCAAGGAGGACATTTCCCTTGTCATCGGTAACTTTTGTATAGGATATAGGCTCAATATACATGCCCTGGTTGACAAAAGGTACAAAGGCTGCTGCCATATCCAGCGGGTTAACGCCGTCTCTTAATCCACCCAGAGCCATAGATATATAGCCTTCGTCGGGTCTGTCTATATTTACCTTTTTAAGGTATTTTATTGAGTTTTCGGGTTTCAGATAATCTCTGAAAACCTGGGCGGCAACAACGTTCTGGGATTTCGTTATAGCTTTCCTGATGTTGATAAGTCCCTGATAAGTCCCTGACTCGGCATTTGTAGGATATGGGGTATTCGGTTTGGTAGTGTCCATATAAACAGGTACATCGTCAATTACGGTGCCGGGAGTTATCAAGCCCAAATCTATTGCCGGAGCATAAACCGCGATTGGTTTGAAGCTGGAGCCCGCCTGCCTTTTCATATCGGTAGCCCTGTTGAGCGCAAAGCTCACTTCCTTGGTTCCGTACTGGCCATACATTCCGCGTATCTGGCCGGTGGCGGGATCCACAACGATCATGGCACCCTGGGCCTGCATATCCGGATTGCTGATTTTTTCGTTTGCAGGAAAGTTCTTAATATTTGTAAATTCCTCGGTCATTATTTTCTGGATGTTGGAATCCTGAGTTGTGTATATATTCAGACCGCTGTTGTAAATTTTTATACTTGCGGCATCGCTTGAAAGATTGTATTTCTTCATTAAATCCTTTTTAACCTGTGTGAGTACATAGTCGACGAAATAACTCTGTACGCTTGCAGAGCTTTTTTTGTCTTCGTCCTTGGGCTGATAGAATTTAAGCTGTTCCGCGATGGCTTCGTCATGTTCATTCTGGCTGATATAGCCCTGCCTGAGCATTTCATCCAGGATGGTTTCCTGGCGGTCCTTGTTTCTGGCCTTGTTTTTTTCACCCAATGTAGGATCGTAAAGTCCCGGTGATTTGGTTATGCCTGCAATACAGGCACATTCAGCCAGAGACAGATCCTTTACGTCCTTGTTGAAGAATTTCTTTGCGGCGGCCTGAACGCCGTAGACACCTGAACCGGTAGTAATGCGGTTCATATAGTTGTCAAGGATCTGATCCTTTGTGAGAACATTTTCAAGGGCCATTGCCTGCCAGGCTTCCTGAACCTTTCTCTTGATGGTTGATTCTTCATTGCCGGTAATATTCTTAACGAGCTGCTGAGTGATTGTACTGCCGCCGTATGAAGCGTTGCCGAAAGTGATGATATATTCCATTGCAGCTCCCACGAACCGTTTGATATCCATACCGTTATGGGATCTGAATCTTGAATCTTCAATAGCAATAAAGGCATTTCTCATATTGTCGGGTATTTCAGAATGTTCAACGAGTACTCTGTTTTCACTTCCCTTTATCTGGGCAATTTCATTTCCGTCCTTGTCATATATGAAAGAGGTAAGCTTCGTTATATCCAATTGATCAGCCGTTATGGGCGTAGCATTTTTGACATATCCAAAAACTGCTCCTCCCAATATTCCACCAAAAACACACCCTAAAGATATGAGGATAACCAACACTGTCTTTACAACTGCAAAGGTAAATTGGGCATAAGGAGAAGAGCGTTTCTTTTTCTTCTTCTTTGGCTGCTCTTCATTACCAACCGCAGCTTTTTCATTAGGTTTCATAATATCCTCCTCAACTGTTTGTAAAACATTTGTTCTCAATATTATATCACAGCGCGAAATGAGCCGCAACAAATTGCCGTGCCGGGCAATTCTTAACTTTTCATTAAGAAATGCCAAAATCACTTACATTGAGACATGTGCTCCACTTATTAATAAAGTACGGGCCATACCCCTGAGATGTCTGTTTTACAAATAAAAACCCCGTCCACTTTGAGTGAAACGGGGCATAGTCACCTGTTCCGTCAGGCCTCTTCCTGACTCAGGTCTGAGCTTTTTTTAAAATCCTTTTTCTTGCCGAGCAATATCGGCTTTACAGAAGAGGCTTCAAGCATTTTACAGTTGCCGTCAAACAGGCTGCCTTCCTCGCAGACAAAGGATTTTACCTGTATATCTCCGATTGCCCTGGCAGATGACAAAAGCTTCAGCAGGCCGGAGGAGAATACATTTCCCTCAATATTCCCGGCAACATGTATATTGGTTGCTGTGATGTCCCCCTTGATAACCGAGGTTTCACCTATGAACAGGTCACCCTGGACAGTCACATTTCCTGTAACCCTGCCGTCTATCCTGACTATGCCTTTGGAGGTTACATCTCCTTTGAGTTCAGTATTTGCGCCTACCAATGTATCAAAGGTGGCCTTTCCGAAATCCGTTTGTTTATTAAACAAGTTTATTCCTCCTTTAACGGTGATTAGAGTAATTATAACTTCAATTTCAACTTTTACTCTAATTCTACCATATTTTGATATTAATCGGCAGATTTTAAATTGACATACTCGGTAGGATCAACAGGTGTATTGCCGATCCTGATTTCAAAATGCAAATGAGGTCCCGTGCTGTTGCCTGTGCTGCCTACCAGAGCTATTTTTTGCCCTTTGTTTATAATATCTCCTTTTTTCACCAGGAGTTTTGAAGAATGGCCGTAAATGGTTCTGAAACCATTCTGGTGATCGATCTTGACATTGTAGCCGTAACCGTTGGAGTAACCTGCGAACTCCACAACGCCGGAGGCTGCCGCAAAAATGGGATCGCCCTTTGACGAGGAGATATCCACGCCTTCATGGATCTTCCTTACTTTTTGAATAGGGTGGTTCCTCATGCCAAAGGGCGAAGTGACCGGTCCCCTGGCAGGAACAAATGTCGGGATGGAATCTATGTATTTTTCCAGCTTTTCATTGGTCGCCAGGAGCTGAGCCGTCAAATCCCCATTGTCATTAAAGTCTTTGTTCAATTGCTGAACAATATTGCCCAGTTTTGAAAGATCAATTATTGCATTGTTGCTGCTTTTTGTTGAGACAGAGCCTCTGCTGGTTTTTTTCAGATAATCGTCGGCTATGTCCGAATATAGTTTGGTGAACTCTTCAATTTTTGATTTGGCATTGGAGTTTTCCTGATTCATATGCTCCAATTGAGTGTTGCTGAGGGAGAGCGATTCATTCTGGCTGTTGATTATTTCAGTCAGATTTTTGATCTGCTGCTGCAGCTCCTCACTGCTTATTTCATTTGCCTGTGGCTGTGAATCCTCCATTTCCTTTTGATGACCGTAGACAAGGGCAAAAACGGCAGCGGTTGAGAAAATCAGCAAAGCAGCCAGCAGCTTCACAACCGGTGCCTTAAAGGAAATTCTTTTAACATCGTCGTTGGTATGGGGAATTATAACTACAGAATAATTCTTACCCAGTTTTTTTAAATTACTCAAAACTTTCATTTTTAAAATTACCACCATCTCAAATATTTCATTCGGGAAAATTGTTTTAAGCGCAAAATCAATAAAGATAAATATTGTTATACGGCAAACAATCATATATGATTATTTCCACATTTGCAGCATATTAACAATTACCCGTTTTAAATCAAATAAATTTTGGACGCAAATAAGCGCAGTTATCTTTTGTAGGAGTAAAAGAAGAAATAACTATAGAAGCGTAATTGGCAAATTACTATATTCTACAATAAAATGAAATATCCTTTTTTCCGGATTAAAAAAATTATTATTGCAGCAATTATTATGGTATAAACTATGGTATAATATTACCAGATTTTTTGACTAAATTTGACTTTGGAGTAAAGGATTTTTTAAAGTTATATCGAATTACTTAAATTAACTGACTTTTATTTGGAGGTTGCCATGAAAAATGTCAAGAGCACCGTTATAGGAGCTTTTAGTATAGTTGTTGTAATATCCTTGCTCTCATCGGCCATATCGTTCTTCGGCTATAATAAAGTAATGGATTCGGTAAATAATATACAGATCAACAAATCCAACCAGGACATGCTTCAGGAGCTGTCTGAGCTGTCTGCAAAAAGGCAGCAGCTGGCCACTCAAAGTGTAACCTCCATGGAATATAAGGATACCAAAGAATTTCAAGACTTTGGTGACAGTATCGACAATATTGCAAACAAGCTGTTAAACGCCGGAATCAGCCAAACCGACAAGGAGACTGTTCAGCAGCTGTCGGCTATAAACAGGAAGTATGCCGATGTCTACCTGAATACGATGGCTGCCGATCTCAAGGTCTTTGACAACAAAAGCATTGCCGGGCTGTCCAAAAATGTTCAAAGCATTTATGACGATGTCCAGAAGGAGCAGCTTGAACAAAGAAACCAACTGGCTTCCGCCCTGGAAAAGGAACTGGACAGATCATTATTTGATGTCATTGAAATTAACAGAAGATTAAAGCTTATAAACTCAGACTCAAAGGAAATGGATGTTGATTTCGTAGAGGTGAAAAACCTGCTGGCCGACGTTTTAAGCAGACTCCAGACAACCGGAGAAAATACCGGAATTTCCCCGGATGAAGAAGAGGAATTGAACAAAAAAATTGAGGCATTGAAGCAGGGTATAACAAACGTAGCTTCCGACGGCCTTATGATTCTTGAGAATTCAGAGGTTTTCGGATTTGACAGGGTTTTCAATATAAAACAGTTGAAAAGCGACCTTGAGCGATATCAAAAGCTGACTGAGATTATTTACCTGACTGCGCAGAATAATTCGGAGTTGATGTATTCCGCTTCGGCATATGACGATAAATCTTCGGATATCAATAAGAATAAAGCGGCGATTGATCAACTGCTGAAAGAACTTGCAGACAGCGGCTTCAACAAAGAGACACTGGATAAAATAAAAAGCCGGCATGCAGAATACGCTGCCGCTGCAGCCGAAGTGCAAAAGAGAAGTTTAATAATGCAGAAGGCGGCAATAACCAACGGTTATACCAGCATGACAGAAATGAACAGGGAATTTGCAGATAATATCAAAAAGCTGAGGCTTTCCTTTAACGGGTATCTGGCCCAGGATATCAAAACCTCGGTACAGATAAAAACCGCCATATTCTGGATATTGATAGCAATAACCATATTATCCATATCGGCGGGCATGGTTCTGGCACTTGTTTTATCAAAAAAAATTGCAAATCCCATAAATTCTCTGGCAGCTATCCTGTCACGTGTTGAAAAAGGAGATCTGACGGTGCGGGCCGACATAAAGGCCGGCGGAGAGATTGGCGGGTTGGGCAGGAAGGTCAACAGTGTCCTGGACGGACAGCAAAAGATGGTCGAGCAGTTCAGGGATACCACCAATGAAATAAGTGATCTTAAGCAGCGGCTCATTGTACTGGTCAGCCAGAACCGTGAGAGCGTGAGTAAAATTTCAAATAACAGGAAAAACCCTGTTCAGGTGTCGGGCAGGCCAATTGACACCGAGAGTATCATAACAGATGTAAAAAGTGTTTCACTTCAGACCCAGAAGGCTGCCGACGACAGCAAAAAAGCCATAGAGCTTGCAAAGTCCAGGGAAAAGACGGTGGAAGAAGCAGAAGTGGTTATAAATACCGTAAATGAAACTGTAAAATCCATTGCTGCTTCCATATCAAAGCTTGAGGAATCCTCCGGAAAGATAGGAGAAATAACAAATACAATTACTCAAATTGCTTCCCAGACCAACCTCCTGGCGCTTAACGCCGCTATTGAAGCAAATAGGGCAGGGCAGCAGGGAAAAGGCTTTGCGGTAGTTGCCGATGAAATACGAAAGCTTTCAAACGCAAGCAATCAGTCTGCGGGAGAAATTAAGAACCAGATAAAGGAAATACAGTCAAGCATCAGCTTTGCAGTTGAAAAAATGAATCTGGGAGTTGTCGGTGTTGAAGACGGCGCCTCCAGAATAAATGATGTAAAGGAAGGCATATCGGAGATAATTGAATCTGTAAATCTTGTTTCACAGACGATAAAGGAATCGGCCGATAAAGCCCATGATCATTATGAATCTACCATTCAGTTCATCGAAGCGGTGGATTCAATGTCAAAAGCCGTATCGGAGACTTCGGCTGCCGGTGATAATATTAATGACATTATTGAGCTGCAAACAAACACATTAAAGGACCTCGACCAGATTTCACGGCTCTTGCACGAGGCATCCGGCGATTTGAAAAACATATCCGACAGGGTGAGAATATGATGCTGTAATGCAGTTTTATACCTGTTACAAGAAATAGTTGGAAATTAAAGGTATAACCCTACTGCAATGTGGAATACTTAATATAACGGCATACTGATTCAAATAATAACTTTTTGTCCCTGCAAAGGGACATTTTTTTTGAAGAAGCCGGGATTCCCGGCTTCTTCAAATGACAAGTCATATAAAACCTGTTGAGTTATCCTGTCCTTAAGATTAAAACTACATGGCACGCCCCGGAATAATGGCATCAACCACACCGTAAATTACAGCTGCAATTAATGCTCCTATAATGGTAACATTATAACCGGGAACAATAAATTTTACGGCGTAAATTATAATAGCTGCCAGTATGAAGCCGGATATTCCCCTGCCAAAAGGTGCCGCATTGATTCCGGTAATCTTATTGACCAGCCAGTCGAGCACTGCTAAAACAACTGCGGCCAGTATCAATGAAAACCAGGATGAAATGGCGAAGCCAGGAGTCAGAAAGGCTGTTATAGCCAGTATAACTGCTCCTACAACCAAACGTAATAAGAACGAACCTAAGCCCGATTTTTCTTTTCTTTCTACTTTTTCCATAATATCTGTATCCTTTCATATTAAAGAATATTTAAACGGTCAAGTGCAATAGCTGCCCATGAAGGTTATAACTAATATATATTTTTTACACATTTTTATAAGGTATGCTGTAAAATAATGGGGTTACAAAATAAAGTCTACTTGCTCTGATCCTGCTGTGACCGGGACTGTTCCATGCCCGGCTGTCCCTGCTGCCCCTGTTGTCCCTGCTGGCTCTGTCCCTGTGCCTGACCGCTCTGCTGCTTGCCGGTCATTCCGGAAATAATCTGGGGTATTTTGTCCATCAGCTGACCTGCGGCAGTACTGTTAAGCGACAGCAGGGATACATTGTCCTTGTCAATAACGATTACGGCATCGGTGCTTAATTTTGCACCCAGTCCAAGAGCTCCTCCAGCCATATTTCCGGCTCCGGACATTGAATTCATACCGGGCGAGATTGTGGATGAAGAACCCGGCTGGGATTTTGAAGCCGAATTGCCGCTGCCGTATCCCAAAGTAAGGGAAACAACCGGCAGGAAAGTTTTATCAGAATGGGTTACCGGCTTGCCTATAAGCCCTTCACTCTGGGTAAAACCTTCGAGGTTTGAAAAAAGTGCGTCAACATTCTGTGTCAAGCTTGTGTTTTGATCCATTGTAAGTTCCTCCTGTTTCTGTAGTATTTTATTAGGTTGGTTAGTGAGGCACCCAAGTTTACACTTGCTTCTGCATCAAAATAAATATAGTCATGGGCAGACATAAAATCCGGTATTTGACTCAGAGAATCTATATTTATAAACTGTGAAGCCGTATTGAAGGCTCCGCAGGCGATGCCTGTTGCAGAAGGATTGGTGAAGCCGTATTTTGTATTAATACTTAAGTCTTTCAAATAAAATATTTTTAAAAGATCAGTTTTTCTGATACCTTTTCCACTTTTTTTGCCTCTAGAAAGTATTCCATGACTCCCGGCTTTAATGGTTTTTTTGAACAAATGCATCCGGAATATATATACATCAATCTTAGGGTGCCAGTTCTCGATGGAAACTGTTCCTTTTATAAAGGAATATATCCAGTTTACCGACAGATGCATATCATTGCGGTCGGTATCAAATACTAATTTTACTTTTGCATCAAATGCAAACAGAAGCAAAAGAACAAAAGCTATCACTATTAATATTATATAAACAATGCCCATGAAGGGACCTCCATTCTTTAAATTTATATACTTAACGTACATCTGGTTCAGGTTTTTTATAATTTGAATTACAATAATTAGGGATTACAGTAATTGAAATTGCATCATAAAAAATCTTTTCATTATTAGAATAACCACAGGATTTTCTTTTATGTTCGCAATATTTGCATGGGTTGGTATGAAAAAATTTTTTAAGTATTTTTAATTGTATTAAATGAATTACTTATGCGGAAAATGCAGATAATAGATTTACGGAGGTGGAGTCAAATGTCAACTTTAGATAATGAAGTTAAAATAACAACCTATGACAGACTGCTGAGAGCATGGGAAAATTCCATGGAATTGGTGCGTGATTACGAAATGTATTCCAAGAGGGTTGAAGACGGCGAAATAAAACAGGTATTCAAGGATTTCGCAGAAGATGAAGGAATGCATGCTTCCAAACTTCGTGAGATGTTGTTGGACTACAGGCGGGAGCACTGATTCATCAGGCATACATCAGAGGCATAAGGGAGAGTTTCTCCAGGGTCTGCAAACCCTGGACAACGGCTCCCTTGTGCTTTTATTATGATTGCGGCAGTATTGGGGTTGTGTTATTATAAGTAAAATGACCGAATGTTTATGGTGAATAAGGAAAGTGACAGAAAGGCTTATGATAAAAATGAAGCAGGCTTCTCAAAATTTCTCAAAAGATAAAAATTATAAAATTGAAATAACAGGCCTTACCCATGAGGGGCAGGGAGTGGGCAAGATAGATGGATTTGTGATATTTGTGGATTCGGCCCTTCCGGGTGAAACCGTAACCGTTAAAATAGTTAAGCAAACCAAGAGTTATGCCGTCGGCAAGCTTGTTAAGGTGGAAAAACCGTCGGAAAACAGGGTTAAACCCTTCTGCCCGGTATTCGACAGCTGCGGGGGCTGTGCCGTCCAGCATATGGATTACCGGTCACAGCTGGATTTTAAAAAGGATACGGTTCTGCAAAATATCAGGAGAATAGGCGGGCTCGAAAATGTCAGGGTACTTGATACCATAGGCATGTCCAGCCCTTTTAGATACAGGAACAAGGTGCAATACCCGGTCAGCCTGCAGGATAACCAGGTAATGATAGGTTTTTATGAGAGCAGGTCCCACAAGATAATAGACAGCACCGAATGTGATATTCAACCGGACGAGAGCAATGTTATCAGAGGGCTGGTCAGGGACTTCTGCAAGCTGAACCGTATAAGCATCTATGATGAAAAGACAGGAAAGGGCCTGCTCCGCCATGTTATGGTCAGAAAGGGCTTCAAAACCAATGAATTGATGGTGGTTCTGGTGGTGAACGGGGTAAAGCTTCCTCATGCAGATAAACTGATCGGAAAACTTACAGAGCAATACCCGAATATAAAAAGTATCGTACTTAATGTAAATACCAAAAATACGAATATAATCCTTGGAGATAAGAATATATGCCTGTTTGGGCAGGAATTTATTTCAGACTACATAGGAAAATATAAATTCAATATCTCACCTCTGTCCTTTTTCCAGGTCAACCCCCTACAGACTGAGATACTTTACGGCAAAGCACTGGAGTATGCACAGCTGACAGGAAATGAAACCGTCTTTGACCTGTACTGCGGTATCGGAACCATATCGCTGTTTTTATCCGAGAAGGCAAAGAAGGTTATAGGCGTAGAGGTGGTTCCCGACGCCATAGAGGATGCAAAACGAAATGCAGAACTCAATAATATAACCAATACGCAGTTCATAGCAGGAGAGGCGGAGGTTGTCATACCAAAGCTATACGCTGAGGGCATCAAGGCTGATGTGGTGGTGGTGGATCCCCCCAGGAAGGGCTGTGATGAGGTGCTGCTGAACACACTTGTGGAGATGCAGCCCCAGCGGATAGTGTACGTCAGCTGTAATCCGTCCACGCTGGCGCGGGACTTGAAGTACCTGCACCAGCACGGGTTTGAGGCACAGGAAGTCCAGCCGGTGGACATGTTTCCGTGGACGGGGCATGTGGAAGCCGTAGTCCTGTTGCAACGTCAGAAACGCTGATGTAACAAGGGCTTTAGAGGGTGGATATGAAAATGCTTTGACGTGAGAGGATGCTTTCACGTCTTTTCTTTTGTAGAATACTTGCCCATCTTACATAGATAATTAAGGAATTCAAATGAAAAATGTCAGAATTATTCCGGTTATACCCAAAGAAAATAAAAAGCTCAGGGTCGCTGCCTATTGCAGGGTAAGTACATCCGGACCTGAACAACTGCGTAGCCTCGAGATTCAGATAAAGACTTATACGAAAATGATAAAAGGCCATCCTGACTGGATTTTTGCAGGTATGTTCCATGATATTGAAAGCGGGTTACGTCTTAGTGGCAGAAACGGGCTGGACAAACTGCTCAAAAAAGCGGCAAAAGGCAAGATTGATTACATCATCACCAAATCAATCAGCAGGGTATCAAGAGATACTCTGGAGGTTTTGAAGATTATTAGATTTTTAAGAGAGCGAGGGATCAATATGCATTTTGAAAATGAGAAGCTGGATTCAATCGAAGTGGATAAAGAATTTGAGATTACGCTGAGGGGGATGCTGGCGCAGGACGAGAGCCGGAATATCAGCGAGAATATTCAATGGGGAATTCAGCGCAAGTTTGAAAAGGGAGATATCTTTACGAAGTATAAGAGCTTCATGGGATATACTTGCGTTGATGGTGAGATTGTTATTGTGCCGGAGCAGGCAGAAGTAGTCAGAAAAATCTTTGACTTATATTTACAAGGACTGTCGTTGGGACAAATTAAGGTCTATTTGGAATCCCAAGGGATTAAGACTGTAACGGGCAAGGAAATTTGGGATACAAAAACGATCCAGAGGATGTTAACAAATGAGAAATACAAAGGCGATACCATGCTTCAAAAGACCTTTACTGAGGATTTTATGACCGGCAAGAAAAGAAAAAATGCTGGGCAGCGCAACAAATATTATGTGAGGGACAGTCATTCAGCCATTGTCTCTGCAGAAGTATTCGATAAGGTGCAGGAAGAAATGGCCAAGCGTTCAAGACTTGTGAGCAATGGGGATGGCACAGCGGAAATCAGCGGAAGCAAATTTAACGGTAAATATCTTCTTGGGAATTTGCTTGTATGCGGGGATTGCGGTGCAACTTATCGGAGAAGGACGGAAAGAGGCAAAGTTGTCTGGCGTTGCGCTACAAGGATTGAAAAGGGGAAAGACGCATGTCCACATTCCACTACGCTTGATGAAGGATGGATTAAGAAGATTATTGGCGAAATGTATTGTGATGGTGGCAGTTATACTGAAAGCGTAATCAGGGATAAAGTAAGTAAAATTCAGGTTTCCAATACCTATATTCTGATTAGTTTTAAGGATGGGCAGAGATTTTGTGTAGGTACAAGAGGGAAGTCGGAATAATCTGTCATATTCGAGTGAATCATGGCACGATGGTAGAAAAATATGGTATAATTACTACTATGATGAAATGCTTAAAAATTACAGATATATGCTGATTGAATTACCAAAGAGAAGCGAATGATTTAAAGATAGGGGTAGTGATATGCTTTTTTCTGAATAATTTAATATAGAATATATGGGGATGAAGAATAGTTTACATAGAGGTGTTTTACAATCGGTAGAGACTTCATTCTAAAATCGGATACCTTTCACCTTGTGATTCTGAAAGGGTTAAGTCAAGCTTCTTATTGTCCGCTTACGCTTGACCAGATCAGTTTGTTACAGGGAATTAAAGAATATGAGATTATGTATGGCAGGTCTTTTAACGAGGAGTGAAAGAACAAAAAATAGATAAGTAAGGTATAATTTTCTGATCTGTAGTCAAAGCCGAAATCGTTAACATAGAGGTGAAACTTGTAGGGTTCAGGGATAAATGGAACGGTATCTCAGGAATTGGGGATATAGAAAGGATGTGTAAAGATATGAGTCTGATAGTTAAATTCTATAACGTGGAACACGGCAGTTGCACCCATGTTATCACGCCCAATGGGAAACACTTGCTATATGACATTGGGTCAAAGACCGATTTAAGCATTTGCGGTCATCTGAAAGATACATATTTCAGGCACGGCGGCAGACCAGATATGCTCGTAATTACACACCCGCATATAGATCACATATCCGACCTGTGTAATATGTATCTCTATGACATTAAGCCGGGGTGCTTGTGGCGGGATAAAAGGGCTTTCCCATTAAACATCCTTAGTAGCGACAGGCAGGCAGAAATTGACATCAAAAACTGCGCTAACAGGATGCATAACGAATACACATCCACTATCGGCGCGGGTAGTGACCCGGAAGATGCGGCTGTCAATGGCGGCGTTACCATTCGTAGATACACGCCAAACCTTGTTGATTCGGAGTATGCTGATGTAAACAACTTCTCATGTGTGAACGTCATCGAGTACGGCGGTTTTAAGGTCATCATTACGGGCGACAATCCCGCCGCAAAACTGCTTGAAATGCTAAAAGGTTCTGGTTTCAAACAAGCGGTTGCTAACGCTACTGTCCTGCTCGCTCCACACCACGGACGCGACGGAGAGTATTGCGCCGACTTCGTATCTGTGGTCAATCCGCTATTAACCGTGTTCTCTGATAAGCCTATCGTTCACGATACGCAAGCGCACTCGGCGCAAAAATACGAAAACGCAACTCGCGGCGTAACGTGGAGCGGACAGAACCGTAAAGTGTTCACCACCCGGAGCGATGGCACAATAACATTTACATTCAAGTCTGATAGTAACTGGTTCATCGGCACCAGTACATCAGAGTATTAAGGGGTTACGATGGAAACAAAAGTACCATTCTACAATATAGTGAACATTTTCCTGCCAGGGCTAGTGCTGCTTGGTTCAAGCGTGTTGCTGTTTCTTGACGAGGTAATGACACTTGTGCAATCTATCACAAATCTTGGCAGTACCGGACTGGAAATTCTGGTCACGGTGTCGCTGTTCGCAATTGCCTACGAGGTCGGTTACATCATATTTCGGCTCGGCTCGGCGGCGATAGAGCCGTTGCTTAAAAAGATGTTTGGGTGGGTTGAACACAGCGATTTCATCGCCGCAGGGAAGACGAGCGAGAAAGCCCATGACAAACTTGAAATGCTGTCGCGGGAATACGGTTATACGAGAACGCAAATCACGCTGTTCATCGCGCTTACCGTTCTGACAGGCGTTCGGACGCAGTGGTGGTTTATGTTTGTTTGTATCCTCTGCGTAGGGTTATTCACTCTCACCGCTCGCGGACATATGAAAAAGACTCAGAAAGCCGTGAAACAATATCTCCGCGCAAGCTGCGGCGAAAGTTAGGCTTACAATGGCAAAACCAACACTACCTGCATGGTGGCTTAGCATGAAGTTGGAGAGTATTGCCGATGAGTATACGGCAAAAAACCGTGATTTTGTTCATACATTGGTGCTGACTAACTCTGCACGGAGCAGGATTATCCCGCAAACAGAACACTTCGACAAAGAGATAGCAGTGGAAGATAACATCGATGCTACTTTGTCGTGAGAGATGAAGGTGAGAGGTGGAATATGAGTTATAACGTAAGCGGGTTAAAAACATCAATATGCGTATCCGCCCCGATTGCTCTGTGTATGTTTTGGCAAACAATGGTGTTCCCCAAAGTGCGATTGAGGCGTTTCTTCCCAAGAAAGCGGGCTACATTCTCAACGCTTTTGATAGTCGGACGGAAAGAATGTAAACACATACTTGAAAGCAGCAGCAATCTACCTGTATAGAAAGGGGTTTGAAACTATGAGTCAGAAAATCACATTCTACCCGCTGGGAAACGCGGAAACCGTGCTGTTGGAACTCTCCAACGGCAAGAAAATGCTAATGGACTACGCCGCTATGAGCACAGACGAAGCCGGAGATAAACGGTACGACATCACGACCGCGCTCAAAAAGCACAAGTCTTTCGATGTGGTGATGTTCAGCCACGCCCACGATGATCACGTTAAGGGCGCGAAAGACTTCTTTGAGTTTGACCACGCCGACAAATATAAGGGTGATGGGCGGGTGCAAATCAAGGAGCTTTGGGTGTCATCAGCGTTTGTGCTTGATTCAAATGTTTGCGAAGATGCCCGCGTGATACGACAGGAAGCTCGGCACCGCTTGAAAAACGGCTATGGCATTAAAGTGTTCGCCGAGCCGGATAAGCTCGACCAATGGCTTGAGGATAATGGCTTGTCAACCGACGATAGCGAGAACTCCATTATACACGCTGGAACGCTACTGAAAAATGCAGACCACAGCTTAGGCGACGAGCTTGAGGTGTTTGTTCATGCACCCTTTTCGGAAGACTCTGATGAGGTTGAAGACCGTAACGACCCGTCTATTGTCCTGCAACTGAGGTTGGCGAATTTTTCACGCACAACAACTATCTTTATAACAGGCGATACGCCGCACGAAATTCTCGACAAGATAGTCGAGCGTTCAGAGAATGGGGGTAATGAGAATTATCTTTACTGGGATATTTACGACATACCGCACCATTGCAGTCACACAGGTCTGGCTGACGAGCGTGGCGATAAGATTACCGAAACATCAGATAACATCAAGCGGCTCCTGTCCGATTATGCTCAACAGAACTCCGTAATGATTGCGTCGTGCCGGGCATTCAGCGATGTCGACGAGGACGACACTCAGCCCCCTCATTTTCAGGCAAGAGATGCCTACATAGAATACAGTGGAGGGAAAGAGTTTTTTGCAACGATGGAGTATCCCAATGAACGCAATCCTCAACCGCTTGTGTATGAAATCGACTTTCATGGTATAACCAGAAAAGTTTTCACGACGAGCCCGATAATTACTTCACCGGCACCGAGGGCAGGCTAAATGGAAACCATTTTAATCAATCCGGCATACGAGCTAACGAAGCAGATACTGGTCGCATTAGGCTGCGGTGACCCGTATCGCGCTTTGCTACGCAAATTTTGGCAAGACAGCAACGCTAACGGCGTGATTGATATTTTGGAACTTGATTATGAAATCGCCGGACTATGTCAGTATCCTGATTATGAAATCCGCCGAATCGAACCGATAACAATATCTGTTCAGGACGGAGAATTGCCGCAAGTTGATGTACGAGAAGACTTTCCAACAGTACCGCACCTTATGGTCAGTCGCGATGGCAAACAGCGGTATCTTTGTTATACCGATTTGTCGTATTCCGAAATAAGGTACAGACTCAATGGGCGGTTTATTGTAGAATGTATCAATGAATGGTTTGTAAAAACTGCCCGTGGTGAGCTTCATCGTGATGATCAACCTCTCGAGCCATTTTTCTATGGGACGCAAGATGTGATTATCGTCAACCCACGGCACATTAACAGGAACTTTGCGAGATTCAGAGAAATTCGTCAAAACGGAAGGCTTATGTTGTGCCAAGTCTCCCATATTGCCTACCGCACAGGAACAAGTCTGTATGTAATTATCAGGTTGAGCTTACAGCCGAGTGCGGACAATATTATCCATCACCCACCGAATACATTGCGTGAATTATTAGAGTGGTTTTCGGCCAAACAACTTGCTGAACAACTTACAAGTGAGCTATGGTCAATCCTTAACATTCGGCACAACCCGAAAAAATTTCAAAGTCTTTTCGCAAGCACGGCAGCACTGTTTAGCTGTCCCTGCATTATAACCTTGAACATTCCTCAAAGAAGAAAGCAATCCGGGACTGTCGAGTGGTCAGATTATCGTGTGTTTTTAACCGAAGGAAAGACATTCGGAGATGTTCTGCATGACTTTGGAATCCAACGCGCAAGAACGAACGGGAATAAAAATAAGAAAGGCAAAGTTGGTAATAAGCCTATTGATACCGGAAAAAATAATTTGGGCGAGAACATAGTCATTCGTCAACTCAATCTTCATTGGGCAATTACGCCTACACTTGCCCAAATTTATAACGGCATCGAAGTCGGCTATAAGCACTTGAATTACGTTCTCGTCGGGGCAGGGGCTTTGGGTTCTCAGCTGTTTGATAATTGCCTGCGCTCCGGCTTTGGAAAATGGACGATTATAGACAAAGATGTGGTATTTCCGCATAACCTTGCCCGGCATATACTTGCCCTTAATTCAATCGGTCAACCAAAGGCAACAGCATTGGAAAGCTACGCCAAAACCATACTTGAAGATGCAGAGGTTTCCTCCATTGTCGCAGATGTGCTCGACCCCACAAACGGCGTAGTTGTAGAGGCTCTTGATGCCGCCGATGTGATTGTGGATGTTTCCACATCTATCGCAGTGGAGCGTATGCTTGCCATTGATGTAAAATCAAAAGCTCGTCGTATTTCTTTGTTTTTAAATCCGTACGGCAATTGTCTTGTTATGCTGTGCGAGGACGCAGAACGTAAAGTTACGCTTGATCAATTGGAGATGCAGTTGAACTCAATACTGGCGGGGAAAGATGATTATGCCGAATACTACAGCCGCCCATCGACAATCGCGTACGCCACTTCGTGTCGCGACATTACCAGCAGGATTTCACAAGAGTACATTGCGCTCTCTGCCGCCGCTGCGAGTAAAGAGTTGAAGCGGGTTCAGGTAGCCACATCTGCGAATATTGTGATATGGAGTATCAGCGATGATGGCATAGTTGCCGATAGGTATAATGGTGAACGATGGCATTCTGTTTCTTGTGGAGATTGGCGAGTTTTTATGCGCAGTTCATTACTGCAATCTCTGCAAACAAAGCGCACCGAGCGGCAGCCGAACGAAACAGGCGGAGTGCTTATTGGGCAATATGATTTTTCTCGAAAGATAATCTACCTAGCCGATATGATTTTTTCACCGGATGACAGCATTGAAGCACCAACCTCATATATTCGCGGTTGTGAGAATCTGCCGGAACAGATTCAACAAATAGCGAAGCGAACTTACAACAGTTTTAGCTATGTCGGTGAATGGCACAGCCACCCCGGAAGTTGCACCGAGATGGGTTCTGCTGATGAAAGGCTACTCTGCACAATCAGCGAAGTAAACGAATCGCACTGCTTGCTCGGTTGTATGATAATCTGTGGTGGCGCTGATAACTTTTCCATTTACATTCGTGAGAACAGTGTGACGCATTCAGCGATGTTTAAGTACAATTCGAAGTTGTAGCCAAACAAGAAAAGCTCTATCTTTTTAAAGCCAATGCTTTTCTTACTTTGTTACGTATCGGTTTGCGGTATGGTTCAATAAGTTTCCCTATTAAACCGTACCTTTATTTGGGGCAGGTTTTTTATGTTTTGGAGTTATAGGGTTGCCAATCCACATTGATGTTTTTGAGAATGACAGAAGATATATTAACCTGGTGTTTGCAGAAGTCAATTGGGTTTTAATGAGATTAATAATTGTGCCGAATAAAGCTTTTAAATAAGGCACAATTATTTGAAGGTTTTATTGAGTACAATTAAACGTACATAGCAAGTGATGAAAAACAGGGAAAGTTAAGTTATATATGTGATAATAATGCACTGCAAATTGTTGTATAAAAATTCCCAAAAAGGTTATTACGTAATATTTTCGAGAAATCTATCTAGTCACCAAAACGTAAATGGATTCACAAGATAGATTAAGGTAGATAATTATGGTTCTACACAGAAGAATTGGAGGAGGATGAAATGGATGCAAAAACTATAGAGACGCTCTCGATTAATGCTGTTCGTGATAGCATCGTTGTTTCTGACTTTCTTGATCAATATATTGCAGACAATGATAAAGAACCATCTTGGGATGGATTTGTTTACATTTATAATGTCAAAAGCAAAAAGAAGAGTGAACTAGCAGGACGAGTACCTGTACAAGTAAAAGGTATTATATGCGATGATTTTTCTAAGTCGGAAATATCCTACCCAGTTAGTATTGCTGATATGAACAACTATCTTCACGATGGAGGGGTAATTTACTTCGTTGTATATATAAGTAAAGATGGAATCAATAAAAAGATATATTACCAAACTCTAACTCCTGTAAAATTAAAGTCTCATATATTTGGAATAAAGAAAACTGACAATGAAAAACTTAAAAAACAAAAAACAAAAAACCTTAAATTTATAGAGTTTCCCAACGATAATAATAGGAAAGCCACAATTTTTTTGAATTTCGATAACAATAGTAAAAAGCAAGCTAGTTTTTCTAAAACGGATATATTTTCTATTGATGACATAGAAAGATTAGAAGGACAGGATTTGCTCATGCAGCTATCACTGACAGTCTCAGGGTATGGATATGGTAAAACGAAAAATGATATATACAAAGCTTTTTTGGAAAATGAAGTATATTTATACGCTGATATAAAAGGTAGTAATATTTCTCATCCTGTTGATGTTATTCCTACGAATTTACTTATAAAGGAAAAGGAATTAAAGGCTATCTCTATTAGTGGGAAAAAGTTCTATAGTAAATTTTCGCGTATAAAATCACTAGAGAGAACGGTTGTAAAAATAGGAGATAGTTTGTCTATAGAAATAAATGAAAATACTAAACTTGTTAAATTTAACTATAATCCTTCACCTATGCTTCGACAACGTGTAAAAGATTTAGAATTTTTTATAAACATTGTCAACGAAAAATGTTTTTTCATTGACAATGTTAAGATACCTTTTGATTTATCAGATGATGAAATTGGAAAAATAAATGTAGACGAGCAAAAGAAATCTCTCGAATACTACTTAAAAATGGTAACTGTACTTGATACTCTCCATATAGATGATGATATTAACATTAATGAACTCACTGAACAGGAAAGACGAGAATTTCATAATTTAGTCATTGCTTTTGCTGACAAAAAACCCGTACCAAACTTAAAGCCTGATTTGCCAACAATATGTTATATAAGTATTGCTAATATAAAGTTGATGCTTATATTTGAGAAATGCATAGATTCGAATAATACCTATAACATTTATGACTTTTTCTGTTCGAATTTTGCATTATTTTATGAAACTCCAGATGGTGAAGAGTTGAGAACGTCTTTATACTCTGCCTTGCAAAAAGATGAGTATTTGCAAATAAGAAACATAGATTACGATTCCATATTACCATCATATAAGTTGATAGAAAAAGAAAATAAACAGATTTTTGATAGAGCAAACAATGATTTGTTGATGATGCTATTGGCTTATGATGAGAGTATCATAAAGAATCCACAATTATTAAGAGTGGCAAAAGATTTGGCAAAATGGATTTTGCAAGAAGATAAATTAGTTCTTCCCTATGAAATAAAAATACTCAACTATTTGCAAGTTATTCGTAGAGAGCGTGAACTGAATATAGATGAGGTAAAAGAACTTTGTACTATAATAGCAGACAATCCTATGAGAGAGGATGTTATTACAGGTGCGTACCTTTTGCTTGGAGATCAAATGGCTGCTGAAATACATTTTGAAAAAATGGAGCAAGAACTACAGAAAGGATTTAGAGAATATCCTATTTATAGATTTTGGAATGAAGTGGATAAAGAAATGTAAAATTGGTATACTGGCGGAATGTGAAAGAAACGAATAAATTTACTAAAAAAATGCTATATCAAAAGCTTTTTGAAGTTTTTAGTATTGCCTGAATTAAAATTTTCACTTGTGTTTATCAGGAGGATAGAATTATACGTTTTACCTTTTTTATGTATGAAGAAAGGCTAGTTAAAATACAAAATTAAATTGTAATGAATAAAGCCTTCAAAAATATTTGAGGGTTTTATTGCTTGCAATTTTGTGGGAGATAATACTAATTTTTTAATTAAACTTTAAACGGTCTAATTTCAGGAAATATACCTCTCCACCGAGGAGGTACCAGGTTCAAACGGCATCTTTTTTGACTACTCAAGGCACGTTGAGTGTATAATAATGATGACGAATAGTGGTTTGGAGGGCAAATAGGGCAGCCTGACCACTATATGTAGTGGTTTTGGAGCGAAAAATGGGCAAAAAACGGGGTCAAAAAGTGCATTTTCTGGCCTCGATTTTTGGGGCGTTTCATAGATGACATTTGGAATTTTGATGATGACAAGAGCAAAAAATGAAATTATATTAAGTTTTTGGAAATTGACAGTATTATTTTATTTATGATAAAATTATTTGAACTTAGTTAATAAAAGGAGGACATTCTGTCTATGTATTCTGTTCGTTTAAGATAAGCTGGCAATAAAAAAGCGTTAGTTTCATCCACAACGGTGGGCTTTTTTGTTGTACTTATTTTACGAGTTGAGACATAGATACGGGTGTGTGTAACCATTTGAGGTTATACGTTTTTTGCCAATGTCTTTTTACGTTAAAATGCAGACTAAAAGCTCGCACTGCGGATTTTAGTCTGCATTTTTTATTGCCTATAAACAGAAATAAACCAAAAACAAAAAGGCAAGGAGAAAACAAATATGACAAATAGAACTTCGAAATGGAAACAAGATTTTTTTATAATATGGACAGGACAGGCAATTTCACTTATTACTAGTGCCATCCTGCAAATGGCGATTATTTTTTACCTTACAGAAAAAACAGGATCTGCGATGGTCTTGTCTATGGCTTCGCTAGTAGGTTTTTTACCCTATGCGGTCTTTGGACCAGCCATTGGTGTATTAGTGGATCGTTATGATAGGAAGAAGATAATGATTGGTGCTGATTTAATTATAGCAACAGCTGGGGCAGTGCTGGCTGTTGTTGCATTGTATACGGAGTTACCTGTATGGATGGTTATGGTAGTTTTGTTTATCCGTAGCATTGGAACGGCTTTTCATTCCCCTGCTTTAAATGCGGTTACACCACTTTTAGTACCAGAAGAACAGCTTACGAAATGCGCAGGTTATAGTCAGTCTGTGCAGTCAATAAGCTATATTATTAGTCCGGCGGCTGCAGCATTGTTATATTCCGTTTGGGAATTAAATGCAATTATTGCTATCGATGTATTAGGTGCTGTGATTGCATCTATTACGGTAGCAATTGTAAGCATTCCTAAGCTAAACAATCAAGTGCAAAGTTTGAAACCAAATTTCATAAGAGAAATGAAAGAAGGAATTGTCGTACTGAGACAAAACAAAGGATTATTTGCCTTATTACTCTTAGGGACACTATATACTTTTGTTTATATGCCAATTAATGCACTATTTCCTTTAATAAGCATGGAATACTTTAATGGGACACCTATGCATATTTCAATTACCGAAATAGCTTTTGCATCTGGAATGCTAGTAGGAGGCTTACTATTAGGAAGATTAGGGAGCTTTGAAAAGCGTGTATTACTAATAATAGGTTCATTTTTTATAATGGGGGCCAGTTTAGCCGTTTCAGGAATACTTCCTCCAAGTGGATTTGTTATATTTGTAGTTTGCTGTGCAATAATGGGGCTTTCGGTGCCATTTTATAGCGGTGTGCAAACAGCTCTTTTTCAGGAGAAAATTAAGCCTGAATATTTAGGACGTGTATTTTCTTTGACCGGAAGTATCATGTCATTTTCTATGCCAATTGGGCTAATTCTTTCCGGGTTCTTTGCTGATAGAATCGGTGTAAATCATTGGTTTTTACTATCAGGTATTTTAATTATTGGCATTGCTATAGTTTGCCCCATGATGACAGAGGTTAGAAAATTAGATTTAAAATAATATTGGAGGGGTATTTATGTATCTTATTTTCATGTAATTCTTCCTGCTGAAATCGCAGGGTTTTCCCTGCGTACAAGCAAATGAAAGCATGCGATTATAGACAGGAGGAAATAAGATGGAATTGATCTTAAAAGCAAAAGACGTTCGTGTGGAATTCACGGGGCGAGATGTTTTAGATATAGATGAATTAGAAGTATATGATTATGACTGTGTTGGTTTAGTAGGAGCAAATGGTGCAGGGAAAAGCACTTTACTCAAGGTGCTTTTAGGGGAATTAACCCCAGCAGGATGCAAAATTAATCGTTTGGGTGAACTTGCCTATATTCCCCAGTTGGACGAAGTAAGTTTGCAGGAGAAAAAAGATTTTGCACTTGTAGGCAAACTCGGTGTTGAGCAATTAAATATACAGACCATGAGCGGTGGTGAAGAAACAAGACTTAAAATAGCACAGGCTTTATCAGCACAGGTGCATGGTATTTTAGCGGATGAACCTACCAGTCATTTAGACCGTGAAGGAATTGATTTTCTAATTGGACAGCTAAAATATTTTACAGGTGCACTGTTAGTTATTAGCCATGACCGATATTTTCTTGATGAGGTAGTAGATAAAATATGGGAACTGAAAGATGGAAAAATCACTGAATATTGGGGAAACTATTCTGATTTTCTTCGCCAGAAAGAGGAAGAACGCAAGAGCAAGGCAGCAGAATACGAACAATTTGTTGCGGAACGTGGCCGATTGGAAAGGGCTGCGGAGGAAAAGCGAAAACAGGCTCGTAAAATAGAACAGAAGGCAAAAGGTGCTTCAAAAAACAAAGCACTGAAGGCGGAGGACGTTTAGCTCATCAAAAATCAATAGGAAGTAAGGAAAAAAAGTTGCATAATGCCGCTAAATCCCTAGACCATAGGATTGCGGCCTTAAGAAATGTAGAAGCTCCAGAAGACATTCGCAGGATTCGTTTCAGGCAAAGTGATGCATTGGCACTCTACAATCCATATCCTATTGTCGGTACGGAAATTACTAAAATATTTGGGGATAAGATACTGTTTGAAAAAGCTATTTTCAAATTCCCCTAGGAGCAAAAGTGGCGCTAACTGGTGGCAATGGAACAGGAAAAACAACTTTAATCCAAATGATCTTAAACCATGAAGATGGAATTTCTATTTCACCTAAGGCAAAAATAGGTTACTTTGCACAAAATAGTTACAAGTGCAACGGTAATCAGAAAGTCCTAGAGTTTATGCAGGAGGATTGTGATTACAATGTTTCAGAAATTCGTTCAGTTCTAGCATCAATGGGGCTTAAACAAAACGATATTGGAAAAAGCTTATCTGCTTTAAGCGGCGGAGAAATTATTAAATTGTTGCTGGCTAAAATGCTTATGGGTAGATATAACATCCTGCTAATGGATGAACCGAGCAACTTCCTTGACATACCAAGCTTAGAGGCTTTGGAAATATTAATGAAGGAGTATGCTGGAACTATAGTGT
Source organism: Ruminiclostridium cellobioparum DSM 1351 = ATCC 15832 (assembly GCF_000621505.1). Taxonomy (GTDB): domain Bacteria; phylum Bacillota; class Clostridia; order Acetivibrionales; family DSM-1351; genus Ruminiclostridium; species Ruminiclostridium cellobioparum. The sequence goes on from NZ_KK211292.1 coordinate 79,903, forward strand.
TTATCACCCATGACAAACGGCTACTCGATAATGTGGCTGATGTGGTTTATGAAATTAGCGATAAGAAAATAAATCTGAAACATTAAATTTAAGGCAGTCGCCAGTCAATGTAGTCTGTTCTGGCTGGCGGCTTCACTGTTAAAAGTATAAAGACTTTTTTCTTTTGGCAAAAATTAATGTATACTAAAATAATTTAAATAAGGAGTGTTACAATCAATGAGAGATATTGAAATAAAAGAAAATATACTATTTCAGATGGACATGTGCTGGCAACTTTATCTTTATCACACAGAGAATCTAAAGGAGACAGAGGCACTTTGGGCATTCTGCTCCACGGGACTGCAGATACGAAAGCAAGACGATGGATGGAGTGTAGATTGGCCTGAAAGCGAAAGTTACGAGATTGGACCGTCCAGTATTGCATGGGTTATGTGGCATATTATATATTGGTGGAGTACTGCGTTAGATTACAATTTTGGAGATGGTAACTTGAAAAAGGAAGACATTGCTTGGCCTGGAAGTGTTGAAAAAGCAAAAGAAGAAATAAAAATACTTCATGATAAATGGGTTGCAAAATTAATCAATATGTCGGATGCAGAATATCAATCACAGCAGTATGCAAAATGGCCACTTGAGGATAGAAGCTTTGCTGATACTGCATTATGGTTAAATGGAGAATTAATGAAAAATGTAGCCGAAATAGGTTATGGACGATTTCTATATGCAGCTTGTAAAAAATAGAGATAGCGATAAATACGAGAATAATTTTTCTAAAGAAGGAGACTACCAATGAATAGTATAATAGAAAACATATTAACAAGAAGAAGCATACGAACTTTTATGGAGACTCAGATGTCAGAGGAGGATTTAAATACCATTCTAACAGCGGGAAGCTATGCACCTAACGGGATGGGAACACAGAGCTGGAAGTTTACAGCCATTCAGAATACCAGTGTACTTGAAAAAGTGAATGAGGCCATTCGCCTGACCCTTATATCTATACCTGTTATAGCGGAAACCCATCCTTATGTTGTGAGCCTTATTGAAATATGATGCTGACAGCACACTCACTCGGCATAGGTTCCTTCTGGCTAAATCAGCTGCCGGGACTCATACATATGCCCTTAATCCGTGAGATTTTATCAGATCTTGATGTTCTCGAAAATCATATTGTTTACGGATCTGTCGTTATGGGTTATGCTGCAGAGGAGCCGAAACAGGCTGCCCCTCGTAAAAATGTCGTAAATATTATTCGTTGAGAATGAGATTGGAGGGTTAATATTGTTTATACGAGTAGTTCCGTATGCCCCCTTTTGGGAATTAGAGTATGAAAATGAATCACAGAAGATAAGGAACATATTGAAGGATATATTGGTGGAGATTTACCATATTGGCAGTACAGCAGTTAAAGGGTTACATGCTAAATCAATCATTGATATAATGCCTGTAGTGACAAATATTAGTTTGGTTGATAAGCATAACGAAGAATTTGTAGCCATTGGATATGAGTGTATGGGTGAGTTTGGTATTGGAGGACGGAGATATTTCCGCAAAGGCGGTGATAACAGAACGCACCAGATTCATATTATTGAGCAAAGTAATCACAAAGATATTAATAGGCATATAGCAGTAAGGGACTTTCTGCGTGAACATCCTGACATCGCTTTAGAGTATGGTGAGTTAAAAATGAAGCTAGCTTATCGGTTCCCGGAGGATATTGAAGGCTACTGCGCTGGTAAGGATGCATTTGTAAAGCAACTAGAAAAGGATGCTTTGCTATGGTGTCAAACTGCCGTTAGGAGGTAATTTTAATGTTCTATTTTGCCTTATATAGAAGTATGAGATACACTTTAATTTATCGTTGACAGTTCGTATCTACCGAACCAATAGGTTGAAAATGTTTGGTTGTTGTAATTAAAAACATAAGGTCGAGCCACGTTGAGGTGGTAACACATTCAGCTCAAGAAGTCGAGAATCGGAATGCTGAGTATAAAGAAACTATTATGTTTATCTTGGCCTTGAATAGACCAATTCTAAGAAGACCGTTTACCTCGATTTTATGCCATTCAACAGCATCTGAAAATGCGTCAAGGCTTGCGACTTTAAGTCGAAGTCAGGATATCTGATACACCATTCATATGTGAGCCCCCGAATTGCCATTACAAAATGCCGAGCTAGTTCATGGAGAGATAAAGGTGAGATGAATTCTCCCCGTTCCATACCCCGTTCCAGCACGACAGTAAATATCTGATACAGATCCCGGGCATATTCCTTGACAGCACCCACGTCTATGTCATCGGTTAACAGTAGTTGATATACAGTTCTCATGCTCGTGTAGCCTATGATCTCGGTAAGCGTGTCTGCTATCTTACCGAATAATCCCAATAGTATTTGGGAGGAAGAGGTATCCGGGGAAAAAGAGTCCAAAATAACTCGGTAATCCGTGTCCACTTTACGAACATAATCGGAAATGAAAGCGGCAATCAGTGCATCCTTAGATTCGAAATATATATAGAACGTGCCTTTTGCTACCCCTGCCTCCTCTACAATCCTGTCCACAGTGATCCCTCTGAAACCGTACTGATTAAACAGCATAGTGGCGGCGATAAATAGCTTCTGCTTTGTCTTTTCGCCTTTCTCCTTTTTTCGTCTCGTTTCTTCTTTTTTCAAAATTTTACCCCTTTCTTTGTTGCATCTGTATATGAAACATTATATAATTATTTTAAAACATGACTACGGTCATATAAAGTCATTTTTGATTATATTATAAATTCTGTCTAAATTCAAGGAGTGCAAAGCAATGAAGAAGATGAAAAGATTTTTTTCGCTAATGCTGACTTTGTCTATAACATTTACACTGATTACGACCCAGATCATTGCACAAAATGAAGCAGATATAGGCTACAAGATTCCAAACACTCTGCTATCCGAGGCTCAAGCAACTCAGACTCCTGTGACAAATCAGGGTTTTAAGCTTAGCCCCGAACCGGAGGATGGTATTCTGATCCACAGCCCCTCCGGAAATACATATAATACCTGGGTATCCTATGAGGTTGTGACTGAGGGGAAGTCAGGCAAAACCGAAGCCGATACCCAATCCGCTGTGGTTCGCTTCACTCTGAAGAATCCAGGTGAACAGCCGGTTTCATTCAATTATACTGCGCTTTCAGGTAGTGCCGAAGACAGGCACCTAATTGGTACGACCACTGGTATGGTTATCCTTTCCCAAGCAGAACCGGAAAAGGATGTAATAATAAAAATTGCTCCATTTGCGGACAACCCCAGTGGAGATTATCCTTTACCCAATGATCCCAATACCCACTGGTTCGGAGAGCACTTCTTTTATATTTATTGCAGCGATATACAAAACGCCCTATTTGATGGAAACCGGGCGAGCCTTACCGTGCCCGTGCCGGTGGAGAGCGGATTTGACTATGAAGCAGCCTATAGGAATGCTGCCAATACCAAGCTTATCGACTTTGATCAAGTGGCTGGAGGGGAAAATGGGGTCTACTCTACTCCGGAAAGTCGTGAACTTAAGTTTACGGCCGAGATATCCGGAGACGTAAGGAAAATGATTGATAGCCGCGTGTTTACCCATATCCATCTCCCCCAGGGTTATTTCATGAATGAATCCGACGAGGTTCAGGAGGTCACGTACCATATTAAAGCCAGGAACGATACACGCATACCACCCAGCGAAGCATGGATAACCAAGTCACAACCCATCAGCCTTGAAGCAAAGAGCCAAACTTCATTTTACTCCGATGGATTTGCCCAAAGCATTCGAGTAGAAGAAATTAATCTTGGCTCAAATGAATCAAATGGAATATTCAACAAGGTGGACTTCATTTTTGACTATATCAATTCTACCACGGCTGCCGCCATTTTTACATCATTTTCGGATGAGGCGGGACAATACCTGCAGCATCAGGTAAGCTTTACCGACGAGGAAGCGCCTGTGGTTACGCAAATTTCAACCGGTATACTTCAAGCATATTATGGGGATGAAATTCCGGTAACCATTGCATTCAGCGAACCGGTCCATCCCGACAGCATTACCATTAAAGTTGACGGTCAAACTCTGAGTCCGATGGAGGGGACGGGCACAATCTCCCAAAGGGTCAGCTTCCTTTATCGGATAGGGGATGAGGCTCTGAATACAGAGAGCTTTACTATCAATGTCACCGATATTTCCGGTGCCGTGGACCTTTCGGGGAAAGCTCAGGAAGCTTCCGGAAGTGTCAGCACCTCAGTGGATATTTCTTTTGATCCAAGGCGTACCTTTGCTTACTGTGCAGAGCCTTCGGTCAGCCTCGAACAGGGGACCGGCCGCAATATGACGGCAACTGTCTCGATTCCCCTTAAATCGGATACTCGGCTCAGTAACTGGCTTAACGAAGCATCCCGGTTAGGAGAGGGTAATATCTCAACTGCGGTAAAAGCCAGAGCCATAACCGCGGAAGGCACGATAGATATTCCTCTGACCATCCAAACAGACGCAACGCGAGTCACTGGACTCACGGGCTCTTTCACTGCACCCGAAAACAACTCAGGCGCGGATGCGTACTATGCTCTGGAGATATACATGGATACCGGCAGCGGGTATGGGCTGGTGGACAGCCTGGTCATATTTTACGCTGTTCAGCCCCTTATCCTTGTGGACGATGAAATAGATATTACCTTGGATTATACCTATTGGCCACCGGCAGACCAAATCTTTAAAAATGCGGGAGGTTCCCTTTCGCTGGGTTATCACCTCAATGTTGACGCCACCTGGATAGGCTCTGAATACTTCAATTGGTCCAGCAGCGATGAAAGCGTTGCCACGATTGATGCAAATGGTAATATTACATTAACGGGTATCGGCCAGGTCTTCTTTACCCTAGCGGTGACCAATCCTCTTAACGAGGATGTGGTAAGCTTTAAAAGCCGCATCCTTACAGTGCTGGAAGCCCAGGATGCCTACCTCTATGTGCCCAATGGTATAAAAAATCAGGATCTTCTGATGGGTAGCGACGCAAAAATCAGCTTTTCCTCCAATCTGGCTACTCAAAATGAACTATATGGCGGCTCAGGAACCGAAACAGCCTACACCTTTACGCTCTATGAGGCGGTCTATGACGGTGACTATATGAGTAAAGGCAGCATATTGTCAACCGAGACAAGAAAGGCTACCGCTCAGGCGCCGCTAAATAGCTATACTGTGCCCGGAAGCCTGCTCACTCGGGCCACAGAGAGGACCAAATACGGTTATATTCTTGAAATCAGCGCCAGGGATCTGCAGTCAGGTATCACCATGACCGCTGAGGCCAATATCCGCATACGTCAGCTGCCTGCAAAAGCCTCGCTGATCCGCCCCGAATCGGTATACCTTCTGGACAGCGCCGGTGGCTTTACAGCGGCCTTTAATATTGAAAACAAAACCTCCGATACCCAATATGAACTCACCGTTACTAAAAACAGCGAGGCTGCTCCCGTCAAAGCAGTGGCATCCCCTGAACCGGTAGGATCTGTGACTGTCAATGTCAGCACCGTTGACAGCAGCCGTCTTTTAGATGTTTACACGGTGAACCTTAAGGCTAAGAATCCTTCAGATGAGGCATGGTCCTATGATTCTTATAATGTCTATGTCTATAACGCTTCTGCTATGAAAATACTTGTGAATGGCATTCTGGCGCATGATGAAATTATAATGGGCTACGATTTTGAAGACGGAGAGGTTATGAGAACTATAAACTTTCTCCAAAATCGTGCCATGTTTGGAATGGAATTAATAAAAACAATAAAAATCGATGACAAATCCTATGCATGGAGTTCAATAGCCGACCGGGTTACATGGAAGGTGGAAGGTGAGAGTGTTTCTCTCTGGCATGACGGCAAGCGTATCAATGATGAATACAATCCCGTACTCCTTCCGGGAACCCCCATTGTTTTAATCGGGGATGGCTCCGGAAGCTCTGTAGTGACTGCCACCCATACTCTTACAGGAATGACCAAATCCATGACTGCAACAACAAAGCCATTGAACGACAAGCTTTATTTTTTCAGAGTCTATCCGAATGTACCCTGTAATTTGGTTTATACCAATGGAAGGGGTGAAACAAAAACAGTGGCATTCACAGGAGAGGTAGGTGTTTATGAGGAAACCGGTATCAGAAGTTCTGTTGACATCTTCCCGACAGGCAGTGCCGAAAATGTATATGGTTCTGAGGATATCTACTATACGGAATTGATGGCAAATCAGAATAGCGCAAGCGCTTTTAACCTGTACCCGGTAAATACTGTGAAGCTTCCGGAAAAACACTTAGGTCTTACTTTAGAGCTTTATGATGAGACCACTGGCTCTCCCTATATCCGTGATATTGTGGTTCGGGGAGGGGCCTATTTAAACAATAAGTACCAGGAAAAAACAACGATCAACGGGAAAATGGGCAATACCGACCAAATCGTGGGAGCATACGCGGAGGGCTTTTATGGCATTCCTTTTGACCCATCCGATTTTACTGACAAGCTTGAGCCTTCGGATGAACTCAGCTATGTATTAGAAATAAGCTTTCCTGATAACTCACATTTGCCTTTTTACATAAAGATTGATAATGATGCGATTAAGGAAGCTAGAAGATCTTCTTTTGGAGATGTTTACCTGAAACAGGGAATAAAGCCTTCGGATGCATCTTCAATACAAAACAGTGCCATAGTCATTTCTCAGACCATCACCATTGACGGGGAGGAAAAATCCATCGCCGATCGGATCGTTATAGCTCAAAAGCCTGAGAGCGCTGTCCTGGATATGGTAGTGATGATACCGAAATTCAAAGACACTGACTATATATTACTTATGTTGGATTCCACCGGTTCTTATGGGTATGTGTCATCAATGGGTGAAGTAATGCACGCATATCCATTCTCTGATAACGTAACCTTGCATTTTGTCTGCGATATAAGATCGATGGTTTCTTATATTTCGGGCACCAAGTATTGGCCGGGGGAAATACACCGTTTTTATCCAGTAATCAATGCCTTTGACGGTCATGAGCAAATAAAGCTCTCAAAATTCATTGAAGTTCAGGATCTTTCACGAGTACCCAATATGGAGGGTTCGCTGGAAAGCAATACATATGGTGAGGAAGGAGATCTTTTTAAACTCTACAAGTCATTGTGGGATCTGACAAAGAACGCCGGGAATGTTGGCTTTAATGAAAATAAGGATGCTGTGAAGGATGCACTTGGGATCCTGTCGGGGCATTATCTTGATACGTCTTCTTTAGGACTTGAGATCCAGGCTACTGATGATCCGTTGGTTTACAAGGGTATTATCCGGTTTGCCGTCGGAAGCTACAGCAAGGATAACCCTTCAGGGGTTTTTGTGGGAAGCGGCGAAAAATCAAGCTTCAACTTCTTGCCCGGATTCAGCGATGTGAAAGCAATGGCAAAGGGTGAATATCTTAAAAAAGCCAAGGAAGAGATGAATAAAAGCCGTGGGAAGTATAAGAGATACGGCGGGGGTGCTTACATAGAATGCCTTGTTTATTTTGATGCTGAGGTACAGAGATGGAAACTCAGCCTCATGTACGGGGACTTTTATTTAGGTGCCGGAGGAACCTACTATTATGATTATAACGGCTGGGTATCATTCATACCGGTTACAGCCACATTCGAATACAATATGACTGCTGAAGTCGGGCTTACCATACTCAACAGCCAGGTCAGAAAGGAGACGGCCTATATTCCGCGTTTACGCCCGGTGTTTTCAATATACGGATTTGGTGGCGTGGGCTTTGAGTATAGATTTGCGTCATTCAAAGCCGGGGGCTACGGCTTTGTAGAGCACGAGCAGAACCATCTCTGGTACACCGACAGCAACGGACTTAGGATGGACGGACAGCAACTGAAAATTAGAGGTGAGGTTGGTGTTGAGTTTAAAATAAAGCTTGGAATCATATGGTATAAAGACAAATACGTTTTGGCTGACTATGAAAAGAGCTGGAATTTTAATGATTACAATAGGATACAGCAGAAGATTACCGATAACAGAAATGAGAAGGCAAAAGGATTTCTGGCTTTTCCTGATGGAAGTGAATATGAGTATGCCGTTCTTGTTCCTGTAGAGGAGAGTATTGCTTTCGAGGATCGTTCCTACCTGGAAGCCTATGAGCGCACATGGGGGTCAACAGGGGCAGGAAGGAGAATGCTTGCTCTGATGTCTTCCGAGGACTTGAAGACTATTTGGACCAATGCTTATCCTGACGCCACTCCCCAGCTATCTGATGACGGTGAGATGATAGTTTACCTGTCCGATATGGGTAGTGAAGATCTTTCAGACACTGCCATACTTTTCGCAGTGAAGGATGGAACAGGCAGCTTCTCTGAAGAAGGAACAGAAATTGATGCATCCGACTATCCTGACAGTACTCCTGCCTTTTCAGGAACTAAGGAAGGTGCTTCAGCCGCCTGGGTAAGAAGCTTTACAGATATAAGCGCCGAAGCAGGAAGTGAAGCCACCATAGAGGATGCCATAAACGGTCTTGCAGCTTCTGAGATCATAGCAGGCATATACAAGGATGGAGTATTTACTTCCACCCGTCTTACCAACAACGAAAATCCCGATCTTGCACCTGTAACGGCAGCCTCCGGAAACAGAGCTATAACGGCCTGGAGAAGTGTCACATTGGGCAGTATGGATAATCCCCTGGACTTTACCAGCGATTATATAATGTATTCGATTTATGATGGTACTAGCTGGAGCGAAGCCAAATGCCTTTACGACGGCAGTATAAACAGAGTACAGTCTTTAAATACAGCCGTACTCCCCGATGGTACTTCGGCAATCGTATATCAGATCGCTGAGAAGGATGGAGATTCGGAAATCATCTGCGCTGTGCTTGATACAAGCGGGGAGGTTGTTCGGACCCTCAGGTTGACCGACAATATGACCAAGGATGTGAATCCTCAAATCACTACTGCAGAATTTCATGATGGAGTAAAGCGGTTTGTTGTTGGCTGGAACGCGCAAACAGAGAGCGCTGAAAGCACCGTTCAGATGGTTGCAGTCAACCAAGATGGAACACTTTACCCTGAATTTTCACTGGAGGTGTCCGACAGCACCGGTGCTGCCTATTATTCAAACTTCCAGTTCACCAAGGGTGTGAACAAGCTTGAGGATTTGTCGTTGATTTGGAGCCAACCCGAGGATGAGAACAAAGACGGTACCTATGCATACAATATTTTCGGAACAAAGCTTCTTGTGTCGGATGACAATACCGTTTCCCCCTCTGGAAAGCAAAAGCTGCTGGCGCTTGAAGAAGGCCGTACCTTGGATTCTCTGGATTCATGGGTAGATCCGTATACAGGAAAGGTACATTTCGTTATGCTCCTGACCGAGGCAAGCGGGGAATCAACCCTTGCCACGGCCGTTTCCGAATACAAGAACGCGATTTCTATGGAGGAACCCGATTTTTCATACGCCGATCTGTTGCCGGGGCTGGATATGCCGGTTCTGTTCACAGTTAGAAATGACGGCATCGATACCATCACAGGTTTGAATATTGAACTGGTTGGGAAACCCTTCGCATTTGAGGATGAAGCTATTCCTTCGGGCGAGTCCAAAACCTATCTTGTTTCTTATGCGGTGCCTGAAACCATAGCCGATGCAACCTATTCCATTACCGCACAATTTGGAGAATCAGGCGATACCTATAGCCATACAGGCGTTTTAAAGCTGAGCACTCCTGATGTAGGCATCTATCAAATAGACAGCACCAAGGAGACTCAGCGGGAGCGCGGTTTCCGAGTATTGCTTCAGAATACTTCATTTGCCGATCTGAAGAAAGGAACGCACACCGTGAAGCTGGAAGTCTGGGATCGCTCCGATTTTACAGAGGGGTCACCTCTAAAAACGCTCACCGTTTCAGGGGATGATTTTGACATACTCAACAACAGTCTTTTATCGGTGGATGTTACCCTGACCGAGGATGATTTGCAACAGCTTCATGATGAAAGGGGAGAGCTTCCTGACGGCGGAGCGTGGCTGCTGTTCCGCACAGTGCTGGCCGAGAACGGAAATATTATTGAAGATGCAGACATATCCAACGATATGGATTTTGTGAATATTTACAGTTTGATTGAAAAAAACGGTACTTCAGTATCGCTGGCGAGCCTATCCGAGACTACTGACGGAAAGACCACCGTACAGGTGGAGGCATTTAACAACTCCATGCAGCCCATAAATAACGGGAACATTATTGTTACCCTTCGGGATGAAAATGGTAATGCGCTGGATACGCAACAGACTTACAGCTCCTCAGGCGGCAGCAGCCTTTTGGCTATACCGGGCGAAGAGTCCAAAAGGGCAAGCGTTCAATTTAACCATACCGGCTACACGACAGATGTGATCTTTGCCCGTGTATCAGGGGAAAGCTCCCTGCTCTCAGTGCTGAATCTTACCGGTGTCCCCATGGAATTTAACCCCGGCGTGTTTGAGTATCATCTTAAGACTTACGGCCTTAATCAAACCATACTCACCGCTGTGGCGGAAAATCCGGAATCCACCGTTTCAGTTACAAAAAACGGCGTTCCGGTGTCAATAGCAAAACCCATTGCCATGCCGTATGGAACCACGGTTTTTGTCATCACGGTGACGAGGGGCGATACTAAAGCCATCTACACACTCAATGTGGAAAATACGAGGCTGGATGAGGGTACCGATCCCGGAGATGATGATCCAGTTAGTCCGAGTAAACCTGGTAGCGGTGAATCTGGCAATTTCGTTGCAGAGCTGACCATAGACGGTATCAAGCAAAAGAATTTGAGCATCCTCCAGAGGGGTAGTCGTGCAGTGGTATCTCTGGGCACCTTGGCCCAGGAGCTTTTCACCGGGAACACAGATGTAGCTTTAAATTTACCCGTGATTCCGGGGGCGGAGGGCTATACCTTGGAGATGCCAGCCAATGCCCTTGCCGGCCCGTATACTGGAGCAGCCGTCACGGTTTCCACTGAGCTGGGGAGCCTGCGCGTCCCTGCCGGAATGCTGACGGGCATGGAAAATCTGGAGGGAAAAACCGCAGGGATTACCATTGACAGGTTCGACAAATCAAAGCTTCCGGAGGATATCCAGGCGGCTATTGGCGATCGTCCCATCGTATCCCTTACCCTTACGCTAAATGGCGAGCAGGTGGGTTGGAATAATCCTGATGCACCTGTGATAGTGAGTATATCCTATACACCTACAGCCGAGGAGCTGAAAAACCCTGAAAGCATTGTGATCTGGTACATAGACGGAAGCGGTAATGCGGTATCTGTACCTAACGGGCGTTATGTTCCGGTCACAGGCACAGTGACCTTCTCCACCACCCATTTTAGCCAATATGCTGTGGCTTATCGTCCTGTGTACTTCAACGACGTAGCAAAAAATGCGTGGTATCATAATGCTGTGAGTTTCATCGCGGCAAGAGATATTACCCGGGGTACAGGCAATGACAGGTACAGTCCTGAAGCCACGCTGACACGGGGTGAATTTATTGTTCTTTTGATGAGAGCTTGCGATATAAAGGCAGACGAGAATCCCACGGACAATTTCTCTGATGCCGGCAGCAACTACTATACCGGTTATCTGGCTGCGGCAAAACGGATTGGTATATCCGCGGGAGTGGGAAATAACATGTTTGCTCCGGAAAAAACTATTACACGGCAGGAAATGTTTACTCTGCTGTGTAATGCTTTGAGAGAAATAAAGCAGTTGCCTGAGATGAAGAATTCTAATGAGGTTGGCCGGAGCAAATCGCTTTCTGACTTCACAGACGAGGGACAAATAGCTTCCTGGGCCAGGGAAGCCATGTCACTGCTGGTTGAAACCGGTATTATCAACGGGAGCGCTGGAAAGCTTACACCAGCGGGGATAACCACAAGGGCGCAAATGGCGCAGGTTCTGTATAATCTGATGACAAAGTAAGGGCCGCCAAGGCCCCACTAGGTCCAAACGGCATCTTTTTCACCCACTCAAGGCATTGTGAGGTAGTCGCTAAGCTCGAAAGAAAATCAAACTGAGTAATACCAATAGTTTAAGCCATTGAGTGTGTAGATGACATTCAATGATTTTTGTGTTTATGCGAACATATCTACTGGATTTTATAATCAATAAATAATCAAAACAATCATTATATTTGCCGAATTATGGAACTTTCAGTTGAGAAATGCTGGAAGATGCTATAGAATTAATGTAATATTACATCAAGTATAATAACGTGAATCAGGCTATTAATGGTCAATTTTGTAAAAGTAGGACAAATAGGAGTAATTGTTAGGCAAAAGAGGTATCATATATGATTTTATTTGATAATGCTGAATATGATCGTTTCTTTAATCCGTTGTGTTGTAAAAATAGAAGAATATACTATGAGTGTATTTTACAATTGATTGAAAAGTCGAAGACTATTCCGCTGCTTTATGAAATAGATGCAAAAGACTGCATCATCCTCTATTTGCGCAATTGCACATATGTAGTAAAGGATGAGAATGGTAATGATAATAGTGATGAGAATATTAATAGTAAAAAGTCTGATTTAGAAAATGCTGGTGCTATATTAAGGTACTTTCGTTCTTGTGGCTGGATTTCTGAGCAAGAAATTGGCCGAAGTGGAGACCACATTGCTTCGGTAGTGCCGTATTGCAGGAAGATGATTGATTCGATTCAACGTATCTTTGATCGTGATACGAGTGGTGCACTGACAAATCATATATTTGCGATTTATGATACGTTAAAATCCGCATTGGATGCAGAGCATGGACGGACAATCAGACCTTATTTAAATATTCTGATTCCTCTTACGGATAATGTTTCGGATTTAAAAAATGAGCTCCAGATTTTGAAAGATAGTATACACACAATAATGCGTATAGTCATTAAGATGACGGAAGTAAATACTTTTGGTCAGTTTTTGATTAAAGATGAGATGATGAATTTATTCTTTAATGATTATTTTTTTATAAAAAAAGATGGACTTATTCCTGGCTATATAGCAGAAATTGAGAAGATGCTTAGACAGATTATGAATACAGATGTATATGATAATATGATTCGTGAATATGAAACATTAAAACAGACGGATGAGTATAAGGCTAGAGAAATTATTGATGGACAACTTACTGAAATCCAGGGATTTATCAATTATGACTATGTGAAGGAAATGGATTACATAGATAAAAAGATTAACAATTATTATAATTTGTATTCGACCAGGATGTTGATGGTACTCAGTAATAATACAAATATGCAAACTTATTTGAATGATCTGTTGGTGATACTGAAGGAAATGGATGCTGAAGAACGAGAAATAGTACTTGCTGAAATTTCAAAGAGTTACCAGCTGTCATCCTACAGATATGTTGGAAGAAAATCCATTGAGCGAAAGAAGAAACGACTTCCCAATATAAAGAGTGGTGCAATTGTTATAAGCTCTTTATCGGATGATGAGAAAGCGAAATTAACGCAGGAGCTTTTACATGAGTATCCTGATAGATATAGTGTGGCTCAGGTCACAAGGTATTTCCACACATTATTAAGTGACAAAGTATCAGTTGAAACCAGTAATCAAAATATAAAAAATAGAGATGAAGCTATGATGATAGCAGCAAGTATTATATATTCTGGTTCAGATGAGTTCCCCTATGTAGTAGAATTTCTTGGTGGGATGGTCGAAACCAAGGTTGCCAGTATCAGTAATATTAGAATAAAAAGGGCGAGATAAATGAGCGACATTAAACTAAATATATCAATTAAAGAAGAAAATAATATATTGTTTAAGCGATGTATACGTAAACTTTTAGAGTCTACATTTATTGTGGGAGATAAAGATGAAAAACTATATGCATTTATCTCAAGAGAATCTAATAGACAAGATATTTCGGACTATCTGCGAATGATTGGTTTTGATGTACTCGTGGATACTAATGTGAAGATTGCTATGCTAAAGACACATGAAGCAGATGAAGACGCTGTAGGCCTTAAGAGAGCTAATATTTTAACCTTTACAACAGAGCAATATCATTTACTTTTGGTCCTTTGGGAGGTTTATTTGGAGAACCTTGGATATAACGAAGAAAATCTAGTTATGCGTGGTGATCTGATTGATAAAATTAAAGCTTATGAGGTTGATATAGACAGTAGAAAATTGTCTGCAGCAATGGATTTATTTAAACGATATAATTTAATTGATTTTGATGCAAAGGATAAGACAGAAGATGCAATCGTCACCCTGTATCCTTCATTACAATTTGGTTGGGATATGGCACAGTTTCAGACCGTATCAGCTGAATATATGAAGGGTGGAGGATTACAAGAGGAGCAGGAGGGATCTGAAGAAGAGGAGGATGAGGAATGATATTATTAAAATCCGTTCGTTTAGTGAACTGGTATGGCTTTAATTATATAGCAGTTCCTATTGGATACTTTTCTTTAATTGCCGGAAAGAATGGTAATGGTAAGTCTGTTCTGTTAGATGCTATTAAGTATGCTCTGTATGGAGATACAGTATTTAATAAATCTACAGAAAACAAAGGAAGCAGAACTTTGTCTTCTTACACTAGAGGATTATTGGATGCAACGGCGGGAACATATATGAGACCTGCAGATCAGTTTCCCAATGTATATACTCACATCGTGTTAGAAATGTTTGAGGAAGAAATGAGACGGAGTTTTGTGCTTGGTACTGTAATAGAGACAAATTCTGCAAATGGTTTTAATACAAATCGCTATATTATTGAAAATTCAAGATTATCTGATGTAGATCATGTATATGAAGAAAATGGCTTGACCATTCCATATGATGGTATTGAATTACAGAAAAAATATAGCTTTAAAATGCTGGATGCAATGGATGGTATTGCAAAGTTTATGCAAAGGACTGGGTTGAGATTAAACGGGCAACAGATAGTACCGTTTCGCAGGAAGCTACGCAGTATTATGTCTTATGATCCGGATGCAAAGATCGATCAGTTTATTCGAGAAAGTGTCCTTGAAGAGAAGAAGGTAGACTTTTCAAAACTAGTAGAAGCTAAGAATAATATTGAAATATTGAATACCACATTTGAGAAAATAGATGCAGAGATCAAAGAACTTGAGGAAATACTTGCTTTGTTTGATGGATTGCAGAACGCTAAAAATATTATTATTGCTGATGATGTGAAAATTGCTTATAAAAAGCTGCTTGGAATCAGGCGGGACATTGATGAAGCAATAAAATCCATTGATCAAGCAGAGAGACAGTTGGACGAGGATGATAAAAGGCTAGTAGTGATTCAAAAGCAAGAAAAAGATATTCGTGGCAGGCTTAAAAAAGTGGAAGATAGCTTAGATGCTATGGATTGTACAAAGGCAATTCGTGCTGCTGAAGAACAAGTGGAACAACTTACTTCACGGAAAGAGATATTAAACACAGAGAGAAAAAACTTAGAGGCATTTCAAACCAAGATAAGTGAATTGATTAATTGGTTTTATGAAAAAGATATACCTGTTAATAACCAGTCAATTTTATCATCACTTACAGCAAATGAATACACAGCAGTCCAAAAAGCAAGTGGTATTGACGTATTCTCAGTTCAAATTCAAAATATAAGAGATGATTTATTGGCAGCAATCACAAGGCTTCAGGATGAGACAAAAAAGAATCAAGCTATGCAGGTACAGCAGCAGAGATTAATTGATGATTGCAATGACAAAAAAACTACTTTTTCAGAAATACCAGATTATGTTGCATTAAAGGATGAAATAAGTAAGGCGTTTGCTAATAGACATATCCGTTCAGAAGCAAAGTTTGCCTGCGAATATGTAATTGCACTTAAGGATGAAGGATGGAGAAATGCGATTGAATCTTTTCTTGGTAAGAGAAGATACACAATTCTTGTGGACCCGGAATATTACGATATTGCAGATGATGTGTTAAATGAATCTCCACACAGATATGCACATTTATTTAATACAAAATTATTGATGAAAAAGAAACTGTCTCCCGAAGAAGATTCGGTTGTGCGTTATATTGAAGTGAAAAATTCTGTGGCAAAACAGTATTTTGAATATCAATTAGGGCGTATGCATGCAGTAACAAAGGAACAAGTGCGCAATTTCGAGAATGCTATTTCTAAAGAAGGAAGAGTATCTGTTGCTATGGATAGTTACTTCCTGCAATTTGATAGAATACGTTTTTATTGCTTGGGACAGGAAACAATAGAGCTTAATCGGATTCGTGCAGAAAAAAAATTACAGGCTCTGGTTAATGAAGGGAAAATGCTACGAGAACGGGTACATGAGCAGATTCAGAAGAAAGAATATTTAGAAACAGCACAAAAACACTTTGATAACTATAATTATGATGCATGCCAGATGTATGAGGATATTTTGCTTAAATATGGGGCAGCATCTAAAGAGCTTGAGCATTTGAAACAGGCTCAGCAAAATAATATGGAATACCTAGAAATGAATCAGCTTTATACAAAGTATAAAGGAGAGCTTGACGCAAATGGCAGAGAGCGTGGGAAAGTTCAAGAATCTCAGGTAAAGATGAGGACACAGCTAGAAGTAAATCAAGAAAAGGAAGAAGTAAAGACAGCAGAGCTGGAAAAATATAATGGTATTATGAATGAATACCAAATACAGAATTATGATGTATGCAAAAGAGCCATTGAAAGTTACGATAAGTATATAGCCAATGGTAAAGCTGGTGCTGGTGGTACCTTAAAAGATCGTGAACGTGCCGAACGTAATCTTAGAGAAGCCGGGAATGATTTGATAGGTGCACAGTCTGCTTATAATGCGCGTAGAAATGCAGAAAGTCGACTTCCAACTGGTGATAATCAACGTTTTGCATATGAGATAAGAAAAACTCAAATTTGGATGGATGATCTTCAAGAAATCAAGGAAAAACTTAGAGAGCAGACCAGGAGATATGAGGAAATATTCAAGAATGAATTTGTACTGACAGTACTAAAATCCTGTGAAAGCGCAAAAGATGACTTAAAGTTAATTAATGCAGAGCTTTCCAGATTAAAATTCAAATCAAAATATGAGTTTGACGTGAAGTATGCAAAAGACGGCTCTGATTATGAGAAAATTTTGGAATACGCAAAATATTTAAAGGAACGTGAAGATTTAGGAGCAAACCCTGACCAGATGATATTGCAGTCACTTACAACATTCACCGATGATAAAGGAATGGCATTAGAAAAGGAAATTCGTAAAATTATTAATCGTATTATTGATAGTAATGATAAGGAGCAGATTGAGAAATATGCTGATTACAGAAACTATATGGTATATGAAATTTTACTTACAAATGATGTGCTAAATAAGGCTAAGCTTTCCAAGCAATCTGGTTTTAATTCAGGGGCTGAGGTGCAGATTCCCTATATGTTGATTTTATTATCTGCGTTATTGATGATATATAATGACAAAATAAATTCTACAAGACTTGTGTTTATAGACGAACCATTTGCCAAGATGGATCCTAGTAATGTAAAAATCATGCTTGATTTCATGAAGAAGCAGAAGCTACAGATGATTTTCTGTTCACCAGATAAGACAGAGTTAATTGGTGATGAATGTAACGTAATTCTTCCAGTGCTTAGAACAAGAGCAGATTTAATGGAAATAGGAATTGTTGAAATGCATGAGGAGTGTAGCCTATGAATTGGGAAGAAAAGATACTTGTGTATCTGGTAGATAATTATCGGGGAAGTAAGAAAGATACCGGAGATAATAAAACCAATCGCAGAACCCAGGTAAAACCAGAAAAACTTTATAAGAAATATAATGCAAATGATGGTGATTTCGATGTAATCACTGTAATAAATTATACTGTGGCAGAACTCTGCAGAATAGGTTTTATAACCTATGATCAAGAAAAATTTGGTACGCTACTTCAATGTATTTATCTTGTAGACGAACAGATTGAACAGGTTGAGGATTATCTACATAAAAAGTATGGTTTTATTCCGAAAGGAATGAGGAAATATGATGTGCAGAATATCATTTCTAGATATCATGATTTATCAGAAATCTGTGGTATGGAATGCGAACGCTTGCAAAAGGAACTTGATAGGAATAAAATCCCAAATGATTATGAAACGCTTCCTAAAATATTAGATGCGGTTGCTTTTATAGATAATAATCGTACAGAATTGTTTGTAAGAGAAGCTTCTATGAAAATTTATGGGGATTCAAAATATTTTGAAGAGAATACATTGGTACCAGTTTGTCAGATGCTTCGCAAATATAAAAATAAACTATGCAGCACAGATGAGCTGATGGATGAAATTTTATCAGACTATATGATAAAAAAGGAGCCTCAAAAATTTAGTATTAAAGGTAATTTTATATTGTCTATTGGTGGAAAGGAACTGGATTTTAACGTACTTCCAGATGGTATCGAGCTGGATACTAATTCTCTTAAGAAAATTGATTGCATTAAGATAAGAACTCAGAAATTTATGACGATTGAAAATAGGACTTCTTATCTGAGATATTCTGCTCCTGATACAGTCACGTTTTATCTGGGGGGATATGCAAATCGTTTTCAACGTGATTTTATAAAAAAAGTATACGATGATAACCCTAATATAGAATTCTTGCATTTTGGAGATATTGATGCTGGCGGATTTTGGATTCACCATAATCTATGTGAGATAACAGGTGTCAATTTTAAGACATATTGTATGTCGAAGGATGAACTTTCACAGAAACAATATGAAAGATGTCTTCATCGATTAACAGACAATGATACTGTGAGGTTACAGGAATTGAAAGAAATGAGGGTGTATACGGATACAATCCAGTATATGCTTCAGCACAATGTAAAAATGGAACAAGAGATTATTAGTTTAGAACTGATGAAGTAAAAGGATATTATAAAAAATGTAAGGCGTAGTTAAAGATTTATAAGTAGATTTTTCATGTTATAATCAGCAGCGAATTTATTAAAAATAAGTGTTGAGCCCCGGATTTATCGAAAATATCCTAACGCCAAGGGGGTACCAGGCTCGACGGTCATTAGAATTGCATCAACAAGGCATGTTGAGACCGTAATCCTGTTGCAGCGACGGAAACGCTGATATATCATGAGTACACTCAGAATGCGCGAATAAAGATTATGCAAGTATGATATTTTCGAGATAAATGAAGTGCTGTTCGAATACGACCAGCCGCTGTTAGGCGCGTGAAAAATGGATTTTTCAAAGTTATTTCTCGGATATAATGAGACTGATAATTTTATCCAGCTTGCAATACGAGAAAAAATAATTACAGAGTTTACTCAGGAGTTTGCCACTGAGCAGGATTTTGATGATGCTCTGTTCGAAGCTCGATTTTCACGAATTAATAATAAATCAAGTCTTCTTAGGCTCTTACTTCTTTTTGAAAGTGTTGATTCAAACTCCTTTGTGCCTTTTAATTTGGAGAGGCTGATTGATGATGGCATTGTTTATGACACATCTGTAATCGCTTCAAGTGGCGTTATAAATACTAACACCGCTTATCTAAACGAAACCGTTAAGATGATAAATTTTACCGGAACACGGTCTGAATTTCTCAATTCGTTTATTACTGGATTATTCTTCGATTGGGACAAGCATTGTGGAACGAATCTATTCGGGAGTACGCTTGATTCCGAAATTGCTGAATGTACGTCATACTTAGAAAAGGGGCAAAATACGAAATTTGAAAAATTGCTACTCAATTCAGAATTAACAACGATATTCGTACAAGAAATTATAGAAACAAGTTGGTTCGACAGTGTTCTTATGCAAGAAAAATGGTCTCACATTGAAGAATGGGAATATATAGCAATGCAATTTGCCAAATCAAAAATAATGAAGTATATAATAAAACCTGCTGTCTATTCCAATATAGGAAATCCTAAGTATAGTGATGATGAAAGAATCAATCGATGCGCTAATTTGCTCGATGATTTATTTACTATAAACGGGAAATTATATTGCAAAAAATGTAATAAAAAGCAGGACGTAAGTTGTTTGGGCTCTTTTTTCCTTGACTGCGATTATTCGCTTGGTCGTTATGTTACTTTTCAAGACATTTTCGTTGCATCGGAAATGCGATTATCTGTTTATTCTCGGTTTTTGAAACTAAATAAACCTCCATTACAAACAAACATTAAGTTAATTGACGATGTGTACTACTTATTCAGTCTGCCACAACTCTCTCAATTGAACTGTTTACCAGCACCTCAATCCTTATCCGAAGCTCTGCGTTTACGAAACAGACCGGAAATAGTGAGTTTTAGGGCTGTTTTTAAGAATTGGTGCGAACAATTACAGAATTTCGGAGACGAAAAAGCGATTGAGTTGATTACAAAAGATTTTACGTTAGCAAGCTCATTTTTGCAGAAGCAATATGCAAATGATGCGAAAAGTCAAAAAATAAGCCACGCTATAATGCAGAATTTTATAAGCATCATCTTTGAAATACCAGGATTTTTTATTCCATTTTTCTCGCTCTTATTTGGTATTCCAGAGCCTTGGATAAAGAGAAACGAGGCAATCAAGAAGAAAAATGCTGAATGGTTTTTATTAACAAGATAGACTGATTTGTCGTTTCTGAAGAGACCTCACTCCCCCCGAAAAGTTTAGAGGTTTTTAAGAAGGCGGTATCAAAGTGATTCTACACGCCTTGCCAGACGGGCGTTGGCTCGAATTTGGGGTAAGGTCAAATGCTATACTCTATTCTACGTTAATTTTCATCTATTCTGCTGTGTCGAAAGCGTCGTAGTTGCTCTTCTGACTTAATACTAACATTCCGCCAAGGGGGTACCAGAGGAGTACGACATCTTTTTTGCCCACTCAAGGCATTCAGAGGTTGTAGTCCTGTTGCAACGATTGAAACACTGACGTTGCAAGGCTTAACGGGGGTGAT